>NZ_JBNJLS010000001.1:0-1367829 GCF_050510915.1 Streptomyces odontotermitis | reverse complement strand
ACGCCCCGCCAGGTCTTCGACCGCCGCACGGTGGCCGCTCTCGCCGCCGTTGCGACCAGCCTCGACTCGGTCGTCAGCGAGGGCCCCGACCTCGGCATCGGCGAGGTGCAGCTCACCCCGACCATTCACTGGCTGCGCGAACGCGGCGGTCCCATCGGCCGGTTCAACCAGTCGATGCTGCTGCAGGCCCCGGCCGGACTCACCGAGGAGCGGCTCGCCGGCGCCCTCGGCGTGGTCCTCGACCACCACGACGCGCTGCGCGCCCGGCTGACCCGGGACACCGGGCGGTGGCGGCTCGACGTGCCCGAACGCGGCACCGTCGACGCCGCTACGCGGGTGCGCCGGGTCGACGCGGCCGGGCTCGACGCGGCGGCGCTGCGGGCGCTCACCTCCACGGAGAGCGAGGCAGCCTGGGGCCGCATCGACCCGGACGCCGGGGTGATGCTCCAGGCCGTGTGGTTCGACGCCGGGCCCGGCGCCGCGGGGCGGCTGCTGCTCGTCGCCCACCACCTGGTCGTCGACAACGTGTCCTGGCAGGTCCTCGTACCGGACCTGGCGGCCGCCTGCGAGGCCATCGCCGTCGGCCTGGAACCCTCGCTCCAGGAGACCGGCACCTCGTTCCGGCGCTGGGCCGAGCACCTCGTGGAGCTCGCCCACAAGCCCGAGCGGACCGCCGAACTCCCGCTGTGGGAAGAGATGTTGGAGGAGCCGGACGCGCTGCTCGGCGACCGGCCCCTCGACCCCGGCCAGGACGTGTTCGCGACCATGCGGTTCCTGACCACCAGCGAGGGCGCCGAGCAGATGACGCCGCTGCTCACCACGCTGCCCGCCGCCTACCACGCGGGCGCGGGCGACGTCCTGCTGACCGCGCTCGCCCTCGCCGTCACCGACTGGCGGACCGCGCGCGGCGACATCGACCTGGACGACGAGGACGAGGACGAGGACGCCGACGGCACGGCCCTCCTCGTCGACCTGGAGGGGCACGGCCGCGAGGACGTCGTCGAGGGCGTCGACCTGTCCCGCACCGTCGGCTGGTTCACCAGCCTGCACCCGGTGCGGCTCGACCCGGGCGTCCACGACCCGGCCGCGCTCGCCGCGGGCGGACCGGCCGTCGGCGAGGCGCTCAAGCGCGTCAAGGAGCAGCTGCGCGCCCTGCCCGACCACGGGCTCGGCTACGGCCTGCTCCGCCACCTCAACCACGAGACCCGGGACGTCCTGAAGGACCTCCCCGGGCCGCAGATCAGCTTCAACTACCTGGGCCGGTCCGCGAGTTCGGACGGGAGTACGGCCGCGCCGTGGACGCCGGTCGTCGACGCGGACATGGTCGGCGGCGCCGACCTCGGCGGCGGCCGCCCCGACCCGGAGACCCCGCTCACCCACGCCCTCGGCGTCAACGCGATGACCGAGGACCACCCCGACGGGCCGCGCCTGCAGCTCGTCTGGTCCTGGCCGCAGACCCTGCTGCGGGAACAGGACGTGCGCGCGCTCAGCGACTGCTTCTCGCGCGCCGTGCGGGCCCTGGCCGCGCACGCCGAGCACGCCGGCATCGGCGGGCTCACCCCCTCGGACCTCTCGCTGGTCCGGATCAGCCAGGACGAACTCGACGCCTTCAACGCCGAGTCGGCCGTCCCCGTCGACGACTGGGACGACGAGTACGACGAGGACGACGACTCAGGCGACTTCACGGACGAATGGGAGATGGCCAATTGAACCCTCCCTCAGCTGAAGCCGGGGATTCCTGGCTCACGTTGGCTGCGGCCCAGCGGGCCACCAGCTCTTACACGATCAACACCAGCCGGGTTGGAACCAGCCCGGTTTGGTACCGCAAGCAAGGGAGTTGCTGTGCTGGCTTGGTTCTCGCTCAGCACGTCGCTGATAGTACCAGCTGCCTCACGGACGGTGATCCGTCTGGGGGGTGGAACACCGTTCCTGCGCCACTCCGCAGGAGTCCGATTCCTTCCCGGCTCGGCGGCCGGGGCATCCACGGAGGCACCCGGTGAACAAGTCCAGTAAGCCCGGCAATCCCGTCAAGTCCGCGATCGAGGACGTCCTGCCGCTGTCCCCGCTCCAGGAGGGCATGCTGTTCCAGGCCCTCTACGACGAGGACGGACCCGACCTCTACGTCCACCAGCTCCTCCTCGACCTGGAGGGCCCGCTGGACGCCCGCGCGCTGCGCCGGGCCGCCCGCACCCTGCTCCAGCGCCACGCGAACCTGCGCGTCGGCTTCCGCCACGACCGCTCCAGCGAGCCCGTGCAACTGGTGCACAGCCGGGTGCCGGTGCCGTGGGAGCAGATCGACCTGAGCGCCCTCGACGCGGACAAGCAGCAGGCCGAACTGGCCCGGCACGCCGACGAGGACCGGGCCCGCGGCTTCGACCTGACCCGGCCGCCGCTGCTGCGCTTCACCGTCTTCCGGCTCGCCCCCGACCGCTTCCGGCTGATGCTCACCAAGCACCACATCCTGATGGACGGCTGGTCCGTGCCGGTCCTGGTCCGTGAGCTGTTCGAGCTGTACGGCAGCAAGGGCGACCCGGCCGTCCTGCGCCCCGTCACCCCCTACCGCGACTACCTGGCCTGGCTGGCCGGGCAGGACGCGGACGCCGCCCGCGAGTCCTGGCGCTCCGCGCTCGCCGACGTCGACGAGCCGACGCTGGTGGCGCCCGTGCACCGGGGCCGCGAACTGGTGCGACCAGGCTGGCTGCGGCACGAGGTGCCCGCCGAGATCACCCAGGGCCTGCTCGCCTTCGCGCGCGGCCGCTCCCTCACCGTCAACACCGTGGTGCAGGGCGTGTGGGGGCTGCTCCTGTCCAGCCTGACCGGGCGCGACGACGTCGTGTTCGGCGCCATCGTCTCCGGCCGGCCGCCGGAGATCCCGGGCGTCGACACGATGGTGGGCCTCTTCATCAACACCCTGCCGGTGCGCGTCCGGTTCCGGCCCGACGAGTCCCTCCTGGACGCCCTCACCCGGCTCCAGTCCGAGCAGTCCGAGCTCCTCGCCCACCAGCACGTGCGCCTCACCGACGTGCAGCAGCTCTCCGGCCACCAGGAGCTCTTCGACACCACCCTCGTCTACCAGAACTACCCCGTCGATCCGACCACCGAGGAACTCGTCGTCGACGGCGTCCGGTTCAGCGGGGTCGACGGCCGCGACGGCGCCCACTACCCGCTCAACCTCGCCGCCGGACTCATGGGCGACGACCTGCACCTGCGCCTGTGCTACGCGCCCGACCTCTTCGACGAGCAGGCGGCGGGGGCCGTGCTCGACCGGCTCGTACGGCTGCTCACCGCTGTCGTCGCCGACCCCGGGCAGCCGGTGGGGCGCCTCGACGTGCTCTCCCCGGCCGAGCGCCGCCGCCTCCTGGCCGACTGGAACGACTCCGCCCGCGACCTCGCCCCCGCCACCCTGCCCGAGCTGTTCCGGGCCCGCGTCACCGAGGCCCCGGACGCGCCCGCGCTGCTCTTCCAGGACACCTGCGTCTCGTACGCCGAACTCGACGCCTGCGCCAGCCAGTTGGCCCGGCACCTCGTCGAACTCGGCGTCGGCCCCGAGCAGTTCGTCGCCGTGTCGGTGCCCCGCTCCGTGGACCTCGTCGTCGCGCTGTGGGGCGTCCTGAAGGCGGGCGCCGGATATCTGCCGCTGGACCCCGACTACCCCGTCGACCGGCTCTCGTTCATGGTGGACGACGCCCGTCCGGCCCTGCTGATCGCCACCGAGACCACCGCCGGGCTCCTCGGCGAGGCCGCCACCGACGTGCCCCGCCTCGTCCTGGACGCGCCCGCGACGACGGCCGCCCTGTCCGCGTACGACACCGCGGACCTCACCGACGACGAGCGCACCGCGCCGCTCACCGTCGACCACCCGATGTACATCATCTACACCTCCGGCTCGACGGGCCGCCCCAAGGGCGTCGTGGTCCCGCACCGCGGCCTCGCGAGCCTCGTCGCCACCCAGGCCGACGCGGTGCAGGCCGGGCCCGGCAGCCGGGTCCTGCAGTTCGCCTCCGTCAGCTTCGACGCGGGCTTCTGGGACATCTCCATGGGGCTGCTCTCCGGCGCCGCCCTCGTCCTCGGCCCCGCCGAGGAGCTGATGCCCGGCGACCCCCTGGCCACGCTCGTGGCCCGCCACCGCGTCACCCACGCCACGCTGCCCCCGGTCGCGCTCGCCTCGCTGCCCGCCGGGCCCGACGTGCTCGCCGGGGCGACGCTGGTCTCCACCGGCGACGCCTGCACCCCCGAACTCGTCGCCCGCTGGGCCCCCGGCCGCCGCCTCCTCAACGGCTACGGACCCACCGAGACCACCGTCGGCGCCACCATGAGCGCCGCCCTCGGCATCGGCGGCACCCCGCCCATCGGCCGGCCCTTCGTCAACTCCCGCGTGTACGTGCTCGACCGCTGGCTGCGCCCGGTGCCGCCCGGCGCCGTCGGCGAGATGTACATCGCCGGGCCCGGCCTCGCCCGCGGCTACCTCAAGCGCCCCGGGCTCACCGCCGAACGCTTCGTCGCCAGCCCCTTCGGTCCGCCCGGCACCCGCCTCTACCGCTCCGGCGACCTCGGCCGGTGGCGGGCCGACGGACAGCTGGAGTTCGCGGGCCGCGCCGACAACCAGGTCAAGGTGCGGGGCTTCCGCATCGAGCTCGGCGAGATCGAGTCGGTGCTCGCCTCGCACGAGAGCGTCGGGCACGCCGCGGTGATCGTGCGCGAGGACGAGCCCGGCGACAAGCGGGTCGTCGCCTACGCTGTCGAGGCCGAAGGGGCGCAGGCCGACCCGGAGGCGCTGCGCGCCCACATCGCCGCCGTGCTGCCCGAGTTCATGGTGCCGTCCGCGACCGTCGTCCTCGACGAGTTCCCGCTCACCCCCAACGGCAAGGTCGACCGCAAGGCGCTGCCCGCGCCCGAGCTCGCCGGATCCGGGGCGGGCCGCGCGCCCGGCACCCCCGAGGAGGAGGCGCTGTGCGCGCTCTTCGCGGAGATCCTCGGCATCGACGCGATCGGCGTCGACGACAGCTTCTTCGCGCTCGGCGGCCACTCGCTGCTCGCCACCCGCCTGGTCTCCCGGGTCCGCTCCGACCTCGGTGTGGAGCTCGCCATCCGCACCCTCTTCGAGGCACCCACGCCCGCCGAGCTCGCCGAGCGGGTCGCCGCCGCCGGGGGCGCCCGCCCGCCGCTGCGCGCCACCGAACGCCCCGAAGCGGTGCCGCTGTCGTTCGCCCAGCACCGGCTGTGGTTCCTGGGCCGCATGGAGGGGCCCAGCGCCACGTACAACATTCCCCTGGCCGTCCGGCTGCACGGCCCCGTCGACCAGCAGGCCCTGGACGCCGCGCTCGCCGACGTCCTGGAGCGCCACGAGACCCTGCGCACCGTCTTCCCCGCCGTGGGCGGAGAGCCGCGCCAGCAGGTCCTGCCCGCCGAGCGGGCGCTCCTGCCCCGCTTCACCTTCACCACCACCCAGGAGGACGCCCTCCCCGGCCTGCTGAGCGCCGAGGCCGCCCGCGGCTTCGACCTCGCCACCGAAGTCCCGCTGCGCGCCCACCTGTTCACCACCGCCGCCGAGGAACACGTACTGCTCCTCGTGCTGCACCACATCGCCACCGACGGCTGGTCGATGGCGCCGCTCGCCCGCGACTTCGCCACCGCCTACGCCGCCCGGCGCACCGGCACCGCCCCCGCCCTGCCCGCCCTGCCCGTGCAGTACGCGGACTACGCGCTGTGGCAGCGCAAGGTTCTCGGTGACGAGGCCGACCCGCGCAGCGTCGCCGCCCGGCAACTCGCCTACTGGAAGGACGCGTTGGCGGGCCTGCCCGACCAGCTGGCGCTGCCCCTGGACCGGCCCCGGCCCACCGTCCTCGGCAACCGCGGCGACGGCGTCCGCTTCACCCTCGACGCCCAGCTGCACGGCCGCCTCGCCCGGCTCGCCCACGACGGCCGCGCCAGCATGTTCATGGTGCTCCAGGCCGGGCTCGCCGCCGCGCTCGGCGCCGTCGGCGCGGGCACCGACATCCCCATCGGCACACCCATCGCCGGGCGCACCGACGACGCCCTCGACGACCTCGTCGGGTTCTTCGTCAACACCCTGGTGCTGCGCACCGACACCTCGGGCACGCCCACCTTCCGCGAGCTCGTGGACCGGGTACGGGAGGCCGACCTGGCCGCCTACGCCCACCAGGACCTGCCCTTCGAGCGGCTCGTGGAGGTCCTCAACCCGGCCCGCTCGCTGGCCCGGCACCCGCTGTTCCAGGTGCTCCTCTCGGTCCACAACAACGCCGAGGCCGCCTTCGCGCTCGACGGGGTCACCACCAGCCCGTACGCGGCGGAGACCGGCGTCGCCAAGTTCGACCTCGCGGCCCACCTCGGGGAGACCTTCGACGCCGCCGGGTCCCCGGCCGGGATCGACGGCGTGCTCCAGTACAACACCGAACTCTTCGACCGCTCCACCGCCGAACTCCTCGTCCAGCGCCTCAACACGCTGCTCACGGCGGCCACTTCGCGGCCGGACGCGCCCGTCGCCACCCTCGACGTGCTCGCCCCCGAGGAGCGCGCCGCACTGCTCGCCGCGGGCGACGGCGGCACCCGCGTCCCGGACACCGACCACGACGCCGCCCTGGTGCCCGCCCTCATCGAGGCACAGGCCGCCAGGACCCCGTCCGCGACCGCCCTCGTCACCGCCGAAGAGACCCTGTCCTACGCGGAGTTGAACGCCCGCGCCAACCGGCTCGCCCGGGTCCTCGTGGCGCACGGCGCCGCTCCCGAGCGGGTCGTGGCGATCGCCCTGCCCCGCACCGCCGACCTGGTCGTGGCGCTGCTCGCGGTCCTCAAGTCCGGCGCCGCCTATCTGCCCCTCGACCCGGACCACCCCGCCGACCGCACCCGCTTCGTGCTCGCCGACGCCGCGCCCGTGCTGCTGCTCAGCGAGGGCACCGTCGCCACCGGGCTGCCCGCCACCCAGGTGCCGCTGCTGCTCCTCGACGCCCGGGACACCGTGCGGGACCTGGAGACGCGCGGCGCGGGCGACCTCACCGACGCCGACCGGTCCGCCCCGCTCGCCCCGGCCCACCCCGCGTACGTCATCTACACGTCCGGCTCGACCGGCCGCCCCAAGGGCGTCGTCGTCGAACACCGCGCGGTGGCCGACTACTTGAGCTGGACGGCCCACGCCTACCCGAGCGCCGCCGGCACCGCCCTGCTGCACTCCCCGGTCACCTTCGACCTGACCGTCACCGCCCTCTACACGCCCCTCGTCACCGGCGGCCGGGTGCACCTGGCCGCGCTCGACGAGGAGCCGGACGGCGCGGGCACCACGGACGGCTTGGACACCACCTTCCTCAAGGCGACCCCGAGCCATCTGCCGCTGCTCGCCGCGCTGCCCGGCACGGTCTCGCCCTCGGGCGAACTCCTCGTCGGCGGCGAGGCGCTGACCGCCGACGCGCTCGCCGGATTCCGCGCACGCCACCCCGGCACGGCCGTCGTGAACGTGTACGGGCCGACCGAGGCGACCGTCAACTGCACCCAGTACCGCGTCGAACCCGGCGTCCGGCTCCCCGACGGCCCCGTCCCGATCGGCCGCCCCTTCGCCAACACCCGCGCCTACGTCCTGGACGCCGGGCTGCGCCCCGTCCCCGCCGGGGTGCGCGGCGAGCTCTACATCGCGGGCGCCTCCCTGGCCCGCGGCTACCTGGGCCGCGCCGCGCTCACCGCCGAGCGCTTCGTCGCCGACCCGTTCGGCCCCGCCGGGGCACGGATGTACCGCACCGGGGACCTCGCGCACTGGAACGCCGAGGGGCAGCTCGTGTACGCGGGCCGGGCCGACGGACAGGTCAAGCTGCGCGGCTTCCGCATCGAGACCGGCGAGATCGAGTCCGTGCTCGCCCGGCACCCGGGCGTCACCCGGGCCGCCGTCGTGCTGCGCGAGGACACCCCCGGGGACCAGCGGCTCGTCGCGTACGTCACCGGCGACGCCGTGCCCGCGGCCGAGGAACTGCGCGCGCTCCTCGCCGGATCGGTGCCCGACTACATGGTGCCCGCCGCGTTCGTCACCCTGGCCGCGCTGCCCCTCACCCACAACGGCAAGCTCGACCAACGAGCTCTGCCCGCACCGGAGTTCAGCGCCACGGGAGAGTTCAGGGCGCCCCGCACCGTCCGCGAGGAACTGCTGTGCCGCCTCTTCGGCGAGGTGCTCGGCGTCGACCGGGTCGGCGTCGACGACAACTTCTTCGACCTGGGCGGCCACTCGCTGCTGATCATGCGGCTCGCCGGGCGCATCCGGGAGACCCTCGGCACCACCCTCACCATCCGCACCATGTTCGAGGCGCCCACGGTCGCCCGGCTCGCGCCCCGGCTCGGCACCGACTCGGCCGGCTCCATCGACACGGCCCTGGAGGTGCTCCTTCCGCTGCGCGCCGAGGGCAGCCTGCCGCCGCTGTTCTGCGTCCACCCCGGGCTCGGCGTCGGCTGGGTGTACTCCGGCCTCGTCCCGGCCCTGGAGCGCGAGCGGCCCGTGTACGCGCTCCAGGCGCGCGGGCTCACCGGAACCGGCCAACTCCCGCACACCGCCGAGGAGATGGCCGACGACTACATCGAGCAGATCCGCTCGGTGCAGCCGCACGGCCCGTACCACCTGCTCGGCTGGTCCTTCGGCGGCCTCGTCGCGCACCTGATGGCCACCCGGCTCCAGGAGGCGGGCGAGGAGGTGGCGCTGCTCGCGCTGCTCGACGCCTACCCGGAGGGGCGCAAGCACGTCGAGCACCACGGCGACGACTTCCTGCGCGGACTCGCGGGTCTCGCGGGCGACGAGGTGCCGGACGGCGCCGCCCTCGACCACGCGGCCGTGGCCGGGGTGCTCAGCGAGGGCGAGCACGCCCTGGCCGGCCTGGAGGCCCGGCACGTCGCGGCCATCGAGCGGGTCGCCGCCAACAACCAGGCCGTCGGCGACGTGCTGCGCCCCGGCGTCCACCGCGGCGACGTCCTGTACTTCTTCGCCACCGAGGGCCGCGGCCAGGACGCGCCGCGCGTCGACTCCTGGCGGCGCCACGTGGCGGGGCGCCTGGAGATCCACGAGATCGCCTGCGCCCACGACGAGATGACCGGTCCCGGGCCGATCGCCGAGATCGGCCGTGCCCTGAGGAACCGCGTGCGGAAGAACGCAGAACAGGCCCTCGCGGACCGAGTCCGCGGTGAGTGAGGAGACAGCAGTGGAGCTGGCAATCCAGGCGGAGGGACTCCGCAAGCGCTACGGGGACCACGAGGCCCTGCGCGGCGTCGACCTCGCCGTCCCGGCCGGCACCGTGCTCGGTGTCCTCGGCCCCAACGGCGCGGGCAAGACCACGACCGTACGGATCCTCGCGACCCTCCTGGAACCCGACGCGGGCTCGGCCCGGGTCGCCGGGTACGACGTGGTCCGCGAGCGCAAGGAGGTGCAGCGCGCCATCGGGCTCACCGGCCAGTACGCGGCCGTCGACGAGCAGCTCACCGGCGCCGAGAACCTCCGCATGGTCGGCATGCTGCAGCGCCTCAGCAGGCCCGCCGCCCGGCGCCGGGCCGACGAACTCCTGGAGCGCTTCCGGCTCACCGACGCCGCGGGCCGCACCGCGGGCACCTACTCGGGCGGCATGCGCCGCCGCCTCGACCTCGCCGTCAGCCTGGTCGCCCGGCCGTCCGTGCTCTTCCTCGACGAGCCCACCACCGGGCTCGACCCGGCCAGCCGCCTCGACCTGTGGGCGATGATCCGCGAACAGGTCGCCGCCGGGGTCACCGTCCTGCTCACCACCCAATACCTCGAAGAGGCCGACCAGTTGGCCGACCGCAACGTGGTCATCGACTCCGGCCGCGTCATCGCCGAGGGCACCTCGGACGAGCTGAAGCGCAAGGTCGGCGGGGAGCGCCTCGAAGTGGGCCTCGCCGACCCGGAGCAGCGCGCCGCCGCGGCCGCCGCGCTCAGCCGCGCCGTGGGCGCCGTACCGGTCGCCGACGAGGACGGGCGGGTCCTGCGCGTCCAGCTCGCCACCGGGCTCGACGACATCGCGGAGGCGGCCGCCGCACTGCGCGCGAGCGGCATCGCGGTCAGCGACTTCGCGGTCCGCCGCCCGTCCCTCGACGACGTGTTCCTCAGCCTCACCGGGCGTTCGGACGCCACGGCGGAAACCCCGGTGGAAGCCCCGTTGGAAGCCGGCGCGGACGCCCGTACGCGCACGACGGAAAGGAGCGCGGCATGAGCGTGCTCACCGGCCCCGCAACCGGCCCGGACCAGCTGCGCGGCGACGGCTTCGGCGCCGCCCTCACCGACGGCGTGATCTGCGTCGAACGGCATCTGCGCCACCTGCGCCGCGCACCCGGGCGCCTCGTCAACGCCGTCGTGCTCCCCATGGTGTTCGCGCTGCTCTTCGGCGTCCTGTTCGGCAGCGTCATCGAGGTGCCGAACGGCGGCTACGAAGAGTTCATCATGGCGGGCATCTTCGTCCAGGGCGTCCTGAGCGCCGTGCCCGGCACCGCGGTCGGCGCCGTCGAGGACCTGCGCAACGGGCTCGTCGACCGGTTCCGCTCGCTGCCCATGTCGGGCGCGGCCGTGCTGATCGGGCGCACCGTCGGCGACACCGTGCTGCGCGCCATCGGCTGCGTCGCCATGGCCGCGGTCGGCCTCGGCATCGGCTGGCGCACCCACGAGAACGCCCTGAAGGTCCTCGCGGGCTTCGGGATCCTGCTGCTCTTCGGCTTCACGGTGGCCTGGCTCGGGGCGCTCATCGGGCTCTCGCTCGGCGACCCGACGACCGCCTCGTCGGTGCCGTCGCTGCTCCTGATGCCCGTGATGTTCCTGTCCAACGCCTTCATCCCGCTGACCGGCCTGCCGCACTGGCTGACCGTCGCCGCCGAGTGGAATCCGCTCAGCTCCGTCGTCGGCGCCTGCCGCGAGCTGTGGGGCAACCCCACCGCGGCCGCGGGGCACTCCTTCCCGAACGACCACCCCGTCGCGCTCAGCCTGGTCTGGATGGCGCTGATCCTCGCGACCGTCGCACCGCTCGCCATCCGCAAGTACCGCACCGCCGCCGCCCGTTGAGCGGCGCACACCGAGGGGACAGCCGCGCATGACCGACACCATCGCCGAACCCATCACCCCCAACCCCCCGTCGGGCCCGGCCGACGCGCAGGAGAACGCCGACGAACCCCTGTCGTACGGCTCCTACCTGGAGGTCGCCGACCTGCTGCGGCTCCAGCGGCCGCGCACCGAGGCCCATGACGAGAAGCTGTTCATCATCACCCACCAGGCCATCGAGCTGTGGTTCTCCTGCGCCCTCGACGAGCTGGAGCTGATCCGCACCGCCATCGACCGGGAGATGTTCGGGCGGGCCCGCTGGTCGCTGCGCCGGCTCACCCGGGTGACCGGCCTGTGGCTCGGGCACCTGGACGTCCTCACCACCATGACCCCGGCCGGGTTCAACGAGTTCCGGGGCGCCCTGGGGGAGTCCAGCGGATTCCAGTCGGTGCAGTTCCGCGAGCTGGAGATGGCCTCGGGGCTCCGGGACCGCCGCTATCTGAACCTGCCGGGCGCCACGGACGAGGAGCGGGAGCGGCTGCGGCGCCGCTTCCAGGAGCCCAACGTGGCCGACGCCTTCACCCGCGTCCTGGAGCGGCGCGGCCTCACCCCCGAGAAGCTCTTCGCGCCCGGCCAGCCCGACGAGGAGCTGCGCGACACCGCCGAGGACCTCCTCGAGTACGACGCGCTCTTCCACCAGTGGCGCTACCAGCACTGGATGCTGGTGGTGCGGGCCCTCGGCACCCGGCCGGGCAGCGGCGGCAGCGCGGGTGCGGCGTTCCTGCGCTCCACGCTCGACAAGTGGTTCTACCCTGACCTGCACGAGGCCCGCAGCCAGGTGCACGCGCCGCCCGCCGAGGAGACGAGCGAGGTCGAGGGCGACGGCAATGTCGTATACGGCTGCCCGATGGGGTACGGGTCGGACTTGTCGACCTGATGAAGCTCGCTGACCCCGATGGGACCGCCATGGATCACGCACGCTCCGTCCTGACCACTGTGACCGAGCGGCTCGACGCCGCGCGGGAGAACTATCCCGCCGCGGCGGCCTGGCCGTGGCGCACGGGCGTCCTCGCCTGCGCGTGGATGGTCGTGTTCGCGGCGTTCCACTGCTACTGGGCCCTCGGCGGCACCTTCGGGCTGCCGCCGGGGGAGTCCCTGGTCGACAACACCCCGCTGTTCGTCATCGACTTGATCGCCATCCCGATGAACCTCGGCGGCGCCGCCCTCGCGCTCGCCCTGGTGCAGCCCTGGGGCCTGGTCTTCCCGCGCCGCCTCGTGCTCGCCGGGGCCTGGGGCTGCGCGGCCCTGATGGTCTTCCACGCGGCGCCCGCCATGGTCGACCTGGCCGTCTACCTCACCGGGCAGCGGGACGAGCCGCTCACGGGCGAGGACCGGTTCAGCGTGCTGCTCTACGAGCCGTACTGGATGCTCGGCGGGCTCCTGTTCACCGTGCTCGCCCTCGACTTCCAGCGCCGCACCAGGAGGTGAACGTCCGTGACCGACTCGGCACTTGACCGGCTGCTGCCGCACTGGGACCACCGGGAGCGGCACGCGACGGCGGTCCGGGCGCCCCGCGAGCGGGTGCTGCGGGCCGTCGAGGAGACCCGCTGGCGGGAGGTCCCCTTCTGTCACGCGCTGCTCCTGATCGGCTCCCTCGGCACCAAGCGCACCAAGTCCGAGGAGCCGTTCCTCGGCGCCATGACGGGCGGAGGCTTCACCGAACTGCACCGTGACGAAAGGGAGTTGGTGATCGGCGCGGTGGTGGCCACCGAGGACCCCAAGGGTCCGGCCACCCTGCCCGCGCCGCCCGGCGAGTCCTTCCGCGCCTTCGACCGGCCCGGCCACTACAAGGTGGCCTTCAACTTCCGTTGCGAGAAAGGCGAGTTGACCACCGAGACCCGTGTGGTCAGCACCGACGAGCGGGCCCGCCGCGCGTTCGCCCGCTACTGGCTGCTCATCCGGCTGCCCAGTGGGCTCATCCGCCGGGACTGGCTGCACGGCATCCGGCGGCGCGCCGAACTCCCCGTACGCACGAGCCCTTCAAGCCCTTGAACCGACAGCTCGCACCGGCCCGCTGAACCGACAGTTCGCACCGGCCCCTGAACCGACTGTGAGAGCGGACATGACCATGACCAGCGAGACATACGCCCCCGGCGATCTCGACGCCGTCGACCTCACCGACCCCAAGACCTTCGTCACCGAGACGCCGGACGAACTCCACGACCTGTGGCGGCGGTTCCGCGACGAGCGGCCCGTCCACCACCACCCGGCCCGCGGCGGCCTGCCGTCCTTCTGGGCGCTCACCCGCTACGCCGACGTGATGGCCGTCTACAAGGACAACACCCGCTTCACCTCCGAGCGCGGCAACGTCCTGTCCACGCTCCTGCAGGGCGGCGACTCGGCGGCCGGGAAGATGCTCGCGGTCAGCGACGGGGCCCGGCACCGGGCGATCCGCACCCTCATGCTGAAGTCGTTCTCCCCGCGCGCCCTGCGCCATGTCGTCGAGCAGGTCGACGTACGCACAAGGGACTTGATCTCGCACGTCCTGGACCGCGGGGACGGCTTCGACTACGCGGAGGCCGTCGCCGAGCACATCCCCATGGGCACCATCTGCGACCTGATGGCGGTGCCCCCGCAGGACCGCCAGGCGCTCCTCGACTGGAACAAACAGGTCCTCAGCGCGGACAGCGGCGACGCCACCGCCCAGGACGCCTGGCTGGCCCGCAACGAGATCCTCCTGTACTTCTCGGACCTGGCGCGCGCCCGCCGCAAGAACCCGGGCGACGACGTGATCAGCGCCCTCGCGACGGGAGAGGTCGAAGGCCGGCCCCTCACCGAGGAAGAGATCGTCTTCAACTGCTACAGCCTCATCATCGGCGGCGACGAGTCCAGCCGCATGGCGTCGATCGGCGCGATCCTCGCGTTCATCGAACACCCGGACCAGTGGCGGGCGTTCAAGGCGGGCGAGGTGAGCGTGGCGAGCGCCACGGAGGAGGTGCTGCGCCGGACGACCCCGGCGATGCACTTCGGGCGGCGCGCCCTGGTGGACGTGGAGGTGGGCGGCCGGGTGATCCCGGCGGGCGACATCGTCACGCTGTGGAACACCTCCGCCAACTTCGACGAGACCGCCTTCCCCGACCCGCGCCGTTACGACCTGGCCCGCACCCCCAACAAGCACGTGACGTTCGGCCACGGACCGCACTTCTGCCTCGGCGCGTTCCTCGGCCGCGAGGAGCTGAAGGCGCTCCTCGCGGCCGTGCGGGACATGGTGGGCGGGATCGAGCCGCGCGGCACGGCGCAGCGCGTGTACTCCAACTTCCTGTACGGGTTCAGCAGCGCACCCGTCGCATTCAGCGCAGCCTGACGACAGGTCATCTGCGGGCGGGGCGCTGCGACTTGAAGATCCCGAACACCACCCGGATCACCAGGACGCAGCTCACCACCATCAGGTTGTAGCCGATCAGCTGGAAGAGGCTGAGCGAGTCGCCGAGCGTCGGCCCCTTGTCGGTCCCGAGGAGCAGCACACCGATCAGCCCCGTCACCCCGCCCAGGAACGTGAGCAGCACGTCGTGCACGAGGGACCGGACGAAGCGCCGGTCCCGCTCGTCGGCGAGCAGCCGCACCCGCACCCCGAGCCGCCCGTGCTCCAGGGAGTTGGTGATCCGCTCCACGCGCCGGGGCAGCCGACGCAGCAGCGGCGCCAGCGCGAGGGCCTCCTCGGAGAACACCTCGCCGAGCGACTTCGGGCTGAGCTTGCGCTCCAGCTGCCCGGTGGCGAAGGCGCGCGCCTCGGCGACGATGTCGAAGCCCGGCACCAGCTGCTCCATCGCGCCCTCCAGGGTCGCGAGCGCCCGGAACGTCGCCGCGATCTCCGGCGGCACGGTCAGCCCGTGCCGGGCCACCAGCAGGAACAGGTCGGCGAACATCTCCCGGTCGGGCCGGACCCCGGGCGTGAGGTGGCGGGCCATGAACCTGCCGAGGGCCCGCTCCAGGCGCATCTCGTCGATCTCCTCGCCGCGGTCGACGAGTTCGAGCAGCGCGTCGGAGAGCGCCACCGGGTCGCTGCGGTGGATGGCGAGCAGCAGATTGCGCAGCGCGGCCCGCAGCACCCGGTCGATGCGGCCCACCGAGCCGAAGTCGATCAGGCCGAGGTCGCCGTCGTCGAGCAGCATGATGTTGCCGGGGTGCGGGTCGGCGTGGAACACCCCGCCGATCATGATCTGTTCGAGGACGCACTCCAGGAGCCGGCGGGCCAGTTCGGTGCGGTCCAGGCCGCGCTCCTCCATGAGACCGCCCGCCGCGTTGAGCGGGGTGCCGCTCAGCCACTCCAGGACGAGGACGCGCTTGCCGCACAGGTCCTCGTGCACGAGGGGCATACGGACGGTGGAGACCATGTCGGGGCGGTCGGCGGCGGCCCTGATGGTGGCCATGTTGCGGGCCTCGATGCGGAAGTCCAGCTCCTCGTTGAGAGAGGTGGCGAAGCCCTCGGCGAGCTCCAGGGCGCCCATGTCCCGCCCCCACGCGGTGTGTTCCTCGAACTTCTGGCCCATCCGGAACAGGATGTCCAGGTCCCGGTCGACCACGGGCCGCGCCCCGGGCCGCTGCACTTTCACCACGACCTCCTCGCCGGAGCTGAGCCGGGCCCGGTGCACCTGCGCGATGGAGCCCGCGGCGAGCGGCTCGTGGTCGAACTCGGCGAAGAACACGGCGGGTTCCTTGCCGAGCTCCTCGGTGAGGACCTTCTCCACCTCCTCCCAGGGCTCGGCGGCCACCTGGTGCTGGAGCTTGGTCAGCTCGGTGACGAACTCGGGCGGCAGCAGGTCGTAGCGGGTGGACAGGACCTGCCCGAGCTTCACGAAGGTGGCGCCCGCCTCCTCCAGGGCGAGCCGCAGATCGGCCGCGACCCGGCCGCGCTCCCCGGCCGCGTCGGGCCCGCGAAGACCCCGGCCGCGCACCGCGCCGCCCAGGCCGTGGCGGACCGCGATCCGGGAGAGCTGGGCGTAGCGGCGGGTGCGGGCGAGGCGGCGGCGCACCGCCTGCGGCCAGCGCACCACGCCGGAGATGGACCCGGAGGGCAGCACGGCCTCCGAGAGGGCGAGGAAGCCCACCGCGACGAGCACGGTCAGGCCGATCTGCACCGAGATGAGCGCCCCGCGCCGGGCCTCACCCATGGCGGCGCCGATCAGCCCGCTCGACCCCATGGCGACGAGCCCGGTCAGGGTGGCCCGCACCTTGCCGATGCGGAGCCCGAGCAGGCGCCGGGCCCCGACGGAGAGCAGCGAGACGGTGAGGACGAGGGTGACGGCGGCGATGAACAGAAAGAGGGTCAGCTCCATACGCGGGTGCGCCGCCCGGGCTCCACCGCGTCGGCGGCGGGGCCCGGGCGGCGCCCTCCTCTCGTACAAGTCACGGGAATTACACGAGCGTTCGGTCGTCGTCGGAGCGGCCCGCCGGTACGGACGGCTCGGTTCCGGAGGCGGCCGCGGGCGGCGCCACGGGCCGGTGCCCCGGCCACCAGGCCCGGTGCCCGAGCAGCGTGGTCACGGTCGGCACCAGCAGCATCGCCATGACGAAGGCGGACAGCAGGATCCCGAAGGCCACCGCGAAGCCCATCTGCTGGAGCATGGAGTTCTTGGCGAGCATCAGGACGCCGAAGGTGCCGGCGAGGATGACCGCGGCGGCGCCGATGGTCGGCACGGAGCGGGAGACGGCGCGCAGCGTCGCCTCGCGCGGCGAGCGGCCCTGTTCGATCTCCTCCCGGAGGCGGGCCACCATCAGGATGTTGTAGTCGGTGCCGATGGCGACCACGAAGAGATAGACGATCACCGGCAGCGTGAACAGCAGGCCGTTCTTGCCCTGGCCCTCCTGGAAGATCCAGACCGTCGCGCCGAGCGTGGCGCCGAAGCCGAGCGCCACCGAGATCATCAGGTACAGCGGGGCGATCACGCTGCGGAGCAGCAGCCCCAGGATGATCAGGATGGCGAGTCCGGCCGTCGGGAAGACCACCTTGTAGTCGTGGTTCACGGCCGTCTCGATGTCGGCGAGCACCGCCGTGGTCCCGCCGGCCAGCGCCTTCGTGCCGTCCGGCGCCGCTTGGTGCGCGGCGTCCCGCAGCGGCCCCGAGACGAGGTCGATGGCCTTGTCCTCGGCGGGCCGGTACTTCAGCACCACGTCGTACTGGGCGATGGAGCCCTCGGTGCCCTTGACGGCGGGGGAGACCTGGCTGACCCCGTCCACCTTCTGCAACGCGGCCCGGAAGTCGGCAAGTTGACCCTTGCTGAGGGTGCCGCCGCCGGTCTTCTCCAGGTAGACCGAGGTCGGGTCGGTCTGGCCCGCGGAGAAGCCCTGCTGCATGTCCTTCATGGCCCGCACCGACTCCAGGTTCTGCGGCAGCGAGCTGTCGGTGTCGAACTCCGCGCGGAAGCTGAGCACCCCGAGCGCGAGCACCGCGAGGACGCCCGCGGTGAGGGCGGCGACCGGCCCGGGACGCCGCGCCGCGAGCGAGCCGACGCGCCCCGCGACGGTGGCCTTGGGCTCCTTGCGCCACGCCTTGGACGGCCAGAACGCCTTGGTGCCGAGCAGCGAGAACACGGCGGGCACCAGGGTGAGCCCGGCGAGCAGCGCCACCGCGACGGAGATCGCGAGCGACGGGCCCATCGCACGGAGCATGCCCATGGTGGACAGGAGCAGCGCGAGGAACGCGACGATGACGGCGCCCGCCGCGGACGCGATGGTCTCGCCGACGAGCGCGACCGCGCTGATCATGGCCTGCTTGGGGTCCTGCCCGCCGCGCAGCTGCTCGCGGTAGCGGAAGAGCAGGAAGAGGATGTAGTCGGTGCCGACGCCGAAGAGGACCACGATGAGGATCGCGGAGATCGAGTTGTCGGCCTTGAGCCCGCCCAGCTCGGCGGCGGTGGAGATGAGTCCGGTGGCCACCATGAAGGCGACCCCGATGATCAGCACCGGGAGCACGGCGATCAGCGGGCTGCGGAAGAGGATGAGCAGCAGCACGACGATGAGCGCGAGCGTCGCCGACATGATCATGGCGTCGGTGTCGCCGGACGCCTCCTTGGAGTCGAGCGCGCTGGCCGCCTGCCCGGTGAAGCCGACCTTCAGGCCGGTGTCGTCGAGCAGCGGCTTCGCAGCCTGGCGCAGCTTCTTGATGGACTCCGAAAGCCCCTCGTCGTACGGGTCCTTGACGGTCGCGACGACGTTGGCGAGGGCGATCCTCCCGTTGGGCGAGACCGCCTCCGGGCTGGTCCGCACCCCCTTGATCTTCTCGAAGCCGCGGTTCTGGAGCCCCGCGGCGATCTTCCCGACCGCGGCCTTGTCGGCTCCGGTCAGCTTCTGCCCGTCCGCCCGCTGGAACACCGCGACGGCCGCCGGCTGCTCATGCTGGGGGAACGCGCGTTCCTGCGTCTTCTCCGCCTGGACCGACTCGTAGTGCGACGGGAGGAAGTCGGCCTGGTCGCTGGTGGATTTCAGCTGGGGCGCGAGCGCCACAAGAGCCACCGCGGCGATGATCCAGACCGAGATGGTCACCCAGGGCCGGTGGACGGCTAAACGTCCAATCCGTCCGAACATGAGACTCCTTCGCGAGAAATGGCGTACCGGGATTTCTTGGGGAGCCTAGGCAGCGGCACTTGATTCCACCCGGGCCCTTGCCGGTTCCTGACAATGCGGGTGGAGGGGTCTGGCCAATGCCTCAAGCCGCGTGGCAGCTTGCTGCCAACCCTGTATACGTGCGGGTCAGGAGCAGCCCCGCCGCCAGTTCCAGCCGACGAAGGTGTTCTTGAGCTCCACGTCGAACGTGCAGGTCCCGGTCCCGTCGCTCTTCAGCTCGATGGACGAGTGGTGCGCGTTCTCGTACCGGTTGCCGGAGGTGTCGAAGATGCCCTTGTACGTGAAGCGGGCACGGGCCTCGGTGCGGGACGCCGTGCAGTCGGTGAGGCAGTCGGTGCCCTTGGCCGAGTCCGCGAGCGACCAGCCGGCGTTCCACGGCTCCCGGTTCCACTGCTGGGTGACGTCGGTGTTCGCCCGCGCTATCCGCCCGCCGTCGGTGGTCCAGGAAGAGTCCGTGTAGAGCCCGGTCATGCGGATGTTGCAGCAGTCGTACATCTCGTTCCAGCTCTTCAGGCGGTGCTCGGCGCCGGCCGCGAGCGTCGTCACGCGCACCTCTCCCAGGCGCGGCCTGCAGTCCGCCCCGATCGTCACCTCCTGCCGCACCGCCGTGCCGGGGGCGGGCGCGGGCAGCGAGCCGGTGAGCCGCAGTTCACCGCAGGCGCGCGGGCCCTCGGCAGCGGCGCCGACGGCCGTGGAGGGGTTGGCTGTGGACGGGGCGGCGGAGAGGGCGAGCAGCGCGGCGGAACCCGCCGCGGCGAAGGCTATTCGGATACGCATTTGCGTGCCTTTCTCAGAGGGCTCGGAGACCGGGGAACGGAGATCGCAGGGAGCGTATCCACGGCATTTCCCTATTCGGCGGCCACCGGAAAGCACGTCAGGAAGCTGACACCCGTAACACCTTCATGTCAGGCCCGTTGTAGGGGATTTGGGCGCGACCGAGAGTTGATTTCCGTAACCGGAATACGTGAAATCACCGAAGTACACGGGCACGGCAGAGGGGCTCCCCCATGGACGTACGACAGACAGCCGGGCTCCTCGGCCGACTCGCCCTGGAGGACCCCGAGTTCGAGCACAGACTCAGCGAGGCCCTGGAGCGCGCCGAGAAGTGGCTCCAGTCCACGGCGCACGGCTCCCTGGACCCCCGCGTCGCCGCCCTCACCGGCCACCTCGCGGACGCGGGCGGCAAGCGGCTGCGCCCCCTCCTGGTCCTGCTGGGCGCCGAGTTCGGCGAGCCGTGGCGGGACGGTGTCACGCAGGCCGCCGTCATCGCCGAGCTGGTGCACATCGCCTCGCTCTACCACGACGACGTGATGGACGAGGCCGAGACCCGGCACGGCGTTCCCAGCGCGCACGCCCGCTGGGGCGAGCGGGCCGCCGTGCTCGGCGGCGACTGGCTCCTCGCCCGCGCCGCGCAGCTCGCCGCCGACCTCGGCCCCGGCGCCGTCCACCTCAACGCGCAGGCCGCGGGCCGCCTCGTCGCCGGGCAGCTGCGCGAGCTGAGCGGGCCCGGACCCGACATGGACCCGGTCACCCACTACTTCCAGGTGACCGAGGGCAAGACCGCCGCCCTCCTGTCGATGTCCCTCGGCATCGGCGCCCTCCAGGCGGGCACGGCCGCACCCGAGGTGGCCGCCCTCACCGAGTACGGCGAGCAGCTCGGCATCGCCTTCCAGATAGCCGACGACCTGCTCGACCTGAGTTCCCCGGCCGAACTCACCGGCAAGCAGCGCGGCAAGGACCTCCTGGCCGGCGTCCCCAGCCTGCCCGTCGTCCTGGCCCGCGAGGGCGCCGACCCCGCCGACGCCGAACTGCGCGACCTGCTCGCGGACGGTCCCCTCGCACCCGCCGACGCCGACCGCGCCCTCGCCCTGTTCGCCCGCTCGTCCGCCCTCACCGAGACCGAGGCGGTGCTGCGGCGCCGCCTCGACCGGGCGCGCGAGGCGCTCCGCGCGCTGCCGCCCCTCCCGGCCCGCCGCGCGCTGCACGCGCTCTGTGACTACGTCGCGCTCCGCACCAGCTGACGGAGCTCCGCACCAGCCGACGGACAGGGAGTTGGAGTCCATGACCATGACCGAGCGGGTCGCCGAGCTCACCCGCATCCGCCGCGACGTCCTCGACGGCGTCCCCGCGGCCACCGAGGCGCAGCACGCCAAGGGCAAGCTGACGGCGCGCGAGCGCATCGAACTCCTGCTGGATCCGGGCTCGTTCAACGAGGTGGAGCAGTTGCGCCGGCACCGGGCGACGGGCTTCGGCCTGGAGGCGAAACGGCCGTACACGGACGGTGTGATCACCGGCTGGGGGACGGTGGAGGGCCGGACGGTCTTCGTGTACGCGCACGACTTCCGAATCTTCGGGGGTGCGCTGGGTGAGGCGCATGCGACGAAGATCCACAAGATCATGGACATGGCCATCGCGGCCGGGGCGCCGTTGGTGTCGCTGAACGACGGCGCGGGCGCCCGCATTCAGGAGGGTGTCTCGGCCCTGGCGGGCTATGGCGGGATCTTCCAGCGCAACACGAGGGCGTCGGGCGTCATCCCGCAGATCAGCGTGATGCTGGGCCCGTGCGCGGGCGGTGCGGCGTACTCACCGGCGCTGACGGATTTCGTGTTCATGGTCCGGGAGACGTCGCAGATGTTCATCACGGGCCCGGACGTCGTGAAGGCGGTGACGGGTGAGGAGATCACCCAGAACGGCCTGGGCGGCGCGGATGTGCACGCGGGCGTGAGCGGGGTGGCCCACTTCGCGTACGACGACGAGGAGACCTGCCTGGCGGAGGTCCGCTACCTCCTCTCCCTGCTCCCCGCCAACAACCGCGACACGCCCCCGGGTTCCACCCCCGAGGACCCGGCGGACCGCCGCTGCGAGCGCCTCCTGGACCTGGTGCCCCTGGACGGCAGCAGGCCCTATGACATGCGCGAAGTGATCTCAGAGATCGTCGACGACTACGAGTACATGGAGGTCCACGAGCGCTGGGCCACCAGCGTCATCACGGCGCTCGCCCGCCTCGGCGGCCAGGTCGTCGGCATCGTCGCGAGCCAACCCCAGGCCCTGGCAGGCGTGTTGGACATCCACGCCTCCGAGAAGGCGGCCCGCTTCGTGCAGCTCTGCGACGCCTTCAACATCCCCCTGGTCACCCTCGTCGACGTGCCCGGCTTCCTGCCCGGCGTCGACCAGGAGCACGGCGGCATCATCCGCCACGGCGCCAAACTCCTGTACGCGTACTGCAACGCCACCGTCCCCCGGGTCCAGGTCATCCTCCGCAAGGCGTACGGCGGCGCGTACATCGTCATGGACTCCCGTTCCATCGGCACCGACGTGTCCCTGGCCTGGCCCGCCAACGAGATCGCCGTGATGGGCGCGGAGGGCGCCGCGAACGTGGTCTTCCGCCGCCAGATCGCGGCCGCCGACGACCCCGAGGCGATGCGCGCCCGGATGGTCAAGGAGTACAAGACGGAGCTCATGCACCCGTACTACGCCGCCGAGCGCGGCCTCGTCGACGACGTCATCGACCCCGCCGACACCCGCTCGGCCCTGATCGCGACGCTCACGATGCTCCGCCCCAAACACGCAGCGCTGCCCACGCGCAAACACGGCAACCCCCCGATGTGAGGAGCCCCGCCATGACCGCACCCGCCCCCGCGCTCGAAGGGCCCCTGGCCCCGGCCCTGTTCAAGGTGATCCACGGCAGCCCGACCCCCGAGGAACTGGCGGCGGTGGTGGCCCTGTTGACGGCCCTCACCGCAGGCGCGACCCCGAACGAGGAGGAAGCCCGAGCCGGGACGGCCCGCTGGCACAGGCCGGAGGCGATGGCTCCGGCGTCCTGGCAGGCGCTTTAGTGCCCTGTCGGGGGCGCGGGGCTGTCTCGTGTGCGGCTCCGCCGCGTGGGCGCGATCAACCCCCACCGGCCCGCACACGGGCGACGGCGGGAGGGCGGGGACGCGGCGGCATGTCCGCCCGCAGTACAGCACCCCACCCACCCCAGTACTCATGCACTCCTACGGTGCCCCAGGCGTTTCGAGGACGGACATGCCGCCGCGTCCCCGCCCGCCCCCACCGGCCCGCAGGTTGAAACGAAACGGGCCCCGGCCCCGCCCCCCCCGCCCGGGAGGGCACTGGCAGCTTGCTGCCGCCCTCATTGCGGCCCTGCAAGGGCCCTTGTTACCCAAGCAAAGAGAGCGCGCGACCAGGACAAAAGAGGGGAGCCCCACGTGCTACAGGTGGACTTCCGCATCTTGGGCCCCCTCGACATCAGGGTCGACGGACAACCGGTTCCCCTCCAGGGCGCCCGCCAACGCACCCTCATGTCCATGCTCCTCCTGGCACCCGGCAAGGTCGTCTCCACCGACGCCCTCGCGGACGCGATCTGGCACGGCAACCCGCCCGCCACCGCCCGCAACCAGCTCGCCATCTGCGTCTCCGCACTCCGCAAGACCCTGAAGGCGGCGGTCGGCGTCGAGGACATCCTCGTCACCAGCCACCCCGGCTACATGCTCTACGCCGGCGAACACCGCATCGACGCCGTCGAGTTCGAGGAGCGCGCGGGCGAGGGCCGGGAAGCCGCCCGGCGCGGGCGCGGCGACGAGGCCATCGGCCACTTCGAGGAAGCCCTCGCGATGTGGCGCGGACCCGCCCTCGAAGGGATCACCGCGGAGCGCGTGGAGGCCGAGTCGGCGCGCCTGACCGAGCTGCGCCTCGACGTGTACGAGCAGCTCACCGCGCTCCGCCTGGACCTGGGCCTGCACGGCGAACTCATCGCGGAACTCTCCGGGTTCGTGCGCGAGAACCCGCTGCGCGAGAAGGCCGTGGCCTTGCTGATGCTCGCCCACTACCGCTCCGGACGCCGCGCCGAGGCCCTGGAGGCGTACCGCGACGGCGCCCGCCTCTTCGCCGAGGAGCTGGGCATCGACCCGGGGCCCGCCCTCCAGGAGCTGCACGAGGAGATACTCGCCGACTCCCCGAAGCTGCTCCCGCCCACCGAGAACGCCACCCTCGTCCAGGGCGCCGCCGTCCCCGCGCACCTGCCGCCGAGCCCCGCCTCCTTCACCGGCCGCGCCCCCGAACTCGCCGCCCTGGACCGCCTGTTGGGCCACCTCGGCGGCGCCGCCCTTCCGGTCGGCTCGCTCACCGGCACCGGCGGCGTCGGCAAGACCGCGCTCGCCGTCCACTGGGCACACCAGGTCGTCGCCCGCTTCCCGGACGGCCAGCTCTTCGCCGACATGCGCGGCTACGACGAGGACGAGTCGCCGCGCAGACCGGCCGCCGTCCTCGACCGGTTCCTGCGCGCCCTCGGCGTGCCGGGCCCGCAGATCCCCGCCGACCAGGTGGAGCGCACCGCCCTCTTCCGCAGCGTCCTGGACGGCCGCCGGGTCCTGATCGTCCTCGACAACGCCCGCTCCTACCAGCAGATCCGGCCCCTCCTGCCCGGCACCTCCGGCTGCTGCGTCCTGGTCACCAGCCGCGACAGCATGGGCGGCGCGCTCGCCGGGGACTACGCCTACGTACCGCTGCAGCTCGGCTCGCTCGCCCAGGACGAGTCCCTCGCGCTGCTCTCCCGGGTCGCGGGCGACGACCGGTTCAGCGCCGACCCGGTGGGCGCCGCCCGGCTCAGCGAGCTCTGCGACCGGCTGCCGCTCGCGCTGCGCATCGCCGCCGCCCGGCTCGCGGCCAAACCCCACTGGTCCGTACGGACGCTGGTGTCCCGCCTGGAGGACCAGCACCGCAGGCTGGACGAGCTCAGCATCGACGCGCGCGGCGTCCGCGCCGGGCTCAGGCTCAGCTACCGGGACCTCGCACCCGCCACCGCCCGCATGTTCCGGCTGCTCGGCACGGTGTGCGTGCCCGAGTTCTCGGCGTGGACGGGCGCGGCCCTCCTCGACATCGACCCGGTGGACGCCGAGGACCTCATCGAGCAGCTCGTCGACGCCCAGCTCCTGGAGCCGCTGCACGCGACCACGGGGCACGTCCGCTACCGCTTCCAGGACCTGCTGCGGCTCTTCGCCCGCGAGTGCGGGCTCGCCGAGGAGGAAGAGGAGACCCGGCGGGCGGCGCTGCGCCGCGCGGGCGCGGGCTGGCTCGGCCTGGCCCGGGAGGCGCACCGCCGCGTCTACGGCGGCGACTACACCGTCGTGCACGGACCCGCACCGCTGCGGGAGCTGCCCGCGCACTACGTGGACAGCCTCCTGGAGGACCCGCTGGAGTGGTTCGAGACGGAGCGCCTCGCCCTCACCGGCCTCATCGGCCAGCTCGCCAGGGACGACGAGTCCGCGTATGCCTGGGACCTGACGATGACCGCCGTGACCCTCTTCCAGAACCGCAACTACCTGGAGGACTGGGCCCAGTGCGGCGACGCGGCCCTCGCCGCCGCCCGCCGCACCGGGGACGGGCTCGGCGAGGCGGCGATGCTGCACTCCCTCGGCACCCTGGAGATCGTGCAGTGGGAGTACGACTCCGCCTACGACCGCCTCGGCCGCGCCCTCACCCTCTTCGACGAACTCGGCCAGGACCAGGGGCGCGCCCTCGTGCTGCGCAACCTCGCCCTGTGCGAGCGCCACCGCGGCGACCTCGACCAGGCGTACGCCACGGGCCGCCGCTCACTGGAGACGTTCCGTGCCGTCGGCGACCACTACGCCGAGGCCCATGTGCTCGGGCTGCTCGCCCAGATCGAGCTGGAGCGCGGCGACCCGCAGGCCAGCCTGGTCCTCTCCTCGGAGGCGGTCGCGCGCAGCCGGGGCCTCGGCACGGTGCGGGGCGAGGCGATGAGCACCGTACGGCTCGCGGAGGCGCTGATCCACCAGGGTGACGGGGAGCGCGCGGAGGAGGCGTGCCGCCGCGCGCTCGACCTGGTCGTGGGCAGCGGGGACCGGCGGGGCGAGGCGCATGTGCTGCGCGCCCTGGGTGAAGCCCTGTGGCGCCGGGGGGAGTTGGCGGAGGCCGAGACGGTCCTGCGGGACGCGGTGCGGGCCGCGGAGGAGGTACCGGACCGCTACCTGAAGGCCCGGGCGGGCGCCGTCCTCGGCTGTGTACGGGCGCTGCGCGCGGACCGGGCGGGCGCGGCGGCCAGCTTCAACGCGGCCGGCGAGCTCTTCGCGGAGGCCGGGGTGCGCACCTGGCGCGAGCGGGTCGAGCAGCTCCTGGTGGCGCTCGCGCAAGACGAACAGGCCGACTCGGAGCGACTGTTCGCCCTCGTACGTCCCTGACGGCCCCCGGGGCCCCGCTCCGGTTCACGTCCACGGGTCGTCCGTGCGGGCGCCGTCGGTGGTCGCTGGAGCAGAAGTCCACGGGTCGTCGGTGCGCGGCGCGACCGTCCACGGGTCGTCTGTGACGGCACTGGCGACCGTGGCGCCGTGATGGGCCGCGAACGGCTCCATGCCCTGCGTGGCGCCCACCGTTCCGGCCGCCGCGAGCAGCAGCACGGCCCCGGCCGCGAAGCGCCCCACGGGGGCGGTGGCGGCGTACTTCTTGGCGGAGTGGATGTACCGGTTCATGATGTTCTCCCAGACTCTCGGTGCCCGCTGTGGGCGGCTGCCCTGCGGCATGCCAAGAAAGTTACGGAGCCGGTCTTTTCCGCCGGTTTCAAAGCTCTTTCGAAGCCTCGAAACCGCACCAACAGCGCGAGAAAACAGCAGGTCAGTAGCTTTTCGCGGCAGACGGCCCGGGTAGGGAACGGGCCCGCGAAACAGCGGAGGCCCGCATGGACTTCAAGATCCTCGGACCGGTGTCGGCCGAGCTTGACGGCCGCCAGGTCGCCCTGGACGGCGCCAAGCAGCGCACCGCGCTCGCGGCCCTGCTGCTCGCGCACGGCCAGGTCATCACGGACGAGCGCCTGACGACGCTCCTCTGGGGCTGGGAGCCCCCCGCCACCAGCACCAACCAGCTCTACACCTACATGTCCCGCCTCCGCACCCGCCTGCGCACCCGGCTCGGCCCCGACCACGGCCTGGAGCGCCAAGGCGCGGGCTACCGCCTGGAGTTGGCCACGGCCACCCTCGACTGGGACTCCTTCCGCACACTCACGGCCGAGGCCCGGACCGACCTCGCGGCCACCCGGTACACGGCCGCGGAGAGCAAGCTGGCCACGGCGCTCGCCCTCTGGCACGGCCCGGCGCTCAGCGGCGTCACCGAACAGCTCACCACCGCCGAGGGCCCCCACCTGGAGGAGGCCCGCCTGGCCGCCACCGAACACCACACCGAGGCCGCCCTCGCCCTCGGCCGCCACACCGAACTCGTCCCGGCCCTCACCGCGCAGGTGGCCCGCCACCCCGTACGGGAGGTGCTGCGCGGCCAGTTGATGACGGCGCTCTACCGCTGCGGCCGCCAGGCGGACGCCCTCACCGCGTACGAGGAGGGCCGCACCGTCCTCGCCGACGAACTCGGCATCGACCCCGGCCCCGGGCTGCGCGCCCTGCACCAGGAGATCCTGACGGGGACGCTGGCGGGAGTACCGGGGGTACCGGGCGCGTCAGCGAGGGAGCGGGAGACGGCGACACTGAGGCAGCCCGAGCGGGAACTGGCCGCGCCCGACCCCCAGTTGACGCAGCACCCTTCTCTCACGGCCGCAGCCGCTCCCGCTCCCTCCCCCTCTCCGGCCCTGCTGCCCGCGGCTCCCCGCGACTTCACCGGCCGCGCGGCCGCGACGGACGAGATCCTGTCCGCCCTGCGCACCGGGCATGACGTGGCGATCACCGGCGCCCCCGGCACCGGCAAGTCGGCCCTCGTCCTGTGGGCCGCCGAGCACTGCCGCACCGACTTCCCCGAGGGCCAGCTCTACGCGGACCTGCGCACGGACGACGGCGCGCCCCGCGCCCCGCGCGACGTCCTCGGCTGGTTCCTGCGCGCCCTGGGCACCCCCTGCGACGAACTCCCCGCCGGCCTGGACGAACGCGCCCAGCTCTACCGCACGCTCCTGTCCGGCCGCCGCGTCCTGGTCGTCCTCGACAACGCGGCCGACGACGCACAGGTGCGCCCCCTGCTCCCGGGCGGCGGCGCGAGCCGCACCCTGGTCACCGGCGTCCGCCCGGCCCTGGCCACCCTCGCGGGCACCCACCTGCTCCGGCTCGGCCGCATGACACCGGCGGAGGCGACCGCGCTCCTGGCGGCGATAGCGGGCACGGACCGCCTGACGCAGGCACCCCAAGTCGCCGCACACATAGCGGAGTTCTGCGACCGCCTCCCGCTGGCCCTGCGCATCGCCGCGGCCCGCCTGGCCGACCGCCCGCACTGGCCGCCCCAGCGCCTCGCGGACCGCCTGGCCCCCGAGGACCGCAGGCTCACCGAACTGAGCATCGGCAGCCTGGACCTGACCGCCACCCTGCGCCCGGCCCTGACCTCCCTCGCCCCACCGCTGTCGGCCGCGTTCACGACGCTGGCGGCGGCCCGCCTGCCCCGCCTCACGGCGACGGACGCGGCAGCCCTGCTCGACCTGCCGCCCGACGACGCGGAGGAGATCCTGGAACAGCTCACCGACGCGCGCCTGGCGGAGCCGTGGGGAGACGGCGAGGTACCGGAGTACGAACTGCTGCCGCTGGCGGCGCTGTTGGCGCGGCAGGAGACGCGCGTACCGGCGCTCTCCCACTGACTTCTCTTTCCCTCTTTCCTCTTCTCTCACGGCCTGGTGGCCGACCGGATGTCCTCTCCCGGTCGGCCACCAGGCCATTCCCGCGTGTTATCCGCAGCCACCCGCATGGCCTTCGTCAAGGCCGTACGTGGCGATGAATCCGTTCTCGACGGTGCCGTCGGTGGCGAGCGCGTTCAGGGCGTCGACGTATTCGGCGAGCAGATCGGACCAGGGGGTCCCGCCGTCCCGGAGCAGGAGTTCCTGGTCCATCGCCGCGCTGCGCTCGATCTCGGTCAGAACTTCCAGGGGGTGCTGGACCTGGGCCGGGGGAATCTCGTTGTCGAACATTTCTCCTCCTGTGTGTATCGGGCCCCGTTCAGGTCCCGCACAAACAGAGTGGAGCTCGGCGCTATACCAATTCTCCGCCCGACCTGTAGCCGAGAAGAAGGCAACTGGAGGAGACTCCATAGCCCGTATATAGCTGAAATACAGAAGGCGGGAGAACCCTCCCCCTATGGACAGGGACAGGAGAATCGAAGACATAGTGTTGGTCGGCGGCACGCTGACCGCCTGGACCGCGGCCGCGCGACTGGCCTCGGCCTTCCCCGGCACGGTCCGCGTCACGGTCCTCGAACCCCCGCGACGCACCACCGCACAGACGGAGACGGACCAGGTCATCACCCTGGCCCCGCACGTACAGCGGGACCTCTTCGACCCCCTCGGCATCCCCGAGGAGACCTGGATGCGGGCGGCGTCGGCGACCTTCAACCTGGCCGTGCGCTACGAGAATTGGCGCACCCCGAATTCCACCGCGGCACCCGACCACTTCTCCCTTCCGTGGGCGGGAGTTCCGGAATGCGAGGACTTCCCCCTCTCCGACTTCTGGCGCCTGCGCCGCGCGGAGGGCCGCACCACAGAACCGTACGACTACGCCTGTTTCCGTGAACCCCCGCTCCTGGACGCCGGGAAGTCCCCGCGCTGGCTGGACGGCAGGGCGGCGGTTCCGTACGGCTGGCACGCGGACGCGGGAATGCTGAGGAACTTCCTGCGCAGGACGACGATCGCGCAAGGAATGGCCAGGGCGATGACAGGAACCCCGCTCCGGGCGACCCGCGACGAGAACGGAATGCTCACATCACTCCACACAGAAGAGGGCCGGGCCATCAAGGCGGACCTTTTCGTGGACTGCACGGGCAGGGAGCGGAAACTCTTCTCCACGATCCTGGGGGAGGAATGGCTGGGGGAGGAGGGAAGGAATACCGGCGGAGTGACAAGGACGACGGTCCCGCACCCCACGGCAATGACACGGTCCGGCCATGTCGCCCCCTTCAGCACCCTCACCGCACTCCCGGACGGCTGGGTGTGGCGCCGCCCCCTGCTGGACCGAACCGGCGTGGACCACGTCCACACGCTCCATGCCGCGGGCCGGTCCCGCAGCGCGTGGGTGAAGAACTGTGTGGCGCTGGGCGAGGCGGCCTGGCGGACGGACCCGCTCATGCCCCCGGGCCTGACGGCGACGCTGTCCCAACTGACGTACATGATCAGAAACCTCCCGTCGCAGCAGGCACGGGAGGCCCCGTCCCCCGGCTACGACAGGGCGACGCGCACCGCGTACGAGGAGGCAACGGACACAACCCGCCTCCTCTACTGGGCATCCCCCCGCAAGGACACGGCGTTCTGGCGTTCACGCCACGAACTCCCGCTCTCGGACCGGCTCTTGAGGTGCCTGGAGAACCACACGACGGGCCTCACCCCGGACCCTTCCGACGCGCACGAGGCGAGGCTCCGCACGCTCCTGACGGCCCTGGACCCGCGGGGCGCGACCCCGCCCCCCGCCCTGTGCCACCACGCGACGGCGGTCCTCAGGGCGGACGAACACTTCGCAAGGATCAGCCGCCATCAGCAGACGCTCCTGGAGACACTGCCCACGGCGTACGAGTACCTGCACCGCCTCCACGCGCGTGCCGCCCTCCTGAGCCCGGCGCCGACCCCCGCAGTCGCTTGAGTGAGGGCAACGCAAAAGGCCCCTCGCTCTCACGAGGGGCCTTTCACCGTCTGTGCGCCGCCAGGGACTCGAACCCCGGACCCGCTGATTAAGAGTCAGCTGCTCTAACCAACTGAGCTAGCGGCGCCTGCTGACTCGTAAATAGTACCTGGTCCGCGGGGGTGCTCCCGACCACGGCCGTACGGAGGCGGCCCGGCCTGAGATGGACCCTCAGATGGACAGGGAGAGCAGCACCGGCGCCGCCCCGCGGTTCAGGGTGTCCGCGGCCTCGCGGAGGCGGTGGGCGTGCTCGACCGGGAGGGAGAGGGCGAGGCAGCCGACGGCGGCGCCCGCGGTGACGGGGACGGCGGCGCAGACCGTGCCGACCGCGTACTCCTGGAGGTCGAGGACCGGGACCGTCGCGGGCTGGGAGGCGAGGCGGTTCAGGAGGACCCGCTCGTTGGTGATGGTGCGCGAGGTGAGGCGGGCCATCTTGTGGCGGGAGAGGTGGTCCCGGCGGCCGTCCACGTCGAGCTGGGCGAGCAGGCTCTTGCCGACCGCGCTGGCGTGGGCCGAGGAGCGGAAGTCCACCCACTCGTTGACCTTCGGGGTGCGGGGGCCCTCGGCGACGTCGGTGATCGTGATCTCGCCGTCCTCGTACCGGCTGAAGTAGACCGCCGCGCCGATCGAGTCCCGCAGCCCGTCCAGGGTGTGCTGGAGCCGCTCGCGCAACGCCCCGCCGCGCTGGTGGGCGGAGCCGAGGCGGGCCAGGGACTCACCGGTGACGTAGGCGCCGTCGGCGATCTGCTCCACGTAGCCCTCGCGGCGCAGCATGCGCAGGAGGGGGGTGAGGCGGTCGGCGGGGAGCTTGGTGTCGCGGGACAGCTCTGTCTCGGTGACCCCCGTGCCCCGGCGGGCGACGAGTTCGAGCACCCGCAGGGCGCTCTGGATGGAGTCCGGTGTGGTCGGCTCGTGCTTCAGCGCCACGGCTTCCCCCCTGCGGCGTTGCGATGCTAGGACAGCCCGTCGGTCTTTCGGTCTTTCGTGGGTCTTCCAGTTCCACGATAACGGTCAAGAGCCGCTAGCGGAGCGCCTGTTGAGGAGAAAGAAGGGTGTGCTCCGGCTGCAACGTCCGGAACACACCCCACTGGCATATGCCTCGGATGCGGCTCAGGATCCGGGCCCAGGGACGCTGCCCGTCACGTGCGGCTCATCTTCATGTCGCCCACCCTGATGACCTTGTTTCCCTTGTTCAGGCTGATGTTCCACGCGAAGACGGCGTGACCGGGCATTTTCTTGCCGATCTTGGTGCACTTGCGCCAGCCGGCCTTGTAGTTTCCGTAGCAGCGGTATCCGGCGCCGTTCTTGTTGACCTGTCCACGGAGTTCTACGCGCATTCCGTCACGCTTGTAGTCCCGGACCCAGAACCTGTGTCCGGCCTTCTTGAAACACGCCATCGCGACGGGCTTGTCCACATGGCCGGACTTCAGCCAGAGACAGTGGCCGTCGATCTTGGGGGAACTCTTGGAGGCGTGTGCCTTCTCGGTGTAGACCGTCTTCGCGGACGCAGAACTCGGCAGCAGTGCTACGACGGCGACAGCGGCGGTCGCTCCGATCGCGGCCCGTGCGATGCTGTTCCTGCTTTTCATGACTCACTCTCCCCGGGGTTCGCTTCACCAAGTAATTCCGAGCCGAGATGTCTTCTCGCGGTCATTGGTGAATTGCTGTGCGTGGAGGTTCAGGAAAATTCTCCAGCGCCTGCTCTCGGCCGCACAATTGCATTTTGGGGAGGTGCACGAAGAGGCGAGACGACATGCGGGAGCCCGGCCACATCGAGGGGTGGCCGGGCTCAGGCGGGGGGCGACCGCTGCGTGCCCCTGAGAGGCACCACGTGCTCTCAGAGCACCGCGTGCCTCAGAGCACCGCGCTCAAGAACTCCCTCGTCCGCTCGTGCTCCGGGTCCGTGAAGATCTTCTCCGGCGTACCGGACTCGATGACCCGGCCCGCGTCGAACATCAGGACCTGGTCCGAGATGTCGCGCGCGAAGTTCATCTCGTGGGTCACGCAGAGCATCGTGATGTCCGTGGTGTGGGCGATGTCGCGGAGGACGTCGAGGACGCCCGCCACCAGCTCCGGGTCCAGGGCCGAGGTGACCTCGTCGAGGAGCAGGACCTGGGGGCGCATGGCGAGCGCGCGGGCGATCGCCACGCGCTGCTGCTGGCCGCCGGAGAGCTGCGTCGGGTAGGCGTCGCACTTGTCGCCGAGCCCGACCAGGTCGAGCAGCTCGCGGGCGCGCACCTCCGCCTCGTCCTTGGGCAGACCGAGGACGCTGACCGGGGCCTCGGTGATGTTCCGCAGGACCTTCATGTTCGGGAAGAGGTTGAACTGCTGGAACACCATGCCGATGTTCTTGCGCACCTCGCGGACGTGCTTGTCGCCCGCGGGCACGAGCTTGCCGCTCTTCTCCTCGTGCGTGAGGTACTCGCCGCCGACCTTGATCGTGCCCTCGTCGGGCTTGAGCAGGGTCATCAGCAGCCGCAGGATCGTCGTCTTGCCGGAGCCGGACGGACCGATCAGCGTGACGTGCTTGCCGGAGGCCACCGAGAAGTCGAGCTCGTCGAGGACCACATTGGCGCCGAAGCGCTTGGTGACCTTGTCGAAGCGGATGAGCTCGCTGCCGTCGACGGCGGGGTTCTTTATCTCTTGGGAAGTGCTGCTGTCAGCGGACAAGACGACGCTCCAGGAATCGCAGAAGCAGAGAAGCCGGGTAGGCGATGAGGATGAAGGCGACACCGACGACGGTGATCGCCTCTTGGGTGAAGGTCTCCTGGCTGTAGCTCTGGGCCTGGCCCAGCATCTCCAGGGCCCCGATGGCGTAGATCTGCGGAGAGTCCTTGAGCATCGCGACCACATAGTTGCCGAGGGCAGGGATCACCCGGCGGATGGCCTGCGGCAGGATCACCGCGGTCCAGGTCCGTGTCTTGGAGAGGCTCAGCGCGGTGGCGGCCTCCCACTGGCCGACGGGGACACCGTCGATGCCGGCGCGGTAGACCTCGGAGGTGTACGTCGAGTAGTGCAGGCCGAGGCCGACGATGCCGGTGGTGAGCGGGGACATGGTGGGGCCCCACTCCGGGACCACGTAGAAGAGGAAGAAGAGCTGCACGAGCAGCGGGGTGTTGCGGATGAACTCGGTGACCGCGGTCACCGGTATCCGGATCCAGGCGGGGGCGGAGCGCTGGGCGATGGCCCAGACGAGCCCGAGCGCGAAGGCGATCAGAGCGCCCCAGCCGAGGGCCTGCAGGGTGACGGCCAGGCCGTCCCAGAAGCGCGGCATGAACTTGTCGACGTTGTCCCAGTCCCAGTTCACTTGGCACCCCCACCCACGCCGCTGCTGGTCAGCGCGGCATCGCTGCCCGACTTGGCGCGCAGGCCGCTGAACCAGCCGACCTTGTCCGGCCGTTGGCCGACCTTCGTCTTGGCGTGCCGCTCAAGGAGCCGCATGCCGCGCGTGAGGGTGAAGGCGAGGACGAAGTAGAGGACGAGCAGCAGCGTGAAGATCGGCGCGCTCTCGTTCTTGGCCTGGCGCAGCAGGCCGCCCGCGAACGTCATGTCCGCCACGGTGATGAACGAGACCAGGGCGGTGCCCTTCATCAGCTCGATGAGCAGGTTGTTGAAGGGCGGGATCATCTCCGGCCATGCCTGTGGGAGTTCGATGCGCCACAGGCGCTGCCCGCGCGTGAAGCTCAGGGCGATCCCGGCCTCGCGCTGGGCGGGCGGCACGGCCGCCAGCGCGCCGCGCACGATCTCGGAGCCGTACGCCCCGTAGGTCAGGCCGAGCGCGAGCACGCCCGCGCCCATGGGCACGAACTGGATGCGCAGCAGCAGCGGCACCGCGAAGGCCATCCAGAACATCAGGACCAGTGCGGACGTGCCGCGGAAGATCTCGAAGTAGGCGCCGGCGAGGAACCGTACGATCCAGAAGCGCGAGGTGCGCAGGACGCCGATGGGGAAGGCGATCGCGAAGGCGAGCGCCGCGCTGTAGACGAGGACCTGGATGGTGATCCAGATGCCCGGCAGGAACCACTCGGTGAAGAACTTCTGCGACATCATGAGGCGGCCCCTGGTGCCGGAGGGCAGAGTTTCTCCACCGTGAGGTCGGTCATCTCCCGCTCGGTGAATCCGAACGGCCGGACGATCCGCAGGAGTTCGCCGCTCTCCTTGAGCTTGTGCAGCTCCTTGTTGAAGGCGTCGCGGAAGTTCTTCTCGGACGGCCGGAAGGCGAATCCGCCCGCGCCGTAGGCGGGCTTGCCGTCGACCATCGGCTGGAAGGGCTTGGACGACTCGACGCGGTTGTTGCCCTTCACCACGTTCTTCACGGTCACACTCGTACCGGCGAAGGCGTCGAACCGCCCCTGAGCGACCGCTTCGAGGCCCGCCACCAGGTCGGGCAGCTCCGTGACCGTCTTGACGCCCGCGGCCTTGGCGTAGCCGATCTCCGCGAACGCGGAGCCGCTGGCCAGCTTGAGGCCCTTCTTCGCGATGTCCTCGTACGACTGGATGTTGTGCGGGTTGCCCTTGGGGACGACGAAGGCGTCGAGCATCAAATAGTCGGGATCGGAGAAGAGGACCTGCTCACAGCGGACCGGGATGATGTACATGCCTGCCGACACGACGTCGAACTGCAGCGCCTTCAGGCCCGGTATCAGCGCGCCGAACTGCGTGGGTACGGGCTTGATGTTGGGGATGCCGAGCCGCTTGAAGATGACTTGGGCGATGGCGGGCGCCTCCCCGGTGGCCTCGCCGTCCTCGTTGATGTAGCCGAAAGGCTGCTCGCCCGAGACGCCCACCTTGACGGTGCCCGACGACCGGAGCCGTTCGAGCAGGTCTCCGCCTTCCACCTTCCCTTCCTCCGGCGCCAGGCTGCAGCCCGTGACGCCGACCGCACCCACGGCCGCCGCCCCTAGGAGCAAGGAGCGGCGGCGCAGCGACCTGTCCATGTATTCATCGATGTTCCCCTGTGGTGGAGCCATGGGCGCGCGGCTACCCGATTGCATGCGAGGTATGCCAGTCGTTTCCAGCCGGTGAGCAAGGCGATGCCGAATGTCCCTGAAGTCGCTCATGGTGTTTCTGGGACTGTTTACGGCGCTTGAATGCGTAGTGCCCGGCGGCCGGGTGGGGCCGTCGGGCACTAGGCGTATGGGGCCGGAGAGGCCCGGAGGGAATTACCACTTCATGCTGATGTGGGTGCTCTTGCCGTACGGCATGGCGAGGCGGAGCTTCCCCTTCGGCATGTTCTTGCACTTGAAGGTCTTCTTCTTCCACTTGTCGCGGACCTCGAAAGTGCACTTGATCTTTCCGCGGTGGCGCACGTCGCCGCCGTAGAGGTACGGGGAGTGGCCGACGTTGTTCACCGTGACGCGCACGGTGCCCTTGCGCGGGTGGTACTTGGTCAGCACGCAGTTGGCAGGTCCGTCGTAACAGTGCGGACCCTTATGGGTCGGCGTGGGCTCGGCCTGGGCCCCCGCCGTGCCGCCGAGCGTGGCGCCGACGCTGAGCGCGGCGGCGACGAAGCCGAGCACGGCCTTCCTGGCGCGCGGGCTCGTGCGCTGTGCGCGCGGCGCGTCGTCGGTGTGTGGGTTCATTGTCCAGGTCAACTCCGTCAACTCCTTTGAGCGGCCCGGGGGCCGGGGCGTTGCGAGCGATGGATGCGTGCTGCAGCATTGGGGGAGTTCTGCGTCCCGAATCCGCAGCACGCGAGATTCTGCTCGCCTCGACAGAGCGCCTCAATTGTCTGTTGGTGAGGTGCACAAAAGGGCAAGAGGCCAAGGAAATGGGCCGCGGAAAACCGTGAAGGGCAAGGAGACCGTATGGCAGACCGGTTTATCGAAGTCTCGCTCGACAAGCGCGATGTGCGCTGCACCGCCAAACTCCTCGACGACCGCGCCCCGCGCACCTGTGCGGCCGTGTGGGACGCCCTCCCCCTGGGCAGCGACGTCTATCACGCGAAATACGCCCGCAACGAGATCTACGCCCTCTTCCCGGCGTTCGCCCCGCAAGAGCCGCCCCTCGAGAACCCCACCATCACCCCCATCCCCGGTGACCTCTGCTATTTCACCTTCACCGGGACGGAGTTGGGCACCAAGTCATACGGCTACGAAAAGGACCAGCAGGGCACGGTCGTCGATCTGGCCCTCTTCTACGAGCGCAACAATCTCCTGATCAACGGTGACGTGGGCTGGGTCCCCGGCATCGTGTGGGGCCAGGTGGTCGAGGGCCTCGACCGGATGGCCGAGGCGTGTCAGGACCTGTGGCGGGGCGGGGCGCTGGGGGAGACCCTCAGCTTCCGCCGGGCGTAGCCCCAGTTCCGTCGGGCGTAGCGCCAGTTCCGCCGGACGCGGGTCCAGGGGTGCCGGGGGCGGCGATGTCCGCCGCCCCGGCCCCGTACAACGCGTGCGCGGCCCGCAGGACGAGGGCGTCCGCGTGCCGTGCACCGACCAGCTGCACCCCGATCGGCAGCCCCTCCCCGTCCACCCCGCACGGCACCGTGCACGCGGGCTGCTGGGTGAGGTTGAAGGGGTACGTGAAGGGGGTCCAGCCCGTCCAGCGCCGGGAGCCCGTGCCCTTCGGCACCTCAACTCCCGCCTCGAAGGCCGTGATCGGCAGCGTCGGCGTCACCAGCAGGTCGTACGTCGAGTGGAAGCGGCCCATGCGGCGGCCCAGTTCCATCCGTACGTCGACCGCCGCGAGGTAGTCCAGGGCGCTGTACCGCGCGCCCGCCCCGACGACCTCGCGCAGGCCGGGGTCGAGCAACTCCCGCTTGGCGGGCGGCAGATGCTGCACCACGCGCGCCGCCCCGCTGAACCACAGGGTGTGGAAGGCTTCCACGGGGTCCGAGAAGTCGGGGTCGGCCTCCTCCACCCAGGCGCCCTGCGCGGCGAGGGCCTCCACCGCCCGCCGGACCGCCGACGCCACCTCGGGGCGCACCGCCACCTGGCCGCCGAGCGAGGGGGAGTAGGCGATGCGCAGGCCGCGCACGCCGCCCTCCACGGCCGAGCGGAAGTCGCCCGCCGCCGGGGCCAGTTGGGACCAGTCCCGCCAGTCGGAGCCGCTGATCACGTCCATCGTCAGGGCCGCGTCCGCCGCGTCCCGCGTCATCGGCCCCACATGCGCGAGCGTCCCGAACGGTGACGCCGGGTACAGCGGCACCCTCCCGTACGTCGGCTTCAGCGCGAAGATGCCGCAGAAGGAGCCGGGGATGCGCACCGACCCCCCGCCGTCCGTGCCGAGCGACAGGGCGCCCGCGCCGAGGGCGACCGCCGCCGCGCTGCCGCCGCTGGAGCCGCCCGCGGTGCGCGAGGGGTCGTACGGATTGCGCGTGACCCCGTTCAGCGGGCTGTCGGTGACGCCCTTCCAGCCGAACTCCGGCGTCGTCGTCTTGCCGATGAACACCGCACCGTGCTCGCGAAGGCGGGCCACCGAAGGGGCGTCCTCGTCCCAAGCGCCCTCCTCCGAGACGGTTTTGGAGCCGCGCAGGGTGGGGGCGCCGCGCTGCAGCAGGATGTCCTTCACCGAGACCGGCACGCCGTCGAGGAGCCCCTGTGGCTCGCCGGCCCGCCAGCGCCGCGTACTCTCCTCGGCCTGGGCGAGGGCCTCGTCGGGGGTGAGGCGCACGAAGGCGTTCACGGCGGGCTCGGTCTCCTCGGCCCGGCGCAGCGCCGCGCGGGTCACGTCGACCGGGCCGAATTCGCCCTTGCGGTAGCCGTCGAGGAGTTGTACGGCGGTGAGGTCGGTGAGCTCGGACATCCAGCCTCCTGCGTCGTTACGGCGTCACGGCACTACAGGGCCACGTGGCCCTGTAACCCTGTGGCTACGTAGCCACGTGGTGCCGTGTGCGTGATCAATGTCCTGGGACATACCCACGTTTCTTGTCGACCACGTTCGCGAGCGGCCCGCCCGCCTCCCACTGCTCGTACAACTCGACGAACTGCGCGCCCAGTTCATCGCGCCAGCCCACCGTGTCGCCGCTCATGTGCGGCGAGACGATCAGGCCCGGCACCGACCACAGCGGGCTGTCCGGCGTCAGCGGCTCCCGCTCGAAGACGTCCAGGGCCGCGCCCGAGAGGCCCCGGTTCGTGAGGGCGAGGGCCAGGTCCTTCTCCACGACCAGCGGGCCGCGGCCGATGTTGATGAAGCAGGCCGACGGCGGCATGAGCGCGAAGCGGCGCGCGTCGAACATGCCCCGGGTGTCGTCGGTGAGCGGCGCCGCGCACACCACCCAGTCGGCGCGCGTGAGCAGCCGGTCCAGCTCGTCCGGCCCGTGCACGTCCGCCCGCGCGGTCCGGCCGACCAGGGCGACGGTGATGCCGAGCGCCTCCAGGACGCGGACGATGGCGCGCCCGATCGGCCCCGAGCCCACCACGCACGCGCGCGTGCCCGCCACGCGCCGGGTCTCGCGGTGCAGCCAGGTGCGCTCCGCCTGCAGGGCGAGCGTGTGCGGCAGGTCCTTGGCCATCGCGAGGACGAGCGCGGCGACGTACTCCGCGATCGGTGCGTCGAAGACGCCGCGGGCGTTGGTGACGAGGGTGTCGGAGGCCGCGAGTTCGGGACACATCAGATGGTCCACGCCCGCGCTCGCGGTGTGCACCCAGCGCGGCCGCGGCCCCTCGCCCGGCCAGGCGTGCCGGACGGCGTGCGAGGAGAAGTCCCACACCAGCAGGGCGTCCGCGGACGGGAGTCGGGCCGCGAGCGTCGACGCGTCGGCATGCTGGACATGCACCCGCCCGGCGAGGCGGCCGAGCCGGGGCGGCGGCACATCGGGCCCGGCGTCGAGCACGAGGAGGGTCGGGAGGGATGAACCGGACATCTGGGGGAAACCGTTTGGCAACGAGCCTCCGATTCCATGGAGGTCCCGGCTTCTGCCGCCGCTGGGATCCGGCGTCGGCAGCCGTCTGGGATGTGCGGATTGGTGTGCGGATTGACCACGCTGGCACCGGAACCTACCTTCGTCAACAGAGGCACAACCGCACAGCGGATCAACAGCGGATCGACAGCGGATCAGCTGCGCAGAGGCACACCGAAGGCACTGCGGCCCAGCGGCCGAACCGTCCCCGTCCCGACGTCCCGGCGCGTCGCCGGCAACTGCTCCTCCCGGCCCCCGGCCGGTCCCTCATGTCAACACGCACGACGATCTTGGGGCCTGCTCATGGACGTCTCCTTCCTCGGCGGACCGCACCCGCAACGCGGTGTCGGCGTCGTCGCCCCCTTCGACTTCGCCCTCGACCGCGAACTGTGGCGCTGGGTTCCGGACGAGGTCTCCCTGCATCTCACCCGTACGCCGTTCGTCCCCGTCGAGGTCAGCCTCGACCTGGCCCGCCTGGTCAGCGAGCACGAGACGCTCGCCGAGGCCGTCCGCGCGCTGAGCGCCGCCGAACCGGAAGTCCTCGCCTACGCTTGCACGTCCGGCAGCTTCGTCGGCGGCACCGCCGGTGAGCGCGCCATGTGCGAGGCCATGATGCGCGAGGGCGGCGGCATCCACTCCGTGACCACGTCGGGCGCGCTCCTGGAGGCGCTCGCCGAGCTGGACGTGCGGCGGATCGCGCTGGTCACGCCGTACACCTGGTCGGTCACACAGTCGCTGGAGGAGTACCTGCAGGAGGCCGGGGTCCAGGTCATCGGGCGCGCCTATCTGGGGCTGACCCGGCACATCTGGAAGGTGCCGTACCGGGATGTCGCGGACATGGCCCGCCGGGCCGTGCTCGGTGACGGGAACGGCCCGGCCGATGCGCTCTTCATCAGCTGCACCAACCTCCCCACCTACGACGTGATCCCGCAGCTGGAGGCCGAGCTGCGGATGCCGGTGATCTCGGCGAACCAGGTGACCATGTGGTCGGCCCTGCGCCGCGTGGGTACGCGTGCTGTAGGCCCGTACCAGGCTCTGATCGACCCGGCGGCGCGGCCGGGCGCCGATCCGCTGGCGTCACCACTGCCGCCGGCGGTCGCCGCGCCGCCGGAGGTGCCGCTCGGTCCCCCGGCGGAGCCGCCGGGGCTGCCCGGGGTACCGGGAGGGGAGCTGACGGGACTGCCCGAAGGGCCGCCACCGCCCGCAGAGTCAGAAGGAGGCTGGACGACGTGACCGCACTGGGATTCCTCTACCCGGGGCACTCCGCCGAGGACGACTACCCCCGCATGGAGCAGATGCTCGACAGCGACGTGCGGCTGCACGTCGTGCACACGGACATCGGCGAGGACGCCCACCGGGTGGACGCGCTCCTGGAGATGGGCTCCGCGCAGCGCCTCACGGACCGGGTGGAGGAGCTGCGGCTCACCGGCGCGGAGGCGGTGGTGTGGGCGTGCACCAGCGCCAGCTTCGTCTTCGGCTGGGAGGGCGCGCACGAGCAGGTGCGGGGCCTCGCGCGGGCGGCGGGGCTGCCCGCGTCCTCGACGTCGTTCGCGTTCGCCCATGCGGTACGGGAGGTGGGCGCCGGCCGGGTCGCGGTCGCCGCCACGTATCCGGAGGACGTCGCGGGACACTTCTCGGCGTTCCTGAAGTCGGCGGGGGCCGAGGTCGTCGCGATGCGGGGGAGCGGGATCATCACCGCGGCGGAGGTGGGGACGTGGGGACGTGACGAGGTGCTCGCGCTGGCCCGCGAGGGCGACCACCCGGACGCGGAGGCGGTGCTGCTGCCCGATACCGCGCTGCACACGGCCGCGTATGTCGCGGAGGTCGAGGCCGCGCTCGGCAAGCCGGTGCTCACCGCGAACCAGGTCACGCTGTGGGAGGGCCTCCGGCTCGCGGGCCGGAGGGTCAACGCGCCGGGACTGGGGACGCTGTTCAGCCGCGAGCCCGTGGTGCAGGTGTAGGTCGCGGGGGCCGTCAGGGGCGGGCGGCGCTGTTGCCGCTACCCGCTCCGCGCGCCCGCTACCTGCCGCTCCGCGCCACCCCCAACCCCCCGCACAACACCGCCAACGGCAGCTCCGCCCCCACCGCCATCCCCACCGCCTGGACCAGCTCCGCCCCCGGCCCCGCCGTCGCCACATCCACACACGCGTCCGCGACCAACAGCACCGCGGCCCCCAACGCCGCGCCCCGCCGCACCGGTTCGCCCCGCAGCAGCGGCGCGCCCGCCGCGCACAGGCACGCCGCCTCCAGGGCGTCCAGGGCCACCCATGCCGCCGCCTGGGCGGGCGGGAGCGTGCCCGCGAGGTAGCCCATCCACGGGAGCAGGGCGAGGCCCGCGCCGACGAGGACCCGGCCCTGCCACCGGCGGCGCCGCAGCGTGTCGGTAGGTGCCCAACCACTCGTCAGGGAAGGAGAGTTGAGGGAAGTGGTGAGGGTCATCGCGTCGCGCCTCCGGTCGTGGTGAACCCGGCCTTCGGGCTCCCTCGCCACGCTCCGCCACCACGCGGCCCCCGTCAGTAACACCCGTATCCGTCTTGGGGTGGCACAGGTTGCACCCCGAAGACGGAAACTGCGTGCAGCGCGGCCACCGCCCCCCGCGCCCTATCGTTTGATCATGACCATTCCGCCCCGGCTGCGCCGCGCCCTCACCCGGCTCCGGCGCGATCTGCTCTTCGCCGCCGCCGGGGTGCTGCCTCATCTGCTCCCGGCGGCTCTCTTCTTCTGGGTTCTCGGGCTGCTGATCAAGACCGTCAAGGCGACCTCGTCCACCGCTCCGACGCTGCTCCCGATCCCCGTGGTGCTGTTGCTCCTCACGGGGTACGGCCTCACGGAGGTCCAGCGCTGGCGCTTCCGCACCCTGTGCGGAGTGGACCTGCCGCGGCTCCGATTCACCCAGCCCAAGCGGCAGTTCGGCTACAACTGGCTGGTCGGTCCGCTGCTCGGAATCCTCGAACTCGCCCTGCTGGCCACCGTGTTGACGGGGCTCGCGGCCGCCCTCGCCATCGGGTGGATCTGGCTGGTCCCCGTCGACTGGCGGGTCGGCCACCCCGGCTACAGCACCTGGGCCACCGTGGTCTCCGCCCTCGGGCTCGGCCTGCTCGCCGCCGTGCCCGCGAGCGCCGCGGGACTCGTCCGGCTGGAGAACCTCGTCGGGCGGGGCGTCCTCGGGGTCAGCCGCTCCGACGAGCTGGAGCGGCGCGTCGAGGACCTCACCGAGAGCCGCGCGGGCGCCGTCGACGCCGCGGACGCCGAGCGCCGCCGCATCGAGCGCGACCTGCACGACGGCGCCCAGCAGCGCCTCGTCTCGCTCGCCCTGGGCCTCGGCCTGGCCAGGGCGACGCTCACCGATCTGCCGCCCGAGGCCCGCGAGGTCATCGACACGGCGCACCGGGAGGCGAAGGAGGCCATCGAGGAGCTCAACCAGCTGGTGCGCGGACTGCACCCGGCCGTCCTCGACGAACTCGGCCTGGACGCCGCCCTGTCGGGCCTCGCCGCCCGCGCCCCCGTGCCCGTACGGCTGCGCTCCGAGCTGCCGCGCCGGGCCGCGCCCGCCGTGGAGGCCGTCGCCTACTTCGTCGTCTCCGAGGCGCTGACCAACATCGCCAAGCACGCCCCGGACGCGACCCGCGCCGAGGTGACGGTCACCCGGCTCGGCGACATACTGCGGGTGGTGATCGCCGACGACGGTTCGGGCGGCGCCGACCCGGCCAAGGGGAGCGGACTCAAGGGGCTTGCCCAGCGAGTGCGGTCCGTGGACGGAACCTTCCGGATGAGCAGCCCCGTGGGGGGCCCGACCATGATGAGCGTGGAGCTGCCGTGCCCGACGTACGACGACGTGCCGTGATCGCCGAGGACTCGGTCCTGCTCCGCGTCGGCCTGGTGAAGGTCCTGGAGATGGCCGGGTTCGAGGTCGTCGCGGAGGCGGGGGACGCGGAAGGGCTGCTCGCCGCCGTCGCCGCGCACCGCCCGGACCTCGCCGTCGTGGACGTCCGGATGCCGCCCGGCTTCACCGACGAGGGCGTGCGCGCGGCCCTGGCCATCCGTCAACAGCAGCCGGACACGGCGGTGTTGATGCTCTCCCAATACGTGGAGGAGCGGTACGCGGCCGAGCTCCTCGCCACGAACACGAGCGGCATCGGCTATCTCCTCAAGCAACGGGTCGCGGACGTCGAGGAGTTCATCGAGGCGCTGCGCCGGGTCGCGGCGGGCGGCACCGCCCTGGACCCCCAGGTCGTCGCCCAGCTCCTGGTCCGTCGCACCAGCGATCCCCTTGACCGGCTCACCGAGCGCGAGCGCGACGTGCTCGCCCTCATGGCGGAGGGCCGCTCGAACGCGGGCATCGCGGCCCGCCTCGTGGTCAGCGAGAGCGCGGTCGCCAAGCACATCAACAGCATCCTGGCGAAGCTGGACCTGCCGAAGGCGGACGCGGACCACCGCAGGGTGCTCGCGGTGCTGCGGTTCCTGGGAGGCGGGAGCTGAGTACGGGACGCCCACGTACTGAGTAGGAGTGCCCTGCCCCGCCCTCCCCGGCGGGCGGTCGACTGGACCGCATGAGGCACCCCAGCCACCCGAACCCGAACCCGTACGCGTCCGCGCCCTGGCCGCCCCACCCGGCCGCCCCCCGCCCGCGCCCGGCCGCCGCCCCGCGCGACGGCCTGTGGTGGCTGCCCCCGGCCCTCTGCACCCCGCTCGCCCTCCTCATCGCGTACCTGAACCAGTCGGCGATGCCCCTGCCCACCGCCTGGTTCGTGGTGTACGCGCCGACGCTCGCCCTTCTCGTCGCGAGCTGGCTGGTCCCCGCGACGCGGACCTGGCGCGGCGGGCGCATCGCGTTCGGGGCCTGCGCCTGTCTGCTCGCGTTCGTGCTGCACCGGCTGCTCGCGATGGTCGTGTACGGGCTCATCTACGCGCTGTGGCGGTTCTTCGGCGGTGGCTGAACCCGTCCCGGGACACGGTCCGGGCGCGGTCCGGGAATAAGCGGAGAACCACTCCTGTTCGCCCCTGCGTACCCACATGACATACGTACGGACGCAGAGCACAGCAGGAGGCCCCCGTGGCACAGGACGCAGTGGACCGGAACGAAGGGCGTGCGGGCGGACCGGGCGACGCGGGCGACGGGATCCGCGGCGAGCGGCACGGTACCGCACCCGTGCCCCTGTCCGTCCTCGACCTGGTCACCGTCGGCGCCGGACGCACCGCGAGCGACGCGCTGCGCACCAGCGTGACCCTCTCGCGCCTCGCCGAGCGGCGCGGCTTCCACCGCTACTGGGTGGCCGAGCACCATTCGATGCCGGGCGTCGCCTCCTCCTCGCCCGCCGTGATCCTGGCCCACCTCGCCGCCCACACCGACCGCATCCGGCTCGGCTCCGGCGGCGTCATGCTGCCGAACCACGCGCCCCTCGTCATCGCCGAGCAGTTCGGCACCCTGGAGGCGCTCGCCCCCGGCCGCGTCGACCTGGGCCTCGGCCGCGCGCCCGGCACGGACGGCGCCACCGCCGCCGCCCTGCGCCGCACCGATCGCCTCAACGAGGGTGCAATGGGGTCTCCCCTGCTCGAGCGAAGCCGAGAGCCTGGGGAAGACTTTCCGCAGCAGCTCGCCGAGCTCACCCGCTTCCTCGACGACGACTTCCCGGACGGGCACCCGTACGCCCGCATCCACGCCGTGCCGGGCCCGGTCCAGGCGACCTCGCCGGGCGGCGTCCAGTCCCCGCACCGGCCGCCGCTCTGGCTGCTCGGCTCGTCCGGCTTCAGCGCCCGGCTCGCCGGCACGCTCGGGCTGCCCTTCGCCTTCGCGCACCACTTCTCCGCGCAGAACACGATCCCGGCCCTCGACCTCTACCGCGAGTCCTTCCGCCCCTCGGCGGTGCTCACCGAGCCGTACGCCCTGATCGGCGTCTCGGCGCTCGCGACGGATGAGGAGCGGGAGGCCCGCCGCCAGGTCCTGGCCGCCGCCCTCAACATGGTCCGCCTGCGCACCGGCCGCCCGGGTCTCGTGCCGACGCCCGAGGAGGCCGAGGCGTATCAATTCAACGAGATGGAGCGGGAGTTCATCGCGAACTGGAACTCCAACGTCATCCACGGCACCGCCGACGAGGTCCGCGCCGGCCTCGACGACCTGGCCAAGCGCACCGGCGCCGACGAGCTGATGCTGACGGCCAACGCGCACAGCTCCGACGTCCGCGTGCACAGCTACGAGCTGATCGCGGACGCGTACGGCCTCCCGGCCGCCTGACCGCACGCGAGGGCGCCGCCTCCCCTTCCCCGGGGAGACGGCGCCCTCGCGTATCCGTACGTGCTCACCTCACCTGCGGCGCAGCAGCACCCCCGCCACCGGCAGCCCGGCCGCCGCGATCAGGCCCGCCACCAGGAAGGCGTGGTGCAGCCCGGTCAGCGCGGAGCCCGCGCTCGCCGAGACGACGGCCGTCAGGATCGCCGTGCCGATCGCGCCGACGTACAGCGGCATCTGCGCGATCGAACCGCCCACGCCCTGCTCGTCCTCGCTCAGGCCCGAGGTGATGGTGGCGACCACGGCCACCACCGACAGCACGTGGCCGAAACCCATGGCACCCGAAGTGGCAAGCAGCAGCGGCAGGTTGGCGTCGGCCGGGAGCAGGAACATCCCGGTGGTCCCGGCGGCCTGGACGGCCAGGCCGAGCAGGAGCGCCGCGGTGGTGCCGCGCCGGGCGATGACCCGTGCGGCCAGCGTGCCGCCGGCGATCGCGGCCACGCCCTCGGCGAGGAACCCGAAGCCGGTGGCCAGCGGCGACCAGCCGAGCACGTCCTGCATGTACAGGGTGAGCAGCAGGGTGGCGCCGCCGCACATCCCGTACGTGATCGTGCCGACGAGGAAGCCCCACTTGACCGTGCGCCGCCTCAGCAGCCCGAGCGGCACGAGCGGCGCCGGGTGGCGGGCCTCGACGGCGAAGAACCCGGCGAGCAGGGCCACCGCGCCGACGAGGGACAGGGCGGTCACCGGCGCGGCCCACCCGGCGTCCGAGCCGGTGGAGATGCCGTACACGAGGGCGGTCAGACCGGCGCTGGACAGCACGGCGCCGGGCAGGTCGAGCCGGCCTGCGCGGCGGACGTCGGTCTTCGGCAGGACGGTGAAGGAGCCGAGCAGGACGACGGAGCCGAGGGCCGTCAACAGGACCATGGTCCAGCGCCAGTCGAGCCCGCTGGTGATCACGCCGCCGCCGATGGTGCCGACGACGAAGCCGAGCGAGACGAGGGCACCGTTCACGGAGAGCGCCTTGGTGCGCTGCGGGCCCTCGGGGAAGGCCGAGGTCATCAGGGCGATGGCGGTCGGCGCGATCATCGCGGCCGCGATCCCCTGGCCGGCGCGGGCCGCGATCAGCATGGCGGGCGACACGGCGGCCGCGGCCACCAGGGACAGCGCGGTGAACAGGAAGGTGCCGAGGCGGAACAGCCGCCGCCTGCCCACCAGGTCGGAGAGCCGCCCGAAGAGCGGGAGCAGCCCGGCGGTGGGCAGCAGGCACGCCGTCGCCACCCACTGCAGGGTGCTCGCGGACCCGAAGGCCAGGTCGCGGCCGATCTCGGGCAGCGCCACCATGACGATCGAGTAGTCGAGGCCCGTCATGAACGAGGCCCCGGCGAGGGTGATGAGGATGAGCCAGGCGCGGAGCCCAAATCCCGTGGAAGCAGGGGCGGTTGGGGCCGTTTCAGGCAAACGGGTGTCCAGAGAGGTGGTCATGGGTTCCTCAGCGGAAGGGGGTGGAAGGGGACGTAAGGGGGAAGCGAGTGAGCGTCAGACGGCGTACACGCGGCGGAAGAAGGCGTCCGCCTGCGCCTGGTCGGCGGGGTACTTCCGGATCTCGGTGATCCGTTCGCCGTCGACTCCGCCGTCGGCTCCTCCGTCGATTCCTCCGTCGATACGGAAGATCAGCACCCAGGTCGTGTCGAGCGTGCCGTCGTCGGAGCGGCACCGGTGCACCTCGACGACGTGCCGGTCGTCGGCGCCCTGGAAGAGGACCTCGGCCCGGAAGTCGCACTCCGCGAGCCGCCGGAAGTACGCGACGATCGCGTCGGCGCCCCGGTGGGTCCCGGCGAGGGGGTGGTCGCCGGGCACGTGCCACACCGCGTCGGGCGCCAGGACGGCGGTGCGCAGCGTGTGCAGGTCGCCGGTGGCGTACGCGGCGAAGAAGCGCCGTACGAGCTCGGGTCCGGTGGGCTCCATCGCGATCTCCCCCTTTCCGTAAGGCCGTTGTCCGTGGTCTGTGATCTGTGGTCTGTCGCCGGGTGGCTTTCCCGGTGACGCATCGAGCTTCGCCCCGCCCCGGCACCCCGGTCCAATACCCCTTTCCATAACCTGACGGCATGGACATCGACACCCGCCTGCTGCGCTACTTCGCCGCCGTCGCGGAGGAGGGTCATCTCACCCGGGCCGCCGAGCGCCTCTTCATCTCGCAGCCCGCCCTGACCAAGCAGATCAAGCAGCTGGAGGCGCAGCTCGGTGTGGAGCTGTTCACGCGCTCACGGGCCGGGATGGCGCTCACCGACGCGGGCCGCGCCCTGGCCGCCGCGACGCCCGCCGTCCTGGACGCCTGGGACGGTGCCCTGCGCACCACGCGCGGCGCCGCGAGCCAGGCGGCGCGGGTACTGCGGGTCGGGTTCGTGGCGAGCGGCGCCAACGAGCTGACGCAGCGCATCGTCGCCGAGTTCGCCCGCCGCCGTCCGGGCTGGCGGGTGCAGCTCACCCAGACCGCCTGGGACGACCCGACGGCGGGGCTGGCGAGCGGCGCGGCGGACGCGGCCCTGCTGCGGCTGCCCTTCCCCGGCCAGGACGCCCTGCGCACCGAGGTGTTGATCACCGAGGACCGCTGGGTGGCGCTGTCCGCGGCCCACCCCTTCGCGGACCGCGAGACGATCGACTTCCGCGACCTCTTCGACGAGCCCTTCGTGGCCACGCCTCCCGAGTCCGGCTGGTGGCGCGACTACTGGCTGGCCACCGACGAACGCGAGGGCCGCCCGGCGACGATCGGCGCCGTCGCCCACAACCCCGACGAGTGGCTCAACGCCATCGCCAACGGCTACGGCATCTCCCTCACCCCCGAGGCCACGTCCCGCTTCTACCAGCGCCCCGACGTGGTCTACCGGCCGGTGCGCGGGGTGAGCCCGAGCGAGGTGGGGGTGGCGTGGCCGAAGGGGGACCAAGTGCCGGAAGTGGTACGGGACTTCGTAGAGGCGTGCGTATCCGTGAGAGGGGAAGAGATTAAGGGGCGCGGGGAACTGCGCGACCAGCCCCCACCGGCCCGCGGTCAGAACACGACCGGAGAGACGTCCACCTAGCCGGAGGCGAGCAGCGCGGAGATACGATCCGGCGCCACGGGCCGGGAGTAGAGCCACCCCTGCCCCGTGTCGCACCCGATCCGCCGCAGCCGTTCGGCCTGACCGGAGGTCTCCACACACTCCGCGGTGACGGTCAGCCCCAGCCGGTGGGCCAGCTGCACCAGCGCTTCCACGATCACCTCGTCGGCGGGGCTGATGTGCGGCGCCTCGCCGGAACCCGCGTTCGCCTCGTACTGGAAGCCCCGAACGAACGATCCGTCCAACTTCAGTACGGAGACGGGGAGCCGGCTCAGATACGCGAGGTTCGAGTAGCCGGTGCCGAAGTCGTCGATGGCGATGCGCACACCCATGTCGCTGAGCGCCTGCAGGGCCTGCAGGGGCCGCCCGGCCGAACCCATGACGGCGGACTCGGTGAGCTCCAGCTGCAGCAGGCGCGGGGCGAGCCCCGTCTCGGCGAGGATCTCCGCGACGTCCGCGACCAGGTCGGAGTCCCAGACCTGCCGCACCGCGACGTTCACGCTCACGAACAGCGGGTCCCTGTCCGGGTGTTCGAGCTGCCAGCGGCGGGCCTGGCGGCAGGCGGTCCGCAGCACCCAGCGGCCCAGCTGCACGATCGAACCGTCCTCCTCGGCCAGGCCGATGAACCGATTCGGCGTCAATAGGCCAAACTGCGGATGCCGCCAGCGCACCAGTGCCTCGACCCCGCTCACCTCGCCCCCGTCCAGGCTCACCAACGGCTGGTAGTCCAGGACGAATTCATCGCGCTCGACGGCGGGCCGCAGCGAGCTCGACAGGGCCTGCCGGGTCATGCGGTGCGCGTTGCGCTCCGGGTCGAAGAGCGTCCAGCGGGCCTTGCCGTCGGTCTTCGCCCAGTACAGCGTGGTGTCCGCGGCCTGCATCAGACCGGTCGTCGTGGTGCCCGCCGCGCGCCGCTCCACGACGCCGATGGAGGCCGAGACGGCGAGCCGCTGCCCCGACAGGTCGAAGGGCTCCTGGAGCGCCTTGAGGGCCGCCTCGGCGAGGTCGGCCAGCTGGTCGGTGCCGGTGGAGTCCTCCATGAGCAGCGCGAACTCGTCGCCGCCGAGCCGGGCCACCAGCGGCGCCGCGGCCCTGCCGTACCCGGCCTGGTCGGCGCAGCGGGTGAGCCGCTCGGCGACGGCGGCGAGCAGCCGGTCCCCGACGCGGTGCCCGAGGGTGTCGTTGACCGCCTTGAACCCGTCGAGGTCGAGATAGCAGAGCCCGATCCGCCCGGTGCTGGTGTCGTCGTACGCGCCCGCCTCCAGCGCCGTGGCGAGCCGCTCGAAGAAGAGGCTGCGGTTGGGCAGGCGGGTCACCGGGTCGTGCATCTGGAGGTGGCGCAGGCGGGCCTGGAGCTCGCGGCGCGCGCTGATGTCGGCGACGGAGAGCAGCACGGCGGGGGCGCCGTGCGGCATCGGCGTCACGGTGATCTGCGCCCACAGGGAGTGCCCGTCGGGGTGCTTGAGCCGCCGGGTGCAGCGCAGCCGGGCCTGCCGGCCGCGGAGCACCTCGCGGTACGCGTGCCAGGTGCGGGCGTCGGAGGCCAGGTCCACCAGATCGGCGGCGATCTTTCCGGTCAGCTCGGCCGGGGCGGCGCCGGCGAGGGCGGCGAAGGCGTCGTTCGGGGCCACGACGTGGCCGTCGCGGTCCACGACGGCGAGGGGGAGGGGGGCCGCGGCGAAGGCCGCGGAGAAGTCGGTGCCGCGATGGTCGGTGCTGCGATGGTTCCGGCCGCCCTGCGTCACGGGATCCGCGCACGGTTCGCCCTGGGGCGGGGTGCGACGCTCCGTGACGGGCGGCCTCACTGGTTCGGGTTCTGTGACCGCCGTGGGCGTTGGCCCTTCAGACGTTCCGTTCACCGCTTGCTCCCGCAGTGCAGTTGATCTCGGGCAGTGCCAATCGGGCCGGGTCCGCGCAGGAAAGTGTGCCGATCATAGAGGGAGCCCAGAGCGGCGTTCCAGCCACGTCCCGGTCTCGCGTGGCGGCCGCTCCGGGCGGCCGACGATTTCTGCTCGGCCCCCGACCGCTCCCGTCGCCTACGGTCCCGAACCGATCGCTTGTGACATTCCGTGAACGGTCCGGGCGCCGCTCACTCACTCTCCCGGGTTAGACAAACAGGGCGAAGTTCAACAAAACATCACAGGGTGGGTGGGGTGTCCCGCATTCCGCACCCGGAGGTCGACGTGCCGCGTCAGCTCCCCCCTTGGGGACTCACTCGTGGAGGGGAGCGGCCCTGGATCCGCAGTGCCGCCGCCGCCTTCACGTCCCTGACCGCTCTGGCCGCCACCGGACTCGTCGCCGGACCCACCACCGCCCACGCCGCGGCGCCCCCGTGCGCCCTCCAGCGCACCTCGGCCCACCACTCGGAGGGCCTGGACAGCTGGAACACGGCCTATCCGCGGCCGGACCGGAACCTGGACGCGGTGATGGTCTTCCTCTCGTTCCCGGACTCCCCGCCGCTGACCACGCCCGAGGAGCTGACCGCCGACTACTTCCCGGCCACCAGCCGCTTCTTCGAGCGCGCCTCGTACGGCAAGTTCACGCTGCGCCCGCACCCGCAGCGCGAGTGGATCGAGATGCCGGAGGACTCCACCTCGTACGAGATACAGCGTGACTGGAACGCCTCGCGGCGCACCGCCTACCTCCGCGACGCGGTGGCCGCCGCCGATCCGCACGTCGACTTCGGGAAGTACGACATCGTCTACTTCGTCGCCGACCCGGACGCCCCGGGCGTCGACTCGGACGCGACGAAGGTGGTCAACTTCGACGAGCCGATGCGGGCCGACGGCACGGACATCAAGCGGATCGTCACGGTCTTCGAGCAGCACCCGCCGGACCGCAACGTCCTCGCCCACGAGACGGGCCACGTCTTCGACCTCCCGGACCTCTACCACCGCCCCTCGGACGGCAAGGGCGACTGGGACACCTACGTCGGCGACTGGGACGTCATGGGCAGCCAGTTCGGGCTCGCCCCGGACCTCTTCGGCTGGCACAAGTGGAAGCTGGGCTGGCTCGACCCGCGGCAGGTGCGGTGCGTGACCCCGGGCACCGACCGGCTCACCCTGGAGCCGCTCTCCGCGGCCCCCGTGCGCGGCGGCGTGGGCGGCGCGAAGCTCGCGGTGATCCGCACGGGCCGTGACTCGGCCATCGCCCTGGAGGCCCGCGGCCCCTCCGGCAACGACCACGCCACCTGCAGCCAGGGCGTCCTGGTCTACCGGGTGAGCGGCGCGGCGGCGTCGGGCCGCGGCCCCGTCGAGGTCGTCGACGCGCACCCCCGCTCGGAGTCCTGCTGGTCGGAGTCGGTCTACCCGCCGCTCGCGGACGCGCCGGTGCGCGCGGGCGAGAGCTTCACGGTGCCGGGCGAGGACGTGCGGATCACGGTGGAGGGGCGGACGGCGTCGGGGGCGTGGACGGTGAAGGTCCTCTCCGGCTGACCAGCTGACGAGACAAGCAGAAAGGCCCTCCGCGAACGGAGGGCCCTTCTCGTCTGTGCGCCGCCAGGGACTCGAACCCCGGACCCGCTGATTAAGAGTCAGCTGCTCTAACCAACTGAGCTAGCGGCGCCTGCTGACGTCGTAGACCTTAGCATCCTGATCGGCGGGAGGAAAAATCGATATACGCACGGTGGAAGCCGAGGTCGAGCGGGCCGCCCGCACGCAGGCCCAGAGCATGACCTCGGGCCCCGGCAGCCAGGGGTGGCGGGTGTCGGGGGCCACCAGCCAGCGGGAGTCGAGCCGGGCGGCGGGCGGGGCGTCGGCCCCCGTGGTGGGCGGCGGGACGGTCACGGCGTCCCCCACGCCGTGGCAGAGGACCGAGGGCACGGCGGAGCCCCACTCCTCCCACTCCAGGAGCGACGGGAGGCGGTGGGCGGTGCCGGGGGCGGCGAAGAGCAGCACGCGGCCGCGGTGCGCGGCGACGGGGCCCGAGCCGGGCCCGTCCTCCCATAACCGGTCGAGCATCCGCCGCCCGAAGACGGCGGGCACGCTCACCACGTCGAAGACGGAGCCGCAGGGCAGGACGGCCGGGGCGGCGGGGCGTGCGCGCCAGTGGGTGAGGGCGCTGCGGGGATACGTTTCAGCGGAGGCGAGCCAGGCGGCGCCTGCGGAGGTGACTTCGTGGGGGTGCGGAGCGGGGAGAGCGGGATGTGTGGGGAGAGGTGTGCTGCTCATGCCAGCTACATCTACCGGTAGTGAGGGTTCCATTTCTGAGAGTTGCCAGAAACCGGGACAAGGGTGGGGGGCGTGGAGTACCTTGACCCCCTGGCATATGCCAGAAGATCTTCTCCGTGCGGCTCGGCGCGGCTCGGCGTGGCTCGGTGCGGTTCCGTGCGCGGCTCAGGACTCGCCGGTGGCCCGCCCGCGCAGCAGGTCACGGCCGAACTCGACCATCTTCTTCGCGTAGTCCTCGGTCCACTCCGCGCGCTCGGCGATCGCCGCGGCGGTCAGCCGGTCGAAGCGGCGCGGGTCCGCGAGCTGGGCGGCGGCGATCGCCTGGAACTCGATGGAGCGGTCCGTCGCGGCACGGAAGGCGTGGGTCAGCTCCGTGGCCCGGGAGAGCAGCTCGCGGGGGTCCTCGATCTTCTCCAGGTCGAAGAAGTTCTCCGGATCGGCGGCGGCCTCCGCGGGTTCGAAGAGCAACGGCGCGGGTCGCATCCGCCGCTGCTCCGTGGGCCGCTCGGACTCCGCCATGGGTCACTCCTCCTCATCGACACCGGCCACTCGGCACTGGGCCGTCTTCCATTGTCCCTTGGGCCGCAAGTACGTCGCCGGGGCCCGCCCGCCGGGTCATGGCCGCCACGCCACCCGGTGTTCTTCGAGGCGCGCGAGCACCGCGTGATTCGCCTCCCACCCGTCCGGGAACTTGACCGTGACGCCCAGTTGGACCGGGTCCGTCGACGGGTGGTCGTCGAGGAGGGGGCCCACTCCCGCGCGGCACACCACGATGCAGGCGTGGCGGTGACGGGAGGCCAGGACGCAGAGGCGGCCCGTCTCCAGGTGGAAGGCCGTGGCGTCGGGGCGGCCCGAGAGGGGGTGCAGGACGACCGTCACGTCGAACTCGCGGCCCTGGAGGCGGTTCGCGGTGTCCACCGTGACGTCCGTGACGGCGAGTTCGGCGAGGGCCGCGCGGACCGCGGCCGCCTGGTCGCGGTGGGCGGTGCCGACGGCGATGCGGTCGGCCGTGAGGGGGGTCGGGGAGGGGGAGCGCTCCGACGTCGCCGCGCCGCCCCGGTCCAGGAGGCGGCGGACGACCTGGGCGAGTGCCCGTACCGCCTCGGGGTCCGTACGAGGGGTGTGGCGCGCGGGGAGTTCGAGCAGGCCCCAACCCGCCTGCGCCGCCTCGTCGATGACCCGGTCCGGGCCCGAACCGTCCGACGGCACCGCGAAGTCGAGCGTCCGGTCGCCGTGGTCCGTGCCGCTGCGGAACGGCGTGTACGGGTAGAACGCGTCCGAGACCAGGGGCGCGGCCGAGGCCGGCAGGCGCCAGGAGACGGGGAGGCGGTGCTGGGGGAGGTCCGGGTTGTGCGCCAGGAGCGTGGAGACCGCGGAGGCCGAGGGGTCGTAGGCGAGGCCCGCCCACTGCTCCGCGCCGACGATCGAGAAGGGGTCCAACTGGCCCGGGTCGCCCACGAAGAGGGCCCGCTCGAAGAGCCCGGCCACCGCGAGGAGCGCGTCCGAACGCATCTGGTACGCCTCGTCGACGATCGCGTGCCGCCACGGCTCGACGTTGCTCACGTGCGCCCACTTCGCGGCCGTGGAGATGACGACGTCGAGCCCGGCGAGGTCGCCCGCCTTCGTCGACGTACGGACGTTGCGCAGGTCGTCCAGGGCCTTGTCGTACGCGTCCGGGTCGCTGCTGTGCAGGCGGCCGACCGGCAGCTCCGGGTCCTTCTCGGCGAGGCGCAGGACGAGGTCGTCCACCTGTGCGTTCGTCTGCGCGATCACCATCAACGGGCGGCCCGCGGCGGCCAGTTCGCGGGCCGCGCGGACGACGAGCGTGGACTTCCCCGCGCCCGGCGGTGAGTCGACCACGACGCCCCGGTGCTCGCCGTGCAGTGTGTCGTGGAGGATCGCGTCGGTGGCGCGCGTCGCCGCGGCCGCCGGGTCGAAGGGGGTGTGCCGCGTGGTCACGGTAGTCACATCGGTCACAGCGTGTCCTCCGGCGTGACGGGGTCGGGGCTCTCGGCGGTGGCGGCGGGCGGACCGCCGTGCGTCCACGGCGTCTCCTCCGGGTCCGGCAGCTTCGGCCCGCCGCGCTGCTCGTGCTCGAACAGCGTCCAGCAGATCCGGTCGCCCTTCTCCGGTACGGAGCCCGCGTCGGGCTCCTTGCCGCGGCCCATCTTGTCGAGGAGGCGCAGCACGACCACCTGAACGTCGCCCTCCGCCTCGTACGCGACGAACTCGGCCGACTGGGGCTTGCCTTCGAGGGAGCGGTACACCTTCGTGCGCTCGCCCAGGTGCGGCCGGTCGTCCGTGGCGACGGTGAGCAGCGGGCGGGGGCGCCCCTTCTCGTTGTACGCCATCACCGCCTCCGTCACCTCGCCCGCGAACGCCTCGCCCGCGAGCCGGCGGCCCGCCATGACGAGGGGGTCGTCGAGGGCCTCCTGGGCATCCAGGCGGGCCTGTTCGCGCTCGCGCGTGGCCAGCTTGTTCGCCGCCGTCACCGCGTCGTCCAGGCGGGGCTGTGGGGGCTCGCCCGCGCTCACCCGGTCGCGGTGGCCGGTGAACGACCAGCGGTCGCGGGTCCAGCGGTCCTCGGCGTGCGCGGCCTCGGGGAGCGTGCACAGGGCGTCCAGGCCGCGCCACACCGCGTCCCACGTGGGCCGGGTGCGGCTCTCGATCAGGGCGCGGATCTCCCGCTCCGCCACGGCCAGTTCGGCCAGGCGGGCGTCCGCCTCGACGCCGTCCTCCGCCGCCGCGAGGGCGCTGCGCGCGCGGTCGTGGCGCTCGATGGCAGGGGCCAGCAGGTCGTTGTCGAACGCCGGGTCGGTGGCCGGGCCCGCGGGCGGGCACAGCAGCTGTCCGGCCGCGTCCCGGCCCAGCTCGGCACGGAGTGCGGCCTCGGCGCCCGACGTGCCCTCCGGGGCCTCGATCCAGGCGAGCAGCGCGCCCAGGTGCTGCTCCTCCAGGGTGGACTGGCCCGTCGCCCAGTGCCGCGACAGGAGGTCCGTCATGGCCGTCAGGAGGGACGAGCCGGGCACGCGGGCGCGCTCCCCGAAGTGCGTCAGCCAGCGGCCCAGGAGGGGGACGCGGGGCGGCGCGGGGTACGGGGCGTCCGGGTCCTGCTCGGCGGTGCGCCTGAACCGCATGGAGCGCCCCAGGAGCCGTACGAACTCGATGCCCGCGCGGCTCGGGACGATCAACTGCGGTGCGTCCGCGCACAGTTCGGCCTCGACGGTGACGCGCTTGCCGGTCTCCGCGTCGGTCTCCTTGCGCTCGACCGCCTCGACCTCCGCCGCATACGACTCCACGTACGGAAGGACGACGTCGGCGAGCTGGGCCAGGAACGTGAACCGCAGGTCGCGGTCGCGCGGCTGGGCCACGAACAGCAGCCGCGGCGCGGTCCGCTCCGTCCCCACGAGAGCCCCGAGCGGCGCCCCCGCCTCGCCCGCCGTGGTGAGCGGGACGAGGACGAGGGGCCGCTGCGAGAGCCGCCGGTGCCGCACGGTCGCCCGCGGCTGCGCGCGGCCCGTGGAGACCGCTTCGAGGCGGGCCAGGTTGTCGATCAGGGACATGCGGCCACCTCCGTGCGCGCGGCGCGGTGGCCCCGGCCGGGCGTCGAGGCGCGGCCGCTGCCCGGGGCGGCATCGGGCGCCACAGGTCCCCGCTCCGCGCGGGCCAGGTCGTCGATCAGCGTCACGTGGCCACCCTCGCCGTGCGCGCGGCACCGGCCCCGGAGAGCGCCTCCGCGCGCAGCGCCGACGCCCTGCGCAGGGCCGCCACGGCCGGGTCGTCCGGATCGCCGGTGTGGCCCGCGGCCGCCGACAGGACGCCCTCGACCGTTGTCAGGCCGCCGAGTTCGCCGCGCAGGGACCGGCCCAGGGACGTGACCTCGCCGCCCGCGCGGGAGCGGTCGCGGCAGTGGAAGGCCAGCTCGCAGGCGGCCAGGCACTCGGGGGCGTAGGTCGCCGGGACCGAGGCGACCGCCGACGTCAGCTCCTCGGGGGTGCGGGAGACGTCGAACGTCGTGCCCTCGGGGAGCTCCGCCGCGATGTCCTCGACGCGGGTGAGCCGGGCCAGCTGGCGGCGGGTCACCGAGAGCTGCTTGCGGACGTCGATCGCGGCCGCCGTGGGGAGGTTCGAGAAGTCCTTGGGGCAGACCAGGAGGACCCGGTCGCGCAGGCGCGGGGCGGGCTCGGGCAGCCGGGCCGCGACCTGCTCCAGCGCCAGCACGTACACCGCCGCCTGCCGGGCCGCGGCGCCCACCTTCGCCGGGTCCGCCGCGCCGTCGATCATCGGGAAGGACTTGATCTCGACGACGGTCCAGCTGCCGTCCGGCGCGACCACCACCGCGTCCGGCTCCAGGAACGCCGGGGTGCCCGCGACGTCGAGCGCCAGCATGGGGTGGTCGAGCAGCGTCCAGCCCGCCGACTGCGTGGCCTCGCGCAGGGCGAGCGCCGTGCGGGCGGCCCGGCCCTCGGGGCCCACCGCCGACAGGTCGGGCACGGCCGCCTCACCGGGCAGCGGCTCGTCACCGCCGCCCACGCGGGTGTGCGTGAGCCGCAGCAGCTCCGCGCCGCCGTCGGCCTTCACCTTCGCCTCGAAGGCGTTGCCCCGCATGAACGCGAACTGGGACTGGCCGAAGGCTCCGGGCGCGCCCAGCGAGTCCGCGAGCGCCGCCTTGTCCACCCCCGCGCCGTCCAGGAGCGCCCTGCGCCGGCATCCGGGGTTGGCGGCGAGGGCGGCCAGGGCGCGGGCGTCAAGCGCCTTGGCGGGGACGTCCGGGCCGCGCAGCTCAGCGAGCTGGTGCCGGAGCGCCGTCGCCCGCGTCGGCGGGCTGGGTACCCGTCTTGGCTCCTGGACCGGATCCCGCACTGGCTCCCGGCTCGGCAGGCTGCTTGCGCTGTCGGGGAATTCGCTCACGCGGGGAAGTCTGGCACCCGGCACCGACAATTGAGGATTCTGCGTCGTCAGAGGCCGCGGGGGAGCCCGCGAGGGACGGGAAGAGGCGGGCCTTCACCCGGTCCGCGACGCGCATCACCGGCTTGGCGAGCAGGAACCCGATGCCCATCACCGCGACGCCCGCGACCGCGTCGAGGAGGTAGTGGTTCGCGGTGCCCATCACCACGATCGTCGTGCCCAGCGGGTAGATCACCGCGGCCGCCCTGGTCAGCGGCGAGCGCCCGTGCCGCCACAGCATGATCCCGCACCACAGCGCCCAGCCCACGTGCAGGCTCGGCATCGCCGCGTACTGGTTGGTCATGCCGCCCATGCCGCGCGGGGCGCTCGCCTCGCCGCCCCACCAGCCCCAGTTGCTGTACTGCGCCATGGTGTCGACGAAGCCGTGGCCCGCGCTGAGCAGCCGGGGCGGGCACGTCGGCAGGAGCGTGAAGCCGATCAGGCCGATCAGGGTCGAGGTCATCAGCCAGGCGCGGGCGGCCCGGTAGTGGACCGAGCGGCTGCGGAAGAGCCAGATCAGGATCGCGGGCGTCACCAGGTAGTGCAGCGAGGCGTACCAGAAGTCGGCCGGGACGCCGATCCACGCCTGCTGGGTGAAGAGCCGGTTCAGCGGGCTCTCGGCGTTGATGTACAGGGCCTTCTCGATGTCGAGGATCCCGACGCCGTGGTCGACGGCGCTCTGCACGGACCCGCGCGCGAGCAGCCGTCCCGCCGAGTAGGCGGCGTACACGAGGACGATCAGCGGAAGCTCGGTCCACCAGCGGAGCCGGTGCCCGGATATGCCCGCGGTGCCCGGAGCGTCGGTCTGCGGCATCCGGTGGTTCCCCCAAATCAGATCTCTGGTCTTCGTGCGACAAGGCCGCCGCCACACCTTACGGCGCGTGCCGTGGCACTCGCAGGTCTGCCCCTGGTCGACAAAGACGCTGAGATCCACGAGCGGGTTGCCTCCCGTACGAGTGAGTGATGATGGAGAGGCAGCACAGATCACCCCAAGTCGGAAGGCCCCCCTCATGGCACCGCGCATCCTGCTGGCCCGGCACGGACAGACCGCCTGGTCGCTGTCCGGGAAGCACACCGGCAGGACGGACGTCCCGCTCCTGGACGAAGGCCGCCGCGGCGCCAAGCTCCTGGGCGAGCGCCTGCACCGCGCCCCCTTCGACGGCCTCTCCGAAGTGGAGATCCGCACCAGCCCCCTCTCCCGCGCGCGGGAGACCTGCGAACTGGCGGGCTTCGGGGACCGCGCCACCACGTGGGACACGCTCATGGAGTGGGACTACGGCGCGTACGAGGGGATGACGCCCGCCGAGATCCAGGAGATCAGGCCCGGCTGGTTCATCTGGCGCGACGGCGTCCCCCGGGGCGAGACCATCGAGCACTTCACCGCGCGCGCGGACGAGGTGGTGTCCTGGGCCCGCGAGGCCGACCGCGACGTACTGGTCTTCGCGCACGGACACATGCTGCGGGCGATCGGCGCGCGCTGGCTCGGCGAGGACATCGACTTCGCCGCCCGCATCCGGCTCAGCCCCACCTCGCTGTCCGTCCTCGGCTGGGCCTACGGCGCCCCGGCCATCGAGTCCTGGAACGAGACGGGCCACCTGGAGCACGTGTAACCGCTCACGGCGAAGCACGTGCCTACACGGCCCTCGGCAGCGCCGCGTGCCGCTCCAGGAACCCGCCGACCCCCGAGGCGCGCCGGTGCGGAAGGAGCACTCGCGCGGTCGTCGCGAGCATCGACTGGATCCGCGAGGACTGCACCTCGTCCAGGAGCGCGATCACCCGCAGCCCCGCCGTCGCCGCCTCGTCCGGGCGGCCCGCGCGGGCCAGGTCGTCGGCGAGCTCGGCGGTGTAGAGCGCGATGTTCCGGGTGAACTGCGGGGTCTGCGCACAGGCCACGGCGGCCGCGCGGCGGGCGTGCCGGGAGGCGCGCGCCCAGTCGCCGAGCGCCGACCAGCACTGCGCCTCCAGGCCCTCCAGCTCGGCCTCCCCGTAGAAGCTCATCCACTCCGGGTCGGCGTCCGAAGGGCCCCGGTCGAACAGGGCGTGGGCGCGGGTCAGGGACTGCTCGCAGCCCGCCCGGTCGCCGAGCCCGGCCCAGCCCCCGGCCTCCCGCAGCGCGAGCAGCGACAGGAGCTGCGGCGAGGAGAGGTGCTTGGCGGCGCGCGCCGCGGCCTGCGCGGCCCGCACCGCCTCGCGGGGGCGCCCGGCGTCGCGGGCCAGGAAGGCCGTGTTGCAGAAGGCGTGCGCCTCGAGCCCCGGGTCGCCGGCCATCCGCGCGGTGGCGAGCGCCTCCGCGTAGTGCGAGCGGGCGTCGTCGAAGCGGCCCGAGTCGTGCGCCAACCAGCCGACGGAGATGGCCAGTTCACCGGCGCCGGCGTGCAGCCGGTCGGCCGTGCACTGGCGGGTGGTGCCCGCGTCGAGCAGGTCGAAGGCGGTGCGCAGCGGGGCGGCGGCCCGCCGGTAGAGCCCGTCGGCGCCGTGCCGGTCGTCGAGCAGCCGGATCCTGCGCACGGCCTCTTCGACCGCGCTCACCTCCGCCTCGCCCACCCGGCGGATGTCGTGGGCCCGTCGGTCGAGGGCCTCGGCGGGTGCGCCGACGGCGAGGCCGAAGGGCACCAAAGAGGCGGCTGCCACGGTGGCCGTGGAGCCGGTCATGAACGCGCGACGTTGCACGTCGCTCTCCTCGTAACTCTGGATCTCGCTGTGCTGGATCTCGAACGGCTGGGTGGAGGTGGAGAGTTCGGGGTGCGGCGGGGGCGCCGCACCCACGGTCTGCGCCCCCCGCCCGCGCACCGTCTCGCGGGGCGCGAATCCCAGGTCCGTCAGCGTGCGGCCGGGGAACATGTGCAGGAACACCCGCTCGTACGCGTAGTTGGGGCAGCGGATCTGGCCCGCCTCGACGCGTCCGATGTACCGGGCGTCGCAGCTGACCCGCTCCCCGATCTCGCGGGCGGCCCGGCGCACCGCGGCGGCGAACTCGCCCGGCGAGAGATGCCCGCGCAGCCTGCGGAAGACGAGGTTGGGCCGCGGGCCCCCCGGAGCGGGGGACTGCGGTGCCCCCGCTGACGATGCCATCGATGACGACGCCATGGCCGTTTGCCCTCTCGTGCGGAGCGTGCCGGACGAGAGGTGCGGGATCGGTCGGGACCCCGCATCGCTGCCCCTGTTCCGGCGGAGCACGAAGGTACCGGCTGTGACCGCTCCGGCACGCGGAGTTTGGCTACAAACCGGATATCTCACCCACGATCTGCCATGAAGTGCCATCCTTTGCGGCGGCGTGGCGCCGTAGCCGTTGACGACGTCGCGCGTTGAACCATGCGGAGAGGGAGCGCCGCGACCATGCGGCTTCCGCACTGACGAGGAGGGGTTCCCTTGTTGGAGGTCGGCATGGAGAGCATCGGCGACAGCAGCCGCCTCGGCGGCGCCCCACAGCGCCCACAGTCCCCGAACCAGTCCCCCCAGCCCTCACAGACCACGGCCCGGCACCGGCCGACGCCCGAGCACAGCGCGCCCCCGTCCGGCGTGGCCCCCTGCGACCTGGTCACCGTCCCGGCCCGGCAGGGCCTGGAGGCGGTCGACATCCTGCGCCGCGGGGCCGGGGACGGGGTCGGGCCCGTGCTGCACGACGGCGGCTGCGACACCCTCGGCTTCCTGGTGCCGCCCGGCACCGCGGACGGCTGGGACCTGCCGGGCAGTGCGTGCACGCAGACGTACGGGCGCGGCGTGTCCCTCGCCCCGGAGGCCCGCCCCGAGCTCGACCCCGCGCCGCCCGTCGCCGGGACCGGCTGGCTGGTGCCGCCCCGCGAGGCCGACCCGGTCACGGACCCGGTGGTCCTGCGCGCCGCGCTCGGCCAGGCGGCACGGACCATCGAGGCCGCCGACAACTGCCGCTGACCCCGGCCCCGGGCGGGCCCCGGGAGATCAACGGGTGCCCGCCCCCGCGGCCGCGGATAATGGCCCGATGGCGAGGAAGGCACGGTCCAGGGACAGCGCGCGGGAAGCCGTCGTGGAGAAGGTCGACGGCGGGCTCGCGGAGCTGATGCCCGACCGGGACCGGCCGCGCGCCTGGACGCTGCTCGTGGACGGCGCCCCGCAGTCGCACGTCGACCTCGACGACCCCGCCCACCTCGCCTTCGAGTACCAGCGCAGGCTCGGCCACATCGCCGACCTCGTCGCCCCGCCGGGCAAGCCCGTCCACGTCCTGCACCTGGGCGGCGGCGCCCTCACGATGGCCCGCTACGTCGCCGCGACCCGCCCCCGCTCCACCCAGCAGGTCGTCGAGCGCGACACCGCCCTCGTCCAACTGGTCCGCCGCGAGCTGCCGTTGGACCCCCAGGCCCGGATACGGGTGCGGGGCGCCGATGCCCGGGAGGCGCTCGCGAAGGTCGTGGACGGCTGGGCGGACCTCGTCATCGCGGACGTCTTCAGCGGCGCCCGCACCCCCGCCCACCTCACCACGACGGAGTTCCTGACCGCCGTCCGCAGGGTCCTCAGGCCCGGCGGGTACTACGCGGCCAACCTCGCCGACGGTCCGCCGCTCGCCTATCTGCGCGGCCAGGTCGCCACGGCCGCCGCCGTCTTCCCCGAGCTCGCCCTCGTCGCCGACCCGGCGGTGCTGCGCGGCAAGCGGTTCGGGAACGCGGTGCTGCTCGGCTCCGACACCCCGCTGCCCGTCCCGGAGCTGACCCGGCGCAGCGCGGGCGACCCGCACCCCGGGAGGGTCGAACACGGCCGGGCGCTGGCGGACTTCACCGGGGGAGCGGCGGTGGTGACGGACGCGGCCGCGGTGGCCTCACCGGCGCCGCCGCCGTCGGTCTTCCGGTGAGCCCGTACGCCCGTACGCGTACTAGTACTTGTCGATCTCGACCATCGGCTTGTGGTCGTGCCAGGTGCAGAAGACCGAGACCTTCGCGGCGCCGCCGGTGAACTCCACGCGGATCCACGACTCCTGCTTCCACACCTGCACCGACCAGCCCGACGCCGGGGTCGCGGAGACCAGCGTCGCGGAGTCCTCGCCGATGTCGAAGACGACCCGGCCGCCGTCGGTGTTGTAGCTCTTCACATTCCCCGCGGACGCCGACGAGGACGCCGAGGACGAGGACGAGGGCGGCGGCTTCGGGGTCTTGGTGCCCGGTTTCGACGACTTCGAGTGCGAGGGGGCCGGCTTCGAGGCGTCGCCGGACGGCTTGTGGCTCTTCGACGGCTTGCCGGAGGACGGCGGGTTCTCGGGGCGCCGGGTCGCGGAGACGAGCGGCTCGGCGCCCGCCCCGCTCTGCAGCGGAAGGGCGCGCGGCGGGTCGTAGGCGGTGCCCGCCATCACCGTGTGGACACCCCACCAGGACAGCGTGACCGCCGCGCCGGTGGCGAGCGACCAGGCCATTGCGTGTATGAGTCCTCTGCGCATCGCGGGCCATACTGCACCACGGACGCCCCCGGTGTCGTGTGCGACCAGGGTGTGACCAAGGAGGACCGGGTTCCCTCGTATGGCGTACGGTGCCGCCCATGGCAAGTGTGCTCGTCGTCGAGGATGACCAGTTCGTGCGCTCCGCCCTCATCCGGCATCTGACGGACGCCTCGCACACCGTGCGGAGCGTCGGGACGGCCCTGGAGGCGCTGCGCGAGGTCGCTCATTTCCGGTTCGACGTGGTGATCCTGGACCTCGGCCTGCCCGACCTCGACGGGGCCGAGGCCCTGAAGATGCTGCGCGGTATCACCGACGTACCCGTGATCATCGCCACGGCCCGCGACGACGAGGCGGAGATCGTCCGGCTCCTGAACGACGGCGCCGACGACTACCTGACGAAGCCGTTCTCGGTCGAGCACCTCTCGGCCCGGATGGCGGCCGTGCTGCGCCGCTCGCGCGGCGGGGGCGGCGGCGAGGCCCCGCCCAGCCGCGAGATACGCGTCGGCGGCCTGGCCATCGACCCGCTGCGCCGCCAGGCCGAGCTGGACGGGGTGCGCCTGGACCTGACCCGGCGCGAGTTCGACCTGCTGGCCTTCCTCGCCGGGCGGCCCGGTGTCGTCGTGCCCCGCAAGGAGCTGCTCGCCGAGGTCTGGCAGCAGAGCTACGGGGACGACCAGACCATCGACGTCCATCTGTCGTGGCTGCGGCGGAAGTTGGGCGAGACGGCCGCGAGCCCGCGCTATCTGCACACGCTGCGGGGCGTCGGCGTGAAGCTGGAGCCACCCCAGTGAGATGGGCGCTGGTCAAGGTCTGTCTGGCCGTCACGACGATGGTCGTGGTGGCCTTCGCGGTGCCGCTCGGCCTGGTCATCAAGGAGATGGCGCGGGACCGCGCGTTCTCGGCGGCGGAGCGGCACGCGGCAGGCATGGGCCCGACGCTCTCCATCACCACCGACCGCGACCAGCTGAACCGTGCCGTCGCCACCTCCGAGGCGGGCGGCGACGGGCGGATGGCGGTGTACGTCCCGGCGATAGGCGACGCCCCGGCCCTCAAGATCGGCGACCGCCGCGCAACGCCCGCCGACGTCGAGGAGACCCGCAAGGAGGGCCGCGCCCGCACGGTGAAGGTGCCCGGCGGCTTCGCCCTCCTGGCGCCCACCGCGCTCAGCTCCGGCGTCGCCGTCGTGGAGATCTACGTCCCCGAGAGCGAGGTCAGCAACGGCGTCACCACGGCGTGGGTGGTGCTCGCGGGCGTGGGCGTCGCGCTGATCATCGGCTCCGTGGCGGTGGCGGACCGCTTGGGCGTACGGATGGTCCAGCCGGCCAAGCGTCTCGCGGGTGCGGCGCGTGACCTGGGGGAGGGGAAGCTGGGCGCGCGGGTGCGCGAGGAGGGTCCCACGGAACTCCGCCAGGCCGGGGTCGCCTTCAACTCGATGGCGGACCAGGTCGTGCAACTCCTCGCCAATGAGCGGGAGTTGGCGGCGGACCTGTCCCACCGCCTGCGCACGCCGCTCACGGTCCTGCGGCTGAACGCCGCCTCCCTCGGCGACGGGCCCGCCGCCGAGCAGACCCGTACGGCCGTGGAGACCCTGGAGCGGGAGGTCGACACGATCATCCGCACCGCGCGCGAGGCCAAGCCCCAGACGGCCCCGGTGGGGCCCGGGTCCGGGTGCGACGCCGCCGAAGTGATCCGGGACCGGATGGCCTTCTGGTCGGCGCTCGCGGAGGACGAGGGACGTGAGGTGCGGGTGGCCGGGGTGGAGCGCCCCGTCCGTATCCCGGTGGCGCGCCCCGATCTGGTGGCCGCGCTCGACGCGCTGCTCGGCAACGTCTTCCGGCACACGCGGGAGGGCACGGCCTTCGCGGTGGACGTGCACAACGGGGACGACGCGGTGATCGTTCTCGTCTCCGACGCGGGGGAGGGGATCGTGGATCCGGAGACGGCGCTGGCGCGGGGCGCGGGGTCGGGGGAGGACGGGTCCACGGGGCTCGGCCTGGACATCGTGCGGCGGCTCGCGGAGTCGACGGGTGGGGATGTACGGATCGGGCGCTCTGTCCTGGGCGGGACCGAGGTCCGGATCTGGATCCAGCTGGACGGCCGCCGCCCGGTCCGGCGGGGCCACCGGGGCGCGGCGGTGCGCCGCCGCAAGAGGGCTTCCAGCGCGAGCTGAGCGGTACCTCGGGGCTGCCCTTGTCCGTGGTTGCCCCGAGCAGCGCCGTGGTGACCCTCAAGCCGCAGAAGTTGCCCGGCAACGGGGTGCCTGTCTGTGGGTCGGGAGCCGCCCTGCGGCACGACTGCCCGCAGGCGGCAGGCGGGTTGCGGGCCAGCGGCCCTCTCCGGCCCGCAGGCGGCAGGCGGTGTGGCTCCGGTCCGCAGGCGCGATGCGGCCCGAGGGGACGGGGGCGGGTATGTCCGCCCGCAGTACTCCAGGTCATTCGCCGGGTGGCTCCGGCCATCACGGTGCTGCGGCCCGAGGACGGACATACCCGCCCCCGTCCCCGTCACCCGAGACGAGACAGGCGCACCGGCCCCGGCCTCGCGGAGGGCCGATTGGTCTCGACCTTTAATGCGCCCCCATCCCTCCCTTAAGCCCGCCCTAAGAACCTCAACAACCGCCCCTCTCGCCCGAATTGTCGCATTGGGTGTCGCTAGCGTGCTGCCCGCACCCCCACCTCTTCACCCCCCTCTCCACCCCCACCCCCTCCCCGTAGAGCTAAGGCAGGCACGCGATGAGCAGCACCCATCGGCGCAGAGTCAGCGGCAAGAACAAGGCGATGGGCGGGATCGTCGCCGCAGCCGTCGTGGGCGGCGGCGCCTTCTTCCTCTCCGGGACCGCACAGGCCGCCGCGGTCGGCGCCGCGTACACCAAGACCAGCCAGTGGGCCGGCGGCTACACCGCCCAGTACGTCGTGAAGAACGCCACCGACAAGGCCCAGTCCGACTGGACGCTGGAGTTCGACCTGCCGGCCGGCACCAGGCTCAGCTCGCTGTGGAACGCCGAGCACACCGTCGAGGGACGGCACGTCACCGTGACGCCCGCCCACTACGACAAGGAGCTCGCACCCGGCAAGTCCGTGACCGTCGGCTTCGTCGTCTCGGGCACCGCCGACCCCGCCAAGTGCCTGATCAACGACGCCAAGTGCGCCGTGGACGACGGCGCCACCCCCGCACCGAGCGGCCGCCCCACCGGCACCCCCGAGCCCACGGCCAAGCCGACCACGACCACCAAGCCCAAGCCCACCTCCAAGCCCACCGCGACCACCAAGCCCACCCCCACCCCCAAGCCCACCCCCACCAAGCCCCAAGGCGGCAAGGGCGGAGCCAAGTTCGCCCCCTTCGTCGACACCTCCCTCGCCCCCGCCTACGACCTCGTCGACACCGCCACCAAGACCGGCGTGAAGGAGTTCAACCTCGCCTTCATCACCTCCGGCGGCAGCTGCGAGCCGCTGTGGGGCGGGGGCACCGGCCTCGACGACGACAAGGTCGCCTCACAGATCGGGGCCCTGCGGGCCAAGGGCGGCGACGTCCGGGTGTCCTTCGGCGGGGCCGCCGGCTCCGAGCTCGGGCTCAAGTGCGACAGCGCCGACTCGCTCGCCAAGGCGTACGGCAAGGTCATCGACAAGTACAAGCTCACCAAGGTCGACTTCGACATCGAGGGCGCGGCGCTCCCCGAGACGGCCGCCAACACCCGGCGCGCCCAGGCCATCGCCCAGCTCCAGAAGGCGCACCCCGGGCTCGACGTCTCCTTCACGCTGCCGGTGATGCCGGAGGGGCTCACCCAGCCCGGCGTGGACCTCGTCGCCAACGCCAGGAAGAACGGCGTGAAGGTCTCCGCCGTGAACATCATGGCGATGGACTACGGGCCGTCCTACAGCGGTGACATGGGCAAGTACGCCACCCAGGCGGCGACCGCCACGCAGGCGCAGATCAAGGGCGTGCTCGGCCTCTCGGACACCGCCGCGTGGAACGCCGTCGCGGTCACCCCGATGATCGGCGTCAACGACGTCAACGTCGAGGTGTTCAAGAAGGACGACGCCGACGAGCTCGTGAAGTTCGCCGCGGACAAGGGCCTCGGCTGGCTGTCGATGTGGTCCTCGACCCGGGACAAGGCGTGCGAGGGCGGCCCGTCCAACTCCGCGCAGCCGACGTGCTCTTCCATCGCGCAGTCCCCGCTCGACTTCACCAAGGCGTTCGGCGCGTACAAGTAGGCGTCACACCAGACCAGCTGCATCCCCCCACACGGTGCCCCGGCCGGAACCCCAACCCGGCCGGGGCGCCGCCCTGTTCAGGCCCTGGACCCCTCCCACTCCTTCGCATAGTCATCGAAGATCGCCCGCAGATGATGCCCGATCTTCAGGTAGTCCAGGTCGTCGAGGTTGGCCAGCGACACCCGCACCGACCACTCCGGCCCTTCGAACCCGCCACCGTTGAGGAGCACCACGCCGGTCTGCTCGGCCAGGCGGAACAGCGGGTCGATGGGCTCGTAGTTCGTCTCCAGGAAGTCCGCGAAGTCCTTGCCGTGCTCGAGCTCCGCCTCGGCGATCAGGTCGAGTTCGATGTAGTACCCGGCCCGCTTCGGGTCGTCGCTGATCTTCATCTGGGCGCCTTCGAGGAGGAGTTCGAGGCGCTGCTGGACGGTGGCGCGGATCCTGCGCTTGTACTCCTGCCCCTCCTCCAGCATGGCGAAGAGCGAGAACAGGCACATCATGACCTGCTGGGGGAGCGAGAGCCCGGCGGTGTGGTTGAGGGCCACCTGGCGGGAGTCGGCGACCAGCCGGTCGATGAACCGGATCTTCCCGGGTTCGAGGGACAGCGATCCGTACCGCTTGTCGAGGCGGTCCTTGTCGGCCTGGGGGAGCGCCTTCAGCATGTCGTCGATGACGTTGTCGTCGTTGAGGCCGATCACGCCGAGCCGCCAGCCCGTGCAGCCGTAGTGCTTCGAGTACGAGTACACGAGCAGGGTGTTGCGGGGCAGGTCCGCCGCGATGGACCGGAACCCCTCCACGAACGTGCCGTACACGTCGTCGGTGACGAGCAGCAGGTTCGGGTTCTTGGTCGCGACGATGTCCCTGATCTGGTCGGCGACGCGCTGACTGAGCGCGAGGGAGGGCGGGTTGGAGGGGTTGACCAGGCAGACCAGCTTGATCTCCGGGTCCTCCAGCTTGGCGACCTCTTCCTCCGGGTAGCGCCACTCGCGCACCCCCGTCTCGACGAACTTGTTGGCCTCGATGTACGTGACGTCGAACTCGTACGTGTCGAGTTCGGGGATCTCGATGTACGGGGTGAAGACGGGGACCATCAGGGCGATCTTGTCGCCCTTCTTCAGGATCCCGTTCTTCATGAGGGAGTCGAAGATGTAGCACATGGCGGCGGTGCCGCCCTCGGTCGCGAAGTACGAGACGTTCCCCGCGGGCGGCCGCTTGTCGAACATCTCGTCGTCGATGTAGCCGCGCACGATCTGCTCGGTGTGGGTCAGGATGCGGTCGGGGACGGGGTAGTTGTCGCCGACCGAGCTGTCGGTGAGCTCGTGGACGAAGGCGTCCTTCTCGAAGCCGAAGCGCTTGACCGCGAACTCCACGCATTTCTGCAGGAGTTCGATGCCGGGCAGGTCCGGGTGCCGGCGCACGAACGTGTCGAACCGCTCGCCGGAGCCCGGGATGTCGGGCATCCCCCCGAGGTTGTCGGCGGTCCACACGCGGCGCGACTCGGAGAGGGCGAAGTAGCCGAGCGCGTGGAAGGCTTCACGGGGGCCGGACGCCAGCCAGTTGGGGTTGCCGCGGCCCGCGTTGAGCATCTGGACCGACGACTTGCCCTTCTGACCCGGCTGGTCGGCCTGCGCCTTCTTGGCGATGTCGATGAAGATGTTCTTCAGCTCGAACGGGGAGAGCTGCGCGTATTCCTTGATCTTCTCGCGGGGGATGGTGCTCTTCGGCACGGTGGCTCCTTGCGTACGGGATGGTCTGACCGGGCGCCGGGGCTCCTAGGAGCCGAGGACGCCCACGAGGAGCGGACCGGTCAGGGGCAACAGGAAGTTCGAGAGCGTGTACGTGATCGTGTAGCCGAGCATCGGCACGGAGCTCTGGGCCACCTGGGTGACCGAGGTGATCGCGGGGGTCGAGCACTGCTGGCCCGCGATGGCGCCGACGAGGAGCGGCGGCTCGATCTTCAGGAGCTTGCGGCCGACGAGGAGCGAGAGCGTCGCGGGCACCAGGACCATGGCGATCCCCGCGACGGGGAGCAGCGCCCCGTACTGCTTGAGCAGCGGCCACGCCTGCGGCCCCGAGAGCAGGCCCGTGCAGGCGATGAAGACGGCGAGGCCCATGTCCTTGAGGGTGGTGGCGGCCTGGGGCGGGAAGGCCCCGAAGGTCTGTCTGCGGGAGCGGAACCAGCCGAAGAGCAGCCCCGAGATCAGACAGCCGCCGCCGGTGCCGAGCGACATCGGGACGTCGCCGAAGTTCACCACGATCTGCCCGAGCAGCGAACCGGCGGCGATGCCGAGGCCCAGGTAGATGAAGTCGGTGGCGTCGTTCTTCACGACGGCGCCGATCTTCGTGACGATCTTGGTCAGGCCCGAGCGGGCGCCGGTCAGCGTCAGCACGTCGCCCCGGTGGACCACGGTGTCGGCGGTGGCGGGCAGCCGCTGGTCGCCCCGGAGCACCTCGGTGACGTACACGCCGTCCTTGATGAACTCCGGGTAGGTGCGGAGCAGCTGGTTGAGGCTCTGCCCGTCGGCGCTCTTCTCGGTGACGGCGACCTGGGTGGAGGCCAGCGGCGAGTCCAGGCCCGGCACTCCGGGGGTCTCGACGCCGATCTCGCGGCCCGCCTCGATGACGTTGGCCCGCCGTCCGACGACAAGCACCAGGTCGGAGAGGGTCAGCGCGAGATCGGGGGAGGGGGCGAGGGCCTTGCTGCCGCGCTTGATCTGCTCGACGGTGACGCGGCCGTCCATGGCCGTCTCCAGGTCACCGACGGTGCGGCCGTCGGCGCTGGTCACCAGGTAGGTCCGGCCGACGAGGCCGGGCATCGCGGGCCGCTCGTCGGGCTCCAGGCCCTCGCTGCCGCCGCGCATCTGTTCCCACAGCCGGCGGGAGGCGTCCGCGAGGTTGATGCGCATCATCATCGGCATGATCTGGCTGGTGTAGAGCACGATCGTGATCAGGCCGAAGAGGTAGCAGACGGTGTACGCGGTGGCGACGTGCCCCTGGTACTCGGAGATCTGCTGGGCGCTGAGCCCGCTGAGCTCACCGATGGACTCGGTGGCCGTACCGACCACGGCCGACTCGGTCGCGGCGCCCGCGAGGATGCCCGAGGCCGTGCCGACGTCCAGGTCGAACGCCTTCGCCAGGCCGTACGCGATGCCGAGCACACAGACCAGCTCGATCCCGCACAGCGCGAAGAACCGCAGGCTCTTGCGGTTGAGGTTGGCGAAGAACTGCGGCCCGGCCATATAGCCGAGGGCGAAGATGAAGAGCGCGAAGAAGACGGTCTTCACGTCCCCGTCGATCTGGACCTTGGTCCAGGCACCGAGGAGCAGCGCGACGATCAGCGTCCCGCAGATGCCGCCCAGGGTGAGAGGCCCGACGCGCAGCTTGCCGAGGAGATAGCCCCCGGCGAGGCAGATGAACAGCGCGAACTCGGGGTGGTCCTTGATGACTCCCATATCGGGAAACTAGGCAGTTCACGGACAAGCTGCCACAGGAGCAGGGGGGCGGGGGGGGAGCCGGGACTCCTCCCCCGCCCCAGGTCTCAGGCCACAGGTCGCCCTACGCGGGCGGCTCCAGCGTCACCTCCAGGGGCAGCTCCCCGCCCGCCGCCACCCCTGCGTACCAGCGGGCACTCGACTTGGGCGTTCGCACCTGCGTCTCGTAGTCCACGTACACCGCCCCGAAGCGCTTGCTGTAGCCGTAGGCCCACTCGAAGTTGTCGAGGAGCGACCACAGGAAGTACCCGCGCACATCGGCGCCCGCCTCGATCGCGCGGTGCAGCGCCGAGAGGTGGGAGTGGACGTAGCGGATGCGGTCGGGGTCGTGCACCCGGCCGTCCGCGCCCGGCTTGTCGTCGTACGCCGCCCCGTTCTCCGTCACGTACAGCGGCAGCCCCGGCGCCTCGGCGGCGTACCCGAGCAGCAGGTCGCTCAGGCCCGTCGGGTCCACCGGCCAGTCCATCGCGGTGAGTTCGCCGGGCGCCTGGTGGAAGGTGACGTGCCCGTCGGCGCCCGGCCACGGCGACGGCTCCCCGGTCGGGGTGCCCGTGCCCGCGGACACCACGGCGGGCGCGTAGTAGTTGACGCCGAGGAAGTCGAGCGGGTGGTGGGCGGCCGCGGCGTCGCCGTCCCGGTGGAAGGACCAGTCGGTGAGCGGGGCCGTGTCGGCGAACAGGTCGTCGTCGTAGGCGCCGTGCAGCATCGGCCCGGTGAAGATCCGGTTGGCGAGCGCGTCGATGCGGCGGCGGGCGTCCTGGTCGGCGGGCGACGCGGTGAGCGGGCGGACCGCGCTCGGGTTGAGGCTGACGCCGATGCGGGCGCGGCCGGGCAGGTGCTCGCGCAGCGCCGCCGCGCCGAGCCCGTGCGCCAGGTTGAGGTGGTGGGCGGCGCGCAGGGCGGCCACCGGGTCGGTCCGCCCCGGCGCGTGCACCCCCGCCCCGTACCCCAGAAAGGCGCTGCACCAGGGCTCGTTGAGGGTCGTCCACAGCTCCACCCGGTCGCCGAGCGCGGCCCCGACGAGCCCCGCGTACTCGGCGAAGCGCAGCGCGGTCTCCCGCTCCGGCCAGCCGCCGCCCGTCTCCAGCTCCTGGGGCAGGTCCCAGTGGTAGAGGGTGACCATCGGCTGGATGCCGTGCTCCAGGAGGGCGTCGACAAGCGCCCGGTAGAAGTCCAGGCCGCGCTGGACGGCGGGGCCGCGCCCGGTGGGCTGCACCCGCGTCCAGGACACCGAGAAGCGGTACGCGGACAGGCCGAGGTCCGCCATCAGGCGCACGTCGTCCCGCCATCGGTGGTAGTGGTCCACGGCGACGTCGCCGGTGTCCCCGCCGAGCACCTTGCCCGGCGTATGGCTGAAGGTGTCCCAGATGGAGGGGGTGCGGCCGTCCTCCCGGGCCGCGCCCTCGATCTGGTACGCGGCGGTGGCGGAGCCCCACAGGAAGCCGGGGGGAAAGCGCAGGGTCGTCTCGGTCATAGGAGCGCTCCCAAGTGTCGTACGGGAAAGGGGAGTTGGCGTTGATCCGGGTACGTGGGGCGAGGGCTCAGCCCTTGATCGCGCCCTGCATGATCCCGCCCACGATCTGCTTGCCGAACACGATGAACACGAGCAGCAGCGGCAGCGTCCCGAGGAGCGCTCCCGCCATGATCACCGACTGGTCGGGGATGTAGCCCCGGCCGAGCCCGGTCAGGGCGACCTGCACGGTGGGGCTGCCGCTCTGGGTCAGCGCGATGATCGGCCAGAAGAAGTCGTTCCAGGACTGCACGAAGGTGAGCATGCCGAGCACCGCCATCGCGGGCCGCGCCGCCGGGAACACGATGTGCCAGACGACGCGGATGCTGCTCGCTCCGTCCACCCGGGCCGCCTCGATGAGCTCCGTGGGCAGCGCCTGGATCAGGTACTGCCGCATGAAGAACACCCCGAAGGCGCAGACCAGGCCCGGCAGGATCACCGACTGCAGCTGGTCGGTCCAGGAGAGCCTGGCGATCAGCATGTACAGCGGTACGACGCCCAGTTGGGGCGGCACCATCATCGTGCCGATCACCATCAGGAGCAGCGCGTTCTTGAACCGGAAGCGCAGCTTGGCGAAGGCGAACCCGGCGAGCGTGGAGAAGAGCACGGTGCCGATCGTGACGAGGCTCGCCACCACCATCGTGTTCAGCAGCGCCGTGCCCATGTTGGCGTCGGTCCAGGCGATCTCGAGGTTCTTGAAGAGGTTGCCGCCGAACCACAGGGGCGGCGGGGACTGCGCGAGCCGCGTGTTGTTGCGGGACGCGGCGATCGCCGTCCACACCAGCGGGAAGAGCGAGAGGACCGTGAAGACGACGAGCACGGCGTAGGTGAGCTTCCCGCCGTGCAGGGTGCGCCCGGCGCGGCTCTTCCGCTTGTGCGCAGACGTGTGCACGGACTTGCCCACGGATCCGCTCACAGGTCCCCCTCGCTCTTGCGGATGTACCGGGCGATCAGCCAGTTCACCAGGCCGATCACCAGCAGGATCAGGAACATCGCCCAGGCGATCGCGGAGGCCCGGCCCAGGTGCAGGTTGAACCAGCCCTGCTCGTACAGGTACAGGCCGAGCGTCTGGAACTGGTGGTCGGAGCCGCCGTTCGGCACCGCGCTGCCGTTGAAGAGCAGCGGCTCGCCGAAGAGCTGCATCGCGCCGATCGTCGACACCACGCACGTGAAGAGGATCGTCGGCCGCAGCGACGGCAGCGTCACGTGCAGGAACTGCCGCCAGCGCGAGGCCCCGTCCAGCGCCGCCGACTCGTACAGGTCGTTCGGGATGGACTGCATCGCGGCGAGGTAGATCAGCGCGTTGTACCCCGTCCACCGCCAGATCACGATGGTCGACACCGCGACCTGCGAGGCCAGCGGCCCGTTCTGCCAGTCCACGGCGTCGATGCCGACGAGCCCCAGGCCCCAGTTGATCATTCCGTAGTCGTGCCCGAAGAGGAGCACGAAGACGAGGGTCGCGGCCGCCACCGAGGTGGCGTACGGGGTCAGGGCCGCGATCCGGAAGAACATCGAGCCGCGCAGCTTGTAGTTGAGCAGGTGTGCGATCCCGAGCGCCATCATCAGCTGCGGCACGGTCGAGAGCAGCCCGATGGTCACGGTGTTCTGCAGGGCGTTCCAGAAGAAGTCGTCGCTCAGCAGCCGCGAGAAGTTCCTGAGCCCCACCCACTCCATGTCGTTCGGCGCGGTCAGCTCCACGCGGTGCAGCGAGGCCCAGCCCGTGTAGAGCAGCGGGAAGAGCCCGAAGGCCGCGAAGAAGACGAAGAACGGCGCCACATACGCGTACGGGCTCCACTTCACGTCCCACCGGTAGCGGCGGCTGCGGCGCGCCCGCCGCCGCTCCTCGGCCTCGGAACTCCCGCGCACCGCACGCGGCTTGGGGCGGGGACTCTCGTATTCGTACTCGCTCGCCATCCGGCTCACAGATCCAGTGCGTTGTCGATCGCCTTGGTCGCCGCCTTCCAGCCGGCCGCCGACGACTTGCCCTTCTGGTCGACCTGGAGCATCCCGACGTCGGCCAGGTTCGTGGCGATGACCAGGTCCTTCGGGCCGAGGATCTGGACGGGCGCGTCCTCGGCGGCCTTGGCGAAGATCTTGCCGATGGGCGCGTTGTTGAAGTACGGGTGCTTGGCGTCCTTCACGACGGGCAGCCCATAGGCGGCGGTGGAGCTGGGGAAGCTGCCCTGCTTCTCGAAGAACCGGGCCTGCTGCTCGGGCGCCGTCAGCCACGCGGCGAGCTTGGCGGCCTCCTCGGGGTGCTTGCCCTTGCCGGCCTTCGGCACGACGAGGAAGGAGCCGCCCCAGTTGCTGGGCTTCGGCGCCGCCGCGACGTCCCACTTGCCCTCGGCGGCCTTGCCGCCCTTGTCCTTGATGTAGCCGAGCATCCAGGCGGGGCAGGAGACGGTGGCGAACCTGCCGTTGGCGAACGCCGAGTTCCAGGAGGGCTGGAACTGCTGGAGCTTCGCGGTCAGGCCCGCGCTCGCGAACTCCGCGGAGATGTCCCAGGCTTCCTTTATGGCGGGGTTGGTCTTGTAGATGACCTTGCCGTCGCTGTCGTAGTACCGGTGCGCGCTGCTGCCGGTGATCGCGGCCATCACACCGCCCGCCCCGTCCACGAAGGCCGTGCCCTCGGGCGCCTTGGCCTGGTAGCGCTTCCCGGCCTCCAGGTACTTCCTCCAGTCACCGGCCCACAGCTTCCCGACCGCCTCGCGGTCCGTCGGCAGCCCGGCCTTCTTGAAGAGGTCCCGCCGGTAGCAGATGCCCTGCGGGCCGACGTCCGTGCCGAGCGCGACCGTCGTCCCGCCCTTCGCGGTGCCCTGCTTCCACTTCCAGTCAAGGAAGTTGCTCTGCTTCACCCCTTGAACGGAACCGAGGTCCACGAGCTTGTCCGCCTGGGTGGCGGTGACTTCCGCGATGTTGTTCACCTCGACGGCCTGGATGTCGGCGAGCCCGCTGCCGGAGCCGAGGTGGGTGAGCAGCTGCGGGTAGTAGTTCTCGTTCCGCTCGATGGAGGACTGCACGATCTTGATGTCGGGATGCTGGTTCTCGTACTCCTTGTAGAGCCCTGCCTCCTGCAGCCCGAAGTTGCCGAACACCCCGATGCTGATGGTGGTCTTCCCCTTGCCGCCCCCGCCGCCGCCCGAGGAACCGCCGGGCTCGTCGGTGTCCTCGGCGCAGCCCGCGAGCAGACCGGCCGAGAGGGCGGCGACGGCGGCGAGGACCACCACCTTGCGGGATGTTCGACTCCTGTAGCGCGGTGCGGTCCTGTGGCGCATGACGTCCTCCGGTCTCAACTACGGTTCTTGTGAAGGTGAGTTGACTCGTTGTTGCCGTTCGGGGGAGGTGCGGGTCGCTGACGGGCCGGGTACGGTGGGAGCGCTCCCATACGTGATGTGTTGAAGAGTCGTAGCTTGGCGGGGGAGTGTCAAGGCGCCGGACGGTGGAGAGTTGGGAGGCCAAAATGACGGCTCGTCAGCCCAAGGGGCGGCGCGGGGGGCGTCCGACCCTCGAAGAGGTGGCCGCACGCGCGGGCGTGGGCCGGGGCACGGTGTCCCGGGTCATCAACGGCTCGCCGCGGGTCAGCGAGCACACCCGCGCCGCCGTCGAGGAGGCCGTCGCCGAGCTGGGCTACGTGCCGAACACCGCGGCCCGCGCGCTGGCCGCCAACCGCACGGACTCCATCGCCGTCGTGGTCCCCGAGCCCGAGTCCCGCTTCTTCGCCGAGCCCTACTTCTCCGAGATCATCCACGGCGTGGGCACGGCGCTCGCCGACACCTCCCTGCAGCTCCTGCTGACCTTCGCGGGCGGCGAGGGCGAGCGCAGGCGCCTGGCCCAGTACCTCGCGGCGCACCGTGTGGACGGCGTCCTGCTGATCTCCGTGCACGCCGACGACCCGCTGCCCGCCCTCCTGGAGCAGCTGGAGATCCCCGCGGTGATCAGCGGCCGCCGCTCGGCCGACGAGACCCTCGCCTCGGTCGACTCCGACAACTACGCGGGCGCCCGCGCCGCCGTCGCCCACCTGCTGTCCCGCGGCCGCCGCACCATAGCCACGATCACCGGCCGCCTGGACGTGTACGGCGCCCAGTGCCGCCTGGCGGGCTACCGCGACGCCCTCGCCGAGGGCGGCCACCCCGCGCCCGAGGACCTGATCGCCCCGGCCGACTTCACGGAAGAGGGCGGCCACCGGGCGATGGCGGAGCTCCTGGTGCGCAGGCCGGACCTGGACGCGGTCTTCGCGGGCTCGGACGTGATGGCGGCGGGCGCCCGCCGGGTGCTGCGCGCGGCGGGCCGCCGGATACCGGACGAGGTGGCCCTGGTCGGCTTCGACGACTCGGCGATCGCCCGGCACATGGAGCCGCCGCTGACGAGCGTGCGCCAGCCGATCACCGAGATGGGCCGGGTGATGACGGAGCTGCTCCTGGAGGAGATCGCCCAGGCCGCCGAGGGCCGCCCGACGGCGTCCCGCAGGCTGCTGCGGCCGCAGATCGTGCTGCCGACGGAGCTGGTGGAGCGGGCCTCGTCGTGAGCCCGGAGACGCGCGCCCGTGAACGCACACACGACGAAGGCCCCGGTTCCGAGGAACCGGGGCCTTCGCCCTTCAGGGTGAGTGACGGGACTTGAACCCGCGGCCACCTGGACCACAACCAGGTGCTCTACCAACTGAGCTACACCCACCATGCCCGGTCTTTTGTCGTTCTTCCGACCGGCCGAGAAAAAGTGTACAGGGTCCGAAGGGGTGCTCGCGCCCGCCTTTTGCGGACCCTGTACGAGACGGCTCCCGAGACCGTCTCAGCGGCTACTCCGCAGGCAGCACGTGGTGCGCCGCGATGGCCTTCGCGGTGTCCGAGTCCGGCCCGGGCTGCGGGACGAAGATCGCCTCGCGGTAGTAGCGGAGCTCGGCGATCGACTCGCGGATGTCGGCGAGCGCGCGGTGGTTGCCGTTCTTGTCCGGGCTGTTGAAGTACGCCCTGGGGTACCAGCGCCGGGCGAGCTCCTTGATGGAGGAGACATCGACGATCCGGTAGTGCAGGAAGTCCTCGAGGACCGGCATGTCCCGCAGCAGGAAGCCGCGGTCGGTGCCGACGGAGTTGCCGCACAGCGGCGCCTTCCTCGGATCCTTGACGTGCTCACGTACATACGCCAGGACCTGCTCCTCGGCGTCGGCGAGCGTCGTGCCGCCCGCCAGCTCGTCGAGGAGCCCCGAGGTGGTGTGCATCTGCCGCACCACCTCGGGCATGGTCTCCAGCGCCGCGTCCGGCGGGCGGATCACGATGTCCACACCTTCGCCGAGCACGTTCAGTTCCGAGTCGGTGACCAGTGCGGCCACCTCGATAAGTGCGTCATCCGTCAGCGAGAGCCCGGTCATCTCGCAGTCGATCCACACCATGCGATCGTTCATGCGTCTTACCCTACGGCGCGCTCCTCGGGCCGGGCAGAGTCGGACGCCCTGACGCGAACACATCCGAGTTCGGCTTGCCGGGTTCCATGGGCAGCGAGGCCGCCGGTCCCAGGGAGCTGGCGGCCGCGGTGCGCCGGGTCTGTGTGGGCACCGGACCGGCCTCCACCATGGGCGGGGGCGGCGGCACCGGGGGCACCGTGGCCTCCGGCGGGCGGTCGCCCTGCGGCCTGCGGGCGCGGTAGGCGGCCCGGTAGGCGGCGGGGGACGAGCCGAGCTGGCGGCGGAAGTGCCCGCGCAGCGCGACGGGGGAGCGGAAGCCGCAGCGGCCCGCCACCTCGTCCACCGAATAGTCGGAGGTCTCCAGGAGCCGCTGTGCCTGGAGCACCCGCTGGGTGATCAGCCACTGCAATGGAGCGCTCCCAGTGAGCGAGCGGAACCTCCGGTCGAAGGTGCGCCTGCTCATGTACGCCCGTGCCGCCAGGGTCTCCACGTCGAACTGCTCGTGGAGGTGTTCCAGGGCCCAGGCGACCACCTCGGCCAGCGGGTCGGCGCCGATCTCCTCCGGCAGCGACCGGTCGAGATAGCGCTCCTGGCCGCCCGCCCGGCGCGGCGGCACCACGAGCCGGCGGGCGAGCGCACCCGCCGCCTCGTTGCCGTGATCCGTCCGCACGATGTGCAGACAGAGATCGATTCCGGCCGCGGTGCCGGCGCTCGTCAGGACGTCGCCGTCGTCGACGAAGAGCTCGCGCGGATCCACGTGCACGGACGGATAGCGCTTGGCCAGCGTCGGCGCGTACATCCAGTGCGTCGTCGCCGGGCGGCCGTCGAGCAGCCCGGCCGCCGCGAGCACGAAGGCTCCGGTACAGAGCCCGACGATGCGGGCCCCCTCCTCGTGGGCGCGGCGCAGCGCGTCGAGCGCCTCCGGCGGCGGCGGTGACGTGATCGACCGCCAGGCCGGTACGACGACGGTGCCCGCCCGCCCGATGGCGTCGAGCCCATGGGGCGCGGTGAGTTCGAGCCCCCAGTAGTGCGCAGCGGCCCCTCTTCTCCGGCGCACACCAGCAGCCGGTACCGCGGAACTCCGGCGTCCTGCCGGTCGATGCCGAACACGGAGAGCGGTATGGAACTCTCGAAGATGGGGCCACCGCTGAACAGCAACACCGCTACGATCTCCCGGCGGCGGCGCCCGGACAGCTTCCGTGCCGCGGTCTCCGGCACGACAGTGGAGTCGTGGCTCATGTCGCTAAGCCCCCCTCGGACGTCGCGGCTCCCTGTTCTTGGACCTGTCGCTCCTGCACGTTTCCCCTCGGTCCTCCACCAGTCCCCCGCCGTATTACAGTCAAGATCGAATCTACTGCGTCCCGTCATCCCGGGATGACCAGTTCAGCACCTGGCACATTGTCGACATGGCAACTTGGCGTGAAGCATTCGATCACGAAGCGTTGCACTCTGGGGCGTTGCTGGGAAGTGCGCCTTCGCTCCATGGCCGGTCCCCGTATGGTGCGAGCGACTTCTGGACGTCTTTCAGCCCTGGTCGGACGGGGGTTGGGGCCCTGTTCCGCCAAGGAATGCACGCATGTAGGAAGTTGGCTGAAAAGTGCTGTGGGCGTGTGTGTGAATCAGTCAGTCGACCGGCGTACGCCCACCCGTCTCCCACCACCGCCCTACCCGAAGCGCTGCGCGCTGCCCCTCCTCTCTCCTAAGCGCGGTGGCCGCCCCGGCGCACTCCCGCACCCGCCCGCCCGTGCCGGCCGTGCTGCGCCGCGTGCCGCTCGGCGTACGCCCGCGCGGCACCCCGCTCGGACTGTCGCAGTAGCACTCGGCAAACTCCGGTGACGGCCGCGAGCCCGAGCGCGGACCCGGCCGCGCCCGCGAGTGAACTCCCGTATCCGATGAGGACCACCGGGACGAGGACACAGCTGAAGGCGGCCCAGCGGACCACGTCGCTCACCGAGTCCTGCTGGCCGGCCCGCGCGGGGGCCGCGGCGGGCGGCGCCTCGGGGCCGCGCGGGGCGGGCGGCGCGGGGCGGCGGCGCTCGCGCGTCCCCTCGGACGGGTGGCGGCGACTCTGAGGGGAGGGGGGTCCTCCCTGCTCGAGCGCGGTCGAGAGCTTGGGGGCGGCTGCAGGCGCGGTGGACGGTCCAGGCACGGCGTGCTCCCTGTGGCGATGGCTTCAGAGGTTCAACGCGCGGTCGGCGAGGCGGTCACTGGCGTAAACATCGGGGTGCTGCAGGCCGGGTACAAACCGCCTGTACGGGGCAGCAGCCATTGCCATACGGGCGTCGCTCATGCATGCTCCGGTGAACGCCGGGCGGCCCTTACGGGGCCTGGCGCAGGCCCTGGGCAGGAGAGGAGTGTCGCCGTACCCTTGGGGGTATGGGGTTGGAAAGGTGATAACCGGTCACAGCTCCGGTTCTCAGCTGACCTGCACGTCCCGCCCCTGCTCACCCCGGCTCCGCACCGCGGGCCACCTGGACAAAGCCGACCCTCCCACACGAGGACTCCTTCGCCGAGACACCGATGGCCGGTCACGAATTCTCCGAACACGCGGACCGCAAGCGGCAGGTCGCCGATCCGACAGCGACCCCCCAAGCGGCGGAAGAACCACGTCATTCCTGCGATCCCGCCTTCCGGCACGGCGTCGTCGTCGGCTTCGACGGCTCGACGTCCAGCGAGCGGGCGCTCGCGTACGCGATCGGCATGGCCCATCGCTCCGGCTCGGGGCTGATCATCGTCCACGTCGCCAACCGCCTGCCCACCACGGTCTGGGCGGGCTGTGAACCACCGGTCTTCGTCGACGTGCCGGACCACCGCACGGAAGTACTCGGGCTCGAACTCGCCTGTGCGGAGTATCTGTCCGAGGTCCCGTGGATCCTCGTCGAGCGCGGCGGCGACATCTGCCACGAGCTCGAGGAGGTCGGCCGGGAGTACTCGGCGGACGCCATCGTCGTCGGCACCACGCACGGCATCGTGGGCCGCATCTTCGGCTCGGTCGCGGGCCGGCTCGCGCGGCGGGCGCAGCGTCCCGTCGTCGTCATCCCGTAACTCGCCGTTCCCCCAGGTGAGATGAGGGGCCGTGCCGTCAACTTCCTTTGCCGAATAGATAAATCTACTCGTGCGTAGAGGTGGTTTGTTCGCTTGTGAAGGGTACATAAGGGTCGCTGGCACAACGCACGGCCCAGCACCACGCAGCACGACTGCACAACTGCACATGTGCTCTTCTCTGAAGGGAGCCCGCCGTGGACAACGACGTCTCTGCGGGAAGCACCACTTCGACGCTCGGGCAACTCGCCCTCGGCCTCACCCTGTTGGCCTTCGGACTCGGTCACACCGGAGTGATCGACGGCGTGACGGCGGCGGACGCCGTCTCGCTCGCGACCTATGTCGGCGGCATCGCGCTCTTCGTCGCGGGCCTCTTCGCCTTCCGCGACCGCGACGCCGGCAACGGCACGGCGTACGCCTCGCTCGGCGCCCTCTGGTTCACCTGGGGCGTCACCGCCGACGCACAGGTCTCCGCCAACGCGGCCGGTCTCTTCCTGCTGCTCTTCGCGCTCGTCGCCCTCAGCCTGACGCTCGGCGCGGCCGGCGCGGGGACCCTCGTGCGCGGCACGTACGGGCTGCTCTTCGTGGCCCTTCTGCTGCTCGCCGTCGCGGCGTTCGGCGACGGCGACGCTCTCGCCAAGGCCGGCGGCTGGTTCGCCGCGGTCAGCGGGCTCCTCGCCTGGTACGGCGCGACGGCCGCTCTCGCCAAGTGGCGTACGGAGCTGCCGGGGCGGCCTGCCGGCCGGGGGGTGACGGCCGCCGGCTGAGGCAGGCGCGGGCCGGGGTAATGGGCGACCCCGGCCCTTGAAGAACGGTCCCCCGTGTGCTTGGTGGCACGCACGGGGGACCGTTCACGTGGGAGGACAGGTCCCACGTGCTGGGGGGAGGGGAGGGCTACTCCACCGTCACGGACTTGGCGAGGTTGCGGGGCTTGTCGATGTCCCTGCCCAGGGCCAACGCCGTGTGGTACGCGAGGAGTTGGAGCGGGATGCCCATGAGGATCGGGTCCAGCTCGTCCTCGTTCTTCGGGACCAGGATGGTGTGGTCGGCCTTCTCCTGCTCCTGGTGCGCGACCGCGAGGATCTGGCCGCTGCGGGCCTTGATCTCCTCCATCGCGGCGCGGTTCTTCTCCAGCAGGTCGTCGTCGGGGACGATCGCGACCGTCGGGAGCGCGGGCTCGATGAGGGCGAGCGGGCCGTGCTTCAGCTCGGAGGCCGGGTACGCCTCGGCGTGGATGTACGAGACCTCCTTGAGCTTCAGGGACGCCTCGCGGGCCACCGGGTAGCCGCGCACCCGGCCGATGAAGAGCATCGACCTGGCGTCGGCGTACCGCTTCGCCAGCTTCTTGATCTCCTCTTCCTGCTTGAGGATGTCGGCGATCTGGCCGGGCAGCTTGCGCAGGCCCTCGATGATCCGCTTGCCGTCGGCCACGGACAGGTCGCGGATGCGGCCCAGGTGCAGGGCGAGCAGCGCGAAGGCGACCGTCGTGTTGGTGAAGCACTTGGTGGACACCACGCAGACCTCGGGGCCCGCGTGCACGTACACGCCCGCGTCCGACTCGCGCGCGATGGCGCTGCCCACCACGTTCACGACGCCGAAGACCCGGGCGCCCTTGCGCTTGAGCTCCTGCACGGCGGCGAGCACGTCGTACGTCTCGCCGGACTGGGAGACCGCGATGTACAGGGTGTCGGGGTCGACCACCGGGTTGCGGTAGCGGAACTCGGAGGCGGGCTCGGCGTCCGCGGGGATGCGGGCCAGCTCCTCGATCATCTGGGCGCCGATCATGCCCGCGTGGTACGAGGTGCCGCAGCCCAGGATCTTCACGCGGCGCACGGTGCGGGCGTCGCGGGCGTCGAGGTTGAGGCCGCCGAGGTGCACGGTGGCGAACCGGTCGTCGATGCGGCCGCGCAGCACGCGGTCCACGGCGTCGGCCTGCTCGCAGATCTCCTTGTGCATGTACGTGTCGTGGCCGCCCATGTCGTACGACTCGGCCTCCCACTCCACGGTGGTCGGCTCGGCCGAGGTGCGCGAACCCTCGGTCGTGTACGTGCGGTAGTCGTCGGCCTTGATGGTGGCCATCTCGCCGTCGTCGAGGGTGACGACCTGGCGGGTGTGCGAGACGAGGGCGGCGACGTCCGAGGCGACGAACATCTCCTTCTCGCCGATGCCGAGGACGACCGGGGAGCCGTTGCGGGCCACCACGATGCGGTCGTTGAAGTCGGCGTGCATGACGGCGATGCCGTAGGTGCCCTCGATGTGGCGCAGCGCCTCGCGGACCCGGTCCTCCAGCTTCTCGGCCTGGGAGCGGGCGATGAGGTGGGTGAGGACCTCGGTGTCGGTCTCGGAGCGGAACTCCACGCCGTCCGCGGTCAGCCGGGTGCGCAGCTCGGAGGCGTTGTCGATGATGCCGTTGTGGACGACGGCGACCTTGTTCTCGGCGTCCAGGTGCGGGTGGGCGTTCTCGTCGGACGGGGCGCCGTGGGTGGCCCAGCGGGTGTGGGCGATGCCGGTCGTGCCCTTGAAGCGGGCGGGGACCTTGGCCTCCAGGTCGCGGACGCGGCCCTTGGCCTTGACCATCTTCAGGCCGGTGGCCTTGGGGCTGGTGATGACGACGCCCGCGGAGTCGTAGCCGCGGTACTCCAGGCGCTGGAGTCCCTCCAGGAGGAGGGGGGCTACGTCTCGCTTGCCGATATAACCGACGATTCCGCACATAGGGGTATTCCTCAGCCGTAGACGATGCGGCGCAGCTGCCTCAGCGTGAGCTCGGGCGGCGCGACCGCGCGGTATTCCAGGTCCGCCGCGATCCGCTCGAAGATCGCCGCGTTCACCAGGCCCTGCCCCTGGAGTTCGCGATGGCGGCGACGGACGAACTCTTCGGTCGTCTCGTCGAAGTAGGCGAGCACGTCCTGGATGACGCGCAGGGCTTCGCCCCGCTGGAGCGGGGTGCTGCGCGTCAGATGATCCACCAGGTCGTCGTGCATTCGTTGATCCTGGGGTATCTACGACCCATTCGCAAGAATCCTGCCCGATTTCGGGCACGGACGTGTCGCAGGCAAGACCTGAACGCGTCACGAGCTGATCGCGCGCTGTCTCAGCTGCGCTTCACGCGCGCGTTCACATGCGCTTCAGGACCGCCTGCTTCGCCGCGCTGAACTCCTCGTCCGTGAGGATCCCGGCCTGGTGCAGCTCGCCCAGTTCGCGCAGCCGGCGAAGGAGCGCGTCGTGGTCGTCGGCCGGGGCCCCGGGAGCGGCGGGTGCCGCCGGGGCGGGCGCGGGGAGCTCGGCCGGGGCGTCGGCGGGCGCGGGCGCCGCGGGGTGGGCGAGCCGGACCTGGACCGCGGCGCCGACCAGGGCCATCAGCGGGTCCTTCTTGAACCCCCACAGCTCGACCGCGTTCGGGTCGTACTTCGGCGGGGCCTTGGTGGGGGAGTTGCGCACGGTGAAGCGGAGGTGGCCGTTCTCCAGGCCCAGCGCCGGGTGCCACTCCACGGACTGGATGTCGGCGAGCGCCAGGGACCGGGTGCCCGAGGCGGCCTTGCCCTCCTCCGTCTTCCAGTTCCACTCCAGACGGATCCGCTCCCCGTCGAAGCTCGCCGTGCCGTCGCCCGCCGAGACCGAGAGCGGGACGGCGGGGCCCGGCAGGAGGTAGCTGTCACAGGGGGTGGCGGGGACCTGCTCCAGGAGCAGGGCGTTGCGGACCTCGTCCACCAGGTACTCGGCGACTCCGTGGCGGTCGGGCTCCACCGTGAGCTGGTAGGGGTCCGTGGCGTCCTTGAGCTTGCCGCCGGTCACCTGGAGCAGCGGGTCGGCGCCGTCCCGCAGCCGGAGGCGCAACCGGCCCGACTTCTTGCCCTGTTCGAAGGCGATGCCCGCCAACGCCCGCAGGGGGACGGCCAGTTCGCCCAGGGTCTTGCGGAGCAGCGAGACGCTCTTGTCGTGTCCGGGCACGAGCCGCAGGGTCTCCCCGTCGAAGGTCCAGGTGCCGTCGCGCTGGATGATTTCCGCCATGCATGGATTCTCGCATCCGACCTGTTGGAGAGATGTTCTGAGTTGGTCTACGCCCCTTGACCCGGTGTAGGGCGCGCGCTTGCATGGCCGTTCGATTGCGATGCCCCCACAGTGCGGCGCCCGCGCCGCCCGGCCCGTCGAAGGGACCGCTTGTGAGACAGCACCTCAGATCGACCCGAATCCTCGGCGCACTGCTGCTCGTCGCCGCCGCCGGCGTCTCCGCCGTGGGGGCCGCTCCCTCCTCCGGTGCCGCCCGCGCCCCCCAGACCACCGCGACCCCCACCCCCCTCGGCCAGGTCGTCCCCGCGCCCGCGAAGGTGGCCGCGGGCGGATCCCCGTACCAGATCAGCGCCAAGACCCGGATACGGGTGGACGACCGCTCGCGGGCCGCGCACCGCATCGGCGACTACCTCGCGGGCGTCCTGCGGCCCTCCACCGGCTACCGCCTGAAGGTCACCGACGACACCGGCCGCGACGGCATCCGGCTGCGGCTCAGCGCCAAGGACAAGAGCCTCGGCGACGAGGGCTACCGGCTCACCTCCGACCGCGGCGCCGTCACCATCACCGCCCGCAGGCCCGCCGGGCTCTTCCACGGCGTGCAGACCCTGCGCCAGCAACTGCCCGCCGCGGCCGAGGAGAAGACCGCGCAGAAGGGGCCCTGGCTGGTCGCGGGCGGCACCATCGAGGACACCCCGCGGTACGGGTACCGGAGCGCGATGCTCGATGTGTCGCGGCACTTCTTCACCGTGGAGCAGGTCAAGCGGTACATCGACCAGATGTCGCTGTACAAGGTCAACAAGCTGCATCTGCACCTCAGCGACGACCAGGGCTGGCGCATCGCCATCGACTCCTGGCCGCGCCTTGCCGAGTACGGCGGCTCGACCCAGGTCGGCGGCGGCAAGGGCGGCTACTACACGAAGGCGCAGTACAAGGAGATCGTCGACTACGCCTCCGCGCACTACCTGGAGGTCGTCCCGGAGATCGACATGCCGGGGCACACCAACGCGGCGCTCGCCTCGTACGCGGACCTCAACTGCAACGGCGTCGCGCCGCCCCTCTACACCGGCACCGAGGTCGGCTTCAGCTCGCTGTGCGTGAAGAAGGACATCACGTACGACTTCGTGGACGACGTCATCCGCGAGATCGCCGCCATGACCCCCGGCAAGTACCTCCACATCGGCGGCGACGAGGCGCACTCCACCAGCCACGAGGACTACGTCGCCTTCATGGACAAGGTGCAGCCGGTCGTCGCCAAGTACGGGAAGACCGCGGTCGGTTGGCACCAGCTGACCGGCGCGCACCCCGCGAAGGGCGCCATCGCCCAGTACTGGGGCTACGACGCGACCGGCCAGGCCGAGCGCGACCAGGTGGTGAACGCCGCGAAGAACGGCACCAAGCTGGTCATCTCCCCGGCCGACCGCTCCTACCTCGACATGAAGTACACCAAGGACACCCCGCTCGGCCTCGCCTGGGCCGGGTACGTCGAGGTGCAGCGCTCCTACGACTGGGACCCGGGCACGTATCTCGCGGGCGCGCCCGCCGACTCGATCGCGGGCGTCGAGGCGCCGCTGTGGTCGGAGACGATCTCGACCTCCGCGCACATCGAGTACATGGCCTTCCCGCGGCTGCCCGGCATCGCGGAGCTCGGCTGGTCGCCCGCCTCGACGCACGACTGGAACGCGTACAAGGTGCGGCTCGCGCAGCAGGGGCCGCGCTGGGACGCGATGGGGATCAACTACTACAAGTCGCCGCAAGTACCTTGGCCGAGCGCCTAGTTGACTGTGCTCGGCCGACTGCACACGGTCGGCCGGGCACAGCCCTTCGGCTCAGACAGCCAACGCCCTTTCCAGGACGGCGAACCGGATGGACGCCGCCTCGAACTGGGAGCGCGTGCAGAAGCTCAGCAGCGCGTCCTTCCCCGGTTCCCCTGTCTCGCGTACGGCTTCGAAGCCGACCATCTCGTGCAGGTCCTGCACGGCCGTGTCGTGCACATCGGGGTCGGTGACGACGCGGGCGGCCGCCGGGTCGGCGAACAGGAGCTCCATGATCGTGGTGAGCACGGCCCGGGTGTAGCCGTGCTCGGGCCGGTCGGTCGTAGGCACCAGGAAGCGCATGCCGACGTCACCGGGCTCGGGCTCGTACAGCCCGGCCAACTCGTCGCTGTGCCGCGGGTCGTAGCGCTCCAGGAGGAACGCGGGCGTGCCGTCGCGCAGCCCGAGGAACGCCTCGCGGTGCTCGGACGCCGCGACGGCCATGCACTCCCGCTCCACGTCGACGAGCCGGGACCCCCGCATGCGGGTCACCCAGCGGTGGACGGTCTCGGAGTCGGTGAGGGGGTCGAGGGCGCGGACGGTGAAGTCAACTGGCGCGAACAAGGGAGTCTCCCAGGTACTGCTCGGCGTGACCGGCGATGAGGTCCAGGACGGCCGCGATGTCGGCGGTGGTCGTCTCGGGGTTGAGCAGGGTGAACTTCAGGTACTGGCGGTTGCCCGCCCTGGCCCCGGCGACGACGGCGTCACCAGAGGCGAGCAGGGCCTTGCGGGCGTAGAGGTTGGCGCGGTCGATGTCGGCGGGGCTCGTGACGGCCGAGGGGATGTAGCGGAAGACGAGGGTGGCGAGCCGGGGCTCCACGACGACGTCGAAGCGGGGGTCGGCGGCGATCATCTTCCAGCCGGCGGCGGCCAGTCGGCACGCCTCGTCGAAGAGCGAGCCGATCGCGTCGGAGCCCATCACGCGCAGGGTCATCCACAGCTTGAGGGCGTCGAAGCGGCGGGTGGACCGCGGGGAGTCGTGGGTCTGGTCGGGGACGCTTGCGCGCACGCCGCGGTCCCGCACTCCCCGGTCCCGGACTCCCCGCTCCCGCACCAGGACCGCCGAGGAACTCACCGGCTGGAAGAAGGACTTGTGGAAGTCGACCGTCACGGAGTCGGCGTGCTCGATGCCGTCGAGGAGGTGGCGCCGGGTGGTGGAGGCCAGCAGCCCGCAGCCGTACGAGGCGTCGACGTGCAGCCACGTGGCGTACTGGGCGCAGAGCTCGGCGATCTCGGGGAGCGGGTCGATGGAGCCGAAGTCGGCGGTCCCCGCGGTCGCGACGACGGCCATGGGGACGAGGCCGTCGTGGCGGCAGCGCGCGAGCTCGCGGGCGAGCGCGACGGTGTGCATGCGCTTGTGCCGGTCGACGGGGACGGTGACGACGGCGTCAGCGCCGAGGCCGAGCAGCCGGGCGGTCCGCCGCACGCTCCGGTCGCCCGCCTCGGAGGTGAAGACGCGCAGTCGGGCGGCGTCGGTGCCGGGTTCCCCGGCCTCCTCGCGGGCGAGCAGGAGCGCCTGGAGGTCGGCCTGGGTGCCGTCGCCGGTGAACATGCCGTCGGCGGCCGGTCCGAGGCCGAGGCGCTCCGCGGTCCAGTCGACGATCCTGCGCTCGATGAGAGTGGCGCCCGCGGACCGGTCCCCGGTGTCGAGCGAGGAGTCGACCGCCGAGAGCACGGCCTCGCCGAGGAGGGCGGGGATCACGGCGGGGGAGTTGAGGTGGGCGAGGTGGCGGGGGTGGTGGGAGTGGACGGCGTCGCGCAGGTAGAGCTCGTCGAGCTCGTCCAGGGCGGCGATGGTGTCGTGCAGCGGGGCGTCGAGGTCGACGGCCTCGACGCGCGGGGCGAGGGCGTCGGCGGTCACTCCGGTGAACGGCCGGTCGGTGGTGGCGAGTCTGGCCGCCACCCGCTCGATTCCTTCGGTCACGGAGCCGCGGTACCGCTCCGCGGTCGTGTCATTGAGCAGGTGCGAGCGCATCAACTGTCCTCGGGGCAGGAGGGGTAGTAACTAAGGTAAGCCTAACCTAATTTGGATGGCTGAGGGTGCGCAAGCGGGACTGAGGGTGCGCAAGCGAAACGGGGCGCACAGACAGAACCGCCCCCTCCGGTGAACGGGAGGGGGCGGTTCGGGGCGCGGTGGGGCTCAGCTCACCTTCTTCGCCTTCTCGATGGCCTCGGCGAGGTTCTCGAGGATGGGCGCGCACTTGTCGTACGAGTAAATGGGCTCCGTGACGCGGGGGACGACCTGTCCGGCCTTGACCGCGGGGAGCTTCTTCCAGGTCGGCTTGTCCAGGTCGGCGGGCTGGATGGCCGAGGTGCGGTTGTCCATCATGATGATGTCCGCGCCGTACTTGTCGACGTTCTCCCAGCTGAGGTTCTCGAACCAGCCGCCGGACGCCTCCAGGGTCTTCGCGGGCGGCTCGACGAAGTTCACGCCGAGGGCCTTGAAGTACTCCAGGTCGGCGGAGAGGTTCGTGCCGGAGACGTAGAACAGCTCCTGGCTCGCGGAGCCGACCATGACCTTGATGTCCTTGCGCGACTTAGCGGCCTTGCGCAGCCGCTCGGCGGCGGCCTCGAAGCGCTTCTTCGCCGCGACGACCTTGGCGGCCTTCACGTCGGCGCCGAGCGACTCGGCGAGCGCGAGCAGGCGCTGCAGGGGCTGGGTCATCTGGCGGTCGTAGACGCTGATGCCGACGCTGGGCGCGAGCCCCAGGATCTTGTCCTTGGAGTCCTCGGGGACGTACCAGAGGGTGCCCTTGGCGTCGAACATCGTCGAGATCAGGAGCTCGGGCGCGAGGGCCGCGTACTTCTCGATGTTGAACTGGTCCCAGGCGTTGCCGAGGATCTCGACCTTGGAGATGTCCAGGTCGCCGGCCTGTACGTCGGGCTTGCCGTCCTTGGTCTTGGTCGGGCCGAAGACGCCCTTGACCTGGACCCCGTAGTCGTGAAGGGCGGCGGCGACGCCGGTGAACGCGACGATGTTCTTGGGGACGGCGTCGCGCTTGGCGGTGGTGCCGCGGTCGTCCTTGAAGCTCCAGGGGCCGGACTTGCCCGTGCCCGCCGTGTTGCCGCCGCCCGAGCCGTCCTTCTTCTCGCTGCCGCAGGCGGCGAGCGCGGCGGTCAGTCCGAGGGCGCCGCCTGCGGCGAGGATGCCTCGGCGGGAGAGCTGGGGGAGGCGGGCGTGGGCCATGGGACGGTCCTGCTTTCGCTGCGCTGGCTGGAACGGGGCTTAGGTTAACCTAACCTAAGGCTGATTCCAGCCAGCGGCCCCCGGCCCCCGGCCTCCGCCGAGCCCGCCCGCCAGGCCGGCGCGCGAGCCGTCAGCCCGCGAAGCCCAGCTCCCTCGCGATCAGCATGCGCTGGACCTCGCTCGTGCCCTCCCCGATCTCCAGGATCTTGGAGTCGCGCCACATCCGCGCCACCGGGTACTCGTTCATGAAGCCGTAGCCGCCGTGGATCTGCGTGGCCTCGCGCGCGTTGTCCACCGCCACCGTCGACGAGTACAGCTTCGCGATCGCCGCCTCCTTCTTGAACGGCTCGCCGCTCACCAGGCGCGACGCCGCGTCCCGCCAGCCGATGCGCGCCATGTGCGCCCGCATCTCCATGTCGGCCAGCTTGAACTGGATCGCCTGGTTCGCGCCGATCGGGCGGCCGAACGCGTGCCGCTCCTTCGCGTACTTCACCGACTCGTCCACGCAGCCCTGCGCGAGCCCCGTCGCGAGCGCCGCGATGGCGACCCGGCCCTCGTCGAGGATGCGCAGGAACTGGGCGTAGCCGCGGCCCTCCGCACCCAGCAGGTTCGCCGCGGGGACGCGGACGTCCGAGAAGGACAGCTCCCGGGTGTCCGAGGCGTTCCAGCCGACCTTCGAGTACGGGGCGGCGACCGTGAAGCCCGGGGTGCCGGACGGGACGATGATCGCGGAGATCTCCGGGCGGCCGTCGGGCTTGCGGCCGGTGACCGCCGTGACCGTGACCAGGCCCGTGATGTCCGTACCGGAGTTGGTGATGAAGCACTTCGAGCCGTTGATCACCCAGTCGTCGCCGTCGCGCACCGCCGTCGTGCGCGTGCCGCTCGCGTCCGAGCCGCCGTCCGGCTCGGTGAGGCCGAAGGCGCCGAGTGCCTCACCCGCGCAGAGGCGGGGGAGCCACTCGCGCTTCTGCTCCTCCGTGCCGAACAGGTGCAGCGGCATCGCGCCGAGCGAGACGCCCGCCTCCAGCGTGATCGCCACGGACGAGTCGACCCGGGCGAGCTCCTCGAGGGCGATGCCGAGCGCCAGGTAGTCGCCGCCCATGCCCCCGTACTCCTCGGGGAAGGGCAGCCCGAACAGGCCCATGCGGCCCATCTCGCGCACGATCTCGTACGGGAATTCATGGCGCTCGTAGAAGTCGCCGATCTTCGGGGCGACGACGTCGTGCGCGAACTCCTCGACGGTGCGGCGGAGTTCCTCGTGCTCGGAAGAGAGCTGGTGGTCCATCGTTCTCACTGCTCCTGGTGGTTCAGGGCGCGGACGGTGCGGGACGGGCTCGGTCGGCCCAACTGCTCGGCCATCCACACGCTGGTGGCGGTGAGACGGCCCAGGTCGACCCCGGTGTCGATGCCGAGTCCCCGCAGCATCCACACGAGGTCTTCGGTGGCGAGGTTGCCGGTGGCGCTCTTCGCGTACGGGCAGCCGCCGAGGCCGCCCGCCGACGCGTCCACCGTCGTCACGCCGTGCTGCAGGGCCGCCAGGGTGTTGGCGAGCGCCTGCCCGTACGTGTCGTGGAAGTGCACGCCGATGCGGTCGGTCGGCACGCCCTCCTCGTTGAGCTCAGAGAGGAGGTCCTGGACGTGGCCGGGGGTGGCCACGCCGATGGTGTCGCCGAGGCTCAGCTCGTCACAGCCCATGTCCATCAGGGACTTGGCGACGCGGACGACCTGATGGACGGGGACCGCGCCCTCCCAGGGGTCGCCGAAGCACATGGAGAGATAGCCGCGCACATGCACCTTCGCGGCCCGGTCCGCCTTGGCGCGGGCCACCACCGGCTCGAACATGGCGAGGGCCTCGTCCAGCGAGCGGTTGAGGTTGGCCTTGGCGAAGGACTCGGTGGCGCTGGCGAAGACGGCGACGCGGTGGGCGCCGAGGGCCAGGGCGCGGTCCAGGCCGCGCGCGTTCGGCACCAGGACCGGGAGGTGGACGCCCTTCAGGTCGCCGAGAAGCGGGAACAGCTGCTCGGCGTCGGCCAGTTGGGGCACCCACTCGGGGCGCACGAAGCTGGTCGCCTCGATGGTGGTCAGCCCCGCCTCGGCGAGGCGGTGGATGAACTCGGCCTTCACCTCGGTCGGCACGGCCGTCTTCTCGTTCTGCAGGCCGTCCCGGGCGCCCACCTCGTGGATGCGGACCCGCGCGGGCAGGTCGGGTGCGGGGACGGTCATGGGCAGTCCGGCGGCGGTCACTTGGCGTCCTCCTCCGCTGCGGGGGCGACCACGGCGAGCACCTGGTCCATGGCGACGGTGGTGCCCGGGGTGACGTCCAGCTCGGTGACGGTGCCCGCGTGGGGCGCGGAGATGAGGTGCTCCATCTTCATCGCCTCCACCACCAACAGGCCCTGCCCCGCGGCGACTTCGTCCCCCACGGCCACCTTCACGACGGTGACGGTGCCGGGCATGGGGGCGGTGAGCGAGTCGGCGCCGGCGTGTGCGGAACCGGTGAGGTTCGCGGCGACGGGGTCGTGGTCCTGGACGTGCCAGGAGTCGCCGTCGCGGCCCAGCCAGTCGTCGGTGTACGTGAACGTGTGCAGCGCCCCTTCGTGGGCGACCGAGACCCGGCCGGGCGTGACGGTGGCCCCCTCGGGGGCGGCGTACGCGACGGGTTCCTGGCCCGGTACGCGCAGCCAGTGGGTGAGCGGTGCCGGGGTGCCGCCGAGCCGCCAGCCGCTGGGCTCGGAGAACGGGTCCCGCCAGCCGTCGCCCTTCGGGGCGAGCCGCTCGGTGCGCACCGCCGCCGCGGCCGCGTACACCTCGTCCGGGACCTCGCCCGGAACGAGCCCCTCCGCCTCCCGCTCCACCAGGCCCGTGTCCAACTCACCCGCCACCACGGCCGGGTGGGCAAGGAGTCGGCGCAGGAACCCCGCGTTGGTGGGCACCCCCAGCGTGACCGTCTCCGCCAGGGCCGCGCGCAGCTTGCGCAGGGCCGTCGCGCGGTCGGGGCCGTACGCGATGACCTTGGACAGCATCGGGTCGTAGAGGCTGCCGACCTCCGTGCCCTCGCTGAGCCCCGAGTCCGTGCGCACGCCGTCGCCGGACGGCTCGTGCAGGGCGAGGACCGTGCCGCCCGAGGGGAGGAAGCCTCTGGACCCCTCTTTCATGGATACGGTCTCCGCGCAGATGCGGGCCTCCACCGCGTGGCCGGTGAGGGTGATGTCGTCCTGGGCGAAGGGGAGTCGCTCGCCCGCCGCCACCCGCAGCTGCCACTCCACCAGGTCCAGGCCGGTGATCAGCTCCGTGACGGGGTGCTCCACCTGGAGGCGGGTGTTCATCTCCATGAAGTAGTACGAGGAGGGGTCGCCGCCGGGGACGATGAACTCCACCGTGCCCGCGCCCGCGTACCCGCAGGAGCGCGCCGCCTGGGCCGCGGCCTCACCCATCGCGGCCCGCGTCTTCTCGTCGAGCAGGACCGAGGGCGCCTCCTCGATGATCTTCTGGTGGCGGCGCTGCAGGGAGCACTCGCGCTCGCCGAGGTGGACGACGTTCCCGTGGCCGTCCGCGAGGACCTGGATCTCGATGTGCCGGGGGCGGTCGATCCAGCGCTCCACGAGCAGGGTGTCGTCGCCGAAGGAGGCGCGGGCCTCGCGCCGGGCGGCGGCGATCTCCTCGCCGAGCAGCGCCTCGTCGCGCACCAGGCGCATGCCCTTGCCGCCGCCGCCCGCGCTGGGCTTGAGGAGGACCGGCGTGCCGATCTCCCGTGCTGCGGCCGCCAGTTGGTCGTCGGTCAGGCCGCTGCCGGAGGAGCCGGGGACCACCGGGACGCCGGCCTTCGCGACCGTCTCCTTGGCGCGGATCTTGTCGCCCATGAGGGAGATCGCGTCGGCGGGCGGGCCGATGAAGACGAGGCCCGCCCCGGCGCAGGCGCGCGCGAACTCCGCGTTCTCCGCGAGGAAGCCGTAGCCCGGGTGGACGGCCTGGGCGCCGGTGCGGGCGGCGGCCTGAAGGATGCGCTCGATGGAGAGGTAGCTCTCGGTGGCGGGGGCCGGGCCGATCCGTACGGCGGTGTCGGCCTCCCGGACGTGCCGGGCCTGCGCGTCCGCGTCGCTGTACACGGCGACCGAGCGGACGCCGAGGGCGCGCAGCGTGCGGATGACGCGGACCGCGATCTCGCCACGGTTGGCGACGAGGACCGTGTCGAACATCGTCGGGCCCTTCGGAGTCCTCGGAGTTTTCGAAGTCACTGTCGCTCCCCTTACATCCGGAAGATGCCGAACTGGGGGTCGCCCAGTGGCGCGTTGGCGCAGGCGGTCAGGGCCAGACCCAGGACCTGTCGGGTCTCCATCGGGTCGATCACGCCGTCGTCCCAGAGGCGGGCCGTCGCGTAGTAGGCGTTGCCCTGGGTCTCGTACTGCTCGCGGATGGGGGCCTTGAACGCCTCCTCGTCCTCGGCGGGCCACTGCTCGCCGCGCGCCTCCAGCTGGTCGCGCTTGACGGTCGCGAGGACCGAAGCGGCCTGCTCGCCGCCCATGACGGAGATCTTGGCGTTGGGCCACATCCACAGGAAGCGGGGGCTGTAGGCGCGGCCGCACATCGAGTAGTTGCCCGCTCCGTACGAGCCGCCGATGACGACCGTCAGCTTGGGCACCCGGGTGCAGGCCACCGCCGTGACCATCTTGGCGCCGTGCTTGGCGATGCCGCCCGCCTCGTAGTCCCGGCCGACCATGAAGCCCGAGATGTTCTGCAGGAAGACCAGCGGGATGCCGCGCTGGTCGCACAGCTCGATGAAGTGGGCGCCCTTCTGGGCGGATTCGGCGAACAGGATGCCGTTGTTCGCGACGATGCCGACCGGGTGGCCGTGGATGTGCGCGAAGCCCGTCACCAGGGTCTGCCCGAACTCGGCCTTGAACTCGGCGAATTGGGAGCCGTCCACCACGCGCGCGATGACTTCCCGTACGTCATAGGGAGTGCGCGAGTCCGTGGGCACCGCCCCATAAAGGCCCGCCGGGTCGACCTTGGGCTCCTGCGGGGTCCGCACCGCCCAGGGCAGCTCCCCGCGCGCGGGGAGGGTCGAGGCGATGGTGCGGACGATCCGCAGCGCGTGCGCGTCGTCCTCCGCGAGGTGGTCGGTGACGCCGGAGACGCGGGAGTGCACCTCGCCGCCGCCGAGCTCCTCGGCCGTCACGACCTCGCCGGTCGCGGCCTTCACCAGCGGGGGGCCGCCCAGGAAGATCGTGCCCTGGTTGCGGACGATCACCGCTTCGTCGCTCATCGCCGGGACGTAGGCCCCGCCCGCCGTGCAGGAGCCGAGGACGGCGGCGATCTGGGGGATGCCCGCGCCCGACATCCGCGCCTGGTTGTAGAAGATCCGCCCGAAGTGCTCCCGGTCGGGGAAGACGTCGTCCTGCATGGGCAGGAAGGCGCCGCCCGAGTCCACCAGGTAGACACAGGGGAGGCGGTTCTCCAGCGCCACCTCCTGGGCGCGGAGGTGCTTCTTCACCGTCATCGGGTAGTACGTGCCGCCCTTGACCGTGGCGTCATTGGCGACGATCACGCACTCGCGGCCGCTGACCCGGCCGATGCCCGCGATGACGCCCGCCGCCGGGGCATCGCCCCCGTACAGCCCGTCGGCCGCCAGAGGGGCCAGTTCCAGGAACGGGGAGCCGGGGTCGAGGAGGGTGTCCACGCGGTCGCGGGGCAGCAGCTTGCCGCGCGCCACGTGGCGGGCCCTGGAGCGCTCGCCGCCGCCGAGAGCCGCCGCGGCGAGCTTGGCCCGCAACTCGTCGACCAGGGCACGGTGTCCCGCCTCGTTCGCCCGCCAGGTGTCGGACGCGGGATCAGCCGCGCTGTGAAGCACCGGTGCCTGCTGCATCCGTCGAGCCCCCTTGCTCGGTTAATGAGCGTTAACGCGTTTCCTTAAGGTTAACGACCGCTAACCGACCTGTCTAGAATCGATTTCATGGCCACCAGAACCGACGCCCCCACCCGCCGTGAGCAGATCCTCCGGGAGGCCGCCCGGCTCTTCGCCGAGCGCGGCTTCCACGGCGTGGGCGTGGACGAGATAGGTGCCGCCGTCGGCATCAGCGGCCCCGGCCTCTACCGGCACTTCGCGGGCAAGGACGCGATGCTCGCCGAGCTGCTCGTCGGGATCAGCGGACAGCTCCTGACGGGCGGCAAGCGCCGGGTCGCGGAGTCCGACGGGTCGCCGGACGCGCTGCTCGACTCGCTCATCGACGGCCACATCGACTTCGCGCTCGACGACCGCCCGCTCATCACCCTGCACGACCGCGAGCTCGACCGCCTCCGGGACAGCGACCGCAAGCTGGTCCGCCAGCTCCAGCGGCAGTACGTGGAGCTCTGGGTCGACGTGGTCCGCCGGGTCTACCCGGACCTCGCGGAGAACGCGGCGCGGGTGTCGGTGCACGCGGTCTTCGGCCTGCTCAACTCCACTCCGCACCTCAGCCGCCGGGACGCGGTGCCGAGCCGCACCGGCATGGCGGAGCTGCTGCACCGCCTCGCGCGCGGGGCGTTCGCGGCCGCCGCCGGGTGAGCCTTCCGGTCGCCGAGGGGTGCGCCTTCCGTCTGCCGCCGGGTGACTCACATCTCTGGACGCTCTGGTGACTCCCGGGTAACGTGCCTCTGAGCAAGCGCTTAGTTGCCGTGGGCACCGTAGGTAGAGGGAGTCTTTCCGTGCGCCGTACCGTATTCAACGAGGACCACGAGGCGTTCCGGGAGACTCTCCGGGCCTTCATCGAGGCCGAGGTCGTCCCCGTCTACGACGAGTGGTTCGCCGCCGGTCAGGCCCCCCGCGACTTCTACTACAAGCTCGCCGAGCTCGGCATCTTCGGCATCCGCGTCCCCGAGGAGTTCGGCGGCGCGGGCATCGACTCGCACAAGTTCGAGGCCGTGATGTACGAGGAGACCGCGCGCGCGGGCGTCTCCTTCGGCGGCTCCGGCGTGCACGTGCTGCTCGGCCTGCCGTACATCCAGATGCTCGCCAGCGACGAGCAGAAGAAGCGCTACCTGCCCAAGTTCTGCTCCGGCGAGGAGATGTGGGCCCTCGCGATGACCGAGCCGGGCACCGGCTCCGACCTCGCGGGCATGAAGACCACCGCCAAGCTCTCCGAGGACGGCACGCACTACGTCCTCAACGGCGCCAAGACCTTCATCACCGGCGGTGTGCACGCCGACCGCGTCATCGTCTGCGCCCGCACCGCCGCCCCGACCGAGCAGGACCGCCGCTTCGGCATCTCCCTGTTCACCGTCGACACCAAGTCCGAGGGCTACTCGGTCGGCCGCAAGCTCGACAAGCTCGGCCTGCGGACCTCCGACACCGCCGAGCTGGCGTTCGTCGACGTGAAGGTGCCCGTCGAGGACCTGCTCGGCGAGGAGAACAAGGGCTTCTACTACCTCGGCCAGAACCTGCCCTCCGAGCGCTGGGGCATCGCCTTCGGCGCCTATGCGCAGGCCAAGGCCGCCGTCCGGTTCGCCAAGGAGTACGTCCAGGACCGCACGGTCTTCGGCAAGACGGTCGCGTCCTTCCAGAACACGAAGTTCGAACTGGCCGCCTGCCAGGCCGAGGTGGACGCCGCCGAGGCCGTCGCCGACCGCGCCCTGGAGGCCCTCGACGCCCACGAGCTGACCCCCGCCGAGGCCGCCTCCGCCAAGCTGTTCTGCACCGAGGTCGCCCACCGCGTCATCGACCGCTGCCTCCAGCTGCACGGCGGCTACGGCTTCATGAACGAGTACCCGATCGCCCGGCTGTACGCGGACAACCGCGTCAACCGGATCTACGGCGGCACCAACGAGGTCATGAAGATGATCATCGCGAAGGACATGGGTCTGTAGTTGAGCGAGGCACTGGAGTCCCTCCTCGGTCTGCTCGACCTGGAGCGGATCGAGGAGGACATCTTCCGGGGCGTGAGCCGGTCGGCCATCGTGCCCCGGGTCTTCGGCGGCCAGGTCGCCGCGCAGGCCCTCGTCGCGGCCGGACGCACCGTCCCCGACGACAGGTACGCGCACTCCCTGCACGCGTACTTCCTGCGCACCGGCGACCCCGGCGCGCCCATCGTCTACACCGTCGACCGGATCCGCGACGGGCGCTCCTTCACCACGCGCCGCGTCGTGGCGGTCCAGCACGGGCAGCCGATCTTCCACCTCTCGGCCTCCTTCCAGGCGTACGAGGAGGGCCTGGACCACCAGGAGCGGATGCCTGCCGCACCCGACCCCGAGTCGCTGCCCACCGCCGCCGAGATGCTGCCCCGGCACCTCCCGGCGGACGTCGCCGACCGCCTCGTCAAGGCACGCGGGGCCGTCGACCTGCGCTACGCCGACGTGCCGCCCTGGGGCACCGTCGGACAGCCCCGGGAGCCCCGCTCCCAGGTGTGGTTCCGCACCAACGGCAAGCTCGACGGCGCCATCGACGAACACCTGCTGCACGTCTGCCTCGCCACCTACGTGTCCGACATGACGCTGCTCGACTCGGTGCTGCTCGCGCACGGCCGGGGCGGCTGGGCGGTCGGCGACGTGGTCGGGGCCTCGCTCGACCACGCGATGTGGTTCCACCGGCCCTTCCGCGCGGACGAGTGGCTGCTCTACGACCAGGAGTCGCCCTCGGCCTCCGGCGGGCGCGGCCTCGGGCAGGCGCGGATCTGGACGCAGGACGGGCGGCTCGCGGTGACGGTCATTCAGGAGGGCGTGGTGCGGGTCCCCCGCTGACGTCAGGCCCCCGCCGGCGTCGGGCCCCGCTGACGTCGCGCGCCACCGACGTCGCGCTCCGCGGGGAACGGACATAACGTCCCGTACATGAGTGAGCAATCGTCAGCGGGCGGCGGAGAGAGCGCCTTCACCGTCATCGTCGCGGCCGCGGCCAACCTCGGGATCGCGGCCGCCAAGGCCGTCGCGGGCGTCATCAGCGGCTCCAGCGCGATGCTCTCCGAAGCGGCGCACTCGGTGGCCGACACGGTCACCGAGCTGATGCTCCTCGTCTCGCTCAAGAGCAGCGAGCGCCCCGCCGACGAGGACCACCCGCTCGGCTACGGCGGCGCCCGCTACGTGTGGGCGCTGCTCGCGTCCGTCGCCACCTTCGTCGGCGGCGGCGTCTTCGCCGTGTACGACGGCATCCACACCCTCACGCACGGCGAGGAACCGGGCAACCCGCTCGTCTCGTACGTCGTCCTGGGCGTCGCCTTCCTCCTGGAGGGCTACTCGCTGCGCACCGGCCTCAAGCAGGCGCGCGGCGAGGCCGACCGCTTCGGGGTGCACGTGAAGCACTATCTGCGGCACACCCCCGACACCGCGGTGAAGGCCGTCGTGATGGAGGACTCCGCCGCCCTCGTCGGCCTCGTGCTCGCGGCGGGCGGACTGCTCGGCGGGCAGCTCACCGGCTCGGGGGTGTGGGACGGCGTCGCCTCGCTGTGCATCGGCGTGCTGCTCGTGTACGTGGCCTGGGTGCTCGGGCACGCCAACTCCGAGCTCCTGATCGGGCGTCCGCTGCCCAAGGAGATGCGCGACGCCGTCCGCGAAGAGCTGCTCGCCGACCCGCACGTGGTGGACGTCCTGGAGCTGACCACGCTGCTCCAGGGGCCGGGCGAGGTCCTCGTCGCGGCCAAGGTGGACTTCCGGGACATGGCCACGGCCGGGGACATCGAGCGGGCCTGCGACACGATGGCGCAGCGGCTGCAGGAGCGGTTCCCGGCGATCAGGCGCGTCTATCTGGACCCGACGCCGGGGACGGCTCAGGACTCGGGGGAGAGCCCCGCCGCGTCCAGCAGGTAGGCGGTCATCGGGTCGTAGAAGCGCGGGCTCGTGACGTGGTCGTCGAGGGGGACCGTCACCTGCAGCGTGCCCTCGGCCTCGCCGATGAACAGCGCCGGGTCGTTGCAGTCCGCGTAGCCCATGGAGTCCAGGCCGCGCTGGCCGGCGCGGCCCGCCCAGCCGTGGTCGGCGACGACGAGGTCGGGCTGGGGGCGGCCCGCGCGCTCCAGGCCGTCCAGGATCGCGTTCATCGGCTCGGGGGAGTGGGTGTGCCACAGCGTCGCGCCGCGCTCCAGGACCGCGACGTCGGCGAACTGGAAGACCATGCCCTCGTCGGCCGTCAGGCCCTCGGGGATCACGACGATCTCGCAGCCTGCCGCGCGCAGGGCCGCCGCCGTCGCCCGGTGCACGTCGAGCAGGCCGCCCGGATGGCCGGTCGCGAACAGGACGCTCTGTCTGCCCGCGGCGGCCTTGCGCAGCCGGGCCGCCATCCGCTCCAGGGCGTCGACGGTGAGCTCCGGGTCGATGGTGTCCTGGCCGTGGCGGTGCTCCGCGTCGTCGTTCACGCCGCAGCGCTCCGCCATCACCGCGAGGACGTCCTGCTCGTCGGTCCAGCGGTCGCCGAGCTCCAGGCCGAGCCAGTAGTGGCGGTCGCCGTTCGCGAGCTTCCGGTAGTGGGAGAGGTTGTTCTCGCGGGGCGTGGCGACGTCGCCCGCGATGCGGGAGCGGACGAGGTGTTCGACGAGCGCGGCACGGCTGGGTATCGGCATGGATCTATTCTGCCGCCGGATGCGGGCGGTGGGCACAGCAGTTTCGAACGGTGGACGCGGCTCACACCCCGTCACGGAGGCGCCCGAGCGCGAACCACAGCTCCATGCGGACGTCCGGGTCGTCCAGGTCAGCGCCGAGCAGCTTCGCGCAGCGGCCGATCCGCTGGCGCACCGTGTTGCGGTGCACGGCGAGCGCGACCGCCGTGCGGTCCCAACTGCCGTGCAGGGAAAGCCAGGTGCGCAGGGTCTCGGCCAGCGGCGCGCTGTCGCCGAGCGGGGCGAGCAGTACGCGCGCGTGGGCGTCGGCCTCGGCGGGCGCGACCAAGGAGGCGAGCCCGCCCTCCCGGTGGCGCACCAGGGGAGCGCGGGTGGCCTCGGCGCGGCGCAGTGCACGGGCCGCCTGGGCGTCGGCGGCGGCCAGGTCGCCGGGGGCCGCGGGGGCGGAGAGGCCCAGGGTCCAGCCGTCCAGGGGAGCCACCTCCTTGTCGGCGGCGACAAGGAGACGTACGACATCGTCCCGCGCCGCTACAGGGGCGGACTCAAGAGCTGCCGCAGAGGCAGCCACAGGAGCAGCCGCAGCGGCATCTACGGGGGCATCCACCAGCGCGGTGCCGAGCGCCGCCGCGAGCGCGGCCGCGGCCAGCGGACCGCGCTCCCCGCGCGCGTGCACCACGCTCCAGCGGTCGCCGCCGAGAAGAGGCCCGACGTCCTCGGGGGCGGTGCCGAGCAGCAGCCGTACGAGGGCGGCCGAGCGGGCCGCTTCGGGCGCGCCCTGGTGTTCCCCGGTGAGCAGCGACAGGAGCACGACGGCGGCGCCCGCGATGGTGTGGTCGCCCGGCGCGCGGCCCTCCGTGGCGAGCGCCAGGGCGAAGCCGCGGCGGCCGCCGAGCGCGTACGCCGTGAGGTGGGCGCCCGCCACGGCGTCCGACGCGGAGGCGGGGCGCCCCGGCCCCCGTACCACCGCGGCCAGCTCTCCCAGCGCCGCCCGCGCACCGCTCGGCGCGCGCCCCGCGGCCTGGAGCTCCGCCCCGTCGGGCCCGTACAGGACCGCCGATCCGCCGATCCGCGACGCCAGTTGGCGCAGCACCGCGGCGACCGGGTGCGGCCGGGCCGCCGCAGAGGCGAGGCCCTGCTGCGCCTCCGTGACCCGGCGCAGCTCCGCGTGCCGGGCCTGTGCCATCAGCTGCCACACGGCGCGGGCGACCCCGCTGAACGTCGTGCGCTCCGGCACCTCCAGGAGCGGCAGGCCGACGCGCTCGCAGGCCGCCACGAGGGCGACCGGAACCGTGTCGTGCACGGGCGCGACCCCGAAGCCGAGGGCCGCGCCGCCCGCCGCGACGATCCGCTCCACATAGGCGTCGAGATGGCCGTCCGCACCGGTCGGGTCCGCGAGGTGCACGCCCGCCGTGAGCAGCAGTTCGCCGCCGAGGAGGTACGGGTACGGGTCCGCCATCTCCGAGGTGTGCACCCAGTGGACGGCCGTCCCGGCGGCGTCCGGGCCCGCGATCTGCCGCAGGCCCAGGTCCTCGCGGGCGAGGAGGGCGGTGAGCGGGACGGGCGGGGTGGGGGGAGCGGCGAGGGACGGCGCGGCGCGGTCGGACATGGTGGACGATCCATCCATCTCAAGCGTGGGAGATGGAGGAAACGTACACTTCTCCGCCTCTTTCCGGCCACCTAAGGTCAGGGGCCGAGCCACCCCCCGATGAACGAGGTATCCGCGAGAGAGCGAGCTCCCATGGCCGTCGACTACACCGTGATCGTCGTCTATCTGGCGGGGATGCTGGCCATGGGCTGGTGGGGCATGCGCCGCGCGAAGTCCAAGGCCGAGTTCCTCGTCGCGGGCCGCCGCCTCGGCCCCTGGATGTACTCCGGCACCATGGCCGCGATCGTCCTCGGCGGCGCCTCCACGATCGGCGGCGTCGGGCTCGGCTACCAGTACGGGCTCTCCGGCGCCTGGATGGTCTTCACGATCGGTCTGGGGCTGTTGGCCCTGAGCGTCTTCTTCTCCGCCCGCATCGCGCGTCTGAAGGTCTACACCGTCTCCGAGATGCTCGACCTGCGCTACGGAGGCCGCGCGGGCGTCCTCTCCGGAGTGGTCATGTGGGCGTACACGCTGATGCTCGCCGTCACCTCGACCATCGCCTACGCCACGATCTTCGACGTGCTCTTCGACCTGAACCGGACCGTGGCGATCGTCCTCGGCGGCTCCATCGTCGTCGCGTACTCGGCGCTCGGCGGGATGTGGTCGATCACGCTCACCGACATGGTGCAGTTCGTGGTGAAGACCGTCGGCGTGCTGCTCCTGCTGCTGCCCATCGCCGTCGTCAAGGCCGGTGGCTTCGGCGAGATGAAGGCCGAGCTGCCCGGTGCGTACTTCGAGCCGCTGGGCATCGGCGGCCAGACGATCTTCACGTACGTGCTGATCTACACGTTCGGCATGCTCATCGGGCAGGACATCTGGCAGCGCGTCTTCACGGCGCGCAGCGACAGGGTCGCCCGCTACGGAGGCACCGTCGCGGGCACGTACTGCCTGGTCTACGCGCTCGCGGGCGCCGTCATCGGTACGGCGGCGAAGGTCATGTACCCGAAGCTGCCGAGTGCGGACTCCGCGTTCGCGACGATCGTGAAGGACGAACTGCCGGTGGGCGTACGGGGGTTGGTGCTGGCCGCCGCGCTGGCCGCCGTGATGTCGACGTCCTCCGGAGCGCTCATCGCGTGTGCGACCGTCGCCAACAACGACATCTGGGCGCGGGTGCGGGGGACTGCCTCCGTGAAGGGCGCCGACCACGACGAGGTCAAGGGAAACCGTGCCTTCATCCTCGTCATGGGCGTCGCCGTGATCCTCATCGCCATCGCCCTCAACGACGTCGTCGAGGCCCTGACCGTCGCCTACAACCTGCTCGTCGGCGGGTTGCTCGTGCCGATCCTCGGCGGGCTGCTGTGGCGGCGGGGGACGGGGGCGGGGGCGCTCGCGGCCGTCGGCGCGGGCGGGCTCTCCGTCGTCGGGCTCATGTGGGGGTACGGGATCCTCGCCAACGAGCCGGTGTATTACGGGTTGTTGGCCTCGCTCGTGGTGTACGTGGTCGTGTCCCTGGCCACGAAGCCGACGGACGCGGCGGTGCTCGCCGCTTGGCGTGAGCGGCTCGCGGGGCGGGGCGAGGAACCCGTGGCTCAGGCCGCTCCCGTACCTCAGTAAAGTCAGAATCAGCAGTTTTACGCAGGAAAGAAGGCACATCTAGATGAACGGCAACGAAGCGCCCCGCGGACCCGTCGACTCCTCCCGCATCCCCCGCTACGCCGGCCCCGCCACGTACGCCCGGCTGCCCCGGCTCGACGAGGTGGGCGGGAAGGCGGACGTCGCCGTCGTCGGGGTGCCCTTCGACACCGGGGTGTCCTACCGGCCCGGCGCCCGCTTCGGGGGCAACGCGATCCGGGAGGCGAGCCGGCTGCTTCGGCCCTACAACCCGGCGCAGGACGCCTCGCCCTTCGCGCTCGCGCAGGTCGCGGACGCCGGGGACATCGCGGCCAACCCGTTCAACATCAACGAGGCCGTCGAGACCATCGAGGCGGCCGCCGACGACCTGCTCGGCTCCGGCGCCCGCATGATGACCCTCGGCGGCGACCACACCATCGCCCTGCCGCTGCTGCGGAGCGTCGCCAAGAAGCACGGGCCCGTCGCGCTGCTCCACTTCGACGCCCACCTGGACACCTGGGACACGTACTTCGGCGCCGAGTACACGCACGGGACCCCCTTCCGGCGGGCGGTGGAGGAGGGGATTCTTGATACCTCCGCCCTGTCGCACGTGGGCACGCGCGGGCCGCTCTACGGCAAGCAGGACCTCACCGACGACGAGAAGATGGGCTTCGGCATCGTCACCTCGGCGGACATCTACCGCCGCGGCGCCGACGAGGTCGCCGACCAGCTGCGCCAGCGCATCGGCGACCGGCCGCTGTACATCTCCATCGACATCGACTGCCTCGACCCGGCCCACGCGCCCGGCACGGGCACGCCGGAGGCCGGCGGCATGACCTCGCGCGAGCTCCTGGAGATCCTGCGCGGGCTCGCCTCCTGCAACCTGGTCTCCGCCGACGTCGTCGAGGTCGCGCCCGCCTACGACCACGCCGAGATCACGGCCGTGGCCGCCTCCCACACCGCGTACGAACTGACGACGATCATGTCCCGCCAGATTGCCGAGGCCCGCGCGAAGTGACTCACGACCACGACCTGGTGCTCCGTCCGACCCCGGCCCAGACGGAGGCCGCGCTGAACCCTCCACCGGGCCGCCGGGGCGGAGACCTGGTCGTGGAGACGCTCGCCGGGCTCGGCGCGACCACCGTCTTCGGACTGCCCGGCCAGCACGCGCTCGGCATGTTCGACGCGCTGCGCCGCTCCTCGCTGACGTACGTCGGGCTGCGCGTCGAGAACAACGCCGGGTTCGCGGCGGACGCCTACGGGCGGATCACCGGCGAGGCCGCCCCGCTGCTGCTGTCCACCGGGCCCGGCGCGCTGATGGCGCTCGCCGCGCTCCAGGAGGCGGCGGCCGCGTCCGCGCCGGTCCTCGCGATCGGCAGCCAGGTGCCGGCGGCCGGGCTCGGCGGCGGCCGCCGCGGCTATCTGCACGAACTCCGCGACCAGGCCGCCTCGTTCAGGGACGTGGTCAAGTCGGTGCACACGGCGCGCACGCAGTCGCAGATCCCCTCCGCGATCGCCGCGGCCTGGGAGTCGGCGCTGACCGCCCCGCACGGCCCTGTCTGGGTGGAGATCCCGCAGGACGTGCTGCTCGCCGAGGCGGAGCTGCCCGTCGTCACGGCGGTGGACGCGACGCCCGAGGAGGTCGTCCCGCGTCCCGAACTGACCGCCGTCGCCGCCGACTTGCTGTCCCGCGCCGAGCGCCCGGCGATCATCGCGGGCGGCGGTGTCGTGCGCTCCGACGCGAGCGGCAAGCTCCGGGCCCTCGCCGAGCTGGTGAACGCCCCGGTCGTCACCACCTTCGGCGGCAAGGGCGCGTTCCCCTGGGAGCACCCGCTCTCGCTCCAGTCCTGGCTGGAGGACCGGCACACCACGGACTTCCTGGAGGACGCGGACGTCCTGCTCGTGGTCGGCTCGGGACTCGGTGAACTGTCCTCGAACTACCACACGTTCACCCCGCGCGGCCGGGTCGTCCAGATCGAGGCGGACGCCGGGAAGCTGGAGTCCAACCACTCGGCGCTCGGCATCCACGCGGACGCCCGCCTCGCCCTCTCCGCCCTCCTGGAGACCATCGAGGCACCCCGCGAGGACCCGTCGGCGCCCGAGCGGGTGCGGGCCGTCCTCGACCGGGTGCGCGAGCGCATCGACGGCCAGGAGCTCGGCCTGGAGCAGCGCCTCCTCGCCTCGGTCCGCGCGGCGCTCCCGTCCGCGGCCCCGTCCTTCTGGGACATGACGATCCTGGCGTACTGGGCCTGGTCCGCCTTCGACGCCCGCCGCCCCAACACGATGCACTCGGCGCAGGGCGCGGGCGGCCTCGGCTACGCCTTCCCCGCCGCCCTGGGCGCGGCCGTCGCGGACCCCTCGCAGCCGGTCCTCGCGGTCTCCGGCGACGGCGGCGCGATGTACTCGATCGCCGAGCTGGCCACGGCCCTGCAGTACGACCTGCCGGTGACGTGGCTGATCGTCGACGACGGCGGCTACGGCATCCTGCGCGAGTACATGACGGACGCCTTCGGGGAGGCGACGGGCACGGAGCTGGCCCGCCCCGACTTCGTCGCCCTCGCGGAGTCCTTCGGGGTGCCGGGCGTGCGCACGACCCCGGACGCGCTCCGCGACGATCTCGCGAAGGCGCTGGCCGAGCCGGGGCCTTCGGTCGTGGTGCTTCCGGCGGTCCTGAAGATGTTCGCTCCGACACATCTCTGACCTTCCGTACAACCGTTCACCGGTACCGGTGAGTCATGTGGGGCGAGTGCGCCGGGGGGCGCGCTCGTAAAGACCCAGGGGGGAACCTCCATGACTCACCGGATATCCGGGGCGTCCCGGCGCGCCCGCACGCTCTCGGCGGGCCTCGCCATCGGCGTGCTCGCACCGCTCGGCCTGACCGCGGCGACCGCCACGCCCGCCGCCGCGGCGGCAACGCCCCAGGTCAGCTGCTCCTCGCAGCAGGCGGGCCTCGCCGCGAAGCTGAAGAAGGACATCACCGCGGCCCTGAAGAACCGCAAGGGCACGGTCGCCGTCGGCCTCTACGACCGCACCACCAAGACCAGCTGCACCCTGCGCGCCGGCACCTCCTTCGACTCGGCGAGCGTCGTCAAGGTGACCGTCCTCGCGACGCTGCTGTGGGACGCCAAGAAGACCGAGCGGCGGCTGACGACGCGGGAGTCGGACCTCGCGTACGCCATGATCACCAAGTCCGACAACGCGGCCACCAGCAAGCTCTGGCGCCAGCTCGGCACCACCAAGGTCAAGGGCTTCCTCAAGGCCGCCAAGATGACCAAGACCGTGCCCGGCTCCGGCGGCTACTGGGGCCTGACCCGGATCAACGCGACCGACGAGCAGAAGCTCCTCGCGCTCATCACCGCCAAGAACACGGTCCTCAGCGACAACGCCCGCGCCTACATCCTGAAGCTGATGGGCAAGGTCGTCCCGTCCCAGCGCTGGGGCACCCCGGCGGGAGCGCCGTCCGGCACCGCGATCCACGTCAAGAACGGCTGGCTGCAGCGGTCCACGCACGGCTGGCGGGTGCACAGCATCGGCGCCTTCAAGGGCGGCGGCCACGACTACACGATCTCCGTGCTCACGCACGGCAACAGCTCCATGAACTACGGCGTCACCACCATCCAGGGCGTGGCCAAGGCCGTCCACAAGGACCTCGCGCCGCGCACACAGCGCCGGTACGCGCCCACCACCGCGCCCCAGGAGGCGTTCGTGGCGGTTCCGCAGGCGTAGGGCGTACGTCTCCGCAGTCTCCGCAGGCGTACGTCCCGGGGACCGGTGGCCTCGGCCGCTGGTCCCCGTTTTGTTGCGGAGGGATGAAATCCGGTCACCCTTGTGTTGGGGCTCTCGGCAGGTCAGGTCGACGAGAGGCACACACGGTGGCTGAGCAACGGGGCTGGGGCAAGCGATTGGCGGGGTACGCCTGGCGCTACCCCAAGGACGTCGTCCTCGCCCTCGGGTCCTCCCTCGGCGGCATGGCCGTCATGGCCCTCGTCCCGCTGATCACGAAGGTGATCATCGACGACGTGGTCACGGACCGCACCCGCTCCATGGCCCCCTGGGCGGGCGCCCTCATCGGCGCCGCCGTCCTCGTCTACGTCCTCACCTACATCCGCCGCTACTACGGCGGCCGCCTCGCCCTCGACGTCCAGCACGACCTGCGCACCGAGATGTACGGGACGATCACGAAGCTGGACGGGCGGCGCCAGGACGAGCTGTCCACCGGGCAGGTCGTCGGCCGCGCCACCAGCGACCTGCAGCTGATCCAGGGCCTGCTCTTCATGCTGCCGATGACGATCGGCAACATCCTGCTCTTCCTGATCTCCCTCGTGATCATGGCGTGGCTCTCCCTGCCGCTCACCCTCGTCGCCCTCGCCGTCGCCCCCGCCCTCTGGTACATCGCCCGCCGCTCCCGCTCCCGCCTGCACCCCGCCACCTGGTACGCGCAGGCCCAGGCCGCCGCCGTCGCGGGCGTCGTCGACGGCGCCGTCTCCGGCGTACGCGTGGTGAAGGGCTTCGGGCAGGAGGAGCAGGAGACCGGGAAGCTGCGCGAGGTCGGGCGGCGGCTCTTCGCCGGGCGGCTTCGCACCATCCGGCTCAACTCCCGCTACACGCCCGCCCTCCAGGCCGTCCCCGCGGTCGGGCAGGTCGCGATGCTGGCGCTCGGCGGCTGGCTCGCGGTGCGCGGCGAGATCACGCTCGGCACCTTCGTCGCCTTCTCCACCTACCTCGCGCAGCTCGTCGGGCCCGTGCGGATGCTCGCCATGGTCCTCACCGTCGGCCAGCAGGCCCGCGCCGGCGTCGAGCGCGTCCTCGAACTCATCGACACCGAGCCGACCCTGGCGGACGGGACGAAGGAGCTGCCCGCCGACGCCCCCGCCACCGTCGAGTTCGACGAGGTGGGCTTCGCCTACGAGGAGGGGCGGCCGGTCCTGGACGGTCTGACCTTCCAGATATCCCCGGGCGAGACCCTCGCCGTCGTCGGCTCCTCCGGCAGCGGCAAGTCCACCGTCTCACTGCTCCTTCCGCGCTTCTACGACGTGACGCACGGCGCCGTCCTCATCGGCGGCCACGACGTGCGCGAGCTGACCCTCGACTCGCTGCGCTCCGCCATCGGGCTCGTGCCCGAGGACTCCTTCCTCTTCTCCGACACGGTCGGCGCCAACATCGCGTACGGCCGTCCCGGGGCCACCCGGGAGGAGATCGAGACGGCCGCGCGCGCCGCCCAGGCCGACCGCTTCATCGCCGAGCTGCCCGAGGGCTACGACACCAAGGTCGGCGAGCAGGGCCTCACCCTCTCCGGCGGCCAGCGCCAGCGCATCGCGCTCGCCCGCGCCATCCTCACCGACCCCCGCCTCCTCGTCCTGGACGACGCCACCTCCGCCGTGGACGCCCGCGTCGAGCACGAGATCCACGAGGCGCTCCGGGGCGTCATGGCGGGGCGCACCACGCTCCTCATCGCGCACCGCCGCTCCACCCTCGGCCTCGCCGACCGCATCGCCGTCCTCGACGACGGCCGCCTCGCCGACCTCGGCACCCACGAGGAGCTGCAGGAGCGCTCCGCCCTCTACCGGCGCCTGCTCACCGACCCGGACGAGCTCGGCGGGGTCTCGCCGGGGCGGGCCGTGCCCGTCGAGGTGCCCGAGGACACGACCGTACGAGAAGAGCTCGACGCCGAGTTCGACGCCGAGCGCGGCATCACGCCCGCCCTGTGGACCGGCGACCGCGAGCCCAAGGACACCGCGCTGTCCGGGATGCCGTCGACCCCCGAACTCCTCGCCCAGGTCGACGCGTTGCCCCCGGCCACCGACACCCCCGACATCGACGAGGCGCGCGCCGTCACGCCCGAGGAGTCGTACGGCCTGCGCAGGCTGCTCGCCGGGTTCGGCAGGCCGCTCCTGTTCGCGCTGCTCCTCGTCGCCGTGGACGCGGGCATGGGCCTGCTGCTCCCGGTCCTGATCCGGCACGGCATCGACGACGGCGTCAACCGCCTCGCGATGGGCGCCGTCTGGACCGCCGCCGGGCTCGCGCTCGCCGCCGTCGTGGTGCAGTGGGCGGCACAGACCGGCGAGACGCGGATGACCGGACGTACCGGCGAGAGGGTCCTCTACTCGCTCCGCCTGAAGATCTTCGCGCAGCTCCAGCGGCTCGGACTCGACTACTACGAGCGGGAGTTGACCGGGCGCATCATGACGCGGATGACGACCGACGTGGACGCCCTGTCCACCTTCCTGCAGACCGGGCTCGTCACCGCCTTCGTCTCCGTCGTCACCTTCCTCGGCATCATGGGCGCGCTCCTCGTGCTCGACGTGCAGCTGGCCCTCGTGGTCTTCGCGACGCTGCCGCTGCTCGTCATCGGCACGTACTTCTTCCGCAAGGCCAGCGTGAAGGCGTACGAGCTGGCGCGCGAGCGGGTGTCGGTGGTCAACGCCGACCTCCAGGAGTCCGTCGCGGGCCTCAGGATCCTGCAGGCGTTCGGGCGGGAGCGCGCGGGCGGCGAGCGGTTCGCCGCGAACAGCCACAGCTACCGGCAGGCCCGCATCCGCGGCCAGTGGCTGATCTCCGTGTACTTCCCGTTCGTGCAGCTCCTGTCGTCGGTCGCCGTCGTCGCGGTTCTCGTCGTGGGCGCGAACCGGGTGGAGGCGGGCACCCTGACGACCGGCGCCCTGGTCGCCTACCTCCTCTACATCGACCTGTTCTTCGCCCCCGTCCAGCAGCTGTCCCAGGTCTTCGACGGCTACCAGCAGGCCACGGTCTCCCTCGGCCGCATCCAGGAGCTGCTGCGCGAGCCCGCCTCCACCAAGTCCGCCGACGCCCCGCGCGACGTCCTGTCGCTGCGCGGCGAGATCGCCTTCGAGGACGTCGGCTTCGCGTACAACGCGGCGGCGGGCGAGGGCGCGCCGGAGGAGGCGCTGAGCGACGTCCGGCTGCGGATACCCGCCGGACAGACCGTCGCCTTCGTCGGCGAGACGGGCGCGGGCAAGTCGACCCTCGTCAAGCTCGTCGCCCGCTTCTACGACCCGACGGACGGCCGCGTCACCGTCGACGGCGCCGACCTGCGCGAGCTGGACATGACCGCGTACCGGCACCGCCTCGGCGTCGTGCCGCAGGAGGCGTACCTCTTCGCGGGCACCGTGCGCGACGCGATCGCCTACGGCCGCCCCGACGCCACCGACGCCCAGGTGGAGGCGGCGGCCCGCGCGGTCGGCGCGCACGAGATGATCGCCACCCTCGACGGCGGCTACCTCCACGAGGTCGCCGAGCGCGGCCGCAACCTCTCCGCCGGACAGCGGCAGCTGATCGCCCTGGCCCGCGCGGAGCTCGTCGACCCGGACATCCTCCTGCTCGACGAGGCCACCGCCGCCCTGGACCTCGCCACCGAGGCCCAGGTCAACCAGGCCACCGACCGCATCGCGGGCCGGCGCACCACGCTGGTGGTCGCCCACCGCCTGACCACGGCCGCCCGCGCGGACCGCGTGGTCGTGATGGACCACGGCCGGGTCGCGGAGGACGGCACGCACGAGGAACTCGTGGCGCGCGGGGGCCGGTACGCGGAGCTGTGGCGGACGTTCGTCGGGGAGTCCCCGGACGAGGCCGGGACCCCGGCCGGGGTCAGTACTTCGCGGTGATGTCGGAGATCTTCCGCGTCTCCAGGTCCGAACGGACGCTCAGATACGTGTACGTGACGTGCTTGCCGGTGCCCCAGGTGAGCCGGACCGTGGAGTAGGTGTGGCCCATGGCGTTGTCGCCCGGGGTCACCTTCCACGCGCTCGGCACGTTCTGCGCCCGCAGCACGCCGTCCGCGTCGTGCCGCTTCTCCCATGTGAGCAGCCGGGCCCGCAGGTCCTTGGTCAGGTAGAAGTTCCGCGCCTGCGCGGCCAGGGCGTTGCTGCCCCGGTCGTTGGCCACGTCGATGTAGGCGCCGTAGAAGTGCGCGACCCGGTCGTAGGCGGGCCCGGGGCTGCCGCTGCGGGCGGGGTGGCCGGTGGGTGCCGAGGTGGACGTGTGGGTGTACGCGGCGGACGGGACCGCCGCTCCGGCGACGAGCAGCGCGGCGGAGGCCAGAACGGTCTTGCCGCGCCACGGGGTACGGGTCGGACGAGTCATCAGGGACCCCTTTCACGTTCTGCCCTGTTGGACATCGGGTGTGCACGGGAGGTTGCCCCCAAACACGGCAAAAAGTACGAGAGATTCCGCAACCGCCCGCCTGTGGCCGTGCGTCGGTACCTCAGTACGCTGATGCCGTTGTGGTGGGAGGGGAAGTCGTGAGAGGTGCTGGCAGCCGTGGCCGACGTGGCCGGATACGGTGCCGTTTCGCGGGGGCGCTCGCCGTCCTGACCGCCGCCGCGCTCCTCGTGCTCACCGGCCCCGCCGCGGGCACGGCGGGCGCCGCCGTCGCCGCGGACTGCGCCGGCCGCAAGGTGCACACCTTCGCGTTCAGCACCGGCAAGCTCGTCGTCTACAAGGACGACCGCTATGTGTGCGCCGTGACGTACACGAAGCGCCCCGGCGTGCGCCAGACCATGTCCGTCAGCATCCAGGTGCGCGGCAGCCGCCCCGCCCGCGACAAGGGCCGCTACACGCACCACGCGGGCCCGGTGAAGGTGTACGTGGGACACCGCTGCGTGTGGGTGCGAGGGAAGGTCGGCGGGAGAGGGATCAGCAAGGGCTGGATCCTCTGCTGAGGAGTGCGGCGATCTGCGTGGCCATCTGCACGGCGATCTTCTGAAGGCGTGCGGGCCTGGCGCCAATTGCCCCTGGTGTGACACCGGTTGGCTCGGTTAGGTTCCGGTCACCGCTGTGTCAAAGGGAGGGTGCATGCGCAAGGCGCTCAGATGGCTCCTGTCGCTCGTGGTGTTCATAGGCACCGTGAGCCTGACCGGAGCGACCGCCGGTGCGGCCACAGCCGCGCCCGCGGAGCCGGACATCAAGGACAGACTGCTCGCGATACCGGGCATGAGCCTGATCGAAGAGAAACCGTACGACGGCTACCGCTACTTCGTCCTCAACTACGTCCAGCCGATCGACCACCGGCACCCCTCCAAGGGGACCTTCAAGCAGCGCCTGACGGTGCTACACAAGGACACCAACCGGCCGACGGTCTTCTCCACCTCCGGCTACGGCCTCTCCACCACGCCGAGCCGCGCGGAGCCGACCCGCATCGTCGACGGCAACCAAGTCTCCACGGAGTACCGCTTCTTCAAGCCGTCCCGGCCCGAACCGGCCGACTGGTCCAAGCTCGACATCTGGCAGGCCGCCAGCGACCAGCACCGCATCTTCGAGGCCCTCAAGCCCCTCTACGGCAAGAAGTGGCTGACCACCGGCGCCTCCAAGGGCGGCATGACCGCCACGTACTTCGAGCGGTTCTACCCGCGCGACATGGACGGCGTCGTCGCGTACGTCGCGCCCAACGACGTGAACAACAAGGAGGACTCGGCGTACGACGACTTCTTCAAGACGGTCGGCACCAAGGAGTGCCGCACCAAGCTGGAGGCCGTGCAGCGCGAGGCGCTGGTGCGCCGCGAACCGCTGTCGAAGAAGCTCGCCGCGTACGCGGAGGAGAACAAGTACACCTTCAAGACGGTGGGCACCCTCGACAAGGCGTTCGAGGCCGTCGTCCTGGACCTGGTGTGGGGCTTCTGGCAGTACCAGCCCGCGGCGACCGCGTGCGCGAAGGTGCCGGACGCGAAGACGGTCACCGACCAGGCCCTCTTCGACTACGTCGAGAACGTCGGCGGCTGGTCCTCCTACACCGACCAGGGCCTCGACCCGTACACCCCGTACTACTACCAGGCGGGCACGCAGCTGGGCTCGCCCACCATCACGCAGCCCTGGCTGGGCGACCTCTCGCGCTACGGCTACCAGCCGCCGCGGAACTTCGTGCCCCGTGACATCCCCATGAAGTTCCAGAAGGGCGCGATGAAGGACGTGGACCGCTGGGTCCACAAGAACGCGCACCAGATGCTGTACGTGTACGGGGCCGACGACCCGTGGGGCGCGGAGCCATTCCGCCCCGCGCAGGGCAAGAAGCACGACTCGTACGTCTTCACGGCGCCGAACGCGAACCACGGCGCGAAGGTGGAGGGCCTCGCCGCGGCGGACAAGGCGAAGGCGACGGAGCGGATCCTCGCGTGGGCGGGGCTCTCCAAGTCCGCGGCCAAGGCCCCGTACGACGCGAAGCTGGACCGCCCGGCCAAGCAGGGCGAGTTGACGCTGCGGCCGTAGCTTCTCCTTTCCCCGATCCCGCCCCTTCCCGATACGGCGACTCCGCCGCCCCTGGGGCGCCCGTCCCAGGGCCGACGGAGTCGGCTGATTCGGGAAGGGGCGGGATCGGGGAAGCTTCAAACTCTGACCGCGCAACCCACCGGCCTCGCACCCCCCAGCGAAACGTAAAGCGCCGTGTCCGCCGGGCACTTGGACCGGTCCGTCACTGCTACTCGCACCCGATACTCCGGCTTACGGTCCCCGGCCCCCTCGCACGCCGTCTCCCGCACTTCCCCCCGCCCCACCCCGTACACGCAGTCCCCCACCACGGTCCGCGGCCCGCCCCCGCCCCCGGGGTCCCCGGGATGCGGCGCCTCCAGGTTCCGCATGCACGCGTACCCCTGCGGGACCTCCCCGTCCCCGTCCTCGTCGACCGCGGGCCGGTTCTCGCTGATGTGCAGGACGAAGTCCGTCCGCGCCGGACACGGCGGCCCCTCCGAGACCTCGCCGTCGTGGCGCGCGACGACCCGCGCCGCCGCCCGCTCGCTCCCGCACGGCACCTCGGTGAAGGTCTGCTGCCCCCGCGAGCTGCAGTCGCCGACCGCGAGGAACGCCGCCCCGCCCCCGGCCGTCGCCGACCCGTTCGCGGTCGGGCGTCCGCCGCCTCGTCCGCCGCCGTCGAGGTTCCCGTCCGACGACGAGCCCGAACCGCCGTTCTGCTGGCACCCGGTGAGCGCCGCGGCGACCGCGAGCAGCACAGCGGCGCACACCACTCCCGTCGTCCCCATGGACCTGGCAAGCATGGCAAACCCCCCGATATCCGCACCCAGCGTGGCCCGCGCGGGCGGGCGCACGCCAGGTGCGCGGGGTGCTTTGGCCCCTTTGGGGGTGGTGCGCCGGGCGCGGTGCGTATGTCACGTACGTCAGGGGCCGCTCGGCCCGCGGCGGCGGTCCTCGGCCCTCAGTACGACAGCCCGTACCCCACCGGATACAGCACCCGCTCCGGGTCGTCCGCGCGCGGCACCGCCACCGGCAGCCGCCCCCGGGGGTCGGCCCGGCCCGCCAACACCCGTGCCGCCGCCCGCACTTCGACGTCCGTCCAGCCGTACGAGGCGAGCGAAGCGGCCACCCCCTCCGGCAGGAACGCCACGTCGTACGGGTTCCGGACGGCGAGCGTGACCACGGGGACGCCGGTCGCCACGAGGGCCGACACCAGCGCGCCCTGCGCGTCGCCGCCCGCCAGGTTGTACGTGGCCACGAGCACCGCGTCCCGTCCCCGAGCTCTCAACTCCGTTCGAGCAGGGGAGGCCCCATTCCGCGCCGCCGCCACCGCCTCGGCGATCTTCGCCTCCTTGGGTGCCGTTCCGGTCGACAACACCGTTGCCGTGAAGCCCAGCCGGGTCAGTTCGGCGCCCAGTACCGCCGTGGGCGGGCCCGTTGTCCCGGACGGGGAGGAGGGGTCCGCGCCCACCACCAGGACGTCGCCGTGGGTGGTGGGGGAGAGGGGCAGCAGGGGGCCCTCGTTGCGCAGCAGCGTCGTCGTGCGCTCCGCGATGCGGTCGGCCGCCGCGAGGTGGGCGCGGGTGCCGACGACGCGGTCCACGCGGCGCTGCCCGTAGGCGTAGGGGTCGTCGAAGAGGCCCCGCTTCCGCTTCAGGCGCAGGATGCGCAGGAGCGACGCGTCGAGGCGCTCCTGTGTCAACTCGCCGTCCTGGACGGCCCGCAGCACCCCCGTCCAGGCGATCTCCGGCTTCGGCGGGTTGAGGAGCTGGTCGACGCCCGCCTTCAGGGCGAGCACGGGCACCCGGTCGTCGCCGTACTTGGTGCGGACGCCCTGCATGCCGAGGGAGTCGGTCACCACGACGCCGTCGTAGCCGAGCTCCTCGCGCAGGATGCCGGTCACGATGGGGCGCGAGAGGGTGGCCGGGTCCTCGGCCGGGTCGAGAGCGGGCACCACGATGTGCGCGGTCATGACCGAGTCGATCCCGGCGGCGACGGCCGCGCGGAACGGCGGCGCGTCCAGCTCCTGCCACTGCTCGCGGGTGTGGTGGATGTACGGCAGGGCGGTGTGGCTGTCGGTCCTCGTGTCGCCGTGCCCCGGGAAGTGCTTGGCGGTGGCGGCCACCTCGGCGTCCCGCTCGTACCCCTTGACCTGCGCCGTGAGGAGGGCGGCGACCGCGTCCGGGGCGGCGCCGAAGGAGCGGACGCCGATGACGGGGTTGGCCGGGTTGACGTTCACGTCGGCGAGCGGCGCGTAGTTCTGCCGCACCCCGAGGGCGCGCAGCTCGGTGCCCGCGATCCGGGCGGCCTCGCGGGCGTCGGAGCGGGACCCGGAGGCACCGAGCGCCATCGCGCCGGGCAGCAGCGTCGCGGGCGCGCCGATGCGGGCGACGGCGCCGTGCTCCTGGTCGACGGAGAGCAGCAGCGGGATGCGCGGGCCGTGGGCGAGGGCCGCCGCCTGGATGCCGTTGGAGAGGGCGGCGATCTGGTGCGGCGTGCGGGTGTTGTGGGCCCAGCCGAAGTAGATGATGCCGCCGGGGCGGTACTTGGCGACGAGCTCGACGGCGTTGCGCACGCCGAGCTCCTTCAGGTTGGCGTCGACGTCGGCCTCGTCCGGGGCGTCGGCGGAGTGCCCGTACACATGGAGGACGAAGAGCTGGCCGACCTTCTCCTCCAGGGTCATGCGGCCGATGAGCTCGCGCAGACGGCCGTCGTCGGACGCGGATACAGGTGCGGCTTCGGCATCGGACATGTCTCGGAGCTTAGGCGAACGAGCGTGCGCGGGAAGGGTGCGGGAAGGGTGCGGGAAGGGCAGGGGAAGGGGCCGTCACCGGCACTGTGTGGAGGGGGCGCACCGGTGACGGCGTGCTGTCGGCCGCAGGCGGCGGAGAGGGTGGTCAGCGTTCGCAGCCAGCAGCGATGCCGACACCGCCACGCGGAGACTCTCCGGCAGCATGCTGCTTGGACGGACGGCCCGTCGCCAGGGTTCCCGGGGAACGGGCAATTCCCGGAAGTTGGTACGGCCGGGGTGAGTGGCGCCGGGTGTGATGCTCGGGCGGGAAGCGGGAAGCGGAACGTTTGATGCGGGGCGCGGGGCGCGGGGCGCGGGGCGCGGTCACGCGTCGGGCACCGGCCAGTGTGCCCGCAGCACCCGCACCGCCTCGGCGATCGCGGGCCGCCGCGCCGCCCCGGTGCGCCACAGCGCGTACAGCCTGCGCACCGGCAGCGGGTCGAGCCGCACCGTCACCGCGCCCGGCGGCAGCGGCCCGCGGCCGAGGCGCGGGATGAGCGCGATGCCGAGGCCCGCCGCGGCGAGCGCGACCAGCGTCGGGTTCTCCTCCGCCTGGTGGGCGATGTCCGGCTCGCAGCCCGCCTCGCGGAGCGTCCTGATCAGCCACTCGTGGCAGACCAGGCCCGGCGGCTGGGTGATCCAGCGCTCGCCCTTCAGCTCCTCGCGGCGCACCGAGGCGCGCCCCGCGAGCCGGTGCCCCGCCGGGACGACGAGGTCGCAGAGGTCGTCGCCGATGACCGCCTGGTCCACGCCGGGCGGGGTGGGCAGCGGGGCGATGTCCCAGTCGTGCACGACCGCGAGGTCGACGGCGCCCTTGGCGACCAGGTCGATGGAGAGGTGCGGGTCCACCTCCGACATCCGGGCGTCGAGCTGCGGGTGGTCCCGGGCGAGCTCGGCGAGCACCTGGGGCAGCAGCCCGCGCGCGGCCGAGGCGAACGCCGCGACGGTCAGCCGTCCCGCGGGCACCCCGCGCCGCTCCTCCAGCTCGGTCTCGGCACGCTCCACGATCGCCATCAACTCCCGTGCCGTCTCGGCGAGATGGAGCGCCTCCTCGGTGAGCGCGACGCCGCGGCCGCGCCGCTCCAGGAGCGTGGTGCGGGTCTCCCGCTCCAGCTTGGCTATCTGCTGGGAGACCGCGGACGGGGTGTAGCCGAGCGCGGTGGCGGCGGCGCCCACGGTGCCGTGCACGGAGACGGCGTGCAGGGCGCGCAGCCGGGCGAGATCAAGCACGTGGACTCCTCGGGTGCGCACCCCTGTGCATGAACTCCCCATTCATTAGCGTTGCTTCATCCAATCATGCAGAGATCCGCGCTGGTCCTACATGGTCGCGGCGGGTGATCCTCGACGCATGCGACCTGCTCACATCTGCCTGGCCGTGCTCGTCACCGCCGTCTGGGGCGTCAACTTCGTCGTCATCGAGGTGGGCCTCGGCCACTTCCCGCCGCTGCTCTTCTCCGCGCTGCGGTTCCTCGTCGCGGCGCTGCCCGCGGTCTTCTTCGTGGGCCGCCCGAAGGTCGCCTGGAAGTGGATCGTGGGGGTCGGCCTGGTCCTCGGCGTCGCCAAGTTCGGGCTGCTGTTCATCGGCATGGACGCGGGGATGCCCGCCGGGCTCTCCTCGCTGGTGCTCCAGATCCAGGCGGTCTTCACGGCCGTGTTCGCCTTCGCGGCGCTCGGTGAACGACCGGGCAGGACACGGGCGCTGGGCATGGTCATCGCCCTCGCCGGGATCGCCGTCGCGGCCGTCGACGAGGGGGAGACGGGCCCGCTCGGCGCCTTCGCGCTGCTGATCGGCGCCGCCGCCTGCTGGGGCGTCTCGAACGTCCTCACCCGCAAGGCCGCCCCGCCCGACGCCCTCAACTTCATGGTGTGGGTGAGCACCGTCCCGGTCCTGCCGCTGCTGGCCCTCTCGCTCCTCTTCGAGGGCCCGTCCGCGGACCTCGCGGCCCTGCGCTCCCTGGACTGGCAGGGCGCCGGGATCATCGTCTACGTCGCGTGGATCACCACGGTCTTCGGCTTCGGCGCCTGGGGCTATCTGCTGCGCCGCCACCCCGCGTCGACGGTCGCGCCGTTCTCGCTGCTCGTCCCTGTCGTCGGGATGTCTTCGTCGGCGCTGTTCCTGGGGGAGTCCGTGACCGGGCTGCGGTGGTGCGCGGGGGCGCTCCTTGTGGCGGGGGTGGCGCTGACGTCGCTGGGCCCGGCCGTCAAGTCCCCCCGTACGCTCATGGGTTCGCCCGCCGCCCGTCCGTCGCGAGCAGCCGCGCCAGGTACTCCCGCCCGGCGCTGAGGAGTTGGGGCAGCGGCGCCGCGTCCTCGTACCACCGCTTCTCGTACTCCCAGCACAGCCACCCGTCCCAGCCCTCGCGCCGCAGCAGCCCCACGCACTCCGCGAGCGGCAGGACGCCCGCGCCGAGGGGGAGGGGCGTGGTGTCGTCGGCGGAGGCGATGTCCTTGACCTGGACATAGCCGAGCTGCGGGGCGAGCGCCGCGTACGAGGCGGCGACGCGCTCGCCGCCCAGCCAGGTGTGCATCACGTCCCACAGGGCGCCGACCTGGCGGTGCCCGACCGTGCCGATGACGCGGGCGGCGGCGGCGCCGGTGCGGTGCGAGTCATGGGTCTCCAGGAGGATGCGGACCCCGGCGTCGGCGGCGAACTCGGCGGCGGCGCCGAGGCGTCGGGCCGCCGTCGCGTCGGCCTCCTCGGAGCTCTGCTCGGTGCCGCCGCCGGGGAAGACCCGGACGAAGGGCGCGCCCACGTCACGGGCGAGGCCGACCAGCTCCCGCACCTCTGCGAGCACGGGCCCGTCGTCCCCGGGCTCGGCCATGCGCGGGTACCCCGCGAGACCGAGGATCCGCACGCCGCTCTCCTTGAACGAGGCGGCCACGTCGGCCCGTTGGACCAGGTCGATGCCGGGGTGCACGGGTTCCTCGGGGTGGGCGCGGAGCTCCACCCCGTCGTAGCCGTGCTCGGTGGCGAGGCGCAGCACGTCGGGGAGGGGGAGGCCGGGGACACCGAGGGTGGAGAAGGCGAGCTTCATGGCGGGGACACTATCCGCCGTGCGAACAGGGTCAACCCCGCGTTGCCGGGCCCCCGATGCCGGGCGCTTTCGCACGGGGCCCGCTCTCACGCGGGTGCGGCGTGCAGCCCCAGCCGCCAGTCCTGTCCCACGAGGTCGACCCCGAAGGACCGGTGCGGCTTCTCGGCGGCCAGCACGAAGCCGTGCCGCTGATAGAGGACCCGGGCCGCTTCGAGCACGTCATTGGTCCACAGGACGAGTTCGCGGTATCCCACGCCCCGCGCGAACTCCACACAAGCACGGATGAGTTGGTCTCCGACGCCCAGGCCCCGGGCGTCCGGCTCCACGAGCAGCAGCCGCAGCCGGGCGGTGCCCGGGGCCTCGTCGCGCACGCACATCACGCACCCCACGGGCCGCCCGTCGAGCTCGGCGATCCACACCCGCTCCAGGTGCGGGTCGTGGTCCTCGGCGAAGTCGGCGACGATCCGCGCGACGAGGCCCTCGTAGTCGGTGTTCCAGCCGAACTCGGCCGCGTACACGGCGGCGTTGCGCTCCACGATCCACCCGAGATCGCCGGCGCCGGGCTCGCGCAGCACCACGTCCTCGGCCCGCCGGGCTCTCTCCCGGGAGCCGCTCAGGATCTCCCGCACGGTCCCGAGGGCCGCCGCGAGCCGCGCCCGGTCCCCGGCGGACACCCCGGACAGCAGCGCCCCCACGGCCTCGCGCGAGCGCTCGTCCAGCAGGTCGGCGGCGGAGCGCCCGCGCGCGGTGAGGGTGATGCGCTGCCGCCGCGAGTCCCGCGCGGAGGGCCCGCGCTCGACGAGCCCGTCCCGCTCGAACTTGGCGAGCAGACGGCTCAAGTACCCCGCGTCGAGCGACAGTTCGCCCCGGAGGTCGGCGGCGTCGGTCCGCGGGCTGTGCGCCAGCTCGTACAGCACGCGGGACTCGGTGAGGGTGTACGGGACGTAGAGGTGGCGGCTGTAGTCGAGGGCGCCGATGAGGTTCGTGTAGAACCGGTTGAAGGCGCGCAGCTCCTGCACGGGCGCGAGCGCGGCGGCGGCCACGCTCTCGGACTTCCTGATCACCATGGCGGATCACCCCGAGGTTCCTTTGACTTAGTCAACGGTACGGCGGGCCGGGCCGTGGGGGAACCCTTCGGGTCGGATGGCTCACCCTTCTGTGCCGCCCGTACGGACTCGCCCGAATAACAAAACTCTTGTTAAATGGCTGCCATGGCTGACTCCCCCGCTCCCGGCGAAGGACCCGTCCGCCCCGTGTCCGTCTCGCTCCACGAGGGCACCATCGAGGCGCTCAAGGCGCGCACGGGGAAGCGAGGCATGTCGGCCTACGTCGAGTCCCTGATCCAGCGCCAGCTGGAGCGAGACCGGCTGCGCGAACTCATCGAAGACGCCGAAGCCGAGCACGGCCCGGTCGACCAGGCGGCGGTCGAGGCCAAGCGTGCCCTGCTGCGCGGTGACGCGTCGGGCTCGGCGGACGCCGCGTGACGGGCACGCTCGTCCTGGACTGTGAGGGCCTGTCCAAACTCGTACGACGCACGCCTGAACTGACCGAGTGGCTGACCGCGGCTGAGGCGGAGGACGTGCGCGTCGTCAGCAGCTCCGTCACGCTCGTCGAAGCGCGGGACCCCGAGACCAACCAGGCACGTTTCGACTATGCCGTCTCACGGGTGAACATCATCCCGCCCACGGAAGCCGTCGCCCGCCACGCGAGCAAACTCCTCGCCGCAGCAGGGCTGCACGGCCACAAGTACGCGCTCGACGCGATCGTGGCCGCCACCGCACTCGCCTCGCCCGCCCCGGTGACGGTCCTGGCGTCGGACCCCGAGGACCTCCTGGTCCTGTGCGGCCGCGCTGTCCGCGTGGTCAAGGTCTGACGGGGCCGCCCGGGCGCCGGAGGGCCCCGTCGCACCGCCCCCGTCTCACCGCCGCGGCGCCCCCGTCGACCCCCGCACCATCAGCTCTCCGTGCACCGTCGCCACACCCCCGGGCGGCGCCGCCTCCCGCCCCATCGCGATGCGGCCCGCCCGCGCCCCCGCCTCGTACAGGGGAAGGCGCACCGTCGTCAGCGCGGGGACCGCGTCGATGCTGAAGGGGAGGTCGTCGAAGCCCGCCACCGAGACGTCGTCGGGGATGCGCAGGCCGCGGTCGCGCAGGGCCGCGCAGGCTCCCAGGGCCACCGTGTCGTTCGCGGCCACGACGGCCGTCAACTCCGGCTCGCGGCGCAGCAGTTCGGCCGTCGCGTCGTAGCCGGAGCGGCGGTCGTACGGGCCGTGCAGGGTGCGGCCCTGCTCGTCGGGGACGCCGTGCGCGGCGAGCGCCTCGCGGTGGCCCTCCAGGCGGTGGCGGGTCGTGGTGCGCTCCTCGGGGCCCGCGATGTAGCCGATGCGGCGGTGGCCGAGCGAGAGCAGATGCTCCGTCAGGCGCCGTCCGCCGCCGCGGTTGTCGAAGGCGAGCGCCACCGCGTCGGTGTCGGCGGCCGGCGACGGCGGCCTGCCGCACAGCACCACCCGCGTCCCCGCCTCCGCGAGCCGCCGCAGCTTCCCCGCGATCGCCTCCGCGTGCTCCGCGTCCTCGATCGCCCCGCCGGTGAGGATGACGGCGGCGGCGCGTTGGCGCTGGAGGAGTGTGAGATAGGTGAGTTCGCGCTCCGGGGAGCCGCCCGTGTTGCACACGACCGCCATCCGCTCCCCGCCCGCACGCCCTCCGGGCCCGACGATCTCCGACTGGACCGCGCTCGCCATGATCCCGAAGAAGGGGTCGGCGATGTCGTTGACCAGGATGCCGACCAGGTCGGAGGTGGCGGCGGCGAGCGCGCTCGCCGGGCCGTTCAGGACGTAGTCCAGCTCGTCCACCGCGCGCAGCACCCGCTCCCGGGTGGCGGCGGCGACGGGGTAGTTCCCGTTCAGGACGCGGGAGACGGTGGCGGGGGAGACCTGGGCGCGGGCCGCCACGTCCGCCAGGGTCACGGTCATCTGGTCATCCTCCGTCTTGTCCGGGCCTTGGAGGCAGGCTAACTTTCTCTCGTGTAGAAAGCGCTTGCTATCTTGCTTATCTCTCGCTTGGCATCAGCTCGCTATTCGCTCTACGGAGGGACGGACGCAACGTGACACGCAAGACGGTGCGCATCGCCATGAACGGCGTGACGGGACGGATGGGCCACCGGCAGCACCTGGTCCGCTCGATCCTCGCCCTGCGCGAGGAAGGCGGCCTCGACCTGGGCGACGGCGAGGTCCTGTGGCCCGAGCCGGTCCTCGTGGGCCGCCGCGAACACGCCCTGCGCGCCCTCGCCGCCGAGCACGGACTGGAGCACTTCACCACCGACCTGGACGCGGTCCTCACCGACCCGGCCGTCGACATCTACTTCGACGCCCAGGTCACCGCCGCCCGCGAGAGCGCCCTCAAGCAGGCCATCGCCGCGGGCAAGCACATCTACACCGAGAAGCCCACCGCCACCGGCCTCGACGGCGCCCTGGAGCTCGCCCGGCTCGCGAACGCCGCGGGCGTCAAGCACGGCGTCGTCCAGGACAAGCTCTTTCTGCCGGGCCTGCTCAAGCTGAAGCGGCTCGTCGACGGCGGCTTCTTCGGGCGGATCCTGTCCGTCCGGGGCGAGTTCGGCTACTGGGTCTTCGAGGGCGACTGGCAGAGCGCCCAGCGCCCCTCCTGGAACTACCGCACCGAGGACGGCGGCGGCATCGTCACCGACATGTTCCCGCACTGGGAGTACGTCCTGCACGAGCTGTTCGGCCGCGTGCGCACCGTCCAGGCGCTCACCGCCACCCACATCCCGCAGCGCTGGGACGAGAACGGCAAGCCGTACGACGCCACCGCCGACGACGCCGCGTACGGCCTCTTCGAGCTGGAGGGCGGCGCCGTCGCGCAGATCAACTCCTCCTGGGCGGTGCGCGTGCACCGCGACGAACTCGTCGAGTTCCAGGTCGACGGGACGGAGGGCTCGGCCGTCGCGGGCCTGCGCAACTGCCGCATCCAGCACCGCGGTTCGACCCCGAAGCCGGTCTGGAACCCGGACCTGCCGGCCACCCACTCCTTCCGCGACCAGTGGCAGGAGGTCCCCGACAACGGACCGGACGCCTCCGGCGGCTTCGGCAACGGCTTCAAGGCCCAGTGGGAGCTCTTCCTCAAGCACGTGTACGCGGACGCGCCCTACCGCTGGGACCTGCTGGCAGGCGCCCGCGGCGTCCAGCTCGCCGAACTCGGGCTGCGCTCGGCGGCGCTGGGCCGCCGCCTCGACGTACCGGAGATCACGCTGTGACCTCCACACCCACGGGCGCGTCCCCGTCGTCCCCCTTGGTGTCCCGGACCGTCTTCTCGGCGGCCCACGTCGTCGCCGACCCGCACGCCGACGTCTCCCCGGACTCGCCGGCGGCCATCGACTGGGACGCGACGCTCGCCTTCCGCCACCATCTCTGGTCGCACGGGCTCGGGGTCGCCGAGGCCATGGACACCGCGCAGCGCGGCATGGGCCTCGACTGGACGGCCGCGGCCGAGCTGATCCGCCGCTCCGCCGCCGAGGCGCGCGCGGTCGGCGGCCGTGTCGCGTGCGGCGTCGGCACCGACCAACTCCCCGTCCCGGCGCGCCTGGCGGACGTCAGGGCGGCCTACGAGGAGCAGCTCGAACTCGTCGAGGGCGAGGGCGCCCAAGCGATCCTGATGGCCTCACGGGCCCTGGCGGCGGCCGCGCGCGGCCCCGAGGACTACATCGAGACGTACGGATGGCTGCTCCGCCAGGCGTCCGAACCGGTCATCCTCCACTGGCTCGGCCCCATGTTCGACCCGGCGCTCACCGGCTACTGGGGGAGCCCGGACCTCGACGCCGCGACCGAGACCTTCCTGGAGGTCGTCGCGGCCCACCCCGACAAGGTGGACGGCGTCAAGATCTCCCTCCTGGACGCGAACCGGGAGATCGCCCTGCGCCGCCGCCTCCCCAAGGGGGTGCGCTGCTACACGGGAGACGACTTCCACTACCCCGAGCTCATCGCGGGCGACACCCACGGCTTCAGCCACGCGCTCCTGGGCATCTTCGACCCGCTGGGGCCCCTGGCGGCGCGAGCGGTCCGGGCCCTGGACACAGGAGACGTGACGAGGTTCCGCGAACTCCTCGACCCCACGGTCGAGTTGTCCCGCCACCTCTTCCAGCCGCCGACCCGCTACTACAAGACGGGCGTCGTCTTCCTCGCCTGGCTCGTGGGCCACCAGTCGCACTTCACGATGGTCGGCGGCCTCCAGTCGGCCCGTTCGCTGCCCCATCTGCGGCGCGCCTACGAACTCGCCCGCGACCTCGACCTGTTCGATGACCCGGAGCGTGCGGCGTTCCGCATGAAGACGTTCCACCAGGTGTACGGAGCAGACCGGTGACAGCGACACCTACGACGACAACGACGCCGGCGGAGACCGGGCCGGCGCGCTTCAGCATCAACCAGGCGACGGTGAAGCAGCTCGGCCTCCCCGAACTGGCAACGGCCTGCGTGGACCTGGGCGTACGAGGGGTGGGCCTGTGGCGCGAACCGGTGCACGCGTACGGCCTGGCGGAGACGGCGCGGCTGATGCGCGACGCGGGCCTGACGGTCACCACCCTCTGCCGGGGCGGCTTCCTGACGGACATCGAGGCACGCGCGCGTGGGTGGGCCATCGATGACAACAAGGCGGCGATCGACGAGGCGGTCGCGCTGGGCACGGACACCCTGGTCCTGGTCTCGGGCGGCCTCCCCAAGGGCAGCCGCGACCTGCACGGAGCCCGGGAACGCATCGCGGAGGCCCTCGCGGAACTGGCCCCCTACGCCGCCGACCGCTCCGTCCGCCTGGCCATCGAGCCCCTGCACCCCATGTTCGCCTCGGACCGCTGCGTGGTGTCGACCCTGTCCCAGGCCCTGGACCTCGCGGAACGCTTCCCCGCCGACCAGGTCGGCGTCTGCGTGGACACGTACCACGTCTGGTGGGACGACACGGCGCCCGCACACATCGCGCGCGCGGGCGCCACGGGCCGCCTCCACGCCTTCCAACTGGCCGACTGGATCACGCCGTTGCCCCAGGGGGTCCTCAACGGCAGGGGCCAGCTGGGGGAGGGCGCCATCGACATGAGGGAGTGGCACGGCCACATGGAGGCGGCCGGGTACACGGGTCCCGTCGAGGTGGAGCTGTTCAACGAGGAGTTGTGGGCGGGGGACGGGAGGGAGTTGCTGGCGGAGACGGCGAAGAGGTTCCGCATCAGCCTGTCCGGCGGAGATCTCTGAGCCCGTCCGGCGTTTGAGGACGAGGCGCGTTCAGCGCCGATGGGGGCAAGGGGCGGAGCCCCGGAGCAGGGGTGCAGGGGGCGCAGCCCCCGCAAGGCCCACCCACCCCGGGGGCCCGGGGGCCTGCCCCCGGTTTCGGGAAGGGGCGGGCCAGGGGCTACTTCTTACCGCCGCCCAAGATGCCGCCCAGCAGATCACCCAAGCCCCCGGATGCCTGCGCCCCCGCACCCGGCGCCTTCGCGCCACTCGCCCGCTTGGCCATCACCGCCAGCACGATGGGGATCAGCATCTCGATCCCCCGGCTGACCGTGGCCTCCGGAAGGCCCGTCTTCTTGGAGACGGCCGAGGCGACCGGCTTGCTCATCTTCGCGAGCACACCCGACATCATCGACCCGCCGAGGAGCCCGCCGAGCCCCCCGAGGGTGGCCACGCCCTGGAGGGGCGCCGCACCGTCGGCGGGAGCCTCCGCGACCTCCGCGACGGCCTGCTTCACCTCGTCGGCGTCCTCGGGCGCCCCCGCCGCCTTGTCCTGGAGCCCGCCCGCGAGCGCGGACACGGTGTGGGAGACGAACTGCTGAGGACCGCCCGCCTCGGCGACACCGGGCAGCTGCCCCAGTTCCTGGAGCTGGTCATCGCCGAGCTGGTCGAGCACGTCCTGCTCAAAGGAAGAAGCGTCATCACTCATGCCGTAAACGCTACGTCTGACCCGATATGTCGGCACTCTGGGAAACTTTTCGGCGACTCCGTGCAACCCTTCCGGGCCGACGCGGGTCGTACTGGGCGTCGGTGTTTCCGGAGGGGGGAGATCCGGGGGGATCTCGGGGAGCCATCGACAGGGGAGGGAGACACCTGAGGGGCCCGGCCGGTCGGCCGGGCCCCTCGAAACTGTCCGGTTATCCACAGCCCGGCCACGCTGTCGGCGCCCGGCGGTAACGTCGGATCATGGCGAGTTCAGGAGCGGTGCCGCCCCCGCGGCAGGCGGTCGTCGAGGGGGTCCTGGAGCGGATCACGTTCGCGAGCGAGGAGACCGGCTACACGGTCGCGCGCGTGGACACGGGCCGCGGCGCCGGCGACCTGCTCACGGTGGTCGGCTCGCTCCTCGGCGCCCAGGTCGGTGAGTCCCTGCGCTTGGAGGGCCGCTGGGGCTCCCACCCGCAGTACGGGAAGCAGTTCACCGTCGAGAACTACACGACAGTGCTGCCCGCCACCGTCCAGGGCATCCGCCGCTACCTGGGCTCCGGCCTCATCAAGGGCATCGGCCCGGTCATGGCGGACCGCATCACCACGCACTTCGGCGCCGACACCCTCGACATCATCGAGCAGGAGCCGAAGCGCCTCGTCGAGGTCCCCGGCCTCGGCCCCAAGCGCACGAAGATGATCGCCGCTGCCTGGGAGGAGCAGAAGGCCATCAAGGAGGTCATGGTCTTCCTCCAGGGAGTGGGCGTCTCCACCTCCATCGCCGTCCGCATCTACAAGAAGTACGCCGACGCGTCGATCTCGGTCGTGAAGAACCAGCCGTACCGCCTGGCCGCCGACGTCTGGGGCATCGGCTTCCTCACCGCCGACCGCATCGCCCAGTCCGTCGGCATCCCGCACGACAGCCCGGAGCGCGTCAAGGCCGGTCTGCAGTACGCCCTTTCGCAATCCACCGACCAGGGCAACTGCTTCCTGCCCGAGGAGCGCCTGATCGCGGACGCGGTCAAGCTCCTCCAGGTCGACACGGGCCTCGTCATCGACTGCCTCGCCGAGCTCGCGGCCCAGGAGGAGACAGAGGAGGACGGCCCGGGGGTCGTCAGGGAGACGGTGCCGGGGCCGGAGGGCGAGGGCGACGTCACCGCGATCTACCTGGTCCCCTTCCACCGCGCCGAGCTGTCCCTCTCCGCCCAGCTCAAGCGCCTCCTCACCACGGCGGACGACCGCATGCCCGCCTTCCAGGACGTCGCCTGGGACAAGGCCCTGGCCTGGCTCGCGGACCGCACGGGCGCCGAGCTCGCCCCCGAGCAGGAGGAGGCGGTCAAGCTCGCCCTGACCCGCAAGGTCGCCGTCCTCACCGGCGGCCCCGGCTGTGGCAAGTCCTTCACGGTCCGCTCCGTCGTCGAGCTGGCCCGCGCCAAGAAGGCCAAGGTCGTGCTGGCCGCGCCCACCGGCAGGGCCGCCAAGCGCCTGGCCGAGCTCACCGGCGCCGAGGCGTCCACCGTCCACCGCCTCCTGGAGCTGAAGCCCGGCGGGGACGCGGCGTACGACAAGGACCGCCCCCTGGACGCCGACCTGGTGGTGGTCGACGAGGCGTCCATGCTGGACCTGCTGCTCGCCAACAAGCTGGCGAAGGCCGTCCCGCCCGGCGCCCACCTCCTCTTCGTGGGCGACGTCGACCAGCTGCCGAGCGTCGGCGCGGGCGAGGTCCTGCGGGACCTGCTCAGCGAACAGAGCCCGATCCCCGCCGTCCGCCTCACCCGCATCTTCCGCCAGGCACAGCAGTCCGGCGTGGTCACCAACGCCCACCGGATCAACTCCGGCGTCCCGCCGCTGACTTCGGGCCTCAGCGACTTCTTCCTGTTCGTCGAGGAGGAGACGGAGGACGCGGGCCGGCTCACGGTGGACGTGGCGGCGCACCGCATCCCCGCCAAGTTCGGCCTGGACCCGCGCCGCGACGTCCAGGTCCTCGCCCCCATGCACCGCGGCCCCGCGGGCGCCGGCAACCTCAACGGCCTGCTCCAGCAGGCCATCACCCCCGCCCGCCCCGACCTGGCGGAGAAGCGCTTCGGCGGCCGCGTCTTCCGCGTCGGCGACAAGGTCACCCAGATCCGCAACAACTATGAGAAGGGCCTGAACGGCGTGTTCAACGGCACGGTGGGTGTGGTCACCGCCCTGTCCGTCGACGACCAGCGCCTCACGGTCCTGACCGACGAGGACGAGGAGGTCCCGTACGACTTCGACGAACTGGACGAGCTGGCCCATGCGTACGCGGTGACGATCCACCGCTCGCAGGGCAGCGAGTACCCGGCGGTGGTGATCCCCGTCACCACCGGCGCCTGGATGATGCTCCAGCGGAATCTGCTCTATACCGCCGTGACCCGCGCCAAGAAGCTGGTCGTCCTGGTCGGTTCGCGCAAGGCTCTCGGACAAGCGGTGCGCACGGTCTCGGCGGGCAGGCGCTGTACGGCGCTGGACTTCCGCCTCTCGGGACGGAGGCCCGCCTGAAGCGGTCGAGGCGGCTCAACGCCCGTATCCACTACGGGCAGGTCACGTTTGATCGATCAAATGAGTCGCAAAGGTCACAGACCACTTCCGGAACCACGGCATAGGCGGCAGGATGAGCAGGTTGGCGGCACTCAGTGCCGTCAATAGGCCCAATGGTCGACCCCGAGTGCACTCTCCAGGGCCAAATGGGGGATGGTAGAGACAGTCAGGGCACCTCGAAGAAGAGGCACAACGTCGGTGAGGGATGACGTGAGCGACAACTCTGTAGTACTGCGGTACGGCGATGGCGAGTACACCTACCCGGTGATCGAATCGACCGTCGGCGACAAGGGCTTCGACATCGGGAAGCTGCGCGCCCAGACCGGTCTGGTGACCCTGGACAGCGGCTATGGCAACACCGCCGCCTATAAATCCGCCATCACCTATCTCGACGGCGAGCAGGGCATCCTCCGGTACCGCGGCTACCCGATCGAGCAGCTGGCCGAGCGCTCCACCTTCACCGAGGTGGCGTACCTCCTGATCAACGGCGAGCTGCCGAAGGTCGACGAGCTGGCCACGTTCAAGAACGAGATCACGCAGCACACCCTGCTGCACGAGGACGTCAAGCGGTTCTACGACGGCTTCCCGCGCGACGCCCACCCGATGGCGATGCTGTCGTCCGTGGTCAGCGCGCTGTCGACGTTCTACCAGGACAGCCACAACCCGTTCGACGAGAAGCAGCGTCACCTCTCGACGATCCGCCTTCTCGCCAAGCTTCCGACGATCGCGGCCTACGCGTACAAGAAGTCGCAGGGCCACCCGGTCGTCTACCCGCGCAACGACCTCGGCTACGTCGAGAACTTCCTGCGCATGACGTTCTCGGTGCCCGCCGCCGAGTACGAGCTCGACCCGGTCGTCGTCTCCGCGCTCGACAAGCTGCTGATCCTGCACGCGGACCACGAGCAGAACTGTTCGACGTCCACGGTCCGCCTGGTCGGCTCCTCGCAGGCCAACATGTTCGCGTCGATCTCCGCGGGCATCTCCGCCCTGTGGGGCCCGCTGCACGGCGGCGCCAACCAGTCGGTGCTGGAGATGCTCGAGGGCATCCAGGCCACCGGCGGCGACGTCGACACCTTCATCCGCAAGGTGAAGAACAAGGAAGACGGCGTGAAGCTCATGGGCTTCGGGCACCGGGTCTACAAGAACTTCGACCCGCGCGCGAAGATCATCAAGGCCGCCGCGCACGACGTCCTCTCCGCCCTCGGCAAGTCGGACGAGCTGCTCGACATCGCCCTGAAGCTGGAAGAGCACGCCCTCGCCGACGACTACTTCGTCGAGCGCAAGCTCTACCCGAACGTGGACTTCTACACGGGCCTGATCTACCGCGCCATGGGCTTCCCGACCGAGATGTTCACGGTCCTGTTCGCCCTCGGCCGCCTCCCGGGCTGGATCGCCCAGTGGCACGAGATGATCAAGGAGCCGGGTTCGCGCATCGGCCGCCCGCGCCAGATCTACACGGGTGAGGTCCTTCGGGACTTCGTCCCGGTCGAGGCCCGCTGAGCACGGTCCGCTGACCAAGCCCCTGACCAAGGCCCGCTGATGCAGCGGGCCTTGAGCGGGCCTTGAGACGGCGAAAAGCGCCCCGCCGCCGATCCCCCCACGGGTCGACGGTCGGGGCGCTTTCCTGTGTCCCGGTGCGGATTCCCCCCACGGGATCCGGCCGGGCGACTGTGGGCAGCGCGCCGCTGCGGTCTGCCGGGACGCGTACGTACGGGAGGGCCGCTCAAAGCTCCCCGGTGCACGTGCCCCGGCAACGCAATTCCAGAGCATCCCCCAAGACACTCTGTCCCCGATGCCCGAGACGTCCCCCAAGACGTCCTTGGCATCGCACTCTTAGACTCGCGAGCCCCCTCAATGGTTACGTTCGGATGACTGTGATCTGCGTCTCTTGCATATGTCCCGAAGGTACGCAAGAGCCCCGATATGCCGATCCGGCGTCAGAGGTGAGAATGCCGCAACGAGCCTGCGGGGACTATGTGAAGGCCCTCAGGCGAAGGCTGTTGGAGACCACGAAGACCGAAGAGAACGCCATCGCGGCGCCCGCGATCATCGGGTTCAGCAGACCGGCGGCCGCGAGCGGCACCGCGGCGACGTTGTAGCCGAAGGCCCAGAAGAGGTTGCCCTTGATCGTGGCGAGGGTCTTCCTGGAGAGCCTGATGGCGTCGGCCGCCACGCGCAAGTCCCCGCGCACCAGCGTCAGATCGCTCGCCTCGATCGCGGCGTCCGTGCCGGTGCCCATGGCCAGGCCCAGGTCGGCGGTGGCGAGCGCGGCCGCGTCGTTCACGCCGTCCCCGACCATCGCCACGACCCTGCCCTCACCCTGCAGCCGCCGCACGACGTCGACCTTGTCCTCGGGGAGCACCTCCGCGTGGACGGCGTCGGCGCCGATGCCCACCTCGCGGGCGACCGCCTCCGCGACCGGCCGGCCGTCGCCGGTGAGCAGGACCGGGGTGAGGCCGAGGGCGCGCAGCGCGCGGACCGCCTCGGCGCTGGACTCCTTGACGGCGTCGGCCACTTCGAGAACACCGCGCGCCTGCCCGTCCCAGGCGACGAGCACGGCGGTGCGCCCGGCGGCCCGCGCCGCCTCCCGCGCCGGGGCGAGCCGGTCGAGTCCGTCGATCCCGGCCTCGGTGAGCAGCCGCTCCCGCCCCACGAGCACCTCGTGCCCGTCCACCGCGCCCCGCACGCCCTGCCCGGCGACGCTCTCGAACCGCTCCGGTACGGGCAGTTGGCCCGCGCCCAGGCCGAGCCGCTCGGCCGCGCCCGCCGCCACCGCCCGCGCGAGGGGGTGTTCGGAGGCGTGCTCCAGGGCCCCGGCGAGCCGCAGCAGCTGCTTCTCCTCGATGTCCTCGGCGGCGTGCACGTCCGCCAGGGTCATCCGCCCGGTCGTCACCGTCCCGGTCTTGTCCAGGACGACGGTGTCCACCCGCCGGGTGGACTCCAGGACTTCGGGGCCCTTGATCAGGATGCCGAGCTGGGCGCCGCGTCCGGTGCCCACCATGAGCGCGGTCGGGGTGGCGAGCCCGAGGGCGCACGGGCAGGCGATGATCAGGACGGCGACGGCCGCGGTGAACGCGGCGGTGGCGTCGTCCGTGGCGAGCAGCCAGCCCACCAGCGTGCCGAGCGCGATGAGGAAGATGACGGGCACGAAGACCGCGGCGATCCGGTCGGCGAGCCGCTGCACCTCGGCCTTGCCGGTCTGCGCGTCCTCGACGAGCCGGGCCATCCGGGCCAGTTGGGTGTCGGCCCCGACCCGGGTGGCCTCGACGACGAGCCGCCCGGAGGCGTTCACGGTCGCCCCGGTCACCGCGTCGCCCACCGTCACGTCGACGGGCACGGACTCACCGGTCAGCATCGACACGTCGACGGCCGACGCGCCCTCGACCACGGTCCCGTCGGTGGCGACCGTCTCTCCCGGCCGCACCACGAACCGGTCTCCCACGGCGAGCCGCGCCACCGGAACCCGTACCTCCGCGCCCCCGCGCAGCACCGAGACGTCCTTCGCGCCCAGTTCGAGCAGGGCCCGCAGGGCGGCGCCCGCGCGCCGCTTGGAGCGGGCCTCCAGATAGCGGCCGAGCAGGATGAACGTGACGACGCCCGCGGCCACTTCGAGATAGATGGTCGACGAGCCTTCCCCAAGCTCTCGGCTTCGCTCGAGCAGGGGAGACCCCATTGTCCGCGAGACGGTGAGGTCGAAGCCGTGCCGCATCCCCGGCATCCCGGCCGTCCCGAAGAACAGCGCCCACAGCGACCAGCCGAAGGCGGCCAGGGTGCCCACCGAGACAAGGGTGTCCATGGTGGCGGCGCCGTGCCGCAGATTGGTGAACGCGGCGCGGTGGAAGGGGTATCCGCCCCAGACCACGACGGGCGCGGCGAGGGTCAGCGAGAGCCACTGCCAGTTGTCGAACTGCAGCGAGGGGACCATCGCGAGCAGGACCACGGGCAGGGAGAGCGCGGCGGAGACGAGCAGCCGCTGCCGCAGCGCCCCGCTCTCGCCCGCGTGGTCGTCGGGTGCCGCCGCAAGGTTCGGCTCCGGCTCCGGGGGCGGCGGCTTGATCTCCGCCGCCGAGTAGCCCAGCTTCTCGACCGTCGCGATCAGCTGCGGGAGTTCGACCCCGTCGGCGTACGACACCTTCGCCTTCTCCGTGGCGAGGTTGACCGACGCGGTCACCCCCTCCAGGCGGTTCAGCTTCTTCTCGATGCGGGCCGAGCAGGAGGCGCAGGTCATCCCGCCGATGGCGAGTTCGGCTTCGCGGGTGGTCATGGCGGTGGTTCTTTCGCTACGAGGACGAGCTTTCGCTGCGCGTACGAGGGGCGGGGAACGCCGAGCGGGCCGGGACCCTCGCGGGTACCCGGCCGACTGCGGTGCAGTGACAGGTCAGCTCTTGCTGACTCCGGCGAGCTCATAGCCCGCCTCGTCGACGGCGGCGCGCACGGCCTCCTCGTCGAGCGGGGCGTCGGAGACGACGGTCACCAGGCCCGTGGCGGCGACGGCCGTCACGGAGCTGACCCCGGCGATCTCGGAGATCTCGCTGGAGACGGCGCCCTCGCAGTGGCCGCAGGTCATCCCCGTCACCTCGTACACGGTGGTGGTGGCGCCCTGCGGGGTCTCGGCGGCGTCGCCGGAGTGGCAGGAGCCGCTGGGGGAGCAGCAGGAGCCGGTCGACTCGGTGCTGGCCTGGGGGAGCTCGGTCTGGGCGCTCATGGCGTTCTCCTCGATGACTCGGTGAAGCAGGTGTGCAGGGGGAGTCGTAACGTGCAGGAGGAGCCCCGGAGTCGCCGGGGATCCTCTGACACGTCCCACACTATACCCCTAGGGGGTATCAATCAAATCTCCGGCCGCGATTGCCCGGGCGCGCCGCCACCCAGGCGCGAATGGTGTCCGCGTACCAGTAGGGCTTGCCGCCCTCCACGTGGTCGGGGGCGGGGAGCAGTCCGTGCTTGCGGTACGAGCGCACGGTGTCGGGCTGGACCCGGATGTGCGCGGCGATCTCCTTGTACGACCAGAGCCTTCGGTCGGTCATCAGTGGCACCTCCCTGCGGGCGCCGCAGGGGCGGCTCGGGAGAGCCGTCGGGGGAGCTGCGGCGCGGACGCTGGCGATCACTCAGCCTTGTGCCCGGTGAACGACGTGGGGGGCGCGCAGGGGGGCGGCTGTCGTCCGGCTGTGACGCAAGACCCGCGTATGCGGGACATGTGTGACAGGACGGGCGGATTTGTGACGCGTGCGATGCGTGCGAGGGGCGCGTCGGCAGGGCGCTCGCGGGGCGCAAGCTGAGAACGGAGCGAGCTGAGAACGGAGCGAGCTGAGAACGGAGCGAGCTGAGAACGGAGCGAGCTGAGAACGGAGCGAGCTGAGAACGGAGCGAGCTGAGAACGGAGCAAGCTGAGCGGGCCGGGCCTTTCCCCAAGCTCTTGAGGAGCAGGGGATACCTCATTCGCCAGGTCCGGCCCGCCGGCTTCCCCGCTTCCCCCGGGGGCATAAGGCTCGTCGTGCGGCTCGAAGGGCACAGCGTGCCGTCAGCGCCGCCCCCGGGTCTTGGAGAAAAACGCGGCACGCGCCGAGGGGTCCGAGGGCAGGATCAGGCTCGTCGGCTCGCCCGCGAGACGGTCCGGCTGCGGCGGCCCCCCGGGCAGCGGCCCCCGGCGCCGGGCCACCGAGAACTCCCCCGGGGTGCACCCCGTCATCGCCTTGAACTCGCCGCTCAGATGCGCCTGGTCGTAGAAGCCGCAGAGCGCCGCCGTCTCCGCCTGGCTGCGCCCCGCCGCGAGCAGCCGCCGGGCCCGCTGGAGCCGCAGCACCCGCCCGGCCGCCTTCGGGCCGATGCCGATCTGCTCCCGGAAGCGGTTCTCCAACTGCCGCACGCTCCAGCCGACTTCCTCCGCGATGTGCGCGACCGGCGCGGCGCCCTGGGTGCGGACCAGCTCGCTCCAGGCCCGCACCGTGCGCGCCGACGACGGCGGGCCGGTCTCGGCCCAGCGCGCGAACGCGTCGTCGAGGAGGGCGAAGCGCTGGGTCCAGGAGGGCAGGTCGCCGAGGGCGCCGGCGAGTTCGCCGACGCTCTCCCACCGGCCGTGCGCGGGGCCGAGGTCCAGCTCGTCGGGGTCGATGTTGTGGTGCGACAGCTCGTGCAGGGCGGTGCCGAAGAGCGTGAACGCGGCCCAGGGCGTGAGCAGCACCTCGATCCCCGCGAGACGGCCGTCGTGCTCGCCCATCACCGGCTCCGTGGACAGCCCCGAGAGGACCGAGACCAGCGACACCGAGGGGCGGGCCGAGCCCGCGAGGCCGGAGATCCGCACCGGCCGGTCGAAGCCGAGCAGCAGCGTGACCGCGCCGATCGGCACTTCGAGACGGCGGCGCGGGCCCGGCAGCGCGAACCGCATCCCCCGGTAGCTGATCACGCCGGGCCGCAGCCGCGGATGCGGCAGCCCCGTCGCGATCTCCCAACTCCCGTCCCGGGAGCGGGCGGAGCGGGCCGGGGTGCGCAGCCCGTCGAGCCCCATGCCGCGCATGCCGATCCCGCCGGCTCTCCGCCCCGCCGGCCTCCTGCCCGTCCCCCCGTTCATGTCCTACCTCCCCGTCAGGCCCCGCATGATCGTAGGAACGAGCGGGTCCGCCGGGCGATGGGCAGCGGCTGCTCCGGCGGACAGGGGTACATGTCCTGCTCGACGATGGCGAAGAGGTCGACCCCGAGCCGCTGCGCCGCGTCGAGCACCGGCTCCAGGGCCGGCTCCCCGGCCGGCGGTTCGCACATCACGCCCCGCGCCACGGCGGGCCCGAACGGCAGCTCCTCGTCCCGGACCTGGGCGAGCACGGCCGGGTCGACCTGCTTGAGGTGGAGATAGCCGATGCGCTCCCCGTACGTCTCGATGAGCTTGACGCTGTCGCCGCCGCAGTACGCGTAGTGCCCGGTGTCCAGGCAGAGCGAGACCAGGTCGGAGTCGGTCGCGTCCAGGAAGCGGGCGACGTTCTCCTCGCCGTCGATGTGGGTGTCCGCGTGCGGGTGGACGACCACGCGCAGCCCGTACCGCTCCCGCACCTCGTGCGCCAACCGCTCGGTCTGCGTGGTGAGATGGCGCCACTGCTCCGGAGTGAGCGTCGAGTCCTCGAGGACCTCGCCGGTCTTGTCGTCGCGCCAGAAGGCGGGGATGACGACGAGGTGCCCGGCGCCGGTCGCCCGCGCGAGCGCGGCGTTGTCCGCGACGTGGGCCCAGGTCTCGTCCCAGACGGCGGGCCCGTGGTGCAGCCCCGTGAAGACGGTCCCGGCCGACACCTTCAGGCCGCGCCGCGCGGTCTCCTCGCCGAGCACGACCGGGTCGGTCGGGAGATATCCGTACGGCCCGAGCTCGATCCACTCGTAGCCGGACTCCGCGACCTCGTCCAGGAAGCGGCGCCAGGGGACCTGCCGCGGGTCGTCCGGGAACCACACGCCCCACGAGTCGGGAGCCGAACCGATCCGGATGTGTGACAGGCGGGGCAGCGTCGTCATGGCCCAAGCCTCCCGGCCGCTTCAGAAGGGTGTCAAGGGTGGTCCGAATGTAAGGACAAAATGTTGACAGGGTTCCCGGGACGGGATTAGACCTGGGGGAGACGACAGGAAGCGAGGACGCGGTGACCGATCCGTACGACGTCATCACCATGGGCCGGATCGGGGTGGACCTCTACCCGCTTCAGGCCGGGGTGCCGCTCGCGGAGGTCACGTCCTTCGGGAAGTTCCTCGGCGGCTCGGCGACGAACGTCGCGGTCGCCGCGGCGCGGCAGGGCCGGCGCACGGCGGTCGTCACGCGCACGGGAGAGGACCCCTTCGGCGAGTATCTCCACGCCGCGCTACGGGAGTTCGGCGTCGACGACCGCTGGGTGACCGGGGTCGCGGGCCTGCCCACGCCGGTCACGTTCTGCGAGGTGTTCCCGCCGGACGACTTCCCGCTCTACTTCTACCGGTTGCCGAAGGCGCCCGATCTGGAGATCCGGGGTGACGAACTGGACCTGGGCGCGGTCGCGTCGGCGCGGATCTTCTGGATGACGGGGACGGGGCTGTGCGCGGAGCCGAGCCGCGGGGCGACGCTGGCGGCGCTGGGTGCGCGGACTTCGGGGATCACGGTCTTCGATCTCGACTGGCGGCCGATGTTCTGGGCGGATGCGGGCGAGGCGCGTACGCATTACGAGGCCGCACTCGCACACGCGACGGTCGCCGTCGGGAACCTCGAAGAGGTGGAAGTGGCCACCGGGGAGCGTGAACCGGGTGCGGCCGCGCGGGCGTTGCTGGACGCGGGAGTGGAGCTCGCGGTGGTGAAGCAGGGGCCCAAGGGGGTGCTCGCGATGAGTGCGGCGGGGGAGTGCGCGGAGGTCCCGCCGCTGCCGGTGACCGTGCTGAACGGGCTGGGGGCCGGGGACGCCTTTGGTGGGGCGCTGTGCCATGGGCTGCTGGCGGGATGGGAGTTGGAGCGGGTGGTGCGGTATGCGAACGCGGCGGGGGCGATCGTCGCCTCTCGGCTGGAGTGTTCGTCCGCGATGCCGTTTCCCGGCGAGGTCGAGGCGGCGGTCCGTGCGGGGGCGGTGACGTGACTCTTCCCCGACCCCGCCCCTTCCCGAAACGGCGACTCCGTCGCCCCTGGGGCACCGTCAATCGGCGCTTCGCGCCTCGTCCTCAATCGCCGGACGGGCTATGTCCAGCCCGTCCGGCGATTGAGGACGAGCAGGCCGCAGGCCGCGATCAGAGGGGGGCGGGGAAATGCCCATGACCATCGACCCGGGCGCCCTCGCCAGAACCCGCGCCCGCCACCCCGAAGCCATCGCCGAAGCCGCGGCCCGCCGCCCCCGGCGCCCCCTCCTCGGCCCGAGCGGGCGGCTGCTGATCGTGGCCGCCGACCACCCCGCGCGGGGCGCCCTCGGCGTCGGCCGCGACCCCCTCGCCATGGCCGACCGGACCGACCTCCTCCGACGGCTCTGCCTCGCCCTGTCCCGCCCCGGCGTGGACGGCGTCCTCGCCACCGCCGACATCCTCGAGGACCTCCTCCTGCTCGGCGCCCTCGACGGCAAGGTCGTGATGGGGTCCATGAACCGCGGCGGGCTCGCGGGCGCCGCGTTCGAGTTGGACGACCGGTTCACGGGGTACCGGCCCCAGGACCTGGCCAGGATCGGGTTCGACGCGGGCAAGCTGCTGCTCCGCGTCGACCACCGGGACCGGGGCTCCCTCGACACGCTGCACGCCGCCGCGCGCGCCGTCGACGCGATGGCCGAGCACCGCCTCCCCGTGTTCGTCGAACCGTTCCTGAGCGGGAGGGAAGGGGGGAGCGGCAGGCTTCGCAACGACCTGAGCCCCGAAGCCGTCAGCACCTCCATCGCCATCGCCTCGGGCCTCGGCGGCACCTCCGCGTACACCTGGCTGAAGGTGCCCGTCACCCGGAACCCGGACGACATGGCGCGCGTCCTGGAGACCTCGACGCTGCCCGCGGTGCTGCTCGGCGGCGATGTGGGGGATGATCGAAACGGTGCGAACGACGAGGACGCGGTGTACGAGAAGTGGCGCGGAGCGCTGCAACTGCCCACCGTGCAGGGCTTGGTCGCCGGCCGCGCGCTGCTGTACCCGCCCGACGGGGACGTGGCCGGTGCGGTCGACACCGCCGTAGGACTGTTGTGACCGCCGCGAGGGAGACCGCTGCAGCGAGGAGGCGTTCCATGTCGTACGTACCCAGGGGCAGTACGGCCGGTGGTGCCTACGCCCTCGACATCGATCCCCGGCAGACGCCGCTCGCTCACTCGGCGTTGCGGATCGTCGAACTGCCGCCCGGCGGCCTGCACTCCTTCGCCACCGGTGAGAGTGAATGGATCGTGCTGCCCCTGACCGGCGGCTGTACGGTGCACGCCGAAGGCGGGATCATCGAACTGCTGGGCCGGGACAGCGTGTTCAGCGGAGTCAGCGACTTCGCTTACGTGCCCCGGGATGCCCGCATCCAGATCGCCTCCGGCGCGGGAGGCCGCTTCGCCCTGGCAGGAGCGAAGTGCGAGCGTCGACTCCCCGCCCGCTACGGCTCCGCGCCGGAGGTTCCCGTCGAGGCCCGCGGCAGCGGCAACTGCGCGCGCCAGGTCCGCAACTTCGCGTCCGCCGACGCCTTCGCGTGCGACCGCCTCATCGCCGTCGAGGTCATCACGCCCGGCGGCAACTGGTCCTCGTATCCGCCGCACAAGCACGACGAACACCGCCCGGGCGTCGAGTCCGAGCTCGAAGAGATCTACTACTTCGAGGTGGAGCGGGCCCGGGACGGGCGCGAGGGGTTCGGGTACCAGCGCGTGTTCCCGTCCCGCGACGGCGGCACCGACGTCCTCGCCGAGGTCCGCACGGGTGACGTCGTGCTCGTGCCCGACGGCTGGCACGGCCCGTCGATCGCCCAGCCCGGCCACGACCTGTACTACCTGAACGTGATGGCGGGCCCCGGCCCCGAGCGGGAGTGGCGGATCTGCTTCCACCCCGATCACACGGAGGCGTACCGATGACCAGCACCGGCTCCACCCAGGCCGCTCCCACCGTCCGGCTCACCACCGCGCAGGCCCTGGTGCGCTTCCTGTCGCGGCAGTTCACCGAGCGGGACGGCGCGCGGCGGCGGCTCATCGGCGGGACCTGGGGGATCTTCGGGCACGGCAACGTGGCGGGGATCGGGCAGGCGCTCGTCGAGTACGGGGACGAGATGCCCTTCCACCAAGGGCGCAACGAGCAGGCCATGGTGCATGCCGCGGTGGGGTTCGCGCGGCAGTCGGGGCGGCTCGCCGCGCACGCCGTCACCACCTCGATCGGGCCCGGCGCCACCAACCTCGTGACCGGCGCCGCGCTCGCCACCGTCAACCACCTGCCGGTGCTGCTGCTGCCGGGTGACGTCTTCGCCAGCCGGCCCGCCGACCCGGTGCTCCAGCAGCTCGAAGTCCCGTACGCGGGCGATGTGTCGGTGAACGACTGTCTGCGGCCCGTCTCCAAGTACTTCGACCGGATCACCCGGCCCGAGGCCCTCATCCCGGCCGCGCTGCAGGCGATGCGCGTGCTCACCGACCCCGTCGACACCGGCGCCGTCACCCTCGCCCTGCCGCAGGACGTGCAGGCGGAGGCGTACGACTGGCCGCGCGAGTTCTTCGCCGAGCGGACGTGGAGCGTGCGCCGCCCCGCCCCCGACCCGCGGGAAGTCGAGGCCGCCGCGCGGGCGTTGCGGGCGGCCCGGCGCCCGCTGGTCATCGCGGGCGGCGGCGTCCACCACAGCGGCGCCGAGGAGGCGCTCAAGGACTTCGCCGACGCCACCGGGATCCCGGTCGCCGCCACCCAGGCCGGCAAGGGCTCGCTGCGCTTCGACCACCCCGCCGACGTCGGCGGCATCGGCCACACCGGCACCGCCGCCGCCGACGAACTGGCCCGCACCGCCGACCTGGTGATCGGCGTCGGCACCCGCTACAGCGACTTCACCACCGCCTCCGGCACCCTCTTCGCCGCCCCCGGCGTCCGCTTCCTGAACCTCAACATCGCGCCCTTCGACGGCCACAAGATGGCGGCCCTGACGCTGATCGCCGATGCCCGTACGGGACTTGAGGCCCTCACCGATGCGGTGCGCGGCCATCGCGTCGAGGACGCCTACGCGGTGGCGTACGGCGGCGACAAGGCGCGCTGGGAGCACCGGGTGGCCGCCGCCTTCGAGGCCGCCGAGATCGACGCCCGGCCCACCCAGGCCCAAGTGCTCGGCGCCCTCGACGAGATCGTCACCGGCGCCGACGTCCTGATCAACGCGGCCGGTTCGCTCCCCGGCGACCTGCACAAGCTGTGGCGGACGCGCTCGCCCCGGCAGTACCACGTCGAGTACGGCTACTCCTGCATGGGATACGAGATCCCGGCGGCGATCGGGGTGTGCCTGGCCGAGCCCGGAGGGCCGGTGTGGGCGCTGGTCGGCGACGGGACGTATCTGATGAACCCGACGGAGATCGTCACCGCCGTCCAGGAACGCCTGCCGATCAAGGTCGTCATCCTGCAGAACCACGGGTACGCGTCGATCGGCGGGCTCTCGGAGTCCGTGGGCGGCGAGCGGTTCGGCACCGCCTACCGCTACCGGGCGCCCGACGGCACGTACACCGGGGACCCGCTGCCCGTCGACCTCGCCGCCAACGCGGCCTCGCTCGGGATGCGCGTGCTGCGCGCGAGGACCGTCGACGAACTGCGCGGCGCGCTGCGCGAGGCGCGCGCCGCGGACGGCCCCACATGTGTCTACGTGGAGACGGAAACGGCAGACACAGTGTCGGGCCCGCCCCCCGCACAGGCGTGGTGGGATGTGCCCGTGGCCGAGACCGCGACCCGTCAGGCGGCGGTCAAGGCCAGGGAAGAGTACGACCGGCACGTCACCGCCCGACGCCGCCACCTGTGAGAGTAGGGATGCTTGTCATGACGAAGACCGTCCAGCACTGGATCGGCGGGAAGGCTGTGGAGAGCGCTTCGGGCACGTTCGGTCCGGTCACCGACCCGGCGACCGGCGCCGTCACGACGCAGGTCGCCTTCGCGAACGTGGCCGAGGTGGACGCCGCGGTGGCCTCCGCGAAGGCCGCGTTCGCGACCTGGGGCACCTCCTCGCTCGCCAAGCGCACCGCGGTGCTCTTCAAGTTCCGCGCCCTCCTCGACGCCAACCGCGACGCGGTCGCCGAGCTGATCACCGCCGAGCACGGCAAGGTGCACTCGGACGCGCTCGGCGAGGTCGCGCGCGGTCTGGAGATCGTCGACCTGGCCTGCGGCATCACGGTGCAGCTGAAGGGCGAGCTGTCGACCGAGGTCGCCTCGCGGGTGGACGTGTCGTCGATCCGCCAGCCGCTGGGCGTCGTCGCGGGCATCACGCCGTTCAACTTCCCGGCCATGGTGCCGATGTGGATGTTCCCGCTGGCCATCGCGTGCGGCAACACCTTCGTGCTGAAGCCCAGCGAGAAGGACCCGTCGGCGTCGATGAAGATCGCCGAGCTGCTCGCCGAGGCCGGGCTTCCCGACGGCGTCTTCAACGTCGTGCACGGCGACAAGGTGGCCGTGGACCGCCTCCTGGAGCACCCGGACGTGTCCGCCGTCTCCTTCGTGGGCTCGACCCCGATCGCCCGCTACATCCACACGACCGCTTCCGCGAACGGCAAGCGCGTCCAGGCACTGGGCGGCGCCAAGAACCACATGCTGGTCCTCCCGGACGCCGACCTGGACGCGGCCGCCGACGCCGCCGTCTCCGCCGCGTACGGCTCGGCGGGCGAGCGCTGCATGGCCATCTCGGCCGTGGTGGCGGTCGGTTCGATCGGTGACGAACTGGTCGCGAAGATCAAGGAGCGCGCCGAGAAGATCAAGATCGGGCCCGGGAACGACCCTTCCTCCGAGATGGGCCCGCTGATCACCGCCGCCCACCGCGACAAGGTCGCCTCGTACGTGACGGGCGCCGCGGCCGAGGGCTGCGAGGTCGTCCTCGACGGCACCGGCCACACCGTGGAGGGCTTCGAGGACGGCCACTGGATCGGCCTCTCGCTGCTCGACCGGGTGCCGGTGACGGCCCAGGCGTACAAGGACGAGATCTTCGGCCCCGTCCTGTGCGTGCTGCGCGTCGACACGTACGAGGAGGGCGTGGCCCTCATGAACGCCTCGCCGTTCGGCAACGGCACCGCGATCTTCACCCGCGACGGCGGCGCCGCACGCCGCTTCCAGCTGGAGGTCGAGGCGGGCATGGTCGGCGTGAACGTGCCGATCCCGGTGCCCGTGGGCTACCACTCCTTCGGCGGCTGGAAGGACTCCCTCTTCGGGGACCACCACATCTACGGCAACGACGGCACGCACTTCTACACCCGCGGCAAGGTCGTCACCACGCGCTGGCCCGACCCCTCCGACGCCCCGGCGGGCGTGGACCTCGGGTTCCCGCGCAACCACTGAGCGCAGTCGAGCGCAGTCGCCCGGAGCGACGGGGCCGTCCGGAATGCGGGCGGCCCCGTTTCTTTTTCGGGGGAGGAGCTGCGGTTCCCGTGCGCTCCCCAGGCGGAGAGGGCAAATCGGGCGGCACAGGTGCAGTCGGTGAAGTGCCTTCGTTATCAAGGTCAACAGGCGGCACTGCTTAGTCATTGCCACCTATGGATGTAAAGCCCTGGGAAAGTATGGCCAGTTGGGGTCGGTGAGCGCGCGGTGGCCCCTGCGGAATCCGTAGGGAAACGGCCGTTGACGTTCCGGTTGTGACGGGGTTCCATAACGCGCCGGACGCCCCCGACGCGCACCTCCTGCCGCACGAGTCGATCGGATACCGCTCCATGACCGACACGCTCCGCCCGCTCCAGTCCCCCGCCGAGGCCCCTGCCGAGGCACCCGCGGCGCCCGGCCGCCCCCAGAAGCTGAAGCGCTCCATCGGCGTCGTCGGCGGCACCCTGCTCACGCTCTCCTGCGTGACGCCCGCCTCCACGCTCTTCGTGGTCGTCCCCGACCTCTTCTCCTCGCTCGGCACCGCCACCGCCCTCACCATCGCGATCGGCTCGCTCCTGTGCATAGCCGTCGCCTTCTGTTACGCGGAGCTGGGCACCCTCATCCCCAGCGCGGGCGGCGAGTACGCGATGGTCTCCACGATGGCGGGCCGCCTCGCGGGCTGGCTGGTCTTCGTGCTCTCCCTCCTGGTCGTGATGATCGTCCCGCCGGTGATCGCCATGGGCACGGCGGACTACCTGGCGCCCCTCGTGCACCTCGACCCCTCGGTGGCGGGCGCGGGCGTGATGCTCCTCGCCACCCTCGCGGGCCTGCTCGACCTGCGGGCCAACGCGTGGATCACCGGCGTCTTCCTGGTCCTCGAAGTGATCGCCGCGGCCGTCGTGGCCGTCCTCGGCTTCACGCACGCGGAGCGCGGCGCGGGCTCGCTCGTGTCGATGGAGGTCGCGGGCGCGCACGGGCACACCGACACCGTGACCGCCATGCTGATCGTCTCGGGCCTCGCCATCGCGCTCTTCGTGACCCAGGGCTTCTCCACCGCCGTCTACCTCTCCGAAGAGCTGGAGAACCCCCGCAAGTCCGTGGCCCGCACGGTCCTCGCGACCCTCGCCATCTCCTCGGTGATCATCCTGGTCCCGGTCGCAGCGATCACCCTCGGCGCCCAGGACCTCACGGCGCTCACCTCGGGCGACATCAGCGGCATGGTCGAGGCGTGGAGCAACTCGGCGGTCGGCACCTTCGTCAGCCTCTGCGTCGCCCTCGCGATCATCAACGCGGGCATCGTCATGGTGATCCAGAACTCCCGCGTCCTGTTCGCCTCGGCCCGCGACAAGGCGTGGCCCGAGCCGGTCAACCACGCCCTCAGCAGGCTCGGCCGGTTCGGCTCCCCCTGGGTCGCGACCCTCCTGGTGGGCGTGCCCGGCGCGGTGCTCTGCTTCGTCGACCTCGACACCCTGTACGGCGTGACGGGCGTCTCCGTCACCGGCATGTACCTGCTGGTCGCGGTCGCCGCGCTGCTCGCCCGCCGGGGCGGCCACCGCGACGTGCCCGCCTGGCGGATGCCGCTGTGGCCCGCGCTCCCGGTGCTGCTCATCGCGGTGCTCGGCTACATCCTGAGCCGGCAGGAGCTGTCGTACCTGGCGTGGACGGGCGGGATCGTGGCGGTGGCGACGGTGTACTGGGCGGGGTACCTGCGCCCGCGCGCGGACACGCGGTGGCTGGTGACCCTGCCGGAGGACGAGCGGATCGGCTAGGGCCTGATCCGCCGGACAGGCCCTAGCGCCTCATCCGGCGGGGGCGCTACCGCAGGTCCCAGTTCAGCATCGCGAAGCGGCCCTCGTCCTTGGCTCCCGCGCTCCGATACGTGGCGAGGGCCGCCTCGTTGTCGGTGTCGACGCCCACCCACATCCCGTAGCACCCCAACTCCCGTGCCAGCGCCGCCAGGGCCCCGACGAGGGCGCGGCCGACGCCACGGCGCCGGTGCGTCTCGGCGACGCTCAGCTCGTACAGGAACATCTCCGTCCCCTTGTCGGGGTGGATCGTCTCGACGCCGCTGACGAAGCCGACGGGGATGTCTGACTTCTCCTCGTACGCGAGGAAGAGGTGGTGCCCCGGGGCGGCCAGGAACCGCTCCGCCCACTCGGGGCGGGCGAATGGGGCCTCCCCTGCTCGAGCGAAGCCGAGAGCTTGGGGATTGTCGAAGAGGGGCCCGGCGGCGAGGAGTTGGGCGGGTGTGGTCGCGGGTGAGATGCGCATGCGTACCACGTTGGCGGTACGCGGGGGCCGGAGTCTACTTCCCCGGGAGGTACGCGGGTTCCGACCGTCGGCTGCCGCGGTTGTCGGTGGGCGACCGTACCGTTGACGCATGGATCTCCGATTGACCGGGCCCAGGCTGTCCGCGCTGCGCGGCCCGCGCCGCTGGATCGCCGCCGCGGCCGCCGTGGTGGTGCTCGCGGGGGCGGGCACCTGGACGGCGGTCGCGTCCGACGACGAGCCGGCCGTGCACCGCGCCGACCGGATGATGGCGATGGACGGCGCGAGGATCGACACGTCGTACTTCACGGCGGGCGACCCCGCCGTGAAGCGCCCCGCCGTCCTCATCGGCCACGGCTTCGGCGGCAGCAAGGCCGAGACCCGCGCCCAGGCCGAGCAGCTCGCGCGCGACGGGTACGCGGTCCTGACCTGGTCCGCGCGCGGCTTCGGCAAGTCCACGGGGAAGATCGGGCTGAACGACCCCAAGGCCGAGGTGGCCGACGTCTCCCGGCTCATCGACTGGCTGGCGAAGCGCCCCGAGGTCCGCCTCGACAAGGCGGGCGACCCGCGCGTGGGCGTCACCGGCGCTTCGTACGGAGGGGCGATCTCCCTGCTCGCCGCCGGGTACGACCAGCGGGTCGACGCCATCGCCCCGAAGATCACGTACTGGAACCTGGCGGACGCACTGCTGCCGAACGGCGTCTTCAAGAAGCTGTGGGCCGGGATCTTCATCAACTCCGGGGGCGGCTGCGACAAGTTCGAGCGCAGTCTGTGCGCCATGTACGACCGGGTGGCGGCCGCCGGGAAGCCGGACGCGAAGGCGCGCGGGCTGCTCACCGAGCGCAGCCCCTCCGCCGTCGCCGACCGCATCAAGGTCCCCGCGCTGATCATGCAGGGCCAGTCGGACTCGCTCTTCCCGCTCGGCCAGGCCGACGCGATGGAGAAGGCGATCCGCGCCAACCACGCGCCCGTGAAGGTCGACTGGCTCGCGGGCGGCCATGACGGCGGCGACCCCGAGACGGGCCGGCTCGACTCCCGCGTGACCTCCTGGTTCGACCGCTACCTGAAGGACGACAAGGGCGCCGACACCGGCCCCGCCTTCCGGGTCACCCGCACCGGAGGCATCGACTCCACCGACGGCGCCGCCCAGTTGAGGGGCGCGAGCGGGGAGAGCTACCCCGGCCTGGAGAGCGGCCGACGGTCCGTGGAGCTGAGCGGGCGCGAGCAGAGCGTCACCAATCCGGCGGGCGGCTCCCCGCCCGCGATCTCCGGCGTGCCCGGCCTCGGTGGCGGGGGCGGCGGCGGTGAAGACGACGACGACTCGGGCGCCGCCGGTGGCGGTGGCGGAGCCGGGGGCGGTCTGTCCCAGCTGTCGGCCCTCGGCATCGGCGTCTCCCTCGACTTCCCCGGCCAGTACGCCCGGTTCGACTCGCGCCCGCTCGGCGCGAACCTCCGCGTCACCGGCACCCCGACCGCCAAGGTCCACGTGAAGTCGTCCACCGATGACGCGGTGCTCTTCGGGAAGGTCTACGACGTCGGCCCGGACGGCCGCCAGCAGGTCCTGCCCGCCCAGCTCGTCGCCCCCGTGCGGGTGCCGGACGCGAAGGACGGCAAGGACGTCGAGCTGACCCTCCCCGCCATCGACCACGAGGTGCAGAAGGGCCACCGCCTGCGCCTCGCCCTCTCCTCCACCGACCTCGGCTACGCCTCCCCGGCCGAGCCCGCCACCTATCAGGTCTCCCTGAAGGGCGACTTGACGGTGCCGACGGCACCCGGCGTGAAGACGGCCGCCGCCCCGCTGCCCTCCTGGGTGTGGTGGCTGCCCCTCACCGGAGCCGTCCTCGCCCTGGCCCTCCTGGTCACCGCGCGCCGCCGCACCACGGCCCCCGCCCCGGACCCCCACCTCGCCGACGTCCCGCTCCAGATCACGGACCTGACCAAGAGGTACGCGAAGTCGACGGACCGGTACGCGGTCAAGGGCGTCTCCTTCCGCGTCGAGAAGGGCCAGGTCCTCGGCCTGCTCGGGCCGAACGGCGCGGGCAAGACGACGACGCTGCGCATGCTCATGGGCCTGATCCGCCCGGACGAGGGCGAGATCCGCGTCTTCGGGCACGCCATCAGGCCGGGCGCCCCGGTGCTCTCCCGCGTCGGCGCGTTCGTCGAAGGAGCGGGCTTCCTGCCCCACCTCTCCGGCCGGGAGAACCTGGAGCTGTACTGGAAGGCCACAGGGCGTCCCGCCGAGGACGCCCACCTGGACGAGGCCCTGGAGATCGCCGGTCTCGGCGACGCCCTGGCCCGCGCGGTGCGGACGTACTCGCAGGGCATGCGCCAGCGCCTCGCCATCGCCCAGGCCATGCTGGGCCTGCCGGACCTGCTCATCCTGGACGAGCCGACCAACGGCCTCGACCCGCCCCAGATCCGCGAGATGCGCGAGGTGATGATCCGCTACGCGCGCGGCGGCCGCACCGTCATCGTCTCCAGCCACCTCCTGGCCGAGGTCGAGCAGTCCTGCACCCACCTCGTGGTGATGGACCGCGGCCGCCTCGTCCAGGCGGGCCCGGTCGCCGAGATCGTCGGCTCCGGGGACACGCTCCTGGTGGGCCTCGCGGCCGACGTCCCGGACGCCCTCGTGGAGAAGGTCGGCGCCCTGCCGGGCGTGGCCTCGGCGGTGCGCGCGGAGAGCGGGCTCCTGGTCCGGCTCGACGCCACCGGGGCCGACGGTGCCGACGGGACGGCAGGCGCCGCGAAGCTGCTGCCGGAACTCGTACGACTGGACATCCCCGTCGCGTCCATGGGCCCCCACCGGCGCCTCGAAGACGCGTTCCTGACCCTGATCGGAGGCTCCGCATGAGCGCGGCGAAGAGTGCGGCGAGGAGCGCGGCGACCACGGCCCGCGCCACCGCGCCCGGCTACCGGGCGGGCCGGACCCTGCCGCTGCGGGTCGAGGCGGTACGGCAGTTGAAGCGGCGCCGCACGCTGGTGATGTTCGGCGTGCTCGCGCTGCTGCCCTTCGTGCTCGTCGCGGCGTTCGCCATCGGCGGCTCGCCGGGCGCGCGCAACGGCGCGGTGACGCTGATGGACACGGCCACCGCGTCCGGCGCGAACTTCGCGGCGGTGTGCCTGTTCGTGTCCGCCGGCTTCCTCCTCGTCATCCCCGTCGCCCTGTTCTGCGGGGACACCGTCGCCTCCGAGGCCAGCTGGTCGTCGCTGCGCTATCTGCTGGCCGCGCCCGTGCCCCGCGCCCGCCTCCTGTGGTCCAAGCTCACCGTCGCGCTCGCCCTCAGCGCCGCCGCGATGCTGCTGCTGCCGCTGGTCGCCCTCGTGGTCGGCACGGTGGCCTACGGGTGGGGGCCGCTGGAGATCCCCACCGGGGGCACCCTCGCGGCGGGCACGGCGGGGCAGCGGCTGCTCATCGTCGTCGCGTACGTCTTCGTGTCCCAACTCGTCACCGCCGCCCTCGCGTTCTGGCTGTCGACGAAGACCGACGCCCCGCTCGGCGCGGTCGGCGGCGCGGTCGGCCTGACGATCGTGGGCAACGTCCTGGACGCGGTGACGGCACTCGGCGACTGGCGCGACTTCCTGCCCGCGCACTGGCAGTTCGCCTGGGCCGACGCGGTACAGACCCGCCCCGAGTGGGGCGGCATGATCCAGGGCGCGGCCGTCTCGGTCACGTACGCGCTGGTGCTCTTCGCGCTCGCGTTCCGGGGCTTCGCCAGGAAGGACGTGGTGTCCTGACCCTCCCGGCCCGGGATCTCCGGGTCTCCGGTACGTCTCCTACCGGTCACGACGGCCGCCCGCCGTAGCCTCATCGAGACCGGTCCGCAACGCACCGGACCGATCGTTCCGGCCGCCTCCCGCGTCACAGTCGTGAGTGCCGACGCAGACAAGAGGGGGCCGTGATGCGGATCCGGACGACGCGACGAGCAGGACGAGGATTCGTCGCCCTGACCCTGGCGGGCGGCCTGCTGCTCACCGGGTGCAGCGGGGGCGACGACGGGGGCAAGGAGAAGGCCGACAGCGCGAAGGGCCACAGCGGCGGCGTCCAGGACGGCGCGCCCCTGCCCGCCCCCGCGCACCCGTCCGCCGGAACCGGAACGGGAGGGGACGCGGCCACCCCGGAGGAACACCAGGGCGACGAGAAGCGCGAGGTGGCGCCCGCGCCCGACTACCTCTCCACCTTCGCCCTCGACGTCGACACCGCCTCGTACGGCTACGCCCGGCGCACCCTCGCCGACGGCCGCCTGCCCGACCCGGCGACGGTCCGCCCCGAGGAGTTCGTCAACAGCTTCCGCCAGGACTATCCGCGCCCGGACGGCGACGGCTTCTCGGTGACGGTGGACGGCGCCCGCGCCGGTACGGGCACCGACAGCCGCGAGGACGGCGGCGACTGGTCCCTCCTCCGCGTCGGCCTCGCCACCGGCCCCGACACCTCGGACGCGGACCGCCCGCCCGTCTCCCGCCACCGCCCTTCCAAGGAAGTCGCTCCGCTCCCCAGCCGTCCGCCCGCCGCCCTCACCTTCGTCATCGACGTCTCCGGCTCCATGTCCGAACCCGGCCGCCTCGACCTCGTCAAGCGCTCCCTCGACACCATGACGGACCAGCTGCGCCCCGACGACTCGGTGGCCCTCGTGACCTTCAGCGACGAGGCCGAGACGATCCTGCCCATGACCCGGCTCGGCGGACGCCGCGTGCACGCCGAGGGAGCCGGATCGGAGGACGGCTACCGGCTCAAGGCCGCCCCGGCCGACCGCTCGTACGCCGAGGACAGCAACCGCGCCCGCGTCCACGAGGCCATCGACACCCTCGAACCCACCGACTCCACCAACCTCGAAGCGGGCGTCACCACCGGCTACGAGACCGCCACCCTCGGCCTGCGCGAAGGCGCCACCAACCGCGTCGTCCTCCTCTCCGACGCCCTCGCCAACACCGGCGAGACCCGCGCCGACGCCATCCTCGACCGCATCGCCGACGCCCGCCGCACCCACGGCATCACCCTCTTCGGCGTCGGCGTCGGTAGCGACTACGGAGACGCCCTGATGGAGCGCCTCGCCGACAAGGGCGACGGCCACACCACCTACGTCTCCAGCGACGAGGACGCCCGCAAGGTGTTCTGCGAACAGCTCCCCGCCCACATCGAGCTGCGCGCCCGCGACGCGAAGGCACAGGTCGCCTTCGACCCGCGGGCCGTCGTCAACTTCCACCTCATCGGCTACGACAATCGGCAGGTCGCCGACGACGACTTCCGCGACGACACCGTGGACGGCGGCGAGGTCGGCCCCGGCCACACGGTGACGGCGCTGTACGCGGTCCGTCTCCGGCCCGGCGCGAGCGGCCGTCTCGCGACGGCGAGCGTCCGCTGGCTCGACCCCGACAGCCGCGCCCCGCACGAGGAGTCGCAGTCGATCGAGGCGGACGCGGTGCGCCACGGCGTGTGGGACGGCTCGACCCCGCGCGGCCTGCGCGTCGCCGCGACCGCCGCCTACTTCGCGAACGCCCTGCGCTCCGGCGACTCCCGCTGGAACGGCCTGCCGGGCGCCCTGCCGCTCGGTGAACTGGCCGCGCGCGCCCGCGAGTTGGAGGACGGCTCCGGCGGTGGAGACGTGCGCCGCCTCGCGGACGCGATCGAGCAGGCGAACCGCCTCAAGGGGTGAACTTCTCCGCGGGGTTCACCCGGTACGCGTACGTGTACGTCCTGCCCGCGTGCAGCAGATACTCCGCCAGCGGCGGCGCGCCCCAGGAGTCGTTGCCGCCGACGCCCATCTGCCGGTGGTTGACCCCGAGGACCGTCTCCTTGCGCCGCTTCACCTCGTGCGGGTGCTTCGGCCCGTCCAGGTCGGACGGGGCGTGGTGCAGGGCGCTCGTCTCCAGGAGCTCCTCGCCCGCGGCGGGGTCGGCGGTGACCACGAGGCCCGCGCCCGAGCGGTCGGTGAGGGCGAGCCGCCGTACGTCCGTCATGTTGCCGGTCTGCTGCGGACGGACGTACGGCGCGACCTGGGCGTCCACCGTCGAGCGGTATCGGCCCACGAACGCGGCCGACTTGCGGTCCTGGTAGTTCTCGTGCGGCCCGCGCCCGTACCAGTCGAGCCGCTCGAACCCCTCGGGGACGGTCAGCAGGGCGCCCACCATCGGGATGTCGGGCAGCCCCGCGGCCGCCTTCAGGGTGTGCCGGACGCGCAGCTCACCGTCGCCGCGCACGGTGAACACCGTCGTCCAGGTGGAGGGCAGCGGCGAGGTGGGCAGCGTCGCGGTCACCTCGATCGTGACCTCGCCGGGGGAGGGCTGCGCCGCCTTCACCGCATCGACCTTCGCCTTGGCCCCCGCCTCCTTCCAGGTGGCGGCCTCCTCCTGGTACTTGCGGCCGATGTCGTTGTCCGTCGGGCCGCGCCAGAAGTTCGGCACGGGGCCGCCCGCGAGCAGCACCCGCCCCTTGATCCGGTACGAGGTGAGGGTGCCGGCCGACTTCGAGAGCACCACTTCCACGTCACGCCCGCCGACCTTGAACTCCCTCTCTGTTTCCGTGAGTTCGAGGGGCGGCAGGGTGCCCGGGGACGGGTCGGCCGGGGCGGGGGCGTGCCAGTCGAGGGCCAGCTGTTCGGCGGCGACGGTGTGCCCGGCCTCGGCCCACCGCGTCGTGTCGCGCAGGGCGAAGGACACGTTCAGCCAGTACTCGGCGCCGGGTTCGAGGGTGGTGGGCTTCCGGTAGGGGATGCGGACGGTGGCGGTCGCGCCGGGCGCCACATCGGGGGCCCGCAGCGTGCCGTGCTGGACGGCGTCCCCGTCGCGGGTCACGCTCCACCGCAGCTCGTACGCGTCCAGGCCGCTGAACAGCTGCTTGTTGCGGACCGACACCGCGCCCACGCCGAGGTCGCCCGCCGTGACCGCCACCGGCTGGTAGACCTTCTTGATCTCCATCAGGCCGGGGTGCGGCGAACGGGTCGACGCCACCAGGCCGTTGCAGCTGAAGTTGCCGTCGGTCGGGTAGCCGGGGTGCCAGTCGCCCCCGTACGAGAGGTAGGTGTGCTTCTTGTCGCCGGGGATCGGGCGGCGGATGTTCTGGTCGACCCAGTCCCAGACGAAGCCGCCGTGCAGGTTCGGGTACTTCTCGAAGATCTCCCAGTACTCGGGGAGGTTGCCGTTGCTGTTGCCCATGGCGTGCGTGTACTCGCACAGCATGTAGGGGGTGGTTTTCCCCGACCTGCCGTACGCCTCGACGTCGGCCGGTTTGGTGTACATCTCGCTGTGCACGTCGGCGACGGAGTTCATGCCCTCGTAGTGGACGGGCCGCGAGGTGTCGCGGGCCCGCACCCAGGCGGCCATGGCCTTGAAGGTGTCGCCCTCCCCGGCCTCGTTGCCGAGCGACCAGGCCACCACGCACGCGTGGTTCTTGTCGCGCTCCACGAGGGAGCGGACGCGGTCCACGCAGGCGTCGGTCCAGTCGGGCAGCGAGCCGGGCAGGCGGTCGCGCACCCCGTGGGTCTCCAGGTTGGTCTCGTCGATGACGTACAGGCCGTACTCGTCGCAGAGTTCGAGCATGCGCGGGTGGTTCGGGTAGTGCGAGGTGCGCAGGGCGTTGATGTTGTGCCGTTTCATGAGACGGACGTCCTCGACCATGACCGACTCGGGGACGGCCTGTCCGAAGTCCGGGTGCGACTCGTGCCGGTTGGTGCCGTGGAACATGACGTGCTTGCCGTTGACGGTCCACTTGCCCGGCCCGAACTCGACCTTGCGGAAGCCGACCCGGGTGCGCTGGATGTCGCTCTTGCGGCCCTTCGGGTCCAGGAGCGTGACCACGAGGGTGTAGAGGCTCGGGCTCTCGGCGGACCACAGGGCGGGCGCCTTCACCCCGGTCTCCAGGACGAGCTCCTTGTCGAACTCGGCCTCCCCGCGCAGGGGTTGCCCCAGCACGGGCCGCCCCTCGGCGTCGTAGAGCATGGCCTCGACGCGGTGCCGCCCCGGATCGCCCCCGCCCCTGTTGCGTACGACGGTGGTGACGGACAGCGTCGCGTCGCGGTAGGCGGCGTCCAGGTCGGTCTGCACGAAGAGGTCCTGCACGTGCACGGCGGGGATCGCGTACAGGTACACGTCCCGGAAGATCCCGGACAGGTCGATCATGTCCTGGTCCTCCAGCCAGCTGCCGTCGGACCAGCGGTAGACCTCCACGGCAAGGGAGTTGGTGCCGGGCTTCAGGTGTGCGGTGACGTCGAACTCGGCCGGGGTGTAGCTGTCCTCGCTGTAGCCGACCTTCTCCCCGTTGACCCACACGAAGAACGCGGACTTCACGCCCTGGAAGGAGACGAGGGTGCGGCGGCCGTCCCAGTCGTCGGGGACGGTGAAGGTGCGCCGGTAGGAGCCGACCGGGTTGAACGCGTGGGGGACGTTAGGGAAGTCCGGCTTCTCGTACCCCTCCCACGGGTAGCGGATGTTGAGGTAGATCGGCTCCGGGTAGCCCTCGATCTCCCAGTTGGAGGGCACGGTGATGCGGTCCCAGCCGCTCACGTCGTAGCCGGGCGCCTCGAAGCCGACCGGGCGCTCGTCCGGGTTCTTGGACCAGTGGAAGTGCCAACTGCCATTGAGGGAGCGGTAGTACGGGGACTGGGTGAGCCTGCCGCGCAGGGCCGCGGAGGTGCTCGCGTACGGGACGAGTCTGGTTCTGGCCGGTTCTCTGTTGACCTGGAAGACGCGGGGATTCGCGTCCCACTCGGTGCCGCTGCCGCCCGGGGTGTCCCGGGCGAACGCCTGCTTCTGTGCGGCGAAGGCGGCCCACCCCACCAAGGCGGTGCCGGTGACGAGGAACGAGCGGCGGCTCGGCCGATGTGCGCTCATGCGATGACTCCCCACGCAAGGCAACAAGAACCCTCAGCCTCAGACAGAACCACGCACCACACAAGTACCCTGCCCGACAAAGGAGTTGGAATCTGCTCCAAGATGTTGTTCAGTTCGACCGGCCGCACAGCTCCCGCTCCGCCCGCACCGGGTCGGCGGGGAAGCGGAACGTCGTCCGACCCCAGGCCCCGCTGAGATTGCGCCAGAACCGCCCCGCCGTCATCGGCTCCCGCGTCGCCGCCCGCAGCTCGGCGAGGGGGCCGCAGCGCAGGGCCCGGCGGGCGGCGTCGACGCGGGCCCGGTCGTAGCCGGGCGGCAGCGCGTCGGTGCCCCGGTCGGCGACGACCCACTCGTTGGGCAGCTGCTTGTCGTGGCCCACGCGGCCGTGCGCCACCCGCTCGGAGTGCGCGGCCAGAGGGTAGGCGAGCCCGATCGGGTCGAGGGCGGCGCCGGTCAGGGGGATGACGGTGCCGCTGTAGCCGAGGGTGTTGTAAATGCCGGTCACCGAGGGGGAGTTGGCCCCCGTCGGGGTCCAGGCGAGCAGCAGCGTCGGCCGACCGGAGCGTTCCGCCGCGCGCACCAGCTGCCCGAAGTGCGCGTTGCCGGGCTTGCCGGCGAAGGTGTGGTGCACGGGGTGGGCGGCCGCGTTCTGCTGGACGTACACGCCGCGCTCGTCCGCGACCCCCTGCGGCCCGATCCGCCCCTCGTACGGAAGGCGCAGCCAGCCCGCGCACGCGATGGCCCACACCCCGACCCCGACCGCCGCGATCGCCCACACGCGCGTGACGGGCACCAGGAACACGGGCAGCAGCATCAGGAAGAGGCCGGGCAGGAACATCCGGGCGTGCATGAAGTCGCCGCCCACCTTGATGACGTACACCCAGCACAGCGCCCCCGCGACGACGGGTGCGAGCGCGGGCACCACGGGCGGCGCCACGGTGCGGGCGCGCCCGGCGGGAAGCGCTGCGGGCAGCGCGGCGGCCGCCACGAACAGCAGCGGCAGCCACAGGAGATAGGGCCCGGAGAAGTCACCGAGATAGGTGAACCCCCGCCCCCACAGGCTCTGCGACGCCTCCTTGGTGACCCCGGGCAGCGGCATCAGCTGCCCGTAGTACCCGAGCCGGAAGACCTCGTACGCGACCGGAAGCGCGAGCGCCGCCCCGAGCCCGCCGAGCGCCGCCCGCCGCGAGGGCCGCGCCATGAGCCACTGCGCCCCCAGGAACACCGCCGACACCAGCGCCAGGTCCGGCCGTACGAGCGGTCCGAGGCCGAGCACCACGCAGCTCGACAGGGCGCCGGGCCGGGTGACGAGCAGCAGCCACGCCCCGGCGAGCCAGCAGGTGGCGAGGCCCGTCTCCAGGCCGGAGGTGGCGAAGTCCCAGACGGGCGGCAGGGCGAGGAGGACCAGCGCGCCGACGGGGACGAGGGCCCGGCGCCCTCCGTGCAGGCGCACCGCGCCGAGCCCGGCGAGCGCGAAGCCGGCCGCCGTGCACAGCAGCCCTCCGTACATCGCGATGACGGCCAGGTCGCCGCCCGGCAGCCCCGCGAGCACCAGCAGCCACTGCCACAGCGTGCCGGTGGAGGACTCGGCGCGCTCGCCCGCGTTGAAGACGGGCCCGTTGCCCGCGAGGATCTGCCGCACGGTCCGGAGGTAGATGTGCCCGTCGTCGGACATCCAGCGCCGCTGGAACCCGGCGAAGCCGATCACGAGCGCGGGCAGCAGCCACACCGCGGGCCGCAACCGGGCCCACCAGCACGCGCGTTGGGCGTCCGCCCGCCCGGGGGAGAGGCCGAGGAGCCCGGTGCCGCCGCCGGACTCTCGTACAGGAGTGTGCGTAGACGTCATGCTCCCCTCATCGGCGCAGGTCAGCACCTGCTTGAACGGCTGCCGGCAGAGAGGGGCCCCTGGGAGCGGCGTGGGTGTGGTGAGGGCTCCCAGGGGCGTATCGGTGTCCCCCGAAGTGGGCCTAGCGGATCTGGCGGCCCGAGATCGCCCGCGCGATCACCAGGCGCTGGATCTCGCTCGTCCCCTCGAAGATCGTGTAGATCTTCGCGTCCCGGTACATGCGCTCGACGGGGTGTTCCCGGCTGTACCCCGCGCCGCCGAGCACCTGCACGGCCTTCTCCGTTGCCGTGACGGCGAGTTCACCGGCGCGGAGCTTCGACATCGAGCCCTGCCCGGCGTCGAAGGTCTTGTCGTTCCGGGCCATCCAGGCGGCCTGCCAGATCAGCAGGCGCACCGCCTCGATCTCGGTGCGCAGGTCCGCGAGGGCGAAGGCGATCGACTGGTTGTCAATGATGGGACGCCCGAAAGCCTCCCGGTCCCCGGCGTAGTCCAGCGCGTACTCGTACGCGGCCCGGGCGATGCCGAGCGCCTGCGCGCCGACCGTGGGCCGGCTGACCTCGAAGGTGGCCATCGCGGCCTGTCCCTTGGCGCGACCGCCCTCGCGGGCCCGGGCGAGCCGGGCGTCCAGTTTCTCCTTGCCGCCGAGCAGGCAGGCGCCGGGTACCCGTACGTCATCGAGGAAAACATCAGCCGTGTGCGAGGCGCGCAGCCCCAACTTGCGTATCTTCTTGGCCCCTTCGAGGCCGGGTGTCCCCGGCGGCACGATGAAGGCGGCCTGCCCGCGCGCCCCGAGACCGGGCTCCACGGAGGCGACGACCACATGGACGTTGGCGATCCCGCCGTTGGTGATCCACGCCTTCTGCCCGCTGATCACCCACTCGTCCTTCGCCTCGTCGTAGCGGGCGGTGGTACGCATCGCGGAGACGTCCGAGCCCGCCTGCGGCTCCGACACGCAGAACGCGGCGACCTTCGGCTCCGACTCGTCCCCGAAGCACTGCGGCACCCACTCCGCGAGCTGGTCGGGGGTGCCGGACGAGAAGATCCCGGCGACCGCGAGGGAGGTGCCGAACAGGGCCATGCCGATGCCGGCGTCACCCCAGAAGAGCTCCTCGTTCGCGATCTGCAGCGAGAGGCCGCTCGGGTCGCCGAACAGGTCGGCCAGCGACTCGAAGCCGTACAGGCCGATCTTCGCGGCCTCCTGGATGACGGGCCACGGAGTCTCCTCCCGCTCGTCCCACTCGGCGGCGGCCGGGCGCACCACGCCCTTGGCGAAGCCGTGCACCCAGTCCCGCAGGTCCCGCTGTTCCTCGGTCAGTTCGAGGGAGAACGCCATGGCCGTGCGCCCCTCACGCCTTCGGGATGTCGAAGTAGCGCGTGAGCCCCGAGGCGAGGGCGACGTCGCCCGCGACCTTGAGCTTGCGCATCATGAACATCGTGACGGGGTTGGCGTTGCCGGAGACCAGCTTGAGGAACTCCGCGTCGCCGAGGACGAGGGTCACGCGCGGGTCGGCGTTCGAGCGGCCCTCGCGGACCGTGCAGGTGCCGTCCGCGATCTCCGTCTCGTAGACGGCCTCCGGGTTGTCGCCGGAGCCGGTGATCTTCCAGCGGATCAGTGCCTTGAGGGAGCCCGCGGCGTCCGGCTTGAACTGCCGCCCCATGCGCCCGAAGACCTCCTGAAGGACGCGGGCCCGCAGCGCGCCGTCCTGCGCGATCTCACCGATCTCCTTGCTGGACAGGCCCTTCACGATCTTCGCGAACTCCTCGGGGGTCACGCTCGCGAAGTCGAGGCCGGCCAGTCCGTCCGCGGTGCCGTCCGCCACGGCAATCTCCTTACTCTTTAGTAAGATTACTATTGGGTAAGGTAGCGGGGGAGGGAGAGCTTGGCAACGGGTTCGGGGAGGATGCGACGGTGACCAACTCCCAGGAGCGCCCCCAGCGGAAGCGACGCGTCCCCCGCCAGGAGCGCGAGCAGCAGATCATCGACGTCGCCGTGCAGGTCTTCGCCAAGCGCGGCTACCACGCCGCGTCCGTCGACGAGATCGCCGAACTCGCGGGCATCTCCAAGCCGATGGTCTACCTCTACCTGGACTCCAAGGAGGGCCTCTTCCTCGCCTGCATCCGGCGCGAGGCGGACCGCCTGGTCGCCGCGTTCCAGGGCGCGGCCCGCGCCGGCGGCGCCGCCCCCGAGCTGCGCCTGCACGCCGGGCTCTCCGCCTTCTTCGCCTTCGTCGCCGAGCACCGCGACAGCTGGGTCGTGCTGCACCGCCAGGCGTCCGAGCTCAGCGAGACCATCGCGGCCACGGTCGCCGAGGCCCGGCGCGCGGTCATGGCGGAGGTCGCGGGCCTGGTCTGGGCGGGCATCACGGAGAGCGGCGGCGGCTCGCAACTCGACGACGAGGACGCCGACTTCGTGGCCCACGCGCTGGTCGGCGCGGCGGACTCGCTGACCGACTGGATGAGCCGCCACCCGGACCAGTCGCCGGAGGGGGTCACGCTGCGGCTGATGAACATGGTGTGGGTGGGGATGGGGAGGGTCCTGGAGGGCGAGGTCTGGGTCCCGGCCGCGCCCTGATTGTTGCCGTCGGACCCATTGAATTTTCCTTACGCGTCGGTAAGTTGACCTCCCAGTAAGTACTGCATCGCGCACCGCACCACCTCGCACGACCTCTTGCACGCAGCTGGGAGCCGGGAGCCGGGAGCCGTCATGGGCGTACGCAAGGACTTGAAGCAGGCACAGCGCCGCAGCGACCTGGCCGACCGCGCCCGGGTCGAACTCATCCGGGACGAGCACGGCACCGTGCGCGAGGTGCACGCCGCCCGCCTCGCGCCGAAGGCCACGACGGGCTCGACCGCCGACATCCCCTTCACCAACGCCGCCGAGGCCCCGGACGCGGTGGTGCTGCGCCGCAAGGAGCGCGGCGCCTGGCGCCCGGTCACGGCCGCCGCCTTCGCGCGCGAAGTCACCGCTGCCGCCAAGGGGTTGATCGCCGCGGGCCTCGAACCGGGCGGCCGCGTCGCGCTGATGTCCCGCACCCGCTACGAGTGGGCGGTCCTCGACTTCGCGATCTGGGCGGCGGGCGGCCAGACGGTCCCCATCTACGCCACGTCCTCCGCCGAGCAGATCGAGTGGATCGTCCGCGACTCGGGCGCCCGCTTCCTCATCGCCGAGACCGCCGGGACCGCCGGGACCGTCGGAGAAGCAGACACGGCCGAGACCGCGTGCGGCTCCCTCGACGAGGCCGACCGGCCCCGCGTCTGGCGCATCGACGAGGGCGCCGTGACCGACCTGGTGGCGCACGGCCGCGACGTCGCGGACGAGGAGGTCACCAAGCGCCGCACCGCGCTCACCCCCGACACGGTCGCCACCATCTGCTACACCTCGGGCACCACGGGCAAGCCCAAGGGCTGCGTCCTCACCCACGGCAACCTGCACGCGGAAGCGGCCAACACCGTCGACCTCCTGCACCCCATCTTCAAAGAGGTCACCGGCCAGACGGCCGCCACGCTCCTCTTCCTCCCGCTCGCCCACATCCTGGGCCGCACGATCCAGATCGCCTGCCTGCTGGCCCGCATCGAGCTCGGCCACTTCCCCAGCATCAAACCGGACGAACTCCGCCCGGAACTCCGCTCGTTCAGGCCGACCTTCCTCGTCGGCGTGCCGTACCTCTTCGAGAAGATCCACGACACGGGCCGCGCGACCGCCGAGAAGATCGGCCGGGGCGCCTCCTTCGACCGGGCCGAACGCATCGGCGTCCGCTTCGGCGAGGCGTACCTGAACAAGTTCCTCGGCACCGGGCCCGGCCCCTCCCTCGGCCTCTACCTCGGCTGGGCGCTCTACGAGCTGCTGGTCTACCGGCGCATCCGCAAGGAGGTCGGCGGCAAGCTGCGCTACGCGATCAGCGGCGGCTCCCCGCTCGACCGCAACCTCAACCTCTTCTTCTACGCGTCCGGGATCATCATCTACGAGGGTTACGGCCTGACGGAGACGAGCGCGGCCGCCACGATCATCCCGCCCCTCAAGCCCCGCCCCGGCACGGTCGGCCTCCCCGTCCCCGGCACCGCCGTGCGCATCGCGGACGACGGCGAGGTCCTCATCAAGGGCGGCATCGTCTTCGGCGCGTACTGGAACAACGAGGCGGCGACGGACGCGGTCCTCACCGACGGCTGGTTCGCCACGGGTGACTTGGGGGCGCTGGACGACGACGGCTACCTCACCATCACCGGCCGCAAGAAGGACATCATCGTCACGTCGGGCGGCAAGAACGTCTCCCCGGCGGTCCTGGAGGACCGGCTGCGCAGCCGTGCCCCGGTCGGCCAGTGCATGGTGGTCGGCGACAACCGCTCGTACGTGGCCGCGCTCATCACCCTCGAACCGGAGGCCGTCGAACACTGGCTGGCCGTCCGCAAGCGCCCCAAGGACACGCCGCTCGCCGAGGTGTGCCGCGACCCGAAGATGATCGCGGCGGTCCAGAAGGCCGTGGACTACGCGAACGAGTCGGTCTCGCGTGCGGAGTCGATCCGTAAGTTCGTCCTGGTGGAGGGCGAGTTCACGGAGGACAACGGCCTGCTCACCCCGTCCCTGAAGATCAAGCGGCACGCGGTGACGCGGGCGTACGCGGCGGAGATCGAGGGGCTCTACGGTGAGTGACACGCCGTACGAGGACGAGCGCGAAGGCCATGGGGACTGGGACTACGACGTGATCGTCGTGGGTTCCGGCTTCGGAGGCTCGGTGGCGGCCCTGCGCCTGACGGAGAAGGGCTACCGGGTGGGCGTCCTGGAGGCGGGCCGCCGCTTCACGCGCGAGACGCTGCCGAAGAACTCCTGGGACCTGCGGAAGTACGTGTGGGCCCCGCGCCTGGGCCTCTACGGCATCCAGCGCATCCACGTGCTGCGCAACGTCATGGTGCTGGCAGGCGCAGGAGTGGGCGGCGGCTCTCTCAACTACGCCAACACCCTCTACGTACCGCCCCCGGCCTTCTTCGAGGACCCCCAATGGTCCGGGATCACCGACTGGCAGCGCGAGTTGGCCCCGTACTACGACCAGGCGCGCCGCATGCTCGGGGTGCGCCGGAACCCCACGACGACGGAGGCGGACGAACACCTGCGCGCGGCGGCGGAGCAGATGGGCGTGGCGGACACGTTCCGCCTGACGCCGGTGGGCGTCTTCTTCGGCGACGGCGCGGACGCGACGGGCGAGTCGACGGCCAAGCCGGGCAAGGAGGTTCCGGACCCGTACTTCGGCGGCGCGGGCCCGCACCGCAGGGCCTGCACGGAGTGCGGGTCGTGCATGACGGGCTGCACGGTGGGCGCGAAGAACACCCTCACGGAGAACTACCTGTACCTGGCGGAACGGGCCGGGGCGAGGATCCACCCGATGACGACGGTGGTGGGCCTGCGCGAGCGCGAGGCGGGGCGGGGCTTCGAGGTGGAGACGCTCCCCACCAACAGGCGCCGCAGAGGCCCCCGTTCGACGCTGCGCGCTCCCCGGGTGATCCTGGCGGCGGGCACGTACGGCACCCAGACGCTCCTGCACCGCATGAAGGCCACCGGGGCCCTGCCCCGCCTCTCGCCCCGCCTGGGCGCCCTGACGCGCACCAACTCCGAGGCGCTGGTGGGCGCGGTGACGTTCCCGCGCCGCTACCGCAAGAAGCGCGGCGACGGCCCCCTGGACTTCACCCACGGGGTGGCGATCACTTCCTCGATCCACCCCACCCCCACGACCCACATAGAGAACGTGCGCTACGGCAAGGGCTCCAACCTCATGGCCCTCATCTGCGTCCCCCAGTACCGCAAGAACATCCCCAAGCCGTTGGCGGCGGCCCTGGCCTTCCTCTCCCACCCGCTCCTGGTGGCCCGGGTCGCGACGACGCACCGCTGGTCGGAGCGCACGATCATCGGCCTGGTGATGCAGACCCGCGACAACTCCCTCACGACCCGCCTCGGCCGCCGCCGTCTCCTCACCGCGGACCAGGGCCACGGCGAACCCAACCCCGTCCACATCCCCGAGGGCTGGGAGGCGGCCCGCCTGGTCGCGGACCGCATCAACGGCTTCGCGGGCACCAACGTGGGCGAGCTGACGAACCGCCCCCTGACGGCCCACTTCCTGGGCGGCTGCCCCCTGGGCGCGACCCCGGCCACCGGCGTCCTCGACCCCTACCACCGCCTGCACGGCCACCCCGGCATCTCGGTGGTCGACGGTTCGGCGATCTCGGCGAACCTGGGCGTCAACCCGTCCCTGACGATTACGGCCCAGGCGGAACGGGCGATGTCGCTCTGGCCCAACAAGGGCGAGGCCGACCCCCGCCCGGCACCGAACACCCCGTACGCGCGCGTGCGGCCGATCGCACCACGGCACCCGACGGTCCCGAAGGGCGCGTACGGGGAACTGAAGCTGCCGGACGGGCCAGGCTGACGGAGGGCTCCCGCGGTGCCCGCCTGCGCCTAGCGAGCCACGAACTGCGTCAGGATGGCCTGCACTTCGTAGATGTCGACGCCCTTGGTGAAGGTCTTCTCGATCGGCACGGTGCTGCTGGAGATCCAGATCTTGAGCTCGGCATCGAGGTCGAAGTGCCCGGCGGTCTCCACCGCGAAGTGCGAGATGCTCTTGTACGGGACGGAGTGGTACTCCACCTTCTTGCCGGTGATGCCCTGCTTGTCGATCATGATGAGCCGGCGGTCGGTGAAGAGCATGGTGTCGCGTATCAGCAGGTACGCGGCGTGCACCTGCTCCCCGTGACCCAGCAGTCGCGCGTACTCCTGCTGCGCGGACGCCGGGTCGACGGCGTGCGCGTTCCCGAACAGTGCCATGTCGGTCCCCCTGCGGATGAAGTCGTGGACGGCGTCGACGCCGTGGACATTCGACTGTAACGGACCAGCAGTTCAAGCTTGTTGAACGGGTGTGCGATCAGGTAGAGATGCGAGTTCCGCTCGATGCACAAGGCTCGATGCGCACAGTACGGAGCAACTGAATGAAGAAGCGCTTGATCGTCCCCGCGGTCCTGACCGCCGTCGCTCTCCTGGGAGCGGCCCCGGCGGCAACGGCGACCTCGACGGACGGCGCGAAGGCGTCCGTCGCGGCCGGCGCCAAGGCGAAGGCGTGCAAGGAGCCCATCAAGGCCCCCAACAACGTCAAGATCCACAAGAAGCCGAGCCACAAGTCCACCACGCTGCGCCTGATGTACAAGAACACCAAGGGCTGCTGGTACAAGGGCGTCTCCGGCGGCAAGACCAGCAAGTGCGGCGCCCCCAAGAACTGGGACGGCTGGGGCTACATCTCGTACCGCGGCGTCAAGGGCTACGTGCCCAACATGTGCGTGATCCCGGCCTGATCCCGGCCTGGCGGCATCCCTCGGCCCACCCGCCGCGAAGCCAGAAGGCCCCTCCCGGAGGAGAGGCACGGAAAGCGCCCCCGGCAGGACTCGAACCTGCGGCCAAGCGCTTAGAAGGCGCCTGCTCTATCCACTGAGCTACGGGGGCCGGATGGTGGCGGGTGGCCGTGGCGTGGAGCACGGACGTGGGGGGAGATCCGTGACCTTGCCGGGGACAAGGATAGGGCTCCCGGGTCCTTGTCCCTGGTGCTTCGCCTCCCCGACGTGATGTGGAGGTTCAGTGAAGCGGTCCTGATAATCGCAGGCAGGTGCGAATCGCGCACCGCTTTTGGCGTCTCCCGCCCCGGGTGTTGTGCACTCGTTATGCCTGCGCCCCAGTCGCCCCTTCCGTCCCATGTGTCCGATCGGCACGCAGGGGCGCCCATATGCTTCAGAAAGCCGTCAAAATTGGGCATTCTTCGCATGTGGTGACCTTGGACGTACGGCCTCAATTGCTCGACGCTCTCTCCGCCCTGCGTGAGCGCGTCGCCGCCGCACGCTTTCCGCTCCCCCTTCCGGGGGCGCCACGCGCGCGTGCCGATCGCGAGGAGCTGCTGGCGCAGCTCGACGACTACTTGGTGCCCCGCCTGAAGGCGCCCGAAGCGCCTCTCCTCGCGGTCGTCGGGGGGTCGACGGGGGCGGGCAAGTCCACGCTCGTCAACTCCCTCGTGGGGCGGCAGGTCAGTGAGGCGGGGGTGCTGCGGCCGACCACGCGCACGCCGGTCCTCGTCTGTCACCCGGAGGACCACCACTGGTTCGCCGGGCTGCGTGTCCTGCCCGACCTCACGCGCGTGTGGGTGCCCCGTCTGGACGAAGAAGAGGGCGAGAGGGGTGGTTGCCCGAGCGGTGAGTCCGGGGACGGGGACGAGCGGGCCCTGCGGGTCGAGACCGCCGACAGCCTCCCGCGGGGGCTCGCCCTCCTCGACGCCCCGGACGTCGACTCGCTCGTCTCCGAGAACCGGGTGCTCGCCGCCGAGCTGATCTCCGCCGCCGACGTCTGGGTCATGGTGACCACCGCCTCCCGGTACGCGGACGCCGTGCCCTGGCACCTCCTGCGCACCGCCAAGGAGCACGACGCCACCCTCGTCACCGTCCTCGACCGGGTGCCGCACCAGGTGGTGGCCGAGGTGTCGCGGCAGTTCGGGGCCCTCCTCGCCAAGGCGGGGCTCGGGGACGTGCCGCGGTTCACGGTGCCCGAGCTGCCCGAGTCGGCGGGCGGCGGCGGACTCCTGCCCGCCACCGCCGTCGCGCCGCTGCGGGCCTGGCTCACCCACCGGACCCAGGACCCGCGGGCGCGGGAGGACGCGATCGCCCGCACCGCGCGCGGGGTCATCGGCTCCCTGGACGCGCGGATGCCGGAGCTCGCGGGCGCCGTCGCCGCCCAGTACGCGGCCGCGCTGCGGCTGACCTCGGCCGTCGACGAGGCGTACGAGAACGAGCACGCGCGCGTGCGGGGGCGGCTGCAGGCGGGCGCCGTGCTCGCGGGCGACGCCCTGAAGCGGTGGCGCAGCTACCCCCTGGACTGCACGGCGGGCGAGCTCCTCGACGCCGTCGCCGGCAGCCTGGAAGCGCTCCTGCTGTGCGCCGTGACCGCCGCCGACGAGCGCATCGACGAGGCATGGCGCCGTGAGCCCGCCGCCGGAGTGCCCGGACTCACCGGCCCCGACCAGGAAGGCGAGAACGCCGAACACCGCATCGGCATGGCCGTACGGAGGTGGCGGCGCGTCCTGGAGGAGTACGCGGAGGAGGAGATCCGCGGGCTCGACCGGGCCGACAAGAACGTCCTGCCCGACCCCGAAGCGGTCGCGGCCCTCCTGGCCACCGCCCTGCTCGGCGGGCGCCGTGCGCGGTCGGCGGGCGAGACCCTCGCCGAGCGGATCGGCGCGCACGGGGCGCTGCGTCTGCGTGACCGGGGCGGGCGGCTGCTCACCGACTACCTGGACAAGGTCCTCGCCACCGAGCGGGAGCGGCGCCTCGCCCCCCTCGACGCCCTCGACGTGAACCCGGAACCGCAGGCCGAGCTGATCGCCGCGCTGTCCGTACTGAAGAAGGAGAGGTGACCGCGGTGACCGCCGTCACGGACCACACCGATCACGTCGACCCGTCGCGGGGCTCCGGAGGGAGCGCCAAGGATTCCGGACGAGCCGCTGAAGGAGTCGCTGAGCGAGTCGCCGAAGGGATCTCTGAAGGGATCGCCGAAGAGGGCTCTGGAGGGATCTCTGGGGGGCTCTCCGAAGGGGCCTGGGACGACGGGCTCATCGCGCGGCGCGTCGCGAGCGGAGCCCGTACGGACGCCGCCACCGCCACCGCCACCGCCACCGCCACCGCCGCCGGCGCAGGCGCAGGCGGCGACACGGCGGCGACGGCGCCCAAGGGCCCGTACGAAGGCCCCCTGCGCGGCCGCCTCGAAGCGCTGCGCGAACTCGTCGGCCTCTCCAGGACGCGGCTCGACGGCCCGACCCTCGCCGAGGCGGGCCGGGTGCTCGACGAGGCCGCCGCCCGACGCAGACTCTCCGACCGGCACACCGTCGTCGCCATCGCGGGCGCCACCGGGAGCGGCAAGTCCACGCTGTTCAACTCCCTTGCCGGCGTGATGATTTCGGAGACCGGCGTGCGCAGGCCGACCACCGCGGCGCCCATCGGGTGCAGCTGGACGGACGGCGCGGCCGGGCTGCTCGACCGGCTCGGCATCCCCGGGCGGCTGCGCCGCCGCCCCCTGCAGGGGCCCGACGCCGAGGCGCTGCAGGGCCTCGTCCTGATCGACCTGCCCGACCACGACTCGGCGGCGGTCGACCACCGCGAGCAGGTGGACCGGATCCTCACCCTCGTCGACGCCGTCATCTGGGTCGTCGACCCCGAGAAGTACGCCGACGCGATCCTGCACGAGCGCTATCTGCGGCCCATGGCGGGCCACGCCGAGGTCACCTTCGTCGTCCTCAACCAGATCGACCGGCTCCCCGGCGACGCCGCCGACCAGGTGCTCGACGATCTGCGGCGGCTGCTCGACGAGGACGGCATCGCCCTCGGGGAGCACGGCGAGCCGGGCGCGACGGTGCTCGCGCTGTCCGCCCTGACCGGGGAGGGCATGGGTGAACTCCGGGACGCGCTCGGGCAGTTCACACAGGAGCGGGGCGCCGCCGCCCGCCGGATCTCCGCCGACGTGGACGCCGCCGCGCAGCGGCTCCGTCCGGTGTACGTGGCGGGGCAGGCGGCGTCGGCGCGGGGCCGGACGGGGCTGAGCGAGCAGGCGCGCGAGGAGTTCGCCGACCGGCTCGCGGACGCGGTGGGCGCGGCGGCGGCGGGAGAGGCGGCGGAGCGGGCCTGGCGCAGGCACGCGAACCGGGCGTGCGGCACGCCGTGGCTGCGGCTGTGGCGGTGGTACGAGGCGCAGCGCGCACCGCACGGCCTGCCGGGACCGGTGCCGCGGGCCCCGGTGGACGAGGAGGCCACCGCGCGCCAGCGCGTCGAGCACGCGGTGCGCACGGTGGCCGACGAGGCGGCGACGGGGCTGCCCGCGCCGTGGGGGCAGGCCGTGCGCGAGGCGGCGGTGCGCGGCGCCGAGGGGCTGCCGGAGGCGCTGGACGAGCTGGCGGTGACGGCGGGCCTCCCGGCCGGGCGGCCGCCGCGGCCCGGCTGGTGGCCGGTGGCGGTGCTCGCGCAGGCGGCGATGACGCTGCTCCAAGTCGTCGGCGGGCTCTGGCTGGTGGCGCAGATCGTCGGGGTCTCCGCGCCGAACCTGGGCGTGCCGGTGCTGCTGATGCTGGCGGGGATCGTCGGCGGTCCGTGCGTGGAGTGGGCGAGCCGGATGGCGGCGCGAGGGCCCGCCCGGCGGTACGGGCTCGACGCGGAGCGCCGGTTGCGGGAGGCGGCGGCCGGGTGCGGCAGGGCCCGGGTGCTCGATCCGGTGGCGGCGGAGCTGCTGCGGTACCGCGAGGTGCGGGAGCAGTACGTGCGGGTCACCACCCCGTGCGGGTGACGGGGATGTCCACAACTGGCAGGTAGGGCACAGGGCTCAGCGGGCCCGTTCCGTCCGGGGCAATCTGAATGCGCGGTTGCGACCGGACGGGACGGGCCCGCCGGTGTGCGGCGGCCGCGGATGGACGGGGGAGTGGTTCGGGATGAACGAGACCTTGGTGACGGTGGTGGGGAATGTCGCGACGACCCCGGTCTTCCGGGAGTTGCCCTCCGGTCCGGTGACGCGTTTCCGGATCGCGGTGACGGCACGCCACTTCGACCGCGAGCAGCAGATGTGGGCGGATGGGCACACCAACTTCTTCACGGTGTGCGCGTGGCGGGGGCTCGCGTTGAACGTGCAGGGGTCGGTCGCGCTCGGTGAACCGGTGATCGTGCGGGGGAAGTTGAGGGTGCGCAGCGAGGAGCGCGGCGGGCAGCACTTCATGTCGGCGGACATCGACGCGGTGGCGATCGGCCACGATCTGGCGCGCGGCACCTCGGCGTTCCGGCGTGTGTACAACCGGGCGGAATCGACACAGGCGGAACGAAAGCAGCAGGAGCAACCGGAGCGGTCGGAGCGGCCGGAGCAGGACATGCCGCAGTGGGAGAAGGAGCCCGATGCCGCACCCGATTCCGCAGCCGCTGCCGTGGGGTGACGAATCGTCAGCACTCCGGATTCCGCCACACGTGATCACAGCCGGCCCACATCCGGAAGCATTGATTTGTCGATAACCCCAGCTCAAAAAGGGTGTCCCCGATAACGATTCCGAGTCGGATCGGTTATCCAAAGGTATGACTGGGGAGCGTGGTGCGCCGCGTCTCTAGGATGCCGGGCGTAGCGCAAGAGGCAGTTGCTCAGTCATGCCTGCTCATGTGAATCGGCTGCGGGACCACACCCCCCATGTGCAAGAGGTCCCGCCCGGAGGGGAATTCAGTGTTTTCTGCGTTGTCCATACGTAGTCGGGGTGCCGTCCGCCTGGCGGCGGCGACCGTGGTGTCGGGCTTCGTCGCGGCGGGCGCGATAGCCGTCGCGGGTCCGGCCACGGCGGAGGAGGCCCCGCAGCACAGAGGTGGCGCGACCGCGACCCTGGGCGGGCTGCAGACGTACGACCAGGCGGTCATCAAGGACGAGGGCGGCAGCCGGCAGGTCCCGGCCGGACTCTTCGAGATGTCCGTGGAGGACGGCGGCACGCTGCAGACGTACTGCATCGACATCCACAACCCCACGCAGAAGGACGCGAAGTACCAGGAGACCCCCTGGAGCGGCACGTCCCTGAGCGCCAACAAGAACGCGGGCAAGATCCGCTGGATCCTCCAGCACTCCTACCCGCAGGTGAACGACCTCGCGGAGCTCGCCAGGAAGGCGGGCGCGCGGGCCCTGACCGAGAAGTCGGCGGCGGCCGGCACCCAGGTGGCGATCTGGCGCTACTCGGACAACGCCAAGGTCGAGGCGCTCGACCCGCAGGCCGAGAAGCTCGCGGACTATCTGCAGCGCAGCGCCCGCGGCGGCGCGGAGCCCAAGGCGTCCCTCACCCTCGACCCGCCCGCCCTGTCCGGGCGCGCGGGCGAGCGGATCGGCCCGGTCACCGTGCGGACCGACGCGGAGAGCGTGAGCGTGGCCCAGCCCGCCGACTCGGCGGCGACCGGCGTGAAGGTCGTCGGCAAGGACGGCAAGCCCGCGAAGTCCGCGGCCAACGGCAGCAAGCTCTACTTCGACGTCCCCAAGGACGCGACGGACGGCTCCGCCGCGCTCGCCGTGCAGGCGTCCACCACGATCCCGGTCGGCCGGGCCTTCACCTCCGAGACCCACAGCCAGACCCAGATCCTCGCGGGCTCCAGCGAGTCCACGGTCTCGGCCACGGCGACCGCGAACTGGGCCAAGAAGGGCGCCGTCCCCGCGCTCTCGGCGGAGAAGAACTGCGCCAAGGGCGGCGTGGACATCACGGCCAGCAACAAGGGGGACGAGCCGTTCACGTTCCGCCTCATGGGCTTCAAGCACACCATCGAGGCCGGGGCGTCCCGGACGGTGACGATCCCGCTCCAGGAAGACCAGCCCTACGACTTCACCATCAAGGGACCGAACGGCTTCGAGAAGCGCTTCAAGGGCGTCCTCGACTGCCGCACGGCGGGCAGCACCGTGGGCAACAAGGCCGAGCCCGCCTCCGAGCCGAGCCCCGCGTCGGCCGGCGGAACCTCGGGCGGCAGCGGCGACCTGGCCGAGACGGGCGGTTCGAACGCGACCCCGATGATCGCGGGCATAGCGATCGTCCTGGTCGTCCTCGGCGGCGCGACGGTCCTCGTCCTCCGCAAGAAGAAGGACCCCACGCAGTCGCCCTCCGCGTCCACGGAGGACTGAACGCCTTCCACGGAGGGCTGAGTTCCCTCCGCGCGGACGCGCACGGAGCGCGACGTGCACAGAGCGTAGGCGTGCACGGAACGCAGCCGCGCGGCCACGACGGCTGCCGTGCGTCCGGGCCCCGGAGCGAAGCTATCCGGTTTCCTCCGGGGCCTGGCCGTACGGCAAGATGGGGTGTATCTGCCCACACACTGATTGCCGGACGGTTTCTCTTGGCTGAGTTCATCTACACCATGCGCAAGGCGCGCAAGGCGCACGGCGACAAGGTGATCCTCGACGATGTCACCTTGAACTTCCTGCCCGGCGCGAAGATCGGTGTCGTGGGTCCGAACGGTGCCGGTAAGTCGACGGTCCTGAAGATCATGGCAGGCGTCGAGCACGCGTCGAACGGTGACGCGTTCCTGTCGCCCGGTTACAGCGTCGGCATCCTCATGCAGGAGCCCGAGCTGGACGAGACGAAGACCGTCCTGGAGAACGTGCAGGACGGCGCCGCCGAGATCATGGGCAAGCTCAAGCGGTTCAACGAGGTCGCCGAGCTCATGGCCACCGACTACTCGGACGAGCTCATGGAGGAGATGGGCAAGCTCCAGGAGGACCTGGACCACGCCAACGCGTGGGACCTCGACGGTCAGCTGGAGCAGGCCATGGACGCCCTGGGCTGCCCGCCCGGCGACTGGCCCGTCACCAACCTCTCCGGTGGTGAGAAGCGGCGTGTGGCCCTGTGCCGGCTGCTCATCGAGGCGCCGGACCTGCTGCTCCTCGACGAGCCCACCAACCACCTCGACGCCGAGTCCGTGAACTGGCTCGAGCAGCACCTCGCCCAGTACAAGGGCACCGTCGTGGCCATCACCCACGACCGGTACTTCCTCGACAACGTCGCCGAGTGGATCCTCGAGCTCGACCGCGGTCGCGCCATCCCTTACGAGGGCAACTACTCGACGTACCTGCAGAAGAAGTCCGAGCGCCTCAAGGTCGAGGGCAAGAAGGACGAGAAGCGGCAGAAGCGGCTCAAGGAAGAGCTCGAGTGGGTCCGCTCCAACGCCAAGGGGCGCCAGACCAAGTCGAAGTCGCGTCTGGCCCGCTACGAGGAGATGGCGGCCGAGGCCGAGAAGATGCGGAAGCTGGACTTCGAGGAGATCCAGATCCCGCCGGGCCCGCGCCTGGGCAGCATCGTCGTCGAGGTCAACAACCTCAGCAAGGCGTTCGGCGACAAGGTCCTCGTCGACGATCTGAGCTTCACGCTGCCGCGGAACGGGATCGTCGGTGTCATCGGCCCCAACGGTGCCGGTAAGACGACCCTGTTCAAGATGATCCAGGGCCTGGAGACGCCGGACTCCGGCTCCATCAAGGTCGGCGACACCGTCAAGATCTCGTACGTCGACCAGAACCGCTCCAACATCGACCCGAAGAAGACCCTCTGGGCCGTGGTGAGTGATGAGCTCGACTACATCAACGTCGGGCAGGTCGAGATGCCGTCGCGGGCGTACGTGTCCGCCTTCGGCTTCAAGGGTCCGGACCAGCAGAAGCCCGCGGGTGTGCTCTCCGGTGGTGAGCGCAACCGCCTCAACCTGGCGCTGACCCTCAAGCAGGGCGGCAACCTGCTGCTCCTCGACGAGCCGACCAACGACCTCGACGTCGAGACCCTGAGCAGCCTGGAGAATGCTCTTCTCGAGTTCCCGGGCTGCGCTGTGGTCGTCTCCCACGACCGGTGGTTCCTGGACCGGGTCGCCACGCACATCCTCGCCTACGAGGGTGACTCCAAGTGGTTCTGGTTCGAGGGCAACTTCGAGTCGTACGAGAAGAACAAGATCGAGCGGCTCGGTCCGGACGCGGCTCGTCCGCACCGCGCCACCTACAAGAAGCTGACCCGCGGCTGATGACTCGCCACTATTACGAGTGCCCGCTGCGGTGGTCGGACATGGATGCCTTCGGGCACGTCAACAACGCCGTCTTCCTCAAGTACTTGGAGGAGGCGCGGATCGACTTCATGTTCCGGCTGAAGCCCGCGGACGATGACGGACCCTCCTTCGCGGGCGGGTCCGTCGTGGCCCGCCACGAGATCGACTACCTGCGGCCGCTGGTGCACCGGCACGCCCCGGTGACCGTCGAGTCGTGGGTCACGAAGATCGGCGCGGCCTCGCTCACCATCTCGTACGAGGTGAAGGACGAGGAGCAGGTGTACGTGCGGGCCTCGACCGTCGTCGTGCCGTACGACCTCCGGGCGCAGCGGCCGCGGCGGATCACCGCCGAGGAGCGTTCCGTGCTCGAGGGCTACATGGACGACGCGGACGAGGAGCACGACGGGGGCTCGGGGGCGCTCGCCGCATGACCGGGCGGCTGCACTTCGCGGATGCCGGGGAGGCGGCGGACCTCGCCGCCTTCCTGGCGCGCCTCATCCACTACGACAAGGCCGCCGCGGTGCGGCTGCAGGCGCACGGGGACGCGGTCGCCGTGTTCGGGCGGCCGCCGTCGTTCGAGGTGCTCGCGATCCGTACGGCGCGGCTGGCGAAGCCGTACGAGTACGGGCTGGAGACCTCGCTCGACGTCACCGTCTCCGCCGGTGAACTCCTGGAGTCCGTGGGGGAGTCGGCGGACGCCGTCGAGACGGCCGGGACGGCCGTGGTGCCCGGTGCGGTCACCGGGCCGCCCTGGGCCGGGGTGCTGCCGCCTCGGGGTGGGTGGCAGCAGGAGCCCGGGTTGCCGGGTATGGCCGCCCTGCGGGGCATGGTCGCCGGTGCCGTGCGTGAATTCCGGGGCCGGGTGGAGGAGTTGGCGCCCGAGCTGAGGGTTCGGGCCGAACTCGACCGGGTGGGGCGGGAGATCTGGTCGCGGCCCGTGGGGGACACGGGGTTGCCCGTGCGGGCCGCTCATGCGGCGCAGTCTCTTGGGTTCTTGCGCGGGGAGTCGGTTGACCTGCTGTCGGCCGGGAACTGGCTTCGGCTGCGGACCCCTTATGGCTCTACCGCCGTACGTGGGGCGGGACTTGGGTCGCTGTCCGTGGCCCCCGTCTGAGCACGTTGCCCGGCGGCGGGGTGCCCTGTCTCTGGGACGGGAGCCGCCCTGCGGCACGCCCGCCCGCAAGGGGAGAGCTCAGCCCTCCGAGTTGACCATGGAGGCCGCCGCGTACGTCAGGTAGTTCCAGAGGGTCTGGTCCTGGTCCGGGGTGAGGTCCAGGGCGTCCACCGCCGCGCGCATGTGCTTCAGCCAGGCGTCGTGGGCCGCGCGGTCGACCGTGAAGGGGGCGTGCCGCATGCGCAGGCGCGGGTGGCCGCGGTTGTCGCTGTAGGTGCGGGGGCCGCCCCAGTACTGCATCAGGAACAGGGCGAGGCGCTCCTCGGCGGGGCCGAGGTCCTCCTCCGGGTACATGGGACGCAGGAGCGGGTCCTGTGCGACTCCCTCGTAGAAGTGGTGCACCAGGCGCCGGAAGGTCTCCTCGCCACCGACCTGTTCGTAGAAGGTCTGCTCCTGAAGCGTGCCGCGCGGGATCTCATTCACCCTTCCATGGTCTCAGACGGGGCGGACGAGGACCGAAGGCTTAGGTCTCCCCGCTCCCCACGCCCGCCGTCCTCTCCCTGCCACTCGCCTCAGCGGCCGTCGCGCAGCACAGTAGACGTATGGGCACGCATGCAGGTCCCGCCGCCGACCCCGCCGTCCTCGCGCGCGCCGCGCTCGTGCGGGAGATCGAGGCCAGTGGGGCGTGGGACGACGATCCGGCCTGGCGGGAGGCGTTCGAGGCCGTGCCCCGGCAGCTCTTCGTGCCCTACTACTACGTGAGCGCCGGGGGCGGGTACGAACGGCTCTGGGGGGAGGACCCCGACCCTGGGCGGAGGGAGCGGTGGCTGCGTGGTGCCTACGCGGACGCGCCGCTCGCCACCCGGGTACGGGACGGGGAGCTGCTCTCGTCCAGCAGCCAGCCCTCGCTCATGGCGAAGATGCTGGCCGAACTCGCGGTGGGGGAGGTCGAGGGGGACAGCTGCGACGTGCTGGAGATCGGGGCCGGGACCGGGTACAACGCCGCGCTGCTCGCGCACCGGCTCGGGGATGCGCACGTCACGACCGTGGATCTCGACCCGGAGATCACGGAGTCGGCGCGCAGGCATCTCGCGGCGGCCGGGTACCACCCGGCGGTCGTGACCGGGGACGGGGCCGCGGGGTGTGCCGAGCGGGCGCCCTACGACCGGATCATCGCCACCTGCACCCTGACGTCGCTGCCGCGGCCCTGGCTCGCCCAGTGCCGGCCCGGCGCCCGGATCCTCGCGCCGCTCGCGACGGGGCTGATCGCCGTGGAGGTGCGGGACGCCGAGCACGCCGAGGGGCGGTTCCTGCACACGCCCGCGTACTTCGTGCCGCTGCGGGGCGGCGGCGAAAGGGCCCCGCGCGAGCAGCACATCGGGGGGCTGCCGCGCAGGGCCCTGCAGAACGAACTCTTCCGTTTTCTGCTCGAACTGACCGCGGGGAGCCTCGATCCGCATGAGGCGCTCGCCCTGTGGCAGCGCGAGGGGCGGCCGAACCGCGAACGGTTCGGCGTCACGGTCAGCGGCCCGTACGCATGGGCCTGGCTGGACGACCCCGAGGGGCCGTACGTCTGGCCCCTCTGAGTCGCCCCACCTGCGTCAGGTCAGTCGCGGCGGATCGTGATCGTCGTCCAGGCGCCCACGTGCACCTGGTCGCCGTCCTGGAGCGGGATCGGGACGAAGGGCTGGATGGGCTCCTCGCCGTTGTTGACCGTCGTGCCGTTCGTCGAGTTCTGGTCGACGACCGCCCAACTCCCGTCCGGCTGCTGGACCAGGACCGCGTGCTGGTGCGAGACGCCCGGGTCTTCCGGGGGCACCGACAGGTCGATGTCCGGGGTGTCGCCCGTGGAGTGGCGGCGGCGGCCGATCGTGATCTGGTTCCCGGCGAGCTGGCGCTGCTGCTCCGGCGAGTACGCGGGCAGGTTCAGGCCCGATGCCTCCGGGCCGCTGCGCTGCATCATCGCCATGAAGTACTCGCGGTCGGGGCCGATCGTCGCCGACCAGGTGCCGGGGCCGTGGTTCGTGGCCGGGCCGCTGGGCACGCCCTGGACGCTCGGGCCGCCGGGGCCGCCCGGGGTGCCGGGGGCCGCGCCCGGGAAGCCCTGCGGGGCGTGGGGCTGCTGGCCCTGCGGCCGGCCCCAGTCGTCGGGGCCGGGAGCCGTGCCGGGACCGCCCGCGCCACCTTGACCCGGAGCACCCGGACCAGGACCGCCCGGACCAGGACCGCCCGGACCGGTGACGGGCGCCGACGGCGGGGAGATCACCCAGTCATCGCCGCCACCGCCGAAGGACGGGCCCGACGGGGGCGGCGGTCCCTGCGGGGCACCGCCCTCCTGCGGGAAGGCGGGCGCGGGCGGACCCTGGTGATACGCCTGCGGGGCACCCGGCGGGTTCGGGCCGGGCTGGTTCGGGCCGGGCGGCGGGGTGCCGTTGCCCGCGCCGTTGCCGTACGGCGGGATCGGCTCGGCCGGGCGGTTCATCTGCGAGGGGCGCGAGCCCTGGTACTCGAAGGGGTCCTGACCGGACTGCGGACCACCGGGGCCACCAGGGCCACCGGGCCCGCCGGGGCCACCCGGGCCGCCGCCCATCGGCGGCGGAGGCGGCTGCTGCTGGAACTGCTGCGCGGGGCCGGGCCCGGGCGTCGGCAGCGGCGGGTTGGGGGCGGCGGGGGTGTACGACGTCGCCGTGTTCGTGAGGAAGTTCCAGCGGCACTCCTCGCAGAACGGGGCGTTCGCCTCGCGCGGGGTGCGGCACTGGGGGCAGAGCTCGGGCTCGGGCGCGAGGTCCGGCACGGCCGACAGGTGCGAACGGCCCGGACCACCGGGACCGCCGGGGCCGTCGAAACCACCAGGACCACCAGGACCACCGGGGCCACCGGGACCGCCAGGGCCACCCGGACCGCCGGGACCGTCGAAGCCACCGGGGCCCGGCTGCCCCGCGCCCGGAGGCGGCGGCGGGTAGCCGTAGCCCTGGTCCGCGCCCGGAGGCGGCGGGGGATAGCCGTAACCCTGGGCGGGGGGCGGCGGGGGCGGGGGCGGAGGTACGGCACCGGCCATGCGGTGACCGCAGACCTCGCACCAGTCGTCGGAACCCGACTGGTGTCCGTTCGGGCAGGTCGGCATGTCGGCGCTTCCCCCTCTCCTTCTCCGGCCCGAGGGGCCGTGTTCTCGCTGGGTGGTGCAGGAAGTGTGGCTGCTTCTGGCTGCCGCTTCCGGCTGCTGCTGGCTACTTCTTCACGCGAACGGTCTTCGTGGACCGGGTCTCGAGCGTCATCTCGTCGGCCTCGGCGACCTTCGCCTTCAATCGAACAGTACCTGCCGCGGCATCCACGACGTCCACCACCTTCGAAAGCAGTTTCGCGGTATCCGCGTTCCCCGAGGCACTGGCGAGCTGAACTGCCCGGCCCAGCTTGGCGGTTGCGCCGTCCATGTCGCCCGATTTGCGGGCATCGAGACCCTGCTGGATGACTTGTGCCAGTTCCGCCTGGCCCGTGTAGTGCGCGACCTGCGGATTGATGGAGGTGGAGGCCGCCATGTCGTCCGTCCACACCGCCCGTACGAGGCCCTGGGAGAGCGTCTGCACGGTGCCGTCGCCCTGCGGGATCACCAGCGAGACCCGGGCCGCCAGCATCTCCTGGCCGAGCTCGGCCCCGGGCACCCGTACGCAGATGTGGTAGTCGCGGGACTCGTCGCCCCAGGAGCCGGTGGGGTAGTCCCCGGCCCGCGGCCCCGCCTCGGTGCGCCGGTCGGTCAACTCCTCGACGGTGGGCGCCACTTGCTTCACGAACTGGATCTCCACGCCCATCGGCGTCCACAGCCGGAGCGCCACGTCGGCGACCTCCTTGCCCATGGCCGCCTCCATCATCTGCGTGAAGTCGGCGGAGAGCCCGGCCGGATCGGCAACGATGTCGGCGGTGCCGAGCAGTGCCGAGGCGATGCCTGTGACTTCCTTCACTTCCCAGTCCGTGCCGACGCCCCGGGCGTCACACGTGAAGCGTCCGGCGCAGGAGTCCAGGGCGGCCTTGAGGTCCTCGGGCGACTCGTGTTCGTTGCGGCCGTCGGTGAGCAGGATGCCGTGGCGCACCGAGGACGCGGGGACGTCGTCCGAGTTGAGCAGGCGGTCCGCCAGGCGCAGCCAGGTGCCGATCGCCGTGCCGCCGCCCGCGCTGAGCTTGCGCAGCGCCTGCTTGGCCTGCTCGCGGGTCTGGGCGTCGGCCACCGCGAGCCGGCCGCCGCCGGGGTAGACCTCCTTGGCGACGTGGGTGCCGCCGATCACCGCGAAGCGCACGCCGTCGCGCACGGCGTCGATCGCGGCGGCCGTGGCGTCCCGGGCGCCCCGCATCTTCGTCGGCGGGTAGTCCATCGAACCGGAGCAGTCGACCATGATCGCGACCGCGGCGTCCGGGGCCTGGCCCGCCGAGTAGAGGTGCGGCGCGGAGACCGCGGTGCCGATGGTGCCGCCGCCGGTCGCGGTGACCGTGGCGATCGCGTTGACGTCGCGGCCGCCGTCCGGCAGGAACTCGTTCTGGTACACGTCGACCGTGAACTGGGGCACGGTGGACTTGCTGAAATTGGCCATGGATGCTGCTCCCCCCTCAGGCTTCTCCCACGGCACGTGGGTGATCAAGTACGGGTGCACGGCGGCCTGTTGTCCCTTTGGACCCTGTTGTCCTGGTGGACGGAGTCCCGCCGTGTGCTGCTGCCCCCTGTGCTGCTAGGCCGATCCTGCCCCTTGTGGCGCCACGGAGAACGGGAGCACCGCCACTGTTACGTTGTCGTGGCCCCCGCCGTCCAGGGCGTGGCCGACCAGGACCTGGGCGCTGTGCAGCGGGCGGACCGCGGCGTCGGCGGGCACGGCCTGCGCCATCTCCTCGGCCGCCTCCGCGTAGTTCCACAGTCCGTCGGTGCATACGACCACTACACCCGGCCGGTCCGGTTTGAAGGAAGCGGTGTGCGGCTCCAGTTCGTACGCGTCCGCGCCGAGCCAGCCCGTGATGGCGTGGGCGCGCTCGTCCGCGTACGCCTCCGCCTCGTTCATCAGCCCGGCGGCCACCATCTGCGCGGCCCACGAGTCGTCCTCGGTGAGCCGGACGGTGGGGCCGGTGCGGTCGTCGGGGATCCAGTAGGCGCGGCTGTCGCCGACCCAGCCGACGACCAGGAGCTCGCCCGCGACGACGCCGCCGACGAGGGTGCACGCGGGGGCGTTCTGGTGCGGGGAGTGCTCGCGGGCCGAAGCGGGTTCCAGGGCAAGGGCGTTGACGGCGTCCGACGCCGCCAGGATCGCGTCGTGCATGGCCTGCTGCGGGTGGATGCCGCGGGGCAGGGACTCCTGGAGCGACTCGTTGGCGGCCCGGGACGCGGCGAGGGACGCCTCGTCGGGGCGGGTCGCCGAGGAGACGCCGTCGCAGACGATCGCGACGACGGCCGGAGCGCCGCCCGGCAGCGCGGCCGAGGAGATCGCGAACGCGTCCTCGTTCCGGTGGTGGCGCAGGCCGCGGTCGCTCACCGCGGCGACCTGGTCGAGCTCCTGCTCCATGTGGTCGCGCTCACGGGGCTGGGCGTGGCCGCAGTTCTCGCAGTAGCCGTCCGGGTCGACGCGGCCGGAGCGGCAGGCGACGCAGAGCTTGGTGCCCGTGGGGGGTGTGGCGTCGGGCGCGGCGGTACGGGGGTCGGCGGGGCCCTCGGCTTCGGGCGCGGGCGTGGGTGCGGGCAGCGGGTACTCGTCCGGCTCGTCGGACCGGACCTCGCCCGGTTCCCGTACCGGTCCTGCTGCCGACTCCGGTACCGGTCCCGCTGCCGACTGCGATGCCGGCTCCGACGCCGGCTCCGGTGCGGCTGAAGCCTCCGCCGACAGTTCGAGGCCGCCCGAGTCGGTGCCCGGCAGGTCCGTCGGCAGGTGCGTCGGGACGGGCATGTCGGAGCTGTCCACGTCAGGTGCGATGGGCCACGCGGAGTCGGGGGCGTCCGCCCGTGGCGCGCCGTTGATGGCGATGGTGGGGCGGTCGTCCGGCGGCTCCGGGACCGCCGACAGGTCGTACCCGCAGGCGCCACAGAACAGGTCGCCGGACTCCAGCGGCTCCTCGCAGCTGGGGCAGGCCGACAGTTGGTGCATCTGCGCCATCACTCACACCCACGTCCGGGGGCGGAAACGGTTTGCCCGCTCCACCAGTTGGATCCTCTCGTCGCCACCCTGAGCGAGCCGGGCCAGCGTCCGGTACGAACGCTCCAGGCCGAATCGCAGGCCACGCTCGTCCAGGTCGCTGCCGAGCAGCACCGTCCGCGCGGTGGGGGACGGCGGAGCCGAGGCGTGGCCAGAGTGCTTACCGGAGAGTACCCAGTCGAGTGCGGTGCCGAGGACCTCGGTCGACAGGCGCTCCCTGCGGACCGCGTCCAGACCGAAGCCCGCGAGGGCCTCGACCTGCCCGGCCGCCGCCGTCAGGTCGTCCAGGAGGAGGTGCACCGCCGCCGGGGCGGACTCCGGCGCCGAGCGCTGCCGCAGCCGGGCCCGTACGGCCGCGACCCGGGCCGCCGTGTAGTGGATCGACGCCTCCGGCACGGACTCCAGGGTGCGCACGGCCGCGCGCCGGTCGTCGGCGGCGAGCTGCACCCGGGCCAGGCCGAACGCGGCGCTGACATAGCTGGGGTCGGTGGTCCACACGAGGCGGTAGTACTCGGCGGCGTTGTCCAGCTGGCCGAGGACCTCCGCGCAGACGCCGAGGGCCAGCTTGGGGGCGGGCTCGCCGGGGAACGCGTCGTAGACGGCGTCGAACGACAGCGCCGCGTTCTCGTGGTCGCCGGTCGCGAGGGCGGCGACGCCCCGGTACCAGACCACCCGCCAGTCGTCCGGGTGCTGCAGCTCCAGGTCCGCAAGCGCCCGTGCCGCGGGCTCCAGTTCGCCCATCGCGAGGCGGGCCCGCAGGCCGCGCAGCTGGAGCTCCATGGACTGCGTGGGCGCCGCGCCCAGGGCGCTGATCAGCTCGCTGGGCGCGGAGGCGATGAGACCGGCGAGGAAGCCCGCGTTCGGGTCGTTCGGGTCGACGCGGGGGACGGGCAGGGCCAGCGCGGTCGCGGGGGCGTCCAGCGGCCGTACGAGGCTGGCGCCGCCGCCGACGAGGGCCACAGCGGCGGCGTCCGGCGTCCGGGCGCCGAGCCGGGACACCTCGCCCGCCAGCTCCGCGAACAACTCCGTGTCCGTGACCTTCAGTTCGGGGCCGAAGAGCGTGGACAGGGAGGGGCGGGGGCGGCCCGTCTGGAGGGCCACGACCTCGCGCAGGACGCCGGTGAGCTGCTCGGCCATCTCCTGGGCGGAGGCGAAGCGGCGGGCCGGGTCCGGGTCGGTGGCGCGGACCAGGAGGCGGTAGAAGGACTCGTACTTCTGGAAGACCTCGATGTTGTCGGGGTCGGGCAGGGAGTCCACGAAGACGTTCGTATAGCCCTGGAAGTCGAAGGTCAGGACGGCGAGGGTGCGCGCCACCGTGTAGAGGTCGGAGGCGACGGACGGGCCGACCTCCGCGACCTCCGGGGCCTGGTAGCCCACCGTGCCGTAGATCGCCGACTCGTCGTCGTCCATGCGGCGGACGGCGCCCATGTCGATGAGCTTGAGCTGGTCCTCGGTCTGTATCGCGTTGTCGACCTTGAAGTCGCAGTACAGGAGGTTGCGGCTGTGCAGGTGGCCGAGGGCCTCCAGGGCCTCGATGCCGTACGCGCACGCCTGCTCGACCGGCAGCGGATCGCGCTTGCCGGCCTCCGTGCGGCGGCCGTTGGCGATCTCCTTGAGGGACTTGCCGCCGACGTACTCCATGACGATGTAGCCGTCCATGGAGCCCGTGCGCTGGTCCAGGTGCTCCACGAAGTTGTAGATCCGCACGATGTTGCTGTGCTCGATCTCGGCGAGGAAGCGGCGCTCGGAGATCGCGGCCGCCATCGCGTCCTGGTCGCCCGTGTCGAGGAGGCCCTTGAGGACCACCCAGCGGTCGGACACCGCGCGGTCGATGGCGAGGTAGACCCAGCCGAGGCCGCCGTGCGCGAGACAGCCCACGACCTCGTACTGGCCGTGGACGATGTTGCCCGGGTTCAGCTTGGGCACGAACGAGTACGGGTGGCCGCACTTGGTGCAGAACCCCTCGGTGCGGCCCGGCCGCTCACCGCGCGCGCGGCCCACCGGGGCGCCGCAGTCCGAGCGCGAGCAGAAGCGCTTCCGCTCGGGCACCTCCGGGTTCTCCTGCACCGCCTGCGCCGGGTCCGGACGCGGCACCTGCGGCACCGAGACCAGGCCGACGCCCAGCCTGCTGCGGCCCGACGAGGCCGCGGTGCCCGAGCTGCGCACGGACACCGACCGCGACGACGTGCGCCCCGACAGCGAGAGCGAGCGGGACAGGCGGCCCGAGACGGAGCGGCGCGAGGACTGCGAGCGCGCCGACCGGGAGGAGCGCGAACTGCTGCTCCCTGAGCTGCTGCCGGAGTCCTTGCCGCCGGCCGTGATGCCCGTCGGGGGCGAGCTCACCATGCCGCTGGGCGAGACGACCGGGGCGAGGCCGCAGGTGTCGCAGTACAGCTCGCCGCCGCCCACGTCCTCGTACGAACCGGTGCACCCGGGCCGCTGGCAACTCTTCTGCTGGCTCATGATTCCCCCCTCCGGTCGGTGGGCCCGCCCTGCTGCGGGACCCTGGGCGCCAACGCCTCGGCGGCCGCCCGCTGATAGCGCAGCACGGCCTCCTCGGCCACACGCAGGTCGCAGGGCGCGCTCCACAACATGCGGCGCGCCGCGTCGTACCGCTCGATCAGGAGCGAGTCCTCGGCTAGGCCGTGCCGCGCGACCTTCGCCTTGTACGCGTCGAGGCGGCCGCGCAGCTCGGCGCGGACCGCGAGCGGGGCCGTGACCGCCGTCAACGACTCGCGTGCGCGCAGCAGTTCGTCCTCCGCCTTCTGCTCCAGGGACTCCAGGAGGGGCGAGAGGCGGTGCCACTGGGCGTGCCTGCGGTAGTCGGCGGCCAGGGCCAGCTGCTCCTGGAGCGCGGTCGGCGGGCCGCTGACGGCGGGCACTTCGGAGGCGGCGATCTTCGCGAGGACCTCCCCGCGCGCGGAGCGGGCCTCGGCGAGCGTGCGGTCCGCGCGGGACAGCACGTCGCGGAGGCGGCCGAGGCGGGCCTCCGCGTCCTGGCGGACCGTGAGCACCGCGTCGATCTCGCGGCGCACCTCCTCCAGGGCGCGGGCCTGACGGTCGTACGCGTCCGTGCTCGGCCTGCCGCCGCCGGGCGCCGAACTCCCCTGCGCGGGCTGCCAGTAGGCCAGCGGATCGGACACCACCTGCTCGCGCAGCGTGGTGAGCGCCGCCGTGATGCGCTCCAGGTCGTCCCCCGAAGGGTGCTCCCCGGGCCGTACGCCGACGGAGTGCGCGAGCTGGCGGGTGCGGGCCAGCTCGGCGGCGAGCAGGTCGATGCGGGCGGGCAGCGCCGACCAGACGGCGTCCGCGGCGACGACGACGTCCAGGGAGTGGGCGTACAACTCGTTCATCCGGTCGACGAGTTCGGCGAGGGTGAAGCGCTCGGTGAGCTTGGCGGGGCCGGTGATCGAGGGGGACGCGGGGGCGTTCGCGGTGCCGGGGACGGTGACGCTCTCGCCGCGCAGCAGGTCGGTCAGCTCCACCAGGTCGTCCCGGCTCGGCCAGCGGCGGCGTGCGCGCAGGTCGCGGGCGGTGCGCAGGGCGTCCGCGTACGCGTCGAAGTACGCCCAGAGCTGGGTGATGGAGCGTTCCGTGGCGTCCCATCTGTCCTGGGTGGTGCCGGTGAGCCGGGCGCCTTCGAGGAGTCGGCGGCCCGCGTGGTCCTGCAGGGCGAGGAGCGACGTCTCGATCGCCTCGTGCTCGGCGTCGAGCCGTGCCAGCGCACGGTCCACCTCGTCCCGGTCCATCACAGGACCGGGGGGTCCCGCGACGCTCATCGATCACCTCTCTGTCTGTGGGTCCCTGACTGCCGTACCCCGTACGTCAGTCGGAGCCGTACTGCGCGGCGGGCGGGCTCGCCGTCTTGCCGCCCAGGTTGTCCTTGAGCCAGTCGTTGTACGACTTCTTCCAGCCGTTGTCGTCCTTGCGGTAGTCCTCCAGGACGGCGTTGACCCGCTTGACCAGGTCGGTCGCGTCCTTGTTCATCGCCACTCCGTAGAACTCCGTGGTGAACGGGGTGCCCTTGAGCTCGACCGTCGGGTCCTGCGCGGCCTGGCTCGCGCCGAGCGCGCCGTCGGTCACCACGGCGTCCACCTCGCCGAGCTGAAGCCTTACCAGGCAGTCGAGTTGGTTCGGCACCGTGGTGCTGATATCGGCGCCATGGGACTCCTCCTGAAGCGCCTTGAGGGCGGTGGAGCCCTCGGCCGAACAGACCTTCTTGCCCTTGAGCGTGTGGTTGTAGCCCGTGACCGTGGAGTTCTTGGGGGCGAGGACCTGCTGGCCCGTTTCGAAGTAGCCCGTGGAGAAGGCGACGTCGTCCAGGCGCTCGCAGTTGATGGTCATGGTCCGCACGACCATGTCGACCTGCTTGTTCTTGAGGGCCGGGATGCGCTGGTTGGTGGGGATGGCGCGGAACAGCACGGCATTGGGGTCGCCGAGGATCTCCTTGGCGATCGCGTGCGCCAAGTCGATGTCGAAGCCCTCCAGTTCGCCCCCGGGCTTGTTCGGGTCGCGGTAGCCCCAGCCGAGGCTGTTCTGGTCGACGCCCACGATGAGCTTCTTGACCTTGCGGTTCTTGATCTCATCGATCGTCGGACCGTCGTCGGTCGACGCCCGGGGGCTCTGGTCGACGCAGTCCTTGGCGGCCGCCCGCGGAGCGCCCGGCACACGCGCCTGCGCCGCCTCCGAGACGCGCTGTGCCCCGTTGGGCGCGCCCTCGGAGCCGCCGTCCGCCCCCCGAGGCAGGGCCACCACCAGCGTGGCCGTCAGCGCGCAGGCCGCGCCCATGGTGGCGACGCCGCCCCAGCCGCGCAGCCTCGACGTCTTGCCCCCTCGCGTACGCATCGTCCGCGCGCCCCCTCTCATCGGTACTCCGAAAGCCTGCGCCCGATGCCGAGCACGGCGCCCGCCGCGGCGAGCACGGCCAGCACGGCGGCGCCGACGGGGAGCCCGGTCATGGCCCCCCTGCCGTCCGAGGCGGCCTGCTTGAACTCGGCCTGCTCGTGGGTGAGTGCGCTCTCCAGCGCCGCGTCCACGTTGTCGAAGCACTCGCCGGTCGGGACGTCCTTCTTGCTGCCGATGACCCGGTCGAGAGCCTGTTGGTAGTCGCCGCCGTCGTCGGCGACGCGGGCCGCCTGGTGGCGCTTCTTCCACTCCGTGACGCCCGCCACGGCCTTGGCCACCGGCTGCTTGCCGTCCTTGTCGTCGGCGAGGTCGGCCGCGTTGCCCAGCAGGCCGCTGTCGGTGTCGCCGAGCGCCTTCATCTGGGCCTTGAAGGCGACGTCGAACTTGTCCTTGACGTCCTCGCCCACCTTGACCGTCTCGGCGCCGCGGCTGACCAGTGTCAGGTTCTCGTTGCCGCGGGCCTTCAGGGAGTTGATGCGGGCGTCCTGGAGGACGTTCAACGACTTCACGCCGTGGTCGTACGAGTCCGTGAGATCCGCGCGGGCGATGCTGTGGCCCGCGACGAGCCAGAGCAGGACCACCCCGGACGCTGCCGTCGCGGCGAGCAGTCCGTGGTTGAACACCCGGTTCGTGCGGCGGTAGTTGCGGCGCTGGGCCCAGACGAGGCCGGCGATCGCGACGACGCCGAGGCCGATCGCGGCCCAGGGGTAGGGCTTCGCGTCGCCGTAGTCCGAGCCGAGCCGGTCGTTCTCCGCCTGGTAGAGCTTCTCGGCGGCGGGGAGCATCTGCTCCTGCATCTTGTCGTTCGCGTACCGCAAGTAGGCGCCGCCGAGGGGCAGTCCCTGGCGGTTGCCCGCGCGGGCGCGCTCGATCAGGCCGGTGTACTGCGGCAGGAGCTTGTTGAGCTCGGCGACGGCGGCGGCCGACGAGGAGTCCGGGCCCGCGCTCGACGCCGCCGTGGCGAGCTTCTCGGACGCCGTCCTGATGTCCCGCTCGTAGCGCTGGCGGACGCTCGCGGGCTCCTGGCCGCCGGCCAGGAAGCCGCTGGAGGCCGCGGTGTTGGCGTCCGCGAGGGAACGGTAGATGGCGGCGGCGTCGGCGCTCAGGGGCTGGCTGCGGTGCAGCACGTCGTCGGCGGCGGCCGAGCGGTCGGACATCTGCCAGGTGGTGACGGCGCCGAACGCGACGACGAGGAGGGCCAGGACGGCGCCGATGATGCGCAGCCTGCCCGGCTCCGTCGTCGCCGCCGCGCGCAGCCGGTCCGTGCCCTCCGCCCAGGCCGTGCGGCGCGGGGGAGAGGGGGGCTCGGCGGCGGGGGCCGCGGTGGACGCCGCGGCCTGCGGCGGGACCGCGGGCATCGTGGGCGCGGACCGCGCGGGTGCCTGTCCCGGCGCGCCCGGCGCCCCTGGCGCTCCCGGCGGTGCCGCGCTGCCGTTCGGCGGGTGTGTCACCTGACCCCGACCTCCCCCTTGGTCACTGGACGTTCACCTCCGCCCGGCGCGGGAAGAGGTGCACGGCCGCAAGTATTGCCGCAGGGACTGACATCCGCACAGGCATTGACTGGATCTTGTTCGGATCACGCACGGGATCACGGCGCGCGGCGAAGGACGTCCCCGCGCATCCCCCTGCCCATGAACACGAGTTTCGGATCTGTTCGGTTCCCTTCGGCGCCCGCCGCGTCTCCTCAGGGTGCCGGTCGCTCGTAATGCGCCCGCACGCGCGCGTGCACCTCACGCGCGGCCCCCACCCGGTCAAGGCCGAGCAGCGCCGCGCCCAGAACGGGAGGGGCCGTGACGATCCGGGGCACCGCCTTCGGGGCCCGGTCGGCGAGCAACGCCCGTATGCGGTTGTCGAGTTGTGGATGGCGCGCGGCCATGATGCTGCCGCCGAGCAGCACCGGCGTCTCCTCGCCGAGCAGGTCGAGGCGGGTGAGGGCGACCGTCGACAGGGCCACCACCTCGTCCGCGAGCCGGTCCACGAGGGAGCTCGCCACGGGGTCGCCGGCCGCCGCCGTCGCGAACAGGACCGGGGTGAGTTCATGGCGCCGCACCGCGTCGATGCGCTCCAGGTGCAGCGCCTCGATCAGCGCGTACATGGAGTCGAGGCCGAAGTGCGCGGGCAGGGCGCGGGCCAGCTCCGTGGGGCCGCCGCGGCCGTCCTCGGCGCGGGCCGCGTGCCACAGCGCCTCCTCGGCCAGGCCCCAACCGCCGCCCCAGTCCCCGGAGATGCGGCCGATCGCGGGGAACCGCGCGGTCCGCCCGTCCGGCCGCAGGCCCACGCAGTTGATGCCCGCGCCGCACACCACGGCCACGCCGCGCGGCTCCTCGACGCCCGCGCGCAGGATCGCGAAGGTGTCGTTGTGGACGGTGACGCTCTCGCCCCAGCCGCGGGCCCGCAGCGCGGCCGCCAACTGCTCCTCCTCCACGGGCAGATCGGCGTTGGCGAGGCACGCCGAGACATGGCCGATCCGGGTGCCCGGGATCAGACCCGCCTCCGCGAACACCCGGTCCACCGCCTCGGCCAGTACGTCCACGGCCGCCCCGACCCCCACCAGCGGCGGCTGGAACCCGCCGCCGCGCGCCGCCGCGACCACCTGGCCGTCGGCGGCGACGAGTGCGACGTCGGTCTTGCTGTTGCCCGCGTCGATCGCGAGGACCGAGCCGGTCCCGAGGACCGCGGCGGGCGCTGCCGTCATGCCCACGCGAGGTGCTCCCGGTTGTGCGCGATCAGCCGGTCGGTGAGCCCGTCGGCGTCCTCGTGCTGGCCCACCAGCGGGTGGGCCAGCAGGGCCTTGAAGACCCGGTCGCGGCCGCCGCGCGTCGCGGCCTCCAGGGCCAGGTCCTCGTACGCGGTGACATGGGAGACCAACCCCGCGTACAGCGGGTCGAGTGCGGGCACCGGCAGCGGCCGGGCGCCGTTCGCGTCCACGGCCGCCTGCACCTCGATGACGGCGTCGTCCGGCAGGAACGGCAGCGTGCCGTTGTTGTACGTGTTCACCACCTGGTACGGGCTGCCTCCCCCGCCGAGCAGCGACGCCGCGAGGTCCACCGCCGCCTCCGAGTAGAAGGCGCCGCCGCGCTTGGCGAGCAGCTCCGGCTTCTCGTCGAGCGCCGGGTCCCCGTACATGTCGAGCAACTCGCGTTCCATCGCGGCGACTTCGGCGGCCCGCGACGGCTTGGTGCGCAGCTCCCGCACGACCTCGTCGTGGGCGTAGAAGTAGCGCAGGTAGTACGAGGGGACGACGCCCAGGCGGTCCAGGACCGAGCGCGGCAGGCTCAGGCTGGACGCGATCTCGTCACCGTGCTCGGCGAGCAGCTTGGGCAGGACGTTCTCGCCCTCGGGCCCGCCGAGGCGCACCCCCGTCTCCCAGGTGAGGTGGTTGAGGCCCACGTGGTCCAGGTGGATGTCGCCCGGGGTGACCCCGAGGAGCTGCGCGAACCGCCGCTGGAAGCCGATCGCCACGTTGCACAGGCCGACCGTCTTGTGCCCGGCCTGGAGCAGGGCGCGGGTCACGATGCCGACCGGGTTGGTGAAGTCGATGATCCAGGCGTCCGGGTTGGTGCGGCGCACCCGCTCGGCGATGTCCAGGACCACCGGGACGGTGCGCAGCGCCTTGGCGAGGCCGCCCGCGCCGGTCGTCTCCTGGCCGACGCAGCCGCACTCCAGCGGCCACGTCTCGTCCTCGTTGCGGGCCGCCTGGCCGCCCACCCGGAGCTGGAGGAGCACCGCGTCGGCGCCCTCCACGCCCCCGTCCACGTCCGACGTGGTGACGACGCGGGCCGGGTGGCCCTGCTTGGCGAAGATGCGCCGGGCGAGGCCGCCGACGAGCTCCAGGCGGTCGGCCGCCGGGTCGATCAGGACGAGTTCCTCGACGGGCAGGGTGTCCCGCAACCGGGCGAAACCATCGATGAGTTCGGGGGTGTACGTGGACCCCCCGCCCACTACAGCCAGCTTCATGTCAGCTCTCACTCAGCCCTTCACTCCGGTCAGCGTGACACCCTCGACGAACGCCTTCTGGGCGAAGAAGAACACGAGGATCACGGGGGCCATGACCAGTACGGTCGCGGCCATGGTCAGGTTCCAGTCGGTGTGGTGCGCGCCCTTGAAGGACTCCAGGCCGTAACTCAGCGTCCAGGCACCGGGGTTCTCGGACGCGTAGATCTGCGGTCCGAAGTAGTCGTTCCAGGCGTAGAAGAACTGGAACAGGGCGACGGCCGCGATGCCCGGCTTCGCCATCGGCAGGACGACCCGCACCAGGGTCTTGAACTCGCCGCAGCCGTCGACCTTCGCCGCGTCCACGTACTCGTTCGGGATGGTCATCAGGAACTGCCGCAGCAGGAAGATGGAGAACGCGTCGCCGAACGCCATCGGGATGATCAGCGGCCACAGCGTCCCGGACAGGTCCAGCTGCTTCGCCCAGAACAGGTACATCGGGATCACGACGACCTGCGGCGGCAGCATCATCATCGAGATGACCAGCATCAGCGACAGATTGCGGCCGCGGAAGCGGAACTTGGCGAGGGCGTAGGCGACCGGGATGGACGACGCGACGGTCAGGACGGTGCCGAGGCCCGCGTAGATCAGGGTGTTCTTCCACCAGGTCAGAAAGCCCGGGGTGTCGAAGACCTTCTTGTAGTTGCCCCACTCCCAGGTGTCCGGGATCAGATCGCGGCTCAGCGCCTGGCTGTCGCTCATCAGCGAGGTCAGCAGGACGAAGACGAAGGGCAGCACGAAGAAGAGGGCGGCCGCGACGCCGAGGGCGTGCACGCCGATCCACTCCAGGAGGAGCCTGCGGCGGGCGGTGCGCTCGGCGGGCGAGGGCGCCTTCAACGGGACGGGCTTCTCAAGGACTTGAGAGGTCTGTACGGAGGTCATGACGGGTCAGTCACCTGCCTGGATGAGGCCGCCCCGGCGCCGCATCAGGAACGCGGTGAACACCATGGACAGGGCGAAGAGCACCAGCGCGACCACGCACGCCGAGCCGTAGTCGAAGCGCTGGAAGCCGAGGTTGTAGACGAGCTGGGGCAGGGTGAGGGTCGACTTGTCGGGGTAGCCGGGCTCGAACTGGGTGCCCGCGCCCTGGATCACCCCCGAGGCGACCTTCCCGGCGATGAGGGGCTGCGTGTAGTACTGCATCGTCTGGATCACGCCGGTGACCACGGCGAACATCACGATGGGCGAGATGTTCGGCAGCGTCACGAAGCGGAACCGCTGCCAGGCCGAGGCCCCGTCCAGCTCCGCCGCCTCGTACTGCTCCTTCGGCACGTCGAGCAGCGCGGCCATGAAGATGACCATGAGGTCGCCCACGCCCCACAGGGCCAGCATCGTCAGGGCGGGCTTGGACCAGGTGGGGTCGTTGAACCAGCCGGGGCTGGGCAGCCCGACCGCGTCGAGGATCGAATTGACCGGCCCCGTACCGGGGTTGAGCAGGAAGGCGAAGGCCATGGTCGCGGCGACGGGCGGCGCGAGGTAGGGCAGGTAGAAGAGGGTGCGGAAGACCCCCGTACCCGTCTTGATCTTCGTGATGAGCAGCCCGATGCCGAGCCCGAACAGGACCCGCAGGCTGACCATGATCGCGACCAGCCACAGGGTGTTGCGCAGGGCGGGCCAGAAGAGCGGGTAGTGCTGGAAGACGTAGGTCCAGTTCTTCGTCCCGCTCCACGTCGGCGGCTTGAAGCCGTCGTAGTGCATGAACGAGAAGTAGACGGTGGAGATCAGCGGGTAGGCGAAGAAGACCGCGAAGCCGATCAGCCACGGCGACATGAAGGCGAGCGTGCGCAGCGCGGAGCGGCGCCGCTTGGCACGGAGCGTGTACGTACTGCTCATGGCGAGTCCAAGTCCCGTTCGCCGACGCCTACTTGGCCTGCTCGATGTCCGTGTCGATCTGCCGGGCGGCCTTCGCGAGGCCGGCGTCCAGGTCCTTGGTCTTGCCGCTCTCGTAGTCGTAGCCGAACTGCTGGATCGTCACGAGGTACGTGCCGCCGTTGAGGGAGGCCGGGCTGGTGGTCGACTTCGGGTCGGCGGCGATGTCCAGGAAGGTCTTGAAGCGCGGGTCGTACTTGAGCTTCGGGGACTTCAGGGCGGCGAGCGTGGAGGGGACGTTGTGGATGTCGTTGGCGAAGCCGACCACGGCGTCCGTGTTGGTGGTCATGTACTTCACCAGCTCCCAGGAGGCGTTCTGCTTCTTGCTGGTGGCGGCGATGCCCGCGATGGTGCCGGTGAGATAGCCCTTGCCGTACTCGTCCTTCTGCTCGTCCGGTACGGGCAGCGGCGCGACGCCGATCTCGAAGCCGGGCTTGGTCTCCTCGGCCATCCCGAGCCGCCACTCGCCGTCCAGCTGCATCGCGACCTGGCCGGTGTGGAAGGGGTGCTTGGGGCCCCACTCGTCACCGAGCTTGGAGCGGTACTTCTCCAGCTTCGTAAAGCCGCCGAGCCCGTCCACGAGCCGCTTCTGGAGCGTGAAGCCGTCCTTGAAGGCGGGGTCCTTCGCGAGGTTCGACTTGCCGCTCTTGTCGAAGTACGTGGGCGAGAACTGCCCGAAGTAGTGCTCGGTCGTGGACTCCCAGCCGTGGTAGTTCGGCATGAAGCCCAACTGCTCGTAGGAGTCGCCCTTCTCCTTCGTCAGCTTCTTGGCGTCGGCCTCGAACTCGGTCCACGTCTTCGGCGGGCTCTTGATCCCGGCCTTCTTGAAGGCGTCCTTGTTGTAGTAGAGGCCGTACGCGTCGCCGAGGAGCGGGGCGGTGCAGCGGTTGCCCTCGAACTGCGTGTACTCGTTCATGGCCCTCGGGAAGGTCTTCTCCGGGTCGATGGAGGACTTCTTGAAGAAGGGGTTCAGATCGACGAGCGCGCCCGACGAACAGAACTTCCCGACGTTGTTCGTCGTGAACGAGGAGATGACGTCGGGCGACTTGCTGCCGCCCGCCCGCAGCGCCTGGTTGATCTTGTCGTCGGTCATGCCGCCGGTGACGTTCACATGGATGTTGGGGTGCGCCTCCTCGAACCCGGCCACCAGCTTCTTCACGGCCTTCAGCTCCGAGGGCGCGGACCAGGCGTGCCAGAAGTTGAGCGTCGTCTCCTTGGAGGCGTCGTCATTGGCGCCCGACTCGGACTGGCCGGTGCAGGCGGTCGCGAGCAGGGCTATGGAGGCGGCGGCCGCGAGGGCCACGGCCATACGTCGATTAGTTGCGGGCATGACAAGGTCTCCCTGTGGCGGGGTGGGACGGGACGAGGGGTGCGGAGATCTCTCGGAAGGGGAGCCGAGGGGCTAGCGGGAGGTGTCGAAGACCTCGTCGCGGGTGGCGGCCAGGGCGCTCTCCAACGCGCCACGCAGCACGGGGTGTTCGGCGACGTCGCCCACGACGAGGCGGGGCCGGGAGGCGGCCAGCTCCTCCAGCTCGGCGGCGACCAGCTCACGCAGCGGCTCGCCGCCCGCGGTCTGCAACGAGCCGCTGAGCACGACGAGTTCGGGATCGAAGACGGCGATGAGCGAGGCGAGACCGGTGGCGAGCGCGGTCGCGTAGGTCTCCAGGAGCCGCCGGTGAGGCCCCTCGTACCCGGGGTCGTCGACGAGCGCGGCGGCGGCCTCGGCGAGGAGCGCGCTGGCCGCCTCCGCGTGCGTGCCCTGCGGGATCGGCGCGATGCCCAGCTCACGGGCGAGCCGCGGCAGCGCCTGGGCGCCCGCGAGCTCCTGATAGCCACCGCTGTTCGCCTTGGTGACCTGCCGCACGAGGGGCGCCCCCGGCACCGGCAGGAAGCCGATCTCGCCCGCGCCCCCGGTCCAGCCGCGGTGCAGCCGGCCGCCGATCACCAGGGCGGCACCGAGCCCCTCCTGGTTCCACAGCAGCACGAAGTCCTCGTGGCCGCGGGCGGCGCCGAGCCGCTGCTCGGCGATGGCGGCCAGATTGACGTCGTTCTCGTACTCGACGGGCATCGGCAGGGCGGCGGCCAGCTCGTCCAGGAGCGTGGCGAAGTGCCAGCCGGGCAGGTGGCTCGCGTACCGCAGGCGGCCGGTGTTCGGGTCGAAGGCGCCGGGCGTCCCGATCACGAGGCGGTGGATGTCGGACCGGGCGAGCCCGGCGGCCTTCACCGCCCCGTCCAGGGCGTCGGTCACCTGGCGTACGACGGGGTCGGCGCGGCGGCCCGGCGTGGGCAGCTCGAACCGGCCGACCGTCCGGCCGGTGATGTCGGCGACGGCGGCGAGGATGCGGTCCGGGTTCACATCGAGCCCGGCGGCGTACGCGGCACCCGGGTTGACCGCGTACAGCTGGGCGTTGGGCCCCGGCCGCCCCTCGCTCGTCCCGGTCGCGCGCACGAGCCCGGCCGCTTCGAGGCGGGCGAGCAGCTGGGAGGCGGTCGGCTTGGAGAGCCCGGTGAGGTTGCCGATGCGGGTGCGGGAGAGGGGGCCGTGGGTGAGGAGGAGGTCCAGGGCTGCGCGGTCGTTCATGGCGCGCAGGACGCGAGGTGTTCCCGGCGTCGAACCTGGGCTCGATCCAGGGGTCGAACCACCCATGAGCTGCTCCTCCACCCTCGCCTGCCAGCACTGTTAGGAAGGTTTCCTATTGGGTGGGTTGAACGTAAGTCCGCCGTGAATGGGGCGTCAATAGCGAGCGCCCCCGAGGCAACCAAGTCGTTACCTGCGAGGGCGCTCGTGAGGACGCAGCGGACGCGACGCGGCCGGAGCGGCGTACCACCGAGGTGGCGTACCGCCGGAGCGGCGTACCACCGAAGTGGCGTACCGCCGGAGCGGCGTACAAAAAGCCCGGACGTCAGGCAGAAATGCCGTCGATCCGGGCCAAGGCGTCGTCCGCGCCGAATGGCTGCAAGTACGGCAGCCAGCGCGGGTCCCTATGTCCGGTCCCGATGATGCGCCAGGCGAGCCCCGAGGGCGGGGCGGGCTTGTGCCGCAGCCGCCACCCGATCTCGACGAGATGACGGTCGGCCTTGACGTGATTGCAGCGGCGGCACGAAGCCACCACGTTGTCCCAGACGTGCTGGCCGCCGCGGCTCCTCGGGATGACGTGGTCGACGCTGGTTGCGACGCCACCGCAGTACATGCACCGGCCGCCGTCACGGGCGAACAGTGCACGCCGGGTCAGAGGAACGGGCCCCCGGTAAGGGACCCGGACGAACCGCTTGAGGCGGACCACGCTGGGTGCGGGGACGGTGCGGGTGGCACTGTGCATGAAGGCGCCGGACTCTTCCAGACAGAGAGCCTTGTTCTCCAGGACGAGAACGAGCGCGCGGCGGAGCGGTACGACGCCGAGCGGCTCGTACGACGCGTTGAGGACCAGGACATGCGGCACGGATGCCTCCTTGTACGCCGGCGGCGCGTGGCTCGCGCCGGGACGATCTGTAGCCAGTTTCCCCTCATGCCTGGTCGTAGCGCCACCATGTCCCGGTAACGGCCTTGGAGTGTTTTCGACCACATGGGCTGCTGGGCCGGGTGGGGCGAGGGGGAGCGGGGGGAGCGCGTGCGGGGGTGTCCGGGGGTGTCTGCGGGCGCGCGGGGGTGAGCGCCGTGTCCCGTGCCCGGCGTCACTACGTGAGCACCGTCTCTCCCTCGAACATCACAACGATCCACACACAATGCCCCGTTAGTGTGGTGGGTCTGCCCGGCTCGCAGTCCAGACGTCTTGCTCCCTTGTCTGTCCCGCTGTCCCCTTCGCCGGGCAGGACGCGATGCCTGGAGGTACCTGCCGTGATCTTGTCCGCCGTACCGGCCGTTCTGTCGGCCACACGACCGGACCCGGACCCGACCGGAACCAAGAAGCCCGTCACGCTCGAGGACGCGCAGGAGAGCGCGACGAACGCGGCGAGCTGGGTGGAGCAGAACTGGTCGACCTGGCTGGCCATCGGTCTCCAGATCCTCCTGATCGTCGTGGTCGCGATGACCCTGCGCGTCCTGGTCCGCCGCGCGATCACCAAGCTCATAGACCGCATGAACCGCACGGCGCAGGCGGTCGACGGGACCGCGCTCGGCGGCCTCCTGGTCAACGTCGAGCGCCGCCGCCAGCGCTCGCAGGCGATCGGCTCGGTGCTGCGCTCGGTCGCGTCGTTCCTGATCCTGGGCACGGCGGCCCTGATGATCCTCGGCACCTTCAAGATCAACCTCGCCCCGCTGCTCGCTTCGGCGGGTGTGGCGGGCGTGGCGATCGGCTTCGGCGCCCGCAACCTGGTGACGGACTTCCTCTCGGGCGTCTTCATGATCATCGAGGATCAGTACGGGGTCGGCGACTCCATCGACGCGGGGGTGGCCTCGGGCGAGGTCATCGAGGTCGGCCTCCGGGTCACCAAGCTGCGCGGCGACAACGGCGAGATCTGGTACGTCCGCAACGGCGAGGTCAAGCGCATCGGAAACCTCTCGCAGGGCTGGTCCACGGCGGGCGTGGACGTGACGGTCCGCTCGGACGAGGACCTGGAGAAGGTGCAGGCGACGCTGGTCGCGGTCGGCGAGACGATGGCCAAGGAAGAGCCCTGGAACGAGCGGCTGTGGGGCCCGGTGGAGATCCTGGGCCTGGACAGCGTGCTGCTCGACTCGATGGTCGTCCGTGTCTCCGCGAAGACGATGCCGGGCAAGTCGCTGGGCGTCGAGCGGGAGCTGCGCTGGCGGATCAAGCGGGCGTTCGACGAGGCGGGCATCCGGATTGTCGGCGGGGTGCCGGTCGCGGTGGAGGAGTCGGCGGCTCCGGACCCGACGGCGGGGGTCGCGGCGCCGTCCGCGTACGCGTCGACGACGTCGCCGCAGTCGCTTGCCACGGCGCCGATAGCGCCGCCGCCGAACCTGGCGAAGTAGTTCTTCTCGTTCATACGTGGAGGGGGCGCCCGGATTGTTCCGGGCGCCCCCTCCACGTATGCGCGCTTGATGTCTCTCGCTCAGCGCACCCAGTTCTTCAGCGGCTCGGTGTCGAGGGTGATGCCGACGGGGTCGGGCAGCGTGACGTCCTTGCCGAAGGGGAGAGTCATCACCTGCTCGTAGCGGCCGCCGTCGGGCTGGCTGTGCACCTTGATCTCGCAGGTCTCGCGGTCGACGAGCAGATAGACCGGGATGCCGGTCGAGGCGTAGGCGCGGGGCTTGTCGACGCGGTCGCGGCGGGCGCGGCCTTCCTTGTTGCTCTCGACGAGCAACCCCTGCAGGGGGTCGAGCCACAGCTCTGGACGGCTCCGCAGGAAGAGGCGGGTCAGCCACGCGATGACGGCTCCGCGATTCCCGTCGACCCCGGCCTTCTCGCCGAGGCGTCCGTGGATGAACTCCAGCCGTGCACCTTCGGAGGTGCGGGACGCGTGCCGGGCGAGCTCTTCGAATTGTGTTGCGCTCATGCGGTGCCAGTCAGCCACCGGCCACCTCGCGGTGCGCGGCGCGCACGATGTCTCCAGCCTCTTGGACCGCCCGGTCCCGTTCCGCCGGATCTGAACTGTTCAGGGCCGCCTCGGCGGCGTGCGGTCGACGCGCGGTCTCGGGGTGCCGCTCGATCTCGACGACGACCTCCCACCGCCGGTGGAACATCCGGATCGGTACGACGCCGTCCTCGTCGGCTGCCCGCACGAACGCGCGCTGGAGGTCCTCGTGGAACTCGGGCAGTCGGGACGGGGCGACGGTGGCCACGGCCTGCCGCAGGGCCGGGAGTGTGAGTTCGGGCTGGGGGGTGAGGGGAGCGTCCCTGCCCCCGTCCGAGTCCCCGTCCATGTATGCCTTGGTCACTGGTGCCCCTTCTTGGTGAGGACCGGGCAGGGGCGTCCGGCTGCGTCGAGTGCCCACGTTGCGTAGACGGTCTTTCCGACGCCCTCGCGAGGTCGCACGCCCCAGTCGTCGACCAGCGCCCCGACCAGGTGGAGGCCCCGTCCGAACTGGTCCGTCTCCTCTGCCGGGCGGGGGCTCGGCAGCCGCTCGCCCCGTGGGTCGCTGACCTCGATGTGGAGCGTGGTGGAGGTGAGGGCGATCCGTACGTGGATCAGGCGGTCGCGGTGGCTGCCGTGGAGGAGGGCGTTGGTCATCAGCTCGGAGGTGATGAGGGCGGCGTCTCCCGCGAGGGTGGGGTGGCCCCATTCGGTGAGGAGGCGGGCGGTTCTGTGGCGGGCGAGGGGGATGCTGCGGGGGGTGGGGGTGTAGTTGAGGGTGTCCTCGTGGAGAGGTGGGGGCGCTTCTTCTGGTTCGGCCATGTGACGCGCACCTCCTTGTGCGGTCGGGGTGGCGGTGGCTCTGCCGGGTCCCTTGCCGGGGCGGGCATGGGTGGTGCTCTTCCGCCAACTGGGGCCGCTGCGTTAGCGGTTGAGTACTGAAAGTAGCGAGCCGTGACTCTGGAGGCAATCCAATCGGGGAATATATTCCCCAAAGTGTGAATGGCATCGACCTGGTGACGTTGGGGGGACACACTGTGACCGTGAACCGATCGACTCAGTCCGCAGGCAATCGAGCGTCAACTGTGCTGGCCCGCAGGCTTGGTGGCGACCTGCTGCGTCTGCGTGATGCCGCAGGGAGAACGCAGCAGCAGGCCGCCGAGTCCATCAATGCGACCGGCACGAAGATCGTGAAGATGGAGCGAGGTTGGGTCCCCATGCGGGATCCGGACATCCGGGTGCTGTGCGAGTTCTACGGGGTCGAGGACCCGAAGTCCGTTGCCCGGCTACTGGAGTTGGCCAAGCTGGACCGGGAGCGACGGAAGGCGAAGGGGTGGTGGCATCACTCGCCGCAAGCGGGCTCGATGGCCGAGTACATCGCCATGGAAGACGTTGCCGTCGGCGTACGGACCTGGCAACAGGCATTCGTTCCTGGACTGCTGCAGACACCTGAGTACGCGAGGGCCCTCGCGGTCAGCGAGGGAGGGTGGACCGACCCCGATGAGATTGAGGGGGTCGTCGACGTGCGAGTCAAGAGGCAGGCCCGCCTGGAGGGAAGCGAACCGCTTCATGTGTACGCCGTGATCGGAGAGGCGGCGCTCCGGCAGCAGGTGGGCGGGCCGGAGGTGATGCGACCCCAGCTGCAGCACATCCTGAAGCAGGCCCAACTGCCCAATGTGCGCATCCAGGTGCTGCCGTTCCGGGCGGGCGGTCATGCCTGCATGGCTGGGGCCTTCACCATCGTCTCCTTCGCCGAAGCGGGGGCGGTGGATGTGGTTCACGTCGACACCATCGCGGCTACCGTATGGATCGAGAACGAGGCTGAAAGCGCCACGTACAGCTCGTTCTTCGACCGTACGGCACGGCTGAGCCTGGCCCCGAGGGACTCGCTCAGACTGATCGAGAGCATCAGCGAGGACATGCAGTGACCAACACCTTCCACTTCGTGAAGTCCAGCTACAGCAGCACGGGTGGCGAGTGTGTAGAGGTGGCCCGCAACGTCCCCGATACAGTCGCCGTCCGCGACTCCAAGGACCCCGACCCGGAGGGCCCGATACTCCGGCTCGCGCCCACCGCGTGGTCCAGCTTCCTGGCCGTGGTGCGCGCGAGTTCGAGCTGAGCCGAGCGCACTCGCCGGGTCACCTGTCCGCTCAGGGTGGGCGGGGGGTGGTGGGTGGGCCAGGGCGGTGCGTGGGCGTGAGGGGTGCGGCAAGGCGGCTGGGCTTGCGTGAAGGTAGGTCTGGTGCGGTGACCGGTCTCGCGTGCTGGCCGACTGCGCACGGTGGCTGGGCTCGCGTGGTGTCAGGTCGCACGTGGTGTGAGGTCTCGTGCTGTGAGAGGTGCACGGCGAGGAGGGCACGGCCGAGAGGTGCACGGCGAGGGGCGCCCGGCTCGTCGTGGTGAGCGTTTCCCGCTCGGTGCCGTCCTGGCCCACCCACCACCCCCTCCACCCGGGGCGGGTAGTGGCTGACGGTGGCCCATCGACTGGTCCGGCTCGCGGCGAGTGTGTGAGCGGCTTTGGTGATGGTGGCTCTGGAGATGCGGAGTTGGTGGTGCTCTCGGTATGCGGTGTGGTTCCGGTGCGTGCTCCGTGCCGGGCCTTCTCAGCCCGCTCACCGCCCCGCCCCCTCGGCAATACACGACCGTCGGCAGCGGCCGACCGGTGCGCGGGCTGCCGCAGAAGAGAGCCGCGTCGATCGGTGCGCAACCTTAAGCCGGTGCAAGTTCGTGCAAGTTCGGTGCGTCGCAAGGCGAGTTGAGCGCAAGCTCGTACACAGAGATCGTCCTCAACGAGCGAGGTGGGCGTCGTGGCGTTGCACATGCTGGGCAAGGACCCGAATTCTCCCGAGGGCAAGTCGGCGACCGTCTACTACGACGATGTGGCGGGCAGGTACCTCGTCCAAGGGCTGAAGGTGTTGGACGAGGAGCGGCTCTCACAGATGGATCTTCCCGAACACGAGACTGTTGTGGAGATCCCCACGTACATGGCGCGGTTCTTCCCGGAGGTGAATGGTGGTTCAGGAGCCGACGTTTGAGGGGCTGTTCAGGCGGGCGCAGCGATCGGCCGTGCACCTGGAGATGCGGGACGGCTATATGACGTCGGACTCAAGGTACGTCTCCTGGGCACAGGACCCGCGCAGCGTCATGCCGGAGCGCGACCCTCACTCACGGCCCTGGCTCACGCTGATGAAAGAGATCACCGGTCGGGGCGTTCAGGTGCGCCGGGCCCGGATCTTCTCGGAGCCCATGAGTGACTATCTGCGCTTTGAGCACCACCTGACGCCCAGCAACGTCGCGGCAGGGGAGCAGGTTCGCTGGCTGCCTCGCCGCAAGGCATCGGACCTGGCTCTCCCAGGTAATGACTTCTGGCTGTTCGATGATGACCTCGTCGTCTTCCTGCACTTCACCGGCGACGGCGAGTTGTCTCCGGAGGGCGATGAGGAGCGCACGGCCGAACCGGAAGTCGTGCGACTGTGCTCCACGGCTTTTGAAGCGGTGTGGGAACGGGCAACGCCGCACAAGGAGTACAGGCCGGTCTGACCCACAAGTAGGAACGGATTCCTGTGTCACCGCCGCTGCCGTCGCCGTCGTCGCCTTCATCAAGCGTCCAGAGCGCCAAGGAGGCGCTCGGGAGGCGTCTTCGGGAGATCCGGAAGGATGCAGGTCTGTCCGCTCGTGCCGTGGCGGAGGCGGCGGGATGGCACGAGTCGAAGAGCTCCCGTCTGGAGAACGGGCGGACCCCGCCCTCGGACGAGGACATTCGCATCTGGACCCGCATCTGCGCGGCGGAGGACCAGACCGCGGATCTCATCGCCACCGCCCGTGGCATCGACGGCATGTACGTCGAGTGGCGACGCCTGGAAAGCAGCGGCCTCAAGCGTGTCCAGCAGTCGGTGCTGCCGCTCTTCGAACGCACCCACCGGTTCCGCTTCTACCAGTCGTGGGTCGTTCCGGGACTCCTCCAGACCGAGGACTACACCAGAGCTGTCCTCAAGACGGTTGTCTCCGTCAGGGGCACCGTGGATGACACCGAAGAGGCTGTCGCGGCACGAATGGAGCGACAGCGCGTGCTGCATACCGGCGGGCGCCGCTTTGTCTTCCTGATCGAGGAATGGGTGCTCCGCACGCTCATCGGCGACATGGAGACGATGGTGTCCCAGCTCGGACACCTGGTCGGGATGACCGCAACGCCCGCCGTGAGTCTCGGTGTGATCCCCATGGGCGTGCGACGAGGTGACGCCTGGCCGACCGAGTCATTCGCCGTGTACGACGAGGCTCAGGTGTCGGTCGAGTTGGTCTCCGCGGGTCTCACCATTACGCAGCCTCGCGAGATTGCTGAATACGCCAAGGCTTTCGCCGAGCTGGCCGGTATCGCTGCCTATGGGGCAGAGGCCAGGAGGCTGATCGCTGCGGCCATCAGCGCCTGCGAGTGAATCCGTGCAAGTTCGTAGAAGTCAATTGAGCTGCAGAACCCCGTAGTTCGATGCTCGAAGCATCGTCGGAGTCATTCGTCATTCGTCGTTCGACGCCGACTGCGGGGGCGGATCGTCCGCTGCCGGGGTGAGCCCTAGGGAGGCCATCATGACAACACCTCCTGCGCCCCCCAATCCTGATCCCGTTCCGCCCGGCGGGTCGGTGACGGGCCACAGCAAGCGCGATGCCTGGGAGGGCCGATGAACCAGCACAGGGGAAAGCCGTGGATCGTACGAGGCGGAGAGGACGACTCCAACTCCGGAAACAAGCACGGCGGCGGAGGCCAGGGCGAGGGCGACGACTCCGGTCACAGCGACACGAACGGCGGCAGCAGCAGGTGAATGCGGACGACGTGGCGGAGGACGGGGCTGAGCGATTGGCTTCCGTGCTCGTCGGCAAAGGTGTGCTCTCGGCGGATTGGCTGGGGCCCTACGCCGCAGCCCGGCGGGACTTGTTCGTACCGGACGTGATCTGGCCGGGGCGCGTCGAAGGGTCTGGACAGGGCGAGTCGATCGATCGCAGAGAAGATCCCGACGCTTGGTTCAGGGCGGTCTACAGCGACGTATCCCTGACGACGCAGTGGGACGACGGAAAGCACGCGGGGCGCGGCAAGGGCCGAGTCCCGACGTGCTCTGTCAGCCAGCCGAGCATGGTGTTCTCGATGCTCAAGGACCTTGATGTGCGCCGCGGGCACAGGGTGCTAGAGATCGGTACCGGAATGGGGTGGTCCGCTGGTCTTCTCAGTGAGCGCGTCGGCGGCGAGAACGTCTTCTCCATCGAATTCGACCCGAACAACGCCCGGTCGGCCAGGCGGCATGTGGCAGGAGCCGGATACAAGCCAACGCTGATCTTCGGTGACGGCTCACAGGGATACCTTCCGGGCGGGCCCTACGACCGTGTTCTGTTCACGGCTTCCTTGCTCGATTTCCCTCCGGACGTGATCAGGCAATGCCGGGAGGGTGCGGTCATTGTTGCCCCGTATTCGACGACCTACGGGGGTGGTGCGAACGTGAGGTTGAGGGTTGGCGAAGAAGGCTGCGTCTCCGGCAAGTTCACCGGTTCGTCGGCATTCATGCGCCTGCGCCAGCAACGTGGCGCATGGCCTGGCACAGACGTATACCTTCGGAGCCAGAAGTGGCCTGCGGATGGTGTGCGCCGCATGACCAGCCTCAATCCTGACGACGTGGGGACATGGGCGGCGATGTTCGTCATCGGCCTTCAGACGCGTGGCTTCGCACCGTGGATGGAGTCGTATGGCGATGGCTCGTACACCCTGTGGCTGCGCGATCGGGCGGTGAAGTGCTGGGCCACGGTGGACTTCATTCCGGAGGCTGAGGAATTCGAGGTCCGCCAGTCCGGGCACCGTGAGCTGTGGACGGAGGTGGAGACTGCCTACTCGTGGTGGACGGGCCAGGGCAAGCCTGACCCCGACCGGTTCGGGATGACGGTCAAGCCGATGGAGGAGGCCACCTATTGGCTCGACAGCCCTGGCCGTCCGGTACCCGTGACCGTGTGAGCGGCAGGCGCCTGATGCCTCTCAGCCCACCGCATACACCTCCACCGACCACAGCGAATACCCGTACCGCGTAGCCCGTTTCACGCCCTGCACCCGCACGTACCGCGTACCCGGCGCGTCCATGCGGACCGACTCCCGGCCGCCCTTGCCGTCCCGCACCGTCGCCGCCGTGCGCCACGTCCTGCCGTCCGCCGACGTCTGGACGCGGTACGCCGACGCGTAGGCGTCCTGCCAGCGGAGAACGAGCTGTCCGAGTCGGACCGGCTCGGACAGCTCCAGCTGCCACCACGCGCCGTCCTCCGGCGGAGACGACCAGCGCGTCCTCGTATCGCCGTCGATCGCGTCGGCTGCGGGGAAGTCGGGCGTCTCGTCGCTGGACGAGGAAGCCTTCGCGCCCTTGGCCCGCGCCAGGTCCGGGCCCGCCGTGCGCGGGAACGCCCGTACCGCGAGCATGCGCGTCTCGCCGTTCTCGAAGGTCAGCGGGATGTCGTAGGTGCCCGAGGGGGTTCCTGCCGGGACCTGTACCTCCACAGGGACTTCGATCCCCGTGCCGCGCGCGAGAGTTGAAGGAGCGGGAGTCGTCACCCTGATTCCCTTGGGGGGCCTCGCCCTCAGGGTGCCCGTCACCGTCGACGGGCGGCGGGACAGCAGGCGTGCCGTCACCCGCTGTGGCGCGCCGCCGATCTCCACGTCCGTCTCCGAGCGTGCCAGCGAGAGGCGTGCCGAGGGAGTGTCCGCGTACCAGGGCACCACGTGGTGGACCGTGCCCTCGGTGAGGGTCACCCGGACCGCGTCCGCCCGTAGGTGCGGTGGTGGCGTCGGTTCCGTGAAGCCCGTCTCGGAGAGGGGGCCGACGCGGCGCCAGCCCTCTCCCGGTACGTGTGCCTCCACGTTGCCCTTGCTGCCCGGGGCCGTCAGCGCCGTCACCGCGGCGAGGCGGTGGGGACGCGGGAAGTGGGCCGTGGCCCGCGTGGTCGCCTGCTTCTGGTCCAGGCCCGCCCACCTCTCGTACGACGTGAGAGCGCGGGTGATGAAGGGGAGCAGGACGCCCTCGCCCACCTTCACCTCGTGGGCCGCAGTCCTCAACTGCCCGTGCATATGCCTCAGTTCGCGGTACGAACGCCAGGCCGTCGCGCCGTCGCCCTGCTCCTGTGCGCGCAGCATGTCGATGGCCGTCTCGCCTGCCGTTCCGAAGCGCGCCAACTGGGCCGTCCAGGGGCGCACTTCGGAACCCAGGTCGTCCGCTCCCGCCGTGGAGCTCGAGCCGAGGCGGTGCGGGGTCTCGCGCATCACTGTGAAGGCGGCTCGGAGGGAGGAGGACGCCTTCGCCGTCCGGGCCCCGCCCGCACTCGTCCGCGACGTCCAGAACTCCCGCATCAGCGGCCGCAGATACGCCGATTCGGTCGCGCCCAGGACCGACGACGCCTCGTTGCCCGCCAGGGCTCGTAGCGCCGCCCGCGCCTTCGCGTCGTCGCCCGTCACGTCGTCGATCGCCGCCCGCCAGGAGGCGCCGGGCCTGTACTCCCGTGGATTCCAGGCGTAGTCCGCCGCCGTGAAGAGCGGGATGCGGGAGGCCGTCGGCTGTTCCATGGCGTTGCCCAGGAGCGCCGCCGAGCGGTTCGCCACCGCGGGCTCGCGGCCCGTGTAGGGGCCGAGGAAGATACGGTCCTGCGCGAAGTCGTTGATGGGGTAGTTGTCCATCGTCACCAAGGGGTGGGCGCCGAACGCCCGGTGCGCGTCAGCCAGTTCACGACCTGTGATCGTCTTCGGGATCACGCCCACGCCCGTCCACGCCACCTCCACCCGGTGGTCCAGCTGTCGGGCGAGCGCCGTGCGGTACTCCGTCGCGCCGTCCTGGTAGTACTCCGTCGGCATCAGGGAGAGGGTGCGCGCGGGAGGGCGGGCCTCCGGGTGGCGCTCCGCCAGGTGCCGGGCCACCGCGTTCGCCACCCGTGCCTGCGCCCTCGCCGCTGCGCGCGGGCCCGAGCCGAACGTCTCGGCGTCCTCGTCGCAGTGCCACTCGCTGTAGCTCACGTCCTGGAACTGGAGTTGGAAGGCGCGTACGCCCAGCGCCCACATCGCGTCCAGCTTGCGGTTCAGGGCCCTGATGTCGGCGTCCGAGGACATGCACAGGGCCTGGCCCGGGGCGACCGCCCAGGCCAGGGTCACGTGGTTGCGCGCGGCCCGCTCGGCCAGGGCGCGGAAGTCGGCGCGCTGGTCCGCCGGGTAGGGCTCGCGCCAGCGGGCCTGGCGGAACAGGTCGTCGCCCGGCGCGTAGAGGTAGCGGTTCTGTTTCGTCCTGCCCATGAAGTCGAGTTGGGCCGCCCGCTGCTCCCGCGTCCACGGAGTGCCGTAGAAGCCCTCCGTCAGGCCCCGAACCGGCGTCGCCGGCCAGTCCCGCACGGTCAGGCCCGGAAGCGTGCGCGTGCCCCCGGCCGCTGTCGGCTTCCGTGACTCCAGGATCTGGCGGAACGTCTGTGCCGCGTGGAACAGGCCGTCCTCGCCGACCCCGTCCAGCGCGACCGTGCCGCGGCCCGCGTACCGGCCCGTCGCCAGCCGGTAGCCGCCGGACGGCAGGTCGCCGCGGGCCGGTGCGCCCAGGGCCGCCAGCGCCGTTGCGCCCGGTGGTCCGCCCGCCCGCACCACCAGCGAGCCGCCGGCGCGCAGTCCTGCCTCGTCCCTGACCCGCGTGATCCGCCGCACCCCCGCCTCCCGCAGCGCCGTGCGGATCGCCTCCAGGGCGTACGGGTCCGCGTCCTCCCCGGCGACGAGGACCGCCTCGTCCGTGAGGGGAATCGACTGGTCCGCCGCGCGCGGTGACATCGACTGGGGGCGTGGCCAGACGGGAGGGAGGGGTGGGGTGGTGTTCGCGTCGGGTGTGGTGGCGGGGGTACCGGGGGTCGTGGGGGTGGCGAGTGCGGTGGGGGCGCTGCCGAGCGTGCCCGCGATGACGGCGACGGCGACGGCCGTCGCGCCCTTCCTGCGCCGCACGTGCACGGCCGCTCCTTCCCTCACCGGGCTCCTCGGCCGCGCCCTCCGCAGAGGGCGCCCTCTCCGCAGGCTTCAGGCTGCGGACTTCAGGCTTCGGAGCCCACCGCATGGTCGGCCCCCGAGCCCATCACTCAGGCGTGTCGAGTGTCAACGGAGCGTAGCGGTGTGCCGCAGGGGCGGGCGGGAGGGAATGCCCCGGTGGGCCGGGTGTGACACAGGATCTCCGGGCGAACACGGAGAGCGGAGAAATAACTCCCGCGAGGGAGGCGGAATGTGACGCGCGACACGAAGCCGAACGGGATGCGGGTGCGCCGCCGCGCGCTGGGTAGATACAGCCGCAACCTGCCCCCTGACGAGGAGTCCCCACGTGGCTGCTTCCGCGAACCTTCTGCTCGACGCCCTCTCCAAACAGACCGAGCTCTCGGCTGTCCCGCTCCAGGTCTCCGCGATGCCGCTGCGCGTGTCCGACCCCGACTCCGGCCTCGACGGCTCCTGCTCCTGCGGCTGCCTCGAGCCGCCCCTGACGAGCGAGCCCCCGCTCGCCGACGCCGCCCCCCTCACCAGCGAGCCGCCCCTCGCGGACGCCGCCCCTCTGACCAGCGAGCCGACCGCCACGGGCACGGCCTCGGGCCTGGACTTCATGGGGGTCTAGATGACCCTTTCCCGGCTGGCCGCCTTATACGGAGTGGCCACGTCGTACTCTCCTTCACCGGACCGCACGGTCCGCGCCACCGACGCCGCGGTGATCGCCGCACTCGCCGCCCTGGACGTCGACGCGAGCACCCCTGAAGGGGTTCAACACGCCCTGGACGTACGGGAGTCGGAGTTACGGGAGCGTGTCCTGCCGCCGACCGTGGTGTGCTGGCGCGGAGGTCCGGACGCCGCCGGCCGCGACGCGCAAGATGACGCGGGCCCCTGGGCCGGGCTGCCCCCCGGCACCCGCCTCCGCGTCGACACCGAGGACGGCGCCCGCTTCGCGTGGGAAACGGCGGACACGAGCGAGCCGGGGCCCGGCCCCGAAGAACTGCCCCTGGGCGTCCACCACCTCACCGCCACCGTGCCCGGCCGCGACAGGCCCGTCACCGCGCACCTCGTCGTCGCCCCGTACGAGATCACCGGGCCGCCCGACCGCGGGCACGGCTTCCTCGTGCAGCTCTACTCCCTCCTGTCGGCCCGCTCCTGGGGCATGGGTGACCTCGGGGACCTCGCCGAGCTCGCGTCCTGGGCGGGGCGCCGCGTCGGCTGTGACTTCGTGCAGGTCAACCCGTTGCACGCGGCCGTGCCGGGGCCGCCCGGCGGCACCACCGACCCGTCCCCGTACCGCCCGTCCTCGCGCCGCTTCCCCGACCCCGTGCACCTGCGCGTCGAGGAGGTCCCCGAGTACACCCACCTGACGGGGGCCGCCCGCGACCGCGTCGACGTGCTGCTGCGGCGGGCCGCCGAGCTCCGTGAATCGGTGCTGCGCAAGGGCGCGTTGATCGACCGGGACGCCGTGTGGGCGCTCAAGAAGGAAGCCCTCGAACTCATCGCGGAGATCCCCCTCGGACCCGGCCGCTGCGCCGACTACGGGGACTTCCTCGCCGAGCACGGCGAGGACCTGGAGGCGCACGCCACCTGGTGCGCGCTCGCCGAGGCGTACGGCCCGGACCCGAGCGTCTGGCCGCCCGCCCTGCGCGACCCCGCCTCGGCCGGGACCGCCCGCGCCCGCAACGCGCTCCTCGACCGCGTCGACTTCCACTCCCGGCTCGCCTGGCTCACCGACGCCCAGCTCGGCGCCGCCCAGCGCGCCGCCCGCGAGGCGGGGATGGCGACCGGCCTGGTGCACGACCTCGCGGTGGGCGTGCACCCGGACGGCGCCGACGCCTGGGCGCAGCGCGACGTCTTCGCCGCGTCCATGTCCGTGGGCGCCCCGCCGGACGCGTTCAACGCCCACGGCCAGGACTGGGGGCTGCCGCCCTGGCGCCCCGACCGCCTCGCCGCATCCGGCTACGCGCCCCTGCGCGCCGTGGTCGGCGGGCTTCTGCGGCACGCGGGGGCGCTGCGCGTCGACCACATCATGGGTCTGTTCCGGCTCTGGTGGATCCCCGTCGGCGGGCGGCCCACCGACGGCACGTACGTCCACTACGACGCCGAGGCGATGCTCGCGGTGCTCTGCCTGGAGGCGCACCGGGCGGGCGCCTTCGTCATCGGCGAGGACCTCGGCACGGTCGAGCCGGGCGTGCGGGAGACCCTGCACCGGCACGGGGTGCTCGGCACGTCCGTGCTCTGGTTCGAGCGCGAGTGGGTCGGCGCGGACGGGGGCGCGGGCACGGGACGGCCGCTGCCGCCCGAGGGCTGGCGGGCCGGCTGCCTGGCCACGGCCACCACCCACGACCTGCCGCCCACGGCCGCCCGGATCACCGGTGAGCACGTCGAACTCCGGCACCGGCTCGGCCTGTTGGCCCGCCCCCTCGCCGTCGAGCGGGCCGCCGCGGCCGCCGACGTCGCGGAGTGGCTCGGCGTCCTGTCCCTGCTCGGCCTGCTGCCGGGCGGCGGGGGCTGGGAGGAGGACGAGATCCGCGCCGTGCACCGCTTCCTGCTGCGCACCCCGGCCCGCATGGTCGGCGTCTGGCTCCCGGACACGGTCGGCGACCGCCGCCCGCAGAACCTCCCCGGCACCCGGGACGAGTACCCCAACTGGCGCCTGCCCCTCGCCGGCGCGGACGGCCGCCCGCTCAGCCTGGAGGAGCTCACCGCGAGCCGCCGTCTGCACGCGTTCATGGAGGTGTTCCGGAGCCCCGCCGCCACCCGTGCGGCTACCCGTACGGCACCCCCGGGCGCGCGGCCCGTTTAGCGGTTCGCTACGTTTGGCCCGTGGACAAGAAGAACGCACTGCGCGCCGGTGCCGTGGCAGCCGGTACGACGCTGATGATGCTGCTCATGTCGTCCCCCGCGCTCGCGAACATTCGTGACGACGGCGACGACCCGGGTCCCGGCCTGAGCGTGATCGAGACGCTCGGCCTCTATGTCGCGGCGCCCATCGTGCTGTTCCTGGTGATCGCGGGTCTCGTGATGGTGGGCGACAAGTCCCGCAAGCAGACCAAGCAGGGCTGAGCCGCACCTTTCTCCTCGCCGAGGGCGCCCGGCAGCAACGTACGCCTCCCCAAGCTCTTGATGAGCAGGGGAGACCCCATTCGTACGCGCGTTGCTGCCGGGCGCCCTCGACGTGTCTGTGGGCAGTTACGGCCGCTCGGCGGTCAGATAGCGCTGCACCGTCGGCGCCAGCCAGTCGACGATCTCCTCCTGGCCGAGCGCGACGGACGGCGGCAGGCGCAGCACGTACCGGGTCAGGGCCATGCCGAGGATCTGTGAGGCGACGAGCGCCGCGCGGGCCGGGGCGGCGGCCGGATCGGGGCAGACGCGGCGCGCGACCGGCAGCAGCTGCTCCTTGAAGATGTCCTGGATGCGCTCGGCCCCCGCGGCGTTGGTGATGCCCACGCGCAGCACGGCGGTGAGCACCTCGGCCTCCTCCCACACGCGCAGGAAGTGCCCCACGAGCACCCGCCCGACGTCCTCGCGCGGTGCCGCCGCCAGATCGGGCAGCCGCAGGTCGAAGGTGATGGCCGCGGCGAACAGGCCCTCCTTGTTGCCGAAGTAGCGCATCACCATCGACGGGTCGATCCGGGCGTCCCGGGCGATGGCCCGGATGGTGGCCCGCTCGTACCCGTCGGCCGCGAAGCGTTCCCGGGCCGCCGCCAGGATGGCGCCGCGGGTCGCGTCGGAGCGGCGTGCGACGGCCGGTCCTGAGCTGGTTTCGGTCATGCCAACAAACGTAGGCCAACAAGCGTTGACAGTCCAGGGCCGCGGTTCTACGTTGGCCAACAAGCGTTGACCAACAGGCGTTGACCAGCAGGCGTCGGCATCGCCGACATCAGCGGCTTCAGGAGGCAGTCATGACTGTGATCGTCGTCGGTTCGGGCCCCACCGGGCTGCTGCTCGCCGGAGATCTGGCCGCGGCGGGCGTCCCCGTCACGCTCGTCGAGAAGCGCGCCCACCACATCAGCAACCTGTCGCGCGCCCTGGTCGTGCACGCCCGCACGCTCGAACAGCTCGACGCCCGGGGCCTCGCCGACGAACTGGTGGCCAAGGGGGAGCGGCTGACCGGCCTGAACCTCTTCACCCGGCTCGCCGTCGACCTCTCCACGCTCCCGTCCCGCTTCAACTACGTGCTGGTGCTGCCGCAGTACGAGGTGGAGCGGGTCCTGGAGCGGCGGGCGGTGGCGGCGGGGGTGCGGTTCCGCTACGAGACGGAGGTCACCGGGCTGCGGCAGGACGGGGAGGGCGTCTCGCTCGAAGTCCGGGGCGCGGACGGCGAGTCGAGCACGCTGCGGGCCGCGTACGTGGTCGGCGCCGACGGGATGCGCAGCGGCGTCCGGCAGGCGGTCGGCCTGCCCTTCCCCGGGAAGTCGGTCATCAAGTCGCTCGTCCTCGCCGACGTGCGGCTCGCCGAGAAGCCGGACTCGGCGCTCACGGTCAGCGCGGCCGGGGACGCGTTCGCGCTTCTTGCGCCCTTCGCGGACGGCTACTACCGGGTCATCGGCTGGAACCGGACCCGTGACGTCCCCGACAGCGAGCCGCTCGGCCTGGACGAGGTCAAGGAGATCGTCCGGCAGGCGTTCGGCCATGACTTCGGGATGCACGACGCCCGCTGGACGTCCCGCTTCCACAGCGACGAACGCCAGGCGCCCGCCTACCGGGTGGGCCGCGTGTTCCTCGCGGGCGACGCGGCGCACGTGCACTCGCCGGCGGGCGGCCAGGGCATGAACACGGGCCTCCAGGACGCGGCGAACCTCAGCTGGAAGCTGGTGCGGGCCGTGCGGGGGCAGGGCGGGGAAGGGCTGTTGGAGAGTTACGAGGCGGAGCGGCACCCGGTGGGCAAGGCGGTGCTGCGGAGCAGCGGCGGCCTGGTGCGCCTCGCCATGGCGAAGCGGCCGTGGACGCGGGCGGCGCGGGCGCTGGTGGCGGGCCTGGTGGGGCACGCCCGCCCGGTGCGGCGGAAGGCCGTCGGCCAGATCACCGGCGTCGGCATCGCCTACCCCGCGCCGAAGGGCGCCCACGCGCTGGTGGGCCGGCGGGCACCGGACCTCGCGCTGAAGGAGGGACGGCTCTACGAGGCGCTGCGGGGCGGGGAGTTCGTGCTGGTGGTGCCGGAGGGGGTGGCGTACGAGGGGGAGGGGGTGCAGGTGGTGCGGTGGGCTGATGGGCGTCGGCGTCGGGCCGTGCTGGTCCGGCCTGACGGGTATGTGGCGTGGGCGTCGGACGATGCGTCTTCCCCGATCCCGCCCCTTCCCGGCTGCATCTATTGGCGCGCTCCGCGCGCGCAGGGGGCTCCGCCCCCAGGCTCCCGGGCGGGCTGGCCTTTCAGCCCGTCCGGCGTTTGAGGACGAGGCCGTTCAGGCCGATACGGGGGTCTAGGGGCGAAGCCCCAGGAAGGCCCGCCCAGGGCGACGGAGTCGCTGTTTCGGGAAGGGGCGGGATCGGGGAAAGGGAACGCCCTACGACGACTGCGTGCCCGCCAGCAACTTCCGCAGGAGGTCTGCCAGTTGGGAGACCTCCTGCGCGTCAAGACCCGCCGCCTCCAGCGCCTTCCGCTGCGCCGCCAGCCCCGCCACCACGGCCCGGTCCACCAGATCCAGCCCCTCCTCCGTGAGCGTCACCTGAAGCCCCCGCCGGTCGTGCGGGTCGGGGGAGCGGCGCAGGAGCCCGGCGCGCTCCAGCTTGTCGAGGCGGCCCGTCATGCCGCCCGTCGTCAGCATCAGCGTCGTCGCGAGCTGGCGCGGTGAGAGCGTGTAGGGCTCCCCGGACCGCCGCAGCGTCGCCAGGACGTCGAACTCGCCCCGGGACGTGCCCACTTGGCGGTACGCCCGCTCCACGTGCTCGGCCATCGCGTGGGAGGTGCGGTACACGCGGCCGAAGACCTCCATCGGGGTCGTCTCCAGGTCGGGCCGCACGGTGGCCCACTGCTCGATGATCGCGTCGACCGCGTCGGGTTCTGCGGTGGGGTCGGGCGTGGCGTTGGCGTTCATGGGTCCCAGTATCCGGCCCGGTTCGATTGCTTGCAAGCAAGTAGCTTGACGAAAAGTAGCTTACGGCTAAGCTACTTCTTGCCAAGCTACTCCGGCCGAGCCCCCGCGGCCCGGCCGCTCAGCCACTCCTGCCGAGGGAACCGCCATGAACCGCGCCGCCACCGTCCTGCTCACCGCCTACGCCCCCATCACCTGGGGCTCGACCTACTTCGTGACCACCGAGTTCCTGCCCGCCGACCGCCCGTTGTTCACCGGCATGATGCGGGCCCTGCCCGCGGGGTTGCTGCTCGTCGCCCTGGCCAGGCGGTTGCCGAGAGGGGAGTGGTGGTGGAAGTCGGCCGCCCTGGGGGCGCTGAACATCGGGGCCTTCTTCCCGCTCCTGTTCCTCTCCGCGTACCGGCTCCCGGGCGGGATGGCCGCGGTCGTCGGCTCCGTCGGTCCGCTCTTCGTCGCGGGTCTCGCGACGGTGCTGCTCAGTGAACGGCCCAGCCTCCGGACCCTGCTCACCGGAGCCGCGGCCGCGCTCGGCGTCAGCCTGGTCGTGCTGAAGTCGGCGGGGGCGTTCGACCTCGTCGGCGTGCTCGCGGCGGTGGCCTCGACGGCGTCGATGTCGACGGGCACGGTCCTCACCAAGCGGTGGGGCCGGCCGGAAGGCGTCGGGCCGCTGGCTCTCACCGGGTGGCAGCTCACCATGGGCGGGCTCCTGATCGCCCCGGTCGCGTTCCTGGTCGAGGGGGCGCCCCCGGCCCTGGACGGGCGGAACATCGGCGGCTACCTCTACCTCGCCCTGGCCAACACCGCGGTCGCGTACTGGCTCTGGTTCCGTGGCATCGGCCGCCTCAGCGTCACCCAGGCCAGCCTCCTCGGCCCGCTCTCCCCGCTGACGGCGGCGGTCATCGGCTGGGCCGCGCTCGGCCAGGCGCTCAGCCCGCTGCAAGTCGCGGGCATGGCGCTCGCGTTCGGGGCGACGCTCACGGGGCAGCTGATGCCGCAGCGCCCGCAAACGTTCAGCACAGCTTCAAAGATCGCTCGTAAAGATTCGATGGACGTAACTGTTGGTGCGGTGCGACGGTAGCCCCGTAAGCGATCAAGACCTCCCCGTCCGACCCGGCCGGGGAGGCGCGAACTCCCCGAACGGGGAAGAGAGACAAGGGATATCAGTGGCTACCGTCCTGGACCGGACCCCCCTTCACGCCGAGCCGAAGACGGCCGCGGCGCAGACCGAGCCGACGAGCGGGACCAAGGGCGTGCCGCGTCCCGTCGGCATCGGGCTCGCCCTCGCCGCCCTCGCCACGGTCGTCTGGTCGGGCAGCTTCGTCACCTCCCGCGCTCTCGCCGACACCGTCCCCCCGGTCCAGCACGCCTTCTGGCGCTGGCTCATCGCGATCGCCGCGGTCGCGCCCTTCGCCGCCCGGCAGGCATGGCGGCAAAGGGGGTTGATACGCGAGCACATCCGCTTCCTGCTCCTCGCCTCGCTCCTCGGCGTCACCGTCTACAACACCCTGGTCAACCAGGCCGGCGTGACCACCACCGCCGGGAACATGGGCATGATCATGGCCGCGTCGCCGGTCCTCATGGCGGTCTACGAACGCCTCGGCGGCAACCGGCTCGGGGCGCGCCGCGTGACGGGGATGCTGGTCGCCTGCGCCGGAGTGCTGCTCCTGGTCAGCAAGGGCTCCCTCGCCATGGACTTCGCGGCCGGTGACCTGTGGGTGATCGGCGGCGCCTTCGCCTTCGGCTCCTACAGCGCGGTGCTGCGCCGCAAGCCGCAGGAGATCGGCGGGCTCGCCTTCCTCTTCACCACGTTCGTGCTCGGCGCGCTGATGCTGCTGCCGGTCTTCCTCGTCAGCCTCGCCGTACAGGGCGGCTTCACGCCCACCGTCGGCACGGTCTCGCCGCTCCTGTACGTGGGTGTCGTCTCCTCGGCCGTCGCCTTCTTCGCCTGGAACAAGGCGATCTCCCTCATCGGCGCCGCCCGCGCCGGAGTCATCTACTACCTCCAGCCCGTCTGCGTGGCCCTGCTCTCCTTCGCACTCCTCGGCGAGGGCATCGGCTGGCTCCAGGTGGTCTGCATGGTGCTGATCCTCGGTGGTGTGATCCTGGGCTCCGCGGCCCGGCGACGGTGACCGCCGCCTCACACCCCCGACGGGGGACGGGACGCCGGAGCGCGCGCGAGCAACAGCATCGCGTCGCGGTCCGGCGTCCCGGGCGGCGTCGCGGGTCCCTTCGGTCGGTGATCAGGAGCGGGACATGCCTGGGTACGTTGGGGAGATGAGCGAGTGGGACATCAAGAAGCTGCAGATCCTGCGGACCCTGCGGGACCGCGGGACCGTCACGGCCACGGCGCAGGCCCTGCTGATGACGCCGTCGGCGGTGTCGCAGCAGCTGTCCAACCTGGCCAAGCAGCTCGGTGTCCCGCTCCTTGAGGCCCACGGCCGCCGGGTCCGCCTGACCGACGCGGCCCACCTCGTGCTGCGGCACGCCGAGGCCGTCTTCGCCCAACTGGAGCGCGCCGACGCGGAGTTGGCGGCCTACGCGCAGGGGGAGGCGGGCGAGGTCCGGGTCGGGGCGTTCTCGACGGCCGTGCCCGCCCTCGTCGTCCCGGCGGTACGGGCGCTGCGCGCGGCCCACCCCGGCATCACGGTGCGGGTCCGCGAGGCCGAGGCGGCCGAGGCGTACGAGCTGCTCGCGGCGGGCGAGGTCGACCTCACCCTGTCGCTCGCCGCCCACGCCCCGACCGACACCGACCGCCGCTTCACCCGGGTGCCGCTGCTCGCCGACCCGCTGGACGTGGCGCTGCCCGCCGGTCACCCGCGCGCCGCCGACGCGGACCTCCGCCTCGCGGACCTCTCCGGCGAACCCTGGATCTTCGGCGGCTCGGGCCCCTGGTCGGAGATCACCCGGGCCGCGTGCGAGGCGGCGGGCTTCACACCGGAGCAGGCCCACAGCGCGTCCGGCTGGACGGCGATCCTGGCGATGGTGGAGGCGGGCATGGGCGTGGCCCTGGTCCCGAGGATGGCGGCGACGAACCGGGAGGGCGTGGTGATGCGCGTCCTGGAGGAGGACAACCCGCGCCGCCATGTGGTCGCGGCGGTGCGCAGGGGTGCGGAGGACGGCGCCGGGGTGGGCCGGGTTCTGGGGGCGCTGCGGGAGGCGGTGGAGACACGCTGAGGCGGCCGCCTCGGGGGCTGGCCGCCGAGCCCGTGTGAGGGTGCGCACAAGATCATCTACGGCACCCCCGACGGGAGCAGCAGTGATGGACCACGGCAACCGCCCACCAGCCCGTCCGGCGATTGAGGACGAGCGCGAAGCGCGATCAAGGGCGCCCCACCCGGGGCAGTTGACCAGGCGAAAGGTGCTGGCCACCGCGGCAGCGGGCGCCGCAGCCGTGGGGGCGACCTCCGCGGCCGCAGCCGGGCCCACCCCCAAGGCACCGGCCCCCGTGGGGCCGCAGGACCCCCGCTACCCCTCCCTCACCACCCGCGGAGCGAACGCCCGCTTCGTGGGCAGGCCCGACTACGTCCGCCTCGTCGAGACGACGGAGCAGGTCGTCGACGCGGTGCGGCACGCGGTCGCGGAGGGCAGGCGCCCGGCGGTCCGCAGCGGCGGCCACTGTTTCGAGGACTTCGTCGACGCCCCCGAGGTCCGCGTCGTCATCGACATGTCCCCGATGCGGCGGGTCTCCTTCGACGAGGAGCGCCGCGCCTTCGAGGTCGAGCCGGGCGCCCTGCTCGGCGAGGTGTACCGGCAGCTGTTCCTCGGCTGGGGCGTGACGATCCCGGCGGGCGCCACCGCCGAGGTCGGCGTCGGCGGCCATGTCCTCGGCGGCGGCTACGGCACCCTGTCCCGGCGCCACGGCCTGTGCGTGGACCACCTGGAGGCCGTCGAGGTCGTCGTCGTGGACCGGGCGGGCGGCGCCCGCGCCGTCGTGGCCACGCGGGACCCCCGGGACCCGCACCACGACCTGTGGTGGGCGCACACCGGCGGCGGGGGCGGCAACTTCGGGGTCGTCACCCGGTACTGGTTCCGCGACCCGCGCGCCGACCGGGACGCCGAGCCCGCGCGCCTGCTGCCGCGCCCGCCCGCCGCGATGCTGACCTTCTCGGCCACCTGGGGGTGGCACGACCTCGACGCCCGGGACTTCGCGCGGCTGCTGCGCAACCACGGCGAGTGGTACGAGCGCCACAGCGCGCCCGACTCCCCGTACGCCGGGATGCTCAGCGCCCTGATGGCCAACCACCGCTCGCTCGGCTTCCTCCCGCTGAGCGGCCTGCTCGACGCCACCCTGCCCGGGGCGCGGCGCCTGGTCGACGCGTATGTGGACGCCGTCGGGCGAGGGGTCGGCGCGCGGCCCGTACGGACGATGGAGGAGCGGCCGTGGCTGCAGTCGGTCGCGGCCGTCCAGGAGGGCGGCTCGGCGCCCTTCAAGATCAAGTCGGGCTATCTGCGGCAGCGGTTCACGGACCGTCAGATCGCCGCCGTCCACGACCACTTGGGGGGCGGCAGGGCGGGGGAGGGGATCAGCGGGTCCCTGTGGCTGGTCTCCTACGGCGGCCGGGTCAACACCGTCGCGCCCGACGCGACCGCCGTCGCCCAGCGCGACTCGATCCTCAAGGCCATCTACATGACGGACTGGAAGCCGGAGCAGGATGCCAACCCCCGCCTGGAGTGGGTGCGTTCGCTGTACCGGTCCGTGTACGCGGACAGCGGCGGCGTCCCCGCACCGGGCGCCGGGAGCGACGGGGCGTTCATCAACTACCCGGACACGGACCTGGCGGACCCGGCGCAGAACACGTCGGGGGTGCCGTGGCACGCGCTCTACTACAAGGGCAACTACGCGCGGCTGCAGCGGGTGAAGGCGGCGTACGACCCGCGCGACGTGTTCCGCCACCGGCTCGGGATCCGGCCCGCCACCTGAGTGATCCCGTCGCCCGAAACGAACGGGGCGCCCTCTCGGCCGAGAGGGCGCCCCGTCCTTCGTACGCCTTACGCGTCTTACGCGTCCGCGGACTGCGCCTTCAGCGCCCGCTCGATCCCGGCGCGGGCCTCCGAGACGAGGCGGCGCAGAGCGGCCGACGGCTCGGCCTCGGCAAGCCACGCGTCCGTCGCGGCCAGCGTCCCCTGGGACACCTGGATCGACGGGTAGAGGCCGATCGCGATCTGCTGGGCCATCTCGTGCGAGCGGGAGTCCCACGCGCCCTTGACCGCCGCGAAGTACTTCTCCGCGTACGGGGCGAGGAGTTCACGCTGGTCGGTCTGGACGAAGCCGGCGATGACGGCCTCCTGCGTCGAGTTCGGCAGCGAGTCGGACTCCACGACCGACGCCCACGCGGCCGCCTTCGCCTCGGCGGTGGGCCGCGCCGCGCGGGCCGACGCCGCGTGCCGCTCGCCCGCCGCCGTCCTGTCGCGCTCCAGCTCCGCGTCGATGCCCGCCTCGTCCAGGCGGCCCGTCGCCGCGAGCCGGGCGACGAACGCCCAGCGCAGCTCCGTGTCGACGGCGAGGCCCTCGATCGTCTCCTTGCCGGTCAACAGGTCTTCCAGGAGCCCCAGTTCGGCGTCCGTGCGCGCCGTCGCCGCGTAGGCGCGGGCCCACGCCAGCTGGTGGTCGCTGCCCGGCTCGGCCGCCCGCAGGTGCTCCAGGGTCGCCTCGGTCCAGCGGGCCAGCGCCGCGTCCCGGCCTGCCGGGGCCGCGTACAGGTCGAGGGCCAGCTTCACCTGGCGGTGCAGCGACTGGACCACGCCGATGTCCGACTCCTTGCCGATGCCGGAGAGGACGAGGGAGAGGTAGTCGCGGGTGGGCAGTTCGGCGTCGCGGGTCATGTCCCAGGCCGAGGCCCAGCACAGGGCGCGCGGCAGCGACGCCTCGAAGTCGCCCAGGTGCTCCGTGACGAAGGCCAGGGACTCGGAGTCCAGGCGGACCTTCGCGTACGACAGGTCGTCGTCGTTGAGGAGGATCACCGCCGGGCGCTCCTTGCCCACCAGGGCTTCCACGGGGGTGAGTTCACCGTCGACGTCCAGCTCCACGCGGTCGGTGCGCAGCAGCTTGCCGGACTCGTCGTCCAGGTCGTAGAGGCCGATGGCGATGCGGTGCGGGCGCAGCGTCGGCTCGCCCTTGGCGCCGGCCGGGAGCGCCGGGGCCTCCTGCTTGACGGCGAAGGAGGTGATGGTGCCGGAGGAGTCGACGTCCACGACCGGGCGCAGGACGTTGATGCCCGCCGTTTCCAGCCACTTCTTCGACCACGTCTTCAGGTCGCGGCCACTGGTCTCCTCCAGGGCGCCGAGCAGGTCGCTCAGGCGCGTGTTCCCGAACGCGTGCCGCTTGAAGTACGCCTGGACGCCGCGGAAGAACTCGTCCTCCCCGACGTACGCCACGAGCTGCTTGAGGACGGAGGCACCCTTGGCGTACGTGATCCCGTCGAAGTTCACGAGCACGTCGTCCAGGTCGCGGATGTCCGCCATGATCGGGTGCGTGGACGGCAGCTGGTCCTGGCGGTACGCCCACGTCTTCATCTGGTTGGCGAACGTGGTCCAGGAGTGCGGCCACTTCGACTCCGGCGCGTACGCCTGGCAGGCGGCCTCCGCGTAGGTGGCGAACGACTCGTTCAGCCACAGGTCGTTCCACCACTCCATGGTGACCAGGTCGCCGAACCACATGTGCGCCAGCTCGTGCAGGATCGTCGCGGCCCGCACCTCGTACGCGGCGTCCGTCACCTTCGAACGGAACACGTACTGGTCGCGGATCGTCACCGCGCCCGCGTTCTCCATCGCGCCCGCGTTGAACTCCGGCACGAAGAGCTGGTCGTACTTGGCGAACGGGTAGGCGTAGTCGAACTTCTCCTGGAACCAGTCGAAGCCCTGCCGGGTGACGTCGAAGATCGCGTCCGCGTCGAGGAACTCGGCGAGGGAGGGGCGGCAGTAGATGCCGAGCGGGACGGACTGGCCCGTCTCCGCGTTCTCGTACGAGGAGTGCACGGAGTGGTACGGGCCGACGATCAGGGCCGTGATGTACGTGGAGATGCGCGGCGTCGGCTCGAAGCGCCACACGTTCTCGCTCGGCTCCGGCGACGGGGAGTTCGAGACGACCGTCCAGCCCTCCGGCGCCTTCACGGTGAACTGGAAGGTCGCCTTGAGGTCGGGCTGCTCGAAGGAGGCGAAGACGCGGCGCGCGTCCGGCACCTCGAACTGCGTGTACAGGTACGCCTGCTGGTCGACCGGGTCGACGAAGCGGTGCAGGCCCTCGCCCGTGTTCGTGTACGCGCAGTCGGCGACCACGCGCAGCTCGTTCTGCCCCTGCTCCAGGTGGTGCAGGGCGATGCGGGAGTCCCGGAAGACGGCGGCCACGTCCAGCGAACGGCCGTTCAGCACGGCCTCGTGCACGGCGGGCGCGACGAGGTCGATGAAGCTCTCGGCCCCCGCCTCGGCGCAGTCGAAGCGCACCGTGGTCACGGAACGGTAGGTACCGCCCTCCTGCGCGCCGCTCAGATCGAGGTCGATCTCATAGGCGTCCACGGTGAGCAGCTTCGCCCGCTGCTGCGCCTCTTCACGGGTCAGATTGGTGCCGGGCACGCGGTCATCTCCTCGATGCGGTGACGTGGTGACTTATGACGTTTCCGGCCATCCTTCCACGGCGCTTCACGGCCCTGCCTCCCGATAAGGCGGGGATAAGCCCCGGTGCTCGGCACGGGGCACGGAAAGGGCCCGTACAAGGGCCGTACGGGGTTCGCGAGGGGCCGAAAGTCGGCATTGTCCGACCGCTCCCGCGCCGCTAGCATCCGCGCCTCTCGACTCACGCCCCGGGGAGCGGTGATGGGAATCGACGTACTCGTGGCAGGCGCGGGCATCGGCGGGCTCACCGCCGCGCTCAGCCTGCACGCCGCGGGCATCCCGGTCCGGGTCGTGGACACGGTCGAGGAGCTGCGCCCGCACGGCGTCGGCATCACGCTTCTCCCGCACGCGGTAAGGGAGTTGAGCAACCTCGGCCTGGCCGGCGAGCTGGCGGCGACGGCCGTCCCCACCGACGAGATCGTCCACTACGACCGGCACGGCAACCGCATCTGGGGCGAACCGCGCGGCCGCGCCGCGGGCCACCACTGGCCGCAGTACTCCGTGCACCGCGGCGCGCTCCAGCTGATCCTCCTGGAGGCCGTCCGCGACCGCCTCGGCGAGCACGCGGTGCGCACGGGCACGGCGTTCGTGCGCTTCGCCGAGATGGAGGGCTCGCTGCTGCGGGTGATCCTGCGGGACGTGGGGCGGGGGCGGGAGTACGGGGTGGGGGTGCGGGCCCTTGTCGGCGCGGACGGGCTCTATTCCGGGGTGCGGGCCCGCCTGCACCCGGGCGAGGGCCCTCCCCTGTGGAACGGCATCCGCATGTGGCGGGGCGTCACGGACTGGCATCCGGTGCTCGGCGGGCGCGCGGTCGCGGTGGCGGGGAGCAACGCGAGCGTGAAGCTGGTGGTGTACCCCGTCTCGCGGGAGGCGGAGTCGCGGGGGCGCGCGGTGCTCAACTGGGTGGCGGAGGTGCGGTTTCCCGTCGACCACCACGGGGCGGCCGGGTCGGGCCCCGCGGACTGGAACCGGTCGGGCCGCCTCTCGGACGTGCTGCCGCACTACGCGGGCTGGCGGATCGGCGACCTGGACGTGCCCGCCCTGCTGGCCGCGACGCGTCGGATCCTGGAGTACCCGATGGTGGACCGCGACCCGCTGCCCCGGTGGGGGCGCGGTCCGGTGACGCTGCTTGGCGACGCGGCCCACCCCATGTACCCCGTCGGCTCGAACGGCGGCTCCCAGGCGGTCCTGGACGCGGCGGTCCTGGCCCACTGTCTGGCGCGGGCCGGGGCGGACCGGGTGGCGGGGCTGCGGGCGTACGAGGCGGCGCGGCGGCCGGTGGCGAACGCGGTGGTCCTCGCGAACCGGGACATGCCGGCGGACCGGGTGCTGCGGGCCGTGGCGGAGCGGGCGCCGGAGGGGTTCGAGCGGGTGGCTGATGTGCTCACTCCCGCGGAGCTGGGGGAGCTGGGGGTGGCGTACCGGCGCACATCGGGGTGACCTACGCCCTGGCGCCCTCGTGCACATCAGGGCCCTGGAGTACGGCTGCTTCCCCCGACACCGACTCCACCGCCCGCGCGAACTCCCGTACCCGCTCCGTCTCTCCCTCCCGGTGCCACACCAGCCCCAGCACCGAGTCCGGCAGCCCCTCCACCGGCACGAACGTGACGTCGCGGCGCCCGTGGTACTCCGCCGTCGGACGGCACAGCAGCATCGCCCCGCGCTCCGCCGCGACCAGCGTCAGGCCCTCCTGGAGCGTGCGCACGGCGGGCGCGGGCAGCTGGGACGGGGCGTGGGCCGTGCGCCAGTAGGGCGGGGCGGGGGGCGCCGCGGAGATCAGGGGGGTCTGCGCCAGTTCCGCCGAGGTGAGGGCGGCCCGGCTCGCGAAGGGGTGGCGCACCGACACCGCCACCGTCTGCCGCTCCTGCGAGAAGGCCGGGCCGAGCACCAGGTCCGGCTCCGCCACCGGCAGCAGCACGATCGCCGCGTCCACGTCGCCCGCGCGCACCGCCCCGAAGGGGTCCGCGAAGGGGATCTCCACGATCTCCGTGACACAGGTGGGGTGCCGTTCCTGGAAGGTGGTGATCGCCGTCATGAGGCGGGCGTCCGCCGTCCCCTGGAAGCCGATCCGCAGCGTGCCCTCCACGCCCCGCGCCGCCGACCGCGCCCGGTCCACCACCGAGGCCAACTCCGCGTACGCCGGGGTGAGTTCGCAGAGGAAGCGGGTGCCAAGCGGCGTCAGGTGGACGCGGCGGCTCGTGCGCGACACCAGGCGGGCGCCGATCCGCTGCTCCAGCGAGGCGAGCAGCTGGCTGACGCGGCTCTGGGAGACGTAGAGCCGCTCGCCCGCCCGGCCGAAGTGCAGCTCCTGCGCGAGCACGAGGAAGCACTCCAGCTCCCGTATCTCCAGGCCCCGCTCCGGACCGTTCACCCGTCACCCCTCCTCATGCGCCGTACGCCAGTCGCAGCACCGCGGCTCACGCGATTGATGAGCCTGGCTCATACAAGGATGAGATCTTCGCCGTTGTTCCCCGGGCCCGCGCGCCCAAAGCTGGGCGGCATGGAAACAACCACCCCCACAGGGTCCCTTCGCGATCCTCAACTCCCTTCCAGGGAAGGGAAGTTGGTGCCGCTCCCCGTCCTGGTCGCGGCCGCCGCCACCTTCTCCGTCGTCACCACCGAGATGCTGCCCGTCGGCCTGCTCACCTCCCTCGGCTCCGGTCTCGGCGTCACCGACGGCACCGCAGGGCTGACCGTCACGCTGCCCGGCGTCGTCGCGGCGCTCGCCGCGCTGCTGCTGCCCGTCGCGGTGCGCGCCGCCGACCGGCGCACGGTCCTCGGTGTGCTCATGGGGCTGCTCGCCGCCGCCAATCTGCTCTCCGCGCTCGCCCCGGCCTTCGGCGTGCTCCTCGCCGCCCGGGTCCTGGTCGGTGTCTGCATCGGCGGCGTCTGGGCCATCGCCGCCTCGCTCGCGGTGCGCCTGGTGCGCGCGGCCGACGCGGGGCGGGCCACCGCCGTCATCTTCAGCGGGATCGCGGTCGCCTCCGTCCTCGGCGTCCCCGCGGGCACCTTCCTCGGTGAACTCGCGGGCTGGCGCTGGGCGTTCGCCGTGATGGGCGCCTTCTCGCTGGTCGTCGCGGTGCTGCTGCTGCGGCTGCTGCCCGCCCTCCCCGCCGAGCAGGCGGTGCGCCCCGGTGCCTACGGGGGCGTGCTGCGGATCGGGCGGGTGCGGGCCGGGCTCGCCGGGGTGGCGCTCCTGGTCACCGGGCACTTCGCCGCGTACACGTACGTCCGGCCCGTCCTGGAGCGGGTGCCGGGACTGGGTGCCGGACTGATCAGCGCGGTGCTGCTCGCCTACGGGGTCGCGGGCATCGTCGGGAACTTCGCGGGCGGCGCCGTGGCGGCCCGCGACCCGCGCCGGGCGCTGCTCGTGGTCTCGGCCGGGCTCGCCGCGGTGGTCCTCGCCTTCGAACCGGCCGGGGGTTCCCTGGCCGCGTCGGTGACGCTGCTCGTGCTGTGGGGCCTCGCGTACGGCGGGGTCTCGGTCTCGGCGCAGAACTGGGTGATGGCGGCCGCGCCGCAGGCCCGCGAGACGGCGTCGGCGCTCTTCGCCGGGGTGTTCAACGCGGCGATCGCGCTCGGCGCCCTGGCCGGGGGCCGGGTGGCCGACGAGAGCGGGGTCTCGCACGTGCTGTGGCTGGGCGGCGGCCTCGCCGGGGCCGCGCTGCTCGTGGTGGCCTGCGCGAGGGAGCGGTCCGGGTGAGACCGCTCCCCCGCGGGCGGGGCGTCAGCCCTTGAGCTCGGCCGCGACCAGCTCCGCGATCTGCACCGCGTTCAGCGCGGCGCCCTTGCGGAGGTTGTCGTCGGAGACGAAGAACGCCAGGCCGTTCTCCACCGTCTCGTCGGCGCGGATGCGGCCCACGAACGAGTCGTCCTTGCCCGCGGCGACCAGCGGCGTCGGCACCTCCGTGACGACGACGCCCTCGGCGCCCCGGAGGATCTCCGTGGCGCGCTCGGGGCTCAGCGGGCGCGCGAAGCGGGCGTTGATCTGCAGGGAGTGGCCGGTGAAGACGGGCACGCGGACGCAGGTGCCGGAGACCTTCAGGTCCTCGATCTCCAGGATCTTGCGGGACTCGTGGCGGAGCTTCTGCTCCTCGTCCGTCTCGTTCAGACCGTCGTCGACGATCGAGCCCGCCATCGGCAGGACGTTGTACGCGATCGGCGCGACGTACTTGTCGGGCTCGGGGAAGTCGGCGCCCGAGCCGTCGTGCGTGAGCTTCGTGGCGTCCGCGCCGACCTTCTCGACCTGCGAGTACAGCTCCTCGACGCCGGCCAGACCGGAGCCGGAGACCGCCTGGTAGGTGGCGACGACGAGCGCCTGGAGGCCCGCCTCCTGGTGCAGCGGCTTCAGGACGGGCATCGCGGCCATCGTCGTGCAGTTCGGGTTCGCGATGATGCCCTTGGGGCGGTTCTTGATCGCGTGCGGGTTCACCTCGGACACGACGAGGGGGACCTCGGGGTGACGGCGCCAGGCCGAGGAGTTGTCGATCACGACGGCGCCCTGCGAGGCGACCTTCTCGGCGAGGGCCTTGGAGGTGGCGCCACCGGCGGAGAAGAGCACGATGTCGAGGCCCGTGTAGTCGGCGGTGGAGGCGTCCTCGACCGTCACGCCGTCGAGCACCGAACCGGCCGAGCGGGCCGAGGCGAACAGGCGCAGCTCGTCCACGGGGAACTTCCGCTCCGCGAGGATCTTGCGCATGACCGTGCCGACCTGACCGGTGGCTCCGACGATTCCGACCTTCACGAGACTCCTCCGTACGCGGGTGCGGCCTGGTGGCCTGGCTTGATGCTCTCCATCATGCGTCTGTCCAGGCCCGGCTTGTCCAATCCATTGTCCGAGGTGCGGGACGCCACATTTCCCTCCGGCGTTTCCCCGTGACTTTCCTCAGGGGGCCGCGAACGTTTCGGCTCCCTCCCGCGTCGTAGGGGAAACGCGGGAGGGGGAGTGCTTTGCTGCGCAGAAAAGCGCGCCGCGCGCAGGCGGCCGATCCGCTGGACGCGGCCCAGGAGGACCGGGTGCGCGCCGTCCTGTCGCTCGGCGGGGTGCCGCACGGCGAGCTGCAGGACGGGGTGCAGCAGGTCAGGCTGCGGCTCCTGGAGCGGGCGGCGCGCGGTCAGGAGGCGCCGCGCGACGTGTCCGCGTGGGCCGCCGTCGTCGCCTCGAACCTCGCCATGGACTGGCACCGGGCCCGCCGCCGCCGGGAGCGGCTCGGCGAGCGCCTGGCCGCCACCTGGCGGGAGGCCACCGACGACGCCGCCGAGTCCCGCGCCCTCTCCCTCGCCGTCGCCCAGGGCCTCGGCGAGCTCCCCGACACCCAGCGCCAGGTCGTCGTCCTGCGCTTCTACGCCGACCTGCCGGTGCGCGCGATCGCCGAGGAGCTTGGCGTCCCGGAGGGCACGGTGAAGAGCAGGCTGCACGCGGCGGTACGGCAGTTGCGGGTGCGGCTGCACGAAGGGGAGGTGGTGTGACGGTGGCCGAGAACTCCGATGCCCTGAGTCCCGGTGCTCTGAGCCCCGATGCCCTGATGGCGGCCGTCACGGGAGAGGGCCTTCCCCAAGACGCCTACGACGACGCCGAGTTGGTGGCGGAGTACGAGGCGGCGGTGGCGGACGTGCGGGTGCTGCGGGAGCAGTTGCGCGTGGTGGGGGACGGGCTGGCCGGGGTGCCGCCGACGTCGCGTCACCCGGCCGGGCCGGTTGCCCTGCGGCGCGGCCCTCGGCCGGGCACGTCCGCAGCCGCCCGGCGGGCCTTCCTCGCCCTCGCCGCCGTGCTCGCCTGCGTGCTCGTGGGCGGGCTCGGGCTGCTCGTGGCACGGTCCGGGGGCGGGATGGGCGGCGATGACGCCGACGCCGCGAAGAGCGACGGCAAGGCGGCCGCACCCCACTCGCCGGGGCACGACAGCGGTGCCGAGAGCGGCAGTGGGAGCAGCAGCGGGAGCGGCAGTGGGAGCGCGAAGCAGTCGCCCGAGGGCTACGTCGCCTGCGCCCGGCTCATCGTCGAAGGCACCGTGACGCGCGTCGAGCCGCTGCCCGGCGGCACCCGGGACCGGATCACCCTCGACGTCGCGCGCTACTACAAGCCGGACAAGGGGGCCCGGAAGGTCACGTTCGAGATGGAGGTGAACGTGGACCCGCGGCTCAGGCCCGGGGACCGCACCCTCATCGGCATCCCCCGGGGCCGGCGGACCCCGGACATCCGGTCCACCGGCGCGGACATCGCCACGACGCGGCTGTGGGTCGAGCGCGCCCTGCCCGGCGCCCGGGGCGGGGGTGTTTCCTGCGGCTGAGTGACAAGTCCGTGAAGGCGGCGTTGCAGACCCCGGAAACCAGCCTGAACTGGGGTTTTCCCAGGCTACCTTCCTCGCACCGCGACCGGTGGCGAACCCGTCACCGGTCCAGCAAGGAAGGACACCCCTGTGCGCTCAACCAGCCGCAGCCGCAGCCGCAGCCGCGCGACGGCCGCCCTCATCACCGCGGCCGTCGCCGTCCCGGTCCTGTTCGCCTCCGCACCCCCGGCAGGCGCACAGGACCCGCACGACCGCCCCGCGAAACAGGGCGCCAAGCTCGCCAAGAAGCTGGTCAAGGCGTCCTCCGGCAAGAGCGCCCACCGCCACCTGGAGAAGTTCCAGGAGATAGCGGACGCCCACGGCGGCAACCGGGCCGCCGGCACGCCGGGCCACGACGCCTCCGCCAAGTACGTGTACGGCCAGCTCAAGAAGGCCGGGTACAAGGTGAAGTACCAGTACTTCACCTTCCCCGAGTCCACGACCCTGCGCGAGAAGCTCTCCGTCGTCGCGCCGCAGCCCCGCGACCTGAAGACCACGGCCTTCGAGTTCAGCAAGGCCACCCCCAAGGGCGGTCTCAAGGCGCAGCTGGCCGCGGCGCGCGTCGACGAGACGCCCGGCTGCACGCCCGACGACTACACGTCCGACACCTTCACCGGCAAGATCGCGCTGGTGAAGCGCGGCTCCTGCACCTTCGCCGAGAAGGAGGCCGCCGCGGCCGAGGCCGGAGCGGCCGGGATCCTCGTCTACAACCACTCCGGCGACAAGCCCGTCGCGGGCAGCGTCTCCGACCCGTCCCAGGCCCACATCCCGGCCGCCGGGGTCACCAGGGCCGACGGCGAGCAGCTCGCCGCCGACCTGGCCAAGGGACCGGTCACCGTCACCCTCGACGTCGCGACCAAGGCCACCGAGAAGAAGACCCGCAACGTCATCGCGGAGACCCGCGGCGGCCGCGCCGACCGGGTCGTGGCGCTCGGCGCCCACCTGGACTCGGTGCCCGAGGGTCCGGGCATCAACGACAACGGCACCGGCTCCGCGGGCCTCATCGAGGTCGCCCAGAAGCTGGCCAAGGCCACGAAGAAGAGCGGCAAGCAGCCCGCCAACAAGGTCCGCTTCGCCTGGTGGTCGGGCGAGGAGCTGGGCCTGCTGGGCTCCGACCACTACGTGAAGCAGCTGAGCGCGAAGCAGAAGAAGGCCATCAAGCTCTACCTGAACTTCGACATGATCGGCTCGCCCAACCCGGCGCAGCTCGTCTACGACGGCGACGACTCCGACAAGGAGGGCGCGGGCGCGGGCCCGGCCGGTTCGGCACAGATCGAGGGCCTGATCAACGGCTACCTCGACAAGCGCGGCGTCCCGCACGAGGGCTACGACTTCGACGGCCGCTCCGACTACGGGCCGTTCATCGCGGTGGGCATCCCGGCCGGAGGCACGTACACCGGGGCCGAGGAGATCAAGACCCCGGAGCAGGCGGCGAAGTGGGGCGGCAGGGCCGGGGTGGCCTTCGACCCGAACTACCACGGCGCCGGGGACACCCTGGAGAACGTCGACCGCAAGGCGTTCGACCTGAACATCGACGTGATCGCGCACGCGGTCGGCACGTACGCGTACGACCTCAGCTCGCTCAAGAAGTAGTGCACTGAAGTACGGGAAAAGGGCGGGCACTTGAACTTCAAGTGCCCGCCCTTTCAGCTGCTCACCTGCTCAGCGGCCCGCTACGGAGTGACCTTCTCGATCACCACGCTGCCCTTGCCCGCGACCGTGCCGCGCCCGTTCAGGAGCGACACCTCGCCGAAGAGCCGGCGCCCCTCGGCCGCCGGGGTCTTGGCGACGACCTCGCCGGAGACGTCCGCGGAGGCGCCGTTGGGGAGGTTCACCGTCTTGTTCTCGTCGACGGTGAGGGTGCCGAGCGACGGCGAGAAGAACACGTCGCGGTAGTCGTACGCGGTCGAACCGGACGGCACCGAGTAGCCCGCCACCTCGATCGTGTACGTGCCCGCGGCGGGCTTGTCGAGGCTCACCGCCTCCTCCGAGTCGCCGTCCGCCGAGGAGCCCATGACCACGCCGTCCTTGAGGACCGTCAGGTCCAGGTCGGCGGCGGTGTCCGAGACGCCGCCGATCGCGACGTCGAGCCGGGTCGCGCCCGCGGGCACCTCGACCGTCGACGAGGCCGTGTCACCCTGCTTGATGGTGGGCCGGCCGGACTTCGACGAGCCGAGCGAGCCGCCCTTCACCTTGCCCTCGACAGCGGCGAATTGGTTGCTCGCCTTCCAGGTGACGGCGGCGGGGGTGCCGACCTTCGCCTCCGGGACCTTCTGCACGGCCGGGTCGAAGGCGACGCCGAGCGCCGCCACGTCCAGCTTGTACGGGTTGTCGAGCAGCGGCGACGTGCGGCGCGACTCGACCTCGACCTCCCACACGCCGGGCTGCGGGTCGGCGTACGCACGCACGTCGGGGCGGCAGGTGTTGGCCGGGTTCGGGTAGTTCGGGTAGCAGTTGACGGTCGAGGTCGGGTCGACCGGGACGCCGTACGGGTGGACGGCGATGAACCGCGTCTGGCTCTTGTCCTTCAGTCCGCCCAGGGCGAGTTCGAGGGACTTCGCGCCCTGCGGGACCGTCACGAAGTACGACGTGGTGCTGTTGCGCTGCACCGAGCCGGACGCCGAGAAGGTGTACGAGGGCCCCGCCAGCGGCGTGGAGACGACGACCGTCGTCATGATCTGCTGGTCGACGCCCTCGGTGCGCTCGTCGTCCACGGTGAGGATCGCGCTGTGCAGCCCGGCGGACCGGGGCTTCGCCTGGACCTTCACGGTGACGGGCTTGTTCAGCGGCAGGGAGATGTCGTCCTTGCCGACGATCCGGAACGTGTCCTCGTGGTTGTTCGCGAAGTCCAGCTCGTGGCGGACCGCGCGGTCCGGGCCCGAGGTGCGCGTGACCGTCACGTCGTACGTCTTCTTCTGGCCCGCCTTCAGGCCGCCCTCACGGTCGTAGAGACCGGTGCCGGGCTTCTTCAGCTCCTGGTCGAGAGCCGTGTCGACGGGCGCCTTCACCGTGTACTCGTGCGCGCTCGCGCCGTCCTCGACGGCGTCCCAGGCGTCCACGATGTCGATGAGGCCGGAGCCCTCGGCGTACGCCTGCTCGCCGCGGATGTGGTGCGCGGTCGAGGTCAGGGCGGTGCGCAGCTTCGCCGGGGTGAGGTTCACCTTCTCGCGCTTGGCGGCGCTGAGCAGCAGCGCGGACGCGCCCGCGGCCTGCGGCGACGCCATCGACGTGCCCTGCAGCATCGAGTAGCCGGCGGGCAGTTGGTAGCCGGCCTCGGCGACCGGGGAGCCCGGCAGCCAGGTCTGCGTGGTGTTGATCGCGGCGCCCGGGGCGGAGATGACGGGCTGGAAGCCGCCGTCCTCACGCGGGCCGCGCGAGGAGAACGGCATCATCGCGTACCGCTTGGTCACCTCGGAGCCGTAGTTGGCGGCCCAGGTCTCCTTGGAGATCGCGGCGCCGACGGACAGCACGTGGTCGGCGAGGCCGGGGTCGCCGATGGTGTTGGCGCCGGGACCGCTGTTGCCCGCCGAGATCACCAGCTGCACGCCGGTCGTGTCGATGAGGCGCTTGTAGAGCTCGGCGCGCGCGTTGTTGCCGTCGTTGAGGGCGGGCAGGCCGCCGATCGACATGTTCACGATGTCGACGCCGCGCTTCGTGACGAGGTCGATCATGCCCTCGGTCAGCGCGACGTTGGTGCAGCCGCCGGTCCAGGTGCAGGCCCGAGAGGAGACGAGCTTCGCGCCCGGCGCGGCCCCGTTCATGTTCTTGTTGCCGAACAGGGAGTTGGCGGCGGTGATGCCCGCGACGTGCGTGCCGTGCTCGGACTCGATGACGCCGATGTTCACGAAGTCGGCCTTCTTGCCGACCCAGTCACCGCCGTACGGGTCGGTGGGCACGTCCTTGCGGATCTCGACGACGAAGGGGATCCGCTCGACGACGTCCGTGTCGGGGTTGTCCGTGCCGAAGTAGGCGACCTGGTGGCCGTCCTTGTACGGCTTCATCGCCTCGTCGTCGGTGAAGTCGTGGTTGTTGTTCAGGTCCACGCGGACGGTCCCGGCGGCCGCGTCGTACAGGACGCCCCAGCTGTCGGTGGTGTCGCCGTCCCGGTTCATGTCGCCCTTGGCGTCGCCGCCCGTGGTGGCCGACTCGCGGAACCGGTTGACCTGGAACGCCCCCGCGGGCGCCTTCCACGTCTCGCCGTCCCAGGTGAACACCGGCCCGCTGACCGGGTTGGTCATCCGCCGCCAGGTCCCGTCGGCGTCGACGATGGGGTCGGTGGCGGTCACCCAGTCGGTGATCTTCCGCTCGCCGGTGGTGGTCTTCTGCAGCGCCGGGTGCCCGAGGTCGATGCCCGAGTCGAGGATGCCGATGGTGACGCCGCGCCCGTCGGCCTTCGGGTGCTCCTTCACGAAGTCGACGGCGCCGGTCTCGAAGGAGGGGTTGTACGGGTTCTTGGCGGGCGTCGTCTTGCCCGGGGCCGGGTAACCGGCTGTGCTGGTACGGGACTTGGCGGCCTTGGCACCCTTGGCGGCCTTCGCGGCCTGCGGCTTGGGGTCGTCCAGCTTGATCTCGTGCCGCAGGTCGATGCCGTGCACGGACGACAGCTTCTCGGCGGCCTTGATGGCGGCGTCGGCCCGGGAGGTGGGGACGGTGGCGCGGACGTAGCCGAGCTCGTCGTAGGTGCGGCCTACGGAGCCGCCCTTGACGGCGTCCAGCTGGCGGGCGACCTGCTCGGTGGCGCCGGGTGCGGTGGCGACCATCATGGTGACGGTCTTCTCGCCGTCGGCCTTCGCGTCGGCGAGCAGCTCGGCGTCGGCCGAACCGAGCTTCTGGGCGGCGTACTTCGTGGGCTTCGTCTCGGGCGCCGGGTGGTCGGCGGCGAGGGCCAGGGGGAGCGGGGCGGCGGCGCCGAGCGCGGCGGCCAGGCCGACGGCTATCGCGAGGCGGGCCGTGCGTCTCGCGCCCGTTAGGGGCACGCGCTGGGGATCGGGGGTCATCAGCATCCCTGTACGTAAAGGCGGAAAGGCGGAAAGGGTCCGAAATGCGGGACCAGGTGACCGCATAGCTTTACGTAAGTGACCGCTGCTTGGGGAGAGTTGTCCGAGGCGGGGTGAGGCCATGGCGTACTTCCGCCATGCGTCATCGCGCCCAAGTCGGGCCAATCAGGGCGAAGTTGTATGCGCTCAGCTCTCGCGCGACCGCGCGTAGTGCCGGGACGCCTTCGCGCGGTTGCCGCAGACGGCCATGGAGCACCAGCGGCGGGTGCCGTTGCGCGAGGTGTCGAAGAAGTGCAGGACGCAGGCGTCGTGGGCGCAGGCGCGGATGCGGTCGGGCGCCTTGGTGAGCAGGCCGAGGTAGTCGCGCGCGGCCAGCCAGCCGGGCCCCCACGCCCGGTCCCCGAACTCGGGCTCCTCGCCCGGCCCTTCGGCGGTGAGGGTGGCCCGGATGCGGCCGTGCCCGAGGATCTGGTCGACCCGGGCGAGGGCGGCGGCGTCGCCCGGGGCTCCGTCCACGACGGCGCGGAGGGCGTCGCGGGCGGTGAGGGTGTGGCGCAGGGTCGGGGCGTCGGCGGCGAAGCGGTCGTCGAGGCTGTTGGCGGCGAGCCAGATCCCGAGCCCCGCCTCGTCGGCCAGGAGGTCCCGGCTCAGCCCGTCGTGGTTCCAGCGGGTGTTGAGCAGGTCGAGGGAGAGGGGCTCGCCGGTGAGGGGGCGGGGGTCGTGGGGGGCGGGCATGGAGGGCTCCCTCGGGGGCGGGACGCTGCTAACCCCTTAAGGGTACGTGAATGGTTGCGCCTCCCGGGTACTCGCCCGCCAACCCGCCGCTCCGACACGCAGATCCCGCTTATGGGGACTAGCGTCGATCTGTGCAGAAAGAGCTCCGGGTGGCGGCCTACGCCGTATGCGTGCGGGACGGGCAGGTGCTGCTGGCCCGCTGGGTGGCGGGCGACGGCTCCAAGCGCTGGACGCTGCCCGGGGGCGGCATGGACCACGGGGAGGACCCGTACGACACGGTGATCCGCGAGGTCGACGAGGAGACGGGCTACGTCGTCGAGCCCGTCACCCTCCTCGGCGTCGACTCCCTGCGCCGCCGCTACCCGCGCCGCCTGGGCGCCGTCGCCGACTTCCACGGGCTGCGGATCGTGTACGAGGGCCACATCACCGGCGGCGCGCTCCGCCACGAGGAGCACGGCTCCACCGACCTGGCGGCCTGGCACCCCCTGGACGGCGTCCCGGACCTGGACCGGGTGAGCCTCGTGGACGTCGGCCTCGAACTCTGGCGCAAGCGACCGGCGTCGGGACACCAGGAGTAGCCCCCCGCGCGCCACCAGGGTGCCCCGTACCCCAAAAGGTGAACACGCCGTGACCGCCACCTCTCCCGCAGGCGATTCCCCCATGGCCCTCAAGGGTGCGCACTGATCCACGTACGGTGATCGGCGCCCCCCGTTGCGTAAGCGTTAACCCCCAGCTCACCCCCGATGCCAACGATCCAGTACGAGCGGGGAGTTCGCCGGCCGCACCACGGTCTGCTTCTTTACGGCCTCCCCGCGACCACTGCCGACGCGTTCGCAACCGGGGAGACCGCGCCATGTCGCGCATACGCTCTGTCGCCACCGCAACCTCCACCGCCGCCGCCCACTCCGCCGCCACGGCGGCGCGCACCCTCGCCGGTCTCGACCGCCGGGCCTTCCTCACGGCCACCGGTGCCGTCTCCGTCGCCGCGGGCGTCGGCTACGCGCTCGGCCCCGGCAGCGGCGAGGCGGCCGCGGGGCCCGCCGCCGACCCGGCCGTCGTCGCCCGCACCCCGGTCGTCGGCGGGCGCGGCCGGCCCGTCTCGGTGCCGCAGCTGCCGTACGAGCGCGGCACCACCCTCCTCTCCGTCGCCACCGCCCGCGGCACCTCCGGCTACCGGCGCCTCGGCGACGGCCCGGCGTGGGACCGGGTGGTCCGCGGGGACCTCGCCGCCGCCAAGCCGGGCCGGGCCGGGCGGCGCACCACGCTCGGCTCCTTCGTGCAGTTCACCGACCTGCACCTGGTCGACGTCCAGCACCCGCTGCGCTACGAGTACTTGAGGGCGCAGACCGCCAGCTCCTGGCGCCCGCAGGAGGCCCTCTCGGTGCCCGGCGCGATCGCCCTCGTGGAGCGCGTCAACGCGCTGCGCGGCGGCCCCGCCACCGGTGCGCCCCTCAACTGCGTGGTGACGACCGGCGACAACACCGACAACAACTCCCGCAACGAGCTGGAGTGGTTCATGAAGGTGATGAGCGGCGGCCGGATCACCCCCAACAGCGGCGACCCGCGCCACTACGAGGGCGTGCAGGACAGCGGTCTGAAGCTGTACTGGCACCCGGACTCCGCCCTGCGCGACGCCGACAAGAAGCTCGGCTTCCCGCGGCTGCACGGCTTCTTGGAGGCCGCGATCCGCGAGGTCAACAGCCCGGGGCTCGGCCTGCCCTGGTACTCGACGGTCGGCAATCACGACGCGCTGCCCGGCGGCTGCTGGGCGCCCGGGGACCCGTACTTCCAGGAATTCGCCGTCGGCGGGCGGAAGTTGATGAACCTGGACGCCGACCGGGGCGGCGCCATGTGGGACGCCGTGAAGAAGGGGCGCGACCCCAAGGGCGCCCTGTTCAAGGCGCTCCTGAAGAGCGAGGCCCGGCACATGCGCTCCGTCACCCCGGACGAGTCCCGGGCGCCCTTCACTCCCGCCGAGTACCTCAAGGCGCACCTGGACCCGGCCCACAAGGGGCAGGGCCCGGTCGGCCACGGCTACACCGAGGCGAACCTCGCCGAGCGCACCCAGTACTACACGTTCCGCATCAGCGACGACGTCCTCGGCGTCAGCCTGGACACCACCGACCCGGGCGGCCACTACGAGGGCTCGGTCGGCACCGCCCAACTGCGCTGGCTGGAGCGCACGCTGGCGGCCAACGAGAAGAAGGCGGACGGCGCCGCGCACGTCATCGTGTTCAGCCACCACACCAGCAAGACGATGCGCAACCTGCGCCCCGTGCCCGGCGCCCCGCACGAGAAGCGGCACGGCGGCCCGGAGCTCGTCTCCGTCCTCGCCCGGCACCGTTCCGTCCTGGCGTGGGTCAACGGCCACAGCCACAAGAACGACATCACGCCGCACCACACCGCGAAGGGCTCGTTCTGGGAGGTCTCCACGGCCTCGCACATCGACTTCCCGCAGCTGGCCCGGGTGGTGGAGGTCGTCGACAACCACGACGGCACGGTCTCCCTGTTCACCACGCTCATCGAGTCCGCAGCCCCGCACCGCACGGATTTCGCCGATCTCTCCCAGACCGGACTCGCCGCGCTCTACCGCGAGTTGTCCTTCAACGCCCCGGGCGCCAAGCCGACGCTGGGCGGAGACCCAGGTGATCGCAACACGGAGCTGGTGCTCCGCAAGAGGTGACGGGGGACAGCCCCAGCACGCCCCTGAGGACACCACCCGTATTCCGCACCGGCCGGATCTCGCCCAACCGGCCCGTCCCCGGTCAACCCCCGTCCCCGCACCGCGAGTCCCTTCGCCCGACCGACTCGATCAGGCGGAGGAAAGGGCGAACGGATGAGGGCACGTACGGGGCTTGCGGGAGCGGCCGTGGTCGTGGCGGCGGCGGTGGCGGGGAGTCTCGCCGCGCCGGCCGTCGCGGCGGACACGGGACGGCACGAGGCCACCCAGAAGGCGCTGGACGGCGCCGTGCGGGACGGTGTGCCCGGCGTGACCGCGCAGGCTGTCGACAAGGACGGTGCGTGGCGCGGCACTTCGGGTGTCGGCGACCTGAGGACGAAGACCCCGCGCGGCGCGCACGACCGCTTCCGCGTCGGCAGCATCACGAAGTCGTTCGTGGCGACGGTGCTGCTCCAGCTGCAGGGCGAGGGGAAGATCGACCTGGACGACCCGGTGGGGAAGTGGCTGCCGGGCGTGGTGGAGGGCCACGGCCATGACGGCGACAGGATCACCGTCCGCCAGCTCCTCAACCACACCAGCGGCGTCTACGACTACACCGACGACCCGGAGTTCACGGCGAAGGTCTTCGAGACGAAGGGCTTCCTGAAGCACCGCTACGACACCTGGACCCCCGGGCAGCAGGTGAAGCTGGCCATGCGCCACAAGCCGTACTTCGCCCCCGGGCAGGGCTGGAAGTACTCCAACACCAACTACCTCGTCGCCGGCATGGTCATCAAGAAGGTCACCGGCCACGACTACGCGGACGAGATCGAGCACCGGGTCATCAAGCCCCTCGGCCTGCGCGCCACGAGCGTCCCGAGCACCGGCTCGAAGGTGCCGCAGCCCAGTTCGCGCGCCTACTCGAAGCTGTCGGACGGCGCGCAGGGCCGCACGTACGACGTCACCGAGCTCAACCCGACCATCGCGGGCTCGGCGGGCGGGATGATCTCCGACGCGGCCGACCTGAACCGCTTCTACGCGGCCCTCCTCGGCGGCAGGCTCCTGCCGAAGAAGCAGCTGGCCGAGATGAAGACGACGGTCCCGATGGGCGAGGACTCGCCGAACGCCTCCTACGGCCTCGGCCTGATGAAGAACAAGCTGCCCTGCGACGGCGGCGCCCCGGTCTGGGGCCACGGCGGCGGCATCCACGGCTCCACGTCCCAGGCCGTCACGACGGGCGACGGCCGCCACTCCCTCGCCTTCAACTACAACGGCGACTGGACGGACGAGAAGAGCATCGACGCGATCGTCACCGCCGAGTACTGCGGCAAGTAGCCCACGCACGAAGGAGAGAGCGACACATGTCAGCACGTACACGCATGGCGAGAGGACTCGCCGCCGCGGCGGCCGCGGCGGCCGTCACGGCGGCGCTCGCGGCACCGGCGGCCCAGGCGGCGGGCGGCCACGAGGCGAAGCCGCGCGGTCATGAGGCCACCCAGCGGGCCCTCGCCGCCGCCGTCGGCCCGGACGCCCCGGGCGCGACCGCGCAGGCCGTCGACAAGAGCAGGGTGTGGAAGGGCACTTCGGGCACCGGCGACCTGACGACCGGCGCCCCGCGCGGCGCGGACGACCACTTCCGGATCGGCAGCGTCACGAAGACGTTCGTGGCGACGGTGCTGCTCCAGCTGGAGGCGGAGGGGGAGATCGACCTGGACGACACGGTGGGGAAGTGGCTGCCGGGGGTGGTGGAGGGCCACGGCCACGACGGCGACAGGATCACCGTCCGCCAGCTCCTCAATCACACCAGTGGCGTCTACGACATCTCCTCCGACCCGGAGTTCCGCGAGCGGGTCTTCAGCGAGCGCTTCCTGAAGCACCGCTACGACACCTGGACCCCCGAGCAGGAGGTCAGGATCGCCATGCGCCACAAGCCGGACTTCGCGCCGGGCCAGGGCTGGAACTACTCCAACACCAACTACGTCCTCGCCGGGATGATCATCAAGAAGGTCACCGGCCACGACTACGCGGACGAGATCGAGCGCCGCGTCATCGCGCCCCTCGGCCTGCACGCCACCAGCCTCCCCGGCACCGACCCGACGGTGCCCGCGCCCAGTTCACGGGGGTACAAGAAGCTGTCCGACGCGCCGGATGCCAAGCTCTACGACCTGACGGAGTTCAACCCCTCGGTCGCGGGCTCGTCGGGCTCCATGATCTCCGACTCCGCCGACCTGAACCGCTTCTACGCGGCGCTGCTCACCGGAAAGCTCCTGCCGAAGCGGCAGCTGGCCGAGATGAAGACGACGGTCGCCGCCGACGACGAGGGCCGCCGCTACGGCCTCGGCCTCGAACCGTTCGCGTTCCCCTGCGGCGCGACGGTGTGGGGCCACGGCGGCGACATGCACGGCTCGTCGACCGTGGCGGGCTCGACGGCGGACGGCCGCCACGCGCTCGCCCTCAACCTCAACGGGGCGATCGACGGGGAGAAGGCCCTGGCCGTCATGCAGGCGGAGTTCTGCGCCAAGTAGCAGCTCCACGGCGGTGGTTGACGCACAGGTGAAGGGGCGGACCCCGGTGGCAACCGGTGATCCGCCCCTTCACTCCCCTCCTGCCCCCTTCCGGGACCCCGCGTGCGGGGTCTCCGGCGCCCCATGGGCGGTGCTATCTGGGCAGCACCACCACATAGGCCGCCGGATCGCGGTCGTCCGAGGCCATCAGCGCGGTCCGTACGACGGCCGCCTGCTGTTCCAGGGACTCCCGCAGCTTCTTGGGGGTGATGTGGACGACGGTGATCCCCAGTCGCTCCAAATGCTCCCGCTTTCGTGCGTACTCGGACCAGAGGGCGTCCTCGTCCTGGCGGGGCGCGCGGGTGTCGAGCTCGACGGCGACGGCCTGGTCCGGCCAGTAGGCGTCGACGCCCCCGAGGTGCGGCCCGCCGGGCAGCCGCAGGTCCACGTTCCACAGCGGGTCGGGCAGCCCCTGCTCCCGCACCATCCGGTAGAGCCGGTCCTCGGCGATGGCCCGCCCCTCGGCGAGCAGCGAGTCCACGGCGTCCACGACATGGGGCCGGCCAAGGAGCCGCGCGTGGTTCAACTCCTTGACGATGGCCGCCGGTTCGCAGTGCCCGCCGCGCACCGCCTCGGTCAGCAGCCTGCGCACCGCGCCCGCGTCGGTGAGCTGCGCGACGGCGTCGGCGAGGGCGCGCGGCACGGGGGCGACGGGGACGCCGGTGATCTGCAGCGGCGTCGGCAGCGTGTGGGTGCGCACCAGGTGGGCGCAGCCGGTGGAGCGCAGCCGCCGGGTGCGGGGCACGAGGACGTCGATCCGGTCGAGGGAGAGCAGCGGGGGCGCGGCCGAGAACCGGTGCAGGGCGAGGGCCGCGAGACCCGTGATCATCGCGTCGGCGTACGGGGCGTGCGGCTCACCGGCGCCGGGCTGCGCGGGCACGGTGCGCGCCTCCTTGGCCGGCGGGCGGCCCGCGTACAACAGGACGCCGTGCAGGCGCTCTTCGCTGGTCGGGGGGCCGGGGTGGAGCAGGCAGACACCGGGCAGGAGCTGCTGCCACGGTCCGTCGGGGCGGCAGTGGGCGGCGGTGTCGGCGGTCGAGATGCCGTGCGCGCGGAGCTGGGCGGAGCTCATGACGCGGCGCTGGGTGGCGGCGAGGTGGCGGAGGGGGAGCGGCGAGAGCGGGGTGTTGTGGTTCATGACCAGGCCATTCCCGGGCCTGATCCGCCCCCTAACCGCTGTTACAGTCCCGTCGACAAAACCGGACAAGCCCGTCCTAAAGTACGGGCGTTCGACTGCCGAAACCCCCTGGTCCGAACGGGGGTTACGGCCCTTCCCAAACCCGAGGGTCACAAGTCGGTGACCCTCGTTCCGGGCCGGGTGCGGGGCCCACCCCGGAGCCCCGCACCCTTGGCCCTCAGCTGCTCAGACTCTCAGCCGGCCGCCGAGGCGACGTCGCACGCCTGCCCCCGCAGCCCCCGCGCCAGGTCGTCGCGGGCCTCGAGCACGAGCCGCCGCAAGGCGGGTGCGGAGCTCTCGTGCGCGGCGAGCCACGCGTCCGCCGCCGCCACCGTCTCCTCGCGGTCCTGCAGATGCGGGAACAGGCCCCGCACCACGTCCATCCCGATCTGGATGGACCGCTCGCTCCAGACCCGCTCGATGGCGTCGAAGTACTTCGCCGCGTACGGCGCGGTCAGCTCCCGCTGCGACGGCTGCTGGAAGCCCGCGATCGTCGCCTCCACCAGCGCGTTGGACAGCGCGTCCGACTCCACCACGGACGCCCACGCCTGCGCCTTGACCGCCGCCGAGGGCCGCGCGGCCAGGCACCGGACCTGGTGCCGCTTGCCCGACGCCGTGTCGTCCCGGGCCAGCTCGGCGGCGAGGACCCGTTCGTCGGCGGCGCCGTGCGCGGCGAGCGGGGAGAGGAAGGCCCAGCGCAGCTCCTGGTCCACGTCCAGGCCGTCGATCTTCGCGGTGCCGTCCAACAGGCCCTGGAGCAGCTGGAGATCGGCGTCCGAGGAGGCCACCGAGGCGAAGAAGCGGGCCCACGTCAGCTGGTGCTGGCTGCCCGGCTCGGCGATCCGCAGCTCGCGCAGCGCGCCCTCGGCGAGGTCGCGGCCGCCCTGCTCGCGCCAGTCCGGCGCCGCGTAGTGGACGAGGGCGGAGGTGGCCCAGGTGTGCAGCATCTGCAGGACGCCGATGCCGGACTCGCGGCCCGCGAACCGCAGCACGAGGCCGATGAAGTCCCGCGCGGGCATGAGGCCGTCGCGCGTGAGGTTCCACAGCGCGGTCCAGCACAGCGCGCGGGCCAGAGGGTCGGAGATGTCGCCCAGGTGATCGCGGAGCGTCGCCAGGGAGTTCTCGTCGAAGCGGATCTTGCAGTACGTCAGGTCGTCGTCGTTGACGAGGACGAGCGCGGGGGCCTCGGCGCCGGCCAGCTCGGCGACGGCGGTGCGGGGCCCGTCCACGTCCACCTCGGCGCGCGCGTACCGCTCCAGCTCGCCGCCCGCGGAGCGTCGGTAGAGGCCCACGGCCACGCGGTGCGGCCGCAGTTCGGGGTGTGAGGCCGCCGCCTCCTGGACCACGGCGAGCTCGGTGATCCGCCCCTCCGCGTTCAAAGTGACCTGCGGCGTCAGCGAGTTGACGCCTGCCGTCTGCAGCCAGGAGCGCGACCAGGCGGCCATGTCGCGCCCGCTGGTCTCCTCCAGGACCGACAGGAGGTCCCCGAGGCGGGTGTTGCCGTACGCGTGCCGCTTGAAGTAGCGGCGGGCGCCCTCCAGGAAGGCGTCACGCCCGACGTAGGCCACCAACTGCTTCAGCACGGAGGCGCCCTTGGCGTACGTGATCCCGTCGAAGTTGAGCTTCGCGTCCTCCAGGTCGCGGATGTCGGCCGTGACCGGGTGCGTCGAGGGGAGCTGGTCGGCGCGGTACGCCCATGCCTTGCGGTTGTTGGCGAAGGTGATCCAGCCGTCGGTGAAGCGGGTGGCCTCGACCATCGAGAAGGAGCCCATGAAGTCCGCGAAGGACTCCTTGAGCCACAGGTCGTCCCACCACTGCATCGTCACGAGGTCGCCGAACCACATGTGCGCCATCTCGTGCAGGATGACGTTGGCCCGGCGCTCGTACGACGCCTGGGTCACCTTGCCGCGGAAGATGAACTCCTCGCGGAAGGTCACACAGCCCGGGTTCTCCATCGCCCCGAGGTTGTACTCGGGGACGAACGCCTGGTCGTACTTCCCGAAGGGGTAGGGGTAGTCGAAGTGCTCGTGGAAGAAGTCGAGCCCCTGCTTCGTCACCAGGAAGACGTCGTCCGCGTCGAAGTGCCTGGCGAGGCCCTTGCGGCACATCGCGCCGAGCGGGATCTCCAGCTTGGAGCCGTCCTCGAAGACCTTCTCGTACGTGTCCGTCACGTAGTGGTACGGGCCCGCGACGACCGCCGTGATGTACGTGGAGATCGGCTTGGTCTCGGCGAACTTCCATACACCGTCGGCCAGTTCACCGACGCCGTTCGACCAGACCGTCCACCCCTCCGGCGCCTGCGCCTCGAAGCGGAACGGCGCCTTGAGGTCGGGCTGCTCGAAGTTGGCGAACACGCGGCGGGAGTCGGCCGGTTCGTACTGCGTGTACAGGTAGACCTCGCCGTCCTCCGGGTCGACGAAGCGGTGCATGCCCTCGCCGGTGCGGCTGTAGGCGCACTGGGCGTCCACCACCAGCTCGTTCTCCCCCTGGAGGTCTTCGAGGGTGATGCGGGTGCCGTCGAAGACCTCGGAGGGGTCCAGGTCCGTGCCGTTCAGCGAGAGGGCCGTGACGCTCGGCGCGATGAGGTCGGCGAACGAGGCGGCGCCCGGCTCGGCGCAGCGGAACCTGATCGTGGTCACCGACCGGAACGTGCGCGGCGCACCCTCCTCCGCGTCGCTCTCGCCGATCGCGGAGCGCAGGTCGAGAAAGACCTCGTACCCGTCGACGGACAGCAGGGCGGCCCTTTCACGGGCCTCGTCGCGGGACAGATTCTCACCGGGCACGGGCGGCACTCCCTTGTGGCTCGCATGACTGGCATGACAGCTGGCATGACTCGTACGAATGTCTACGATCCTCGCATGTGCCGTGGGGCGCCGACATCCGGGAATGCCCCGACGTGCCCCCGGTGTTCTCCCGCCCAGGCGCACCCATTCCCTAGGGAGAGACATGTCGGAGAACGGCACCACCAACCGCACCCCCGTCGACTTCTGGTTCGACCCGCTGTGCCCCTGGGCCTGGATGACCTCCCGCTGGATGCTGGAAGTGGAGAAGGTCCGCGATGTCGAGGTCCGCTGGCACGTGATGAGCCTCGCGGTCCTGAACGAGGACAAGCTCGACGAGCTCCCCGAGCAGTACGTGGAGAACATGCGCCCCGGCGGCAAGGCATGGGGCCCGGTCCGCGTCGTCACCGCCGCACAGGAGCTGCACGGCGATGAGGTCGTCGGCAAGCTCTACACCGCGCTCGGCACCCGCATCCACAACCAGGGAGAGGGCATCACCCCCGAGGTGATCGCCGGAGCCCTCGCCGAGGTCGGCCTCCCCGCCGACCTCATCGAATACGCGGACAAGGACACGTACGACACGGAGCTGCGCGCCTCCCACAAGGAGGGCATCGACAAGGTCGGCCAGGAGGTCGGCACCCCGGTCATCGCGGTCCCCGGCTCCGACGGCGAGCAGATCGCCTTCTTCGGCCCCGTCGTCACCCCCGCCCCCAAGGGCGAGGAGGCCGCGAAGCTGTGGGACGGCACGCTCATGGTGGCGAGCATCCCGGGCTTCTACGAGATCAAGCGCACGCGCACACAGGGCCCGATCTTCGACTGACACGGCCCGGCGGCCCGGGGCCCTCACTGCACAGTCCGCACAGGCTGAACAGGCGCTCGGGCCTGACCTGGCATAACGTCCCCCTATGGAGATCGGCAGGGACGGCGGGCGCGACGACCCCGCCCTGCCGAACGACAATGCCCCCCATGCCACCCTGCCCGCCCGCGTGACCGACCACATGGTGCGGGCAGGGTGCCGTCTGCTCGCCGCCCTCTGGTCCGTGCTCGGCCTGCGGGCGGCGGCGGCCACCCTGCGCCACTACCTCGACGGCACGGGAACCCCGTACGTGCTCGACGCCGACCGCCTCCTGGCGGTCCCCGCGGTGCGCGCGGCGGTCGCGTCGCAGCCGCGCCGCTGGCGCACCGAGGCCCCTGAGGCGCCCGGCACCTACCCCGCCGACAGCGGCTGGCGCGGCGTGCTCGTCGCGCGCCGCGACTCGCTGGACTGGTGGCTGGCCCTGCGCGGCGTCCAGTACCGCGTCCGCGGCACGGTCACGGTCGCCCCGGACGGCACCCGCACCACCGAGATCCACTCGGTCGCCTTCCACAAGTCCTGGAACTTCGACCGCGGCGAATCCGAGTACGGCATCCCCTTCACCCCCTTCGCCCGCCTCCACGAGACGGGCCTGGCAAGGGAGTTCGAGGCGGTGGGCGAGGCGGTCAGCGGAACGACGGCGGCAAGTCGAAGCCGTCGTCCCAGTCGAAGTACCGCTGGACCCGCAGGCAGCTCCCGTTCCCGCACCGCAGGTACTCGTCGGCGTCCGACTCTCCGACGCGGGTCACGACGTGCGCCCTTTCGCGGGCCGTGAGCTTGCGGAAGTCCTGCATCGTGTCCTCGCAGTTGGGGCACCGCTTCATCGTCATGGCGCCACCGTCCACCGGAACCCGGCCTACCGAAAGGCCCCCGCGAGTCACGTCCTCACGGGGGCCTTCCGTCCATCCGCCTGCAAGTGAAGGTTGAGAAGACGATCACGAGCAGGACGACTCACGCACCGGCTCAGGGAGCCAGCAGCAGACCTCCGGCGCGCTCCTTCGCGGCCGCGTAACGCTTCGCCACGTCCTGCCAGTTGACGACCTCCCACATCGCCTCGATGAAGTCCACCTTCTGGTTCTTGTACTGCAGGTAGAAGGCGTGCTCCCAGGCGTCGAAGACCAGGATCGGGGTCGAGCCCTGGCCGACGTTGCCCTGGTGGTCGTAGATCTGCTCGACGACGAGGCGGCCGCTGAGCGGCTCGTAGGCGAGGACGCCCCAGCCCGAACCCTGCGTCGTGGCCGACGCCTTGGTCAGCTGCGCCTTGAACTTGGCGAACGAGCCGAAGGACTCGGTGAGGGCGTCCGCGAGGTCGCCCACGCCGTCGGCGGCCGTGGGCTCGCCGCCGCCACCGTCCTTGGGGCTGTTCATGTTGTGCCAGTAGATGCTGTGCAGGATGTGCCCGGAGAGGTGGAACGCGAGGTTCTTCTCCAGGCCGTTGATGGCGCCCCACGACTCCTTGTCGCGCGCCTCCGCCAGCTGCTCCAGGGTGTCGTTCGCACCCTTCACGTACGCCGCGTGGTGCTTGTCGTGGTGGAGCTCGATGATCTGCGGGTTGATGACCGGTTCGAGCGCCGCGTAGTCGTACGGAAGTTCAGGAAGCGTGTAAATGGCCATGTCCGAGCCCTCCGAGCCCTCTGACTGCATGATGCAGAGCTTATTGCAATCAATGTGCAAGTGCAGGCTAGCAGCAGGAGTCTGACCAGGAAGATCGGCCCTTGGACCTAGGGCCGGAGCCGGAGAGGGAGCAGCGGGCGGGCAACGCGAAGGACCCCCGGGCCAGTTGGCGGCCCGGGGGTCCTTCGAGGGTGGGGTGACAGCAGAGCGCTACTCCGCCGCCTCGCGCTGCAGGCCGAGCTTCTGCCACACGAAGCCGACGACCGCGAGGATCACGGTGAGACCGCCCGCGTAGTACAGCTGCACCCGCGTGTCCTCCTGGCGCGCCATCAGCACGAACACGGTCGCCATGCCCGCGAGGGCCAGCCAGGTCAGGTACGGGTAGGCCCACATCTTCACGACGAGCTTCTCGGGCGCCTCCCGCTCCAGGCGGCGGCGCAGCCGCAGCTGCGAGGCGGCGATGAAGAACCAGACGACGAGGATGAGCGCGCCGATGGTGTTCAGGAGCCACTGGAAGATGTCGTCGGGCCGCCAGTAGCTGAGCAGCACGCAGACGAAGCCGAAGAGCGACGAGGTGACGACGGCGACGCGCGGCACCCCGCCGTGGATCGCCCCGATCACCCGCGGGCCGAGGCCGCGGCCGATCAGGGAGCCCGCCATGCGGGAGGCGCCGTAGATGTTGGCGTTCATCGCGGAGAGCAGGGCGATGAGGACGACGACGTTCATGATCTGGCCGGCGGCGGGGATGCCCAGGTAGTCGAGCGTCGCGACGTACGGGCCCTTGGCCGGGATCTCCTCCTTCGTCCAGGGCAGCAGCACGACGACGACGGCCATCGAGCCGACGTAGAAGAGGGCGATGCGCCACATCGCCGTGCGGACGGCCTTCGCGACGCCCTGGATGGGGTGCTCCGACTCGGCCGCCGCGATCGTGACGGTCTCCAGACCGCCGTACGCGAAGACCGAGGCGAGCAGGCCCGCGATCAGCCCCTCCGTGCCGTTGGGCATGAAGCCGCCGTGGCCGGTGAGGTTCGTCAGACCGGGGGCGTCCGTGTCGGGCAGGACGCCGAGGATGGCGAGGACGCCGATGACGAGGAACAGGGCGATCGCGCTCACCTTGAGCGCGGCGAACCAGAACTCGAACTCGCCGAAGTTCTTCACCGCCGCCAGGTTCGTGCCGCAGAACATCAGCATGAACACGGCGACCCAGGCCCACTCCGGCACCCCGGGCACCCAGCCGTGCACGATCTGCGCCGCGCCGATCCCCTCCAGTCCGACGGCCACGCACAGCAGGAACCAGAAGGACCAGCCCGCCGTGAAGCCCGCCCAGGGGCCGATGGCGCGCTCGGCGTGCACGGAGAAGGAGCCGGACGCCGGGTTGGCCGCGGACATCTCGCCGAGCATGCGCATCACGAGCATGACGAGAGCGCCGGATATCGCATAGGCGAGCACGATCGAGGGACCGGCCGCGGCGATGCCCGCACCGGAGCCGACGAAGAGCCCGGCCCCGATCACGCCGCCGAGAGCGATCATGGAAAGATGGCGCTGCTTGAGGCCGTGGCCGAGCGCGGATTCGCCGGGGGGCGCTGCGACAGGTGCTGTGTCCTGGGGAGCGGACGTCCGTGACATGGGCGTGCCCTGTTCAGTAGCTGAGACGGGGGGACAGTGAGACAGGGGGAGACAGGCGCCCACAGTCTGAGCAACCGCACCGCTCACAGGGAACAGCTGACCGGTATACGGACACCACGCTCACACATGGTGCAGATCTCGACACGTCATGTTCACGTCGCCGTCACATGAGACGTGTCAGGCCCCATAGAGCCCTTAGGCCCCGTAGACCTTGAACGCCCCTTTGGTCACGCGCGCCGCTGTCGCAACTCCCGTACCCCCGCCACCGCGAGCACCAGCGCCGTCGCCCCCGCCGACCACAGCAGCTGCGGCCGCGCCCCGTCGTCGTTCAGCATCAGCCCGATGACGACGGCCATCGCCACGAGCGCCGCCCAGGTCACGTACGGGAAGCCCCACATCTTCAGGACGAGCCGCTCCGGCGCCTCCCGCTCGATGCGCCGGCGGAGCCGCAGCTGCGACACCGCGATCAGCGCCCAGACGAACAGGAGCACCGCGCCCACGGCGTTGAGGAGATACGAGAAGACCGTGTCCGGCCACTTCAGGTTCAGGAACACCGACACGAACCCGAAGGCCACCGAGGCGAGCACCGCGCGCCGCGGCACCCCGCCCGGGGACACCTTCAGCAGCCCCTTGGGCGCCTCGCCGCGCTCGGCCAGCGAGAAGACCATCCGGGACGAGCCGTAGAGGTTGGCGTTGAGCGCCGAGAGCAGCGCCACGAACACCACGATGTTCATGATCGTCCCGGCGGAGGGGACGCCGATCGAGTCGAGGACCGTGACGTAGGGGCTGATGCCCGACTTCTGCGCCGTCCACGGCAGCACCGTCACGATGACGAGCATCGACCCGACGTAGAAGAAGAGGATGCGGAAGACGGCGCTGCGCACCGCGCGGGCCACCGAGCGCACCGGGTCGTCCGACTCGGCCGCCGCGATCGTCACGACCTCCAGGCCGCCGAAGGCGAAGACGACGGCGAGCACGCCGGAGACGACCCCGCTCCAGCCGTTCGGCAGGAAGCCGCCGTCCCCGGTGAGATGCGTGAAGCCGACCGGGTCCGTGTCGGGCAGCACCCCGAAGACCGCGAGCAGGCCGAGCACCAGGAAGGCGACGATGGCGAAGACCTTGAGCGCGGCGAACCAGAACTCGAACTCGCCGAAGTTCTTCACGGCCGCCAGGTTGGCCCCCGTGAACACGAACATGAAGAGCAGCACCCACGCCCACTGCGGCACGCCGGGCACCCACTGGTTGGCGATCTGCGCGGCGCCGGTCGCCTCCACGGCGAGCACGACCACGAGCAGGAACCAGTAGAGCCAGCCGACCGAGAACCCGGCCCACCGGCCAAGGGCCCGCTCCGCGTGCACGGAGAACGACCCCGACGCGGGCATCGCGGCGGACATCTCGCCGAGCATCCGCATCACACACATCGCGAGCGTGCCCGCGATCAGATACGAGACGACGATGCCGGGCCCGGCCACGGCGATCCCGGCCCCGGAGCCGACGAAGAGCCCGGCCCCGATGACACCGCCGAGCCCGAGCATGGTGAGGTGGCGCTGCTTGAGCCCGCCGCCGAGGGGCTCGTTCTCGTCCCCGAGGGGTGCGGCCGTGGCGGCCGGGTCGGTCTGGGGCGCGTGCATGGTGATCGGCTTGCTCTCGGGGTGCTCAGAGAAATTGGGGAGAACCTACAGTGTCCCCGCCGGGAGCCGTCCGGCGCAAAACGGGCTGGCCTCCGTGATGCGTGTCACGCCGACCGGCGCCTGGGCCCCCGCCTTTGTACAGAGCCCACCAAGCCCCGGCTCATCCCTTTGTGAGCCGGAGACCGTGTGGCCGCCCCGGGCCCTGGGATAGCGTCAACGCGTCCCACTCACCACCCACACCACCCGCGGAGCCCCGATGAGCACGGCTGCCCTCTCCACCCGCCCGGGCCAGGTCCTCGCCGACCTGCTCCCCTCTTCCCGTGTGGCTCCCCGCGTGCGGGACGCCGCCCTCGTGCTCGGCGGTGCCGCGCTCACCGGGCTCGCCGCGCAGATCGCCGTGCCCGTCCCCGGCTCGCCCGTGCCGGTCACCGGCCAGACCTTCGCGGCCCTCCTCGTCGGTACCGCGCTCGGCGCCCGCCGCGGCTTCCTCTCCCTCGCGCTGTACGCCCTCGTCGGCATGGCCGGCCTGCCGTGGTTCGCCCAGGCCAAGTCCGGTGCCGCGCTGCCGACCCTCGGCTACGTCCTCGGCATGCTGCTCGCCGCCACGGTGGTGGGCGCCCTGGCCCGCCGCGGCGGCGACCGCTCCGTGCTGCCCACCGCGGGCACCATGGCGCTCGGCTCCGCGATCATCTACGCGGTCGGCGTCCCCTACCTCGCGGCGGCCACCGGCATGTCGCTGACCCAGGCCGTCGCCGCCGGGCTCACGCCCTTCCTGATCGGCGACGCCCTGAAGGCGGCCCTCGCGATGGGCGCGCTGCCCACCGCGTGGAAGCTGCTCGGCCGCGACTCCTGACGCCCGTACGTCAGGAGTAAGTCCTGACGCCCGTACGTCAGTTGACGTTGTAGTTCCGCCTGAAGAGGTTCGCCGGGTCGTATGTGGCCTTCAGCCCGGCGAGCCTCTTCTGCGTCTCCGCGTCGTACAGGCCCTCGGCGCCGCGGTCCCCGCCCCCGAAGGTGAAGTTGAGGGAGCGCCCCAGGGCCTGGTCCGCGACGGAGCGCAGGGCCCGCGCGTGATGGGTCCGGGCGGCCTCGCGGTCCGTCCGCTCGTCCAGCGGCGACAGGATCCGCATCAGCCAGCCCGCCTCCCGGTACGGCACCGCGTTCTGGGTGGGCTTCGCGAGCGCCCCGCCCAGGTGGTTGAGCTGGACGACGTGCATCGTGTCGGCGGCGGGCCCGCTGACCCGGAACAGCTCGGTCACGCCCGCGAGTTCGAGCTCGTCGAGCATGACGCCGTCCCCGTAGTAGGCGTGCGGGAAGTCCGGGTCGCTGTGGATGGTGTGGCTGTCGGCGTACGGCATCTCCCGCATCGAGTCGGACACGGGGGCGCCGATGGCCCGCAGGGGCGCGACGAGCCGCTCACCCTCCTCCTCGCTCCCCGTGAACGCGACGCGCACCGTCACCAGGTAGCGGCCGCGCAGCCGCGGCGGGAGCTGCGGGATGTCCGGGTAGACGAGTGCGGCGACCGACGAGGTCACCTCGTCCGGCACGGTCCGCGCCCACTCCGTGTACCCGCGCAGGATCTCCGCCGGGTCCACCTCGTCCCCGTCGAAGTCGATCGCCCCGCCGTACACCCGCGTCAACGGCACGAGCCCGACGACCAGCCGGGTCACCACACCGAGGTTCGCCCCGCCACCGAGGAGCCCCCAGTACAGCTCGGGCTCCGACGCGGCGGTGACATGGCGCAGTCGGCCGTCGGCGGTCACCACCTCCAGGGACCGCACATGGTCGGCGGTGTACCCGAACTCCCGCGCCAGGATGCCGAGTCCGCCGCCCAGCGTGTACGAGACGGCGCCCACGCTCGGCGCGGACCCGTTGAGCGGCGCGAGCCCGTGCTCGGCGGCGGCCGCGACGACCTGCCCCCAGCGCACGCCCGCGCCGACGGCGGCGGTGCGGCCCTCGGCGTCGATGCTCACGGCGTCCATGCGCCTTGTGGAGATCAGCACGCCGCCCTCGGCGGCATCGGGCAGCCCGTGCCCGGTGGCCTGCACCCCCACGGGGAGCCCGGCCCCGGCGGCGTACGAGACGGCGGCGGCCACGTCGGCGGCGGAGGAGGCGCCGAAGACGATCGCGGGCCGCTGTGCGAAACCGGTCTGGAATCCGGCGAGTTCGTCCTCGTACCCGGCGTCGCCGGGCCGGAACACGAGTCGCTCGGCGGTGTGGTCGATCACGTCAGCCTCCGTAGGTACGACGATCCCCTCGTACGCGATGTGGTGCGTACGAGGGGAAGGCTGTCGCAGAAAGCTGACAGGCACCGTCAACTTTTCTTACGGGGTGTTCCTGCGGAGTGTTCCTGCAGAGCGTCCTTACGGGGCGTCGGTGACGCGGGGGCGCATCTTCTCCCGTACCAGCGAGATGACGACCACGATCGCCGCGACCAGGAGCGAGAGCAGCAGCTGCTTGCGGTTGGCGGCGTCGGTCAGCATGTAGCAGAGCACGAACGAGATCATCGCGATCGTCGCCCACGTCAGATACGGGAAGAGCCACATCTTCACGACCAGCTTCTCCGGCGACTCGCGCAGGATCATGCCGCGCATGCGCAGCTGCGTGAAGCAGATCATGAGCCACACGAACAGGGCCACCGCGCCCGAGGAGTTGAGCAGGAAGTCGAAGACGGTGTCCTTCCACTGGTAGTTGAACCAGACGGCGAGGAAGCCGAAGACGACGGAGCCGAGGATCGCGGCCTGCGGCACACCGCGCGAGGTGGTGCGCGCGAACGCCTTCGGCGCGTCCCCGCGCTGGCCGAGCGAGAAGGCCATGCGGGAGGCGGTGTAGAGCCCCGAGTTGAGACAGGACAGCACGGCGGTCAGCACGATGACGTTCATGACCTGCCCGGCGTGCGGGATCCCGATGGAGTTCAGCGCGGCGACGTACGACCCGTCCTTGGTGATCGACTTGTCGTTCCACGGCAGCAGCGTCAGCACCACGAAGATGGAGCCGAGGTAGAAGACGCCGATCCGCCAGATGACGCTGTTGGTGGCCTTGGTGACCGCCTTCTGCGGGTCCTCCGACTCACCGGCGGCGAGCGTGACGATCTCGGAGCCCATGAACGAGAAGACGACCATGAGCACACCGGTGAGGATGGCGCCCGCGCCCTTCGGGAAGAACCCGCCGGCATCGGTCAGATGCGCGAGCCCGTCCCCGGGGTTGTCGGACCCGGGCAGCACACCGAAGACGGCGAGCAGCCCGACGACGACGAACGCCCCGATGGCGACGACCTTGATCCCCGCGAACCAGAACTCGAACTCCCCGTAGGAGCCGACCGACACGAGGTTGGTCGCCGTCAGCACGACCATCACGATGAGGGCCCAGCCCCACTGCGGCACGGCGGGTATCCACCCGTTCAGGATCACGGCACCGGCGGTCGCCTCGACGGCGAGCACCACGACCCAGAAGAACCAGTAGAGCCAGCCGATGGAGAACCCGGCCCAGCGCCCGAGGGCCTGATCGGCATAGGTGGAGAAGGAGCCGGAGGCGGGCCGTGCGGCGGCCATCTCCCCGAGCATCCGCATCACCAGCACGACCATGGTGCCGACGAGGGCGTACGAGATGAGGATCGCGGGCCCGGCGGCGGCGATGCCGGACCCGGAGCCGACGAAGAGCCCCGCCCCGATGACACCACCAATGGCGATCATGGAGAGATGACGGTTCTTGAGCCCGGCCTTCAGCCCGGCACTGTCATTGCTGCCTAGTCCGTCTCCGCCGGTTCCGGCACCGCCGGACTGCGGATCCCCAGGGCCGTTGGGGCGGCTGTCTTCCTTCGCAAGGGAGGATTGCGAGGTCATGGGCGAATCCTTAGGTTCACGGTCACGAGCCCCCGCATTCAAACTCAGGGATGATCGGGACGGAAGTCCCGACTCCGGATCGTTGTATTCAGGCCGAAGGTCCCACCCCCGCCCGTCACCCCCTGCTTCCCCTCCTTGCTATGTGGCCCCGGATACGCCTGCCCGGCGTGGGTCATGCCACACTCGGAGCCATGCGCGTCTACCTCGGCTCTGATCACGCCGGTTACGAACTGAAGAATCACCTGGTCGCATGGCTGAAGGCCCAGGGCCACGACCCCGTCGACTGCGGCCCCCACATCTATGACGCCCAGGACGACTACCCCCCGTTCTGCCTCCGCGCCGCGGAGAAGACGGCGGCGGACCCGGAGTCCCTCGGCATCGTGATCGGCGGCTCCGGCAACGGCGAGCAGATCGCCGCGAACAAGGTCAAGGGCGTACGGGCGGCGCTGGCCTGGAGCGAGCAGACGGCGGCGCTCGGCCGCGAGCACAACGACGCGAACGTCATCTCGATCGGCGGCCGCATGCACTCGGAGGCGGACGCGACGAAGTTCGTCGAGATCTTCCTCAACACCCCGTACTCGGGCGAGGAGCGCCACACGCGCCGCATCGAGATGCTGAGCCGCTACGAGGAGACGGGCGAGCTGCCGGAGATCCCGGCACACCACCCGCAGAGCTAGCTGTCAATCGCCGGACGGGCTGGGGCATTTCAGCCCGTCCGGCGTTTGAGGACGAGGCGCGTTCAGCGCCGATACGGGGGTCTAGGGGCGAAGCCCCAGGAAGAGCACCCCAGGGGCGACGGAGTCGCCGTATTCGGGAAGGGGCGGGACTGGGGAAGAAACCGCCGGAGGCACCCCCCCCGCACACCAAGAGGAGCACCATGCCCGAGGGGCACACGATCCACCGCCTCGCAGCGGACCACCGCACCCGCTTCGCCACCGGCGCCCCCCTCACGGCAACCAGCCCCCAAGGCAAGTTCTCCGACAGCGCCGCCCTCCTCACCGGCCAGCCCCTCACCACCACGGAAGCCCACGGAAAGCACCTCTTCCTCGGCTTCGCCGCGACCGGCTGGGTCCACATCCACCTCGGCCTCTTCGGCAAGTACGCCCTCGGCGACGCCCCCGCCCCGCCCCCCACGGACACCGTCCGCCTCCGCCTCGCGAACGAGGCCCACTACTCGGACCTCCGCGGCCCCACCACCTGCGCCCTCATCACGGACGGCGAGAAGCAGGCGATACACGACCGCCTGGGCCCGGACCCGCTGCGCCCCACGGACCCGGGCAGCGGCGAGAACGACCCGGGGAAGGCGTACCGCCGCATCGCCCGCAGCCGCACCACCATCGCCGCCCTGCTCATGGACCAGAAGGTCATCGCGGGCGTCGGCAACGTCTACCGCGCCGAGGTGCTGTTCCGGCACGGCATCGACCCGTACACCTTGGGCAGGGACATCACCGAGGACCGGTGGGACGCGATCTGGTCCGACCTCGTCGAGCTGATGCGCGAGGGCGTGCGCCTCAACCGCATCGACACGGTCAGGCCCGAGCACACCCCCGAGGCCATGGGCCGCCCGCCGCGCGTCGACGACCACGGCGGCGAGGTGTACGTGTACCGCAGGGCGAACCTCCCGTGCCACATCTGCGGCACGGAGATCCGCACGGCGGACCTGGCGGCCCGCAACCTCTTCTGGTGCCCGAAGTGCCAGCGGGGCAAGTGAGTTGAACGGGGGAGTCCCCGCTCTCACTCACACCGTTCTAGAACCCGTGCGGCAGCCAAGGCGCCACATCCGCCCCGAACGCCAGCGCCGCCTCCGCCACCGCCCCCTGCCGCAGCTCCCGCACCCGCCCGGCCCCGGCCAGCGCCGACAGTGAGACGCCGCCCAGATAGGCGGAGCCCAACTCCCGTACGGACAGGGCGAGATCGGGCGGGGTGCCGTCCGTGTCCGGCAGCCGCTTGCAGCTCGCCCCCTTCGCGTCGCCGGTGAGCCGCCAACGCCCGCTGTTCCAGGGGCAGAAGTCGTCCGTGACGTCCAGCACGACGTCCACGGGCGCCCGGTAGGTGCGTGCCTCCAGGGCCGCGCCCACGTCCACCAGACGTACGTACAGGGAGTCCCGCACCCGCAGTCGGCTGCGGCGCACGTCCGTGACGAGGTGGAGGAAGGGGTCGTCCACGGGGCGGTTGCGCACCTGGAGCACCGACGTCAGGTCGATGTCGAAGAGGAACCGCCACAGCGCCGCGTTCGCCGCCGGGTCGAGCGCCTCCAGGTCGTACAGCTGCACCTCGCCCTTGGGGCCGGCGTAGTCCCACTCGGGCTTGACGTGGAAGCGGGCGTATCCGACGACCTCCCCGGAGCCGGCCGCGGAGCCGGAGCCGGAGCGCTCGGCGACCACGCACTGCAGCGGCGACGCCCCGCCCCGCTCGCTCTCCGGGTCGAGGAGCCCGAGCTGCTCCCAGCCGGGGCGCCGGGCGAGCATGCCGGGGCGCTGCGGCACCAGCCGGGCGTAGACCGCCTCGCAGGCGTCGAGGACCTCGGCGGGGTCGGCGTACCGCAGCGTCACCTCGTCGGTGCCGTCCGGGACGGTGAGCCGGACCTGGGTGGTGTCGATGTCGGCGCGCAGCTGCTGGGTGGCGGCGCCGTAGCCGAAGCGGCCGTAGATGACGGGCTCGGACGCGGTGAGGACCGCGAGGCTCTCGCCGCGCTCGCGCACGTCGTCGAGCTGGCGGCGCATCATCGCGGTGAGCAGCCCGCGCCGCCGGTGGGTGGCGGCGACGCCCACCATGGTGACGCCCGCCGCGTCGACGAGGGCGCCGCCGGGCACGCTGAGCCGGAAGCTGAACGCCCCGGCGGTGGCCACGCACTCCTCGCCGTCCCAGCCCGCGAGGGACCGCTCGCACTCGGTGAGGTCCCGCCACAGGCGCCGCTCCTCGGGCGACTCGGTGACCCCGCCGAAGGCACGCTCCAGGAGCCCGTAGTACGTGTCCCACTCGGCCTCGCGCAGCACCCTCAGATCTGTCGTCATATGCCATGAGTAGCAGGGACGGGCGGCAGGCAGCGACAGGATTTCCGCGCTCCGGAAGAGCGCCGCACCCGCCCCGCACACCCGTCGACAACCGGCCACGGCCGTGCCCCTGACGGGGGACAAGTGGTACCTCCCGTGCGAAGCGCCTGGCCCGGTGGATAGGGTCCACGAGCAATGGCAGGTGGACGTGCGGAAGCGGAGACGCTCACGGCCCGGTTCAAGAAGAGGATGCACCGGGCCCGCGTCGCGCTGCGCAAATCGGGTGTCGACTACTTCCGCGGCGACGGCTCGGACTGGGTCGCCCTGGCCGGTCTGCTCCTCACGGTCCCGGTCATCACCTGCTGCACGCTCGTGAACTCGATGTGGTGCTCACCGGCCGCCCTCGTCCTGCCGATCGTCGCGGGCGGGCTGCTGCTGCGCCCGGCCAGCCTGCTCGGCCTGTACGCGGCGGCGGCCGCGGCCCTGATCGTGGAGTCCGTCCGGCTCGGCCCGTACACCCAGGGCCCGTCCCGGGTCACCCCCGGCATCGTCCTGGTGGTCGCGGCCTGCGGCTTCTTCGGGCTGCTCATCGCGCAGTTCCGCAGCAGGGTCGGGGTGCCCTGGCGGGGCGGCGGCACGATGCTCTTCGACCTGCGCGAGCGGATCCGGGTGCAGAGCAAGCTGCCCAAGCTGCCGCGCGGCTGGCACCGCGAGATGGCGCTGCGCCCGGCGGGCGGCCAGTCGTTCTCGGGCGACTTCGTGGTGGCCGCGCGGACGAACGGCGGCCGCACGGTGGAGGTCGTCCTCACGGACGTCTCCGGCAAGGGCATGGACGCGGGTTCGCGCGCCCTGCTGCTGTCCGGGGCCTTCGGCGGCCTGCTCGGCTCGCTGCCGCCGCACGCCTTCCTCCCGGCGGCCAACGGCTATCTGCTGCGCCAGGACTGGGACGAAGGTTTCGCCACCTCCATCCACCTGGTCCTGGACCTGGACTCGGGCGACTACGAGCTCTTCTCGGCGGGCCACCCGCCGGGCCTGCACCTCAGCGCGGGCAGCGGCCGCTGGGAGGAGAAGGCGGCCGAGGGCCCGCTGCTCGGCGTCTACGACGGGGCGCAGTTCGACCCGGTGAAGGGTTCGCTGCGCCCCGGCGACGTCCTGATGCTGTTCACGGACGGCATCGTCGAGACGTCCGACCGCGACATCACGGAGGGCATCGACCGGCTGACCGGCGAGGCCGACCGCTATGTCGCGGGCGGATTCCACGGCGCCGCCTGGCACTTGATCGAGGCGGTCGCCAAGGACGTCAACGACGACAGGGCGCTGCTGCTCATCTGCCGGGAGGCGTGACCCCCACGGGCTCGTGCGCCGCCGCTTCCGCCGCTGCCTGTGACGCCGTCACCGGGGCGGGCAACAGCCGCGCGGGCAGCACCCGTTCCAGCCACTCCGACCGCACGGCCGCCAGCGGTCCGAGCACGGCGAGCAGCAGCACATAGCCCGCGATGAACGGCGAGAGCCGCTCGTCGAGTCCCGCACCGGCCGCCATCGTCGCGAGGATCAGCGCGAACTCGCCGCGCGCCAGCAGGGTGGTGGAGATGTTCGCGGCGGGCCCGCGCCCGAAGCCGTACACGCGCGCGGCGCCGATTCCGGCGAGGACGTTCATGAGCAGCGTCACGGCGACGGCGGCGAGCACCGGCCACAGCACGACGGGCAGGTCCCCGGGATCGATGGACAGCCCGAACGCGAAGAAGAAGATCGCACCGAACGCGTCGCGCAGCGGATGCACCAGCTTCAGGATGCGCGCCCCGGACGCCGTGCTGCCCAGCATCAGACCGACCATGAAGGCGCCGATGGCGTCCGCGACCCCGAACCACTCCGAGACTCCGGCAACGAACACGGCCGCGCCCAGGAAGGAGATGACGAGGAGTTCGTCGTCCTTGACGGAGAAGAGGCGGTCCGTGATCCGGGTCCCGAACCGCGCGGCGAGCGCGAGCAGGATGAGGAAGGCGAACGCCTTGCCGCCGTCCATCACGGCGGCGGCCAGGGAGTCGGCGCCGGACAGGATGGGCTGCAGCGCCGCCAGGTACAGCGCCAGGAAGATGTCCTCGACGACGATGATCCCGAGGATCGGCTTGGTCTCGGGGTTGCCGAGCCGCCCGGTGTCGACCAGCACCTTGGTGACGATCGCGGACGACGAGATGCCGAGCACCCCGGCGAGGACCAGAGCTTCGGAGGTGCCCCAGCCGAGGGCGAATCCGAAACCGAGGCCGGCGCCGACGTTCAGGGCGAGATACGTGCCGCCCGCGAGCGCCATCTTGCGCCCGCCCGCCTTGAGGTCGTCCATGTGGAACTCGAGGCCGAGGTAGAAGAGCAGCAGCACGAGGCCGAGCGCGGAGAGCATCTCCAGGTCATGCGGGTCGGCGACCAGGACGATGCCGGGGGTGTGGGGGCCGAGGAGGATCCCGGCCAGGATGAACAGGGGGATCGTGGGGAGTCCGATGCGGCCGCCGAGGCGGGCGAGGACTGCGGCGGCGAGAAAGGCGCCGCCCATGGCTATCAGGGTGTCTGCGTGTCCGATGGGCCCGCTCCTTAGAGTCAAGAGAGTCAAGGGGTCGTAAAGAACGCGTCAATAGTTAGCTTACCAAAAGGTTTCCTCAGGGGATGGGGTGGGGTTTGCCCTACCCCGGATCCGCCGGAAGCCGTCATGGTCCGCGGCGCCCCCCGCTCCGTACGTTCAAGAGGTCGAATTCGTACGGAGAGGCGGACAGGTCATGGGACTGCGGCGGAAGAAGAACAGGGCGGCAAAGGACGCGGTGCCGACCCTCGGCACGCCGCTCGGCCACGAGTCGCACGGCCACGCGCCGCAGGGCGACTGGGCCGTCGAACTCCACGGTGTGCGCCGCCAGTACGGCCGCGGCTCCGGCGCCGTGCACGCCCTCGCGGGCATCGACCTGACGCTCCCGCGCGGCAGCTTCACCGCGGTGATGGGCCCCTCGGGCTCCGGCAAGTCCACGTTCCTGCAGTGCGCGGCGGGCCTGGACCGGCCGACGTCGGGCACCGTCCGCCTGGGCGGCACCGACATCACGTCGATGGGCGAGAACAAGCTGACCGCCCTGCGCCGCACCCGCCTCGGCTTCGTCTTCCAGTCCTTCAACCTGCTGCCCTCGCTCACGGTCGAGCAGAACGTGCTCCTGCCGATGCGCCTCGCGGGCCGCCGCCCCGACCGGCGCGCGGCCGCCGAGATGCTCGCCCGCGTCGGCCTCGCCGACAAGGGGCGCCGCCGCCCCGGCCAGCTCTCCGGCGGTCAGCAGCAGCGCGTCGCGATCGCCCGCGCCCTGGTCACGCAGCCGGACGTGGTCTTCGCGGACGAACCGACCGGCGCCCTGGACACCACAACGGCCGCCGAGATCCTCGGACTTCTCCGCTCGGCGGTCGACTCGCTGGGCGCCACGGTGGTCATGGTCACCCACGACCCCACGGCGGCGACATACGCGGACCGGGTCCTGTTCCTGGCGGACGGCTCGATCGTGGATCACCTGGAGCGCGCGTCGGCGGACCGGATCGCGACGCGCATGACGACCCTGACGGCTCCTGCGTACGCGGCGGCGGCAGCGTAATCAGGGGCGCGGGCAACTGCGCGCACACGGAACCGCGAGCACAGGAACCGCGCGTACACGGAACCGCGCGCACACCCACCCACACCTCTCACCCGAGTTCCCGGAGGAACGCATGCTCGCCCCCAACGGCCTGGCTCGCGCAGCGGTCAGGTTCAAGCCCGCGGCCTTCGTGGGCACGTTCGTCGCCCTGATGATGGCCGCGATGATCGTCTCGGCGTGCGGCATCCTCCTGGAGACCGGCCTGCGCGCCACCGTGCCCCCGGAGCGCTACGCACACGCCTCCGTCGTGGCCGCCGCCGACCAGCAGTCCCACTTCGTCACCGGCGGCGGCGACGACCGCAGCGACAACGGCGCCCTCGTCCCCGACCGCGCCCGCCTGGACGACTCCCTGGTGGCGAAGGCCGCTTCGGTGCCCGGCGCGCGCAGCGCCGTACCCGATCTGACGTTCCCCGTGCAGTCCGCAAGGACCGCCGTGACCGCGCACGGCTGGGGCTCCACCGCCTTCACCGGCGAGCACCTCACGGCGGGCCGGGCCCCGCACTCCGGCGAGGTCGTCCTCGCCACCCCCGGCGCCGAGGTCGGCGACCGCACCACGCTCACCACGGCCGACGGCCCCCGCACCTTCCGCGTCTCCGGGACGGTCGCCCAACAGGGCGCCCCCACCGCCTGGTTCACCGACGCCGAGGCCGTACGGATGTCAGGGCACCCCGGCCGCATCGACGCCATCGCCGTCCTGCCCAGGGACGGCGTCACCGACGCCCAGCTGAAGTCGCAGGTCGCGCACGCGCTCGGCGGCAAGGCCAAGGTGCACACCGGTGACGACCGGGGCAGCGTCGAGGACGCGCAGCTCGCCGAGGCGAAGGAGCTGCTCACCGGCCTCGGCGGCTCCTTCGGCGGCATCGCCACGATGGTCGCCGTCTTCACCGCCGCGGGCACCGTCGCGCTCTCCGTCGGCCAGCGCGCCCGCGAGTTCGCGCTGCTGCGCGCCATCGGCACCACCCCGCGGCAGATCCGCCGCTCCATCGCCACCGAGGCCCTCCTCGTCGCCCCGCTCGCGGGCGCGATCGGCTGCCTGCCCGGAATCGCCCTGGCCGGTTGGTGGTTCGGCCAGCTCCAGGACAAGGGTGCGGTCCCCGAGTCGGTGGACCTCTCCGTCTCCTGGATCCCCCTCGTCACGGCGGTCGGCACCGCCATGCTCACGGCCCTCGCCGCCGGGTACATGGCCGCCCGCCGCGCCTCCCGCATCAAGCCGGGCCAGGCCCTGACGGAGGCGTCCGTGGAGCGGCTGCCCCTCGGCTGGATCCGCACCCCGCTGGGCGTCGCGGCGACGGTCGGCGGCATCGTCTGCGCCCGCCTGGCCGCCACCACCACCGGTGAGGACGCGGCCAACGCGGCGCTCGGCGTCGTCATGCTGTTCATGCTCGCCGTCGCGCTGCTCGGCCCCCTGGTGGCCCGCGGCTGCGCGGCCCTCTTCGGCCTCCCGTTGCGCGGCGCGGGCGCGTCCGCGTCGCTCGCGGCCGCCAACTCCCGTACGAACGCCCGCCGTCTGGCCTCCGCGATCACCCCCATCGTCCTGGCGATGGCCTTCTCCTCCGTCCTGGTCTTCATGCACACCAGCGAGGACAAGGTGGCGGCGGACCAGCAGCGCGACGGCATCACGGCGGACCACATCGTCACGTCCGCGTCGGGCGCGGGCCTGGCCCCCGACGCCCGGTCCCGCGCGGCCAAGGCCCCCGGCGTGGACGCCGCGGTCGGCATCCTCAAGACCTCGGTCCTCGTCCCGGCGGGCTCGGGCGGCGACCGCCGGCTGGAGTCGGCGACGGCCCAGGGCATCACCGGCTCGCCCCGCGACCTCGCCCAGGTCCAGGACCTGTCCGTCGAGACGGGCACCCTCACCCTGGGCAGGAACGAGATCGCCGTCGACGCGAACCTCGCCCGCGCGGCCCACGTGAAGACGGGCGACCGCCTCGAACTCCGCCTCCCCGACGGCACGAAGGCGTCCCCGAAGATCGTGGCCACCTACGGCCGCGGCCTCGGCCTCTCCCAAGTGACGCTCCCCGCAACGGCGTTGAGGCAGCACGTGACGTCCCCCTTCGACGCGGAACTCTGGACCAAGGGCGGCACCCCCCACGCCCTGACCTCCCTGGCCCCCGGGACCACGATCCAGAACCGCGCCGACTACACCACGGCACAGTCCCTGGACCGCGAGCTCAACGCCTGGGCGAACACCACGATGGCGGCCGTGCTGGGCGGCTTCGCGGCCGTGGCCGCCGTCAACACCCTGGTGATGACGGTCCTCGACCGCCGCCGCGAACTCGGCACCCTCCGCCTCATCGGCTCGACCCGCGCCCAGGTCCTGAGCATGGTCCGCTGGGAGGCCCTCCTCGTGGCGGGCGCGGGCATCATCCTGGGCACGGCGATCGCCCTGGCGACCCTGATCCCGATGATGAGGGGCCTGACGGGCGAGAACCCGTACATCCCCCCGTTCGTCTACGCCTCGTTCGCGGGCACGGCGCTGGCGCTGGGCCTGGCGGCGACGGTCATTCCGGCAAGGGCGGCGCTGAAGAACAACTGAGCCCGCTCCGGGGCCCCTTCAGCCCGTCCGGTGCTTGAGGACGAGGCGCGAAGCGCCGACAGGGGGTAAGGGGCGAAGCCCCAGGGCGGCGCCCTGGGGCCCGGCGGAGCCGGGGATTTCGGGAAGGGGCGGGCTTGGGGAAAGAATCCCCGCATGAACCCGAGCCCCCACCTCCCCCTCCCTGACATCGAAGCCCTCGCCCGCAGGGCCCACGAGGGCCAGACGGACAAGGCGGGCCGCCCCTACACAGAGCACCTCCAGGCAGTGGCCGAAGGAGTCAGGCAAAGGGGCGGCACGGAGGAGCAGATCGCAGCGGCCTGGCTCCACGACTCCCTCGAGGACAACGCCCTCACGGAACAGTGGCTGCACGACGCCCCCCTGCCGCACCGCACGAAGGACATCGTCCGCGCCCTCACCAAGCGCAAGGGCGAACCCCCCGAGACCTACGCCTCCCGCATCCTCGCCACCCCCGGCGCCCGCCTGGTCAAGGAAGCGGACCTGGCCCACAACGCGGACCCGGCCCGCCTCGCGGTCCTCGACGAACCGACAAGGGCGCGCCTGCAGGCGAAGTACGCCCACATGCGCGCCCTGTTGGGGCTGTGAGAAGGAGCTACGACCTGGCCCGCTCCCGCGCGAGCGCGGCCGCGTCCCGCTTGAACGCCCACTCCATCTTCGGCTCCATCGCGAACCGGAACATCCGCTGCACCGGCGGCGTGCACAGCGCGGTCACGACGCCCGCCGCGACAAGGGTCACGAAGACCTCGCCGTACGGCTTGTGCAGCCACTCGTAGTCGTCGAACCAGCCCCAGAAGCGGGACCCCTTCGCGATGAACCCGTGCAGCAGGTAGCCGTACAGCGTGCCCGCGCCGAGGACCGTGAACCACATCTTCCGCCGCGGCACCCACGCGAAGAAGCACGCGGTGAGGACGAGCGAGCAGCCGAAGAGCGCGAGGGTCATCACGACACCGACCCACCACGGCACGCCCAACTCCTGGGCGCTGTCCCGCCGGTAGAACCACACCGACGTCATCCGCGGCCCCGCCCAGTAGGCGAGCAGCACCGCGCAGGCGAAGATCGGCACGGACAGGATCCGCACCTCGCGACGCCGTACGAGCTGGAAATGCTCGGGCTTCATGAAGAGGCCGAGCACGAAGAACGGCATGAACTGCAGGACGCGCTGCAGGTCGAGGTCGTCGCCGATGTCCGGGGAGATCACGGCGAGGACGGCGATGCCGAGCGCGATCGGCACCGGCCAGCGCACCAGCTTCCACAGGGGAGTGGTCAGCCGCCACACGAACAGCGCGACCAGGAACCAGGTGAGGTACCAGGGGTCGAGCAGGCTGATCGGCTGCGTCGGGTCGTCGTCGGCCCACCGCTTGAAGAAGGTGTACGCGACCTCGAAGATGACGTACGGCACGGCGATGCCCGTGACGAGCCGCTTCAGCCGGTCCGGCCGCATGTCGAAACTGCGCGAGAAGTAGCCGGAGATGATGATGAACGCCGGCATGTGGAACGTGTAGACGACCATGTACAGCGCCTCGGCGGCGCGGCTGTGGTCGGTCAGCGGCTCCCATGAATGACCCATCGCCACAAGGACGATGGCCAGATATTTCGCATTGTCGAAGAACGAGTCGCGCTGCTTCGCGGGCTTGGCGTGGGGGGCGCCCTGCGCGGAGGGGGCGACCGGGGGAGCGGTGGCGGTCGCCGTGGAGCCGGCCGTCGAAGTGGCCGTGGAACCGGGGGAGTAAGCGGATTCGGGGGCGTGTGGGGGGCGCGGGCTCGGCACTCCGGACGCGGGCTGCGCCGGAGGGAGCGGCGCCCGGTGGCGGCCGTGCGGGTGCACCGAGTTCGTCACAGGCCCTCCCACCAGGAGCTGGGGGAGACGATCCGTGACCGCACTGCGCTTGCGGGGGTCGTGGCAGCGTGGAACATCTGAGGCACCCTAGCGTCGCCCGGGTGCTTTCGTAAAACCTTCATCTCACCCGTCACTCAATTCCGTGTAATGCCCGTGCTTTGAGTGCGAGTACCCCCGAATCCGTGGTGTCGACATAGCGATCCACAAAGCAATGGGGTGCCGATCATGACCACCCATCGGTGCCTCATCGCCTGAAAAATGTCCCTTAGGTCGCAACTCATCCCGCTTAAATGGCGCATAACGCCCGCGGGCGACTCTGGTGAAATGTCCGATTCATTAAGCGGGTTACGGGCATCGGCGCACCGTGCGATGTGTCCCCGGCGGCAATTCGAATTTACGGCGAACAATCTCTGTGTGCGACCTGTGTGCCCATGGAAACGATCACGCCGAATTCCCTCGCTCGCGGGCCGCAAATGCGGAGCGGACGCGGCAGGTCCGCGCCAGGGTGGCCGACGATGCGTCACCAGCCGCATAGGACACGCCCGTTGGTGGCACGATGGACCTGGCGGGGGTGTGCGGGGTCGTACCCCCCGGGCCGGGAAGCGACCGACCTAGGGTGTGATCAGTGTGGCCATTTCGCTGTCAGTGGTACTGCTGTTGGCGATCATCCTTGTGGTGCTGATCCGCGGGGGGTCGCTCAAGTGGGGGCCGGCGATAGTCGCCGTGCTCTTCGGCTTCTTCCTGGCGTCGACGGGCATGGCCCCGGAGATAAACAGGTTCCTCAACTCCGTGGCGGAGACGATCAACGGGATCAGCTTCTGAAAACGCCTCCGGCCCGGACCGCTGAGCTCGGCGGTCCGGGCCGGAGGCCACAGAGCGGGCGACGGGAATCGAACCCGCGTAGCTAGTTTGGAAGACTAGGGCTCTACCATTGAGCTACGCCCGCACACAGAGTGCACCGCCGGTCGCTGCTGGTCAGCGAGCGCGGTACGGCAAGCATCGTAGCGGGTCGCACCCCCTGCCCGCACACCCCGTCCCGCTCCGCAGGATCTCCGCGCGATCTCCGGGTTTATTGCGGGAGCCGCACTGCCTGGGGGCATGTACCCTACGTGTCGCACCGACGGGGTGTGGCGCAGCTTGGTAGCGCGTCCGCTTTGGGAGCGGAAGGCCGTGGGTTCAAATCCCGCCACCCCGACCACCTGCTCTTCTTCTCCGTGCGGCTCCGCACAAGATCGCATTGTGGGTCGACTCCCGCTTGCCGTTACTATGCAAGCTGCGTGCCCGTGTGTCTCTCAACCGGGCAGAAACCCAGAAGTCAGCCCACCAAGGAGACCGAACCGTGAAGAGCGCCGTGGAGACCCTGAACCCGACCCGGGTTCGGCTCACTGTTGAGGTGCCCTTCGAGGAGCTCAAGGACAGCCTCGACGCGGCGTACAAGAAGATCAACCAGCAGGTCACGGTGAAGGGCTTCCGCAAGGGCAAGATCCCTGCGCGCGTCATCGACCAGCGGTTCGGCCGCGGTGCCGTCCTGGAGGAGGCCGTCAACGACGCGCTTCCGAAGTTCTACACCGAAGCGGTCAACGAGGCCGAGCTCAACGTCCTGGGCCAGCCCGAGGTGGACATCACCGAGCTGAAGGACAACGAGACCCTCAACTTCACCGCTGAGGTCGACATCCGTCCCGCGATCGAGATCCCGGACTACTCCGGCATCGAGGTCGAGGTCGACGCGGTCGAGGTCAGCGACGAGGACGTCGACAAGGCCGTCGAGGAGCTGCGCGGGCGCTTCGCCTCCACCTCCCCGGTCGAGCGTGCCGCCGAGGACGGCGACGTCGTGACGATCGACCTGGAGGCCAAGGTCGAGGGCGAGGTCCTGGAGGACGGCGTCGCGTCCGGCGTCTCCTACACCATCGGCTCCGGCGAGCTGCTCGACGGCATCGACGACGCCGTGAAGGGCGTCGAGGCCGGTGGCGAGGCCACCTTCACCTCGCAGCTCAAGGGCGGCTCCGCCGAGGGCAAGGACGCCGAGATCACCGTCAAGGTCACGCAGGTCGCCAAGCGCGAACTGCCGGAGCTCGACGACGACTTCGCGCAGCTCGCCTCCGAGTTCGACACCCTCGACGAGCTGAAGGCCGACAGCCGCAAGCGCCTCGAGAACATGAAGCAGTACGACCAGGCCACGCAGGCCCAGGAGCGCGTCCTGGAGAAGCTGCTCGAGCTGGTCGAGGTCCCCGTCCCCGAGAAGCTCCTCGCGGACGAGATCCAGACCCGCAAGCACAACCTCGAGCACCACCAGCTCGGCCAGATGGGCCTCGACCTCGCGAAGTACCTGGAGATCCAGGGCAAGACCGAGGAAGAGTTCGACGCCGAGACCGGCGAGCAGGCGGTCAAGGGCATCAAGACGCAGTTCGTCCTGGACGAGCTCGTCAACAAGGAGAAGCTGAACGTCAGCCAGGAGGAGCTCACCGAGCACCTCATGCGCCGCGCCCAGTCCTCCGGCATGTCCCCCGACCAGTTCGCCCAGGCCGTCGTCGAGGGCGGCCAGGTCCCGATGCTGGTCGGCGAGGTCGCCCGCGGCAAGGCGCTCGCCGTCGTCGTCGAGGCCGCGACCGTGAAGGACACCAACGGCGAGATCGTCGACCTCGAGGACGACGAGGACGAGACGGCCGAGACCGTCGAGGCCGCGTCGGCCGACGCCGCCGAGGAGAAGACCGAGAGCTGATCTCGGCATCCGCAGCACCCACGACGGCCCCCGGGACACCACGTCCCGGGGGCCGTCGTGTCGCCGGGGCGCCCTGCAGGGGCGCGGGGAACTGCGCGACCGGCCGGCGGCGATCCGCAGGGGCCGCCGTGGCGAAATCCGGCAGACGCGTCTGCCGCGGTCAGGGCACCGCCCCGGCGGGGCACCCAAGTCCGCAGCCCCCAGCGGGAGCTACCTGCGCTCACAGCGAACAGTTCCCCTAGCGGGATTCCCCGGCGGGAGCCAAGCGTTAGGGTCCATGAATACGAGGGCAGGGGAGTCCCGCAACCGCACAGCGCAGCGAGCGCGCAGCGACCCCGCCCCCCAGAAGACGTGAGACGGCCCGGCGCCGTCGTAAGACGAGCAGGTGGATACGTGACGAATCTGATGCCCTCCGCCGCCGGCGAGCCTTCCATCGGTGGTGGCCTCGGCGACCAGGTCTACAACCGGCTGCTCAACGAGCGGATCATCTTCCTCGGCCAGCCGGTCGACGACGACATCGCGAACAAGATCACCGCGCAGCTGCTGCTCCTTGCCTCCGACCCGGACAAGGACATCTACCTCTACATCAACAGCCCCGGCGGCTCGATCACTGCTGGCATGGCGATCTACGACACCATGCAGTACATCAAGAACGACGTGGTGACGATCGCGATGGGCATGGCCGCCTCCATGGGCCAGTTCCTGCTCAGCGCCGGCACCCCCGGCAAGCGCTTCGCGCTGCCGAACGCCGAGATCCTCATCCACCAGCCCTCCGCGGGCCTCGCCGGTTCCGCCTCGGACATCAAGATCCACGCGGAGCGGCTGCTGCACACGAAGAAGCGGATGGCCGAGCTCACGGCGTTCCACACCGGTCAGTCGGTGGAGCAGATCACGCACGACTCCGACCGCGACCGCTGGTTCGACCCGGAGGAGGCCAAGCAGTACGGCCTCATCGACGACATCATGCCGACGGCGGCCGGAATGCCGGGCGGCGGCGGCACCGGAGCCTGACGGGTCTGCCCGACCTGTTCCGAGCCCCGAAGCCGACCTCAGCCCATCTTCAGGAGACACAGTGAACGACTTCCCCGGCAGCGGCCTCTACGACCGGATGCGCGCCGAGCAGGCCGCCGGCCAGTACACCGGTCCGAGCGCCGAGTCCCGCTACGTGATCCCGCGCTTCGTCGAGCGCACCTCGCAGGGCGTGCGCGAGTACGACCCGTACGCGAAGCTCTTCGAGGAGCGCGTGATCTTCCTGGGCGTCCAGATCGACGACGCCTCCGCCAACGACGTCATGGCGCAGCTCCTGTGCCTGGAGTCGATGGACCCCGACCGTGACATCTCGGTCTACATCAACAGCCCGGGCGGCTCCTTCACCGCCCTCACGGCCATCTACGACACGATGCAGTTCGTGAAGCCGGACGTGCAGACGGTCTGCATGGGCCAGGCCGCCTCGGCCGCCGCCGTGCTCCTCGCGGCCGGTACGCCGGGCAAGCGCATGGCGCTGCCGAACGCCCGCGTCCTGATCCACCAGCCGTACAGCGAGACCGGCCGCGGCCAGGTCTCCGACCTGGAGATCGCGGCGAACGAGATCCTCCGCATGCGTGCTCAGCTGGAAGAACTGCTGGCCAAGCACTCCACGACCCCGATCGAGAAGATCCGCGACGACATCGAGCGCGACAAGATCCTCACGGCCGAGGACGCGCTGTCGTACGGCCTGATCGACCAGATCATCTCCACCCGGAAGATGAACAACTCCTCGGTCGCTTGAGCGCGCAGTAGCATCTGCGTTTCCCTTGGCGCGGTTCCTCGGCGAAGTGAACCGTGCCAAGGGGGGCCCGAACGGGGGGCCCGGCAAGGTACCGTCGGATACAAGGCACCAGGAGCCGCTGGACCAAGGGCGTCTCCCAGGCGAAGGGGAAGCACACCGTGGCACGCATCGGTGACGGCGGCGATCTGCTCAAGTGCTCGTTCTGCGGGAAGAGTCAGAAGCAGGTCAAGAAGCTCATCGCAGGCCCCGGTGTGTACATCTGCGATGAGTGCATCGATCTCTGCAACGAGATCATCGAGGAAGAGCTCGCGGAGACGAGCGAGGTCCGCTGGGAGGAACTGCCCAAGCCCCGCGAGATCTACGAGTTCCTGGAGGGCTACGTCGTCGGCCAGGAGCCGGCGAAGAAGGCCCTCTCGGTAGCGGTCTACAACCACTACAAGCGCGTCCAGGCCGGCGAGAACGGCGGCGCGCAGGGTCGTGACGACGCGATCGAGCTCTCCAAGTCCAACATCCTGCTGCTCGGCCCGACGGGCTCCGGCAAGACTCTCCTCGCCCAGACCCTGGCCCGCATGCTGAACGTCCCGTTCGCCATCGCCGACGCGACGGCGCTGACGGAGGCGGGCTATGTGGGCGAGGACGTCGAGAACATCCTCCTGAAGCTCATCCAGGCCGCCGACTACGACGTCAAGAAGGCCGAGACGGGCATCATCTACATCGACGAGATCGACAAGGTGGCTCGCAAGTCCGAGAACCCGTCGATCACGCGCGACGTATCGGGCGAAGGCGTCCAGCAGGCATTGCTGAAGATCCTGGAAGGCACGACCGCCTCGGTCCCGCCGCAGGGCGGCCGCAAGCACCCGCACCAGGAGTTCATCCAGATCGACACGACCAACGTCCTCTTCATCGTGGGCGGCGCGTTCGCGGGCCTGGAGAAGATCATCGAGTCGCGGGCGGGCGCGAAGGGCATCGGCTTCGGCGCCACCATCCACTCCAAGCGCGAGCTGGAGGAGAAGGACCGCTTCGAGGACATCATGCCGGAGGACCTGGTGAAGTTCGGGATGATCCCGGAGTTCATCGGCCGCCTCCCGGTCATCACCAGCGTCCACAACCTGGACCGCGAAGCGCTCCTCCAGATCCTGGTCGAGCCCCGCAACGCACTGGTCAAGCAGTACCAGCGCCTCTTCGAACTCGACGGTGTGGAGCTGGACTTCGAGCGCGGCGCCCTCGAGGCCATCGCGGACCAGGCGATCCTCCGCCAGACGGGCGCCCGCGGCCTGCGCGCCATCATGGAGGAGGTCCTCCAGTCGGTGATGTACGAGGTCCCGTCCCGCAAGGACGTCGCCCGCGTCGTCATCACGGCGGACGTCGTCCACTCGAACGTGAACCCGACCCTGGTCCCCCGCGACTCCCGCGGCTCGGGCAGCGGCGAACAGAAGTCGGCGTAGCGGCACGGAGGTTGCCGCACACGGCACGCCAACTGAGAGGGGCGCCCGGCGAGTTACTCGCCGGGCGCCCCTCTTCGTGTGCGAAGCCGCTTGGGTGCCCCGCCTCGGGGCGCTTACGGTTCGGACGGCTCAGAGCTTGACGCGGGATTCCTTGCGGAGCTTGGCCGTGTTGGTCGCGGCGGTGTCCAGGTCCGCGCTCTTGCCCGCCATGGCGGAGGCCACGTCTACGCCGACCGTGAAGCCGATGGTGCTGTGGTCGCCCCAGATGCAGGTCGCGGCCGACATCTCCTTGGGCGTGCCGGTGTCGGTGCCGCCGGTGGAGCCCATGGCGACCTTCATCTCCTGGCACTTCATGACGGCGCCGTCGAGCTCGGCGGGGTTGTACTCCTTCGGGCTGCCGACCATCGTGACCTTCGAGCTGCCCTTGGCCTGCTCCTTCTCGGCGTTGGCGAACATGGCGTCGACGACGCTCTCGGGGTCGTCGATGTCGCCGTAGACGCCGCCGAAGTTGATCTGCTTCTGCGACATGGGGTTCGACTCGTCGCCGCCCTTGTAGTTGGCCGAGACGTCCTTGGCGTTCTTCACCCCGGCCTTCTCCGCCTTGGCGGCGTTGATGCTGCCCATGCCGCCGCCGCCCTCGTCCTTCTTGTACTCGCCGTCGACGACGGTCGCGGGCGTCGTGAGCTTGTGCGGTCCGTCGTCCTTCACGGCCGCGGAGCCGCCGCCGTCGCTCTTGCCGAAGAGGAAGTAGCCGCCCACCGCGATCGCCGCGACCACCGCGACCGCGCCGATGATGAGGCCGGTCTTCTTGCCGCTGCCACCGCCCTGGGGCGGGGGCGGGACCTGGCCGTAAGGGGCCTGGGGCTGCTGTCCGTAGGGGCCGGGCTGGCCGGGCTGTTGGGGGAAGCCGTAGCCCTGCTGGGGCTGGCCCTGGCCGTAGGGGGGCTGCTGGGGCGGGACGCCCTGGGGGGCCTGCTGGGGGTAGCCGTAGCCGGGCTGGGGGGCCTGGGGCTGCTGGCCGTAGGGGCCCGGCTGCTGGGGCTGCTGGCCGTAGGGTCCGGGCTGCTGGGGCTGGCCGCCGTACGGGCCCGGCTGGTTGTAGCTCATTGGGTGTGTCCCCTCCGGGGGTCGTGGTGCTGGAGCGTCAGAGGTGTCCGGTGCGTCAGAGGTGTCAGAGCTTGACGCGGACTTCCTTGCGGAGCTTGAGGGCGGTGTCCGAGGCGTCGTCGAGGGACGGGCTCTTGCCCGCCATGGCGTCCGCCATCTCGACCGGGACCGCGATGCCGAGCGTGCTGTGGTCCGCCCAGATGCAGACCGGCATGCGAATCTCCTTCGGGCCGCTCGCGGCGCCGCTGGACGGGGAGTTGTTCTTGAAGACGGACTCCTGGCACTTCAGCGCCGCCTCCTTGGTGCTGAAGTCCTCGGGGCTGCCGGTCAGTTCACCGGTGCTGGACCCGTTGGTGTCCTTCGCGGAGTCTTCCTTCAGCTTGGCGAACATGCCGTCGACGGTCTTGGCCGGGTCGGCGATCTTGCCGTACACGCCCATGAACTGAAGGGCCTTGGCCGACAGCGGGTTGCTCTTGTCGCCCGCCTGGTAACCGGCGTTGACTGACGTGGGGTTCAGCACGCCCGCCTTCTCGGCGTCCTTGAGGTCGTCGTCGGTGAAGCCGCCACCGCCGCTCGCGCCGCTGTCCTTCTTGTACTCGCTGAGGACGGTCTCGGGGGTCGTGAGCTTGTGCGGGCCGTCGTCCGTCACGCCGGTCCCGCCGCCTCCGCCACCGCCGCCGTCGGCCACGGACGAGCCGCCGCCCTTGCCGCCCTTGTCGTCGTCGCCGCCCTTGGTGAGGAAGAAGACGCCGACGCCGACGGCCACCAGCGCGACCACGGTGCCGATGATGATGCCGGTCTTCTTGCCGTTCCCGCCTCCCTGCGGGGGCGGGGGGACCTGGCCGTAGGGGGCTTGGCCGTAGGGGGCCTGGGGCTGCTGCCCGTAGGGGCCGGGCTGGCCGGGCTGCTGCGGGAAGCCGTAGCCGGGCTGGGGAGCCTGCGGCGGCTGGCCGTAGGGGCCCGGCTGCTGCGGCTGGCCGCCGTACGGGCCGGGCTGCTGAGGAGGCTGCCCACCGTACGGGCCCGGCTGGTTGTAGCTCATTGCGGGATCCGTTCCCCTCGAACGCTTATCTGTTTCAGACATCCTGACCGATGGCCGGTGGGCGTGGGGTCGCCGGGGTGGATCGATGCGGAGTTGTTGATGGGCTGTGCCAGAGGACTGACGTACGAAGGCCCCGAAGCGCTCTGCTTCGGGGCCTTCATGGCTGTTTACGCCTGCGCGGGCGTTACGCCTTGACCCGTGCCGCCTTGCGCAGCTTGGCCGCGAGCGCCGCGACGTCGTCGGTCGACGGACCGCCGCCCTTCACGAACGCCGCCTGGTCGATGTTCATGACCATTCCGAATGTGCTGTTGTCGGCCCACATGCACAGGGGGAACGTGACCGTGGCGCTGCCCTCGGTGACCTTGGCCGTCTGGCACTTCATGAGGGCGCCGTCGAGACCGGCCGGAGAGACCTCCGAGGGGCTCCCCTCCCACACGACCGACTCCTTGCCGCCGGCGTTGTCACCGGTGTCCTTGGAGCTCTCGTGGGCGAGGCCGAAGGCGCCGTCGATGGTCTTGTTCGGGTCGCTGATCTTCCCGTAGAAGCCGCTGAAGTTCAGGGCCTTCCGGTCGGACTTGTACTCTCCCGACACCTTCGTGGCGCCCTTGATGCCGATCTTCGCGGCCTTCTCCGAGTCGGCGTCGCCCAGCGGGCCGTCGTCGCCGGCGGAGGACGAGTCCTTCGTGTACCCGGCCACCGAGGCGGGAGCCACCAGCTTGTGCGGGCCGTCGTCCTTGACCGAGCCGTTGCCGCCGCCGTCGTCCTTGCCGAAGACGAAGTACCCGCCCACCCCGAGCGCCGCCACGAGCACGACCGCGCCGATGACGAGCCCCGTCTTCTTGCCGCCCCCACCACCCGGCGGAGGCGGCGGCACCTGCCCGTACGGGGCCTGCGGCTGCTGCCCGTAGGGGCCCGGCTGCTGGGGCTGGCTGTAGCCGCCGGGCTGGCCCTGCTGCGGGTAGCCGTAGCCGGGCGGCGGGGTCTGCGGCGGCTGGCCGTACGGGGCCTGGGGCGGCTGGCCGTACGGGGCCTGCGGCTGCTGCCCGTAGGGGCCTGGCTGCTGCGGCTGCTGGCCGCCGTACGGGCCGGGCTGCTGGGGCTGGCCGTCGTACGGGCCGGGCTGGTTGTAGCTCATAGTGAGGGGTCCCCCTGGGATTGCTGATGTGTACCGGACATCCTGACCGAACCTCGCGCCGCGTGGGGGCCGCGGAGCCCAAGCGTTACCGCGGATTCCGGTTTCGGCACGGGTCCCGCACACCTCTAAACTGACCCCGTGACCGAGAACACTCAGCAGCAGAATCCAGCGACCACTCCCGAACTGCCGACCCAGTACACGCCGGCCGACGTAGAGGGGACGCTGTACGAGCGCTGGGTAGACCGGGGCTACTTCGCCGCCGACGCGAAGAGCGAGAAGCCGCCGTACACGATCGTCATCCCGCCGCCGAACGTGACGGGGTCCCTGCACCTGGGCCACGCCTTCGAGCACACGCTCATCGACGCCCTCACCCGCCGCAAGCGCATGCAGGGCTTCGAGGTGCTCTGGCAGCCCGGCATGGACCACGCCGGCATCGCCACCCAGAACGTGGTCGAGCGCGAGCTCGCCAAGGAGGGCAAGTCCCGCCACGACCTGGGGCGCGAGGAGTTCATCGAGCGCGTCTGGAAGTGGAAGGGCGAGTCCGGCGGGCAGATCAGCGGGCAGATGCGGCGCCTCGGCGACGGCGTCGACTGGTCGCGCGAGCGCTTCACCATGGACGAGGGCCTCTCCCAGGCCGTCCAGACGATCTTCAAGAAGCTCTACGACGACGAGCTGATCTACCGCGCCGAGCGCATCATCAACTGGTGCCCGCGCTGTCTGACCGCCATCTCCGACATCGAGGTCGAGTACCAGGACGACGACGGTGAGCTCGTCTCGCTGAAGTACGGGGACGGGGACGAGACCGTCGTCGTCGCCACCACGCGCGCGGAGACGATGCTCGGCGACACCGCCATCGCCGTCCACCCCGAGGACGAGCGCTACAAGCACCTCATCGGCAAGCTCATCAAGCTGCCGCTGACCGACCGCTCCATCCCGGTCGTCGCGGACGAGCACGTCGACCCCGAGTTCGGCACCGGCTGCGTCAAGGTCACCCCGGCGCACGACCCGAACGACTTCGAGATCGGCCAGCGCCACGACCTGCCCGCGATCACGGTGATGGACGAGCACGCCGTCATCACCACCCCCGGCCCGTTCCAGGGCCTCGACCGGCTCGAGGCGCGTTCCGCCATCGTCGGCGCCCTGCGCGCCGAGGGCCGCGTCGTCGCCGAGAAGCGCCCCTACACCCACTCCGTGGGCCACTGCTCGCGCTGCAAGACGACCGTCGAGCCGCGCCTGTCGATGCAGTGGTGGGTCAAGGTCGGCCCGCTCGCGAAGGCCGCCGGTGACGCGGTCCGCGACGGCAAGGTCAAGATCCACCCCCAGGAGATGGAGAAGCGCTACTTCGACTGGGTCGACAACCTCAACGACTGGTGCATCTCGCGGCAGTTGTGGTGGGGCCACCGCATCCCCGTGTGGCACGGGCCGAACGGTGAGGTCGTCTGCGTCGGCCCCGACGAGCAGCCGCCGACCGGCGAGGGCTGGAAGCAGGACACCGACGTCCTCGACACCTGGTTCTCGTCCGGGCTGTGGCCGTTCTCCACCCTGGGGTGGCCCGAGGAGACCGAGTCGCTCGCGAAGTTCTATCCGAACTCCGTCCTGGTCACCGGCTACGACATCCTCTTCTTCTGGGTCGCCCGGATGATGATGTTCGGCCTGTACGCGATGGACGGCACCCCGCCGTTCCACACCATCGCCCTGCACGGCATGGTCCGCGACCAGTTCGGCAAGAAGATGTCGAAGTCCTTCGGGAACGCCGTCAATCCCCTGGACTGGATGGACAAGTACGGCAGCGACGCCCTGCGCTTCACGCTCGCCCGCGGCGCCAACCCCGGCGTGGACGTGCCGATCGGCGAGGACTGGGTCCAGGGCTCGCGCAACTTCACCAACAAGATCTGGAACGCCACGCGCTTCGCGCTGATGAACGGCGCCACGGTGGAGGGCGAACTCCCGCCCGCGGAGCGGCTGTCCGCGACCGACCGCTGGATCCTCTCCCGCCTGAACGCGACGGTGGCCGAGGTCGACGCGCTCTACGACGACTACCAGTTCGCCAAGGTCTCGGACGCCCTCTTCCACTTCGCGTGGGACGAGGTCTTCGACTGGTACGTGGAGCTGTCCAAGACCACGTTCATGGGCGGCGGCGAGGCCGCGAAGGTCTCCGGCCGCGTCCTCGGCGAGGTCCTGGACGTCACGCTGCGCCTGCTCCACCCGGTCGTCCCGTTCGTGACGGAGACGCTGTGGACGACGCTGACCGGCCGTGAGTCCGTGGTCATCGCGGACTGGCCGACCGACAGCGGCTTCCGCGACGCCGCCGCCGAGCAGGAGATCGCCGCGCTCCAGCAGGCGATCACGGAGGTCCGCCGGTTCCGCGCCGACCAGGGCCTGCAGCCCGGCCAGAAGGTCCCGGCCCGGCTCACCCTGGAGGGCACGGCGCTCGCCGCCCACGAGGCCGCCATCCGCCAGCTCCTGCGCCTCCAGCCGGAGGGCGACGCCTTCGCGGCGACGGCGACCCTGCCGGTCGCGGGCGCCACGGTCGCGCTCGACCTGTCGGGCACGATCGACGTGGCCGCCGAGCGCAAGCGCCTCGCCAAGGACCTGGCCGCCGCCGAGAAGGAGAAGGCCCAGGCCAACGCGAAGCTCGGCAACGAGGCGTTCCTGGCCAAGGCCCCCGACCACGTGGTCGACAAGATCCGCGGCCGTCTCGCCAAGGCGGACGAGGACATCGCCCGCATCGAGGCCCAGCTGGCGGCGCTGCCCGCCGCGTAAGCACGCCGAGCACGCCGAGCACGCCGAGCACGCCGCACGCCGAGCACGCCGAGCACGCCGAGCACGCCGAGCACGCCGAGCACACCGAAGGCGCCCGGAACCGCTGAGGTTCCGGGCGCCTTCGCCGTGTCGGCGTGTGTTCAGACGGTGGGTACGGGCGGCTCGACCCGCTCCCCCTGAGAGATCAGCTCCACGGGCCCGGCGTCCGCTTCCTCCGGCACCTCCGTGTGCGGCTCGTGTTCGAGTGCGAGCCCGAGCCGCTCCAGCTCCGCGTCGGCCAGGGCGTCGAGGGTCTCCGGGTCGCCGCTGCGCCAGCCCTCGGCGAGGCTGCCGGGGGTGGGGTCGGGGAGGGTGTCGCCGAGACTCTCGGCGAGCACGGTCATCTCGTCGAGGGGCCGCATCAGGGCGCGCAGGGCGAGGAGTTCCCGGCCGTCGTCGCAGGCCGCGAGCTCCCGCGCGGCGACGGCCTGGCGGTGCCAGCGCAGCCGGCGCGGGAACCAGGAGCCGAGGACGAGGCCGACGGGCACCAGGAAGAGGGCGAGGGAGCCCGCCGTGACCAGGCCCCGCACCAGGGCGGGGTCGATCTGCCCGGTGGCGCGGGCGACCTCGCGCAGCGCGGTGCCGACGCGGTCGCCGAGCAGGGGAAGGCGGTGCTCCTGGAGGGTTCGGGGGAGGGTGAGGAGACAGGCCAGCCGGTACGCGGTGAGCGCGGCGGCACACCATAGAGCGGTCCAGATCAGGACGGCGGCGTCACCGAGGATCTGACGGGTCCGGCGGCCGGGGTTCTGGGCATACCACATGGTCCGATGAGACCCCCGGGGCGCGGCCATGATCGCCTCGCCGCGCCGTGCGCACCCGGGATCAGAGCAGTTGGTCGCCGAAACGGATCAGTACGAGCGCGGTGAGGACGCCGTAGATCAGGGCGAGCCCGAGCCACGCGTAGCGCGGTGCGAGCGCGCGCACCAGCCAGGACGGCGCGGGCAGCGCCCTCGTCCGCAGCGAGCGCACCGTGACGCACCAGAACACCGGGATCGTCACCGCCCACACGAGCATGCACCAGGGGCACAGCGCCCCGATCACGTACAGGCACTGGCTCGCCAGCCACACCACGAAGGCGAAGGCCCCCGTCACGGCCGCCTGCACGCAGAGCCACAGCCACCGCGGGAACACGGCGCCCACCGCGAGGACGAGGCCCAGCGCACCCAGGACGGCGAACCCGGCGATGCCGAGCAGCATGTTCGGGAAGCCGAAGAGGTTGGACTGCCAGGTCGTCATGACGTCGGTGCAGCTGAGCACCGCGTTGATGTTGCAGCCGGGGGAGAAGGCCGGGTTCGCCAGGGACTGGATCCGGTCGTACGTCAGGACGGCCGAGGCCAGCGTGCCGACGGCGCCCGCGACGAGCAGGAGCAGGCCGAGCGGGCGGCAGCCGCGGGCGGGGGCGGCCGGGGTCTCGGTCGGCGGCGCGGGGGACGCGGTCCGGGTGGCGGAGGGCATGCATTCGACCGTGACCGGGGTGGGGAGCCGTCCGGTAGACGCGTTGGTCCCGAGGCGCCGGGCGAAGGTCCCGTTGCGGTCGCACACAGTGCTGCAAATCACCACATCCAGGCCGGAAGTCCGTTCAATCGGGCCGAAAGACCTTGGATGATGGAGAGATGCACGACAGGGCCGCCCGCACGGCGATACGTCAGGCGGTGGCCAGCGGCCGCCGCCTCGCCGGGCGTGCCGCGCAGAGTCAGCGAGCCCTGGACCTGCTCACCTCGCTCAGCTGTCTCGCCCTGCTCGCCCTGGACATCCCGGGCCTGGCCGCGGGCGACAACTCCCTCAACGGCGCGATGGCCGCCGTCGTCCTCGCCCTCGGCGCCGCGTCCCTCATGGTGCGCCGCTCGCTGCCCTGGGTCCCGTACGCCGTCGCGCTGCTGTTCCTGGGCTGGCTGCACGAGCTGACGCTCGCCCAGTTCGCGCTCTACTCGGTGGGCCGCTACCGGGGGCGCCGGGCGGCGGTGCTCGGTGTCGTCGGGTACGTCGCCTTCGCGTACGTCATGTTCCTGCAGCCGGGCTGGCCGCCGCACCGCGGTGAGACGCTCAGCTCCTTCCTCAGCCTGGTCGTGCCGATCGGGGCGCTCGCGGCGGGCGTCGGGGTCGCGGCCAACCGCCAGGACCTGGTGCGCGCGCTCCAGGAGCAGCGGGCCGAGACGGAGGCCCTGCACGCGGTGCAGCGCGAGCGGATGCGCATCGCCCGGGACGTGCACGACTTCGTGGGGCGCGAGCTGACGCTGCTGAGCGTCCGCTCCCAGGTCCTGGCCCGCCGGGCCGCGGGCGGCGGACACGAGGTCGGCGCGGCGGGCTTCGAGGAACTCTCCGAGACGGCGCGCTGCGCCCACCGCATGCTCAACGAGATCATCGTCCAGCGCGGCACCGACGGCGCCCCCACCCCCGGCCTGGACGCCCTGCCGGAGCTCGCCGAGCGCAGCGGCCGCGCGGGCAGCCCCGTCGAGTTGCTCGTCGACGGCGCCGCCTACCGCCTCTCCCCGCTGCGCCAGGCGGCGGTGCACCGGGTGGTCCAGGAGTGCCTGACGAACGCGGCCAAGCACGCGCCGGGCGAGACGGTCCACGTCCACGTCACGATCGAGGCGCCCTTCCTCCGCGTCCGCGTCCGCAACGCGCTCCCGGCGACGGCTCCCCTGTCGGCGCCGGTGTCGGCGGGTACGGGGACGGCGGGGATGGCGGAGCGGGTGCGGACGGTGGGCGGGTCGTTCACGGCCGGTCCGAAGGACGGGGTGTACGAGGTGGTGGCGGAGCTGCCGGCGGGACAGCTGGGGTAGTTCAGCCCGTCAAGGGGGTCCCCCCCTGCTCCTTAAGAGCTTGGGGGGATTGAGGACGAGGCCGAAGGCCGATGGGGGGCCAGGGGCGCAGCCCCGGGAAGGGCGCCGCACCCCGACGGTCACGCGACCCGCGAGGGTCACGCCGCGGACATCACCCGCTCCAGCCCGTCGAAGTCCTCCACGCACTTGCCGCAGCCGTGCGCGACGCTGTCCAGCGGGTCCTCGGCCACGACGACGGGGATGCCCGTCGCGGAGGAGACGCGCAGGTCGAGCCCGGGGAGCAGGGCGCCGCCACCGGTGATCACGATCCCGTGCTCCATGATGTCGCCGGACAGCTCCGGCGGGCACTCCTCCAGGGTCGCCTTCACGGCGGCGATGATCTGCTCCACCGGCTCGTCGAGGGCGGCCCGCACCTCGCGCGCGGTCAGGTCCACCGTCTTCGGCAGGCCGCCCACCTTCTCGCGGCCGCGCACGGTGAACGTCCGCATCTCGAAGGCGTCCTCGCCCGGCACCGGCCACGCCGAGCCGATCGCGACCTTGATGTCCTCGGCGGTGCGCTCGCCGATGAGGAGCGCGTGCTCCTTGCGTACGTAGTCGGTGATCGCGGTGTCGAGGCGGTCGCCGCCGACCCGCAGGGACTGCGCGGTGACGATGCCGCCGAGCGAGATGACGGCGACCTCGGTCGTGCCGCCGCCGATGTCGACGACCATCGAGCCGCGCGGCTCGGCCACCGGCAGGCCCGCCCCGATCGCGGCCGCCATCGGCTCCTCGACCAGGTGCACGGCGCGGGCGCCCGAGCGCTGCGCGGCGTGGACGATGGCGCGGCGCTCGACGGGGGTGACCCCGGAGGGCACGCAGACCACCATGCGGGTGCGGGGGCGACGGCCCGGCACGACCTTGCGCACGAAGTGCCGGATCATCTCCTCGGCGGCCTCGTAGTCGCTGATCACGCCGTCGCGCAGGGGGCGGATCGCCGTGATGGAGCCGGGAGTCCGGCCGATGGTCTCCTTGGCATCGGTGCCGACGGCGAGAGCGCCCTTGGCGCCCTCCTTGACGGCGACCACCGAGGGCTCGTTGAGCACGATGCCCTGGCCGCGGACGTAGAGGAGGGTGTTCGCCGTACCGAGGTCGATGCCTATGTCCATGATCGCCAAGTTTGCCCGGCGATTCTCCGGTTCGGCGGGACCAAAGTCCCGAATCGGGCGGGCCGAAGGTCCTGAACGCCCGCTGCCGGTGGGGCGACGGCCGCTGTCGGTGGGGCTCCGTAGACTGGCGTACGTGAGTGAGCTGCCCCCGCATGACGACCGTGCCGACGACGGCGATGTCCCTTCGACCTTCGAGGAGATCGTCGAGGCCGAGACCGACCGCGACCCCGACCTCGCGCTGATCGAGGCGGGCAGCCGCACCCTGCGCACCCAGTCGGGCCCGCCCGAGGGAGACGTCCCGGCCCGCCCGGCCGACCCGGAGGTGGACCGGGCCCTGCGCGAGGTGGAGACCGAGCTCGCGGGCCGCTGGGGCGAGACCAAGCTGGAGCCCTCCGTCAGCCGCATCGCGGCCCTGATGGACGTGCTGGGCGAGCCCCAGCGCGCCTACCCGTCGATCCACATCACGGGGACGAACGGGAAGACGTCGACGGCTCGCATGATCGAGGCCCTCTTCGCCGCCTTCGAGCTCCGCACCGGCCGCTACACCTCGCCGCACGTCCAGTCGATCACCGAGCGGATCAGCCTGGACGGCGCCCCCATCGCCCCCGAGCGCTTCATCGAGACGTACCAAGACATCAAGCCGTACGTGGAGATGGTCGACTCCCAGCAGGAGTACCGCCTCTCCTTCTTCGAGGTGCTCACGGGCATGGCCTACGCCGCGTTCGCGGACGCCCCGGTGGACGTGGCGGTCGTCGAGGTCGGCATGGGCGGCAGCTGGGACGCGACGAACGTGATCGACGGCTCCGTCGCCGTCATCACCCCCATCGACCTCGACCACACGGACCGGCTCGGCTCCACGCCCGCCGAGATCGCCGTCGAGAAGTCCGGGATCATCAAGCCGGACGCCACGGTGATCCTCGCCCAGCAGCCGGTCGACGCCGCCCAGGTGCTCCTGAAGAAGGCCGTCGACGTGGACGCGACGGTCGCGCGCGAGGGCCTGGAGTTCGGCGTCGTCGCCCGCCAGGTCGCGGTCGGCGGCCAGCTCCTGACCCTGCGCGGCCTCGGCGGGGAGTACGAGGAGGTGTTCCTGCCGCTGCACGGCGAGTACCAGGCGCACAACGCCGCGGTGGCGCTCGCCGCCGTCGAGGCGTTCTTCGGCATCGGCTCGCAGCACGCACGGCCGCTCGACATCGAGACCATCCGCAAGGCGTTCGCCTCGGTGTCCTCGCCCGGCCGCCTGGAGGTCGTGCGCCGCTCGCCGACCGTCGTGGTGGACGCCGCGCACAACCCCGCGGGTGCCCGCGCCACCGCCGCCGCGATCAGCGAGGTCTTCGACTTCAGCCGCCTGATCGGCGTGGTCGGCGCGAGCGACGACAAGGACGTCCGGGGCCTCCTCGAAGCCTTCGAGCCGATCTTCGCCGAGATCGTCGTCACGCAGAACTCCAGCCACCGCGCGATGGACGCGGACGCCCTCGCGGGCGTCGCCGTCGAGGTCTTCGGCGAGGACCGGGTGCAGGTCGAGCCGCGCCTGGACGACGCCTTGGAGGCCGCGATCACGCTCGCCGAGGAGGAGGGCGAGTACGCCGGCGGCGGCGTCCTCGTCACCGGCTCCGTCATCACCGTCGGCGAGGCCCGACTGCTCCTGGGGAGGGGCTGACCGCTGTGCGTACGCTCTGCGCTTCGACGCTGATCGGCGAGTTCTTCATCGTGGGGTTCGCGGGCCTGGTCGCCATGAAGGACCCGGACCTGACGATGGGCACCGTCTGGACGGTCTGCGGCATCGCGATGCTCCTGTGCGTCCTGCTCTGCGGGATGATCACGCGCCCCGGCGGCGTCCAGCTCGGCTGGGCCCTCCAGATCGCCCTGATCGCGAGCGGCTTCGTGGTCCCGACGATGTTCTTCATGGGCGCGGTCTTCGCCGCCCTGTGGTGGGCGTCGGTCCACTTCGGCCGCAAGATCGACGAGGCGAAGGCGCGGTTCGCGGCCCAGGCGGAGGCCGCCGCCGAGGCCGGAGGTAACGCCGCGTAGTGGCCCCCGGTAGGGTGCGGGGAATCCCCGTATCCGTTGACCCGCTTGGAGCCGCACACCATGAGCCAGCGCACCCTCGTCCTGCTGAAGCCCGACGCCGTCCGCCGGGGTCTGATCGGCGAGCTCATCGGCCGGATCGAGCGCAAGGCGAACTGGACCATCAGCGCGCTCGAGCTCCGCTCCCTGGACCAGGAGACCCTGGAGCAGCACTACGGCGAGCACAAGGGCAAGCCCTTCTACGAGCCGCTTGTGGCCTTCATGTCGTCCGGCCCGGTCGTCGCTCTCGTCGTCGAGGGCGAGCGCGTCATCGAGGGCGTGCGTCAGCTCGCGGGTCCCACCGACCCCATCGCCGCCGCCCCCGGCTCCATTCGCGGCGACTTCGGCACCATCGTGCGCGAGAACCTCATCCACGCGTCGGACTCGGAGGAGTCCGCCGAGCGGGAGCTGAAGATCTTCTTCCCCGGCATCGCATAAGTCGCGTGTGAGTCCCGCGTAAGGGATTCCTTAAATCTCGCGTAAGAGATCCAGAAATGCCCGTCCGCGATGTGGACGCGCTTCTGACGCCTTGTCAGCGCCGCACCGCTCTGACCTGGGACGGCCGGAGAAGTTCGGCCGTCCCTTGGCATATGCGCCCCAATTGGGGGAACCCATGCCTCCGATGGCACGTCTCCAAGAGCGGGGCGCCCCATCATCTGCTGACAATGGCGAAGACCCTCGCGCCGTGTCCGTGCAGGCGAGACTACGATGGAAGCCTCCACGCCACACAGCACCCACCTCGCCTACCTAACAAGCCATCACACGCTCCACTAGGGAAGGCCAGACGCATCCTCATGGGGAACAACATGTCGTTCATCGGCCGTGACATGGCTGTCGACCTCGGGACCGCCAACACGCTGGTGTACGTCAGGGGTCGGGGGATCGTACTCAACGAACCATCCGTCGTCGCGATCAACACCAACACCGGCGGCATCCTCGCGGTCGGCGCGGAAGCGAAGAAGATGATCGGGCGCACGCCCGGCAACATCGTCGCCGTGCGACCGCTGAAGGACGGCGTCATCGCCGACTTCGAAATCACCGAGCGGATGCTCCGCTACTTCATCCTGAAGATCCACAAGCGCCGCTACCTGGCCCGCCCCCGCGTCGTCGTCTGTGTGCCCTCGGGCATCACCGGCGTCGAGCGCCGCGCGGTCATCGAGGCGTCCTCGCAGGCCGGCGCCCGCCAGGTGCACATCATCGAGGAGCCCATGGCCGCGGCCATCGGCTCCGGCCTCCCGGTCCACGAGGCCACCGGCAACATGGTGGTGGACATCGGCGGCGGCACCACCGAGGTCGCCGTCATCTCGCTCGGCGGAATCGTCACGGCGCAGTCCATCCGCGTCGCCGGCGACGAGCTGGACAACGCGATCATCCAGCACATCAAGAAGGAGTACTCCCTCCTCCTCGGCGAGCGCACGGCCGAGCAGATCAAGATCACCATCGGCTCCGCGTACGACATGGACGCCGACGAGCACACCGAGATCCGCGGCCGGGACCTGGTCTCCGGCCTCCCGAAGACCGTCGTCATCTCCGCCGCGGAGGTCCGCAAGGCCATCGAGGAGCCGGTCAACGCGATCGTGGACGCGGTGAAGACGACGCTCGACAAGTGCCCGCCCGAGCTGTCGGGTGACGTCATGGACCGCGGCATCGTTCTGACGGGTGGCGGCGCCTTGCTGCGCGGGCTCGACGAGCGCCTGCGCCGTGAGACGGGCATGCCGATCCACATCGCCGAGGACCCGCTGGACAGCGTGGCGCTCGGCTCCGGCAAGTGTGTCGAGGAGTTCGAGGCGCTCCAGCAGGTGCTGGACGCCCAGCCCCGCAGATGAGCTGACACTCTGAAATCCGCCGTACGGGTACCTGCCGTCCCGTGCGGCGGATCGTTGATATAGAGGCATAGCAATACAGGCACGGCAGAGAGACTCTGCAGATTCCTACTGAGGAAGGCACGGCCGCCGCACGTGAGGGACACACGAGAGAGCCGGCTGCTCCTGGTGCTGCTGATCGCCATCGCGTTCGCACTGATCACGGTGGACATCAGAGGGGGCGAGGACTCGCCGGTCGACGGTGCCCGCCAGGCCGCCGCGACCGTCTTCGGACCGGTCGAGAACGGAGTGTCGGCAGCCGTCGACCCGATCGGCAACGCCATCGGCGCGGTCCGTGACTCCGGTGACCGGCACGATCGGATCGCCGAACTCGAGCGCCAGAACGCCGCGTTGAAGGCCAAGCTCGGCAGCGACGACCGCAACCGCAGCCGGGTCCGCCAGCTCGACGCCATGCTGAAGAAGGCGGGCGCCGGGCAGTACGGCATCAAGGGCGCCGAGGTCATCGGCATAGGAGCGGCCCAGGGCTTCTCCTGGACCGTCACCATCGACGCCGGCTCGGACGACGGCCTCAAGCGCGACATGACGGTCCTGAACGGGGACGGGCTCGTCGGCCGCGTCACCACGGTCGGCCCGAACACCGCCACGGTCCTGCTCGCCAACGACCCGGACTTCACCGTCGGCACCCGCATGGAGAAGACCGACGAACTCGGCTTCGCCACCGGCCAGGGCGACCGCCCGCTCGCGGTGCAGCTCCTCAACGGCAAGGCCAAGGTCAGGAAGGGCGACCGCCTGGTGACCTTCGGCTCGCAGAAGGACAAGCCGTTCGTGCCCGGCGTCCCGGTCGGCGAGGTCGTCCGCGTCGACCCCTCCGGCGGCGACCTCACCCGCACCGTCTACGTCAAGCCGTACGTCGGCTTCACCAAGCTCGACATCGTCGGCGTCGTCGTCGAGGCCCCCCGGGAGGACCCCCGCGACACGGTCCTCCCGCCCAAGCCCGAGAAGCCCAAGCCGACCCCGACGGTGACCGTCACGGCCACCCCGTCGGGACAGCCCCAGGGCAACGCCGACAACGGCTACGAGCAGTAGGAGCACCGGACCCATGCGCTTCAACCGAATCCTGCTCTCCACCACGCTGGTCGTCGTCGCCCTCGTGATCCAGGTGAGCGTCCTCGCCCGCCTCCAACTGCCGGGCGCCGTACCCGACTTGGTGCTCCTCACCGTCCTCGGGCTCGCCCTGGTCTACGGCCACGTCGGCGGCGCCCTCATCGGCTTCGGCGCCGGCCTCCTGTCCGACCTGGCGCCGCCCGCCGACCACGCCGCCGGGCGCTACGCCCTGGTGCTCTGCGTCATCGGCTACCTCGCGGGCCTCGCCAAGCCGGAGGGCGGCAAGCTCCGCTCGGCCAGCGGCCCGCTCTTCGTGGTCGTCGGCGCCGCCATCGGCACGACCCTGCTGTACGCGGGCGTGGGCGCCCTCGTCGGCGACACCGCGGCCCGCCATGTGGGCCTCGGCGGGCTGCTGTTCACGGCCGCCCTGTACGACCTGCTGCTCGCGCCGTTCACGGTGCCGTTCATCATCGCCCTCGCCCGGCGCGCCGACAACGACCCGCTGGGAGAGAGCTCGTCGAGCTCCACGAAGGCCGCCGACGTCTCGTCCGGCTGGCTCTCCTCGGGGACCGGACTGCGCATCGGCAGCCAGCGCGGCGGGGGTCTGCGGATGAAGGCGGCGAAGGCCCGGGTCGCGCGGGCCGGACGCATCAAGGGGGTCAAGCGCCTGTGAGCGCACACCACTTCACGTACCGGGGAGGCGATGCGAAGTGACCAACATTCCTGAGACGGGACGGACCCCACGGGTCCAGATCCGCCTCGTCGTTCTCCAGATCCTCGTGGTCTCCCTCCTGCTCACCCTGGGCGGCCGCCTCTGGTACCTGCAGATCCGCAACGGCGACGAGTACGCCAAGGAAGCCTCCGGCAACCACGTCCAGCAGGTCGTCCAGCCCGCCGTGCGCGGTTCGATCCTGGACGCGCGCGGCGTGCCCATCGCCGACAACGAGACCCGCCTCGTCGTCTCGGCGTCCCGCACGGACCTGATGAAGATGAAGGACGACGGCAAGGCGGTCCTCGCCAAGCTCGCCGACGTCCTGGAGATGAGCCCCAAGGACGTCGCCGACAAGGTCCGCCTCTGCGACTCCAAGACCCCCCAGCCCTGCTGGAACGGCTCGCCCTACCAGCCCATCCCGATCACGGACGAGGCCACTCCCAAGCAGGCCCTGCAGATCCGTGAGCGCTCCGAGGACTTCCCCGGCATCACCGCCGAGCCCACCGCCGTGCGCCGCTACGCCGCCCCCGGCAAGTCCAACACCGCGCAGGTCCTCGGCTACCTCTCGCCCGTCACCGACGACGAGATCAACAAGGCGAAGGACACCGACTCGCCCTACCTCCGCTCCGACCAGGTCGGCCGCTCCGGCCTGGAGCGCACCTACGACAGGCAGCTGCGCGGCAAGGCGGGCGTGACCCGCTACGAGGTGGACAACCTCGGCCGCGTCATCGGCAAGGCCAAGGCCGACAAGGCCGAGCCCGGCTCGAACGTCGTCACCAGCATCGACGCCCGGGTCCAGGCCCTGTCCGAGTACTGGCTCAACGACGCGATGAAGAAGGCCCGCGGCGAGTTCGACAAGAACACCGGCGAGAACTACAAGGCCGACGCGGGCGCCGTCGTCGTCATGGAGAACAAGACCGGCCGCATCGTCTCCATGGCCTCCAACCCGACGTACGACCCCAACGCCTGGGTCGGCGGGATCTCCGGCAAGGACTACGCCAACCTCACCGGCAAGAAGTCCAACTACCCGCTGCTCAACCGCGCGATCCAGGGCCAGGCAGCGCCCGGCTCGATCTTCAAGGTCATCTCCTCGACGGCGGCGGTCAACGCGGGCTACAGCTTCAACGGCCGCTACCCCTGCCCGAGTTCGTACTCCATCGGCGGCCAGACCTTCAAGAACTTCGAGTCCGAGGGCCACGGCAACATCACCCTCGGCCAGGCCCTCGAGGTCTCCTGCGACACCGTCTTCTACAAGCTGAGCCACGACCAGTGGGCCAAGGACGGCGGCAACAAGCCGAAGAAGGACGCCAAGGACTGGTTCTACAAGACGGCCCACCAGTTCGGCCTCGGCAAGGAGACCGGCATCGACCTGCCGAACGAGGTCAGCGGCCGCGTCCCGGACCGCCAGTGGAAGAAGGACTACTGGAAGGCCAACAAGGACGGCTGGTGCAAGTCCGGCAAGAAGAGCGGCGACTACGCCGAGCGCATCGCGTACGAGAACTGCCTGGAAGGCATGAAGATGCGCGCCGGTGACTCCGTCAACTACTCCATCGGCCAGGGCGACACCCTCGTCACGCCGATCCAGATGGCCTCCATCTACGCCGCCATCGCCAACGGCGGCACCCTCCACGACCCCACCGTCGGCAAGGCGATCGTCAGCGCCGACGGCAAGCAGGTCGAGGAGATCAAGCCCAAGTCGCACGGCAAGCTGCCGATGACGCAGAAGACCCGCGACGACATAGACGGTGCCCTCGCGGGAGTCGCCACCCGCGGCACCGCCGCCTGGCGCTTCGGCGGCTGGCCGCAGGACAAGATCCCGATGCACGCCAAGACGGGCACGGCCGAGGTCTACGGCAAGCAGACGACCTCCTGGTTCGCCACGTACACCAAGGACTACTCGATCGTGATGACGATCTCCCAGGGTGGTACGGGTTCCGGGGCCTCCGGCCCCGCCGTGCGCAAGATCTACGACGGCATCTACGGCCTGGACGAGAGCGGCAAGCAGGACCTCAAGAAGGCGCTGCTTCCCGAGCCGCAGAAGTCCCTGCCGAAGATCGAGCCGGACGGGTCGATCGACTCCCCAAAGATCAAGCCCTTCAAGCCGGAGAAGCCGAAGCCGCCGCAGGAGCAGCAGGAGCTCGCGGCCGCGCTGCCCGGCGCCACGGCCGGACGGAGGGACTGACCCGTGATGACAGGCAACGGCTTCTCCGTCTCCGGCTACGGCCCCGAACGCTCCACGCTCTCCCGGCTGTTCGCGCGCGACTCGATAGTGCGCCGGATGGACTGGCCGATGCTCCTCGCGGCGCTCGCGCTCTCCGCGATCGGCTGCGCGCTCGTCTACTCGGCCACCCGCAACCGCACCGAGCTGGTGGGCGACGACCCCTACGCCTTCCTGCTCAAGCACGTCGGGAACATCGGCATCGGCCTCGCCCTGATGGTCGGCACCGTCTGGCTCGGCCACCGCACCCTGCGCACCGCCGTGCCGATCCTCTACGGCGTCTCGGTCTTCCTGGTCCTGCTCGTCCTCACCCCGCTCGGCGCGACCATCAACGGCGCGCACGCGTGGCTCGTGATCGGCGGGCAGTCGCTGCAGCCCTCCGAGTTCGTGAAGATCACGATCATCCTGGGCATGGCGATGCTGCTCGCCGCCCGCGTCGACGCGGGCGACAAGGTCCACCCCGACCACCGCACGGTCCTGCAGGCCCTGGGCCTGGCGACCGTCCCGATACTGATCGTCCTGCTCATGCCCGACCTCGGCTCGGTCATGGTGATGGTGATGATCCTGCTGGGCGTGCTGCTCGCCTCCGGAGCCTCCAACCGCTGGATCTTCGGGCTCGTCGGCACGGGCGCGGCGGGCGCCATCGCGGTCTGGCAGCTCGGCGTCCTCGACGACTACCAGATCGCCCGCTTCGCGGCCTTCGCCAACCCCGCGCTCGACCCGGCGGGCGTCGGCTACAACACCAACCAGGCGCGCATCGCGATCGGTTCGGGCGGCCTTTCGGGCTCGGGCCTCTTCCACGGCTCGCAGACCACCGGCCAGTTCGTCCCCGAACAGCAGACGGACTTCGTCTTCACGGTCGCGGGCGAGGAGCTCGGCTTCGTCGGCGCCGGGGCGATCCTGCTGCTCCTCGGCGTGATCCTGTGGCGGGCCTGCCGCATCGCGCGGGAGACGACCGAGCTGTACGGCACGATCGTCGCGGCCGGGATCATCGCCTGGTTCGCCTTCCAGTCCTTCGAGAACATCGGGATGACGCTCGGCATCATGCCGGTCGCCGGTCTGCCGCTGCCCTTCGTCTCGTACGGAGGGTCGTCGATGTTCGCGGTGTGGGTGGCGGTCGGGCTGCTGCAGTCGATCAAGGTGCAGCGGCCCATGTCGGCGTAGCTCTTCGGGGAGACCGGTCCTGGGGCTGCCCAGGGCCCCGCCTGGCGTCTAAATTCGGGTCATGGCGGAGACGAAGCGCGAGATCGAGCGGAAGTACGACGTCGTGCCGGGCACCGAGCTGCCCGACCTGACCCGCGTCGCCGGGGTCGCGGGCGTCCTCGACAAGGGCGTCGCCGAGCTCGATGCCGTCTACTACGACACCGCCGACCAGCGCCTGGCCGCCGCCTCCATCACGCTGCGCCGCCGCACGGGCGGCGACGACGCGGGCTGGCACCTGAAGCTGCCGGTCTCCCTGGCGGAGGGCGTGCGCGACGAGGTCCGGGCCCCGCTCTCGGACACGGTGCCGCGCGCGCTCCTCGGCCTGGTGCGGTCCCGGGTGCGCGACGCCGAACTCGCCCCCGTCATGCGGCTGTTGTCCGCGCGCGACCTGAGCCACCTCGTGGACCCCGAGGGCGCGCTGCTCGCCGAGTTCAGCGTCGACCGGGTGCGGGCGGAGCGGCTCACCGGCGAGGGCGGCACGGCCGAGTGGACCGAGATCGAGGTGGAGCTGGCGGACGACGGGGACCCGGCGCTCCTGGACAAGGTCGAGAAGAAGCTGCGCAAGGCGGGGGTGGAGCGGTCGGACTCGGCGTCGAAGCTGGCCAGGGCGCAGGAGGGGACGGCGCCGAAGCGAAGCAAGCCGAAGAAGCCGAAGAAGCCGAAGAAGGAGAAGACGTCGGGGAAGTCGGGGAAGTCCGGGAAAACGGGCACCCCCGCCGACCACGTCCTCGCCTACCTCCGCGTGCAGCGCGACGCCCTCGTCGAGCTCGACCCCGCCGTCCGCCGCGACCTGCCCGACTCGGTGCACCAGATGCGGGTCGCCACCCGGCGCATGCGCAGCGCCTTCAAGTCGTACCGGAAGGTCCTGGACCGCGCGGTCACGGATCCGATCGGGGACGAACTGAAGTGGCTGGCAGGGGAGTTGGGCCTGGACCGGGACCGGGAGGTGCTCACCGAGCGGCTCTTCGAGTCGCTGGACCGGCTGCCGCGCGAGCTGGTCGTGGGCCCCGTCCGCACCCGGCTGCGCACCTGGTCGCGGGCGCGCAGGCAGGGCTCCCGGCGCCACCTGGTCGCGGTGCTCGACGGCAAGCGGTACCTGGCCCTCCTGGAGAGAGTGGACGCGCTCGTCGCGGAGCCCCCGCTGCGTACGAAGATCTCCGAGGACGCCCTCGCCAAGGCGGTGCTGCGCGGCTACGCCCGGCTCGGCAAGCACATCGAGGCGGCCCTCGCCGAGAGCCCGGGCACCGAGCGCGACCTGTCGCTGCACGCGGCCCGCAAGTCCGCCAAGCGCACCCGGTACGCGGCGGAGGCGGCCAAGAAGGCGCTGGGCGAGCCCGCCGCCGAGACGGTCCGGGACATGAAGGCGCTGCAGGGGCTGCTCGGCGACCACCAGGACAGCGTGATGGCGCGGCCCGTGCTCAGGGACCTGGGGGTGCAGGCGCAGGCGGCGGGGGAGAGCGCGTTCACGTACGGGGTCCTGTACGGGCGGGAGGAGCTGCGGGCCGCCTGGGCGGAGTGGGCGCTGCCCGAGACATGGGAGCCGATCAGTGAACGGGCCGGGGCGCTACGCCGGACGCGTTAGGCTTGAGGGTCACCCCTGCCAGCTCACGAAGGTTCGCGAGATGCCTGCCGAGTCCGTCTTCCCTCAGCTTGAGGCCCTGCTGCCCCATGTGCAGAAGCCGATTCAGTACGTCGGCGGTGAGCTGAACTCCACCGTCAAGCCGTGGGAGTCGTGCGACGTCCGCTGGGCCCTGATGTACCCGGACGCCTACGAGGTGGGGCTGCCCAACCAGGGCGTCATGATCCTCTACGAGGTGCTGAACGAGCGCGAGGGCGTGCTCGCCGAGCGCACGTACAGCGTGTGGCCGGACCTCGAAGAGCTGATGCGGGAGCACAAGGTCCCCCAGTTCACCGTGGACTCGCACCGCCCCGTCCGCGCCTTCGACGTCTTCGGGCTCAGCTTCTCCACGGAGCTCGGCTACACGAACATGCTGACGGCCCTGGACCTCGCGGGCATCCCCCTGGAGTCCAAGGACCGCACGATCGACGACCCGATCGTCCTCGCGGGCGGCCACGCGGCCTTCAACCCCGAGCCGATCGCCGAGTTCATCGACTGCGCCGTGATCGGCGACGGCGAGCAGGCCGTGCTCGACATGACGGAGATCATCCGCGCGTGGAAGGCCGAGGGCTGCCCCGGCGGCCGCGAGGAGGTCCTGTTCCGCCTCGCGAAGACCGGCAGCGTCTACGTCCCGGCCTTCTATGACGTGGAGTACCTCCCGGACGGCCGCATCGGCCGCGTCGTGCCCAACAAGTCGGGCGTCCCGTGGCGCGTGTCCAAGCACACCGTCATGGACCTGGACGAGTGGCCGTACCCGAAGCAGCCCCTGGTCCCGCTCGCGGAGACGGTCCACGAGCGCATGTCGGTCGAGATCTTCCGCGGCTGCACCCGCGGCTGCCGCTTCTGCCAGGCGGGCATGATCACCCGCCCGGTGCGGGAGCGCAGCATCACCGGCATCGGCGACATGGTGGAGAAGGGTCTGAAGGCCACCGGCTTCGAAGAGGTCGGCCTGCTCTCCCTCTCCTCCGCCGACCACTCCGAGATCGGCGACATCGCCAAGGGCCTGGCCGACCGGTACGAGGAAGACAAGATCGGCCTCTCCCTCCCCTCGACCCGGGTGGACGCGTTCAACGTCGACCTGGCCAACGAGCTCACGCGCAACGGCCGCCGCTCCGGCCTCACCTTCGCCCCCGAGGGCGGCAGTGAGCGCATGCGCAAGGTCATCAACAAGATGGTCAGCGAAGAGGACCTGATCCGGACCGTCGCCACCGCGTACGGCAACGGCTGGCGCCAGGTGAAGCTGTACTTCATGTGCGGCCTGCCCACCGAGACGGACGACGACGTCCTGCAGATCGCCGACATGGCGATGAACGTGATCCAGAAGGGCCGCGAGGTCTCCGGCTCGAACGACATCCGCTGCACGGTCTCCATCGGCGGCTTCGTGCCGAAGCCCCACACCCCCTTCCAGTGGGCCCCGCAGCTCTCCTCCGCGGAGACCGACGCCCGCCTGGAGAAGCTCCGCGACAAGATCCGCGGCGACAAGAAGTACGGCCGCTCCATCGGCTTCCGCTACCACGACGGCAAGCCCGGCATCGTCGAGGGCCTGCTCTCCCGCGGCGACCGCCGCATCGGCGCCGTCATCCGCGCCGTCTACGAGGACGGCGGCCGCTTCGACGGCTGGCGCGAGCACTTCTCGTACGACCGCTGGATGGCCTGCGCCGACAAGGCGCTCGCCCCCTTCGGCGTGGACGTCGACTGGTACACGACGCGCGAGCGCACCTACGAGGAGGTCCTGCCCTGGGACCACCTGGACTCGGGCCTCGACAAGGACTGGCTCTGGGACGACTGGCAGGACTCGCTCGACGAGACCGAGGTCGAGGACTGCCGCTGGACGCCCTGCTTCGACTGCGGCGTCTGCCCGCAGATGCAGACGGAGATCCAGATCGGCCCGACCGGCAAGAAGCTCCTGCCGCTCACGGTCGTGAAGTAGCGCCCGGATAGCATCCCCGGATGCCCCGCCTCACCCCGCCCGCCGGCCCGGTCCACCGCTCCTTCGTCGCAGCGATGGAGGAGTTCCGGGCCGAGGGGCGGGGCGCGCCCGGCGACGACACGACGCTCGGCCGGGTGCTGCGCGACTACGGCGGCCGCTGGCAGGACCCCGAGGTCTTCGCCGCGTACGTCGCCGAGGTCCTCGCCGCCGCCCATCCCGAGGGGCCGAACTCCGTTCCCGTCACGACCCTTTGGTACGTGGACGGGACGGACTACCTGGGGCGCCTCTCCATCCGGCACACCGTCGCCACCCGCTTCCTGCGCGAGTACGGCGGCCACATCGGCTACGACGTCCGCCCCAGTGCCCGCCGCCGCGGCCACGCCACCGCGATGCTGCGCGCCTGTCTGCCGCACGCGGCCCGACTGGGCCTGGAATCCGTGCTGGTGACGTGCGACGTGGACAACTCCGGTTCGCGCAAGGTGATAGAGGCCGCGGACGGGGAGTTCGAGGACGAGCGCGGCGGGAAGCTGCGCTACTGGATCCGAACCGACCGCCGCCCATTGAACGTCTAGGACGACATGGACCTGGAGAAGCCCCCGCAGCCCCCGCCGCCCCCGGCGCCCGCCGCGGTGTCCCGCGAGGCCGAGGGCTGTCTCGCGGTCGCCATCCGCATCCCCGTACGCATCGTGGTCTTCGTCTTCGTCGTCCCGGTGCGCCTGGTCTGGGACGCCCTCACCGCCTTCGGCCGCCTCCTGTACCGGAGCCTGCTGCGCCCGGTGGGGCGTGGACTGGCATGGCTGGGGCGGGTGTTGTTCGTGGTGCCGCTGTCGTGGCTGTACGCGTGGGTGCTCGCGCCGGTCGGAAGGGCCGTCGCCTGGGTGGCCACGGCGGTCGCGAGCGGAGTCGGCTGGGTCCTCGTCGGCATCGGCCGCGCCCTCGCCGCCTGCGGCCGGGGCATCGGCGCGGCCTGTGCGTGGCTGTGGCGGTACCTGGTCGTGGTGCCCGTGAGCTGGCTGTGGCGCTACCTCGTGGTGGTGCCCCTGTCGTGGCTGTACCGGCGGGTGTTCAGCCCTGTCGGACACGGCACGGTGTGGCTCCTGCGGGTGCTGTTCGTGGTGCCCGCGGTGTGGCTGTACGCGAGCGTGCTCACCCCGCTGGGGCATGCGATCGCCTGGCTGGTCAAGGGAGTTGCGGCCGGGATCGGCTGGCTGGCGCGCGGCGTGGTCCTCGTCGTCGGGACGCTCCTGCGATGGATCTTCGTGGTGCCCCTGGTCGCGGTGTGGCGGTGGATCCTTACGCCCGTCGGGCGGGTGCTCGCCGTCGTCGGACGGGAGATCGGGGACGCGCTCGGGCACGCGTGGCGGGTGGCCGGGTATGTGTCGCGGGCCGTGGGGCGGTTCCTCGGCACGCTGCTGCGCTGGATCTTCGTGGAGCCGGTGCGCTGGGCGTACCGGACGGTCCTCACCCCGATCGGGCACGTGGTCCGGGACGTGGTGTGGCGGCCCGCCGCGAAGGTGGCCCGGGAAGTGGGGCGCGCCACCCGGCAGGCCCTCTCCGCCGCCCGGCAGAGCCTGCGCCAGGCCCGCGCCGACGTGCGCAGGACGCTGTTCGGCGCCCCGCGCGAGCCCGCCCCGGTCCCGGTGGCCCGGCGGGAACCGGACCCCGCGGAGCCACGTACTCTAGGTAGCAGTACGACCGCACTCACGAAGACCGATATTCACTAAGGACAGGGACACTGGGCAAGCGACAGCCCGTAGGCCCGCCGCCCGCACCCGCGGTGCAGCGCATCCGACTGCGCTACACCAAGCGCGGCCGCCTCCGGTTCACCAGCCACCGCGACTTCCAGCGCGCCTTCGAGCGGGCGCTGCGCCGCGCCGAGGTGCCCATGGCGTACTCGGCCGGGTTCACCCCGCACCCGAAGGTGTCGTACGCCAATGCCGCACCCACCGGCACCGGCAGCGAGGCCGAGTACTTGGAGATCGCGCTCACCGCCCCGCGTGACGTGGACAAGCTCCGTGAGCTGCTCGACGAGTCGCTGCCCACCGGGCTCGACATCGTCGACGCGGTCGAGGCCCGCACCTCGGGCCTCGCCGACCGGCTCGCCGCCTCCGTCTGGGAGCTGCGCCTGGAGGGCGTCGAGCTCGCCGAGGCGGAGCGCGCCGCGGCCGCCTTCCTGGCCGCCGAGACCGTCGAGGTCCAGCGCCGCACGAAGAACGGCATGCGCACCTTCGACGCCCGCGAGGCCGTCGCGAGCCTGGAAGCGATCAGTGATCCGGCTGATAGGCCGACCGACAGAGCCTGTGCGATACTGCGGCTGGTTGTTCGGCACGTGACACCTGCCGTGCGACCCGACGACGTCCTGTCCGGTCTCCGAGCTGTGGCCGACCTGGCGCCGCCGGTCCCCGCAGCGGTGACCAGGCTGGCGCAGGGGCCATTCGATGACGAGACCGGCACGGTGACCGACCCGCTCGCACCCGACCGCGAGGCAGCCTGAACTGCCGCCGCGAAGGTGCCGGCGTAAGGAAGGTCCCGCGTAGGGACGGATGTCGAAGCGCCGCCCTCGTACTCGGGAGCCACCTGGGTCGGGCAGCGCACTGACCGAGACTTTCGCCAGGCCGTCCGCACATGGGCGTACGGAACCGGCGAGACAAGACATAGAGAGCTCCCGTGCGGCGCCCGCGCCCCGGATGGCGGCCCCGCTGTTTGCGCAGCGCGGGCCGGAAACACCGGACCAGGCGCGGCGCCCGGGAGCGTGACGGGAGAACCGCCCGCATGCTTGAGCCGAACGAACCCACTGAGGGCTCGGAACAGAACAGCACCCCCAGCGACACCCTGCCTCCGCGCCGTCGGCGCCGGGCGGCGTCGCGTCCCGCGGGACCCCCCGCGGGCACCGCCGAGGCGGCTCCGGCCATACCGGCCACCCCCGCCACGGACCAGGGCGCCGAGAGCGCCGAGACGGCAGCGGCGGCCGACGCCGCGCCCGCCGGGACCCCGCAGGCCGAGGCCGCGCCCGCCGCGCGCCCGCGCCGCCGTGCGACCCGTCGTGCCAGCGCGCCCGCAGGGGCGCCGAAGGGGGACGAGGCCGCCGCGCCCGCCCAGGAGGAGCCGGCCAAGGCCGCCCCCGCCGAGGCCGAGCAGCCCGCCGCCGAGCCCGCACAGGAGGCCGCGCCCACCGGGCGTACGCGCCGTCGCGCGACCCGTCGTGCCTCCGCGCCCGCCGGGGCGCCGCAGTCCGCGGAGACCGCCGAGGCCGCCGCCCCCGCCGAGACCGTGACCGAGCCCGCCGGGCAGGCCGCCGAGGCCGAGTCCGCCGCCGAGCCCGTCGCGGACGCCGCCCCGCGCCGCTCGCGTCGCCGTGCCACCCGCAGCGCGTCCGCGCCCGCCGGGGAGCCCAAGGCCGCCGAGGCCGCGCAGGAGGCGGAGCCCCAGCAGGCCGCCGCCCCCGCCGAGACCAAGGCCGAGGAGCCCGCCGAGGCCGCGCCCGCGCGCAGCCGCCGCCGCGCCACCCGTAAGGCCGCCGCCGGGTTCTCCGCGCCCGCCACGCAGAAGGCCCGCTCCGCCAGGGGCGAGGCCGCCGAGGACGCCGAGGACTCGGGGCGCCGCCCCAAGCGGCCCGCCGTCGCGGTGTTCCAGGCGCCGGTCTTCACCGAGCCGATGTTCCAGACGCCGGAGCGCGCCGCCGCTGCGGCCGCCGCCGAGGCCGCCGAGGCGCCCGTCGAGGAGGCCCCGGCCGCCGTGGAGGAGGAGCAGGCCCCGCGCCGTCGCCGCCGTCGCCGCGCCGCCGACGAGGAGGCCGCCGCCCCGCAGGAGGCCCCCGCCAAGGCCGCCGACGAGGACACCGACACCGAGACCGAGGCCGAGACCGACGCCGAGGAGCAGCAGTCCGCCGAGGACGGTGACGCCGAGGAGACCGGCGAGCGCCAGGGCCGTCGCCGTCGCCGTGGCGGCCGCCGCCGCAGGCGCGGTGAGTCCGCCGAGACGGACGAGGCCACGGACCAGCACGCCGACGGCGACGCCGCCGAGCAGGACGCGGACGCGGCCGACACCGCCGAGCACGATGACGAGGACGCCGAGGACGGCGACTCCGAGCCGGAGTCCTCGGGGTCCGGCTCCAGCAGCAGCCGTCGTCGCCGTCGCCGCCGCCGTCGCGCCGGTGACTCGGCCGAGAGCGAGCCGGGCGCCGGTGACCCCGAGCGCACGGTCGTGAAGGTGCGCGAGCCGCGCGCCAAGAAGTCCTCGGACGACGCGCCGTCGGACGAGGTGCAGTCCATCAAGGGCTCCACCCGCCTCGAGGCCAAGAAGCAGCGCCGCCGCGAGGGGCGCGAGCAGGGCCGCCGCCGGGTGCCGATCATCACCGAGGCGGAGTTCCTGGCGCGCCGCGAGGCCGTCAACCGCGAGATGATCGTCCGCCAGAACGGCGACCGCACCCAGATCGGCGTCCTCGAGGACAACGTGCTCGTCGAGCACTACGTCAACAAGGAGCAGTCGACCTCGTACGTCGGGAACGTGTACCTCGGCAAGGTGCAGAACGTCCTGCCGTCGATGGAGGCCGCCTTCATCGACATCGGCAAGGGCCGCAACGCCGTCCTGTACGCGGGCGAGGTCAACTTCGAGTCGCTCGGCATGGCCAACGGGCCGCGCCGCATCGAGTCCGCCCTCAAGTCCGGCCAGTCGGTCCTCGTGCAGGTCACCAAGGACCCGATCGGCCACAAGGGCGCCCGCCTGACCAGCCAGGTCTCGCTGCCCGGCCGCTACCTGGTCTATGTCCCCGAGGGGTCGATGACCGGTATCAGCCGCAAGCTGCCCGACACCGAGCGCGCGCGTCTGAAGACCATCCTCAAGAAGATCGTCCCCGAGGACGCGGGCGTCATCGTGCGCACCGCCGCCGAGGGCGCGAGCGAGGACGAGCTGCGCCGTGACGTCGAGCGGCTGCAGCAGCAGTGGGAGGACATCCAGAAGAAGGCGAAGGCGGCCTCCACGAGCTCGCCGAGCCTGCTGTACGGCGAGCCGGACATGACCGTCCGCGTCGTCCGCGACATCTTCAACGAGGACTTCTCCAAGGTCATCATCAGCGGCGACGAGGCGTGGCAGACCATCCACGGCTATGTCTCGCACGTCGCCCCCGACCTCGCGGACCGGCTCCAGAAGTGGACGTCCGAGGTCGACGTCTTCGCGACGTACCGGATCGACGAGCAGCTGATGAAGGCGCTCGACCGCAAGGTCTGGCTGCCCAGCGGCGGTTCGCTGGTGATCGACAAGACCGAAGCCATGGTCGTGATCGACGTCAACACCGGCAAGTTCACCGGTCAGGGCGGCAACCTCGAAGAGACCGTCACGAGGAACAACCTCGAGGCGGCCGAGGAGATCGTGCGCCAGCTGCGGCTGCGCGACCTGGGCGGCATCGTCGTCATCGACTTCATCGACATGGTCCTGGAGTCCAACCGGGACCTGGTCCTGCGGCGGATGCTGGAGTGCCTGGGCCGGGACCGGACCAAGCACCAGGTCGCCGAGGTGACGTCGCTGGGTCTGGTGCAGATGACGCGCAAGCGCGTCGGCCAGGGCCTGCTGGAGTCCTTCTCCGAGACCTGCGTCCACTGCAACGGCCGCGGCGTGATCGTGCACATGGAGCAGCCCACCTCCCAGGGTGGCGGCGGCAAGCGCAAGAAGCGCGGCGGCCGGGGCGGCTCGGACCACGGTCACGAGCACACGCACGAGGTCGCGGCCGAGACGGCCGAGTCCGCCGAGGCCGTGGAGACCGAGGCCGAGGTCGCGGCGGAGGCCGCCGCTCCGGTGGCGCTGCCCGAGCCCGACTTCGTACCGGACGAGGAGCTGTACAGCAGCGCCGCCGAGGCCGAGGCCGCCGCGTCCCGTGGTGGCCGCTCGCGCCGCCGTGCGACCCGCAGGGCGTCGGCTCCGGCCGGGGCTCCCAAGGCCGAGTCCGAGCAGCCGGAGACGGCGGAGAAGCCGGAGAAGGCCGCGAAGGCGGAGAAGAGGGCCGGGAAGAAGGCCGAGCAGAAGGCCGCTTCGAAGGCCGAGGCTCCGAAGGCCGAGGCTCCGAAGGTGGAAGCCCCGAAGGCCGAAGCCCCGAAGGCGGCGGCGCCCGTCGAGCCCGAGCAGCCGGTGGCCGCCGAGGCCCCGGCCGAGGCTCCCGCGGCCGACGACGCCGCGCCGAAGGGACGTACGCGCCGGCGTGCGACCCGCAAGGCGTCGGCCCCGGCCGGTTCGCCGAAGTCGGCGGAGGCCGCGGAGGTCGTGACCCCCGCCGAGCCCGAGCCGAGCGCGCCGGTCGCCAAGGAGGCCGAGCCCGTCGCAGAGGCGCCCGCCGAGGCCGCGGCCCCGGCCCGTCCGCGGCGTCGCGCGGTCCGCAAGACCGCGGCGCCGACCGCGTCCGAGGACACGGCCGTCGTGGTCGTGCCGTCGGCCGACAAGGACAAGGCAGAGGCCGGGTCCGGATCCGAGTCCGAGTCCGATGACAAGGCCGAGGTGAAGGCCGAGGCCGAGGAGGCGGCGCCCGCCAAGAAGACGGCGCGCAAGACCGCCAAGAAGGCGACGGCCAAGAAGGCAGCCACCAAGAAGACGGCTGCCAAGAAGACCGCCGCCAAGAAGACGACGGCAAAGAAGGCGGCGAAGACCACCAAGTCGGCGTCGAAGAAGACCGCGGCGGCGGAGCAGCCCACGCTCTCCGGCGTCTCGGCCTCGGCCGACGAGGGCTGAGCCGACCGGTAGGCGGTACGGCAGTACCACGGTGCCCCTGGCCGACGGAATGCGTCGGCCAGGGGCACCGGTGCGTGTGGGGCGCACCGGATGACGTGATGCGCCCTGCCCCGGCTGGGGCGAATGGTGTACAACACAGGCAGAACAACACACGGCGCGTACGCGGGGGTTGGGGAGATCACGCGGCCGCGCCAGGGGAGGGAACACCGATGACGCTGCCGCGTCTCAGAGGCACGGGCAAACACCGTGCGGCGAAGCCGACCGCGGCCGGGCGCCGGGCCGTGGCCCTGGCCACCGTCCTGTCGGCCGCCGGGATCCAGGCCGTCGGCGCCGTGGGCACCGCCGAGGCGGACGACACCGCGCAGAACACCGCGCAGGCATGGCCGGAGGGGCCGGTCTTCAACGACCCGAAGGGCGACGCCGACCAGCAGTACGCGATACGCACCCGGCTGCTCCAGCTGACCGACGCCGCCAAGCCGGGCTCGACGATCAAGGTCGCGGTCTACCACGTGTGGGAGGCCACGGTCGTCCAGGCGCTGGTGAACGCGAAGAACCGCGGCGTGCACGTGCAGATCCTGCTCGACGAGTCCAGCAGGAGCGACCGGCCCACGAACACCTCGTACGCCACGCTCGCCGAGGCCCTCGGCACCGATCCGGCCAAGTCGTCCTTCGTGGCGCTCTGCCCGCCGCACAAGTCCTGTCTGGGCGACCCCAAGTACGGCCAGTCGATCATGCACAACAAGTTCTGGCTGTTCTCGGAGGTCGAGGGCGCCAAGGACGTCGTCGTGCAGACCACGTCGAACTCGACTCCCTCGGCGCACACGAAGTTCTTCAACGACGCGCTGCTGCTGCCGAACAACCCGACGATGTACGACGCGTACGCGGACTACTTCAGCGACATGGTCGGCAAGCGCTGGCGGGACTGGGACTACCGCACGGTCAGCAGCGGCCTCTACAAGGCGTACTTCTTCCCGCGCGACGGTTCGGTGAACGAGACCGACACCATGTACTCGGTCCTGAACAACGTGAGCTGCACCTACAAGGACGCGCACGGAGTGAAGCAGCGCACGAAGGTCCGCGCCGCCATCTTCAAGGTCACGCGCAAGCAGATCGCCGACAAGCTGGTCTCCCTGAAGAAGGCCGGCTGCTCCGTGGACCTCGTCTACGCCGAGACCGACAGCAAGAAGAGCCAGGGAACCCCCGGCACCTGGGAGACCCTGCACAAGTCCGGCGGCCCCACGCTGCGCTGCTACAACGACGACCGGGACCCGCTGCACCCCGGGCAGAAGCTCACGACGCCGTACATCATCCACACGAAGTACCTGCTCATCGACGGCGTGTACGACGGCAAGCGGAACAAGGTCTCCTTCACCGGCTCGCAGAACTACACGGGCCCGGCGCTGCGCGAGAACGACGAGGCGATCGTGAAGGTCGACGACGACGGCGTGCACGACACCTACCGCGCCCACTTCGACCGGGCGAAGGCGGTCGCCTGGCCGGGCAAGGCCGACACCACCGACCTGTGCAAGGGCGTGAAGCCGCTGCCGCCGGACGGTGAGAATCCCAGGACCTGAGCTGGTCAAGGGCCGGTTTGACCCTTCAGGGCGGGCCCCGTAACCTTGACCGTCGGCGTGTCCACATGGACTGCCGCACCCTCGTAAACCTATTTCCTCCCAGGGCCCAGGCCAGGGGAGAGGCCGTCTGCCTTCTCGCGGGCGGCTGGACTGCGGGGATCCGTTCCGAGCGAGAGAGAGTTCCGCGTGTACGCCATCGTGCGCAGCGGTGGTCGCCAGCACAAGGTTGCTGTCGGCGACATCGTTGAGGTTGACAAGATTTCCACCGCCAATGTGGGCGACACGGTCGAGCTCTCGACCCTGCTCGTCGTCGACGGCGACTCCGTGACCAGCGACCCGTGGGTGCTGGCCGGCATCAAGGTCCAGGCCGAGGTCGTGGACCACCACAAGGGCGCGAAGATCGACATCCTTCGCTACAAGAACAAGACCGGCTACCGCCGTCGCCAGGGTCACCGTCAGCAGTACACGGCGATCAAGGTCACCGGCATCCCCACGGCTGCGAAGTAAGGGACTGAGACAAGATGGCACACAAGAAGGGCGCATCGTCCACTCGGAACGGTCGCGATTCCAATGCTCAGCGGCTCGGCGTGAAGCGCTTCGGCGGTCAGGTCGTCAACGCCGGTGAGATCCTGGTCCGCCAGCGCGGCACCCACTTCCACCCGGGCTCGGGCGTCGGCCGCGGCAAGGACGACACCCTGTTCGCGCTGGACGCCGGTGCGGTGGAGTTCGGTACCCACCGTGGCCGCAAGGTCGTGAACATCGTTCCGGTCGCCTGAGTCCGTCTTTCTGACTGATCAGGCGCTCGTCGAGCGAGTTCTGCGAGGGCGGACCTCCTTCCCTGTCATCGGGAAGCAGGTCCGCCTTTCGCGTGTTACAGCTAACGCATAAAAGACATTTCCGTACACCCCCTCTGCCCTAAAGGCGTGGGGGGACCCCCAGGAGGCACTGAACCATGACCACCTTCGTGGACCGCGTCGAGCTGCACGCCGCCGCGGGTAACGGAGGCCACGGCTGTGCCTCCGTTCACCGGGAGAAGTTCAAGCCGCTCGGCGGGCCCGACGGCGGGAACGGCGGCCGGGGCGGTGACGTGATCCTCGTCGTCGACCAGGACGTCACCACGCTCCTCGACTACCACCACAGCCCCCACCGCAAGGCCACCAACGGCCAGCCGGGCGCGGGCGACAACCGCGAGGGCAAGAACGGCCAGGACCTGGTCCTGCCGGTCCCGGACGGCACCGTCGTCCTCGACAAGCAGGGCAATGTGCTGGCCGACATGGTCGGGCAGGGCACGACGTTCGTGGCCGGTCAGGGCGGCCGCGGCGGCCTCGGCAACGCGGCCCTCGCCTCGGCCCGGCGCAAGGCCCCCGGCTTCGCGCTGCTCGGTGAGCCGGGCGAGACGCGGGACGTGGTCCTGGAGCTGAAGACCGTCGCGGACGTGGCGCTCGTCGGCTACCCGAGCGCGGGCAAGTCCTCGCTGATCTCGGTGCTCTCCGCCGCCAAGCCGAAGATCGCGGACTACCCGTTCACGACGCTCGTCCCCAACCTGGGCGTGGTGACGGCCGGTTCGACCGTCTACACCGTGGCCGACGTGCCGGGGCTCATCCCGGGCGCCAGCCAGGGCCGGGGCCTCGGCCTGGAGTTCCTGCGCCACGTCGAGCGGTGCAGCGTCCTCGTGCACGTCCTGGACACCGCCACCCTGGAGTCCGACCGCGACCCCGTCTCCGACCTCGACGTCATCGAGGAGGAGCTGCGGCAGTACGGCGCGGGCCTGGAGAACCGGCCGCGCCTCGTCGTCCTCAACAAGATCGACGTGCCGGACGGACAGGACCTCGCCGACCTGGTCAGGCCCGACCTGGAGGCGCGCGGCTACCGCGTCTTCGAGGTCTCCGCGGTGGCCCACAAGGGCCTCAAGGAGCTGTCGTTCGCGCTCGCCGAGCTGGTCGGCGCGGCCCGTGCGGCCAAGCCGAAGGAGGAGGCGACCCGCATCGTCATCCGCCCCAAGGCCGTCGACGACTCCGGCTTCACGGTCACCCGCGAGGAGATCGGCGGCGAGCCGCTCTTCCGCGTGCGCGGCGAGAAGCCCGAGCGCTGGGTGCGCCAGACCGACTTCAACAACGACGAGGCCGTCGGCTACCTCGCGGACCGGCTCAGCCGCCTCGGCGTCGAGGACGAGCTGATGAAGGCGGGCGCGCGCTCCGGCGACGGCGTCGCCATCGGCCCCGAGGAGAACGCGGTCGTCTTCGACTGGGAGCCCACGATGCAGGCCGGCGCCGAGATGCTCGGCCGCCGCGGCGAGGACCACCGCCTGGAGGCCCCGCGTCCGGCCGCGCAGCGCCGCAAGGACCGCGAGGCCGAGCGGGACGAGGCCCAGCGGGAGTACGACGACTTTGAGCCGTTCTAGGAGGGCCGGGAGCCGACGGCTCCGGTAAGCCCCCCCCTGTGTACGAGAAAGGCCCCCAGAATCGCTCTGGGGGCCTTTCTCGTACCTGCTGGGTGCTACCGCACGACGGGACGGCGCGGGACTACGCGGTGACCGAGTCCTCCGCGCCGTTGTCCGCGCCGTTGTCCATGGCGGCGTCCTGCGCGGCTTCCTGTGCGGCTTCCTCCGCCTCCTCGGCGGTGCGCTGGCCGGGGATGCCGGCGCCGAGGCGGGCCTCCATGCGCACGCGGCGCTCGTCGGCCTGCTCGCACAGGGCCAGGGCCGCGGCGTTGAAGCGGGCCAGGGACGGCGGGTCCGAGGGGCCGAGGAGGTGCTCCTTGAGCTCGGCCCGGTCCTCCGCGTACGGGTCGGTGGCGGGGTTGCGCACCGACTCCAGGAGCGCCGGGACGCCCTCGGCGGACGGCGACAGGATCGCCGCCGCGCGCACCGTCGGGAAGCCCGCGCGGAACTCGGCCTCCGACATCCCGGAGGTGTTCGCCACCGCGTACGGCTTCTCGCTGCTCAGCCAGTCCGAGACGACCGAGGAGACGTCGCTGATCAGCAGGTCGGCGGCGTTGAAGCAGGTGAAGATCGCCGGGCGGGGGCCGGTGACGATCTGGTGCTCCCACTCGGGGAACGAGGCCCAGTACGCGGCCTCCCAGGCGGCGGTCGCCTCGGCCACGGCCCGCTGGCGGTCGCCCTTCGGGCTGCCCTGCAGCAGCATCCGCTCCATCTCGTCGGAGCTCTTGCGGAACGCCGTCCGGGTCAGCTCGTCGAGCTCGGCGGCGCGGCGGGTCAGCTCGGCGGCGGCCTCGGGGCCGGGCCGGGCGCCGGAGCGCTTGGTGTTGGCCTCGGCGATCATCGCCTTGATGCGCTCGTTGGCGGCGCCCGCGCGCGGGTCCTGCGAGCCGGTCATCGGGTGCGGCTTGTACAGGAGGCGGACCTTCGGGTCGGCGAGCAGCGCGCGCACGATGTTCTCGCCCGCGAGGACGACCGAGGTGTTGCCCGGGTTGCCGTCCCAGCCCTCCCAGGTGGGGGCGTACAGGACGGTCGTGTACGGGCTCGTGGGCGCCCCCGCGTACGGGCGGATCGGGGAGAGCTGCGGGCGGCCCACCTCGACGACGTCCTTGTCCTCGACGCCGATGTCGGCGAGCTGGTAGCGGTCGCGCGCGGCGGGGCCCGCGACCCAGACCTGGTCGTACGCCTTCGCGTACGGGTTGCAGGAGGAGAGCTTGTCGCTCTCGCCGTGGTTGATGAAGGCGTGCTTGATCGAGGGGATGCGCAGGACCTGCGAGGTCTTCGCGGCGTTCGCCGGGTGCAGCATCATCTTCAGCGTCGACGTCTCCAGGGAGAACATCGTGGCGACCTTCGGGAAGCAGATGATCGGGACGTCGGTCGCGTCGATCTTCTGCACCATGAAGCGCTCACGCAGCACGATCAGCGGGTTGCCGTCGACCGCGGCGAGCGTGGAGAGCCACATGTTCGCCTGGTACGCGGAGGTCGTGCCGCCGGAGAAGTACATCGCGACGGTCGGCTTGTAGTCGGCCAGCCACTTGTCGAGCCACTGCATGACCTGCTCGGCGTTCTTCGCGCGCTTCTTCGGCAGCAGCCAGGTGGCCAGGTAGAAGGTGCCGCCGGCCAGCAGGGTGATGGAGATGCCGAGGCCGATGCCGCCCCAGTAGGCGTCCGTGGTCGCCGCCGTGACCAGCAGGCCGACGGTCGTGGGGATCGAGAACAGCAGCAGGCGGTGGCCCTGCCGGCGGGACAGGATCCGCGGCGGGGCGGCGCTCAGGTGCAGCGCGGACGCGTCGATGTTGCGCGTGACGATCGGCAGCGAGCGGGTGCGGCGCACCAGGACGGCGGCCGCGTGGCAGCAGAAGTGCAGCACGTAGAAGGCGAGCAGCGCGATCGTCAGCGGGGACTGCTCGGCCAGCGGCTCGATGCCGTCGATGCGCAGCAGGCCGACCAGGACGAGCATGTCGCGCAGGAGCTGCCGCACGGTCACGTCGAAGCGGATCTTGCTGAGGAGCGAGAGCAGTCCCGGCTGCTTGTACTGCAGGTAGACATCGAGAGCGAGGTTCGCTGCGGACGCGGCGATGAACACCGGGACGTACGGCAGCAGCGCGGTCACGAGCTGGGCCGTGAAGAGCGCGAACATCGCGAGCAGCGCGGACAGCTGCACGACGCGACGGGGGGCGAGTCCGGCTGAGGGCACGGGCTGGGCTCCTGGCGGGGGGATGGGCAGGATGGACAGGGGGGAAGTCGACCACTGACCGTATGACGCCCGGTGGCTCCGGAGCAATCTTCCGTGACCACTATCACCGGATACAGGGGCAAAGGTAATGAACCGAAGCAGCCATTTTCGCCTCAGGAACGGTCGCCGTCCGCCCCTCGAAATGCGCGGGCGCCCCGTGCGCGCACTCGCGTAGATTGCAGGCCCTAAGCGCAAATGTGAGCAACTGGGGAAGCGTGTGACAGGGGCAAGGCAGTCAGTGGCAGAGGCCCACCGGGTCGTCGTCAAGGTCGGGTCCTCGTCCCTGACCACCGCATCGGGGGGCCTGGACGCCGACCGCGTTGACGCTCTGGTCGACGTACTGGCCAAAGCCCGAATCCAGGGGGCGGCCCGCAGGGCCTCGGTTGAGGGCGGTGGCGGGAGACGGGCGGGCGGGGGAGAGCGGGAGGTCGTGCTCGTCTCCTCCGGGGCCATCGCCGCCGGGCTCGCCCCGCTCGGCCTGCGCCGGCGCCCCAAGGACCTCGCCCGCCAGCAGGCCGCCGCCAGCGTGGGCCAGGGCCTCCTCGTGGCCCGCTACACCGCCTCCTTCGCGCGCTACGGCGTACGCGTGGGGCAGGTGCTGCTCACCTCCGACGACATGGCGCGCCGGGCGCACCACCAGAACGCCTCGCGCACCCTCGACCAGCTCCTGGCCATGGGCGCGCTCCCGGTGGTGAACGAGAACGACACGGTGGCCACCGACGAGATCCGCTTCGGCGACAACGACCGGCTCGCCGCCCTCGTCGCCCACTTCGTCCGCGCCGACCTCCTCGTCCTCCTCTCCGACGTGGACGGGCTCTACGACGGGGACCCCGCCAAGCCCGGCACCTCCCGCATCGGCGAGGTGCGCGGCCCCGCCGACATAGCGCACGTGAAGATCGGCAGCGCGGGCAAGGCCGGGGTCGGCACCGGCGGCATGGTCACCAAGGTGGAGGCCGCCGGGATCGCCGCCGCCGCCGGGATCCCCGTCGTGCTGACCTCCGCGAGCCAGGCCGCCGACGCCCTCGCGGGCCGCGACACCGGCACGTACTTCCACAGCACGGGCCGCCGCTCCGCCGACCGCCTGCTGTGGCTGCGCTACGCCTCCGAGCCGCGCGGCGCGCTCACGCTCGACGACGGGGCGGTGCGCGCGGTCGTCGAGGGCCGCAAGTCGCTGCTGCCCGCCGGGATCGCCGCGGTGGAGGGCGAGTTCACCGCGGGCGACCCGGTCGAGCTGCGGGACACGGCGGGCCGCGCGGTCGCGCGCGGTCTGGTGAACTTCGACGCGAAGGAGCTCCCGCGGCTGCTCGGCCGCTCCACCCGAGACCTCGCCCGGGAGCTCGGACCGGCGTACGAGCGGGAGGTCGTGCACCGGGACGATCTGGCGCTGCTGCACCCGTGAAGATCCCTGACCTGCCCTGGAGATCCCCGGCCCGCCCCTGAGGGACCCCTGCGGCACCCCTGGGGCCCTTGGATCCCTCGGCCCCCGGCCGAAAATCGCTGCGAATGCAGGTGTGGGGCGGCCTCTGCGAGGTGAAACTCCCCAAAACTGCCCCGCGAGAGCTCTTGGCCTGCTCAACTTTGTTGCAAGCAGTTCGAGTTCCGCAGCACCGTTGCGTATCGGCACCACCATCGCGTAAAGGAGGCCGTCGTGAGACGAGTACGCCAAGGGGCGGCGTCCCGCGGGCCCGGCGAGCGGGCCGCGCTGACGAGCGTCGCCACGGGGGCGGCGTACGCCGGTGCGCGGGAGAGCTCAGGCAGCAGCACGGAGGAGAGCCAGGAGGGCGACACCGTGGAAGCGCCCCGCCTGTGGCACGTCACCCTGAGCGTCTCGGGCGCCGAGGCCCCGCTGAAGGAGGTCAGGCGCGGCCTCGAACAGCTCGCCCACGACCACCCCTTTCTCCTGACGAGCCGCTACGCCCAGGACCACGCCGAGATCCGCTACTGGGAAGAGGCCCGCGACCTGCACGACGCGGCCGCGGTCGCCCTGCGCCTGTGGGGCGAGCACCGGCAGAGTGCCCAGCTGCCGCCGTGGGAGATCGTCGGCCTCGAGGTCATCGACCGGGACACGTACCACCACCGCATCGCCGAGGGCTACGGGCCACAGCCGGCCACCCCGGTCGGCGTGCACCCGTTCTGACCCGCCGGTCCCCGTGGCGGCCACCCCGTCTCGGGGACTGGAAACCCGCTCGGCGCCCGCCCGCGGGCCCATTACCCTGCCCCCATGACCTCGTACGACGACACTCTCTCGCCCGTAGCCCAGGCCGCCCACCGCGCGCGGGACGCCGCCGCGGTGATCGCGCCGCTGCCGCGCGCCGCGAAGGACGCCGCCCTCCTGGCGATCGCCGACGCCCTGGAGGCGCGCACCGCCGAGGTCGTCGAGGCCAACGCCAAGGACACCGCCCGCGCGCGGGAGGCCGGGACCAGCGAGACGGTCATCGACCGGCTCACGCTCACCCCGGAGCGCGTCGCCGCCATCGCCTCGGACGTACGGGACGTCGTCGCGCTGCCCGACCCGGTCGGCGAGGTCGTCCGCGGCTCGACCCTGCCCAACGGCATCGACCTGCGCCAGGTCCGCGTCCCGCTCGGCGTCGTCGGCATCATCTACGAGGCCCGGCCGAACGTGACGGTGGACGCCGCCGCGCTCTGCCTCAAGTCGGGCAACGCGGTGCTGCTGCGCGGCAGTTCCTCGGCGTACGAGTCGAACACCGCGCTGGTGAAGGTCCTTCGGGACGCCGTGGAGGGGGCCGGTCTGCCCGCCGACGCCGTGCAGCTCGTGCCGGGTGAATCCCGGGACTCCGTACGGGAGTTGATGCGCGCCCGCGGGCTCGTGGACGTGCTCATCCCGCGCGGCGGCGCCTCGCTGATCAAGACCGTCGTGGAGGAGTCCACCGTCCCGGTCATCGAGACCGGCACCGGCAACTGCCACGTCTACGTGGACGCGGACGCCGACCTCGACACGGCCGTCGACATCCTCGTGAACTCCAAGGCGCAGCGCCCCAGCGTCTGCAACGCCGCCGAGACCCTCCTGGTGCACCAGGACATCGCCGACGCCTTCGTGCCGCGCGCCCTGGACGCCCTGGCCGAGGCCGGCGTCACCGTCCACGCCGACGCGCGCGTCGGGGCGTACGCCCCCGGCTCGAAGGCCACCGTCGTGCCCGCGACCGAGGAGGACTGGGAGACCGAGTACCTCTCGTACGACATCGCGGCCGCCGTCGTGGACTCCCTGGAGGGCGCCGTGGAGCACATCAGGCGCTGGACCTCCGGGCACACCGAGGCGATCGTCACCACCTCGCAGCAGGCCGCCCGCCGCTTCACCCAGCTCGTGGACTCCACGACGGTCGCGGTGAACGCCTCGACGCGGTTCACGGACGGCGGCCAGTTCGGCTTCGGCGCCGAGATCGGCATCTCCACGCAGAAGCTGCACGCGCGCGGCCCGATGGGGCTGCCCGAGCTGACGTCGACGAAGTACATCGTCACCGGCGACGGCCACACCCGCTGATCCTCCGCCGTTCCGTCCGGAACCTCGTAGCAACCCCTGAATTCCCTTACCGTCCGCCCAAATTGCCCCTTCCGGGTCTAGGCTGGAAGGGTGCCGGAGGACGTGGGGGGCACGCCGTCGTTCCCTGACGGCTGGGAGCCCGACGACGAGCGCGACCGCGGGGGTGCGGACGAAGAGTTCGCCTCCGTGGTCTTCGACGAGGACTTCGTGCGGGCCGCCGAGATCCATGAACCCAGCGCGGTGGAGCGGTTGTTGGCCGCCGCCCAGGCGCGCGCCGAGGCGTCCGAGGCGGAGGCCCGCCGCGCCCGCACGCGGCGATCCGGCCACGACCCGGGCGACGACGAGCTGTACGAGGACGGCTACGGCCCGGACGGCACCGGCGAGTTCGGCCGCGACTACGACAGCGCCGACGACTTCTACGAGCGCGACCTGGACCCCGAGGAGTACGCCCGCGCCAAGGGCTACGGCTCCCACATCCGCTGGCAGCGCCCCATAGCGTGGATGCTCGCCCTGCTCATGGGCATCGGCATGGTCGCCCTCGCCTTCACCGCGGTCTACCGAGGAGCCTCGTCCGGCCGCGACCAGGTGCCGCCGCCCGCCTCCGAGCAGCAGGACCGCGTCTCGCCGACCGTCTCGGACAGCCCCTCGGTCTCCGCGGAATACGGCCCGCCGCCGGTATCCGCCGTGCCCCGCACCCCCTGACCGGCCTCGTGAAGAGTTGTCGGAACTTGTCGTGTACCAGGGCGTTTACCTGACGGCCTGGAGACCTACCCTGAAGGTATGGGCGGCCCAGGAGAACCACCTGCGGGGACCCCCGAAGGCGCACCCGGTGGTGGTGAGGACGAATACGGATCCGTCGTCTTCGACGAGTCGTTCGTCCGCGCTGCCCGGCTCCAGGAGTTCTCCGCGCAGGAGCGCATGGGGGACCACGCGCGCGCGGTGCGGCGCCGCCCGGGTCTGCGCAAGAGCCTCTCCCGGCAGGCCGTCATCCTCGTCATCCTGATCGCCGTCGCCTTCGGCACCGCGATCTACATGGGTGTCCGCCACCCCTACCAGTCCCCGGCGGCCCGGCGCCCCGAGCCGCTGCGGATGACCGTCGTCCCGCTCGCCCCGCGCGGCGCCGTGCCCGGCGCCGCCAAGGCCGCCGAGCTCTACGCGCACAGCCCCGCCAAGGAGTTCCGGGTGGGCGCCAGCGGCATCAACCTCCCGGCGGCCCGGCGCACGGCGCACTTCTCGGACGGCCAGGTCGTGGCCGCCCTGACCACCGCCAAGGACTACCTGGTCGAGTCCTCCCTCGACCCGGACGTGCTCACCGGCGACTCGGTGCGCTCCGCGCGGATCCTGCTCGACCCCGAGCTGCTCGACCAGTTCGACGAGAGCTTCCGCCACCCCGCCGCGGACGGGCGGCACGCCCCGACCGGCTGGCTGGTGCGCTTCGACCCGCGGCGGGTGGAGCTCGCCGACCCCGGCATCCGCGTCCAGGGCACCCTGCGCATCGCCGAGACCGACAAGAACACCCTCGAGGTCGTCTCGGACCACACCTTCGTCTACGCCCTGCGGCCCGCGGGCACGCACACCGGGCCGGTCTCGCTGTTCACCCTCCGCCGCGAGCTGCACTTCCGGTTCGACCGCGACGATCTGCGGCTGCGCCAGACCGAGCTGTTCGGCTCGGCCGCGCAGGCGGGGCCGCTGTCCTGCTCGGCGGACTCGACGGCGCGGCTGCGGCCGCTGCTCGCCGGGGAGCACGCGACGGCGGGCGGCCCGGCCGGTACGGACCCGTACGCGACGGGCGCCGCGACCGCGCTCTGCGGTGCGCTGGCGCCCGCCGCCCAGCCTTCGCTGTCGCGGTAGCTGCTTGCCCCCGTCGTGGCTGTTTGCCCCCCCCCGTCGCGGCTACTTGCCCCCGTCTTCGGGGGAGTTGCCGGGGCCGGGGTCCGAACTGCCCGTGTCCGGGCCGGAGTTGCCGGAGCCACCGGGGTTGCCGGAGGTGCCGGATCCGCCGGCCGCGCCGCCCGTGAACTTCCCGCGCAGCCTGCCGCCCAGGTCGCCCGCGCCGCCCGCGATGTCGGTGACCAGCTTCATCAGCGGGTCCTTGCTGCTGCGCACGTCGCTCGCGTAACTCGCCGCGGACTGGCGGAAGGAGTCCGAGACCGAGGTGTCCTTGTCCTCGTCGCGGCGCGGGTAGTGGCCGTCCATGATCCGCTGGTAGTCGCGGGTCGCGGCCCACTTCTTCAGCTCGGCGGCGCGCACGGTGGTGAAGGGGTGCGAACGCGGCAGCACGTTCAGGATCTTCAGGACCGAGTCGCGCAGGTCGCCCCCGGCCTCGTACTCCTCGGCCTGCTCCAGGAACGCGTCCACGTTCATCTCGTGCAGGTGGTTGCCGCCCGCGATCTTCATCAGGCCGCGCATCGACGCCTGGAGGTCCTGCCCGACCAGCAGGCCCGCGCGGTCCGCCGACAGCTCGGACTTGCGGAACCACTCGCGCAGCGCCGTCACGATCGCCATGATCGCGACGTTGCCCAGCGGGATCCACGCCACCTTCAGGGCGAGGTTGGTGAGGAACAGCAGGATCGTGCGGTAGACGGAGTGGCCGGACAGGGCGTGGCCCACCTCGTGGCCGACGACCGCGCGCATCTCCTCCTCGTCGAGCAGCTCGACGAGGCCCGTGGTGACGATGATGATCGGCTCGTCCAGGCCGATGCACATCGCGTTCGGCACCGGGTCCTGGTTCACGTACATCGGCGGGACCTTCTCCAGGTCCAGGATGTAACAGGCGTCCCGCAGCATGGTGTTGAGGTGCGCGAACTGCGCGTCCGAGACCCGTACCGAGTCCGAGAGGAACAGCAGCCTGAGGCTCCGCTCGGGCAGCAGGCCGCTGAGCGCCTTGAAGACCGTGTCGAAGCCGCTGAGCTTGCGCAGGGCGACCAGGGCCGAGCGGTCCGCCGGATGCTCGTACGCCCGTGAGGAGATCCCCGGGAAGCGCCTGCGCTGCCTGCTGGGCACGCTCTCGTGGCCGCTGCCCGAGCCGTCGTGGTTGTCGTCGGTCATGCCGCATCCCCCATGTCTTGTCCTCCTCTGGCCCCCGAGGCTGGCCCCAGCCTAGGCGGAGATACCGTGACAGGGCAGCCACAGAAGGAGTCGTCCGTCATGGAGTACACCCCCGCAGCCGCCTGGGTCACCGAGGCCGCCAAGGCGACAGGGCATCAGGGGCCGGGCAACCTGCTCCGCGTCGTGCTGATCGTCATGGTCGTCGGCTGCGTCCTGGTCGGCTGGTTCCTGCTGCGGGGCTACCGCGACGGGGGCGCGCAGGAGTCCGCGAAGGAGGGCGCGCGGGAGCCCGCGAACAGGGGAGCGCAGGAGCCCGCGGGCTCCGCGGAGCAGCCGGACGCCGCACCCGGCAACTCCCCGGGTGACCGCAACAGCTGAGTCGGCGTGAGCCGGAGCGCGGCCCCCGCTTACGATGGGCCGGAAGTCTTAGTCCCGATCCCCCATCCCATCACCCCGGATAGGTCCTGCTGACGATGAGCCTCCACAGCACCGCCGCCCAGCTGGCCACCCTCGCCTCCGAGGGCGGCGAGCACGGCGGCAACCACGAAAGCCTCAGCCCGTATCTCACCGGTGGCGGCGCCCTCGCCGTCCTGCTTCTGCTGCTGTGGATCACCACGCGCTTCAACCGGGACCGCTGAACCAGGTTCACCGTTCAACCGGGCAGAACGAGAGCCCGTCCGCCGGGCCGGTAGGGTCTGCACGCATGGGAGAGCAGGACATGCCTACCGGCCCCGGTGCCGGCCCGGCGAGCAAGGGCAAGCGCCGCCTCGGCGTCATGGGCGGAACGTTTGACCCCATCCACCACGGACACCTGGTGGCGGCCAGCGAGGTCGCCGCGCAGTTCCACCTCGACGAGGTGGTGTTCGTGCCGACCGGGCAGCCGTGGCAGAAGAGCGACAAAGAGGTCTCTCCTGCCGAGGACCGCTATCTGATGACGGTCATCGCGACCGCCGAGAACCCGCAGTTCTCGGTGAGCCGCATCGACATCGACCGCGGCGGCCCCACGTACACCACGGACACCCTGCGCGACCTGCGCACCCTCAACCCCGACACGGACCTCTTCTTCATCACGGGCGCCGACGCGCTCGGCCAGATCCTCACCTGGCGCTACACCGAAGAGCTGTTCTCACTGGCGCACTTCATCGGAGTCACCCGTCCCGGCCATACGCTGGCCGACCCGGGGCTGCCCGAGGGCGGAGTCTCGCTCGTGGAGGTGCCGGCCCTGGCGATCTCGTCCACGGACTGCCGTGCGCGGGTCTCCAAGGGGGATCCCGTCTGGTACCTGGTGCCGGACGGTGTGGTGCGTTATATCGACAAGCGCGAGCTGTACCGCGGCGAGTGAGCCGAGAGGGGCACCGGTGAACGACCGACAGTACGACCCGTACGCGGGCGGCGACCCGTATGCGGGGGAGTACGCGGCTGATCAGTACCAGGTCGTCGGGTACGACGAGTACGGGCGGCCGGTGTACCAGCAGGTCCAGCAGCAGCCCCAGCAACACCAGCAGCCCCAGCAGCCGCCCGCGTACGACCCGTACGCCGGGCAGCAGCAGACGCAGCAGCCCCAGTCGCAGCAGCAGCCCCAGGGGTACGGCTACGACCCGTACGCCACCGGCACGCAGCCGACGGCCGCCCCCTCGCCGTACGACACGGCCAACCAGCCCGCGTACGACACCGGCTCCTACCCGCCGTACGAGCAGCAGCAGACCGGCTGGATCCCCCAGCAGCAGTCGCACGAGCCGCACCACCAGTCACATCAGCCCCACCAGTCGCCCCCGCAGCAGCCGCACCAGCAGCCGCAGGAGGCCCCTCGGCACCACGAGCCCGAACCCGGGCCGGGGCCCGAGTCCGCGGCCGGTCCGGAGCGCGACTACCGCACCGAGCAGTTCTCCTTCATCGAGGAGCCGGACGACGACTCCGAAGACGTCATCGACTGGCTGAAGTTCACCGAGAGCCGCAGCGAGCGGCGCGAGGAGGCCAAGCGGCGCGGCCGCTCCCGGCTGATCGCGCTGGTCGTGGTCCTCGCCCTGGTCGCGGTCGGCGGCGTCGGCTACCTCTGGTACGCGGGCAAGCTGCCCGGCCAGTCGGACAGCGACTCCGGCGGGGCCGCGGCGGCCGGTCCGCAGAACCGCGACGTCGTCGTGATCCACCTGCACAACACCAAGGGCGGCGGCACTTCCACCGCCCTGCTCGTGAACAACACCACCACCGGGCAGGGCACCACCGTCCTGCTCCCCAACTCGCTGTCCGTGACCGACGACGACGGCGCCGCCACGACGCTCGGCAAGTCCGTGGACGACGACGGCTCCAGCGGCACCCGGGAGTCGATCGACACCCTGCTCGGCACCAAGGTCGAGGGCACCTGGCGCCTGGACACCCCCTACCTCAACAACCTCGTCGACCTCGTCGGCAACATCGACATCAATACGAACGCGGACGTACCGGACCCGAAGGCGAAGAAGAAGGGCGAGGCCCCCCTCGTCAAGAAGGGCGAGCAGCAGACGCTGAGCGGCCCGATGGCCGTCGCGTACGCCACCTACCGCGCGCCCGGGGAGTCCGAGAACGCGCAGCTGACCCGGTTCGGCCAGGTCCTGCAGGGCGTCCTGCGCAAGCTCTCCTCCGACCAGCAGGCCGCCACGACCACCGTGCAGTCGCTCGCGCAGGTCCTCGACCCCTCGCTGACGGACAAGGACCTCGGCGCCTTCCTCGCCAAGCTCGCCGACCGCGCGAAGGGCGGCGACTACACGACGGCGCTCCTTCCGGTACGCCAGGACGGCACCCTCACGGAGAAGGCCAGCGCGAGCGTGGTCAAGGACGTGCTCGGCGGCGCGGTGAAGAGCCCCGACAAGGGCGCGGCCGTGCGGGTCGGCGTCCAGAACGCGACCGGTGCCAAGGGCGCGGAGGAAGGCGCCCGGGTCTCCCTCGTCAACGGCGGCTACACCTTCGTCGACGCGGGTACGGGCTCCGCCGCCCGGGCCGCCTCGCAGGTGACCTACGCGGACGCGAAGCAGAAGGAGGCGGCGTCCGAGGTCGCCAAGACCCTCGGCCTCCCGGCGAGCGCGGTCCGCAAGGGCAGGACGGCGGCGAACGCGGACGTGTCGGTGGTCCTCGGCCAGGACTACAAGGCGCGGTGAGCCCGGCGGCGAACGGTGTGCGGGGGCGGTGGCGCGCCCCCGTGCGGGGCCGGTGACGCGCCCGGTGCGGGGCCGGTGACGTAATCGCCTGGGGCGCTGTCGGCGGTCCGTGAGACCCTTGGGGAGTATCGACCAGCCGAAGGAAAGCTCACCAGTGACCGTTACGGACCGCTCCACCGAGCTCATCACCGTCGCCGCGCAGGCGGCCGCCGACAAGCTCGCGCACGACATCATCGCGTACGACGTCAGCGACGTCCTCTCGATCACGGACGCCTTCCTGCTCGCCTCCGCGCCCAACGACCGTCAGGTCAAGTCGATCGTGGACGAGATCGAGGAGCAGCTGAACAAGCAGCTCGGCGCCAAGCCGGTCCGCCGCGAGGGCGACCGCGACGCCCGCTGGATCCTGCTGGACTACGTGGACATCGTCGTGCACGTCCAGCACAGCGAGGAGCGCGTGTTCTACGCGCTCGAGCGCCTGTGGAAGGACTGCCCCGAGATCGACCTGCCCGAGGACGCCAAGGCGACCCGCGGCAAGGCCGCCGCCCACGCCGAGCAGCAGGCCGCGGAGGAGGCAGCCGACCTGGACGGGGAGCTGCGTTGAGCGGCGCCCGCGGCCCCCGCGTCATCCTGTGGCGGCACGGCCAGACGTCCTGGAACCTGGAACGCCGCTTCCAGGGCTCGACGGACATCGACCTGACCGAGACGGGCGTCGCCCAGGCCCGCCGGGCCGCCCGCCTCCTCGCCTCGCTGGAGCCGGACGCGATCATCGCCTCCGACCTCAGGCGCGCGGCCGCCACGGCGGGCGAGCTCGCGGCCATCACGGGCCTCGAGGTCACCCACGACGAGGGCCTGCGGGAGACCTACGCCGGCGAGTGGCAGGGCCTCACGCACGACGAGATCATCGCCCGCTTCGGCGAGCAGTACGCCGCGTGGAAGCGCGGTGAGGCGGTGCGCCGCGGCGGCGGCGAGCTGGAGACGGAGGTGGCCGACCGGGCCGCCCCCATCGTCCTGCGGCACGCCGAGAAGCTTCCGCAGGACGGGACGCTGGTGGTCGTCAGCCACGGCGGCACGATCCGCACGACGATCGGCCGCCTCCTCGGCCTGGACTCCCACCACTGGGAGAGCCTCGGCGGCCTCTCCAACTGCTGCTGGTCGGTCCTCGGCCAGGGTGCGCGCGGCTGGCGCCTCCTGGAGCACAACGCGGGCACGCTGCCGGAGCCGGTGCTCGGGGACGACGACTAGGGCCTGGTCAGGCCGGGTGCGGGCGGCCCGCTGAGGGCCCGGGACCCGGATTTCACTTTCTGGCTGGTCGCAGGCTAAAGTTCTTCTTGTTCGCCCCGCCAAGCGGGGGGAACGGAAGAACACAAGGGGCTATAGCTCAGTTGGTAGAGCGCCTGCATGGCATGCAGGAGGTCAGGAGTTCAATTCTCCTTAGCTCCACACTTACGGAATCCCGTCCCCGGCAGGGGGCGGGATTTCTGCTTGTGGTCCCCGGGCGGAGCACCGCCGGGCGGGTCGCGGCTAAGCGGGCCACAGCGTCTCCCGGAGCGTCCGCAGCTTCGCCATCCGCTCGCGGCTCTCGAAGTCGTCCGGTGTGTACGTCACGACCCGGCACTCCTGCAGTCCGTCGATGGACAGCGAGACCGACGTCATGCGGAGCTCGCCGACGGCCTGGTGCCGGAACGTCTTCACGCGGGCACCCGGCGGCGTGACGTCGCCGCTCTCCCACAGCTCGGCGAAGTACGCGCTGGCCGTGGAGAGTTGCTCGATGAACCGCTCCCAGGCGGGCTCGCCCACATGCCGTCCGTACGCGCCGCGCAGCGTCGCCACCATCCTCGGCAGCTCCGCGTCCCGGAAGACCAGGGGGCAGACCGGCTCGGGGACCGTGAACAGGGACCACAGCACATTCGGAACGCCCATCAGCTCGGCCGGCTGGACGGCGAAGAGGTCGCGGTAGGCGGGGTTGGTGGCCAGGACGTCATAGCGCGCGTTGTACACCACCGCCGGGTGGGGGTCGAGGGCGTCGAGGACGCCCTGGATCTCCGGGCCCACCTTCTGTGCGGGGGCGCCCAGGAGCGGGGCGCAGGGGACCTCGGCCAGGTGGTAGAGGTGCTCGCGCTCGGGCTGGTCGAGGCGGAGGGTGCGCGCGACCGCGTCCAGGACCTGCGACGAGGCGTTGATGGGGCGGCCCTGCTCCAGCCATGTGTACCAGGTCACGCCGACGCCGGAGAGCTGGGCGACCTCCTCGCGGCGCAGCCCCGGGGTGCGGCGCCGCAGGCCCGGCGGCATGCCCACGTCGGCCGGTGTGACCCGCGCCCTGCGGCTGCGCAGAAAGGCGGCCAGCTCCGGCCTGCGTCGCTGTGTCGTGGCCAACGTCGTCACATCCCCCATCGGTCCATCGTCGGTGCCCGCCCCGCGCGCTGCCAGGTGCTGGCAGTACCAGCATCAGCGGGCTCTCGGTACCCGTGTCCGGTCGCCGCCAGTCTCGATGCCATGACAACCACCACCCCTCCGGCGTCCGCCGGTTCAACTCCCGCACCCAGTAAAGACCCTGGCACTGACAACGGCCCCGGGCGGCGGCCCGGACGGCTGCTCGCGGTGGTGCTCGGCGCCCAGTTCATGGCGCTGCTCGACGTCTTCATCGTCAATGTCGCGGCGCCCACCATCGGCTCCGAACTGCACGCGTCCGGCGCCGAGTTGCAGCTCGTCATCGCCGGTTACACCATCGCGTACGCGGTGCTCCTGATCACCGGCGCGCGCCTCGGCGACCTCGTCGGGCACCGGCGCATGTACCTCACCGGGCTGGCCCTGTTCACCGCGGCCTCGCTCGCTTGCGGGCTCAGCCAGGGCACCGGCGAGCTGATCGCGTTCCGCCTCGCGCAGGGCGCCGGTTCGGCGCTGCTGATCCCCCAGGTGCTCAGCCTGATCCAGCGCAACTTCGCCAGAGAGGCCCGTGCGAAGGCCCTCGGCGCGTACTCGGCGGTGCTCGCGACCGGGGCCGCCGCCGGGCAGGTCGTCGGCGGAGTCCTCGTCAGCGCCGACCTGTTCGGGGCCGGGTGGCGGCCGGTGTTCCTGGTCAACGTGCCGGTCGGGGTGGCCCTGCTGTTCCTCGGGCGGCGGGTGCTGCCGGGCGACCGTGCACAGGAGCGGGAGCGGGCGCGCGGGCTCGACCTGCCGGGGCTCGTGCTGCTCGGAGCCGCGGTCTCGCTGTTCACGGTGCCGCTCGTGCTCGGCCAGGAGGAGGGCTGGCCGCTGTGGTCGTGGCTCTCGCTGGCCGGGTCCGGGGCCGTCTTCGCGCTGTTCTGCGCGTACGAGTCCCGCCTCGCCCGGCGCGGCGGGGCGCCGCTGGTCGCGCCGCGGGTGCTCCGGGTGCCCGGCATGGGGCTCGCGGTGTTCCGGATCGGCGCCGTGATGGCGGTCAACGGCGGCTTCCTGTTCGTGCTCACGCTGCACCTCCAGAGCGGCCTCGGCTACAGCGCGCTGCGCGCCGGGCTCACCTTCGCGCCGACTGCGGTGGTCTTCGGCGCCGTCGGGCTCACCTGGCGGCACTGGCCGGCCGCGGTCCAACGGGCTCTGATCCCGGGCGGGTTCGTGGTCACCACCGTGTCGGTCGCCGCGATGGGGCTGCTGCTGCGGGACGGCGGCGGCATCGGCCCGGCCGTGTACGCGACCTTCGCCGGTACGGGAGCGGGCCTCGCCCTCGCCTTCAGCCCGGCCCTCACGCGCGCGCTCTCGACGGTGCGCCCCGAAGACGCGGCCGACGCCAGCGGCCTGCTCGCCACGGTCACCCAGCTCGGCCAGCTCATCGGCGTCGCGGTCTTCGGCGCCCTCTTCCTGAACAGGCTTGAGGCACACGGGGTTCAGGGGGCGTACGGCTCTGCGGATGCGCTCCTGGTGTGCGCGTACGCGCTGGCGGGGGCAGCGGTCCTGGGCGTCGTGTCCGGACTGGTACGACGGCGTCGCTGACCGGGTCGCTCGCGCCGTGGCAGAATCGGACGGCCGGAAGGGGACTGCGATTCACCGAGGGTGGCCCGTCGGGAGGGAGACGTGATGCCTGCGAGCATCCTCGGGGAGGTCGGCAACCTCCCCGGCAAGGCAGTGATACGTCGTGAAGGCACGTTTCTGAACTGCCCGTCCTGCGGCTCCTCCCACGTCGCCCAGGTCCTCGGCGACAACGGCGGTGTCTCCTACGTGTGCACGGCCTGCGGCCACAGCTGGAGCTGATCGATGGGTGCACACAGGCGAAAGTGCGACTGGTGCGGCAGTGGTACGCCGATCGTCCGCGACATGGAACCGGTCAATGCGGACTACCAGTACTGGTGCGAGGAGTGCGCGCGGGCGCTGATCATAAAGGGCGATCCGATCGAGACGTACCGCGAACTCGAGGGCGAGCCGATCTACGGCCGCCTGCTCGACGAGCACTGCACGCTCAAACGCTTCTATTCGTTCGCCACGGCCTGAGTGCCGCGGCCCCGAGGAAGGTGACGGCGCTCAGCGCGTAGAGCGCGGAGAGCGCCATCTCGCCGTGATCCTGGGCGAGTTCGAGGCGCCCCACCCCGTGCGGCACCCACCACAGGGCGTACGAGCAGAAGACCAGGCCGACGGCCCCGGCGACCGCCCGGCGGACCCGCCCGCCCCACCGCAGCGCCTCCCGTCCGAGCAGCAGCACCATCGGCACGCACCACACCCAGTGGTGCGACCACGACACCGGACTGACGAGCAGTGCCGTCGCCGCGCACGAGACGGCCGCCCAGTCCCGCTCCCCGCGCAGCGCCGCCGCCACGGCGACCCCGAGCCCCGCGGCCCCGGCGACGGCGGCGCCCACCGCCCACCACGGGCCGGGCTCGGGCGTGTGCAGGAGCCGTGCGAGCACCCCGCGCAGCGACTGGTTCGCGGTGTCCTCGGGGAACCCGACCCGGCCCGCCTCGAAGACCATCCGGGTCCAGAAGCGGCGCGAGTCGTACGGCAGGACGGCCGCCGCCAAGGCCGTCGCACCGGCGAAGGCCGCGGCCCCCACGCACGCGTGCCGCACGGGGGGCCGCCAATGGCCCTTCCGCACCGCCTCGGCGACCCCGGCGAGGAGCAGGAACACCGCGAACAGCGCGGGCGTGAGCTTGATCGCCGCCGCCAGGCCGATGCCCACGCCCGCCCAGCGGTGACCGGGGCCGCCGGGGCGCCGGGTCAGGTCCCACAGCACCAGGACGGCCAGGAGCAGATTGATCTGCCCGTACCGCAGCGTCGTCCACACCGGCTCCGCCCAGACGGCGAGCGCGGCCACCCACAGGGCGGCTCCCACGCGCGCGCGGGGGGCGATCAGCCGCAAGGAGAGGTGCGCGAAGGCGACGAGGAGCAGCAGGTTGCCGACCGTCGCGAGGGTCCGCATCGCCGCCGTGTCCAGCAGCGTCAGAGGCGTGAACAGGAGCGCGGCGAACGGCGGGTACGTGGTCGGCAGATGGGCCTCGGTGGTGCGCAGCGCGTACAGGTCGCCGCCCGCCCGCACGGTCTCGCCCTCGGCGCGGTAGACCATCAGGTCGATCATGGACACCTCGGCGGCGCGCTGCGCCAGCCAGAAGGCCGCGAAGGAGAGCAGGCAGACCCCGGCGGCGAGGGGCACACGACGGCGGGCGGCGGCGAACGCGATCACGGTCACGACGGCTGACAGTAGTGCCCGAATCGGGCTGTACCGGGCCAGACCGGAAACGATTTGGTGAGGCAGGGGGAGGACCGTGTAATGTTGGCGGAGCCGCCGGGGAAACCGGGCGGAACGAAGCACGGGGCTATAGCTCAGTTGGTAGAGCGCCTGCATGGCATGCAGGAGGTCAGGAGTTCAATTCTCCTTAGCTCCACAGATGATGAGGGCGGCAAGATCCGAAAGGGTCTTGCCGCCCTCGTCGTGCTGCGGGTCGCCCGGCTCTCAAGTCGCGCTCGTGACGGCCTCATTGAGGGAGCTGAGGGCGTCGGGGCATCGGGGGCGTCAGGGACGCCCGGATCCGAGGGCGCGGCGGCCGCGGCCGGGTGGGAGCGCCGGGGGCGGTGCAGGGCGAGAGGGAGGCGCCGCCGGGTCTTCTTCCAGGCGCAGGGCCAGGGCGGGGCAGCGGCGCACGGCGCGCGAGGCTCGCGCTTCGGAGTACTGCGGTACGGGCGCTTCCGCGACCGAGGGGAAGCCGTCGGGGCCCAGCTGGATCAGCTCGGGGACGATGTCCGCGCACAGGCCGTGTCCCTGGCACAGGGTCCAGTCGACGGCGATGCGACGCCCGCTCGGGGCCTCTCCTTGCGGCACTTCTTGCTGGAGCGGCAGCACGCCCACCACAGGGCGGCCGCATCCGCCGCCCAGGACGTGCGCCGCGAGGTCGTCCGTGAACACCGAGAGCGCCGACTCCAGGAAGGCCGCCGAGCCGTCCGGGTGCTTGCAGGCCCCCCGCCGCTTCACCGCCCGCGTCACCTCGCGCAGCGCCTCCAGAGAGGTCGGCCCGCCTCCCTCCAGGACGTCCGCCAGGCCCCGCGCGGCCGCGGGCAGGCCGAGGTAGCAGGGGCCGCACTGTCCTGAGCTCTCGGCGGCCAGCCAGTTCGCGACGCGCAGGGACTCCCCGAGGGGGCAGGTGTCCGTGCCGAGCGGCAGGACCGCACCCGCGCCGAGCGCACCCCCGCGCGCCTCCAGAGCGGCCCGCGAGACGACCGCGTCGTGCGCCGTGGCGGCATCCAGCCACCTGCCGTGATACCCGCCCGTCAGCACGCCCTGGGGGAGTGCCGGGGCCCCGGCCAGCTCGAGGACGTACCGCAGGGGCACCCCGGTGGGCGCCTCCACGACCATGGGGCGGGCGACGGCTCCGGAGAGGGTGATCAGGACGGTGCCCGGCTCGTCCCGGAGGCCGGTGCGCACATAGCGGTCGGCGCCGATGCGGGCGGCCACGGCGAGTTGGGCGAAGGTCTCCGCATTGGAGAGCAGGGTGGGGGCGCCGCCCACTCCGGAGTCGGCGGTACGGACCTTGCGTCCAGGAGGCAGCGGGGGGCCGCCGTCGGCCGAGCGCACCAGGGCCGAGGACTCCCCGGTGACCATGCGCACCGGGTTGCGCTGCACGCGCGCGCGTAGTGCCGCTCCGCGCCGGTCCCGCAGTCCGCGCTCGGCGAGGGCGGTCCGCATCGACGACTCCGTGGACTCGCGGGTCACGCCGACGACGAGGGTGCGCGCGCCGAGGGCTTCCGCCGCGAGGAGGGCGCCGTCCAGGATGAGGTGCGGGGCGCGGTTGAGCAGGACGGTGTCCTTGCGGCAGGCCGGCTCGTCCTCGCTTCCGTTGACGACGACCACGGGCCGGACCCCGCGCCGTATCGCCGCGTCGGCGACCGCGCGCAGCTTCCGGGCGAAGGGGAAGCCCGCGCCGCCGCGGCCGCGCAGCGCGATCTGCTCGGCGAGGGCGGCGAGCGGCTCGCCCGCCATCGGTTGCAGCGGCCCGTGGACCTTCAGGTGCATGTCGAGGCCGAGCCGTTCGACGAGGTCGAAGCCCGCGGTCAGCAGGGGGAGTCCGACGACGCGGACCTCGGGGACGTCGGGCAGCGCGGCGTTCACTGGGGACCTCCGGTGGACGCGTTCCAGGGTTCACCCGGGCCCGGTGCGGACAGGCCCGTACCGGAGGCGTGGCGGGGGGAGTGGCTGTGGCTGGGTTCGTGGCGGGTGTCACTGGCGTCGTGGCCGGGTTCGTGGTGGGCCGGGGGCGCCTCGGCGGGCGGCGGGGGTGAGGGGGCGGGCCAGCGGGGCGTGCGGGCCGTGGGGGGAGCCGGGGGCGGTGGGGCGGCCGCGAGGGCGCGGTAGGCGGCGGCCAGGCCGTGTGGCGGGGTGTCCGCCGGGGCGTCCGCCTGGGTCGGGGCGGGAGTTGGGGCGGCGTGGGGGGTGGTGCTGCGGGCGGCGGGGGCGCTCGCCGGGTAGCGGGTGCCAGGTTCCAGGAGGGCCAGGACGCGGGCGGCGACCTTCCGCTTCACCGGCAGCGGGGCCCCGCGCAGCACGACGGCCCCGGCGACGCCGGCCAGGCACAGGCAGTACAGGGCGATCACCCAGGGCTTCGGCGGGCGTCCCGCGTACAGGCCGTGGACCAGGGCCGCGCACCAGGCGGGGTAGGCCAGCATGTGCAGCGACCGCCAGCGCGAGGCGACCCCGGCGGGTGCGGCGAAGGCGCTGCGCAGGGCGCCGGTGATCCCGGTGAGGACCATGAGCAGGCCCGCGAGGGCGCCCAGGCCGATGAGCCCGGCGCTGCCGGTGACGCCGAGCCCGAAGGGCACGAGGGCGCCGACCAGGGACACATGGCCGAGCGCGAGCTTCACGGTGCCGTGCAGCAGCAGGAAGCCGATGGCGGCGACGGCGGTGGCGCGGTGCACGGCCTGGGCGAGTAATCGCTGGCGCGAGCGCAGGAAGAGCCGGTCCGTGGCGACCAGGCCCCAGGCCACCGAGGCGGTCAGGGAGACGAGCGAGAGGACTCCGGTGGTGAAGTCGAGTGCGGCCCGGAAGGCGTCGCCACCGGCGAGTACCAGGACGGGTATCAGCACCGGCACCGCCACGGCGGCGGCGCGGCGGAGTGGTCTGCCGGGACCGGCAGGGGTGCGGAACGAGGTGCTCCGGCGGCGGGGATACCCGGACTGCGGAGAATTCAGGGGGTGCGGAGAGTTCATGGGGGCGGCTCCGAAAGAAGTTCGGTCCCGCCGCATGCTAAGTCGCTCCATACCGGTGGGTACGGGGTTTGAGTTATTGCGTTGTTATCAAAGCGCGATGGGATCTTGGTGTTGTCCCGGTACAGGGCGGTACGCCGAGTAATCCTTGGCCATGAGTCGTCCCCGGCGGCGGCCGCCCGAAAGCTCGTCGCGGGCCGCGTGAGGGCTGCGGTACCCTGACGCCATGCGTGCCGTACGCCTTCTGCTTAGCGAGCCGCGCTGATCAGTCCCGACCGCCGCGGAATCGCGGTCGGAATCGGCGCGGCGTCCCCTCCTGTGTGAGGGGCATTTTTATTTGGCCAGCTGCGACCAGCGCGGCCAATGCGCAGGCAGAGACGATCGATGGAGCTTTGAGGATCATGAGCGAGACGAATTCTGCTGCCGCCTCCGAGGTGGCCGCGCCGCACCGCTACACGGCCGCCCTGGCCGCCGAGATCGAGGCACGCTGGCAGGACTTCTGGGACGCCGACGGGACCTACGAGGCGCCGAACCCGAGCGGCGACCTGGCGGGCGACCCTGCGGTCGTCGCACGCCCCAAGAAGTTCATCATGGACATGTTCCCGTACCCCTCGGGTGCGGGCCTGCACGTCGGCCACCCGCTGGGCTACATCGCCACGGATGTCTTCGCCCGCTTCCAGCGCATGACCGGCCACAACGTCCTGCACACCCTGGGCTTCGACGCCTTCGGCCTGCCCGCCGAGCAGTACGCGGTGCAGACGGGCACCCACCCGCGGGTCTCCACCGAGGCCAACATCGAGAACATGAAGGCGCAGCTGCGCGGGCTGGGCCTGGGACACGACAAGCGCCGCTCCTTCGCGACGATCGACCCGGACTACTACAAGTGGACCCAGTGGATCTTCGTCCAGATCTTCAACTCCTGGTACGACACCGAGGCGAAGAAGGCCCGCCCGATCGCGGACCTGGTGGCCCAGTTCGAGAGCGGCGAGCGCGCCGTCCCGGACTCCACGCGCGCGTGGAGCGAACTGAACGCTTCGGAGCGCGCTGACGTCCTGAGCGGCTACCGCCTGGCCTACGCCTCGGACGCGCCCGTCAACTGGTGCCCCGGCCTGGGCACCGTGCTGGCGAACGAGGAGGTCACCGCCGACGGCCGCTCCGAGCGCGGCAACTTCCCCGTCTTCAAGGCGAAGCTGCGCCAGTGGAACATGCGCATCACCGCGTACGCGGACCGCCTGCTGGACGACCTGGACGCGCTGGACTGGCCCGAGGCCATCAAGCTGCAGCAGCGCAACTGGATCGGCCGCTCCGAAGGCGCCCGCGTCGACTTCGCGGTCGGTTCCGAGGGCGACGCGATCACCGTCTTCACCACCCGCCAGGACACCCTGTTCGGCGCCACCTACATGGTGCTGGCCCCCGAGCACGACCTGGTCGACAAGATCGTCCCGGCCGCCTGGCCCGAGGGCACGCACGACGTGTGGACCGGCGGGCACGCGACCCCGGCCGAGGCCGTCGCCAAGTACCGCGCGTTCGCCGCCTCCAAGTCGGACGTGGAGCGGCAGGCCGACGCCAAGGAGAAGACCGGTGTCTTCACGGGCGCGTTCGCGACCAACCCGGTCAGCGGCGAGCAGGTCCCGGTCTTCATCGCCGACTACGTCCTGATGGGCTACGGCACCGGCGCGATCATGGCCGTCCCGGCGCACGACACCCGGGACTTCGCCTTCGCGCGCGCCTTCGAGCTGCCGATGCGCTGCGTCGTGGATCCGTCCACGGCATCTGACAGCGGCTCCGCCGCGGGCCGCGGCACGGACCCCGCCACCTGGGACGACGCCTTCGCTTCGTACGAGGCGAAGCTGGTGAACTCCGCCAACGACGAGATCTCCCTGGACGGCCTGGGCGTCGTCGACGCCAAGGCGAGGATCACGGAGTGGCTGTCCGCGCGCGGGATCGGCGAGGGCACCGTCAACTTCCGCCTGCGCGACTGGCTGTTCAGCCGCCAGCGCTACTGGGGCGAGCCCTTCCCGATCGTCTACGACGAGGACGGCATCGCGCACTCCCTGCCCGAGTCGATGCTGCCCCTGGAGCTGCCGGAGGTCGACGACTACAGCCCGCGCACCTTCGACCCGGACGACGCCGACACCCAGCCCGAGACGCCGCTGTCCCGCAACGAGGACTGGGTCAACGTCACGCTGGACCTGGGCGACGGGCCCAAGAAGTACCGCCGCGAGACCAACACCATGCCCAACTGGGCGGGTTCGTGCTGGTACGAGCTGCGCTACCTGGACCCGCACAACAGCGAGCAGCTGGTCGACCCGGCCGTCGAGCAGTACTGGATGGGCCCGCGCGCGGGGCAGCCGACCGGCGGCGTCGACCTGTACGTGGGCGGCGCCGAGCACGCCGTGCTGCACCTGCTGTACGCCCGCTTCTGGTCGAAGATGCTGTTCGACCTGGGGCACATCTCGTCCGCCGAGCCGTTCCACAAGCTGTTCAACCAGGGCATGATCCAGGCGTACGTGTACCGGGACGGCCGCGGCTTCCCGGTGCCCGCCGCCGAGGTCGAGGAGCGCGACGGCGCGTACTTCTTCGAGGGCGAGCCGGTCAAGCGCGAGCTGGGCAAGATGGGCAAGTCCCTGAAGAACGCGGTCACTCCGGACGAGATCTGCGCCGAGTACGGTGCGGACACCCTGCGCCTGTACGAGATGGCGATGGGCCCCCTGGACGTGTCGCGGCCGTGGGACACGCGCGCGGTGGTCGGCCAGTACCGGCTGCTGCAGCGGCTGTGGCGTCTGGTCGTCGACGAGTCGACGGGTGAGGTCACCGTCGTGGACCTGGCCGAGGGCGACGTCCCCGAGGAGACCCTGCGGGCCCTGCACAAGGCGATCGACGGCGTCCGCCAGGACCTGGAGGGCATGCGCTTCAACACGGCCATCGCCAAGATCACCGAGCTGAACAACCACCTGACCAAGGCGGGCGGCGACCTGCCCCGGTCCGTCGCCGAGCGCCTGGTGCTGCTGATCGCGCCGCTGGCCCCGCACATCGGCGAGGAGCTGTGGCGCAAGCTGGGCCACACCGACTCGGTCGTCCACCAGGACTTCCCGGTCGCCGATCCGGCGTACGTGGTGGACGAGGCCGTGACCTGCGTCGTGCAGATCAAGGGCAAGGTCAAGGCGCGCCTGGAGGTGCCGCCCACCATCTCGGACGAGGAGCTGGAGAAGGCCGCCCTGGCCGATGAGCGGGTGGTGGCCGCACTGGGCGGAGCGGGCATCCGCAAGGTCATCGTGCGCGCGCCGAAGCTGGTGAACATCGTTCCGGCCTAAGGCTCGGGCCCCTCGGCCACCGGCCGCGGGCGGCGCATAAGGGTAGTCCCCTACGGGCAGGTTGGGGGTTCCGCTGGAACCCACGGCCTGCCCGTTGCGTTTACCGTGGAGAAGTGGGCGAGGGCCGCTCGCAGCGGCAGGAGGAGGAGCTTCGTGGATGCCGTGTTCGCCGTGTTCGCGCTGATCTTCGTGCTGTTCGTGGCGCTGGGTGCCTATATGACGGTGAAGGTGGTCAAGGCCGCCAAGCGCGGCGTGGACCGCACCATCACGCAGGCCCGCCGCTCCGTGGAGGACACGACGCTGCGGGCGAAGACCTTCTACCAGCCAGGCTCGGCCGGCGAGCTCGCCGAGCTCCGCCTCTCGCTGCGCACGTCGATGCGGGCCACGCAGGACGCGCTGCACGCGGGCGTCGCCGAAGACGCTTCGCTGCAGGAGTCCCTCGACCTCTTCAAGCGCCTCAGCGCCCACGGCCATGAGCTGGACGCCGAGCTCAGGCGCCTGGAGCGCGACCCGGACAAGGCCGGCCTCGGCGAGCGCCTGCCCGTCCTGCGGGAGCGCACGGCGCAGATCACCAAGTCCGCGGACTCCCTGCGCTGGGCGGCCCGCGACCGCAGCCGCCGCTTCGCCGACGACGACCTGGATTCGCTGAGCACCCAGATCGACATCGAGGCGGGTGCGCTGCGGCACTGGACGAAGGACACCCCGGAGACCGCCCCGCCCGCAGGAACCCCCACCGCATCCCCGCAGCCGACTCCCTCCACCGCGTCCACTGCACCCACCGCGTCCGCACAGGAACCGACTCAGCCCGCGATCACCCCGCCCACCCCGCGGCCCACATACCCCTGGGAGAAGCAGGCGAGGCCGGAGAGCACGACCTGATCCACCTGATCCACCTGATCCGGCGAAATGGGGCCGGGCTGCCGCGCCCAGGCCCCGGAAGGTAATCTCCAGCTCATGTCCCGCCATGTCGCGATCGTCACGGATTCCACGGCCTACTTGCCGCAGCGGACGATGGAGCGGCACGGCATCACAGCGGTGCCGCTGACCGTGGTCCTGGGGGACCAGGCGCTGGAAGAGGGCACGGAGATCTCCGCCCGCTCGCTCGCACTCGCGCTCCAGAAGCGGCGGCCGGTGACCACGTCCCGGCCCAGCCCGGAGGTCTTCGCCACGACCTACCGCGAGCTCGCCGAGGCGGGCGCCACGGCCATCGTCTCGCTGCACCTGTCCTCGGAGTTCTCCGGGACGTACGACGCCGCGGTCCTCGCCGCCCGCGAGGCACCGGTGCCGGTGCGGGTCGTGGACACGGGCATGGTCGCGATGGCGCTCGGCTTCTGCGCGCTCGCCGCCGCACAGACGACCCAGGCGGGCGGCTCCGTGGACGAGGCGGTGGCGGCGGCGGAGAAGCGGGCCGCGAGCACGTCCGCCTATTTCTACGTCGACACCCTCGACTATCTGCGCCGGGGCGGCCGCATCGGCGCCGCCCAGGCCCTGCTCGGCTCCGCGCTCGCGGTGAAGCCGCTGCTCGAACTGGACGGCGGCCGGATCGAGTTGCTGGAGAAGGTGCGCACGGCATCGAAGGCGATCGCCCGCCTCGAGGAGCTCGTGGTGGAGCGGGCCGGGGGCAGCGAGGTCGACATCGCGGTGCACCATCTCGCGGCACCGGACCGGGCGTCGGCCCTCGCGGACCGGCTCCGGGACCGGGTGCCCTGCATGGCCGAGCTGCATGTGAGCGAGGTGGGCGCGGTGATCGGGGCGCACACGGGGCCGGGGTTGCTGGGGGCCGTGGTCTCGCCGCGGTGAGGTCCTGCTGGTGCCCGTTTCTCGCCTCTCGGTTCTCGTGTGCTGTGTGGGCGTGGGGCGCGTGTGGGTGATGGAGTTGTCCACAACTGCTGGGTAATCCCCGGGAATTGAGCAAGATCAACAAAGGGATCGGTGAGTGCCTAGCGTCATTCGCATGGCACTTCGATCACTTTCCAGGACGACGGGCGCGACGAGCGGACCGGGGCGCGGCCCCGGGTCGGACGGGCGCGTAGCCCCAGCAGGACGGCGTCGGGCGCTCCGACGCGTGCGGCGCACCCATGCGTCGGAGCGGACGGCTCAGGTGGTACGGGAGCGGGTGGAGACGCTCTTTCCCGAACGGGGGAGAGGGGCGCGGGAGTTGGGGGCGCGGGCGCCTGCTGCGGCCGGGGGTGAGTCCCGGGGTGAGAGCGGGGGCGGCGGCGAGGCGCCGGAGACGGACCGGGATCCGACCGCGACGCCGACCCGGCTTCCGGCCCCTGCCCCTGCGCCTGCCCCTGCGCCTCCACCTTCACCTCCACCTGCTCCGGCTTCGGCCCCTCCACCTGCTCCGGCCTCGGCCCCGAATCCAGCCCCGGATCCAGCCCCGGATCCAGCCCCGGATCCGGCCCTGGATCCGGCTCCGGCTCCGTGGCGCGTGCGCGCCGGGCTCGCGGTGCGTGAACGGCTGCCGGTGTGGCTGCAGTTGCGGTGTGGCCTGGAGCGGCGCAGCCTCGTCGCGCTCTGCGCGGTCCTGGTTCTCGCCGCGGCCTTCGCGGGCCAGTACTTCTGGTCCGGCAGGACCCAGCCGGTGCGGGCGCCGGAGGTGGTGCGGAGCGGGGGCGAGGCGGCGTCCGAGCGGGAGACCGAGCCTGCCCCGGCGCCCGGTGCGGCGCCGACGCCGGACGGGGCGGGGGCATCGGCGGGCCCGGACGGGCGGGGTACTCCGGGTGGCGCCGGGATCGTCGTGGACGTCAGCGGAAAGGTCCGCAGGCCCGGCATCCACCGGCTGCCACCGGGCTCGCGCGTGGCCGACGCGCTGCGCGCCGCGGGCGGGCTCCGTCCCGGGGCCGACGCCGAAGGGCTCAACCGGGCACGGCTGTTGGTGGACGGGGAGCTGGTGGCGGTGGGTGTCCCCGGGGCGGGGGCCGGACCGCCGGGAGGGAGCGGGGCAGGCGCGGCGGGAGGAGCAGGAACAGATGGGGCGGGAGGGGCACGAGGAGTAGGAGACGCGACGGCTCCCTCCACCCCCGTGGGGCTCAACACGGCCACCGCCGAACAGCTCGACGGACTGCCGGGTGTCGGCCCCGTCCTCGCGCAGCACATCATCGACTACCGGACCGAGCACGGCGGGTTCCGCTCCGTGGACGAGCTGCGCGAGGTCAACGGCATCGGCGACCGCCGCTTCGCCGACCTCCAGAATCTCGTACGCCCATGACGTCTCGAACGCGTACGGCCATGACGTCTCGTACAGCCGTGACATCCCGTACGGCCGTGCGGCGCGCGGACGTTCACGCCTCGTCCGGGAGCCGACTCGGGGCCGCACACCCGCGCCAGGAGGGCCCGGCGGACCTCCGCCTCGTTCCGCCCGCCCTGGCCGCCTGGGGCGCGGCGGCCCTGGCCCTCGACGCACCCGCGGGGTGGGTGGCGGTCGCGGCGGGCACCTGCGTCGCGGTGGCGGGCGGGCTGCTCATCGTGGGCGGACGGTGCGGGGTGGGTGGGCGATCGGGGGCAGGGCCGCGTGGCTCCGGGCGGACGCCGGGCCGGGTTCAGGGCCGGACGCGGGGCGTGGTCCGGGCGCTCGCGGGCCGGGGCACCGTGGCCCTGGTGGCCGCCCTGCTGTGCGCCGCGGCCGCCGCGACCTCGGCGTCCCTGCACGGGGCGGATCTGCGCCGGGGCCCGGTCCCCTCCCTGGCCCGGAACTACGCGGAGGTGACGGCGGAGTTGGAGATCACGTCGGATCCCCGGCGTACGCGGCCCCGCGTCACCGGCGACCACCAGGCACCGCCCGCGGTGGTGGTGGAAGCGGACTTGGTCGGCGTCACGACACGGCCCGCGAGGAAGCCCGCCGCCCTGACCCGCACCCGCGCACCCGTCCTGATCATCACGCCGACCAGCAGGCCCCGGACCCCGGCCGCACCCCCCGACTCAAGCCGGAACCGTGCCCCCAACCCGAGCCACCTCAACTCCGCCCCCAGCCCCAACTCCCGCCCCGACTCCCGCTCCAACTCCCGCCCTGACTCCCGCCCTGACTCCCGTTCCAGCTCCACCACCGGCTCCACCACCGACCCCACCCCCAACTCCCCCTGGCTCAAGCTCCTCCCCTCGACCCGCATCCAAGTCCGGGCAAGGCTCGCACCCCCCTTGGAGGAAGGCGCTCAATACGCCGCGGTGGCACGGGTGACCGGCAGGCCCGTCGGTCCCACCGTGCTGAGCGGCCCCTCCCGTCCCCAACGTCTCGCGGGCACGCTCCGGTCCGGTCTGCGGAAAGCCACCGAAGGGCTCCCTGCGGACGGGCGGGCCCTGGTGCCGGGCCTGGTCATCGGGGACACCTCTCGGGTGCCGCCGGAGCTGGCGGACGCGTTCCGGGCGACGGACCTCACCCATCTCCTCGCCGTCAGCGGCGCCAACCTCACGATCGTGCTGGCCCTGCTCATCGGGCCACCCGGCAGCGCTCAGTTGGCCGAACGGCGGGGGCTCGCCCCGAGGTTGGGCATCCCGTTGCGGGCGACGGCGCTGCTGGGCGGCGGGCTCACCCTCGGCTTCGTCGTGGTGTGCAGACCGGATCCGAGCGTGCTGCGGGCCGCGGCGTGCGGGGGGATCGTGCTGCTCGCCCTCGCCACCGGGCGGCGCCGTTCGCTGATCCCGGCGCTCGCGGCCGCCGTCCTGGCGCTGGTCCTGTACGACCCCTGGCTGTCCCGGAGTTACGGGTTCCTGCTCTCCGTCCTCGCCACCGGGGCGCTGCTCACCCTCGCCCCCAAGTGGAGCGACGCGCTCGAGCGACGTCGGGTGCCCCCGAGGCTCGCGGCGGCCCTGGCGGCGGCCGCCGCGGCACAGGCGGTGTGCGCCCCGGTGGTCGTGGTGCTCGCCGCGCGGGTGAGTCTGGTGGCGGTGCCGTGCAATCTCCTCGCCGAGTTCGCCGTAGCGCCCGCCACGGTCCTCGGGTTCGCCGCCCTTGCTGCCGCCCCGGTGGCGATGCCCGTCGCCAGGGCCCTCGCCCGGGGCGCCGGTTGGCCCGCCGGGTGGATCGCGGACATCGCCCGCACCGGCGCCGCTCTGCCCGGCGGCGGGGTCGACTGGCCGGGCGGCTGGGCCGGGGGCCTGCTGCTCGTGCTCGTCACGGCGGTGGTCGTGCTGTTCGGCAGGAAGCTGCCGCGCCACCCCTTGATCGCCGTGGCGTGCGCCCTGCTGCTCGTCCTGATCGTGGTGCAACCCGCTCCGCTCACCCGGGTGTTCACGGGCTGGCCGCCGCCCGGCTGGCGCTACGCGATGTGCGACGTGGGGCAGGGCGACGCCATGGTGCTCGCCGCGGGAGCGGGGGCCGGGGTGGTGGTCGACGCCGGTCCCGACCCGGTGCCGGTGGACCGCTGCCTGCGGTCGCTCGGTGTCACGCGCGTGCCGCTGGTCCTGCTCACGCACTTCCACGCGGATCATGTCGCGGGCCTCGAGGGCGTGCTGCGGGGGCGGTCCGTCGGGGTGATCCAGACGACGGGGTACGAGGAGCCGCAGGGCCAGGCCGCGTTCGTGCGGGAGCGGGCCGCCGCGCACCACGTCCCGGTGATCCGCGCGGTGGCGGGCGAGCGGCGTCGCGCGGGCGCCCTCGACTGGCGGGTGCTGTGGCCGCAGCCCCCGCCAGGACCACCGCCGGACGGTCCGAACGACGCCAGCGTCACCCTCCTCGTACGTACCGCGGGGCTCACCCTGCTGCTCCTCGGCGACCTCGAACCACCGGCGCAGCGGGCCCTTTTGCGCACCCCCGCCCTCGCCTCGCTGCCACCGGTCGACGTGCTCAAGGTGGCCCACCACGGCTCCGCGTACCAGGACCCGCTGCTGCTGCGCAGGGTGGCCCCGCGCCTGGCCCTGATCTCGTGCGGTGCGGACAACCCGTACGGCCATCCCTCGCGCCGGACGGTCGCCGCGCTGGCCGCCGGGGGAGCGCGGGTGCTGCGGACGGACCGGGACGGCTCGATCGCGGTGGCCGGGCGGGCCGGAAAGGGAGGTGCGGCACAGCAGTGGGGGGTGGCCACCCGGTGAAAAGCGGTAACAGCCGGTAACCCCGGTCTCAGCTGGGAAGGAGGTCGAATCGGAATGATCAATTCGGGCGTCTGGCCATAGTCGCGGCAGTTCGGCGTGATTGCTGCGATGTAAGTTCGTGTTGCATCGAATGCCGCAACGGTGATCGAATGCCTCTTCGTTGCAGGTGGTGTCAAGTCGCTCAGGGGGGCGTCGCACATGTTCGGCCGTTGGCTGGGAAACCGTACGAATCGGGGCGGGGGAGCGGGACCCCTGTCGGCGATGCCGGTTCCGCCCAGCGCGGGCGTGCTCAGCTGCCGGGTCCTGGATCCGGTCAACGAGCCGGTGCGGCATGCGGAGTTCGCGGTGAGCGACGCGATGGGGCGCAAGGTCGTGAGCGGCGGCACCGACCCGTTCGGGTCCTTCGTGGCGACGGTCCCGGCGGGCGACTACCGCCTCGCGGTCTCGGCGGAGGGCTTCACGCCGTACCGGGCGAGCGCCACGGTCGGGGAGAGCGCGCACGCCTCCATGGGCGACGTCATGCTCCAGGTCGCCCCGCCGCCCGCGCTGCCCGAGCCGGGCGACTGGGAGATCGACCCGATGCATTCCTCCGTCGCGTTCAGCGCCCGCCACATCGGCCTCGCCCGTATCCACGGCCGCTTCAACACCTTCGCGGGCGCGATACGGATGGCGGACCGCATGGAGGAGTCGGCGATGCACGTCGTCATCGACGCGGCCTCCATCGACACCGCCGTGAAGATGCGCGACGACCATCTGCGGTCCGGCGACTTCCTGGACGTGGAGCGGTTCCCGACGCTGGAGTTCTACAGCGACCGCTTCACGCACAAGGGCGGCAGCCGCTGGGCGATCACGGGCGCCCTGTCGCTGCACGGCGTCACGCGCACGGTCACCCTCGACGCCGAGTACCTCGGTGTCGGCCAGGGCCTCCAGGGCGAGACCCGCGCCGCCTGCCGGGCCACCACCGAGCTGCACCGCGACGACTTCACGATGACGTGGCAGACGATGCTCGCCCGTGGCATCGCGGCGGTCGGCGCCAGCATCGCGATCGAGCTCGACATCCAGGTCGTGCCGAAGACTCAGCAGACGTAGCCGAAGGCCCAGCAGGCGTAGCCGGAGACGCAGCAGCCGTGGCCGGCTGCTGGGTTACGGGGCCTCCAGCCAGCCCTCGTGCTCCGCGGCGAGCTCATCGAGCGCCGCCTTGTCCAGGCGCTGCTCCGGGTCCTCCACGACGACCAGCCACTGGGCGTCCTCCGCGTCGTCCTCGCCGGCCAGGGCGTCGCGGACCAGTTGCGGTTCCTCGGTGACCCCGAAGCGGTCGGGGAGTTCTTCGGCGACTTCCTCCGCGGCGTCGCGGTCGGGCAGCACCAGCACATGTCGTACGTCGGTCACCGGCCCATTCTCCGCTACGGGACGGGCTGTCAGTGCCGCGTGGGATGCTTGACCGCGATGGCCAGGAAGACTGATTCAGCCGACAATCCCCTCGCTCCCGTCACGATCGCCGTGGGCCAGGAGGATCTGCTCCTCGACCGCGCCGTGCAGCAGGTCGTCGCGGCGGCCCGCGCGGCCGACGCCGACACGGACGTGCGCGACCTCACCCCCGACCAGCTGCAGCCCGGCACGCTCGCCGAGCTGACCAGCCCCTCCCTGTTCGCCGAGCGCAAGGTCGTGGTCGTGCGCTCCGCGCAGGACCTGTCGGCGGACACGATCAAGGACGTGAAGGCGTATTTCGGCGCCACGGTCGAGGAGATCACCCTCGTCCTGCTGCACGCGGGCGGTGCCAAGGGCAAGGGCCTGCTTGACGCCGCCCGTAAGGCGGGCGCCCGCGAGGTCGCCTGCCCGAAGATGACCAAGCCCGCGGACCGGCTGTCGTTCGTACGCGGCGAGTTCCGCACCCTCGGCCGCTCGGCGACCCCGGAGGCGTGCCAGGCGCTGGTGGACGCGATCGGCAGCGACCTGCGCGAGCTCGCCTCCGCGGTGTCGCAGCTGGTCGCGGACGTCGAAGGCACGATCGACGAGGCGGTCGTCGGCCGCTACTACACGGGCCGCGCGGAGGCATCCAGCTTCACCGTGGCGGACCGTGCCGTGGAGGGCCGGGCGGCCGAGGCCCTGGAGGCGCTGCGCTGGTCCCTGTCGACGGGCGTCGCCCCCGTCATGATCACCAGTGCCCTCGCCCAGGGCGTGCGCGCCATCGGCAAGCTCTCCTCCGCGCGCGGCGGGCGCCCCGCGGACCTCGCCCGCGAGCTGGGCATGCCGCCGTGGAAGATCGACCGGGTGCGCCAGCAGATGCGCGGCTGGACTCCCGACGGAGTGGCGGCGGCTCTGCGTGCCTGTGCCGAGGCGGACGCGGGCGTCAAGGGCGGCGGGGACGATCCCGAGTACGCCCTGGAGAAGGCCGTCGTCGCGATCGCCCGTGCGGCCCGTTCGCGCCGCGGCTAGACAGGCATACCCGTACACGCCGAAGGCCCCGCCCGTCGTCCTGGGGAAGGACGAGGGGCGGGGCCTTCGGTTCAAGCTCGGTGGATCCGTACCCGCGTGGCGAACGCAGTCGTGTACGGATCCGGGGTGCCGTCCGGGAGCGGGAGAGAGGGCCCGCGGGGTCCCGTGACGGCGTCACATCACGTGAGCGCCGCCGTCCGAAGGATCAGAGGCGCTCAGCAGAGGTTCAGCCCTTGAGGGACGCGACCTTCGAAGCAAGCGCCGACTTCTTGTTGGCGGCCTGGTTCTTGTGGATGACACCCTTGGAGACGGCCTTGTCGAGCTGGCGCGAAGCCTCGCGCGTGAGCTCGGTGGCCTTCTGGGCGTCGCCGGCGGCAGCGGCCTCGCGGGCCTTGCGGATCGCGGTCTTCAGGGAGGACTTGACGGCCTTGTTGCGCAGCCGAGCCTTCTCGTTGGTCTTGATCCGCTTGATCTGGGACTTGATGTTCGCCACGAAAGAGCCTTTTCAGGTTCAGGTACTGATGAATGGGTGGTGCTGCGCCGGGAGGACCCGGCTCACCGGGGGATCCCGGCCCGCGCCTCGTGCTGAGAGGGCTACGAGACACAGCTGCCCAGGCTACCAGCCGTCCTCCGACCGGCCCAAACCCAGCACAGTCCCTCACCCATGGGACGATGGAACCTACGTATAGATCCGACCCGAGGCGACAGGCGCCTCAAGAGACAGGACCCTGCGTGCCCGCGACCCCTAAGAATGTGCCCGAGCCGAGCCGTACCGACCCGGCTCTGATCCGCAATTTCTGCATCATCGCGCACATCGACCACGGCAAGTCCACGCTCGCCGACCGCATGCTCCAGCTGACCGGAGTGGTCGAGCAGCGGCAGATGCGCGCCCAGTACCTCGACCGCATGGACATCGAGCGCGAGCGCGGCATCACGATCAAGTCCCAGGCGGTGCGTCTGCCCTGGGCCCCCACCGAGGGGCCCGACCAGGGCAGCACCCACATCCTCAACATGATCGACACCCCGGGCCACGTGGACTTCACGTATGAGGTCTCGCGTTCACTCGCGGCCTGCGAGGGGACCATCCTCCTCGTCGACGCGGCCCAGGGCATCGAGGCCCAGACCCTCGCCAACCTCTACCTGGCGATGGAGAACGACCTCAAGATCATCCCGGTGCTCAACAAGATCGACCTGCCGGCCGCCCAGCCGGAGAAGTTCTCCGAGGAGCTCGCCAACCTCATCGGCTGCGAGCCCGAAGACGTCCTGAAGGTCTCCGCCAAGACCGGCATGGGCGTCGAGGCGCTGCTCGACAAGGTCGTCGCCGAGATCCCCGGCCCGGTCGGCGTCAAGGACGCCCCCGCGCGCGCGATGATCTTCGACTCGGTCTATGACTCGTACCGGGGCGTCGTCACGTACGTACGAGTCGTCGACGGACAGCTCAACAAGCGCGAGCGGATCCGGATGATGTCCACCGGCGCCACGCACGAGCTCCTGGAGATCGGCACCAACTCCCCGGAGATGCTGGCCGCCGACGGGCTCGGCGTGGGCGAGGTGGGCTACCTCATCACCGGCGTGAAGGACGTCCGCCAGTCCAAGGTCGGCGACACGATCACGTCCCTGCACAAGGGTGCGACCGAGGCGCTCGGCGGCTACAAGGACCCGAAGCCGATGGTGTTCTCGGGCCTGTATCCGCTGGACGGCTCCGACTACCCGGAGCTGCGCGATGCCCTCGACAAGCTGCAGCTCAACGATGCCGCGCTGGTCTACGAGCCGGAGACCTCGGCGGCGCTCGGCTTCGGCTTCCGCGTCGGCTTCCTGGGCCTGCTGCACCTCGACGTGATCCGTGAGCGGCTGGAGCGCGAATTCGGGCTCGACCTGATCGCCACCGCTCCGAACGTGGTCTACCGCGTGATCATGGAGGACGGCACGGAGCACACGGTCACCAACCCGAGCGAGTTCCCCGAGGGCAAGATCGACGAGGTCTTCGAGCCCGTCGTGCGCGCCACGATCCTCGCGCCCAGCGAGTTCATCGGCTCGGTCATGGAGCTGTGCCAGAACCGCCGCGGCGTGATGCTCGGCATGGACTACCTCTCCGAGGACCGCGTCGAGATCCGCTACACGCTGCCGCTCGCCGAGATCGTCTTCGACTTCTTCGACCAGCTGAAGTCGAAGACGCGCGGCTACGCGTCCCTGGACTACGAGCCCACGGGCGAGCAGTCCGCCCAGCTCGTCAAGGTCGACATCCTGCTGCACGGCGACAAGGTCGACGCGTTCTCGGCGATCACGCACAAGGACGCCGCCTACGCCTACGGGGTGCGGCTCGTCGCCAAGCTGCGCGAGCTCATCCCGCGGCAGGCGTTCGAGGTGCCGGTGCAGGCCGCGATCGGCTCCCGGGTCATCGCCCGCGAGACCATCCGCGCCATCCGCAAGGACGTCCTCGCCAAGTGCTACGGCGGTGACATCTCCCGTAAGCGGAAGCTCCTGGAGAAGCAGAAGGAGGGCAAGAAGCGGATGAAGATGGTGGGCTCCGTCGAGGTGCCCCAGGAAGCCTTCATCGCGGTGCTCTCCAGCGACGACAGCGCCGGAGGCAAGGTCAAGAAGTAAGGCCGCGCAGCTCGCCGGAAGGCGCCCGTCCATGGACCGGATGGGCGCCTTTTTGGTTGATCTGAGTGTTTGTTAAGCGTCTGCGTCATTGGAGTGGGATGCGAGAAAGGCTGCGGTTAGGGGGTTTCTGTCCGTGGGGGTGTCCCGTTACGGGGGGTGGAAGCGGCGTTCCGAGCGGCCAGCAAGACGCTCGGGCGGCACGACGGTCGTGACCGTGATGATGGGCGCCTCTCCGGAAAGGGACTGAAGTGAAGTACACGAAGGCCGCTGCGGTCGTCGCCGGAACCATGCTCGCCGTGGGTGCCGGTGCGCCCGCCTTCGCCGATGACGTCGACAACGCCCCGGCGGCTCAGCAGGCGGGCAACGAGCAGCTCGTGGACAGCAGCACGGTCTCGAAGAACGAGGTCAAGAACCCGCTGAAGGACGTCAACGTCGAGGTCGTGTCGGACGCCGTCAGCAAGGCCGCCGACAAGCTGGCGACCAACAACGACCTGGCCTCCAAGACCAAGGCGCTGGGCAGCGGTGCCAAGGGCGCTGCCGGGAGCCTCCCGGGCTCCGGCCTGATCGGCGGCATGCCGATCGGCGGCTGACCTCCCCGAGGCCGCCTTCCGAGGCTGCTGCGCGCTCACGCGTCAAAGGCGTCTGTCCGTCCACCGGACAGGCGCCTTTTTGGTTGATGTGAGAATTAGAAAAGCGCTTGCGACATTTGGGTGATTGCCAAAAAAGCCGGAGTTCAGGAGTTTCCGCAGCCGGGGGCCTCCCGTTACGAAGGGTGGAAGCGGCGTTCCGAGCGGCCAGCAAGACGCTCGGGCGGCACGACGGTCGTGACCGTGAAGGACGCCTCTTCGGAAAGGGACTGAAGTGAAGTACACGAAGGCTGCTGCGGTTGTTGCCGGAACCATGATTGCCCTGGGTGCTGGCGCTCCTGCCTTCGCCGACGACGTCGACAACGCCCCGGCGGCGGCGAAGGGCGACGACCAGCTCGTGGACAGCAGCACCGTCTCGAAGAACGAGGTCAAGAACCCGCTGAAGGACATCAACGCCGAGGTCATCGTCAACGGCGTCAGCAAGGTTGCCGACAAGCTGGCGACCAACAACGACCTGGCTTCGAAGACCAAGGCGCTGCAGGGCGCCTCGGCCCGTGCCGCCGAGGGCACCCCGCTCATGGGCGGCCTGCCCGTCGGCGGCTGAATTCCCTCGATGTGAAGCCGCGTCGTTTCCTCGAGCAATGACACGGTGATACATCCCGCGGGCCCGGCACATTGCGCCGGGCCCGCATTTGTATTCCTAATGCTCTCTACGGGGTGCACTGTCCCAGGCAGACGAATTACCTGTGTTACGTTCGCTGAATTCTGGTTACCGTTCCCCTTTGAAGGAGGAAGACCATGAATAAGAACGTAATTGCACGCGCTGCGGGCGGTGTCCTCGCGGCCTTTCTGCTCGTGGGGGCCATGAGTTCGACGGCGGCCGCCGCCGACGCCAAGCCCGAGCCGCCGCAGCAGAGCGCGACTCAGCCGCTGGTGCAGAGCAAGGCCAACACCGGCATCAGCGTCGGCGGTCTGCTCGACATCGGTGCCAGCAACACGGTGAACGGCACCAGCGCCGACTCCGGGGTGAAGGTGCACGGACCGGCCGGGGTGTCGACCAACATCTCGAACGACACCAATGTCGGGATCGACGTCCTGACCGACCTGGCCGCCACCGTCACCGCCGCCATCGGCTGAGGTGTCGCAAGCGGCCGTCTGAGACGGCAGCACACACGGGCCCGTCGCGCTTCGGCGCGGCGGGCCCGTGCGCGTGAGCGGTGGGTTTCGTTCTGTAGAAAGTGACAGGCAGCAGGCCCTTACGCACCGGGCGTCGGCGCTCTACTCTGATCACTGCTCGAGGTTACTCGCAAGTTAAACAAGTAGCCGCCAGGGACCAACAAGCAGCCGCCAAGCCAGTCGCCGCACTGTCGCGGGCCCGGAGGATGTCGTGAGCGACACACAGACCTTGATCGAGAACCGTCCGCCTTCGGTGGCGCATCTCTTCCTGGAGCGGGTGGCGGCCACGCCCGATGCCGAGGCCTATCGCTACCCGGTCCCGCCGGCCTCCGGTGAGGGGCCCGACGCCTGGAAGTCGCTGAGCTGGGCGCAGGCCGCCGAGCGGGTGTACGCCATCGCGGCCGGACTGATCGAGCTCGGTCTGCAGCCCGAGGACCGGGTGGCCCTCGCCTCGTCGACGCGGGTCGAGTGGATCCTCGCCGACCTCGGCATCCTCTGCGCGGGCGCGGCCACCACGACGGTGTATCCGCAGACCAACGCCGAAGAGTCCGCGTTCATCGTGTCCGACTCCGGCAGCAAGGTCCTGATCGCGGAGAACCTGGAGCAGCTCGACAAGGCGCGGGAGCGGCGGGCCGATCTGCCCGAGCTGCGCCATGTCGTGGTCATCGACGGCACGGGTGTCGCGGCGGCGGAGGGGGACCCCGACGGGTGGGTCCTCACGCTCGCCGAGCTCGAGGCGCGCGGGGCCGCCCGGCTGGAGAAGGACGCGGACCTCATCAAGGAGCGGGTCGCGGCGATCACTTCCGAGCAGCTCGCGACGCTCATCTACACCTCGGGCACCACCGGGCGGCCCAAGGGCGTGCGGCTGCCGCACGACAACTGGTCGTACATGGCGAAGGCCATCGCCGCGACGGGGCTGCTCGGACCGGACGACGTGCAGTACCTGTGGCTGCCGCTCGCGCACGTCTTCGGCAAGGTGCTCACCTCCGGGCAGATCGAGCTCGGGCACGTCACCGCCGTCGACGGGCGCGTCGACAAGATCATCGAGAATCTGCCGGTGGTGCAGCCCACGTACATGGCCGCCGTGCCGCGGATCTTCGAGAAGGTCTACAACGGCGTGGCCGCGAAGGCGCGGGCCGGGGGCGGGGCCAAGTACAAGATCTTCCAGTGGGCGGCCGAGGTCGCGCGCGAGTACGCGAAGGTCAGCCAGGACAACTTCCGCAGGACCGGGACCGCTTCGGTGCCGTTCGGGCTCGGCGCCAAGCACAAGGTCGCCGACGCGCTCGTCTACTCCAAGCTGCGCGAGGCGTTCGGCGGGCGGCTGCGGGCCGCGGTCTCCGGGTCGGCGGCGCTCGCGCCGGAGATCGGGTTCTTCTTCTCCGGGGCCGGGATCCACATCCTCGAGGGGTACGGGCTCACGGAGTCCAGCGCCGCGTCCTTCGTCAACCCCGGTGAGGCGTACCGGACGGGCACGGTGGGCAAGCCGCTGCCCGGTACCGAGGTGCGGATCGCGGACGACGGCGAGGTGCTGCTGCGAGGGCCCGGCATCATGCAGGGCTACCACGGGCTCGACGAGAAGACCGCCGAAGTCCTGGAGAGCGATGGGTGGTTCCACACGGGGGACATCGGTGAGCTGTCCGCCGATGGGTACCTGCGGATCACCGACCGGAAGAAGGACCTGATCAAGACCTCCGGCGGGAAGTACATCGCGCCGGCCGAGGTCGAGGGCCAGTTCAAGGCCGTGTGCCCGTATGTCTCGAACATTCTCGTGCACGGTGCCGACCGGAACTTCTGCACCGCCCTCATCGCCCTCGACGAGCCCGCGATCCTCGACTGGGCCAAGGAGCACGGCCTGGAGGGCAAGTCGTACGCGGAGGTGGTGGCGGCACCCGTGACCGTCGAGCTCGTCGACGGCTATGTGAAGCAGCTCAACGAGGGGCTGCAGCGCTGGCAGACCATCAAGAAGTTCCAGCTGCTGCCCCGTGATCTCGACGTGGAGCACGGCGAGTTGACGCCCAGCCTCAAGCTGAAGCGGCCCGTCGTCGAGCGGGAGTACAAGCACCTCATCGAGGACATGTACGCGGGCTCGCGGGAGGCGTGAGGCGTCGCGTGCGAGCGGGGCGGCCCGGTGTCAGGCGCCCCGCTCGCGCCGCATGTCCTGGAGCATCTGCTCCATGTGTGTGACGTGGTGGCGCAGTTCGAGCACGTCCTTGAGGCTGCTCGCCGCCATGTGCGTCTCGATCGCCGAGAGCCGGGCCGCCAGGTCGTCGAACTGCTGCTGCTCGCGCAGCAGCATCCGCTCCAACTGCCGGTTCTTGCGGTGCAGTTCGAGGAAGACCGTGACCTTGGCGCGCAGCACCCAGGGGTCGAACGGCTTGGTGAGGTAGTCCGCCGCGCCCGTTGCGTAGCCGCGGAAGGCGTAGCCCGCGTCGTTGTCGGTGCCCGTCAGGAAGATGATGGGCACGTCCTTCGTCTGGTCGAGGCGTTTGATGTTCGTCGCCGTCTCGAAGCCGTCCATGCCGGGCATCCGCACGTCCAGGAGGATCACGGCGAATCGTTGCCGCAGAATCGCCTTCATGGCCTCTTCGCCCGAACGAGCCCGTACCAGAGGTTCGTTGAGGGATCCCAGGACCGCTTCGAGAGCCATCAGGTTGTCCTCCATGTCGTCGACAAGGAGGATGCTCGCGCGGTTGTCGGCCTTGACCTCAGTGCTCATGATCGTGATGCCTCACTCGGTCTCGTTCGGTACTGCGCTCTCCGCCGGTGGTCCGGAAGGCGCCTCGGGCTGATCGGCGGCGTCGGTTCCCTCCGGGTCGAGGAGAGCGCAGACGACGGTGAGCAGCTGGTCCACATCCACGGGCTTGGGCACATAGCCGGTGGCGCCCTGGGAGATGGCCTTCTCGCGGTCGCCCGGCATGGCCTTGGCGGTCAGGGCGATGATCGGCAGCCCGCTCCAGCGCTGGGTGCGGCGGATGGCGGCGATCGTCTCGTAGCCGTCCATCTCCGGCATCATGATGTCCATCAGGATGATGTCGATGTCCGGGTTGCGGTCCAGGGTCTCGATGCCCTCGCGCCCGTTCTCCGCGTACAGGACCGGCATGCCGACGCGGCTGAGGACGTGGGTGAGGGCGAAGACGTTGCGGATGTCGTCGTCCACGATGAGCACGCGGCGCCCCGACAGGACCTGGCCGGCCCGGCCCGACTTCCACTCCTCCAGCTTGGCGGGGGCCGGCCAGTTGTCGTCCTGGCCGTAGGGGGTGGGGTGTATCGAGACGGGAGACTCCGACTCCCGTGCCAACTGCGGCAGTTCCTGTTCCTGGGGCACCGGCGCCGGGACGAGCCGGGCCGCGTACGCCGCCGCTGCCGCCCCGTGCCCCGGGTGCACCACGGGCACGTACAGCGTGAAGGTCGAGCCCTCGCCCGGCTCGCTCTTGGCCGTGATGCGGCCGCCGAGGAGCCCCGCGATCTCGCGGCTGATGGAGAGGCCGAGGCCGGTGCCGCCGTACTTGCGGTTGGTGGCGCCCTCGGCCTGCTGGAACGCCTCGAAGATTCCCGGGAGTTGCTCCTCGGGGATGCCGATGCCGGTGTCCGTGACGGCGAAGCTGATCAGGTCCCCGGGGTCGGGTGTGAGGGCGCTCGCGGCGGCGTCCGCGGCGTGCACGAGGGTGACACGCAGCTCGATGCGGCCCGCCGAGGTGAACTTGACCGCGTTCGACAGCAGGTTGCGCAGGATCTGCTGCAGGCGCTGCTCGTCCGAGAACATCTCGCGCGGCACGTCCTTGCCCACCGCCACGTCGAAGGCAAGCCCCCGGTCGAGGGTGAGCGGCCGGAAGGTGGCGTGCACATAGTCCAGGACCTTGATCAGCGGGAGGCTCTTGGGGCGTACGTCCATGCGGCCCGCCTCGATCTTCGACAGGTCCAGGATGTCGTTGATCAGCTGGAGCAGGTCGGAGCCCGAGCGGTGGATGGTCGTCGCGAACTGGACCTCCTGGTCGGAGAGGTGGTTGTCGGGGTTGTCGGAGAGGAGCCGGGCCAGGATGAGCAGCGAGTTGAGCGGGGTGCGCAGCTCGTGCGACATGTTGGCGAGGAACTCGGACTTGTACTGGGAGCTGGTGGCCAGCAGGGCTGCCTTCTCCTCCAGTTCCGCGTTCGAGCGGCGCAACTCGGCCTGCTGGCGCTGGAGTTCGTCGCCGCGCTCGCGCAGCTGGGTGGCCAGGCGCTGGGACTCGCCGAGCAGCGACTCCGTACGGGAGTTGGCGATGATGGTGTTGATCGCCACGCCGATGGTGGAGACGAACTGGTCGAAGAAGGCCAGGTGGACGTCGGAGAACCGGGAGAACGTGGCGAGCTCGATCACGCCGAGCACCTGGTCCTCGAAGAGGATGGGGATGATCACGACGCTGGCGGGGGACGCGTCCCCGAGGCCGGAGTTGATCTTGATGTAGTCGGGCGGCACCTCGTCGAGGAGGATCCGCTTCTTCTCCAGGACCGCCTGGCGCACCAGGCCGTGCGCGGGCATCCCCGTCGTGTCGATGACGGTGCCCTGCGCGGAGCCGTATCCGGCGATGAAGGCGAGACCCTTGGCGGAGACCGCCTGCAGCGGGGTCGCCTCGTCCGGGTCCGAGCCCGCCAGGAAGAAGGCGCCGTACTGCGCGTTCACCAGCGGGGTCAGCTCGCGCAGGATCAGGTCCGCGACCTCCATCAGGTCGCGGTGGCCCTGCATCAGGCCCGCCAGACGGGCCAGGTTGGACTCCAGCCAGTCCTTGGCGCGGGTGGTCTCACGGAGGTTGGACACCATCAGGTTGATGTTGTCCTTGAGCTCGGAGACCTCACCGCGGGCCTCGACCGTGATGGAGCGCGTCATGTCGCCCTGGGCCACCGAGGAGGCGACCTCCAGGATCGCGCGGACCTGGGTGGTGAGGTTCAGGGCCAGCTCGTTCACGCTCGTCGTCAGGCGCTTCCAGGTGCCGTACACGCCCTCGACCCGTGCCTGGCCGCCCAGTTGGCCCTCCGAGCCGACCTCGCGGGCGACGCGGGTGACCTCGGACGAGAAGGACGACAGCGTGTCCACCATGGTGTTGATGGTGGTCTTCAGCTCCAGGATCTCGCCGCGCGCGTCCACGTCGATCTTCTTCGACAGATCGCCCTGGGCCACGGCCGTGGCGACCTGCGCGATGTTGCGGACCTGGCCGGTGAGGTTGTCCGCCATGAAGTTGACGTTGTCGGTGAGGTCCTTCCAGACGCCGGAGACGCCGCGGACCTGGGCGCGGCCGCCGAGCCGGCCCTCGGTGCCGACCTCGCGGGCGACGCGGGTGACCTCGTCGGCGAAGGCGGAGAGCTGGTCCACCATCGTGTTGACGGTGTCCTTGAGCTCCAGGATCTCGCCCTGCGCGGCCACGGTGATCTTCTGACTCAGGTCGCCGTCGGCCACGGCCGTGGTGACCTGGGCGATGTTGCGGACCTGCGAGGTCAGGTTCGACGCCATGAAGTTGACGTTGTCGGTGAGGTCCTTCCAGACGCCGGAGACGCCGCGGACCTGGGCGCGGCCGCCCAGCTGCCCCTCGGTGCCGACCTCGCGGGCGACGCGGGTGACCTCGTCGGCGAAGGCGGAGAGCTGGTCCACCATCGTGTTCACGGTGAGCTTCAGCTCCAGGAGCTCCCCGGTCGCCTCCACCGTGACCGTGCGCGTCAGGTCGCCCTGCGCCACCGCCGTGGTCACCGCCGCGATGTCGCGGACCTGTGCGGTGAGCCGGGCCGCCATCGTGTTGACGGCCTCCGTGACGTCCCGCCAACTGCCGGACAGGCCACGGACGTTGGCCCGGCCGCCGAGCCGCCCCTCGGTGCCCACCTCGCGGGCCACCCGCGTCACCTCGCCGGTGAACAGGGACAGCTGGTCGACCATCGTGTTGACGGCCCGGCCGAGCCGCCGCATGTCGCCGCGCAGCTCCCGGGTGCCGTCGTGCAGGGCGACGCGCTGGGTCAGATCGCCGCCCGCCACCGCGTTCAGGACCCGGGTCGCGTTGGCCGCGGGCGTCGCGAGGGCGTCCAGGAGCGAGTTGACCTCGAAGATGCGGTTGGCCCAACTGCCCTGTCCGGGGCTGGCCGTGAACCGCTCGTCGAGGCGGCCGTGCCGGACGATCTCCCGTCGTACGCGGCTCAGCTCGGCGTCGAAGTGCAGGGAGCGGTCCACCATCTCGTTGAACACCGAGGTGAGTTCGCTGGCCAGGCCCGAGTTGGCGACGCCCGGCGGGATTCTGGCGAACTTGCCGTCCCGGGCGGACCGCATCGCGGCCAGCAGGATGCGCAGCTCGGCGGCCTCTGGGGTGATGGTGCCCTCGTCCGGAGGTGGCGCGGGTGCGGGGACGGTGGCACGGGTGGCCGTGACGGCGGGTGCCGCCGTGGCCGAAGGGACGGCGCCCTGGGGAGCCGTGGGGTCAGGTGCGCGGTCGGGCCCTGTGTGGTCCGATGCCGGAATCTGACCGGGTCCGAGCGCGGGCATAGCACTGTTCTCACTCATGATGGCCCACTTCAGTAACTCGGTGCTTATGGGCGTGGCCAGTCTGTCACTCTGTTCCTGTCGCCTGAGGCGTATTTGCCCTAACTGCTCAGGAGCCGAACCGTGGGGTCCATTCCGATGCAACGGGAGACCGCTTTCCGCGCCTCCGCCGCGCCCGCGGGCCTCCCCGGCCCGCCCGCGGTGGTGCGCACCTCGCTGCCCGGAAACCCCCTGGCGCCCGCCGCCGCGCGCCGGTTCCTGCGCGCGGCGCTCGCCGACTGGACCGAGCTGGCCGTGCCCGCCGCGGCCGGGATCACCGACCGGCTCGCCGACGACGCGGTGCTCCTGGTCAGCGAGCTGGTCACCAACGCCGTGGTGCACGCGGGCACTTCGGTGGAGCTGCTCTGCCGCCTGGACGAGGCGGGCCCCGGCGAGAGCGAGGACGCGCTGCTCATCGAGGTCTCCGACCACCACCCCGCCCGCGCCGTCCGCAGCGACGCCCCCAGCCAGCCCAGCCCGCCCGGCACCCCCGAGTACGGCAGGGGCCTCCGGCTCGTCGCCACCCTCTCCGAGTCCTGGGGCATCACCTACCGCACCGGCACCAAGACCGTCTGGGCCCGGCTGCCCGTCGAGGGCGTCCAGGCCGTGCAGGAGATCGAGTCGTACGCCGGTGCGCAGGCCCTCCAACGCGGCCTGCGCACCGCCGAGATCCTCGCCCCGCTGCCCAAGCGCGTCACCCACGACACCGAGTGGGTCAACCGCGGCGCGCTCACCTTCCTCGCCGAGGCGTCCGACCTGCTCGCCGGACAGTTCGACGAGGACCTCGTCGCCGCGCTCGCCGGCCAGCTCCTCGTGCCGCGGCTCGCGGACTGGTGCGCGATCTGGCTGGAGGACGAGGCGGAGTCCGGCCGGGCCACGGCGGGCGGGGCGGTGGGGACGCGGCTCGCCCGGGTCTGGCACACCAGCGAGCACCGCATGGAGGACCTGCGCGGCGCCCTGGAGAAGGACCCGCCGCGGCTGCCCGAGTCGGTCGGCACCGGCGCGGTGCCGGTGCCGTGGCCCGGCGAGGTGCTCGGCACCGACGAGTCCGGCACGGCCCTCGCGTACCGGCTCTCCGCGGGCGGCCGGTCGGTCGGCGCGCTCGTCATCGGGCGCGCGGGGCTGCTCCGCTTCCCCGACGAAGTCACCGGCCTCATCGAGGACTTCAGTCGCCGGGTGGCCCTGTCGATCGGGGCCGCCCGCCGCTTTCAGCGCCAGGCCACCATCAGCCGCGTCCTGCAGCGCGGGCTGCTGCCCAACGCCGTCGCCGAGATCCCCGGCGTGCAGAGCGGCCTGGTGTACGAGCCCCGGGACCAGGGCGGCCCGGGCGGCGACTTCTACGACGTGTTCCAGGCCGGGCCCGGCCGCTGGTGCTTCGCGCTCGGCGACGTCCAGGGCAAGGGCCCGGAGGCCGCGGTCGTCATCGGCCTCGCTCGGCCCTGGCTGCGGCTGCTCGCCCGCGAGGGCTACCAGGTCGCGGAGGTCCTCGACCGCCTCAACCAGCTGCTCCTCGACGACGCCTCGGAGGCGGCGGACGCGGCGGCGGCGGTGGTCGCGGTGGCGGGCGGCCAGCCGGCGCCGCCGGACGGGACGACGGCGCGGTTCCTGTCCCTGCTGTACGGAGAGCTGGTGCCGCTCGAGGGCGGCGGGGTGCGGTGCACCGTGGCGTGTGCGGGGCATCCGCTGCCGCTGGTGCTCTCGGCGGACGGCGAGGTGCAGGGGATGGGGTCCTCGCAGATGCTGCTGGGGGTCGTGGACGACGAGACGTATGTGAGCGAGACGTACGAGCTGGGCGTGGGGGACACCTTGCTGTGTGTGACGGACGGGGTGACGGAGCGGCGGCGGGGGCGGGCGCAGTTCGACGACGGGGAGGGGCTCGCGGTGGCGCTGGCGGGGTGTGCGGGGCTGGATGCGGGGCTTGTGGCCGAGCGGATCCGGCGGCTTGTGCATGAGTTCTCTGAGCGGCCGCCGGATGATGATCTGGCTGTGCTGGTGTTGCAGGCGCGGTGAGCCTTTCCTGAGAGGCCGCCAGGGCGGGCTGTCACAGTGCGGGACAATGAGTCCATGCCTTCTGCTCTTCCCGACGGTGAGCCCGTGCCCGACGACGGGGCCCTGCCCCCCTCCGCCCTCGACGGGGCCGGGGAGCGGCCGCTCGGGTTCTATCTGCATGTCCCCTACTGCGCCACGCGCTGCGGGTACTGCGACTTCAACACCTACACCGCCACCGAGCTGCGCGGCTCCGGCGGAGTGCTCGCCTCCCGGGACAACTACGCGGAGACCCTGGCCGACGAGGTGCGGCTCGCGCGGAAGGTGCTGGGGGACGACCCCCGGCCGGTGCGGACCGTCTTCGTCGGCGGGGGGACGCCGACGCTGCTCGACGCCGGGGACCTCGTACGGATGCTGGGGGCGATCCGGGACGAGTTCGGGCTCGCCGATGATGCCGAGATCACTACCGAGGCCAATCCCGAGTCCGTCGACCCGGCGTATCTGAGCGCGCTGCGCGAAGGCGGGTTCAACCGGGTCTCCTTCGGGATGCAGAGCGCTCGGCAGCATGTGCTGAAGGTGCTCGACCGTACGCATACGCCCGGTCGGCCCGAGGCGTGCGTCGCGGAGGCGCGGGCCGCGGGGTTCGAGCACGTGAATCTCGATCTCATTTATGGGACCCCGGGGGAGTCCGACGACGACTGGCGGGCCTCCCTGGAGGCGGCCATCGGGGCCGGGCCCGACCATGTGAGCGCGTACGCCCTGATCGTCGAGGAAGGGACGCAGCTGGCGCGGCGGATTCGGCGCGGGGAGGTGCCGATGACCGACGACGACGTGCACGCGGACCGGTATCTGATCGCCGATGAGGTGCTGGGGGGTGCGGGGTTCTCTTGGTACGAGGTGTCCAACTGGGCCACCTCGGAGGCCGCTCGGTGCCTGCACAACGAGCTGTACTGGCGGGGGGCCGACTGGTGGGGGGCCGGGCCGGGGGCCCACAGCCATGTGGGGGGTGTGCGGTGGTGGAACGTGAAGCATCCCGGGGCGTATGCGGGGGCTCTTGCGGGTGGGAGGTCGCCGGGGGCCGGGCGGGAAGTGCTTTCGGGGGAGGACCGGAGGGTTGAGCGGGTGCTGCTGGAGCTTCGGCTGCGCGAGGGGGCGCCCTTGTCCCTCCTGAAGGAGGCTGGGCTTGCCGCTGCGCGGCGGGCTGTGGGGGACGGGTTGCTGGAGGAGGGGGCCTTTGCCGGTGGGCGGGCCGTGTTGACGCTTCGGGGGCGGTTGTTGGCTGATGGGGTGGTGCGGGATCTGGTGGATTGAGTTTCCTCTTCCCCGATCCCGCCCCTTCCCGAAATCCCCCGGCTCCGCCGGGCCTGGCGTGCTCTTCCTGGGGGCTTCGCCCCCAGATCCCCCGTATCGGCCCGGACGGCCTCGTCCTCGAACGCCGGACGGGCTGAAGAGGCTCCCGGAACGGGCTAGGTCGGGGAGCCCGTCACGAAGTCGATCAGTTCTTCCACTCTGCCCAGCAGCGCCGGCTCCAGGTCCTTGTAGCTGTGCACCGAGGACAGGATGTGCTGCCATGCCTCGCCCGTGTTCGTGAACCGCCAGCCCAGGGCGTGGCATACGCCTGTCTTCCAGTCCTGGCCCTTGGGGACGCGGGGCCAGGACCGGATGCCCAGGGACGACGGCTTCACCGCCTCCCATACGTCGATGTACGGGTGGCCCACCACCAAGGCGTGGTCGCTGCTCACCTGGGCCGCGATGCGGGACTCCTTGGAGCCGGGGACCAGGTGGTCCACCAGGACGCCGAGGCGGGCGTCGGGGCCCGGGGAGAAGTCGGAGACGATGGCCGGGAGGTCGTCGATGCCTTCCAGGTACTCGACGACCACGCCCTCGATGCGGAGGTCGTCGCCCCAGACCTTCTCGACCAGTTCCGCGTCGTGGCGGCCCTCCACGTAGATGCGTCCGGCCCGGGCCACCCGTGCGCGCGCACCCGGCACCGCCACCGAGCCGGAGGCCGTGCGGGAGGGAGAGGGAGAGGGGGAGGGGGTCGTGGGGGTGGGGCGGGTGAGTGTCACCACGCGGCCTTCCAGGAGGAAGCCGGCCGGAGACATCGGGAAGACGCGGTGCTTGCCGAAGCGGTCCTCCAGCGTGACCGTCGGGCCCTGTGCCGTCTTCTCGCAGCGGATCACCGCCCCGCAGAAGCCTGTGGTGACTTCCTCGACCACCAGGTCCTGTTCCGCCGGGACCTCGGGGGGCGGCGTCTTCTTCTTCCACGGCGGTGTGAAGTCGGGGCTGTAGCTGCGCATTCGGGAGACGCTACGACACCCGGAAACGGCGGGCCAGTTCATCGCGCTGGTTGCGTACGAAGGTGGCGTCCACCACCGCGCCGTGACCGGGGACGTACAGCGCGTCCGGGCCGCCCAGGTCCAGGAGGCGGTCCAGGGCCGCGGGCCAGTGGGAGGGCATCGCGTCGGGGCCCGCCTGGGGCTGACCGGACTCCTCCACCAGGTCGCCGCAGAAGACGACCTCGGGTGCGCCGGGGCCGCCGGGGACGAGGACCGCCAGGTCGTAACCCGTGTGCCCCGGGCCGATGTTGGCGAGCAGGACCTGGGTGCCGCCGCCCAGGTCCAGGGTCCATTCGCCGCACACCAAGTGGTGGGGGTGGACGAGGAGGTCCGTGGCCTCGGCGGCGGCGTCGAGGGGGAGGCCGTGGCGTACGGCGTCCGCCCGCAGGTCGTCGCGCCCGTTGGCGAGTGCGGTGTCCAGGCCCGCCGCGCCGAACACCTGCACCCCCGCGAAGGCCGCCGCGCCCAGGACGTGGTCGAAGTGGGGGTGGGTGAGCGCGAGATGGGTGACCCGGCGGCCGGGGCCGAGCAGGGTACGGGCCTGGGTGCGGAGCTCGGCGCCCTCGCGCAGGCTGGCGCCCGCCTCGATCATGAGGGCGGCGTCGTCGCCGACGACGAGTCCGGCGGTGCAGTCCCAGGCCGGGAGGCGGCGGCGGCCGACGCGCGCCGTGAGCCGCTCCCAGCCCGTCTCGTCCCATGCGGGCGTGATGTCCATAACGGTGACGCTAGCGCCGACGGGGCCAGGCGGCAGCCGCACTCTCGGGCAGTCCTGCGCGCGCACGGCTGTCCGAGCCGGTCGCGGAGCGGCGGCGCCGTCGTGGGCCCGCCTTGCACGTCGGGATGACATCGGGGGGTCCGCCCTTGCCGGGCCCGTACCTCACGGCCGTACACTGGGCCGGTGACGGCTGGCACTCGGCAACGGTGAGTGCCAGGGCGGGGAAGCGGGGCTCCAGTGGACGGACAGGCGGAGGTGAGCACGGATGCTCAGTGAACGCAGGCTTGAGGTGCTGCGCGCCATCGTCCATGACTACGTGGGGACCGAGGAGCCGGTCGGGTCCAAGGCGCTGACCGAGCGGCATCGCCTCGGGGTCTCGCCGGCCACCGTGCGCAATGACATGGCCGCGCTCGAGGAGGAAGGGTTCATCGCCCAGCCGCACACCAGCGCGGGGCGGATCCCGACCGACAAGGGCTACCGTCTCTTCGTCGACAAGCTCGCGGGCGTCAAGCCGATGACCGCCCCCGAGCGGCGGGCCATCCATCACTTCCTTGACGGCGCCGTCGACCTCGATGACGTCGTCGGGCGCACCGTGCGGCTGCTCGCGCAGCTGACACGGCAGGTCGCGGTGGTGCAGTACCCGTCGCTCACGCGCTCGACCGTGCGGCACGTGGAGCTGCTCTCGCTGGCTCCCGCGCGGCTCATGCTCGTCCTGATCACGGACACGGGCCGGGTCGAGCAGCGCATGATCGACTGCCCGGCCCCGTTCGGGGAGACCTCGCTCGCGGATCTGCGGGCGCGGCTCAACAGCCGGGTCGCCGGGCGCCGGTTCGCGGACGTGCCGCAGCTGGTGCAGGACCTCGGGGAGTCCTTCGAGGCGGAGGACCGGGCCACGGTGGCCACGGTGCTCTCCACCCTCCTGGAGACGCTCGTCGAGGAGACCGAGGAGCGGCTGATGATCGGCGGCACCGCCAATCTCACCCGCTTCGGACATGACTTTCCCCTCACCATCCGGCCGGTCCTCGAAGCGCTGGAGGAGCAGGTCGTGCTCCTCAAGTTGCTTGGTGAGGCTACGGATTCGGGCATGACCGTACGGATCGGTCATGAGAACGCCCACGAGGGGCTCAGCTCCACTTCCGTGGTCTCGGTCGGCTACGGTTCGGGCAGTGAGGCAGTAGCGAAACTAGGCGTGGTCGGCCCGACCCGCATGGACTATCCGGGAACGATGGGAGCAGTACGCGCAGTGGCACGTTACGTCGGACAGATCCTGGCGGAGTCGTAAGTGGCCACGGACTATTACGCCGTACTCGGCGTGCGCCGCGACGCTTCCCAGGACGAGATCAAGAAGGCTTTCCGAAGGCTGGCGCGCGAGCTCCATCCGGACGTGAACCCGGATCCGAAGACGCAGGAGCGCTTCAAGGAGATCAACGCCGCCTACGAGGTTCTTTCCGACCCGCAGAAGAAGCAGGTCTACGACCTCGGCGGCGACCCCCTGTCCCAGGCGGGCGGCGGGGGCGCGGGCGGCTTCGGTCAGGGCGGGTTCGGGAACTTCTCGGACATCATGGACGCGTTCTTCGGTACGGCGTCCCAGCGCGGGCCGCGGTCGCGGACCCGTCGCGGCCAGGACGCCATGATCCGGCTCGAGGTCGAGCTGGACGAGGCCGCCTTCGGGACCACCAAGGACATCCAGGTCGACACGGCCGTGGTCTGTACGACCTGCAGCGGTGAGGGTGCCGCTCCGGGTACGTCCGCGCAGACCTGTGACATGTGCCGCGGTCGCGGTGAGGTCTCGCAGGTCACGCGGTCCTTCCTCGGCCAGGTCATGACCTCGCGGCCGTGCCCGCAGTGCCAGGGCTTCGGGACGGTTGTTCCTACGCCGTGCCCCGAGTGCGCCGGTGACGGCCGTATCCGCTCGCGGCGCACGCTGACCGTGAAGATCCCGGCCGGTGTGGACAACGGCACGCGGATCCAGCTCGCCGGTGAGGGCGAGGTGGGGCCGGGAGGCGGTCCCGCCGGTGACCTCTACGTCGAGATCCACGAGCTGCCGCACCCGGTCTTCCAGCGGCGCGGCGACGATCTGCACTGCACGGTGACCATCCCCATGACGGCCGCAGCCCTCGGCACGAAGGTGCCGCTGGAGACGCTGGACGGGATGGAGGAGGTCGACATCCGGCCCGGCACCCAGTCCGGCCAGTCGATCCCGCTGCACGGGCGCGGTGTCACGCATCTGCGCGGCGGCGGGCGCGGCGACCTCATCGTGCACGTCGAGGTGCTCACGCCGACGAAGCTCGACCCCGAGCAGGAGCGGCTGCTGCGGGAGCTGGCGAAGGCGCGCGGCGAGGAGCGGCCCACGGGGCAGTTCCAGCCGGGGCAGCAGGGCCTGTTCTCGCGGTTGAAGGATGCGTTCAACGGGCGGTAGTCCGGCTCGTACTCCGGTCGGTGTTCCAGGCGGCGCCCCTCCCTTCGGGGGAGGGGCGCCGCTTCGTGCGGGCGTACCGGAAGGGGCGATTCGGTGCCCCGAGATGAACGTGGCACGATGCCGTCATGGCCTCCCCATTGACCGATCTCTGCCCCTGTCCGATCGTGCAGGCCCCCATGGCGGGCGGTGCCTCCGGGCCGCAGCTCGCGGCCGCCGTTTCCGAGGCCGGGGGCCTGGGCTTCCTGGCCGCCGGGTACAAGACGGCCGACGGGATGTACCAAGAGGTCAAGCAGGTGCGGGGGCTCACGTCGCGGCCCTTCGGCGTCAACCTGTTCATGCCGCAGCCCGACTGTGCCGACCAGGCAGCCGTCGAGGTCTACCGCAATCAGCTCGCCGGTGAGGCCACCTGGTACGAGAGCGAGCTCGGCGACCCCGACAGCGGGCGGGACGACGGGTACGACGCCAAGCTGGCGACTCTGCTCGACGACCCCGTGCCGGTCGTCTCCTTCACCTTCGGCTGCCCCACCCGGGACGTCTTCGACGCCTTCGCGCGCGTGGGCACCCTCACCGTCGTCACGGTCACCACGCCCGAGGAGGCGCAGACCGCGCAGTGGGCGGGCGCCGACGCGGTGTGCGTGCAGGGCGTCGAGGCGGGCGGCCACCAGGGCACCCACCGGGACAACCCGGAGACCGACGGGGCGGGGCTCGGGCTGCTCTCGCTGCTCACCCAGGTGCGCGAAACGGTTCAGCTGCCGGTGATCGCGGCCGGCGGCCTGATGCGGGGCGCGCAGATCGCCGCCGTGCTCGCCGCCGGAGCCGACGCGGCCCAGCTCGGCACGGCGTTCCTGGTCTGCCCCGAGTCGGGCGCCAACGCGCTGCACAAGCAGGCCATGACCAACCCCCTCTTCGTACGGACGGAGTTGACGCGGGCCTTCTCCGGGCGGCCCGCGCGCGGCCTCGTCAACCGCTTCATGCGCGAGCACGGCCCGTACGCCCCCGCCGCCTACCCGCAGATCCACCACCTCACCAGCCCGCTGCGCAAGGCCGCCGCGAAGGCCGGGGACGCACAGGGCATGGCGCTGTGGGCCGGGCAGGGCCACCGGATGGCGCGGGAGCTGCCCGCCGGACAGCTGGTCGAGGTCCTGAAGGCCGAACTCGACGCGGCGACGGCCGCGTTGTGCGAGGAGCCCAAGGGCGAGCAGAGCGCGCAGGGCGCCGGGGGCGCGGCATGACGGCGCCGGTGTTCGTCGCCGGGGGACTTTCCGGGGACGGCGGCCGGGAGTTCGTGCTCGACGGGGCCGAGGGGCGGCACGCCGTCTCCGTGAAGCGGCTGCGCGCCGGTGAGGACGTGGTCCTGACCGACGGGGCGGGCCGCTGGGCGCCCGGCGTGGTCGTGGCAGCCGAGGGCAAGGACCGGCTCACGGTGCGCCTGGAGGCGGTGCGCGAGGAGCCCGAGGAGGCGCCGCACATCACCGTCGTCCAGGCTCTGCCCAAGGGCGACCGGGGCGAACTGGCCGTCGAGACCATGACGGAGACCGGCGTCGACGCGGTCGTGCCGTGGGCCGCCGCGCGCTGCATCACGCAGTGGAAGGGCGAGCGGGGCGTCAAGGCGCTCACCAAGTGGCGGGCGACGGCGCGCGAGGCGGGCAAGCAGTCGCGCCGGGTGCGCTTCCCCGAGGTGGCGGAGCTCGCCACCACCAAGCAGGTCGCGGCGCTGCTCGACGGCGCCGACTTCGCGGCCGTCCTGCACGAGGAGGGCAGCGAGCCGCTCGCCACGGCGCCGCTGCCGGACGCGGGCCGCATCGTCCTCGTGGTCGGGCCCGAAGGGGGCGTATCCCCTGAGGAGTTGGCGCTCTTCGCCGACGCGGGTGCGGGTCCCTTCCGGCTCGGGCCTAGCGTGTTGCGTACGTCGACGGCGGGGACGGCCGCGGCCGCGCTGCTCCTGGGGCGCACCGGCCGCTGGTCCTGACCCGCCCCACCCGCGCCGACTCGGCGCGCAACAGGGGGATTTCGTGGAACTCGCTCAGGTACGGCTGCTGGTGTCCGACTTCCGCGCCTGCTACCGCTTCTACGGTGAGGTGCTCGGCCTGAAGCCGCAGTCGGGGGCGGCCGACGGACCGTACGAGAAGTTCAGCCCGGCCGTCGGCTCCGCCGGCATCGCGCTCCAGGACCGGTCGATGATGGCCCAGCTCCTGGGCGAGCTGGGCGAGTCGGCGACGGGGCACCGCTCGCTCGTGGTGCTGCGGGTGGACGACCTGGACGCGTACTGCGCGCAGATCGTCGCGCGCGGCGCGGTCCTCGCGCACGGGCCCGCGCCGCTGACGGACCGCATGCGGGTGGCCCATCTCAAGGACCCCGAGGGGAACTTGGTGGAGCTTCAGGAATGGCTGCTGCTGCGGTCGTCCTGACTCCTCGCGCCGGCTGCCGAGGTTGACTCTCTTTCGGCCGCCGTACACGCCGACACGAGTCCGCTCTGTGTCCGCAAGCGGTCTACCGAGGCGACGCTTCCAGTGGCACCCTGCCCTTCATGGGGGCCATGAGGCGTTTACGCGGACGTCGGTCGCTCATGGGCGTCGCCCTGGCAGGGGCCGCCGCCGTGGGCATGTCGGCGCTGTCGGCCTGCGAGCCGGCCGACGGCCAGACGGACTCGGGCGGGCAGATGAACTTCGCCGCGGTCGCGGTCACCACCGACCAGATGGGGACGCGCGAACTGGAGCGGCAGCACGTCGATGTGCGCTGGCTGAACTGCACGGCCACGTACGGCAAGGCCAAGGTCGTCGACAACAACGGTGAGAAGAACGTGGGGGCCGCCTCGGTGGACTGCCGGGGCGAGGCCGAGGACGGCCGCGACATCACCCTCACGGGGAAGGTCACCAGCGAGGTCGAAGACCGGTGCGTACGAGGGGACTTGACCGCCCGTGTCGAGGGCAAGGAGTGGTTCCGCGTCAGCGTCCTCGGCGACTGCGAGGGCGGTCCGCCGCAGACCGAGGAGCCGAACCCGGAGCCGGATCCGAAACCCGACCCCAAGCCCGACCCCGAGCCCGATCCGACCTGGCACCAGCCCGACCCGACCGTCACGGTCACCGTGACCGTCCAGCCCGGCAAGTGAGGCCGGTCTGTCAGAGCGAGCACGTAGGCTGATCGAGTGACACAGACCGCGCACCCTGGGTATCTCCGATTTCCGCACCTGCACGGCGAGTTGATCGCCTTCACCGCCGAGGACGATGTCTGGGTGGCCGCCCTGGACGGCGGCCGCGCCTGGCGGGTCAGCGCCGACAACATGCCGGTGAACCACCCCCGGATCTCCCCGGACGGCACCACCGTCGCCTGGACGTCCACGAGGGACGGGGCGCCCGAGGTGTATGTGGCGCCCGTCGACGGCGGAGCCTCCAAAAGGCTGACGTACTGGGGGAGTTGGAAGACCTCCGTGCGCGGCTGGACCCCGGACGGGGACGTCCTCGCGCTCAGCACCCAGGGCCAGGCGTCGCTGCGCCGCACCTGGGCGCGGGCCGTGCCGCTCGACGGGGGGCCCGCGCGGGTCCTGCCGTACGGGATCGTGGGCGATGTCGCCTATAAACAAAGGGGCGAGCGGAGCGATTCGCTGGAAGGGCGGTGGCGGGAGACGGGCGGGCCCCAGGAGTTGCTGCTGTCCGCGCCGATGGGGCGGGAGGCCGCCTGGTGGAAGCGGTACCGGGGCGGGACGGCGGGCAAGCTGTGGATCCGGGAGCCCGGTGAGCACGAGGGCGCCGAAGGGTTCGTGCGCGTCCATGAGGGCCTCGACGCGAACATCGAGTACCCGATGTGGGTGGGGGAGAGGATCGCGTTCCTCTCCGACCACGAGGGAGTGGGGGCCGTCTACTCCTCGCTTCCCGACGGCTCGGACCTGCGCCGCCACACCGGGATCAACAGCTTCTACGCCCGGCACGCCGCCACCGACGGCACCCGCGTCGTCTACGCCTCGGCCGGTGAACTCTGGCTCCTGGACGATCTGTCGGAGGCCGAGCCGCGCCGCCTCGACATCCGCCTCGGCGGCCAGCGCACCGACCTGCAGCCCCACCCCGTGAACGCGGCCCGCTGGTTCGGCGCCGCCGAGCCCGACCACACCGGGCGCGGCAGCGCCGTCGCCGTGCGCGGCGCCGTGCACTGGGTCACGCACCGCTCGGGGCCCGCCCGCGCGCTCGCCGCCAAGGACGGGGTGCGCGCCCGGCTGCCCCGCACCTTCCGGGTGGACGGCGAGGAGCACGTCGTGTGGGTGACCGACGCGGAGGGCGACGACGCCCTGGAGTTCGCGCCCGCGACGGGCCTCGCGCCCGCGGCGACGCCGCGCAGGCTCGCCGCCGGACAGCTCGGCCGCGTCCTGTCCCTCGCCATGGCGCCCGACGGCAGCCGCGCCGCCGTCGCCGCCCACGACGGCCGGGTCCTGCTCGTGGAGCGGGAGAGCGGCGAGGTGCGCGAGGTCGACCGCAGCGAGGACGGCGACGCCACCGGGCTCGTCTTCTCGCCCGACTCGGCCTGGCTCGCCTGGTCGCACGCCGGGCCGCGGCCGCTGCGCCAGCTCAAGCTCGCCAACACCGCGGACCTTTCGGTCTCGGAGGCGACGCCGCTGCGCTTCCGCGACTACTCGCCCGCGTTCACGCTCGACGGCAAGCACCTCGCGTTCCTGTCGGCGCGCGCCTTCGACCCGGTCTACGACGAGCACGTCTTCGACCTCGCCTTCGTGGGCGGTTCCCGGCCGCACCTGATCACGCTCGCCGCGACCACGCCGTCCCCCTTCGGGCCGCAGCGCCACGGCCGCCCCTTCGAGGCACCGGACGGCCCGCACGCCGAGACGCCCGACAGCGAGGGCGCCCCCGTCACCCGTATCGACCTCGACGGACTCGCCGACCGCACGGTGCCGTTCCCCGTCGAGGCGGCCCGGTACACGACGCTGCGCGCCGCCAAGGACGGCCTGCTGTGGCTGCGCCACCCCGTGCTCGGGGTGCTCGGCGCGTCCCGGGCCACGCCGTCCGACCCGGACCCCAAGACCGAGCTGGGCCGCTACGACCTGGTGCAGCACCGCGTCGAGCAACTCGCCGCGGACGCCGACCACTTCGCGGTCAGCGGGGACGGCAAGCGGGTGCTGCTGTGGACGGGCGAGGCGCTGAAGGTCGTCCCCAGCGACCGCCGCGCCTCCGGGGACGAGGACAGCGACTCCAACATCACCGTCGACCTGTCGCGGGTGCGGCAGAGCGTCGACCCGGTCGCCGAGTGGCGGCAGATGTACGACGAGGCGGGCCGCCTCATGCGCGACAACTTCTGGCGTCCGGACCTGGGCGGGGTGGACTGGGACGGGATCCTGGACCGCTACCGCCCGGTCCTGGAGCGGGTGGCCACCCACGACGACCTGGTGGACCTGCTCTGGGAGGTCGCGGGCGAACTCGGCACCTCGCACGCGTACGTGACGCCGCGCGGCGGCTGGGGCAGCGCGGAGACCCGGCAGGGGCTGCTCGGCGCGGACCTCTCGCGGGGCGCCGACGGGGCGTGGCGCATCGACCGCATCCTGCCGTCCGAGACCTCCGACCCCGCCGCCCAGTCGCCGCTCGCCGCGCCCGGCGTCGCGGTGCGGCCCGGGGACGCGGTGCTCGCGGTCGCGGGGCGGCCCGTCGACCCCGTCGCCGGGCCGGGGCCGCTCCTCGTCGGTACGGCGGGCAAGCCCGTGGAGCTGACCATCTCGCCCGCGGGGGGCGGCGATCCGCGGCATGCGGTGGTGGTCCCCGTGGACGACGAGGAGCCGCTGCGGTACCACGCGTGGGTCGCCGGGCGGCGGGCGTATGTGCACGAGCTGTCCGGGGGGCGGCTGGGGTATCTGCACGTGCCGGACATGCAGGCTCCCGGGTGGGCGCAGATCCACCGCGACCTGCGGGTGGAGGTCGCGCGGGAGGGGCTGATCGTCGACGTGCGGGAGAACCGGGGCGGCCACACGTCGCAGCTGGTGGTGGAGAAGCTGGCGCGGAAGATCGTGGGCTGGGACCTGCCGCGGGGCTCGCGGGCCCTGAGCTACCCGATGGACGCGCCGCGGGGGCCCGTGGTGGCCGTCGCCAACGAGTTCTCCGGCTCGGACGGGGACATCGTGAACGCGGCGATCAAGGCGCTGGGGATCGGGCCCGTGGTGGGGACGCGGACCTGGGGCGGGGTCATCGGGATCGACAGCCGGTACCGGCTGGTGGACGGGACGCTGGTGACGCAGCCGAAGTACGCGTTCTGGATGGAGGGTTACGGGTGGGGCGTGGAGAACCACGGGGTGGATCCTGACGTGGAGGTCGTGGTCACTCCCGGGGACTATGTGGGGGAGCGGGACCCGCAGCTGGACGAGGCGGTCCGGCTGGCGCTGAGCGCTCTGGAGGAGAGGGGGGCCCGGGTGGCGCCCGAGCTGCCCGAGCTCCCGGACCGAGGGGCCGGAGGGTCCGGAGCGCACTAGGGAAACAGCGGGGAAAAGGGACCGATACGATGCGAACGTTCGTGTTGATCGAGGACCCAGGAGGGCGCCCGATGGCGGGTGAACCGCAGGCCGACTGCCTGTTCTGCAAGATCGTCGCAAAGGAGGTCCCCGCGACGATCGTCCGGGAGACCGAGACCACCGTCGCCTTCCGCGACATCAACCCGCAGGCCCCCACCCACATCCTGGTCATCCCCAAGGTGCACCACCCGGACGCCGCCTCCCTCGGCGCCGCCGAGCCCGAGATCGCCGCCGATGTGCTGCGCGAGGTCGGCGTGGTCGCCGCCGAGGAGAAGCTCGACAGCTACCGGACCGTGTTCAACACCGGCTCCGGCGCGGGCCAGACCGTCTTCCACGCGCACGCCCACCTCCTGGGCGGCCGCGGCCTTCAGTGGCCCCCTGGATAACGCGCCTTGTCCGCACGCGAATTGGTGGTCCTCGGCACCGCCAGCCAGGTCCCGACCCGGCACCGCAACCACAACGGCTACGTGCTGCTCTGGGACGGCGACGGGCTGCTCTTCGACCCCGGTGAGGGCACGCAGCGGCAGATGCTGCGTGCCGGGGTCGCCGCGCACGACCTGCACCGGATCTGCGTCACGCACTTCCACGGGGACCATTCGCTCGGTCTCGCGGGGGTGGTCCAGCGGATCAACCTCGACCGGGTCCCGCATCCCGTCACCGCCCACTACCCGGGCTCCGGACAGCACTTCTTCGACCGCCTCCGGTACGCCACCGCCTACCGCGAGACCGTCGAGATCGCCCAGGTGCCGGTCGTCGGGGACGGGCTGCTCGCCGCCACCCCCTCGTACACCCTGGAAGCGCGCAAGCTGTCCCACCCCGTCGAGTCCTTCGGCTACCGGCTCGTCGAGCCCGACGGGCGGCGCATGCTGCCCGCGCTGCTCGCCGAGCACGGCATCAAGGGGCCCGACGTGGGGCTGCTCCAGCGCGCGGGGGAGCTGCGCGGGGTCTCGCTCGACGACGTGAGCGAGGCGCGGCGCGGGCAGCGGTTCGCCTTCGTGATGGACACCCGGCTGTGCGACGGCGTGTACGCGCTCGCCGAGGGCTGCGACATGCTCGTCATCGAGTCGACCTTCCTGGACGAGGACGGGCAACTCGCCGCCGATCACGGTCACTTGACCGCCGGTCAGGCCGCTTCCGTGGCACGGGAGTCCGGTGTGCGCCATCTCGTCCTCACCCACTTCAGCCAGCGCTACGCCGACCCCGACGCCTTCGCGCGGCAGGCACGGGCCGCCGGGTTCGAGGGCGAACTGACCGTCGCGCAGGACCTGATGCGCGTCCCCGTACCCAAACGCACCCCCTGAACGAGAGCACCGCCATGCCCCTCCCCAAGGCCGAACTCCACCTCCACATCGAAGGCACCCTCGAACCCGAGCTCGCCTTCGCGCTCGCCGCCCGCAACGGCGTCCCCCTCCCCTACGCCGACACCGAGGAGCTGCGCAAGGCGTACCTCTTCGACGATCTGCAGTCCTTCCTCGACCTCTACTACGGGCTCATGGCCGTGCTGCGCACCGAGGCCGACTTCGAGGAGCTCGCCGAGGCGTATCTGACGCGGGCCGCCGCGCAGGGCGTGCGGCACGCGGAGATCTTCTTCGACCCGCAGGCGCACGCGGCCCGGGGCGTGGAGATGGGCACGGTCGTGACGGGTCTGACCCGGGCCCTCGCGCGCAGCGAGGAGCGCCACGGGATCTCCACCCGGCTCATCATGTGCTTCCTGCGCGACCAGTCCGCGGAGTCCGCGATGGAGACCCTCGAAGCCGCCCGCCCGTACCTCGGCCACCTCACCGGCGTCGGCCTCGACTCCGCCGAAGTGGGCAACCCCGCCTCGAAGTTCACCGAGGTGTACGCGGCGGCGGCCGAGCTCGGGCTGCGCAAGGTCGCGCACGCGGGCGAGGAGGGCGACCCCTCGTACGTGTGGGAGGCGCTCGACCTGCTCGGGGTCGAGCGGATCGACCACGGCCTGCGGTCGATGGAGGACCCGGAGCTGGTCCGGCGGCTCGTCGCGGACCGGGTCCCGCTCACCCTGTGCCCGCTGTCGAACGTCCGGCTGCGCGCCATCGACGTCCTGGAGGAGCACCCGCTGCCCCGCATGATGGACGCCGGGCTGCTGTGCACCGTGAACTCCGACGACCCGGCGTACTTCGGCGGCTACGTGGACGACACCTTCCACGCCGTGCACGAGGCGCTCGGGCTCGGCCAGGAGCGGCTGCGGGAGCTGGCGCGCAACTCCTTCCTTGCGTCGTTCCTCGACGGGAGCCCGGCGGAGGAGGAGCTGCGGGCGCGCTACCTCGCGGAAGTCGAGGCATATTCGTTCGACTGATCGTCGAGGGCGGGTTACGGTTCCCCGCATGGACTCCTTCCTTCAGATCTACGGCTGACACGCGGTTCATCCGCGCCCGTTCACAGCGTTCCGATCCCCGATGAAGGAAGAACTCTCATGTCCCGTCGCCCTGCCCATATCGCCATGGTCGGCGTCCCCATGGTCAGCCACGTCCTGCCCAGCCTGGAGATCATCCGGGAGCTGGTCGCGCGCGGTCACCGCGTGACGTACGCCAACGACCCGGCCACCGCGGGGCTCATCGAGCCCACCGGCGCCGAACTCGTCCCCGTCGACTCCACGCTGCCCTTCCGGGACAACATCTGGCCCGAGGACCCGATCGAGGCGAGCGGGCTCTTCCTCGACGACGCGAAGGCCGTGCTGCCCCGGCTGCACGAGGTGTACGACGAGGACCCGGCCGACCTGTACCTCTACGACATCGGCGCGTACGTCGCGCGGGCGCTCGCGGAGGCGCAGGGGCGGCCGTTCCTGCAGCTGTCGCCCACCTATGTGGCCTGGGAGGGGTACCAGGAGGAAGTGGGCGCCCAGCTCGCCCGGTTGCCCGGGGCCGCGGAGCTGGAGGCCCGGTTCGGCGCGTGGCTCGCCGGGTGCGGGGCCACCACGCTGGACGTCGGCGCGTTCTCGGGGACGGCGCCGCGGACCATCGCCATGATCCCCGAGGCCATGCAGATGAACGCGGAGCGGGTCGACCCGGAGCGGGTCGGCTTCGTGGGGTCCTGCTCCGGGGAGCGGGTGACGCGGGAGAGCTGGGAGCGGCCGGCCGGCGCCGCGGGCAAGAAGGTGCTGCTCGTCTCGCTCGGCTCCGCGTACACGAAGCAGCCCGGCTTCTACCGGGAGTGTGTCGCCGCCTTCGGGGACCTGCCGGGGTGGCACGTCGTGCTGCAGATCGGCAAGCACGTCACGGCCGCCGAGCTGGGGGACACCCTGCCCGCCAACGTCGAAGTGCACTCCTGGGTACCGCAGTTGGCCGTCCTCCAGCAGGCGGACGCCTTTGTGACGCATGCGGGGATGGGCAGCGCGGGCGAGGGGCTCGCCGCGGGGGTGCCGATGATCGCGGTGCCGCAGGGCGCGGAGCAGCCGGTCAACGCCGACCGGCTGGTCGAGCTCGGTGTGGGGCGGCGGCTCGACACGGGGGAGGCGACGGCGGACGCCCTGCGCGCGGCCCTGCTCGACCTGACCGGTGACCCCGAAGTCGCCGCGCGCAGTGCGCAGTTGCAGGCGGCCGCGCGGGCCGAGGGAGGGGCGGAGCGGGCCGCGGACCTGATCGAGGCCGAGCTGGCTCTCTAGGGCCTGTCCGGCGGGGCCTGTCACATCCCGGGCCCCGCCGGTGTCTTCATGTCGAACGGGCCGACAGGCACCCAGACGCACAGGGAGAGCACCGTGACGATCCGCATCCCCAAGGCCGACCTCGCCCCCGACGTCCGCGAGGCCATGATCAAGCAGCTCGGCGCCGTGCCCGAGCCCAACGAGGTCCTTGCGCACCACCCTGAAGTCGCCGCGGCCAGCCAGGAGTTCACGGCCGGGCTGGCCGGGTGGGGCGCGGTCGACGCGAGCCTGAAGACGTTCGCGCACATGGCCGTCGCCGCGCAGATCGGCTGCAGCTGGTGCCTCGACGTCAACTACTTCCAGGCACAGCACCAGGACCTGGACCTGGCCAAGGCGAGCCAGGTGCCGCGCTGGCGGGACGCGGAGGTGTTCTCACCGCTGGAGCGGGACGTCCTCGCGTACGCGCAGGCCATGACGAACACGCCGCCGACCGTCACCGACGAGCTGTACGCGGGCCTGCTCGACCGGCTCGGCCCGGCGGCGATGGTGGAGCTCACGGTGTTCATCGGCTTCGCCAACCTCGCCGGCCGCTGCAACACGGCGCACGGCATCACCTCGCAGGGCTACTCCGACTCCTGCGAGATCCCGCTGGCCGCGCGCCCCGACGACGTGGTGTCCCCGGCATGACGGCCGAGGACCCCTTCGTGGCCCATCGCAGCCTGCTGTTCACCGTCGCGTACGAGATGCTCGGCTCGGCGGCCGACGCCGAGGACGTGGTGCAGGAGTCCTGGCTGCGCTGGGCGGGCGTCGACCGTACGCGGGTGGGCGACGCCCGGGCGTACCTCGTCAGAACCGTCACCCGGCAGGCGCTCAACCGGCTGCGGACGCTGTCGCGCAGCCGCGAGGAGTACGTCGGCGAGTGGCTGCCCGAGCCGCTGCTGACCCGCCCCGACATCGCCGAGGACGTCGAGCTCGCGGAGAGCGTCTCCGTGGCGCTGCTGACCGTGCTCGAGACGCTCGGGCCGACGGAACGGGCGGTGTTCGTCCTCCGTGAGGTCTTCGACCTGCCGTACGGGGAGATCGCCGGTGCCGTCGGGAAGTCCGCGGCGGCGGTACGGCAGATCGCACGGCGGGCCCGCGACCACGTGGCGGCCCGGCGGCCGCGGGTGAGCGTGGACCGGGCGGAGCAACAGGTCGTGGTGGAAAGGTTCCTGGCCGCGCTGCGCACCGGGAGGATCGCGGAGCTGATGGAGGTCATGGCGCCGGACGTGGTCATGGTCGCCGACGGCGGCGGGCTCGCGAACGCCGCCCTGGAACCGCTGCACGGGGCCGCACTCGTGGCGCGCCTCCTCGCGCGCCCCGGCCGCACGGTCTCGGCCGTGTGGCTCAACGGCGCGCTCGCGGGGCGCGTCGAGGCGGACGGGCAACTGGCCGCGGTGAGCGTCGCGGTGGAGGGCGGGCGGGTCAGCCGGATCTACGCGACGGCGAACCCGATGAAGCTGACGCGGTTGGGGGAGCCGGCCGAGCTCGCGCGGTGAGACGCCTGCCGCACGGTCGAGGGGGCGCGCGTCTCCCAGGCGCCGGGGCCGGAAGGGCCCGTCGGTGACGGGAGCGCGACGGGAGCGCGACGGGAGCGCGACGGGAGCGCGACGGGAGGGCGACGGGGGCGAGTTCCTGAAGTGCCGTCCCGGTGACGGGTGGTGCGCGCCTGAGGCGGGGGTTTCGGTTACGTTGCCTGCATGGTCGTACCCGCCCAGTCGCCCGCCGTCGACCCGCTCAAGGACAGCCGCAGAGCGGGCGATCCGCCCTGCGACGTCTATCTGACCGGCACCGTCTTCCTCGACATCATCTTCACCGGGCTCGACTCCGCGCCCGTGCGCGGGACCGAGTCCTGGGCCCGGGGCATGGGGTCGAGCCCCGGCGGCGTGGCCAACATGGCGACCGCGCTCGCCCGGCTCGGCCTGCACACCTCGCTCGCGGCCGCCTTCGGGGACGACCACTACGGCGAGTACTGCTGGGACACCCTCGAACAGGGCGAGGGCATCGACCTCACCCCGTCCCGGACCGTCCCCGGCTGGCACTCGCCGGTGACCGTCTCCATGGCGTACGAGGGGGAGCGCACCATGGTCAGCCACGGGCACGAGCCGCCCGTGGAGGAGGTGCCGCTCGCGGGGGACGCGGCCGGGGAGGCGTGCCCGCCCCGCTCCCGGGCCGCCGTCGCCTCGCTCGTGCCCGGTGTCCGCGCCCCCTGGGTCGCCCAGGCCGCGGCGTCCGGGACCCGGATCTTCGCCGATGTGGGCTGGGACGACACCGGGCGCTGGGACCTCGCGAGCCTGCCCGACCTCGCGTACTGCGAGGCGTTCCTGCCGAACGCGGCGGAGGCCATGCGGTACACGGGCACCGACTGCCCGCGGGCGGCGGCCCGCGCGCTGACCGAGCATGTGCCGCTGGCCGTGGTCACGCTCGGCGCGGAGGGCGCGTACGCGGTGGACGGGCGGACCGGGGAGACCGCGGACGTGCCCGCGATCGAGGTCGAGGCGCTGGATCCCACGGGGGCGGGGGACGTGTTCGTCGCGGGGTTCGTGACGGGCACGCTCGCGGGGTGGCCGCTGGCGGACCGGCTCGCCTTCGCGGGGCTCACGGCGGCGTTGTCCGTGCAGGAGTTCGGGGGGTCCCTTTCCGCACCCGGGTGGGCGGAGGTCGCGGCCTGGTGGCGGCGGGTGCGGGATGTGGAGGGGCAGGATCCTGTGGCGCTGCGGCGGTACGGGTTCCTGGAGGGGAAGCTGCCTGCTGTGTCGCGGCCTTGGCCGCTGCGGCGGGCGGTGCCGACGATCGGGTTCCGGCGGTCGGCTTGAGGGTTTCCTTTCCCCGCTGTATCCATGAGCGCGCTCCGCGCGCGGGCGCCCCTTCCCGAAACCGCTTCCGCGGCCCTGAGGCGCTCTTCCTGGGGCTTCGCCCCTAGACCCCCGTATCGGCCTGAACGGCCTCGTCCTCAAACGCCGGACGGGCTGAGTGGGTCCAGCCCGTCCGGCGAGGGGGAGCTAGCTCGTCGCCACACTCGACCGGACCGTCCCGTCAACCCCCGCCAGGAACACCGGCGTCCCCGCCCCGCCCAGGTCGCCGACCGCCGCGAGGTCCGCCGCTGCGACCGAATCCCCCGTGGAGACGACCGCCGCCGCCTCCAGGGACTCCGCCCCGGACGCCACCGCCATCGCCACCGCCGTCTGCAGCGCGGACAGCTTCAGGGAGTCCAGCGAGACCGTGCCGGCGACGTAGGTGCGGCCCGTCTCGTCGCGGACGGCGGCGCCCTCCGCGACCCCGTTGCGGGCGCGGGCCGAGCGGGCCAGCGTGACGATCTTGCGGTCCTCGGGGCCGAGCTCCGTGCTCTCGGGCGTGCTTTCCGGGGTGCTCTCCGGCGTGCTGTGAGTCATGCCCTGAGCATACGAAGCGCCGCCGCCTACATCGCCACCGGATACATCGAGCCCCGCCGCCCCTCCGGCGACGCCAGCCACTCCAGCTTCGCCGCCGTGTCCGCCTCCGGCAGCGGCGTGTGCAGCACGACCGTGAGGTCGGGGCGTGCGGGAACCTTCATGGCCGTCGACTCGACGTGCAGCACCCCGACCACCGGGTGCACGATCTCCTTGCGCACCTGGCCCGCCGCCTGGATGTCCCGGCGCTCCCACAGCTCCACGAACTCCGGGCTGATCTCCTGCAGTTCGCTGATCACCGCCTGGAAGCCCTCGTCGTCGGGGTGATCGGAGCAGGCGGCCCGGAACTGGGCGACGACCGATGCCGCGTTCTGCTCCCAACTGGCGCTGCGCGCACGGTAGATGGGGTCCGTGAAGAAGTCGATGATGCAGTTCTGTGTGTTCTCGGGGCGCATGCCGAGGACCATCCCGGCCGCGTCGTTGTACATCACGCAGTTGTAGTAGGGGTCCATGATGTGCGCCGGGAACGGCATCCACGTGTCGATGAGCCGCTGCAGCCCCTCGCACATGTACAGGTCGGACTGCTCGACCTCGGGCGCGGGCGGGTTCAGGCCGGCCAGGACGTACAAGTGGCGGCGTTCCGCGCTGGACAGCTTCAGGACGCGGGCCACCGAGTCCAGGACCTGCGGGGACACCGAGATGTCGCGGCCCTGCTCCAGCCACTGGTACCAGGAGGCGCCGACGCCCGCGAGCACGGCAACCTCCTCGCGGCGCAGGCCGGGGGTGCGGCGGCGCGCGCCGCCGTCCGGCAGCCCGGCCTCCGTGGGGCTCACCCGGGCGCGGCGGCTCATCAGGAATTCGCGCAGCTCAGCGAGCCTGCGCGCCTTGGCCTCGTCGGCCGGCTTCTCCTCCGCGGCTGCCTTGGACATGTCCTCTCCCCCTGTCTGGTGGTGCGGCCACCAGGATAAGTTCCCGCTCCCCACGTCCCTCCCGGACGCCGGAAGCTCTTGCCATGGCGATCGACACCCTCACCCCACCACCCACCCGCACCACACCGGCGGTCACCCCCGCCGTCCCCAAGCTCTCCGCCCGCGACAAGCTCGTCCTCTTCATCCTGTGCGCCGCCCAGTTCATGGTCGCCCTGGACTTCTCCGTCCTGAACGTGGCGCTGCCCGTGCTCGGCGCCGACCTCGGCATGAGCCAGTCGGCGCTCCAGTGGGCCGTCACCGCCTTCGCACTGCCCTCCGGCGGCTTCCTGCTCCTGTTCGGCAGGACCGGCGACCTGTTCGGGCGGCGCAGGCTCTTCCTCGCCGGGCTCGCCCTGTTCGGCGCCGCCTCGCTGCTCGCCACCTTCGCCTGGGACCCGGCGTCCTTCCTGGCGGGCCGGGCGTTGCAGGGCCTGGGCGCGGCGGCCATCGTGCCGACCGGCATGTCCCTGCTGACCACGACGTTCCCCGAAGGGCCGCAGCGCGACCGGGCGCTCGGGATCTCCGGGACGCTGCTCTCCCTCGGCTTCACCGTCGGCATGGTGCTCGGCGGCGTCCTCACGGACACCCTCGGCTGGCGCTCCACCATGGGGCTGCTCACCGTCTTCGCGCTGATCGTGCTGCCGCTCGCACCGGGCCTGCTGCCCGAGTCCCGCACCCCGGACCGGCCGCGCCTGGACGTGCCGGGCGCCGTGACCGTCACCGGCGGGCTGCTCTCCCTGATCTACGCCCTGTCGACGGCGGCCGAGCGCGGCTTCGGCGGCCTCGACGTCATCGCCTCGCTGGTGGCGGGTGTGCTGCTGCTCGTGGCCTTCGTCGCCGTCGAGGCGCGCAGCGCGGCGCCGCTGGTCTCGCTGCCGATGCTGCGGCGCCGCTCCGTGGCCTGGGGCAACCTCGGCGGGCTCGTCACCTTCTCGATGATGTCGACGGTCGTCTTCGTGCTGACCCTCTACCTCCAGGAGATCCTGGGGCTCTCCGCCTTCCAGACGGGTCTCGTGTTCGGGGTGCAGGGCGTGCTCTCGGTGCTCGCCGGGATGGTCGCGCCGAAGGTCATCGGCCGCTTCGGGGCGCGCCGCACGCTGACCGGTTCGCTCCTGGGGCAGGGCCTGTTCGTGGCGGCGCTGCTCGGGCTCGGTGAGGGCTCCTGGTCGGTGTGGCTCGCGACGGCCGCCGTGTCGATCGCGAGCATGTTCCACCTGGGCGCGATCATCTCGTACGGCGTGACGGTCACCTCGGGCGTCCCCGACGAGGAGCAGGGCCTGGCCACCGGCCTGGTCACCTCCACCCAGCAGGTCGGCATCACCGTCGGCATCCCGCTGCTCGGCGTCCTGGCGACGACCGGCACGGACCTGATGTCCGGCACGCGGACGGTGCTCCTGATCGACGCGATCGTGGTGCTGGCGACGGCCGCTCTGGTGGGCCTCGGCCTGCGCCGGCGGGCTGCCGCCTGACGGGTCAGGGCCGGTCGAGGCGGAGCCTTACCGCCCTCGGCAGGCCCGCGACCACCAGGTCGTACGAGTCCTCGATGAGCTCCCGGACCCTCGCGTCCGGGAGCTCTCCGTCGACCGTGACCGTGTTCCAGTGGCGCTTGTTCATGTGGTAGCCCGGCACGATCTCCGGGTGCGCCGCGCGCAGCTGGACCGCCATGTCGGGGTCGCACTTGAGGTTGACGGTGAGCGGGCTGCCGTCCAGGCGCGTCAGGGCGAACAGCTTGCCCGCGACCTTGAAGACCGAGGTTTCCGGGGTGAACGGGAAGTCCTCCACCACGTCGTTGAACGACAGGCAGAACGCGCGCAGTTCATCCGGAGTCATCTCTCCTCAGTCCCCCTTCTCGCCCTTCTCGCCCTTCTCGGCCTCCGCGCCCACCGGCGCGACCGGCTCCACAAGGACCGTCACGATCTTGTTCCGCCGGCCGGCCGCCGACTCCGCGGTGAGCTTCAGCTCCCGCTCGTCCGGCAGCTCCACGACCGCCGACGCGCCCGCGATCGGCACCCGGCCGAGCGCCTTCGCGAGCAGCCCGCCGACCGTCTCCACGTCCTCGTCGTCGAACTCGTCGAGCCCGAAGAGCTCCCCGAGGTCGCCGATGTCGAGCCGGGCCGTCACGCGGTAGCAGCCGCCGGCCAGCTCCTCCACGGGCGGCAGCTCACGGTCGTACTCGTCGGTGATCTCGCCGACGATCTCCTCGAGGATGTCCTCGATGGTGACGATGCCCGCCGTGCCGCCGTACTCGTCGATGACGACGGCGACGTGGTTGCGCTCCTGCTGCATCTCGCGCAGCAGATCGCCCGCGTTCTTCGTGTCCGGGACGAAGGTGGCGGGGCGCATGGCCGTCGACACCAGCTCGTTCTCCGCCTCGCGGTTGATGTGCGTCTTGCGGGCCAGGTCCTTCAGGTACACGATCCCGACGACGTCGTCCTCGCTCTCGCCCGTCACCGGGATGCGGGAGAAACCGGACCGGAGCGCGAGGGTGAGCGCCTGCCGGATCGTCTTGTAGCGCTCGATGACGATCAAGTCGGTGCGGGGCACCATCACTTCGCGGACGAGGGTGTCGCCCAGCTCGAAGACGGAGTGCACCATGCGGCGCTCCTCGTCCTCGATGAGGGACTCCTGCTCGGCGAGGTCGACCATCGCGCGCAGCTCCGCCTCGGAGGCGAACGGGCCGCGGCGGAAGCCCTTTCCGGGCGTCAGCGCGTTACCGATCAGGATGAGCAGCGGCGGGATGGGGCCCATGATCCGGGCCAGCGGCAGCAGCACGTACGCCGCCGCCGTCGCCGTGTTCAGCGGGTGCTGGCGGCCGATGGTGCGCGGCGAGACGCCCACGGCCACGTACGACACGAGGACCATCACGCCGATCGCGCACAGCAGCGCCTGCCAGGTCTCGTCGAAGTACCGCAGACAGCCGTACGTGACGAGGGCGGCCGCGGCCATCTCGCAGGCGACGCGGACCAGCAGCGCCACGTTCAGATAGCGGGTCGGGTCGGCGGCGACCTGGGCGAGCTTCGCGCTGCCGCGCCGACCGGAGCGGACCGCCTCCTCGGCGCGGAAGCTCGACACCCGGGCGATGCCCGCCTCGGCGCACGCCGCCAGCCAGGCGACGACCACCAAGGCGATGGCGCCCGCGATCAGTTGGAGACTCATGACGGCGCTACGAGACGGTGGGCGCCGGAGAGGGCCCGGTCAGGCCCTGCTCGGCGCGCCACCCGTCGACGATCGCCGCCTGGAGGCCGAACATCTCGGCCTTCTCGTCGGGCTCCTCGTGGTCGTACCCGAGGAGGTGCAGCACGCCGTGGACGGTGAGGAGCTGGAGCTCCGTGTCCATGGAGTGCTGCGTGGGGGCCTCCTGGCCCTGCTTCGCGGCGACCTCCGGGCACAGGACGATGTCGCCGAGCAGCCCCTGCGGGGCCTCCGCGGCGTCGTCGTCCCGGCTCGGCGGGCGCAGCTCGTCCATCGGGAAGGACATCACGTCCGTGGGGCCCGGCAGGTCCATCCACTGGACGTGCAGCTGCTCCATGGCGTCGGCGTCCACGACGATCACCGAGAGCTCGGAGAGCGGGTGGATGCGCATCCGCGCGAGTGCGTAGCGGGCGATGTCGAGGATCGCCTGCTCGTCGACCTCGGTTCCGGACTCGTTGTTGACGTCGATCGACATGGCGCTGGCTTGTCTGCTTCCCGTTTATGAACGCTTGTGCCCGCGGCTCTTGTGGGAGCCGTTCTCGGTGCCGTTCTCGCTGTCGTACTTCTCGTACGCGTCGACGATACGGCCGACCAGCTTGTGCCGGACGACATCGTGCGAGGTGAGCCGCGAGAAGTGCACGTCGTCGAGGCCCTCCAGGATGTCCTGGACCTGGCGCAGACCGCTCTTCGTGCCGTTCGGCAGGTCGACCTGCGTCACGTCGCCCGTGATCACGATCTTCGAGTCGAAGCCGAGGCGGGTGAGGAACATCTTCATCTGCTCGGGGCTCGTGTTCTGCGCCTCGTCGAGGATGATGAACGCGTCGTTCAGCGTCCGGCCGCGCATGTACGCCAGCGGGGCCACCTCGATCGTCCCGGCCGCCATCAGGCGCGGGATCGACTCGGGGTCGAGCATGTCGTGCAGCGCGTCGTAGAGCGGGCGCAGATACGGGTCGATCTTCTCGTAGAGCGTGCCGGGCAGGAAGCCGAGGCGCTCGCCCGCCTCCACCGCGGGGCGGGTCAGGATGATGCGGTTGACCTGCTTCGACTGCAGCGCCTGCACCGCCTTGGCCATGGCCAGATACGTCTTGCCGGTACCGGCGGGGCCGATGCCGAAGACGATGGTGTGCTTGTCGATCGCGTCGACGTAGCGCTTCTGGTTGAGGGTCTTGGGGCGGATGGTGCGGCCGCGGGACGAGAGGATGTTCTGGGTGAGGACCTCTGCGGGGGTCTCGGAGCCGTCCCCCTCGCCGTTCTCGTCCGCCCGGAGCATGGCGATCGAGCGTTCCACTGCGTCCTCCGTCATCGGCTGTCCGGTGCGGAGCACCAGCATCATCTCGTCGAACAGGCGCTGGATCAGGGCGACTTCATGGGCGTCGCCGACCGCGCTGATCTCGTTCCCCCGGACATGGATGTCGGCCGCCGGGAAAGCCTTCTCGATCACACGCAACAGGGCGTCACCGGAGCCCAGGACGGTCACCATGGGGTGTTTCGCCGGGACGGTGAAATGAGCTCGGGCCTGTGTCTGCGCTGTGGGTGTTTGCGTCATGGGCCGCCCGCTAAGGGCCTGCTCAACCTCCTCGGTGCGGGGCTCGCGCCGCTCGACAGCCTTGCACTGCCAAGAGTACGACGGGCCACCGACAACACCGAGGGCTTTTCCGGGCCGGGCTCGGGCCGTCCACGGCCCGGCCGCGCGGGCTTCACACCGCGTCCGGTCCCCGTTCGCCCGTGCGCACCCGGACCACCGTGTCCACCGGGACCGCCCAGACCTTGCCGTCGCCGATCTTGCCCGTGCGGGCGGCCCGCACGACGGCGTCGACGACCGCGTCCAGGTCGTCGTCCTCGATGACGACCTCGATGCGCACCTTGGGCACCAGGTCCACCTGGTACTCGGCGCCCCGGTAGACCTCGGTGTGGCCGCGCTGGCGCCCGTATCCGCTGGCCTCGGTGACGGTGAGGCCGTGGATGCCGAGCTCCTGGAGCGCCGTCTTCACCTCGTCGAGCCGGAAGGGCTTCACGATCGCGGTGACGAGCTTCATGCGGAGTGCTCCTTCTTCAGCGGGCTCTTCGGGGTGCTCTTCAGCGGGGACGGGGAAGAGACGCCGTGATCGTAGGCGGTCTCGGCGTGCGCGGTCTGGTCGAGGCCGGTCAACTCGTCCTCGGGGGACGCCCGGAAGGTCATGAGGCGGTCGATGACCTTCCCGATCCCGTACGTGACGAGGAACGTGTACGCGGCCACGGCGGCCGCCGCCACCGTCTGCCTGCCGAGCTGGCCGAGGCCGCCCCCGTAGAAGAGGCCCTCGGCGCCGCCCTCGCCGGTCATCGTCGCCGTGGCGAACAGGCCGATCAGGAGCGTGCCGACGACGCCGCCGACGAAGTGGACGCCGACGACGTCCAGGGAGTCGTCGTAGCCCAGGCGGAACTTCCAGGCGACGGCGTACGAGCAGACGACGCCCGCCGCGAGGCCCACCGCCGCCGCGCCGGCGATGCCCACGATCCCGCACGCCGGGGTGATCGCGACCAGGCCCGCCACCGCACCCGAGGCGGCGCCGAACGTGGTGGGGTGCCCGTCCCTCTTCTGCTCCACGAAGAGCCAGCCGAGCAGGCCGGTGCAGCCCGCGACCAGGGTGTTGAGCAGGGACGCGGCGGCCAGCCCGTTGGCACCGAGGGCCGAGCCGCCGTTGAAGCCGAGCCAGCCGAACCAGAGCAGCCCAGCGCCGAGCATCACCATGGGCAGGCTGTGCGGGCGCATCGCCTCCTTCTTGAAGCCGAGGCGGGGACCGAGGACCAGGGCGAGGGCGAGCCCGGACGCGCCCGAGGCGATCTCCACGACCAGGCCGCCCGCGAAGTCGACGGCCCCGAGGGAGTGCGCGATCCATCCGTCCGGGCCCCACACCCAGTGGGCCACGGGAACGTATACGAGGAGCGTCCACACGGGCACGAAGACCAGCCAGGCCGCGAACCGGGTGCGGTCCGCGATCGCGCCGCTGATCAGCGCCGCCGTGATGATCGCGAAGGTGAGCTGGAAGGTGGTGAAGAGGAGCGTGGGGACGGAGCCCGTGAGGGTGTCCGGGCCGATGCCCGCCATGCCGAGGTGGTCGAGATTCCCGATCAGGCCCGCGAACGCGTCGTCCCCGAAGGCCAGGGAGTAGCCCGCGAGCAGCCACACCACGGTGACCAGGGCGATCGAGACGAACGACATCAGCAGCATGTTCAGGACGCTCTTCGCGCGGACCATGCCGCCGTAGAAGAGGGCCAGGCCCGGGGTCATGAGCAGGACGAGGGCGGTCGCCGCGAGCAGCCAGGCGGTGTCCCCCGTGTCGAGGCGCGGGGCGGCGGCGAGCGGGGTGAGCGGGTCGAGTGGCGCGGGCTCCGTGGGGGTCATGGGGGAAGAGCGTCACGCGTCGGTGTTTCGCGCCGTGCACCTCGGTGTTTCCGGGGCGTTTCGTGTTGCCGGGGGGTTTCCGGGGGCTCACGGGGGCGGGTGCGGGCGGGGGAGGGCGCCGTGCGGTGCGGCGTGGCCGTCGGCATCAGGGACAATGGGCGCCATGAGCGTTCGTACCCCGTCTTCTGCCGAGCCGTCCGAGGCCGGACACCGTGCCGGTTTCGCCTGCTTCGTCGGCCGCCCCAACGCGGGCAAGTCCACCCTCACGAACGCTCTGGTGGGCCAGAAGGTGGCCATCACCTCGAACCGGCCGCAGACCACGCGGCACACGGTGCGGGGCATCGTGCACCGGCCCGACGCGCAGCTGATCCTGGTCGACACCCCGGGGCTGCACAAGCCGCGCACGCTGCTCGGCGAGCGGCTGAACGACGTGGTGCGCACGACGTGGGCCGAGGTCGACGTCATCGGCTTCTGCCTGCCGGCGAACGAGAAGCTGGGCCCGGGCGACCGCTTCATCGCCAAGGAGCTCGCCTCCATCAAGAAGACGCCGAAGATCGCCATCGTCACCAAGACGGACCTGGTCGACAGCAAGACCCTCGCCGAGCAGCTCATCGCCATCGACCAGCTCGGCAAGGAGCTCGGCTTCGAGTGGGCCGAGATCGTGCCGGTGTCGGCGGTGGGCGAGAAGCAGGTGGACCTGCTGGCCGACCTCATCGTGCCGCTGCTGCCCGAGGGCCCGACGCTCTACCCGGAGGGCGACCTCACGGACGAGCCCGAGCAGGTCATGGTCGCCGAGCTGATCCGCGAGGCGGCGCTGGAAGGCGTACGGGACGAGCTGCCGCACTCGATCGCGGTCGTCGTCGAGGAGATGCTGCCGCGCGAGGACCGCCCCGCGGACAAGCCGCTGCTCGACATCCACGCCTTCGTCTACATCGAGCGCCCCAGCCAGAAGGGCATCATCATCGGCCCGAAGGGCAAGCGCCTGAAGGACGTCGGCATCAAGTCCCGCAAGCAGATCGAGGCCCTGCTCGGTACCCCCGTCTTCCTCGACCTCCATGTGAAGGTCGCGAAGGACTGGCAGCGGGATCCGCGGCAGTTGCGCAAGCTGGGGTTCTAGCGGCCTCGTCCTCAATCGCCGGGCGGGCTCAAGGGTTCGGGCTCAGTCGGCTTCCGCTATGAGCGCCGTCGCCACCCGCTCGAACCCGAGCCTTCCGTACAGCCGCGCCACGTTCTCGTCCCCCGCCGACAGGAACACCGTCTCCACCCCGCTCGCCCGCGCGTGCGCGACCAGGGCCGCCGTCACCGCCGCGCCGAAGCCCCTGCGGCGGGCCGAGGGGAGGGTGCCGATGCCGACTATCTCGGTGACCGTGCCCACCGGCAGGTGCATGCCGGAGCAGACGACGACGCCGTTCTCGACCGCCGCCGCGAGGACCGTGCGGCCCGCGCGGATGCGCTCCCTCGTCGCGGGGACCGCGCCGTCGTTCATGTGGGCCATGATCTCCGCCGTCAGCTCGGCCGGGCCCGCCGTGCCCACCGCCGTGCCGGGCGTGGCGAAGGCCAGGTGGGGGAGGGCCAGCGCGCCGTGGAGGGCCGGGTCTTCGGGGGTGATGACGCGAACCGAGGGGAGAGTGGCGGGAGTCGGGGCCGAAGGGGGCAGGGCCATCAGCGGGTGGGCGTGGACCGTGAGGCCCGCCGCGCGGGCCGATGCCGCAAGGCCGGGGGTGAACTCGCCGATCCACTCGAAGGCTTCGGGCAGGCCGAGTTCGCGCTGCCGCGCCCGTACGCGGGTGATGTCGGCGGGGGTCGCCGCGGGGCCCGTCCGGCCGAGGGTGGGGCGGGCGTAGAGGGGCCAGCCGCCCGACTCCCGTACGAACAGGGTCAGCGGGCCGAAGTCCTCGGCCCGCGCCGCCGCGCGCGGCACCGTGTCGTAGTAGCGCTCCAGCCGGTGCAGGAGGGGTGCGTCCGACGGGGTCGGGGTCGGGGCCGGTGTGGGGGTGGGGGTGGTCATGGGGACATCAAAGCTCGTCGGGCGGACGGGTACAGACCATTTTTTGCCCCGTTCCCGGGCCACATGTCCGGGGCGCTCAGTCCACGCCCCGCACGCGGACCACAAGCGCCGCGCCCACCAGGCCGATCACCGCCGCCACCAGGTACAGCACCCGGTACCCGCCCAGGTACGTCACGATCGGTGCCGCCAGGGCCGGGGCGGCCACCTGGGGAAGGGAGTTGGCGATGTTGATGACGCCCAGGTCCTTGCCGCGGTCCATGGCCTCGGGGAGCACGTCCGTCATCAGGGCGAAGTCCACCGACGTGAAGACGCCGAAGCCGATGCCGAGGACCGCCGCCGCGACGACCGCCCCGGGCCAGGTCTGCCACGTCGCGAGCAGGCCCGTCGCCACCGCCATCAGCGCGCCCGACCAGATCACGAAGGGCTTGCGGCGGCCCGTGCGGTCCGACCAGACCCCGCCCACGACGACCGTCGCAAGCATCGTCAGGCCGTTCACCGCCGTCAGGATCAGCACGCCCTCGTCCGGGTCGGGGCGGTGCAGCCGGTCCCTCAAGTAGTAGAGGAGATAGAGGAGTACGACGGAGTTGCTGACGTTGATGAGGAAGCGGGTCAGCCAGGCCCAGGCGAGGTCGGGGTGGCGGCGCGGGCTCAGCCAGAAGGAGGCGAGGAAGGCCCGGGTGTGCCAGGGCGGGCGGTCGACGGGGTCCAGGCGGAGGTCGCGGTGGCGGACGACGTACGGGAGCACGCCGGCCACCGTGAAGAGCGCGCACGCCGCGTAGCCCGCCACCGTGCCCCCGGCCGCCGTCGCCAGGCCCGTCCCCGCCACCACGCCCAGGAGCTGCGCCGCGCCCAACCAGCCGCCGACGGAGCCGCGTTGCAGCCGGGGCACCCGGTCCGGGACCGCCGCGGTGACCGCAGCGAACGCGGCGTTCAGGGTCAGCTGGACCAGGCACCAGGCCGCCGCCATCCACCACACCGAGGGCGCGGCGGACAGGAGGAGCAGCGCGGCCGCGCCCGTCGTCGTGCCCGCCACGATCCACGGCGTGCGGCGGCCCCAGCGGGACGTCGTACGGTCGGAGAGGGCGCCGAAGAGCGGGTTGGCGGCGAGCGAGACGACCGCGCCGGCGCCCGTCACCCAGGCGAGCACCGTCTCCTTCGAGGTGCCGGACGGGGCCAGGTCCTCCGCCTGGACGGCGAGCAGGATCTGCAGCGGGCCGTACCAGCCCACCCAGATCGCGCCGTTGGCGAGGGAGAGGGTGGTGGTCCAGGCGCGGCCGACCCGGACGGTCGGCTCGGTCAGCGGGTCGGCCTCGGCTGTCTTCACGGGCGTTGGGCCTGGGCCCGAAGGGCTTCGCGCAGCCAGTGGTACGACGCCTTCGGCGTGCGGGTGAGCGTCTCGTAGTCGATGTGGACCAGGCCGAAGCGCTGCTTGTAGCCCTCCGCCCACTCGAAGTTGTCCATGAGCGACCAGACGAAGTATCCGCGCACGTCCACGCCCGCGGCGACCGCCTCGTGCAGGGCCCGCAGATGGCCGTCGAGGTACGTGATGCGCTCCTGGTCGTCCACGCCCTCGTAACTGCAGCCGTTCTCCGTGATCATCAGGGGCGGGAGGCGGTCGCCGTAGCGGGCGCGGAAGGAGAGCAGGAGTTCGGTGAAGGCGTGCGGCACCACCGGCCAGCCGAAGTCCGTGACCGGGTAGCCCTCGATCTCCCGTGGGGAGAAGGGGAGTTCAGGGGGGAGCGTGAGGCCGGAGAACTCCGTCGCCGTGCCCTCGGGGAGCGGGGCGCCCACCTTGGTCGGCTGGTAGAAGTTGATTCCGTACCAGTCGATCGGCTCCGCGATGGTCCTCAGGTCCGCGGCGAGATCCGGTGAGGGCATCAACTCGCCCATTCCGTCCGGGTAGTTGCCCAGGAGCAGCGGGTCCGCGAACAGGCGGTTGAGGAGCGTGTCGTAGAAGTCCGCCGCCGCGGTGTCCTCGGGGGCGTTAGACGCGGGCCAGGTCGGGCCGTGCGAGTTGGCGATGCCGATGCCGGTCGCGCCCGCGGCGCGCAGGGCCCGGACCGCCAGACCGTGGGCGAGGAGCTGGTGGTGGGCGGCCGGAAGCGCGTCGAAGAGGAGCTTCTTGCCGGGGGCGTGCTGGCCCAGCGCGTGGCCCAACAGGGTGTGTTCCGCGGGCTCGTTGAGGGTGATCCACGTCGAGACCCGGTCGGTGAGGCGCTCGGCCACCGTGGTGGCGTACTCCTCGAAGCGGTGCGCCGTGTCGCGGGTGAGCCAGCCGCCCTTCTCCTCGACGGAGAGGGGGGTGTCCCAGTGGTACAGGGTCGGGACCGGCTGGACGCCCGCGGCGAGGAGTTCGTCCACCAGGCGGTCGTAGAAGGCCGTGCCCTCCGCCTGGACGCGGGGCCAGGAGACCGAGAAGCGGTAGGCGCCCACGCCGAGGTCGCGGATGAGGGCGACGTCTTCGCGGTAGCGGTGGTAGTGGTCGCAGGCGGTGGTGGCGTCCGTGCCGTCCTTCACGGTGCCGGGAGTGGCGGTGAAGGCGTCCCAGACGGAGGGGGCGCGGTGGTCCGTCGCTCCCTCTATCTGGTGGGCCGAGGTGGACACGCCCCAGAGGAAGTCCTCGGGGAACCGGGGGAGTGCGCTTGCGGTCATGGGCGGGATCCTGCGTACCCGGTGGGGCGGGAGTCAATGGGGGTGCGCAAGAAAGGTGAACATTTCTCAAGTTTCTTTCCCCGGCCCGCCCCTGAACGCCGGACGGGCCGGGGGACCGTTACGCGCCCTCCTTCAACACCCTTGTGATCAGGCGGCGTTGCTCCTCCGTCAAGCGCGGGTCCGCGCAGTACACCGTCTGGCCGTTCACCGTGATCTGGTAGCTGAAGCCGTCCGGCACTCCGATGGGGGGAGTGCCCCGGCCGGCGGCGAGTGCCTGCTCGGCCAGGGCCTCCCAGTCGTGGGCGTCGGCGCGGCCCGAGGTGTCCACCTCGGCGTGCCGCTCGATGCCCGCGAAACCTCCCGTACGCCTCACTTGGATACGCATGGGTCTTGTTCTACTCCAGGCGGTGAGCGGGTGGTAGCGGACCGTCAGCCGTTGGCGGGGACCTTCACCGTCGCCCATGCGTCGATGACGGCCTTCAGCTCGTCGCCGTCGCCGTAGCGGGCGCGCGCCGCGGCCACCGTCAGCTTCGCGAAGTCCGTGAAGAGGGCCTGCTTCTGGAGCCGGCCGCCGGTCAGGACGTCGTACCAGATCTGTCCGGCCCGTTCCCAGGCGTTCCCGCCGAGGCGCTCGGCGACCAGGTAGAAGGCGCGGTTGGGGATGCCGGAGTTGATGTGCACGCCGCCGTTGTCACGGCCCGTCGTGACGTAGTGGTCCATGTCGGCGGGCTGCGGGTCCTTGCCGAGCACGTCGTCGTCGTAGGCCGTGCCGGGCTCCTTCATGGAGCGCAGCGCCTTGCCGGTGACGCGCGGGGCGAGCAGGCCGGCGCCGATCAGCCAGTCCGCGTCGGCGGCCGTCTGGCCGAGCGTGTACTGCTTGATGAGCGAGCCGAAGACGTCCGACATCGACTCGTTCAGGGCGCCGGGCTGGCCGAAGTACGTCAGGTTCGCGGTGTGCTGCGTGACGCCGTGGGTCAGCTCGTGGCCGATGACGTCCACGGGGATGGTGAAGTCGAGGAAGATCTCGCCGTCGCCGTCGCCGAACACCATCTGCTCGCCGTTCCAGAAGGCGTTGTTGTAGTCCTGGTCGAAGTGGACCGTCGCGTCCAGCGGCATGTTGTTTCCGTCGATGGAGTCGCGCTGGTACGCCTTCAGGTACAGCTCGAAGGTGGCGCCGAGGCCCGCGTAGGCGCGGTTGACCGAGGCGTCCTTGCCGGGCTTGTCGCCCTCGCCGCGGACCTTGCGTCCGGGCAGGTCCTGGTGGTGCCGTGCGTCGTAGACGGTGCGGTGCGGCTTGCCCGCTTCGGCGCCCTTGGGCGCGGCGATAGAGGGGGCGCCGATGACCGTGGTCAGCCGGCGCGCGGTGCGCTGGGAGGCGTCCTGGATCAGGGACTTGCGGGCGGCCTTGGCGACCGCGGGGTCCGCACTCTGGGCGAGAGTGTCGAGGACGTGGGGCGGGATGATGGTGCAGAAGACAGGCTCGAAGCCTGGGCTGGTGGTCATGGCGGCAATGTGGCACTGGGTCATGACTCTGTCACTACCTGCAACCATGATTGCTTGGCGGGCGGGGGTGGGCCTCCGGCGGGGCCCCTGGGTCGGGAGTGGGCGGGAAAGCGCAGGTGGGGGGCCGGGTCGGCGGGCGGTCCCGGTGGTGCGTGCGTAGGGGAAATTCACCCCCGTGGGGTGGATGCCTGGCTTGCCCGTGCGCCGGGGCGTGGAGGGGAATCGAGGGGTTCATCACCTTTTGCCCGATACCGCCTTCCGGTCCCGCATACTGATACGGGCCCGCGCACAACGCGCGGCTCGGCTAAGCTGCCGCCCATCATGCGATTCGGGCTGCTTCTCCTTAGCTGCCGCGGCGAGGGCCTGTAGTCGAGGCCGACCCCCTCCCCGCGGAGTTCGGTGTTGCGCCACCGTCGGCCGTCCTTCCGGACACTCCCGAGGAGCCCCGCCCCATGCCGAACTTCCAGCGCCCCACCGCCATGCCGGTGCACAAGTACGGGCAGTACGAGCAGGTCGACATCCCCGGCCGCACCTGGCCGGACAAGCGGATCACGAAGGCGCCCCGCTGGCTCTCCACGGACCTGCGCGACGGCAACCAGGCGCTGATCGACCCGATGTCCCCCGAGCGCAAGCGCCGCATGTTCGACCAGCTGGTCAAGATGGGCTACAAGGAGATCGAGGTCGGCTTCCCGGCGTCGGGCCAGACCGACTTCGACTTCGTGCGGTCGATCGTCGAAGAGCCGGGCGCCATCCCGGACGACGTCACGATCTCCGTACTGACCCAGGCCCGCGAGGACCTGATCGAGCGCACGGTGGAGTCCCTGAAGGGCGCCAGGCGCGCCACGGTCCACCTGTACAACGCCACCGCCCCGGTCTTCCGCCGCGTCGTCTTCCGCGGCTCGAAGGACGACATCAAGCAGATCGCCGTCGACGGCACCCGCCTGGTGATGGAGTACGCGGAGAAGCTGCTGGACCCGGAGACCGAGTTCGGCTACCAGTACAGCCCCGAGATCTTCACGGACACCGAGCTGGACTTCGCCCTGGAGGTCTGCGAGGCCGTCATGGACGTCTACCAGCCGGGTCCGGGCCGCGAGATCATCCTCAACCTGCCCGCCACGGTGGAGCGTTCGACGCCGTCCACGCACGCGGACCGCTTCGAGTGGATGTCGCGCAACCTGTCGCGCCGCGAGTACGTCTGCCTGTCCATCCACCCGCACAACGACCGCGGCACCGCCGTCGCCGCCGCCGAGCTGGCCGTCATGGCCGGCGGCGACCGCGTCGAGGGCTGTCTGTTCGGCCAGGGCGAGCGCACCGGCAACGTCGACCTGGTGACGCTGGGCATGAATCTCTTCTCCCAGGGCGTCGACCCGCAGATCGACTTCTCCGACATCGACGAGATCCGCCGTACGTGGGAGTACTGCAACCAGATGGAGGTCCACCCGCGCCACCCGTACGTGGGCGACCTGGTCTACACGTCCTTCTCCGGCTCCCACCAGGACGCCATCAAGAAGGGCTTCGACGCCATGGAGGCCGACGCGAAGGCCAAGGGCGTCACCGTCGACGACATCGAGTGGGCCGTCCCGTACCTGCCGATCGACCCGAAGGACGTGGGCCGCTCGTACGAAGCCGTCATCCGCGTCAACTCGCAGTCCGGCAAGGGCGGCATCGCCTACGTCCTGAAGAACGACCACAAGCTGGACCTGCCGCGCCGCATGCAGGTCGAGTTCTCCAAGGTCATCCAGGCCAAGACGGACGCCGAGGGCGGCGAGGTCACGCCGAAGGACATCTGGAGCGTCTTCCAGGACGAGTACCTGCCCAACCCGGAGAACCCCTGGGGCCGCATCCAGGTCAGGAACGGCCAGACCACGACCGACACGGACGGCGTCGACACCCTCACCGTCGAGGCCACCCTGGACGGCGCCGACACCGTCCTGACCGGCACCGGCAACGGCCCGATCTCCGCCTTCTTCGACGCCCTGCAGTCCATCGGCATCGACGTGCGCCTGCTGGACTACCAGGAGCACACGATGAGCGAGGGCGCCTCCGCGCAGGCCGCCTCGTACATCGAGTGCGCCATCGGCGACAAGGTCCTGTGGGGCATCGGCATCGACGCGAATACGACACGCGCCTCCCTCAAGGCCGTCGTGTCCGCGGTGAACCGCGCCGCGCGTTAAGGCAGTTCAGGACGGAGGACCCCGGCCCCGACCGCGTCGCACGCGGCCGGGGCCGCAGTCTGTCCAGGCAGTCAACCGGCCATCTCTCGTACGGAGTGCTGACGGGGCCTCAATGATGTGGCTAACATCACGCCAGCGCGGCAGCGTTGCCGCGGGCTTACGGAGGTGCGTGGTGCTGCCAGATCGGGGACGAAACGGTCGGAAATCGCGTATCTTCGGCGGGCGTTCGCCACGTTCGGCGCGCGTCATCGGAGTGCGGACCTCGTGGACGACGGTGGGCGACGGGGAGTTCTTCTGCCCCGGCTGCGGAGGTGACCGCAACTACCAGCGGCGGACCGGAAAACGCCGCTTCGTGCTCCTCGGGCTGCCCGTCCTCCCGCGCGGGGCCGCCGGGCCCGTCGTCGAATGCGCCGCCTGCCAGGACCAGTTCGGCACGGACGTCCTCGACCACCCCACCACCACGCGGCTGTCCGCGATGCTCCGCGACGCCGTGCACACCGTGGTCCTGTCCGTCCTCGCGGCGGGCGGCACGGGGGCGCGCGCCACCCTGGACCTGGCCATCGGCGCGCTGTGCGAGGCGGGCTTCGACGACTGCTCGGAGGAGCAGCTGATCTCCCTCGTCACCGGACTCGAGGCCGACACGGGGCGCGTCGCTCCCGCCGAGGACGGGGGTGTGGGGCTCGCCATCGAACTCCACGAGGCGCTCGGGCCGCTGGCGCCCCACCTCGCCCCCGCGGGGCGGGAGGCCGTGCTGCTCACGGGGGCCCGTGTCGCCCTCGCCGACGGTCCCTACACACCCGCTGAGCGGGAGGTCCTGGGGACCGCGGGGGTCGCGTTGACGCTGTCGGTGGACGACGTGTCGCAGTTGCTCGCCGCTGCGCGTACGACGCCGTCGTAGGGCGCCCTGTCCGTTTGAGTTCCCTCCTGGGTGGGGTGCCCTTCCCGGGGCTTCGCCCCTGGACCCCCGATCGGCCTGAACGGCCTCGTCCTCGATCGCCGGACGGGCTGAATACTCCCCCGGGAGTAGCGGACCCGCCTCGCCTCTCCCCGTCGTAACCCCCAACTCGCCCTCTCGCCCGACGAGACCGCCCGATCGCGGCGGGACTCTGGATCGCGTACTCAACGACTCCAGAATCCGTCACGACAGGGAGGCCCTCCGATGGGGACCACCGCCAAGCGGCGCCGCGCCGTGCCCTGGACGCTGCTCGCGCTGTGGGTAGCCGTTCTCGCCCTCGCGGGGCCGTTCGCCGGGAAGCTCGGGGATGTGCAGCACGACAGGGCCGTCGACTACCTGCCCGCCAACGCCGACTCCACGCAGGTCGCGAAGATCCAGGAAGCCCTGCCGGGCGGGGAGACCACCGAGCTCGTGCTCGTCTACCACCGGGACGGGGGGCTCACCGCCGCCGACAAGGCCACCGCGGGGCGCCAAGTCGACCGCATCGGCGGGGACTTCGACCTCGTCGCCGCACCGAGGGCAGTGCCCTCCAAGGACGGCACCACCCTCATGTACCCGGTCGCCAGCACCAAGCCCGGCACGGACGAGAAGCTGCGCGACGAGTTCGTCAACGAGGTGCGGGACATCGCCAAGAGCGAGGGCGGGCTGCAGGTCGAGGTGGGCGGGCCCGGCGGGCTCGCCACCGACGCCGCCGAGGTGTACAACGCGCTCGGCGGGCCGCTGCTCTACACCACCGTCGCCGTCGTCGCGATCCTGCTGATCCTCATCTACCGGAGCCCGTTCCTGTGGCTGGTGCCGCTCGTCGTCGCGGGGATCGCCGACTACCTGTCGATGGGCGTCGCGTACGGACTGAACCAGGCGTTCGGGACCACCGTCAGCGGGCAGAGCTCCGGCGTCATGACGATCCTCGTCTTCGGGGCGGGGACCGACTACGCGCTGCTGCTCGTCTCCCGCTACCGGGAGGAGCTGCGTCGGGTCGAGCGGCCCTACGACGCGATGGCCGCCGCGCTGCGCGGCTGCGGGCCCGCCGTGATCGCCTCCTCCCTCACCGTCGCGGCCGGGCTGCTCGTGCTGCTCGCCGCCGACCTCAACAGCAGCCGGGGGATGGGGCCGTTGGGGGCCGTCGGCGTGCTGTGCGCGCTCGTCGCCATGCTGACCCTGCTGCCCGCCGTGCTCGTGCTGCTCGGGCGGCGGGTGTTCTGGCCGCTGGTGCCCGCCTTCGGGAGCGAGCCGAAGGCGAAGCGGCGCAGTCTCTTCGCCGCGATGGGCGGTTCGGCGGGGCGCAGGCCCGGTGCCGTGCTCCTGGGCGGGGCCGTGCTGCTCGGGGCGCTCGCGCTCGGTGTGCTCAATCTGCCGGGCGGACTCAAGCAGGAGGACTCCTTCACCAGCAAGCCCGACGCGATCGCCGCGATGCAGCAGCTCGCCGAAGCCTTCCCCGAGCGGGGAACCCAGCCCCTCACCGTCCTCGCCCCGACGGGCACCGCCGACGCGGTACTTGGGGACGTCCGGGATGTGCGGGGGGTCGTCGGGGCCGAGCGCGGGCGCAGCGGCGGGGGCTGGACCGAGATCAGCGTCGTCGCCAAGGGCGCACCGCAGTCCGCCGCCGAGACGCGCACCATCGAGGACCTGCGCGACCGGCTCGACGGCAAGGACTCCCTCGTCGGCGGGTCCAGCGCCGAGCAGCTCGACCTCAAGGACACCAACGCCCGGGACCGGACCGTCGTCGTGCCGCTCGTCCTCGCGGCCATCCTGCTCATCCTGATCGCGCTGCTGCGCAGCCTCGTCGCACCCCTCCTGCTGCTCGTCGCCGTGATCGCGGTGTGGGGGGCCTCGCTCGGCATCGGCGGGCTCGTCTTCGGGCCGCTGTTCGGCTTCGACGGGACGGACCCGGGACTCGGGCTGCTCTCCTTCGTCTTCCTCGTCGCGCTCGGCGTCGACTACGGGATCTTCCTGATGCACCGGATGCGCGAGGAGTCCCTCGCGGGCGCCGAACCGGAGGCCGCCGCCCTCACGGCGCTGCGGACGACGGGCTCCGTGATCGCCTCGGCGGGGCTCGTGCTCGCCGCGACCTTCGGGGTGCTCATCAACATGCCGCTGGTGCAGATGGTCGAGCTGGGCTTCGTGATCGCGGTCGGGGTGCTCCTGGACACCTTCCTCGTCCGTACGTACCTGGTGACCTCGGCGAGCCTGCTGCTCGGCCGGAAGGTGTGGTGGCCGGGGCCGCTGTCGAAGGCGCCCCGTCCGCCGGAGCCGACCGAGCGGGAGCCGGAACTCGCCCGCGCGCCCTGACGGCCGATGCACGGCGCTTGGCGCCCCTCCCTGCCGGAGGGGCGCCTTCCTGCCCCAAGATGAACCGGTGGACCTCATGCGTATAGCCCTGCCCCGCCTGCTCGGACCGCCCGGCCCCCGTGACGTACGGGCGGGTGTGGCCCGCACGCTGCGCGTCGACGCGCTGTTCGCCCTGGTCTGCGCCGCCTGCGCCGTGTTCATCGGCCTGCGGGGCGGCGGGGGCGACAGCCGGGCGCCCGACGCGGTCGGCTGGACCCTGCTGCTCGCCCTCCACGTGCCGCTGGTCTTCCGGCGCCGCGCCCCCCTCGGCGCCTTCGTCGCCCTGGCCGCCTTCGTCGCCCCGTACCACGCGCTGAACTACAACCACAACGCACCCATGGCGGCTTCGATGCTCGCCCTGTTCACGGTGGCCATGTCGGGGCGGCCGCTGCGCACCGTGGTGGTCGGCGCGGGCGTCATCGGCGTGATGCTGGGCGTGAAGTTCGGGCAGGGCATCGCCGAGGGCCGGGAGGCGCTGCGGATCACCGGCTGGATCGTGTCGTTCCTGATCCTCGGCGTGTACGTGCGCGTGCACCGGCAGTACGTGGCGTCGGTCGTCGAGCGGGCCGAACGGGCCGAGCGGACGCGGGAGGAGGAGGCCAGGCGGCGGGTCGCGGAGGAGCGGCTGCGGGTGGCCCGCGATCTGCACGACCTGCTCGCGCACAGCATCACGCTCGTCGGCGTGCAGACGTCGGTCGCCGCGCACGTCCTGGCCGCCGACCCGGACCGGCTCGACCGGGCGGCCGTCGCCAAGGCCCTGGAGGACATCTCGGAGACCTGCCGCACGGCGCGCGGCGAACTCCGGGCCACGCTGGAGGTGTTGAGGTCGGGCACGGACGGCGACGTGCACGGGGGCGCGGCCGCCGCCGACGAGTCACGCGGACCTCTCCCCGGCCTCGACGGCATAGCCGACCTCGCGGAGTCGGCGCGCACGGCGGGCGCCGCGGTGGAGGTCGACGTCCAGGAGTGCGCGACGCCGCCCGCCGTGGGCGTCGCCGCGTACCGCATCGTGCAGGAGGCCCTCACCAACGCCGTACGGCACGCGGGCGGCCCCGGGCTCACCATCCGCGTCGGCCTGCGCACCGAGCACGCGGACGCGGGGGCGGAGGGTGCGGGGGCCGGGGGCGGCGTGCTGCGGGTCACGGTCTGCGACGACGGGCGCACGGTCCAGGACCCGTCCCACACGCCCGGGTTCGGGCTGCTCGGGATGCGGGAGCGGGCCCGCAGCGTGGGCGGGACCCTGGAGGCGGGGCCGCGCGAGGAGGGCGGTTTCATGGTGTCGGCGGTGCTGCCGCTCGTGGCCGCGGGGGCCGCCGTCGCAGCCGCCGGGCCCGGAGGAGCCGCATGACGATCCGCGTACTGCTCGCCGACGACCAGACCCTCGTACGGGCGTCGTTCGCGATGCTCGTCGAGTCCGCGCCCGACATGGAGGTGGTCGCGCAGGCGGGCACGGGCCGGGAGGCGCTGGAGCTGGCCCGTACCGAGCGGGCCGACCTGATCGTGATGGACATCCGCATGCCCGACCTCGACGGGATCGAGGCGACGCGGCTGCTCGCCGCGGACGAGGACCTGGCGGGTGTGAAGGTGCTGATCCTGACGACGTACGACACGGACGAGCACGTGGTGGAGGGCCTGCGGGCCGGGGCCTCCGGCTTCCTCGTGAAGGACATCAAGCCCGCCGAACTCCTCGACGCGATCCGCACGGTGGCGGCGGGCGAGTCCCTGCTCTCGCCGGGCCCGACCTCACGTCTGATAGCCCGGGTGCTGCGCTCTCCCGACCCGGAGGCGGCGGCGGACCTCGCGGGCGGCCCCGACGGCCTCTCGGACCGCGAGCGACAGGTCCTGATGCTGGTCGGCCGCGGCCTCAACAACACGGAGATCGCCGACCAGTTGGGCCTGTCCCCGCTGACCTCGAAGACCCACGTGAGCCGCATCATGGGCAAGCTGGGCGCCCGCGACCGGGCCCAACTCGTCATTGCGGCCTACGAGTCGGGCCTGGTGCGGGCGGGTCAGCTGTGAGGGGCCAGCTGCGGGAGGTCAGCTCCGAGGGGTCAGTAGGCGACCTTGCCGGTGCCGTTGTTGGCGCCCCTGAAGTAGAGCCGGAATCGCGTGCCGTTGGGAACCCTGGGGGCGGCGACGGTCCACTTGCCCTCCCTGGCCAGGGTGAAGCCGGTGCAGGCCCCGGTCTCCCAGCAGACCCGTACATTGCGCGTGTAGTTGGTCTTGACGTTGATGTCGGCGCACTTCGAAGTGGTGGTCGCCCAGCGGCCGTCCGGCCAGATGGCCGTGTTGAGGGACGGATAGCCGACGGCCGTGTACTTCTGCGCGCTGCCGTAACAGGACTGAACCCCCGCGTCCGGCCGGACGCCCGCGCCGGCCCCGGCGGGCGCCGCCGCCACCGCGGCCAGGGCTCCGCCGAGCAGCACGCCGGTCAGGGTGAGCGGGAGCACGCGTGCGTGGGTGCGCATGGGTGACCTCCCCGGTCAGTAGGCGACCTTGCCGGTGCCCCGGTTCGTGCCCCGGAACTTCAGGTAGAAGTCCTTGCGCCCGTTGATGTGGGCGCCGACCACGTAGCGGCCCTTCTTGCCCTGCTTCCAGGTGGTCGGGCACGAGTGGCCCTTCCAGCAGACGACGAACTTCCGGTCGTAGTTGACCTTGACGTTGATGTCGTTGCAGTGACCGGTGACCCGGCGGAAGCTGTCCTTCGGCCAGTAGGCGTCGCTGCCGCCGCGGGAGTTGGCGATGTACTTCTCCGCCCCGCCGTAGCAGCTCTGGATGGATGCCTTCGGGGCATCGGCCGCCGCGGACGTCGCCGCGAAGGCCGCGAGCCCGCCGCTGAGCAGAACGCCGGTCAGGGCGAACGGAACAAGACGTGTGCGTACGTGCATGAGTTTCCCCCGAGGTCAGTAGGCGACTTTGCCGGTGCTGTTGTTCCAGAAGATCAGCTGGAAGCCGGCGCCGCGCCGCACGTTGGTGGCGACCACGGCCCACCTGCCCTTCTTGGCGTAGGTCCAGTGGTCCTGGCACTTGCCGGTCCGCTGCCAGCACACGGCGACCTTGACGTTGGCGTTGGGCTTGACGTTGATGTCGCCGCATCGGCCGCTGAACTTGACGTAGCCGGTGACGCTCGGCCACATGTCGCGCGTGGACTTGTAGTTCTTCGCCCCGCCGTAGCAGGACTGCGCGGCGACCTTGGCCTGAGGGGCGTCGGCGCTCGCGGCGGTGGCCGTGGCGGCGGCGAGGCCGCCGCCGAGAAGGACCCCGGTCATGGCGATCGGAGCCAGGCGTGATCTGGTGCCCATGAGGTTCCCCCTGTGGTGTGGCGTGCCCGCGGTGGTCGGCCGCGGGCCCGGCGGATCGTCCGCCGTACCAGGGACGAAGGTACGGATCCGGTCACCGCTCGGCCGTCAACCCCAGGGTGGGAAACGGTGGTAAACCTGCGCGGTACGCGGAGCGGTTGTCCACCCAGGGGTTGAACTCACAACAACCCGGCCCCCGCCAGGAACTTCCCCACCCGCTCGACCTCCGCCGCCGACAACGGCACCTGCGGCTCCGCCGTGACCGGGCAGGCGATCACGCCCCGCAGGTGCAGCGCCGCCTTGAACGCGCCGAGGGCCGATGAGCTGCCGCCCATGCGGGACGGGTCTCCTGCCCGCACCATCCCGAACAGGCGGCACAGGCGCTCCTGTTCCGCCCGCGCCCGCTCCCAGTCGCCCGCGCGGCAGGCCCGGTACAGGCGTACGTAGCCCTCGGGGTCGACGTTGCCGAGGCCGGGGACCACGCCGTCGGCGCCCATCGCGAGGGCCGCGTCCACCGTCAGCTCCGAGCCCGTCAGGACGCTGAAGCCGGGCAGCGTACGGGAGTTGATGAGGACCTCGCGGAACGAACCCTCGTCGCCGCTGGAGTCCTTGAGGCCGGCGAGGACGCCGTCGCGGGCGAGGGTGAGCACCAGGTCGGGGGAGAGCTTGAGGGGGACGGACGTCGGTTGGTCGTAGGCGAAGACCGGTGTCGTCGCCCGCTCGGCGAGCAGCCGGAAGTGGCGCTCGATCTCCGCCGGGTGCGTGCGCGTGTAGAAGGGGGCCGTCGCGACCACCGCGTCCGCGCCCGCCGCCGTGACCGCCCGCACGTGCTCCAGGACCCGGGGCGTCGTCATGTCGATCACGCCTGCCAGGACCGGGAGCCGGCCCGCCACATGGCCGGTCACCGTCTCCACCACCGTCCTGCGGTGGGCGTCCGTGAGGTACGCCGCCTCCGAGGAGGAGCCGAGGACGAACAGGGCGTCCACCCCGGCGGTGACGAGGTGGTCGGTGAGGGATGTCAGTGACGCCGTGTCCACCTCGCCTTCCGGTGTCAGGGGGGTGCAGACGGGCGGAATGACACCGGTGAGCGGCGAGGCAAGCGTCATGAAGGCTCCCTGGATGTGCGTGCGTCGGTCGTGGCCGTGGCGGCGGCCTGGGCGACGAGGTCGTGGGTCGGCTGGCCGTCGCCCACGGGGTGGTGACAGCGGAACGAGTGGGTGGGGCCGGAAGGTTCGGGGTCCGGCATCGCGGTGGCGCACACCTCGTCCGCCTTCCAGCAGCGGGTGCGGAACGGGCAGCCGGTGGGCGGGTGCGTCGCGGACGGGACCGGGCCGATCAGGGGGATCGGGTCGATGGGGTCGAGGAGGCCGGGGGTCGCGGAGAACAGGGCCCGGGTGTAGGGGTGGCGGGCGCGGTCCAGGATCTCCGCCGCCGGGGACTCCTCCACGATGCGGCCCAGGTACATCGTGATGACGCGGTCGCTCATCCGCCGCACCGTCTGGATGTCGTGGGACACGAAGACCAGGGCGAGCCCGAGGCGCTCCTTCAGGTCGAGGAGGAGGTTGAGGATCTGGGCGCGGACCGACACGTCGAGCGCACTCGTCGGCTCGTCCGCCACCACCAGGGACGGCTCCAGGGCGAGCGCGCGGGCGATCGCCACGCGCTGGCGCTGGCCGCCCGAGAGCTGGCCGGGCAGCCCGTCGGCGAGGGCCTTCGGGAGTCCGACCAGCGACATCAACTCACGTACCCGGGCGTCGCGTTGGGCGCCCTTGCCGTGGTGGTGGACGTCCAGCGGGTCGCGGAGGATCTGGTGCACCGTGAGCCTGCGGTTCAGGGCCGTCGAGGGGTCCTGGAAGATCATGCCGGTGTTGCGGCCGATCGTCTCGCGGCGCTGCGCCGGCGTCATCGTCCACAGGTCCTGGCCCCGGAACGCCACCGTGCCCGCCGACGGGGGCTGGATCCCCACGAGGACCCTCGCGAGGGTCGACTTGCCGCAGCCCGACTCGCCCACGACGCCGAGGGTCTCGCCGGGCGCGATGGTGAGGTCGGCGCCGGTCAGGGCGTACACGCGGTCGCGGGAGAACAGGCCGCCGGTGCGCGCCTTGTGCACCACGTGCGCGTCGTTCAACTCGACGAGTGGGGCGGTCACTTCACTTGGAGAGGTCACTTCACTGCCTCGCTTCCCCGGGGCGCGGGCACCTCGCCGACCGGTGCCGGATGGTGGCAGGCCGTCGAGTGCCGCGTCCCGCCGAGGAGTTCGGGCGCCGTCGTGCGGCACACCTCGCTCGCGAGCGGGCAGCGGTCCGCGAACCGGCAGCCCTGGGGGAAGTCAGCCGGCGACGGCACGACCCCCTTGATCTGCGTCAGGCGTTCTGCCGCCGACTCCAGGGAGAGCACGGAGCCGAGCAGGCCGCGCGTGTAGTGGTGGGTGGGGTGCTCCACCAGGTCGGCGGTCACGCCCGTCTCGACGATCTGGCCGCCGTACATCACCACCACCCGGTCGGTGACGTCCGCGACGAGGGCCAGGTCGTGCGAGACGAGGATCAGCGCGAAGCCCAGCTCCTCGCGGAGGCGGAGCAGGAGCTGGATGACCTGGGCCTGGACCGTGACGTCGAGGGCCGTGGTGGGCTCGTCGGCGACGATCAGCTTCGGGTCGCGGGACAGGGCCATGGCGATCAGGACGCGCTGGCGCTGGCCGCCGGAGAGCTCGTGCGGATAGCTGCGCAGGGTGCGGTCCGGGTCCAGGCCGACGAGTTCGAGGAGCTCGACGGAGGTCCGCCGCCCACCCCTCCGTACGACCTGCTTGAGCTGGGCCCGTACCGTCATCGCCGGGTTGAGGGACGACAGGGCGTCCTGGTAGATCATCGCCATGTCGTGGCCGAGGAGGCGGCGGCGGGTGCGCATCGGGAGGCCGATGAGCTCCCTGCCGCCGAAGGTGACACGGCCCCGGATGCGGGCGCCCTTCGGCTCCAGGCCCATGACCGTGAGCGCCGTGAGGGACTTGCCGCAGCCCGACTCGCCGACCAGGCCGAGGACTTCGCCGGGGCGGACGTCGAAGCTGATGCCGTCGACGATGTCCACGCCGCCGTGCCGGGCGTCGAAGCCGATCGCCAAGTCCCGTACGGAGAGGACCGGTTCGCCCTCGGGGAGGGGGCGGGCGCGGGAGCGGAGGCGCTCCCCGGCCTCGGTGAGACCCGGGAGTTCGAGGACCTTGCCGGAGCCGGGCTCGGGGGCCTCCAGGCGGTCGTCGCGGCGGGCGCCGGTGACGTCGCGGGCGGCGGGGGCGGCCCAGGCGTCCGAGACGCCCTCGGAGAGGACGTTCAGGGACAGGACTGTGATCAGCATGAGGAGGCCGGGGAAGACCGTCGCCCACCAGCCGCCGATCAGCACCATGTTCTTGCCGTCGGCGATGACGCTGCCCCAGGACGGGTCGGGGGGCCGCACGCCCGCGCCGATGAAGGACAGCGACGCCTCGAAGACGATGGCCTCGGCGACCTGCACCGTGCAGAACACCAGGATGGGCGCCGCGCAGTTGACGGCGACGTGCCGGACGAGGACGTGCGGGGTGCGGGCGCCGATGACGCGCTCCGCGACCACGTAGTCCTCGCCGTACTGGTCCAGGACGTTGGCGCGCACGACGCGGGCGATCGGCGGCGTGAACAGGAACGCGATGGCACAGATCAGGACGGTGATGCCGCCGCCGAACACGGCCACGAGGACGGCGGCGAGCGCGATCCCGGGGAACGCCATGACGACGTCCAGGCAGCGCATCAGCGTCTCGTCGACGGCCTTGCGGGAGGTCGCCGCGACCGCGCCGATGAGCGCGCCCACCGCGAGCGCGAGCAGCGTCGCGCCGAGCCCGATCGCGAGCGACCAGCGCGCCCCGTACATGAGGCGGCTGAGGATGTCGCGGCCCAGGCTGTCCTGGCCCATCCAGTGCTCACTGGAGGGGTGCCCGGTGCCGTCGACCATGGGGGCCTGGTCGAGCGGGTCGTGCGGGGCGATGAGGGGGGCGAAGAGGGCGACCAGGACGACCGTCGTGATGACGCCGAGGGCGATGCGGGAGAGGACCGGCAGGCGCCGCAGGGAGCGCAGGCGGATGCCGGGGCGGGCCAGTTTCGCGGTGCGGGCCGCGCGCGAGGTCATCATCAGGCCGTCCCCCTCAGGCGCGGATTGACCAGCAGGTACAGGATGTCGATGACGAGGTTGACGACCACGAAGCCGACCGCCGTGGTGATGACGACGCCCTGCACGACGGCGGGGTCACCGTTCTTGACGGCCTCGATCATCAGCTTCCCCATGCCGGGCAGCGAGAAGATCGTCTCGATGACGACGGCGCCGCCGAGCAGATAGCCCACGCGCAGGCCGAGCACGGTGAGCGGGTTGATGAGGGCGTTGCGCAGCACGTTGCGGCCCACCACGACGACCGGCGGCAGTCCGTTGCCGATCGCCGTGCGCACGTAGTCCTTGTCGAGCTCCTCGACGACGGCGGTGCGGATGATGCGGGTGAGCTGCGCGGCCACCGGCAGGGACAGCGCGAAGGCGGGCAGGGTCATGGACTTGAGCCAGCCGGTGAAGGAGTCGCCGGGGTTGATGTAGCCGCCCGTCGGGAACCAGCCGAGCTCCACGGCCAGGTACTGGATCATCAGCAGCGCCAGCCAGAAGCCGGGCGCCGCAACCCCGGTCAGGGAGACGACGCGGATCAGCTGGTCGGGCAGCCGGTCCCGGTAGATGGCCGCCGTGATGCCGCCGGCCAGGGAGAGCACCACGGCGATGCCGAGCCCCAGGAAGGTGAGCTGCACGGTGAGCGGCAGGGCCGTGGTGATCTGGTCGACGACGGGGGAGCGGGTCAGGACGCTGATGCCCATGTCGCCGTGGGTCAGGTCCCCCAGGAAGTGGACGTAGCGCACGGGCAGTGGATCCAACAGGCCGTTGTCTTCCCGGAATTGGTGCAGCTGCGCGGGCGTCGGGTTGGCGCCCTGGAAGAACGCGGACGCCGGGTCGACGTCCGAGAACCGCATCACGAGGAAGACGAACAGGACGATGCCGAGCAGGAGCGGGACGAGCAGCAGGACGCGCCGGGCGAGGATGCGGATGATCGCGGTCACGTGAGGCGTCCTTGCCCTAGGCCCGCTTCGCCTGGAGGAGGTTGATGCCGGGATAGGGCTGGGCCCGCACCCCGGTGATCTTCTTCGGGTCCCAGGCCGTCATGAGTTCGTTGTGGACGACCGGGTAGAGGACCGCCTCCTCGGCGACGATGTCGATGTAGTCCTGGATCATCTGCTTCTTCTTCGTGGCGTCCGGCTCCTTGGTGGCCTGGTCCATCAGCTTGAAGAGGTGCTTGGCGGTGGCGGTCTCGGCCCAGCGGGCGTAGCCCATCCAGATGTTCTCGGGCCCGTAGTTGTAGTGCATGATCAGGTCGGCGTCGATGCCGAACTGGTTCGGGTTCGAGGCGGCCGCGACGACCTGGAAGTCCTTCTTCTGGTCGAGCTTGGTGAAGACGGCGGTGGTCTCCTGCGAGTCCAGGGTCGTCTCCACGCCGATCTTGTCCCAGCCCTCCTTGATGGTGGGCAGGCAGTCCGAGATCCAACTCACGTTCACGGCCATGATGTTGATCTTCAGTCCGCTCACCCCGGCGGCCTTCAGGAGCTTCTTCGCCTTCTCCGGGTCGTACGCGTACACCGTCTTCGCCGGCCGGTACGTGGGGTTGCCCTCGTTGAGGAAGGACGTGGACGCCTTGCCGTGGCCGCGCAGGGCGATCTGGATCATCTTCTCCGTGTCGATGGCGTAGTGCAGCGCCTGGCGCACGCGCACGTCGTCGAAGGGCTTGTGCTTCGTCTGGAAGAGCAGGAAGAGGTTGTTCATCCCGGCCCCGCCCTCGACCGTCAGGCCGCCCTTCTTGAGCTGCTCGATGTTGGCGTACGGGATGTTGTCGGAGATCTCCGCCTCGGCGCTGCCGCCGGAGATCTTGGCGACGCGGGGCGCGGCCTCCACGATCGTCAGCCAGTTCATCTTCTTGAACGCGGCCTTGCGCGGGCCGTTGTAGTCCGCGAACGCCTCGAAGGTGGTGTTGGACTTCGGGTGGTGCGCGGTCTGCCGGTACGGGCCCGAGCCGACCGCCTTGCCCTTCGTCGCCTCGTCCCAGGCGCCGGGCTTGGAGAAGACGTGCTTCGGCATGATCTTGGCGAGGGTGAGCCGCGCGACGCCGTCCGGGAAGGGGAACTTGAGCTGCAGCTCCACGTTCTGTGCGTCGACCTTCTTGACGCCCTTCAGCCAGCTCTCGAAGAAGCCCTTGGCGAGCGTCTGCGTCTTCGGGTCGAGGATCCGCTCGAAGACGAAGACGACGTCGTCGGCGGTCACCGGCTTGCCGTCGTGCCACGTGGCGCCCGCGCGCAGCTGGAACTTCCAGGTGGTGGCCTTCGGGTCGGCGGGCAGCGCGGTGGCGAGCGCGGGATAGGGCTCGCGGCTGATGGGGTCCGTCCCGAGCAGCCCCTCGTAGATGTGCTCGTTGCCCGCCATCGCGAAGGCGGACGCCGTCATCGTCGGGTCCCAACTCCCGTCGTTCCCATAGCCGATGACGGCGGTCAGGCTGCCCTCCGAGTCCTTGCCGCCGGTGTCGCTGGTGGACTCCGGCCCGGACGAGCAGGCGGACAGGGTCGAGGTGAGGGCGGCGGCGGCGCCGAGGGCGCCGGTGTGCTTGAGGAAGGAACGCCGGTCGGTGTCGCTCACGGTGCCTCCATGAAGGAGTGGGGTGAGGGGAACCCCGGGACTCTGGGACTCTGTAGAGATCCCACGTCCTACGTCGTGGGAGCGTGGCGACGATAGGAGGGCCGCAGGGGCAGGTCAAGGTGTCGAACACGGCCTTTCTGCACGGGGGTTGGCCAGTGCCTCGACCCGTGGCCGCGGCGGTGCGGCGGGTCGGCCGCCCGGCACCCGGGCCCGCAGATCGAGCAGGTCCGCGGCGAGGGCGTGCGCCACCTTCGGGTCGGTCACCCGCCGCCACTCGCGGTGCGCGCGGTCCACGGCCTCCTCGACCTTCTCGGTTCCGCCGGATTGGTCGGAGGTCTCCCGGTGTTTCGCCGGGTGCTTCTCCGGGTGTGCGAGCCGCTCCAGACGGGCGTCCGCGGCCGACATCCACAGCCGGCAGGCCCGCTCCGCGTCCCCGGCGAGCCGCGCCAGGTCGGCCCGCACCTCCACCCAGTGGGTGACCTCGGGGGAGCCGGGCCCGGCGTGCCGGTACGCCTCCTGCTGGTGGGCGGCGGCCAGCGCGGCGGCCTCCAGGTGGTGGCCCGCGCGGGCCGCGGCGAGGATCACGGACTGCGGGTTCGGCACGGAGATCTGGAGGGTGTCCATGGCGGGCGCGGGCCCGAACCCGCCCTGTGCGACGCCCCGTTCACCCCCGGTCTGCGCCGCGACGAGCTTCGCGTAGGCGCCCCGCAGCCGCAGCAGCTCCTCGTGCGTGCCGCGCTCGACGACCTCCCCCTGGTCCATGACGAGGATGAGGTCGGCGGAGCGTACGGTGGAGAGCCGGTGCGCGATCACGACCCGCGTGCACCGCAACTCGCTGAGCTTCAGGTGCACTTCGGCCTCGGTGCGGGCGTCCAGATGGCTGGTCGCCTCGTCGAGCAGGAGCAGCGCGGGCCGGGCCACGACGGCGCGGGCGAGGGCGAGGCGCTGCTTCTGCCCGCCGGAGAGCCCCATGCCGCCCTCGGCGAGATAGGTCTCGTACTTCATGGGCATCCGCATGACGTCGTCGTGCAGACAGGCGATCCGGGCCGCCTCGACGACCTCGTCGAGCGGCGCGTCCGGGGCGGCCAGCGTGATGTTGTCGAGGATCGACCCGCTGAACACGGCGACGTCCTGCACGACCACCCCGCACTGCCGCCGCACCGCCGCCACGTCCGCCTCGGCCAGGTCCACGCCGTCGTACAGCACCCGCCCCGACGACGGCTGGTAGAGGCCGAGCAGCAGCCGCGACAGGGTGCTCTTGCCCGAGCCGGTCGCGCCGACCACCGCGATCAGGGACCCGGGCGGGCAGGAGACCGAGACGTCCCGCACGGCCGGGGGCCCGCCCTTGCCGTACGCGTACGAGACCCGGTCGAGCTCGACGGCGCCGCGCAGGGTGAACTGCCTGCGCGGCGTCGCGTCGTCCTGCTCGGGCTCCTCGTCGAGGACGTCCTTGAGGCGGGCCACGTGCACGCCGACCGTCTGCATCTGGCGGGCCGTGTTGGCGAGGTTGTTCATCGGCACGATGAGGCTGCCGCCGATCGCGTTCAGGGCGAGCATCGTGCCGAGCGACATCCGCCCGTCCAGGACGCACCACGCCCCGTACAGGGACAGGCCGAGCGTCATCGCGGTGCGCAGCGTCTGCACGACGGCGTCCACGACGTTGTCGAGGGCCTTGCGGCGCCGGGCGGCGTCCACCTGACTCCCGAAGAGCCGCTCCCACCGCTCGTACACATGCCCTTCGGCCCCGGACGCCTTCAGCGATTCGACCCCCACGATCGACTCGACCATGTAGCTCTGCGCCTCCGACATGGCGCCGAGCTCGCGCTGGCTGAGGTCGGCGGCGCGCCGGGTGGTGACGACGACCGTGCCGAGCTGCACGACGGCGAAGGCGAGGATCACACCGGCGTAGTCGGGGGCGATGCTGAACAGCAGGCCCAGGTAGAGGACCGAGCTGGCCAGGTCGAGGAGGAGCGCGATGGCCTGGCTGGTGACGAGGTCGCGGATGATGGCGTTGCTGCTGAGGCGGAGCAACAGGTCACCGCTGGTGCGCAGTTGGAAGTAGCTGAAGGGCAGCCGCAGCAGATGGCCCAGAAAATTGCTCATCAGCCGGATGTCGATGACGGTCTGCAGATAGAGCAGCATCACGGACCGCCCGTACGTGACGACGAGCATGCTGAGCACGAGCAGCCCCACACTCAGCGAGACCACGGGCAGCGCGGAGGCGGACCCGCTGGGGATGAGGGTGTCGACGACGTACGAGGTGAGCCCTGCGGGCAGCAGCCCGATGAGGGTGAGCAGGAGCGAGAAGGCGGCGATGGCCCCGAACATCCCCAGCCTGCGCGGCAGATAGCGCCCCAGGAAGCGGACGATTCCCTGCTGCTCGCGTCCGCTCCTGGCCAGCGTCGGGGTCGGCTCGAAGGTGAGCACGACGCCGGTGAACTCCCGTGAGAACTCATCCATGCCGACGGTCCTGCGCCCACCCGCCGGATCCATGATCGTGGCGGACGTCTGCGAGATCTCCTCGAGGATCACGAAGTGCTGGAACCCCCAGTGCACGATCGCGGGCAGCGCGAGGCGGGGCAGCTGCCAGGGCTCGCAGCGCACGGCGGACACGGCGAGCCCGTACTCGCGCGCGGCCCGCGCGAGGGCGAGCGCGGTGGCGCCGTCGCGGCCGATGCCGAGCCGTTCGCGGAGGTCCCGCACGGCGGTGCGGCAGCCGAAGTAGCTGAGGATCATGGCCAGACAGGCGGCGCCGCACTCCGTCGCCGACGTCTGCGGCTGGTAGCGGACGCGCTTGGTGCGCAGCGGCACGTCGTTCTCCCCCTTGGCGGTACGTGGGTCCCTTGGGGTACGTGGGCCCCTTGGCGGTACGCGGGTCAGGTCTCTGTGTCGTGGTTCGTGGTTCTCGCAGGTGCGGCTACGGCAGGATGCGGTCGGCCAAGGCGGCGGCGACGGGGCGGCTGCCGGTGCGGACGGAGACGGTGCCGGGCTCCCTCCCGCGCGCCTCGCCCACGCGGTCCCGCGGCCGGACCCCGACGGCCTCCACGAGCCGGAACCCCTCGGGCACCTTCGCCTCCTCCTCGACGCGCAGCACGGCGCCCCGCCAGTGCCCCGGCTTCCCGACGTCGACGTGCTGACCGGTGGCCGGGTGGAGCCCGGTGGGCACGAGAAGCCGGAGGTGCCGCGCCCGACCGTCACCGAGGGCCGTGCCGGGGACGACGCTGGCCTGGGTGGTGGTGTCGACGCGGATGCAGGTGAGGGCGACGGCGGAGGCGAGGGTGACGAGGAGGGCGATGAGGAGGGGAAGGCGCGGGAGGGGGACGGGGATGGCGGCGCCACTCGTGGAGCGGGCCTGCGAGCGGGGGCTCACGCCCTCGTGAGGGGCCGGGCTCTGTCTGCGCCGGAGCGCATACGTGTGTTCGCTCGCGCCCGAGCTCCCGCTGGAGTCCCAGCTCTCATGGCTCTCGCCGCGCTCCGGGACCGCGACCACGCCGCCGCCCATGCCGCCGCCCACGTGGCCGCCCCTGCGCGGCCGAGCCCGGTACGCAGCGACGCTCTCGGGGCGGAAGACGCCCTTCACGGCCGTGCCCCCTCGAACAGCAGCACCGAGCCGGTCCGCTCAGGGTTCGCCGCCCTGAGGAGCGCGTGGCCGATTCCGGCAAGGCCGGTCATGAGGCCCGGAGTCGGGGCGCCCAAGGGGACCCCGCACAGCCAGCCGCCCCCCGTCCCTGCGGCGTCGAGGAGTGTGCGCAGGGTGCGGCGGACCTGGGCCGACAGGTCCGTGTCTCCCGTGAACTCCGCGTACGCGCGGACCAGTTCGAGGTTGCCCAGGTCGCCGTGGCACAGGCTGTGGTTGCCCACGCCCGTCAGGGTGTCGCCCTCCAGGCCCGCGGCCAGCGTCGTCGAGACCGCCCGGTTCAGCTGGGCGCGCAGGTCCGCGTCCGGGATGCCGGGGACGCCGCCGTGGCGGAGCAGGGCGAGGCGGGAGAGGCCGATGCCGGGGGCGCCGTGGCACCAGGCGTTCATGAAGGTGCCCTCGCCGCGCCCGCCGACCGCGACGTCGCGGACGTCGCGCCAGTTCCCGGCGACCGGGTCGAACAGGGTCTGCTCGAAGCGGAGCGCCCGCGCCGCGGCCTGCCCGTAACGGGCGTCCGGGGCAGCCGAGTTCAGGGCCATGAGGGCGAGGGCGCCGCCCGCGGCACCGTGCGAGAAGCCCGCCAGCGGGCGGCCGCTCGCGCCGAGCTTGGACGGCCACGCCAAGTGGCCCTCGGGCGAGGGGACTTGTGTGGTCAGGAGCCGCTCCGCGACCTGCGTGGCGGCCGTGAGCGCCGCCGGGTCGCCGAGCGACTCGTGCGCGGCGAGAAGGGTGAGGACCGCGCCCGCCGAGCCGTTCACCACGTCGAGGTGGGGGTCCGTGGTGCTGCGCCGGGGGAGCAGCGCGATGATCCGGTCGATGGTGGGGCGCCACCGGTCCTCGCCGGTCAGCGCGGTGAGCGCGGACAGGAAGTAGAGGGGGCCCGACAGCGGCCCGCCCGCCCCGACGTTGGTCAACTCGTGGTCGGGGTCGTTCCGTTCGAGATCGTCGGGGCCGGTGGAGTGGGCGGAGCCGGTGGAGTTGTCGGGGCCGGTGGGGGCGGCCGTGTCGTCGAGGAGCGAGGTGAGCCGGCGCGTCAGCTCGTCGGCGGCCCGCTCCGCCGCCCGCGCCGCCCCCGCGTGGCCCGCCGCCTGCCCCAGCTGGCCCAGGAAGAGCCCGATGCCCGGCAGCCCCCCGTACAGGTCCATGCCGGTCGTGCCCAGGGTCCAGATCCGCTCGTCCAGGAGGTTGAGGCTGAGCCAGCCGTCCCGGGTGCCGTCGCCGATCGCGTCGGCGAGGAGCCGGTCGCCGATCTCCGCGGCCGCGGCGACCAGCTGCCCGGGGCGCACCTCGTCCCGCGCGGCCCGCCGCGACCAGCCCGGCCAGCGCGCCTCGGTGAGCGCCATCTCCTGGGACAGATAAGAGCTTTCGATGACGCGGACCTGCTGCTCCAGGTCGCGCTCGCCGAGCCCCGCGACGCGCCGGGCCACCCGCTCGTACGGCGCCTCGTCGAAGAAGTCCTCGACCCGCGAGCCGTCGCCGAGCCGCACCGCGCGCTCCGCGGCCACGAAGTCGAAGAGCGGCACGTTGCCCCGCAGCAGCTGGGCGATCTCGGACTGGATGATCCGGCCCCGCCCCGGCTGCTCGGCGAGCCCGCCCCACAGCCGGTCCAGACAGACGTCCCGGTCCCGCGCGTCCCGCAGGAAGTCCGGGTGCAGGCTCTCGGTGAGCAGCTGCCCGTAGAGCCGGGTGGCCCGGAAGATGACCCGGAACGGGGCGTCCGCGAAGCCCGCCAACACGCCCTCGGGGGCGAGGAGTTCGGCGCGTCCCGCAAGGAGGATCCGGTAGGCGTCGCGGAAGCCCGCGACCACGTCGGCCCGGTGGTCGCGGGCGTTGACGGGCGCATCGCCGAGCCGGGGCGCGTTGCCGAAGCCCTCCATCGGCTGCCGCTGCTTGACCAGGCGCATCTCGTCGGTGCCGATGCCCACCCAGCCCGGCACCTCGGCGGGGGTCAGCTGGCCCGCCTCGCCGCCGATGCCGCTCATGTCGGTGCGCTGCACCCGGTCGTCCTCGTCGCGGTACAGCATGTGGCCGGGCAGCAGCCCGGTCAGCGCCACGGAGGTCTCCAGGAAGGACTGTGCGGGATCCCGCCAGTCCTGCTCCCGCTGGGTGCGCACGGCCTCCGAGACGACGGTGTGGAAGAGCGCCTCCAGGTCCACCACGACCGGGTGCGGCCCGGACGCGATGACGTTCTCGAAGTGCATGTCGGTGGCGTGCAGGGCGTACAGCAGGGCGAGTTGGGCGCCCATCCGCCAGTAGAAGGCCCGCACCTCGCCGCGGTCGGCGCAGGGGGCCGACGCCACGAACTCGGCCCAGCCGTAGCCGTCGGCACCACCCTCGTCCCGGTCGAGGACGCGCACGGTGCGCAGGGCGTGCCGCGGCCCCTGCGCGTTGAACCAGCCGAGCAGTCCGTTGTACGCGAGGTCGGCGCGGAGCGAGCGCGGCTTGTACACGAGCCGGGCGTCCTCGAAGCGCAGCAGGGCCACGCTCTGCCCGTCCCGGTGCACGTCCCCCGCCCCGAAGGACACCTCGGTCAGCGCCCCCGGCTCCGCGGGCAGCAGCCCCGCCTCCCGCAGTCGCCCCCAGTCGCCCGCGAGCCGCCGCCCGAACTCCCCGGCCCGCGCCACCCATTGCTCGCACAGCTCCGTCACGTACCGCAGCAGCACCGGGTACTCCGTCCACAGCGCCTGCCGCACCTCGTCGGTGCGCAGCAGCTCCACGAAGGCGGCGAACCGCTCCTCGGGGGTGTCGCCGGTGAGCCGCCCCTCGAGGCGGGCCACGTTCAGTTCGAGCACCAGGGTCCGGCTCACGGCCTCCCACAGCCTCGGCAGCGGCATGGTGTCGAGCAACACCTTGTCCAGCGCGCGCAGTTGAGGGGGTACGGGCAGTGCGGCGAGGTCCCGGCGCAGCCGGTGCCGGGCGTCGACGAGCACCGCCCGGAAGGGTTCGAGCAGCCCCAGGTCGGCCTCCGGGTGCGCCCGCCCGGCGTCGTCGCGGGTGGCCGCCTCGATGCGGCGCAGCCACGCGGGCCGGTCGGCGTCCGGCGCGACGGGGGCGCCCGACGGCTCGTCCAGCAGTGCCCGGAACTCCTCCTCGCCCACACCCAGGGCCGCCACGCGGGTGGCGACGGTCTCCGGCTGCTGGTCCACCCACCACAACTCACGCCAGAAGGCGTGCCGTTCGGCCGCGTCCCCGCCTCCCGCGTCCCCGCCTCCCGCGTCCCCGCCTCCCGCGTCCCCGCCTCCCGCGACCCGCTGCCCCCACCCGGTGTCGTCGTCTCCGGCGCGCGTCCAGGACGCCCGCTCGGTGAGGGGCGCGGCCCGCCACCACGGGACCACGGCCACGTCGCCCGCCGTCGTCGTCTGCTCGCTCATCGCGTCTCCCCCTGGGTCTGATCCGATGGGGGGCCGCCCGGCCCTGCCGGACGGCCCCCGTCTTCGTTCGGCGCTTCGGTGCGGTGCGGCTAGTGGCACACGGTGACGGTCATGACGCAGCCCGCCGAGACCGTCGGGCTGACGGACGGCGTGGTCCACGTCCAGCCGGTGCCCGGCTGGTGGCAGCAGCCGAAGGTGGCCAGTCCGTGCGAGCCCGCCCCGGCGGCCGCGGCCAGCTCGTCCTCGGAGAGGGGGGTGAGCCCCACCTCCCCGGAGGGGTGCGCCGGGGCCGTCTCGCCCTGGGCCCGGCGGTAGTACGGGTCCTTGAGGGCCCTGATCTCGTCCATGTCGGTCTCTCCCGTGGGTAGGTGATGGGTGGCGGAGTGCTCAGCAGCAGCCGGCGGAGCCCCACTTGCAGCTGCCGCACATGGTTCCGTCGGGCGAGCACCGGGCCAGCGAGGCGGCGATGACGCCGCCCGTGACGACGGCGCCCCAGGTGGTGCCGCCCCCGACCTCCCCGAGCTCGTCGTCGCTCAGCGACACGACCCCGGCCGGGCTCTCCGGCGCCGACTGCGCCGCTGCGTCCAGCTGCCGCCGGTAGTACGGGTCCTTCCAGGCACGGACCTGGTCCATGGGATCCCCCTTCGAGTGTGGTGAGACGCGGGTCTTCCCGCTCTTCCCGCACCGGCCGAGCGGCGGCTGCCACCGGCCGGGCTGCGGTGCTCACACAGATTCACGGAAGGGCACAGGCCGTGGTTGAACGGCGCCCGTCCCAGGGACCTCATGGGATTCCCGGCGCTGTGACCTGCTGGGACGCGCCGTGGGATGAGACGTCCGGAGACGCCGGGATGCGCGGGGGACGTCGTGGGACGCGGCGAGGCGCGTGGGGCGCGGGGAGCGGGGGAAGGGGAGTGCGGTATGCGCCCCTCCCGTCCCTCTGTTCCCCCTGCCCGGCTCCACCCCCTCCACACCCGCCTCCCCGCCCCCGGCTTCGGCGGCGACTACAACCCCGAGCAGTGGCCCCCCGAAGTCCACGCCGAGGACGCCGCGTTGATGAAGACGGCGGGCGTCAGCCTCGTCACGCTCGGCATCTTCGGCTGGGCCGCCTCCGAACCCACCCCGGGCGCCCACGACTTCGGCTGGCTCGACCCCCACATGGACCGACTCGCGGACGCGGGCATCGCGGTGTGCCTCGCCACCATGACCGCGTCACCGCCGCCCTGGCTGGCCCGCCGCCACCCCGAGACGCTCCCCGTCCTCGACGACGGCACCCGCCTGCACCCCGGCTCCCGCCAGCACTGGTGCCCCTCCAGCCCGGTCTACCGCACCCACGCCGTCCGCCTCGTCGAACGCCTCGCCACCCACTACGCAGGACACCCGGCCCTCGCGCTCTGGCACATCAACAACGAATACGGCTGCCACATCTCGCGCCACTGCCACTGCGAGGTCTCCACGGAGGCGTTCCGCATCTGGCTGCGCGAGCGCTACGGCACCCTCGACGCTCTCAACTCGGCCTGGTCCACGGACTTCTGGTCGCAGCGGTACGCCGCCTGGGACGAGATCCACACCCCGCGCGCCGCCCCCTCCTTCCGCAACCCCGCACAGCAGCTCGACTACCAGCGCTTCTCCTCCGACGAACTCCTCGCCTGCTACCGCGCCGAACGCGCCGTCCTCGCCCGCCTCACCCCCGCCATCCCCGTCACCACCAACTTCGTGCCCGTCGCCAAGACCCTCGACCTGTTCGCCTGGGCCCGCGAACTCGACGTCGTCTCCTACGACTCGTACCCCGACCCGCACGACCCCGACGCCGCACATCGCGCCGCCTTCTCGTACGACGTGATGCGCGGCCTGCGCGACGGACAGCCCTGGCTGCTCCTGGAGCAGGCCCCGGGCGCCGTCAACTGGCGCTCCCACAACGGCCGCAAGCCGCCGGGGCGCATGCGCCACGACACCTGGCAGGCCCTCGCGCACGGCGCGGACGCGGCGCTCTTCTTCCAGTGGCGCCAGTCACGCGGGGGAGCGGAGAAGTTCCACTCGGCGATGGTCCCGCACGGCGGCCCCGGCACCCGCACCTTCCGCGAAGTCACGGAACTGGGAGCCGAGTTGAGGAAGTTCCCGGAACTCCTCGGCGCGCACCCCGCCCCCGCCGACGCCGCCCTCCTCCTCGACTGGCCCAACTGGTGGGCCCTCGAACTCGACGCCCACCCCAGCGCCCGCCTCTCCTACCTCGACGCGGCCCTCGCCCACCACAAGCCGTTGTACGACGCGTCGGTGGCCTGCGACATCGTCCCCACCGACGCGGACCTGACCCGCTACCGCCTCCTCCTCGTCCCGCACCTCTACGCGGTGAGCGAGGAGACGGCCGCCCGTCTCACCCGGTACGTCCACGACGGCGGCACCCTCGTCCTGTCGTACTTCTCCGGCATCGTCGACGAGCACGACCGCGTCCACCTCGGCGGCTACCCGGCGCCCTTCCGGGAGGTGCTCGGGCTGTGCGTGGAGGAGTTCGCGCCGCGCCCCGACGGGAGCTGGGCGGAGGTGATCCGGCTTGAGGGCGCGGAGGCGGTCACGGCCTTCGAGGGCGAACTGGACGGCCTGCCCGCCGTGACCCGGCACGCGTACGGGGCGGGCACCGCCTGGTACCTGGGCACGCGCCCCGGCCCGCCCGCGCTCCGCGCGCTCCTCGACCGCGTCCGGGCGGAGGCCGGGGTCCACCCCGTCCTGCCGGACCTCCCCGACGGGGTCCAGGCCCGCACCCGGATCACGGCGGACGGCCGCAGCCTGCACATCGTCCTCGACGAGCGCGCCCTGACGGTGGACGTCAGAGAAGGTGACCGTCGTTGATGCGCGGCCCCAACTCCCGTGCCAGAGCGGCCGCGAGAGCCCGGAAGATCCGCACTTCCGCATTGTCGTCGCCCGCGCGCACGGCGAGGTAGCTGCTCTCCCACGGGGCGTCCACGATCGGCACGAACGTCGCGCCGGGCCACGCGTAGTAGCGGGCGAAGGACCACAGTCCCGAGCCCGCGGCCCGCCCCGTCACGACGCCGGTGAGTACCTCCTGCGGCGTGACGGCGTACTCGGTGCTGCGGCGCTGGGCCTCCTGGTCGAAGTACAGGTAGTCGGTGAAGGTGCGCGGGGTGTGCCGGGGCAGCCGCACGAAGGGCAGCTCGGCGATGTCGGCGACGGTGGCCCCTCCTTTGTGGGCGTCGGCGAGCGGGGACCGGGCGGGCACGGCCACGATGCGCTGCTCCGTCGTCATGACGTCTACGGCGATCCGCTCGTCATCGGGGTCGGGCCGTACGAAGGCGACGTCGACGCGGTCCTCGACGAGCGCGGAGACATGTTCGGTGAAGTCCAACTGCCGGGTGACGACCGGCACTTCGGGCCGGGCCCGGCGGTAGGCGTTGATCGCGGCCGGGGTCAGCTCGGCCGACCCGTGCCCCATGATCCCCACCCGCAGCGGCCGCTCCGGCGACGGCCCCCGATCGCCGTGACGGTGCGATGCCCCCTCGGCCATGTCGGCCAGGTCCGCCACGGCGGCGTTGGACGCGGCGAGCAGCACGCGGGCGTGCCCCGCCAGCCGCACGCCCGCCGGGGTCGGCACGACGGGGCTCGCGCTCCGGTCGAGCAGTACGGCCCCGAGGTCGGTCTCCAGGCGGCGCACGTGCTGGGTGACGGCGGGCGGCGACAGAAAGAGCCGTGCCGCGGCCCGCCCGAAGTGTCCTTCCTCCACGACCGCCAGAAAGGAGGACAGAAGCCGCAGGTCAAGCGCCATGCCTTCCAGCGTACGGCGCCCGCCTCGCCCCGCTCGCACGCCCTTCACGATTCGTGAACGCGAGCGGCGCGGGTCCCGCCCGCCTCCGTACAACTACGCACATGACCAGCACGACCCCGACGACAAGGCCCGCCACCACCCCGGCACAGGGCCCACCCCCGCCCCCTCACCCCCGGTACGGGATCCGCGCCGGATGGATCATGACGGCCTCGGGCTGGAGCGCCAACCAGTTCTCCGCGCTCCTGGGCGCCTACCGCTCCGGGCTCGGCCTCTCCGAGTCCGCGGTGACGGGCCTCTTCGCCCTCTACGTCGTCGGCCTCATCCCGGGCCTCCTGATCGGCGGCCCGCTGGCCGACCGCCTCGGCCGCCGCCCCGTGGCCCTCACGGCCCTCGCCCTGAACCTGGCGTCGACGCTCCTCCTCATGTGCGGCGCGACCTCGACGCTCCTGCTCTGGCCGGGCCGCTTCCTGACGGGGGTCAGCGCGGGCGCGCTCCTGGCGGCGGGCAGCGCCTGGATCAAGGAACTCTCCTCCCCGCCGTACGTGTCCCCGTCCACTCCTGCCACCACGGCCGCCCGCCGCTCGGGCCTCTACGTCTCGGCGGGCTTCGCCACGGGTGGCCTGGCGGCGGCCCTCATAGCCCAGTGGTCCCCCCATCCGATGGTGACGGCGTACGTGCCCCACATACTCCTGGCCGCGGTGGCGGGCCTGGCGGCGTGGGCTTGCCCGGAAACGATGGGCCCAGCCGCCCCTGCTGCGGCCGGCAGCCGCACGACGGCTGAGCCTGCCGCTACCGCTGTGGGCAGGCGTTCCGCACGGCGGAACGGGTGGGCACAGCCCACGACGGCGGGTGCGACGAACCAGAAACATCAAGTCACCCACAAGTTCGGCCGCACCGTCATCCCGCTGGCCCCCTGGGTCTTCGCCGCCCCCGCCACGGGATTCGTCACCCTCCCCGCCCTGGTCCACGGCAACGTGATCTACGCAGGAGTGGCCTCAGCGGTGGTCCCCGGCACGGGCCTGCTCATCCAGCCCCTGGCCCGCCGCCTGGCGAGAATCCACCGCCTCGCCACCGCGGTGGCAGGACTCCTCACCATGACGGTGGCCCTGGCCGCCGCCGCCCTCTCGGTGGCCGCAGAACAGAAGGGCCCCACCCTCGCGTCCGCGGCCGCACTCGGCGCGGGCTACGGATTCGCCCTCACCTACGGCCTCACCGAGACGACCGCCCTCGCCCCGCCCCACCAACTCGCCCGCCGCACCGCCCACTTCTGGACCGCCGCCTACACGGGCATGTTCACCCCGTACGCCTTCACCCTCCTCACCCACTCCGGCGGCCCTCTCACCCCACCCGCTCTCCTCGCCCTGCTCTCCGCGCTGGCCGCCGTGACCTGCGGGATTCTCCTGACACTGAACAGGAGTTCGTGACAGAGTCGAGCAGGAACCAGCAAAAAGTGAGTCCGGGGGGAACACAGCGTGACGTACGAGACGGGCACGACGTACGAGACATATGAAGTGACGGCCGATCAGGTCCACATACCGAGGTCCGACTCCTCGGCCCCCATGGCCGCCTATGTCGCCCGCCCTGTCGACCACCCCGGCACCACCCCCCGCCCCGCCGTCCTCATCGGCGCCGAACTCTGGGGCCTGACCGACCAGGTCCGCGCCGTCACCCGCGACGTCGCCGCACTCGGCTACGTCGCGGTCGCGCCGGACCTCTACCACCGCGCGGGCCAGGACACCGGCAACGGCTTCGCGGAGAGCGACGAGAACAGCGCCCGCGCCTTCGACCTGGTGTCCCGACTCACGCGCGACGGCGTCGAGTCGGACCTGCGCGCCGCCCTCGCCCACGCGGCCACGCACGCGGGCGCGCACGCCGACAAGGCGGGCATGCTCGGCTTCAGCCTCGGCGGGCACGTCACGTACTTCGCCGCCACCCGCCTCCCGCTCGCGGCCGCCGCGCTCTACTACCCGGGCTGGCTGACCGAGCCCGGCACGGCACTCAGCCGCCCCGACGCCCTGCTCTCCGGCACGTACGCGATCGCGGGGCACGACACCCGCGTACGGATGTTCTTCGCGGAGCTCGACCACGTCATCGACGCCGGCCAGCGGGAGGAGACCGCCGCCGCGCTCACCGCGTCCGGGGTCCGGCACGACATCACCGTCTACCCGGGGGCGCAGCACGCGTTCTTCGTCCCCGGCCGACCGGCGTACGCGAAGGCGGCGGCCGAGGACTCCTGGGGCCGGGTGGCAGCCCTGTTCGCGGAGGAACTGGGCTGACACCGGGGGCCCTTCAGGGGTTACGGAGGCCCTTCAGAGGCTACGGACCCTCGTCGAGCGAGATGGCCTGCACGGGACAGACCCGCACCGCCTCCCGCACCAGGGCCCCCGACAGCTTCTCCTCGTAGCCGGGCAGCAGCTCGCTGAACCCGTCGTCGTCCTGCGTGAAGACCTCCGGCGAGGTCAGCACGCACTGCCCGGCGCCGATGCACTTGTCCTTGTCGATGTCGATACGGCGACTGCTCACGCTCACAACTCACCCCATGCGACGGGAAGTTCCACCAACCCCTGCAACGTATCGCCCGGCTTGTGCCGCACCTGCGCAACCGGAACGGCGAGCCGCAGATCCGGGATCCGCTCGAAGAGCGTCCGCAGCGCGATCTCCAGCTCCACCCGCGCCAGGTTCTGCCCCAGGCACTGGTGCACGCCGAAGCCGAACGCGACGTGGTGGCGGGCGGACCGCGCCACGTCCAGGGCGTCGGGGTCGGGGTAGCGGGCGCCGTCGCGGTTGATGGTGGACGTGGCGAACATGACGCCCTCGCCGGCCCGGATGGTCACGCCGCCCACCTCGATGTCCTCGGTGGCGATCCGCTGCAGCCCCTCGGCGATCGACAGGAAGCGCAGCAGCTCCTCCACGGCCCCCGGCAGCAGCTCCGGGTCCGCCCGCAACGCGGCCAGCTGGTCCGGGTGTTCGAGGAGTGTGAACGTGCCGAGCGAGATCATGTTGGCGGTCGTCTCGTGCCCGGCGACCAGCAGCACGAGCGCCATCCACGTCAGGTCCTCGCGTTCGAGGTCGCCCTCCGGCAGCCGCTCACGGATGAGCTGGTCGAGGATTCCCTCGCCCGCGTCCGCCGCCTCCCCCCGCTCCTTCTTCCCGATCAAATCCCGCAGATAGTCCAGAAGTTGATCGCGCCCGGCCTCCGCCTCCGCCGCCGTGCGGCCCCGCAGCAGCCGCCGCGAGGCGGACTCGAAGAACTCGTGGTCCGCGTACGGGACGCCGAGCAGCTCGCAGATCACCATGGACGGCACCGGCAGCGCGAAGTCCGCGACCAGCTCGGTGGGCGGGCCCTTCTCCAGGACGGCGTCGAGCAGCCCGTCCACGATGAGCTGGATCCGGGGCCGCAGGGCGGCGATCCGCTTCACCCCGAACGCCGGGATCAGCATGCGCCGCTGCCGGTTGTGCTCCGGGTCGTCCACGCCGAGCAGCGGCGTCGGCCGGGTGCGGGACTGGTCGAAGCGGGGCGCGACGACGGGGAAGTCGTTGCGCTGCCGGTCGCTGGAGAGCCGGGCGTCGGTCAGCAGCGCCTGCGCCTCGGCGTGCCCGGTGACCAGCCACGCCTCGTTCCCGTCGTAGAGGGTCACGCGGTGGACGGGGCCCTGCCGGGCGGGGGCGCGGTAGTCGGCGGGCGGGTGGTAGGGACAGGTGCGGTCCTGCGGGAAGGGAATGGCTTCGGCCATGAGGGCCTCCGAGCTGTGCGGAGCTATACGGATAAGGCGTCGCGGTACGGAGCTGTGGAGCTGTGGAGCTATGGAGCTGTGGAGCTGTGGAGCTATACGGATGGGCGCTCCGCTTCCCACTCCATGCCCGCTGCACGTACTTCGTACATGCGCGGTTCGGCCAAGTGGGCGAGGTATGCGAAAGATGGCCCGCATTGGGCCGAGAAGCGCTCAACTCTTTCCCCGTACTCCCCGCTCACCCCTCGACTCCGCCCGCGATCGCACCCGCCTCCACAACCGGAATTGGCGCGATCCGCCCCCTCACGGCTCCTGCCCCGCGACGGCCGAGGTCCATGGCTTGCGCGCACGGAAGCGGAAGCCACGGACCTCGGGGTGCAGGTCCACCACGACCTCCGTGAAGCCGGCGCCCTCCAGGCGCTCGGGGAGCCCGTCCGGATCCACGACGTTCATGGTGTCCAGGAAGTGCAGGATCCGGAAGCGCAGGCTCGACATGCTGTCGCTGCCCGCGAAGACTCCGCCGGGTCGCAGCACGCGGAACGCCTCGGCGAAGATCCGGTCCTGGAGCGCGCGGCTCGGCACATGGTGCAACATCGTGAAACACACGACGGACGAGAACGACTCCTGCCCGAGCGGCAGTCGAGCCCCGTCCGCATGCAGGATGCGCGCCTGCTCCCCCCACCGCTCGGCGAGCAGCGCGGCGGTCGGCCCGTCGATCTCGACGGCCGTCATGCGCGCCACCCGCCGCACGAGAACACGCAGGTTGGCCCCGTACCCCGGCCCGACCTCCAGCAGATCGTCCCCCAACTCCACCTCCTCAAGAGCCCACGGCAGCAGCCGTTCCTCGACGGCCTGCGCCCACTCCTCGGAGCTGCACAGCTTGCGGTGCACACGGTTCATCGGCATGCGCACGACGCTAGAAGCGGCCCCTCCCTGTCCACCACGGGCTACGCTGCCGACTCATGTCGCCAACCGGACACGACTCCCTGGGTGCGGTCTTCGTCGGAGACTTCCCACTCCGGCGCGGCACGGTGATCGCCCGCCACTGGCACCCCTTCCACCAACTGGCCTGGTCCACCGAGGGGTTGCTGAGCGTCGGCACGGACCGCGGCAGCTGGCTGCTCCCGCCCTCCCTCGCCCTCTGGATCCCCGCGGGCCTGCCCCACACCACGGCGGCGGGCCCGACCGGTTCGGCGGCACTGCGCAGCCCGTACGTGGACCCGGCCCACTGCCCCGACGCCTGGACCGAGCCCACCGTCCTGGCCGTGGGCCCGCTCCTGAGCGCCCTGATCGACCACCTCTCCCGCCCCGACCTCACCCCGCCCGCACGGTCCCGCGCGGAGGCCGTCCTCCTGGACGCCCTGGACCCCGTACCGGAGCTGAGAAGCATCACCCTGACCGAGCCGACCGACCCACGGGCGCGAGAGGTGGCGCGATCCCTGTCCGAACACCCCGCGGACCCCCGCACGTTGACGGACTGGGGCAAGCGGACGGACACCAGCGCCCGCACCCTGGCCCGCCTCTTCCGCGCCGAGACGGGCCTGGCCTTCGGCCAGTGGCGCGAGCGGCTGCGGATGCGCGCCGCGATGCCGCACCTGGCGGCGGGCCGCACGACGGAGGCGGTCGCGGCACGCGTCGGCTACGCGTCGGCGAGCTCGTTCGTGGCGGCGTTCCGGCGGGTGGTGGGGGTGACGCCGCGAAGATACTTTCCGAACTCATCTACTGCGACAGGGAGTTAGTGGTGCGGATGGACGTGAGCGAGCTGACGGAGGCCGAGCGGCGCGTGTGGGAGGCGTTCCCGTTCGGGCGGACCGTCGACTTCCGGGAGCGCCGCAGGGAACCGGCCGACGACGGCGCGCACTGGGGTCCCGCGCGCACGGTGCGCGCGGAGGTCCTCCGTACCCTCCTCCTCGACGGCCCCCGTACGGAGGGCGAGATCCCCTACCTCCGCGTCAACGGCGCCCGCATCACCGGAAAGCTGGACCTCCAGTACGCGGAGATCCCGGGCCCGATCCACCTGTGGTCCTGCTACTTCGAGGAGGAACTGGACCTGTACGGGGCGCAGTTGCGCCAGCTGAACCTGGGCCACTCCGTCCTTCCCGGCGTGAACGCGATCGCGCTGCGCGTGGACGGCTCCGTCCGCATGTCGGGGTGCCGTGTCACCCCGGGCCCCATCCGCCTCGGCGGCGCGCGGATCGCCGGGGCGCTCTTCTTCGAGGCCGCGCACCTCGGCGATCCGGACCAGCCGCTCTCCGAACCGGTCCTCGCCCTCAACCGCGCGACGATCGACGACGACCTCCGGGCCGACGCGGGCTTCACCGCCCACGGCCTGGTCCGCCTCTCGGGCGCGGTCGTCGCGGGGAACATCACGTTCGACGACGCGGTCCTCAGCAACCCGGGTGGGACGGCGCTGCATGCGTCGAACCTCAGCGCGGGGACGGACCTGCATGCGATGCGGGTTCAGGCGCATGGACGGCTCAACTTGGTGGGTGCCCGCATCCCCGGTCATCTCAACCTGGAGGGCGCCCACCTCTCCAACCCGGGCGGCACAGCACTGCGCGTCAGCGGCGCTGTCGCAGGCGCACTCAACCTTGGCCAGGCCACGCCTATCAAGGGTCTTGTCACCCTGCGCGGCTGCCAACTCGACTACTTGCACATAGCCCCGGAGACTTGGCCTGACAAGGTTCGCCTCGACGGCTTGGCCTATGCCCGGCTTGGCCCGCACGAGCCTGCCGAGCGCTGCCTACCAGTCCTTGAGCGGGACGTGGACGGCTTTGTGTCATACACGTACGAGCAACTGTCCACTGCGTACCGTCGCATCGGCGACGACGCCTCCGCCCGCACCGTCCAGCTGGCCAAACTCCGCCGCCACCGCTCGACACTGCCCCGTTACGCCCGCCCCTGGGGCTACCTCCAGGACGCCACGGTCGGCTACGGCTTCCGCCCCACGAGAGCCGCGATCTGGCTCCTCTCCCTCTTCCTGACGGGCTCCCTCGCCTACGGCTTCCACCACCCCCGCCCCCTGAAGGCGGGCGAGGCCCCCGACTTCAACCCGGTCTTCTACACCCTCGACCTGCTCCTCCCGATCATCGGCTTCGGCCAGGAGGAGGCATTCGCCCCGAAGGGCGCCTACCAGTGGCTCTCGTACGCGCTGATCGTCACGGGCTGGACCCTCGCCACGACGATCGCGGCGGGGATCACCAGGGCCATCAACCGGCAGTGAGAGGAGCGGTGTTGAGGGTGTTGTCTTCGGCGACTCACTGATGGCTTGATCCAGGAGTACCTTCCGTACTGGGGCATGGGCACGGGGGGCCGAGATGGAGCTGAGCCAGCTGTCGGAGGCCGAGCTGCGGGTGTGGGAGGCGTTTCCCGTGGGGCGCACCGTCGACTTCCGGGAGCGGCATCGGGAGCCCGCGGACGGCGGGGAGGGGTGGGGGGACGAGCGGACCGTGCGGGCCGAAGTGCTGCGGGCCCTGCTCATCGAGGAACCCCGGCAGACCGGTGAGACGCCCGTTCTGAGAATCGCCGGCGCCCGGATCAGCGGCAAGCTCGACCTCCAGTACGCGGAGATCGACGCCCCCATGCACCTGTGGTCCTGCTACTTCGACGACAAACTCGACCTGTACGGCGCGCAGTTGAGGCAGTTGAACCTGGGCCGTTCCGTGCTGCCCGGCCTGTACGGGGCGGGCCTGCGGGTCGACGGCTCGCTGCGGATGACCGGCTGCCGGGTCCGCGGCCCCGTCCGGCTCGGCGGCGCCCGCATCGCCGGGGCGCTCTTCATCGACGGCGCCCGGCTCGGCGAGGCCCACGTCCCCCTCTCCGAACCCGTCCTCGCCCTCAACCGCGCCACCATCGACGACGACCTCCAGGCCGACGGCGGCCTCATCGCCCACGGCCTGGTCCGCCTCGCGGGCGCCGTCGTCGCCGGGAACATCACCTTCGACTACGCGGTCCTCAGCAACCCCGGCGGCACCGCCCTGCACGCCTCCAACCTCAGCGGCGGCACCGACCTGCACGCCATGCGCCTCACCGCCCACGGCCGTGTCAACCTGCGCGGCGCCCGCATCCCCGGCCAGCTCAACTTCGCCTACGCGCGCCTCGCCAACCCCGGCGGCATGGCCCTGCGCGCCAGCAGCGTCTCCGCGGGCGAGCTCTGGTTCCGCGAGGCCGCCCCCATCGAAGGCCGCGTCACCCTGCGCCGCGCCCAGGTCAACCTGCTGCACATCGCCCCCGAGACCTGGCCGACCGTGGTCCGCCTCGACGGCCTGACCTACGCGACCCTCGACCCCCACGAGCCCGCCGAGCGCCGCCTCGAAGTCCTGGAGCGGGACATGGACGGCTACGTCCCGTACGAGTACGAGCAGCTCACCGCCGCCTACCGCCGTATCGGCGACGACGCGGCCGCCCGCACGGTCCAGCTCGCGAAACTCCGCCGCCACCGCGGGACGCTCCGCTGGTACGCGAAGATCTGGGGCCAGATCCAGGACGGCACCGTCGGCTACGGCTTCCGCCCGGCGCGGGCCGCGATCTGGCTCCTCTCCCTGCTCCTCACCGGCTCCCTCGCCTACGGCTTCCACCACCCCCGCCCCCTGAAGGCGGGCGAGGCCCCCGACTTCAACCCGGTCTTCTACACCCTCGACCTGATGCTCCCGATCATCGGCTTCGGCCAGGAGGAGCGCTTCGCCCCCGACGGCTTCTACCAGTGGCTCTCGTACGCCTTGATCGTCACGGGCTGGACCCTCGCCACGACGATCGCGGCAGGCATCACCCGGGCGATCAACCGGCAGTAGGAGCAGCCCAGTTCGCAGGCCGACAGCTGACAGCCGACAGTCGACGGCCTGCGAACTGCGGCCTGCGGTCAGCGGCAGAACGCCTTGTCCACCAGCTTCTCCACCTTCGGCATGGTCGTCTTGTCCGACGGCTGCATCGTCACCGCGACATTGACCGCCCGGCCGTCGCCCGTGACACCGCCCCGCGTCTCGTACCCGGGGAAGCTGCCGCCGTGGCCCCAGTAGACCCCGCCGCACGACAGCGGCGTGCGCACGAGCCCGAGGCCGTAGCGGGCGCCCTTCGCGAAGGGCGTCCCGGCGCGCACGGTCCTGCGCATCTGGTCCAGCTGGGGCTTCGGGAGGAGTTCACCGCCCATGAGCGCGGTGAAGAACCGGTTGAGGTCGGAGTTGGTGGAGACGAGCTGACCCGCCGCCCAGGCCCAGGAGGGGTCCATCTCCGTGATGTCCTGCAAGGGCGCGCCCGCCGCCTCCCGGTAGTAGCCCTTGGGGTGCGGGCCCCGGATCGTCACGTCACCGGGGGCGGGGAAGTAGGTGTGGCGCAGCCCGGCGCGCTGGATGACGCGCCGGTCGATCTCCTGGGCGAGGGGCCGGTGGGTGACCTTCTCGACGAGGAGCCCCGCCAGTACGTAATTGGTGTTGCTGTAGGCCCACTTGGACCCCGGATCGAACTCGGACTTGTACCGGAGCGCGATGTCGAGCAGCTCACGCGGCTCGTAGCGCCGCGGCTGCAGATCGGCCTTGGTGTAGTCGGGCAGCCCGCTGGTCTGCTGCAGGATCTGCCGTACGGTGATGTCGTTCCCGTCGATCCCGTCCCCTCGCACGAGGCCCGGCAGATAGGTGTCGATGTGCTCGTCGAGGCGGATTCTCCCCTCCGCGACGAGCTGCAGCACGACCACCGCCGTGAAGGTCTTGGTGTTGCTCCCGATCCGCACCCGGCCGTCCCGGGGCACCTCCGCCCCGGTGGCCAGGTCGCCGACGCCCGCGGTGTAGGTACGGGTGGGGCCGTGCTTTCCCCGCACGCTCGCCAGCGCGCCGGGCACGCCGTCGTCGCCACGCACCAGCGCGTCGAGTCCGCGCTGCACGGTGTCCCGCTGGGCGGGGGCCGCCGTCGCCGCCGCGGTCGGTGCGAGGGTGCCCACGGTCAGGAGACCTGCGGTCACTGCGGCCGTGGCCACGGCCGCCACGAGACGGGGCTTCTTCGATACCTGTGTGCGCACGAGCTCAACTCCTGGGGAAACGCCGGGAAACCACCGGCATGTGCCTGTCGGCCTGTCTGCCGGTCTCAGCATTTCCGGGCGCCGTGGCCCGCGACGATCCCGCTACCCGCCCACTTCCGGGTAGGGCTAACCCCCCATACGGCGCCTGGCGATATAGGCGTCGACCTGCGCACGGTCGTAGCCCCGCCGCACGATCTTGAACCCCAGCTCGTAGCCGAGGCTGGTGTCCCCGCTAGGCCAGCGCATCGACGAACGCCTGCCAGGCGGGTGCGGTGATGACGAGGGCGGGGCCCTCGGGGGCCTTGCTGTCGCGGACGGGGACGACGCCGGGGACGTTGTCGGCTACCTCGACGCAGCTGCCGCCTTCGCCGTTGCTGTAGGAGCTCTTGCGCCAGCGGGCGGCGCCGGGGAAGTCGTGCGCGACCTCTATGCAATTCTCGCCACCGTCGCCGCTGCTGTAGCTGCTCTTACGCCAGCAGGCGTTGCTCAAGTCGTACTCGCGCATCGTCTGTAGTCCTCCGCCGCCGCCTCTACCAGAGCCAGGGACGCCTCCGGCGACAGTGCGGCGGCCCTGAGCAGATCGTAGGACGCCCCAACACGCTTCACCACTGCTGGTTCGTCCAGCAGATTCCCCGAATGCACGCCCTCTGTATAGACAGTTGGTGGCGCGTCCTCGAACTCCATGAGCTTCATCATCTTGCCCATCCTCGGGTGCGCACCAGCAGCGAACGGAAGCACCTGGACCAACACCTTGTGCTCGCGCACCGTCGCCGCCAGGTGTTCCAGCTGTCCGGCCATGACGGCGGGTCCTCCCACCGGCACGCGGAGCGCCGTCTCGTGCACAATCACCCAATACTCGGGCCGTGTAGCGTCCCTCAAGATCAATGCCCGGTCCAGGCGCGCCCTGATCAGCTCCTCGATGTACTCGTCCGTGGCGAAGGGGTTGCTCGCCAGGTAGAGAGCTCGGGCGTACTCAGGTGTCTGCAGAAGGCCCGGGACCAACGCTGGTTCGAACTCGCAGATCCGGGTGGTCAGCCGTTCCAGCTCCGCCACGTGCGCGAAGTACTCCTCAAACGGTTGCTCCTTGATGAGTTTCCGCCACATCCGCTCGAAAAAACCCCCGGTTTGCAGCACCTCATCAATTCGCTGAGCCACATCCAACTGCGGCTTACGAATGGCCTGTTCGAATTGGCCGATGTATCCGCCGGATACGAAAACCCGCACCCCCAGCGCCGACTGGCTGAGCCCGGCATCCTCCCGGCGCCGCTTCAACTCCAGCCCGAAGAACTCCCAAGCCGCCTGCCTCGAACCATTGGCCATGGCCAACCCACCTCCACAGCCCCGCAGTTGTAGAGCCCAGCCCTCTCCCGACCGTACGCGAAAACCGTCACCGTAGTGACACGAAGAGTGAAACCCGACGGGAAAGGGGAGCCACGTGTCGGACGAGCAGGCACAAGAGGTGGAGGACGTCGTGAAGGAATTGCGGACTGCCCTGACAAGGGCCGGAATTACGTTGCCCTCACTGGGTATTGACCCTGTCTCGCTGGCACGAGAGGCGCCCCGCCCCCTCGTGGAGCTCGGCCGCTGCGACCTCGACGCGGCGGAACGGCTCACCAAGGCGCTGGGGGCTCACCCATGACGAGGCTCCCCATCGGCTCGTACGCCGTGGACACCAGCACCGGCCAGGTGGGCCGGGTGATGGGTCACGAGGGCCCGTACGTCCAGCTCCGCCCGTACGGGGGCGGGAAGGAGTGGGACTGCGTCCCGGGCGCGCTGCGCACGGCGACCACCTCCGAGCGGCTGCGCGCGGCGACGGCGTACGCGAACGCGAGGAGCCGGGGGGAGGTGCCCTGACGCCCCAGCGCCCCAGGCGCACCCGACGCCTCACGTAGGGTGCGGGCGCATGGCGATATGGAAGTGGAAGAGAAAGCCGAGGACCGAGAGCCGGTACCGGACGCCGCTCACCGCGCACCAGCTGTGGATGGTGTCCCTCGCGGCGCCGGTCAGCCGGGACCGCGACGCCTCGCGCACCACCCTGTACCCCTTCACCCGCATCGACGACGAGAAGGCGCGCGCGTGGCTGGCCGACCAGTGGGGGATCACCTCGCGGGAGGCGCTGGCGCGGCGGCTGGACGGGCTCGCGCGCAACGGATACCGGGCCGGGTTCGGACGGCGCCTCGGGGTGGAGCCGCTGGCCTGGGACGCGGGGCTGTATGTGGACATATCCCGTAGGGGGTTCGCCTGCGGGATGCTCACGGAGGCCGACACCTGGACCGCCCTGAAGAACATCGTCCCCGCGGTCGTGCGGACGTACGCGTCGTGGCAGGAGTACGCCGACCACTATCTGCTCGGCCGCATGGTGTGGCGGGAGGACCTCCAGAGCCGCAGGTCCAAGGGGGAGGGGGAGAAGGACCTCCCGGCGCCCCAGGCCGCGTCGGACGCCCACCTCAAGGAGCTCCTCGACCCGGCGAACCGGTCGAGCCCGTGGAACCAGGTGCCCTGGGAGGCGATCAGCCACCCCGACCACACCCGCCCACGCGGTACGCGAGAATGACCCCATGAGTCTGTTCCGTGATGACGGCATCGTGCTGCGCACCCAGAAGCTGGGCGAGGCCGACCGCATCATCACGCTGCTCACGCGCGGTCACGGGCGGGTACGGGCCGTGGCCCGGGGCGTGCGGCGCACCAAGTCCAAGTTCGGGGCCCGCCTCGAACCCTTCTCCCACGTCGACGTGCAGTTCTTCGCGCGGGGAAGTGAACTCATCGGGCGCGGGCTCCCGTTGTGCACACAGAGTGAGACAATCGCTCCGTACGGTGGCGGGATCGTCACCGACTACGCCCGCTACACCGCCGGCACGGCCATGCTGGAGACGGCGGAGCGGTTCACCGACCATGAAGGTGAGCCCGCCGTGCAGCAGTACCTCCTCCTTGTGGGAGGGCTGCGCACCCTCGCGCGCGGCGAGCACGAGCCGCACCTCGTCCTCGACGCCTTCCTGCTCCGCTCCCTCGCCGTGAACGGCTACGCGCCCAGCTTCAGCGACTGCGCCAAGTGCGGCCTGCCGGGCCCCAACCGGTTCTTCTCCGTCGGGGCGGGCGGATCGATATGCGGTGACTGCCGGGTGCCCGGAAGTGTCGTACCGTCGGCGGAGGCCCTCGCGCACCTCGCGGCGCTGCTGACCGGTGACTGGGCGACGGCCGACGCCTGTGAGGCGCGCCACGCCCGCGAGGGCAGCGGCCTCGTATCGGCCTATCTGCACTGGCACTTGGAGCGCGGACTGCGCTCGCTACGGTACGTAGAAAAGACCTGACCCCACACACTGGAGAGCCCCCCATGGCACGACGCGGCATCCTCGGACGGTCCCGCCGTGAGTACAAGGCCCCCGAACTGCACCCCTCGGGCGCGCAGCCGCCGAAGATCCCCGGCGAGCTGGTGCCCAAGCACGTCGCCATCGTCATGGACGGGAACGGGCGGTGGGCGAAGGAGCGGGGGCTGCCGCGCACCGAGGGGCACAAGGTCGGCGCCGAGCGGGTCCTCGACGTGCTGCAGGGCGGCATCGAGATGGGCGTGGGCGCGATCTCCCTGTACGCCTTCTCCACCGAGAACTGGAAGCGCTCCCCGGACGAAGTGAAGTTCCTCATGAACTTCAACCGCGACTTCATCCGCAAGACCCGTGACCAGCTGGACGAGTTGGGCGTGCGGGTGCGCTGGGTGGGCCGCATGCCCAAGCTGTGGAAGTCGGTCGCCCGGGAACTGGAGATCTCCCAGGAGCAGACCAAGGGCAACGACAAGCTGACCCTGTACTTCTGCATGAACTACGGCGGGCGGGCCGAGATCGCCGACGCCGCGCAGGCCCTCGCCGAGGACGTGAAGGCGGGCCGCCTCGACCCGTCGAAGGTGAACGAGAAGACCTTCGCGAAGTACCTGTACTACCCGGACATGCCGGACGTGGACCTCTTCCTGCGGCCCAGCGGCGAGCAGCGCACCTCCAACTACCTTCTCTGGCAGAGCGCTTACGCCGAGATGGTCTTCCAGGACGTGCTGTGGCCGGACTTCGACCGGCGCGACCTGTGGCGCGCCTGCCTGGAGTTCGCCTCCCGCGACCGCCGCTTCGGCGGCGCGATCCCGAACGAGCTGCAGTTCAAGAAGGACTGAGCCCCGCATACGGGACCTGGATCACGGGGCCTGGATCACGGGACCTGCATACGGAGAGGGGCCCGCACCGTCACGCAGACGGTGCGGGCCCCTTCCCGTAGGGTCTTGCTGCTCCGGCTCGCTACTTCGCGCAGTCCGCGCACGTCCCGAAGATCTCCACCGTGTGCGCCACGTTCACGTACCCGTGCTCGGCGGCGATCGCCTCGGCCCACTTCTCGACCGCGGGCCCCTCGACCTCCACGGCCTTGCCGCACACCCGGCACACCAGGTGGTGGTGGTGCTCGCCGGTCGAGCAGCGGCGGTAGACGGTCTCGCCCTCGCTGGTGCGCAGCGCGTCGACCTCTCCGGCGTCGGCGAGCGACTGGAGCGTGCGGTAGACCGTGGTCAGACCGACGGAGTCGCCCTGGTGCTTGAGCATGTCGTGCAGTTCCTGGGCGCTGCGGAACTCGTCCACGGCGTCCAGCGCAGCCGCCACGGCCGCGCGCTGGCGGGTCGACCTGCCTCGAACCGGGGCTGCCACGGGTTCCTCCTCACGGTGCTCATGTCTGTTGCCGACCGCCATTGTGCCAGGCAAGCCTCAGTGGTGGTCAGACGCGAACCTCAGACCTTGGCCGGGGACTGGGCGGGGACCTGGGCGCCGGACTGCGCCGGAATGGTGCACTCCGCCGGATCGTCGGGCACGAGGGCCGCGGCCCGCGCCCGGCGCCGCGCGAGCGGGGTGGCGAGCAGCGTGAGGGCGATGAAGACCGCGATCGTCAGGAGCACGATCGTCGCGCCGGGCGGCACGTCCTGGTAGTACGAGGTGACGGTGCCGCCGAGCGTCGTGGCGATGCCGATGGCCACCGCGATCACGAACGTCGCCTTGAAGCTGCGGGTCAGCTGCTGGGCCGCCGCCACCGGCACCACCATCAGGGCGGAGACCAGGAGCAGGCCCACGACGCGCATCGCGACCGTGACGGTGACCGCCGCGGTGACGGCCGTCAGCAGGTTCAGGGCGCGCACCGGCAGGCCCGTGACGCGCGCGAACTCCTCGTCCTGGCTGACCGCGAAGAGCTGCCGGCGCAGGCCGACCGTGACGAGGACCACGAAGGCCGCGAGCAGACAGATCGCCGTGACGTCCTCCTCGGAGACCGTCGAGAGCGAGCCGAAGAGATACGACTGGAGATTCGCGTTCGAGCCGCCCGGCGCGAGGTTGATGAACATCACGCCGCCCGCCATACCCCCGTAGAAGAGCATCGCGAGCGCGATGTCGCCGCGCGTCTTCCCGTACCAGCGGATCAGCTCCATGATCACGGCGCCGACGATGGCGACGGCCGTGGCCATCCACACCGGCGAGGTGGAGAGCAGGAAGCCGAGGCCGACACCGGTCATCGCGACGTGGCCGATGCCGTCGCCCATGAGGGCCTGGCGGCGCTGGACGAGGTAGATCCCGACGGCGGGCGCGGTGATGCCGACGAGCACGGCGGCGAGCAACGCCCGCTGCATAAAGGCGTAGTTGAGGATTTCCATGGTCTTCGGCCTTCAGCTCAGCAAACCCGTGCGGACCGGCTCCGCGTCGGCGGTGTGCGGGTGGACGTGGTCGTGGCCGGGCAGCGCGTGCTGGCCGACGGCCTTCGGCGGCGGCCCGTCGTGCAGGACACAGCCGTCGCGCAGGACGACGGCCCGGTCGATCAGCGGCTCCAGCGGGCCGAGTTCGTGCAGGACCAGCAGGACCGTGGCCCCGGCGGCGACCTGCTCGCGCAGGGTCGCGGCGAGGACCTCCTGGCTGGCCAGGTCGACGCCCGCCATCGGCTCGTCCATGATCAGCAGTTCGGGTTCGGCGGCGAGCGCGCGGGCGATCAGGACGCGCTGGTGCTGGCCGCCGGAGAGGGCGTTCACGGAGTCCTTGGCGCGGTCGGCCATGCCGACGAGCTCCAGGGCGCGCGTCACCGCGTCCCGGTCGGCCTTGCGCAGGAGCCCGAACCGGGCGCGGGAGAGCCGCCCGGAGGAGACGACCTCCCGCACGGTCGCGGGCACGCCGCCCGCGGCGGTGGTGCGCTGCGGGACGTAGCCGACCCGGGCCCAGTCGCGGAAGCGGCGCCGCGGGGTGCCGAAGATCTCGATCTCGCCGCCGCTGACCGGGACTTGGCCGATGACGCTGCGCACGGCGGTCGACTTGCCCGAGCCGTTGGCGCCGAGCAGCGCGACGACCTCACCGCGGTGCACGGTGAGGTCGATGCCGCGCAGCACGGGGCGCGAGCCGAGCTCCGCCGTCACCTTGCGCAGGGATATGACGGGTTCACTCACGACGGATTCGCCTGACTCGCTCATGACGGATGCGCCCTCCATGCTGCTGGTGGTGGTCACTTGGCGGTCACTTGGTGTTCAGGGCCTTCTGGAGCGCCTTGAGGTTGGACTCCATCACCTGGAAGTAGTCCTTGCCCTTGGACTTGTCGGTGATGCCCTCGATCGGGTCGAGTACATCGGTCTTCAGACCGGCGTCCTTCGCGAGGGTCTCGGCGGTCTTGCTGCTGACGAGGGTCTCGTAGAAGACGGTGCTGACCCCGTCCTCCTTCGCCATCGTCTGGAGCTGCTTGACGCGGTTGGCGCTGGGCTCGCTCTCCGGGTCCAGGCCGTTGATGGCCTCCTCGGTGAGGCCGTAGCGCTCGGCGAGGTAGCCGAAGGCGGCGTGGGTGGTGATGAAGACCTTGGAGTTGGTCTTGCCGAGCCCGTCCTTGAACTGCTTGTCCAGGCCGCCCAGCTTCTTCACCAGTTCCGCGGTGTTCTCCTTGTACGTGGCCGCGTGGTCCGGGTCGGCCTTCTCCATGGCCTTGCCGACGCCCTCGGCGACCTCGGCGTACTTCACCGGGTCGAGCCAGATGTGCGGGTCCTCGCCGCCGTGGTCGTGCCCGTGGTCGTCGTCGCCGTGGTCGTGGCCGTTGTGCCCGCCGACCTCGTTGCCGTGCTTCTCCAGGCTGGTCAGGGATGCGGCGTCGACCTTGGTCTTGATGCCGGACTGGCTGATCGCGTCGTCCACGGCGGGCTGCAGGCCCTTGAGGTAGAGGGCGACGTCGGACTCCTCGAGCTGTGCGCGCTGCTTGGCGCTGACGTCGAGGTCGTGCGGCTCCTGGCCGGGCTCGGTGAGGTTGGTGACGGCGACGTGCTTGCCGCCGATCTGCTCGGCGAGGAAGGCCATCGGGTAGAACGACGCCACTACGTCGAGCCTGCCGTCGCTGTTCTTGCCGGTGCCGGCGCCGCAGGCGGTGAGAGCGGTCAGGCCGAGGACCGTGGCGGAGGCGACGGCGGCGGTGGGTATGAGGCGTCGTACGTTCATGACACTCATTTTCAACAAAGATGGAAACGATTGTCAACAAGGGTGAGGCGACCCTTACAAGCAAGGGGCTCGTGGCCCCTGGTCCGGGAACCGATTTGATCCGGGGGGTACGGCCGCCGGTAACCTGAACCATTCGCTCCCGGAGCGCGTATCCAGCGCGCTCACCGCCGTCGCAATGAAGAGAGCACCGTGGCCGCCGACAAGATCGACACCATCGTCAGCCTGAGCAAGCGCCGTGGCTTCGTTTTCCCCTGCAGTGAGATCTACGGCGGCCAGCGGGCCGCCTGGGACTACGGACCGCTGGGCGTGGAGCTGAAGGAGAACCTCAAGCGCCAGTGGTGGCGCTACATGGTCACCTCGCGCGAGGACGTCGTCGGCATCGACTCGTCGGTGATCCTGGCCACCGAGGTCTGGCAGGCGTCCGGGCACGTCGCCACCTTCACCGACCCGCTCACCGAGTGCACCTCCTGCCACAAGCGCTTCCGCGCGGACCACCTGGAGGAGGCGTACGAGGAGAAGAAGGGCCGCGCCCCCGAGAGCCTCGCGGACATCAACTGCCCCAACTGCGGCACCAAGGGCCAGTTCACGGAGCCCAAGCAGTTCTCGGGTCTCCTCTCCACGCACCTGGGCCCGACGCAGGACAGCGGCTCCGTCGCGTACCTGCGCCCGGAGACCGCGCAGGGCATCTTCACCAACTTCAGCCAGGTCCAGACGACTTCGCGCCGCAAGCCGCCGTTCGGCATCGCCCAGATGGGCAAGAGCTTCCGGAACGAGATCACGCCGGGCAACTTCATCTTCCGCACCCGCGAGTTCGAGCAGATGGAGATGGAGTTCTTCGTCAAGCCGGGCGAGGACGAGAAGTGGCAGGAGTACTGGATGGAGCAGCGCTGGAACTGGTACACCGGCCTGGGCCTGCGCGAGGAGAACATGCGGTGGTACGAGCACCCGAAGGAGAAGCTCTCCCACTACTCGAAGCGCACCGCCGACATCGAGTACCGCTTCCAGTTCGGCGGCAGCGAGTGGGGTGAGCTGGAGGGCGTCGCGAACCGCACGGACTACGACCTCTCCGCGCACTCCAAGGCGTCCGGCCAGGACCTCTCCTACTTCGACCAGGAGGCGGGCGAGCGCTGGACCCCGTACGTCATCGAGCCCGCCGCCGGTGTCGGCCGCACCATGCTGGCCTTCCTCCTCGACTCCTACATCGAGGACGAGGCGCCCAACGCCAAGGGCAAGCTGGAGAAGCGCACGGTCATGCGCTTCGACCACCGCATCGCCCCGGTGAAGGTCGCGGTCCTGCCTCTTTCGAGGAACCCGGAGCTGTCCCCGAAGGCCAAGGGCCTCGCGACGGCACTCCGGCAGAACTGGAACATCGAGTTCGACGACGCGGGCGCCATCGGCCGCCGCTACCGCCGCCAGGACGAGATCGGCACGCCGTACTGCGTGACGGTCGACTTCGACACCCTGGACGACAACGCGGTCACGGTCCGTGAGCGCGACTCGATGAAGCAGGAGCGCGTCTCCCTCGACCAGATCGAGGGCTACCTGGCCCAGCGCCTGGTCGGCTGCTGACGCCTGCGGACACCGGCTGACGCCGAGGCGTTCGCCGTGTGAAGTACGTAAGAAGCCCCCGGTTTCCCATGGGAAACCGGGGGCTTCTTCTGCACACTGGTCGGCATGCCTTCGATGACCACGAGCAAGGTCAGCAGATGGGACCAGCACGGGCGCGAACACGTCGTCCACGTGCAAAAGGCGGGTGTCTCACGCCAGTTGACGTGCGACACCTGCGGCTGGCGCAAGTCCGCGCAGTTCCTGCCGTGGCTCAAGGCGGAGGAACATCTGGCGGAGGAGCACCAGGCGACGGTGGATCCGTCGAAGGGGACGTAGGGGACGCCCTACGGGCGCAGGCCCCGTATCACCAGGTCCACCACGGCCGTGAACGCCTCGTCGATGCCCGGCTCGGACCACTGCGGGGCGTAGCCCGGGTCGTGGAAGCGGGAGGTCGCGTCGAAGATCGCGCGGGCCGTTGTCGCGGGGGTGTCGGGGGAGGTGAACTCGCCCTGGGTCACGCCCTGTCGGATGATCTCGGTGAGCTGCGCGGTGAGGTCGGCGATGTGCCGGTCCACCGTCTCGCTGTACTCCCCGACCAGCACGGAGTACGTGGCGAACAGCTCCGGGTCGTCGCCCGCCTTGTGCTTCTTGGCGTCGAACAGGCCCGTCAGCCAGTGCCGGAGCTTGGCCGCCGGGGGCTCGTCGGCGGCGACGACGCCGGACAGCGCCTTCGCGGTGCGGTCCAGCCAGCGCCAGGTCACGGCCTCCCGCAGCGCCGCCTTCGTACGGAAGTGGCGGTACACGGCGGCATGGCTGACGCCGAGCGCGCGGGCCACGTCGACCACGGTGGCCTTGGCGGCTCCGTGGCGGCGCAGCACCTCCTCGGTGGTGGCGAGGATGCGCTCGGCGGTCAGGGTCTCGGTAGCCATGCCGATGAACTTACCTGGCGCGTCGGTCAGTGCTTCTCGCTGTCCAGGTGCGCCATCTGCGCCTGCGGGTAGCGGTCGCCCGCCGCCGCCCCCGCGGGCACGGCCTGCTCGATCGCGGCCAGGTCCGCCTCGTCGAGCGTCACGTCGAGGGCGCCCAGGGCCTCGTCGAGCCGCTCGCGGGTGCGGGCGCCGACAAGCGGGACGATCGCCGCGTCCCGGCGGGGGCCCTGCGCGAGGACCCAGGCGATCGCGGTCTGCGCGACGCTCACGCCCTTCTGCTCGGCGATCTTGCGCAGCTGCTCGACCAGGTCGAGGTTGTGCCGGAGGTTCTCGCCCTGGAAACGCGGGCTCATGCCGCGGAAGTCGTTCGCGGCGAGCTTGCGGTCGCGGGTGAAGTGGCCGGAGATCAGGCCGCGGGAGAGCACCCCGTACGCCGTCACGCCGATGCCCAACTCGCTGACGGCGGGGAGGATTTCTTCCTCGATGCCGCGCGAGATGAGCGAGTACTCGATCTGCAGGTCCGAGACGGGGGCGGTGGCGGCGGCCCGCCGGATCGTGTCGGCGCCGACCTCCGAGAGCCCGATGTGCCGGACGTGGCCCTTCTCGACGAGCTCGGCGATGGCGCCGACGGTCTCCTCGATCGGGACGTCCGGGTCGACGCGGGCGATGCGGTAGACGTCGATGTGGTCGACGCCGAGGCGCTGCAGCGAGTACGCGGCGAAGTTCTTCACCGCGGCCGGGCGCCCGTCGTAGCCGGACCAGCCGCCGTCCGGGTCGCGCAGGGCGCCGAACTTGACGCTGGTGAGCGCCTGTTCGCGCCGGGCGGCGGGCGCGGTGCGCAGGGCCTCGCCGATCAGCATCTCGTTGTGGCCCATGGCGTAGAAGTCGCCGGTGTCGAGGAGCGTGACGCCCGCTTCGAGGGCGGCGTGGACGGTCGCGATGGACTCGGCGCGGTCGGCGTCGCCGTACAGCGCGGACATGCCCATGCAGCCGAGGCCGAGGGCGGAGGACTGGGGGCCGGTGGTTCCGAGGGGAAGCGTTCGCATGGTTGCCATGGCTCCACCATGCACCCATCGGTGACAGATTTCAAATTTTGTTATCTGTAACTTCGGGTCGTACGGGCTCCGCCTCCTCCTCCGCCGCCCACAGCGCCTGTGCCGTCCCCCGCGCCCACCGCCCGCTCGTGACCAGGCCGAGGACCAGGACCGCGGCACCGCAGCCCGCGAGGATCCACCAGGCGGGACGGCTCGCCGCCGCGCTCGCCGGGCCGTACGACCCCGACGCCACCCCGGACGCCAGGACCGAGCCGCACACCGCGACGCCCAGGCCGAGCCCGAACTGGCGGCTGGTGGAGGCCACGGCCGCCGCGACACCGGCCTGGGCGCGGGGCATCCCGGAGACCGCCGTGTTGGTGATCGGGGTGTTCACGAAGCCCATGCCGATGCCGAACAGGATGTACGCGGCCAGGCGCGTCCCGGTCTCCCGCTCCGCCCCGAACGCGGCGAACAGGACGCACGCCGAGGTCAGCATGACCCCGCTGATCAGCAGGGGAACGCGGGGCCCCCACCCCCCGACGAGACGCCCCGACAGCGGCGCGCACACCACCTGGACCGCCGCCATCGACGCCACCCACAGCCCCGTGTGCAGCGCGTCCAGGCCCCGGACGTTCTGGAGGTAGAGCGTCGTCAGGAACAGGAAGCCGCCGAGCCCGGCGAAGGCGCAGATCGCGATGAGCGTCGCCCCGCTGAACGGCGCCGAGCGGAAGAAGCGCAGCTCGATGAGGGGCTCGGGGCGGCGGCGTTCGTAGGCGAGCAGGGCGAGGAGGCTGAGCACCGCGCAGCCGATGAGGGTGCGGATCAGCGGGGACTCCAGCCCGGCCGAGGGCGCCTCGATGATCGCGTACGTGACGGAGCCGAGCAGCGCCGCCACGAGGAGCTGGCCCACCGGGTCGGGGCGGCGCGGCTTCGGGGCGCGGGACTCGGGGACGTACCGCGTGGTCAGGAGCAGTGCCGCCGCGCACACCGGCAGGTTGACCCAGAAGATCGCGCGCCAGCCGACGGCCTCCACGAGCAGCCCGCCGGCCAGCGGCCCCGCCGCCATCGAGATCCCGACGACGCCGCCCCAGACGCCGATGGCGCGGGCCCGCTCACGTGGTGCCGTGAAGGTGTTCGTGATGATCGACATGGCGACCGGGTTCAGCATCGAGCCGCCGACGGCCTGCACCGCCCGGAACGGCACCAGGGTCTGCAGGGTGGGGGCCAGGGAGCAGAGCAGCGAGCCCAGCATGAAGAGCGCGAGCCCCGCCTGGAACACCCGGCGGCGCCCCACGCGGTCGGCCGTCGAGCCCGCGAGGACCAGCAGCGACGCGAGGACCACGGTGTAGGCGTCGACGGCCCACTGCATGCCCGAGATGCTGGTGTCGAACTCCCGCGCCATGGAAGGCAGCGCGACGTTCAGCGCGGTGGCGTCCAGGGTGACGATGAACAGGCTCATGCAGCAGATCGCCAGGACGAGGAGCCGCCGCCGCGGCGTGAGCTCGGTCTCGGGCATGGGTTCGACGGTAACCGCAGAACCGGTCGCCCGACCCGGTTACTGCAAGGTGCGCGGCAGACGCAGGCTCAGGCCCGCGAGGGCGAGCAGGCCCGCCAGTTGGACCGCGAGCACCACCGTGAACGCCCGCCGCATCCCGAGCCCCGGCAGCAGCGCCAGGAACAGCGAGCCGAGCGTCGCGACGCCCACCGCGAGGCAGGACTGCTGGACCGTGGCGGCGAGACCACTGCCCGCGCCCGCGCGCTCGGCGGGCACGGCGGCGAGCACGATCCGGTAGTAGAGGGCGAGTTGGACGCCCTGGCCGAGACCGCACAGCGCCAGGCCGGGGGCGAGCGCGGGCGGCGTCAGGTCGTGCCACGGCGTGAGCAGGACGGTGGCGACGAGCACCACGAGACCGACGGCGTGGGTCAGCGCGGCCAGCGTCATGGCACGGCTGCCCAGGCGGCTGACCAGGCGCGGCGTGAACATCGACGCCGCGAACTGGGCGACACCCATGGGGATCAGCGCAAGCCCGGCCGTCAACACCCCGTACCTGAGCCCCTGTTGGAGCGTCACCGCGGAGACGAACATGAAGCCACTGAAGCCGATGAAAATGGGCAGCCCCAGTACGAGACCCCGGCGCACACCCGGCTCGCGCAGCAGCGAGGGCGGCAACAGCGGGCTGCCACCGGCGAGTTCGGCACGCCGCTCCACGGCCGCGAAGGCGAAGGCCAGGGGGACCGACGCCGCCAGGAGCAGCACCGACCACAGCGGCCAGCCGGTGGCCCGCCCCTCCATCAGCGGCAGCAGCAGCGCGACGAGGGCGGCCCCGAGCAGCACGGTGCCGCCGAGGTCACCACGGGCGGGCTGCCCCGCGCGGCTGTCCGGCACGGCGCGCACCCCGACGAGCAGGGCCGCGGCCGCCACCGGCACATTGACCAGGAACGCCGCCCGCCACCCGGTGCCCGCGAGGTCGGCGGCGACAAGCACCCCGCCGAGCACCTGCCCGAGCACGACGGCGAGCCCGCTCACGGAGCCGTACTTGGCGACCGCCTTCGCGCGCCGCTCGCCCCGCGTCGTGGCGTGGATGGTGGCGAGGACCTGCGGCAGCATCAGCGCGGACGCGGCACCCTGTGCCACCCGCGCCCCCACCAGCCACCAGGCGCCGGGCGCGAGCCCGCAGGCCAGCGAGGTGAGCCCGAAGGCGGCGACACCCCACAGAAAGAGCCGCCTGCGGCCGTACGTGTCCCCGAGCCGGCCCCCGAGGACGAGCAGCACGGCGTACGCGACGGCGTAGCCCGCGGCAACCATCTCCAGGGCGGCGGGCGAGGCGTGCAGATCGCGCTCGATGCTGGACAGGGCGACGTTGACGATGAAGAAGTCGATGCTGGAGAGGGAGGCGCCGAGGAGGATCGTGAAGAGGCCGAGAGGGCTGAGGACGGGAGCGTCAGGGGGCCCGGTCCTGGTGGGACGGGCGGGTTCGGTGCGGGTCGCGAGAGTCACGGATACGACGATGATCCGCCGCCCAGAGGGGTACCAGAGTCTCTTTATCCTGGTACCAAGCGAACCTGGTAACCGGCTGGGGTATGGGGCAGCCTGAAGAGGTGACCGTTACCCCTGCTGCCCCAGAAATCCCGAGCGCGACCGTGCCCGGAGAGGGCGCCGCCATCCGCCGCCAGGAACTCGCCGCCTTCCTCCGCAGCCGCCGCGAGCGCGTCACGCCCGAACAGGCCGGCCTGCCCCGCGGCCCGCGCCGCCGCACCCCGGGCCTGCGCCGCGAGGAGGTCGCCCAGCTCTCGGCGGTGGGCGTCACCTGGTACACGTGGCTGGAGCAGGCCCGGCCGATCAAGGTCTCGGCGCAGGTCCTGGACGCGATCGGCAGGGCGCTGCTGATGGACGGCATGGAGCGCGCCCACCTCTTCACGCTCGCCGGGGTCATCGACCCGCGCCCCGAGGCGGAGTGCGCGGCGATCTCCGCGACGGCCCGCCGCCTGATGCACAACATCGCCCCCTACCCCGCCACCCTCCAGAACGCCCGCTACGACGTCCTCGCCCACAACCGCCCCTTCGCCCAGGTCTTCGGCGACCCCCTGGACCTGGCCCCGCACGAGCGCAACTGTCTCTGGCTGCTCACCATGAGCCCCCGCTGGCGGGAGACGTTCCTCGACCACGACGAGATGCTGCGCGACCTGATCGCCAAGTACCGCGCGTCCATGGCCGAGCACGGCGCCGAGCCGCTGTGGAAGGAGCGCCTGGACGGCCTGCTCGCGGCCTCGGCCGAGTTCCGCGAGCTGTGGGGGCGGCACGAGGTCCGCACGATGTCGGCCCACGTCAAGCGCTACCAGCACCCCCGGGTCGGCCTGCTGCGCCTGGAACACCGCAACCTCTGGCTGGCCGCACAGCCGCAGGCGCACCGCCTGGTGGCGTACGTACCGGCGGACGACGAGACGGAGGTCCGGCTGCGACACCTTTCGGAGCTGCCGGAGGAGTGAGGGACAATGGAGGCTTGCCCCCCCGGCCCCTCTCGTCCGCACGTCCCGGAGAACCCCTGATGTCCGCTCTGACCATCGGCCCCCACCAGGTGCAGCCGCCCGTCGTGCTCGCCCCCATGGCGGGGATCACGAACGCGCCCTTCCGCACCCTGTGCAGGGAGTTCTCGGGCGGCAAGGGCCTCTTCGTGAGCGAGATGATCACGACGCGCGCCCTGGTGGAGCGCAACGAGAAGACGATGCAGCTGATCCACTTCGACGCGACGGAGAAGCCGCGCTCGATCCAGCTGTACGGGGTGGACCCGGCGACCGTCGGCAAGGCCGTCCGCATGATCGCGGAGGAGGACCTGGCCGACCACATCGACCTGAACTTCGGCTGCCCGGTCCCGAAGGTCACGCGCAAGGGCGGCGGCTCGGCCCTTCCGTACAAGCGCCACCTGCTCCGCGCGATCCTGAGGGAAGCGGTCTCGGGCGCGGGCGACCTCCCGGTCACGATGAAGATGCGCAAGGGCATCGACGACGACCACATCACGTATCTGGACGCGGGCCGCATCGCGGTCGAGGAGGGCGTCACGGCGATCGCCCTGCACGGACGCACGGCGGCGCAGCACTACGGGGGCACGGCGGACTGGGACGCGATCGCGCGCCTCAAGGAGCACGTGCCGGAGATCCCGGTGCTCGGCAACGGCGACATCTGGTGCGCGGACGACGCGCTCCGGATGATGCGGTCGACGGGCTGCGACGGTGTCGTGGTGGGCCGCGGCTGCCTGGGCCGCCCGTGGCTGTTCGGCGACCTGGTGGCGGCCTTCGAGGGCACGGGCGCGCCCAAGTCCCCGTCCCTGCGGGAGGTTTCCCGCGTCATGCTGCGCCACGCGACGCTGCTCGACGAGTGGATCGAAAGAGGAGGGACGGCCCGTAGGGCCTCCGTTGAGGGTGGTGGTGGGAGACGGGAGGGCGAGTCGCGGGGTGTGATCGACTTCCGTAAGCACGTGGCGTGGTACCTGAAGGGCTTCGCGGTCGGCTCGGAGATGCGTAAGCGCCTCGCGGTGACGTCGTCGCTCGCCGAACTGGAGGACGGCCTCGGCGAGTTGGACCTCGACCAGCCCTGGCCGACGGGCGCGGACGGCCCGCGCGGCCGCACGTCCGGCAACAACAGGGTGGTCCTGCCGGACGGCTGGCTGAAGGACCCGTACGACTGCGCGGGCATCAGCGCAGAGGCAGAACTGGACACGTCGGGCGGCTGACCCCGCTTTCGGCAGGGGGTCGGCTCAGACGGTTTCCGACAGGCCCTCCACGGCCGACGGCAGCTTGCCCACCTGCACCAGCGTCTGCGTCAGGAGCCGGAGGGCGGTCTCGGCCCGCTTTCGGTCGATGGGCCGGGTGACGGACGCCGAGCGGCTGCGTTCCGTGAGTTCGTCCAGCAGATCGCCGACCTGGGCGGAGGCCGTGTGCAGACCCCGGATCCCTTCTTCGACGCGCGCCGCCAGGGCATCCAGGGTGGGGGGTTCACCGGAGGCAGAGGGGTCGGACTGCGGCGGAATCGTCGGGGCGGGCCGGGGCGACGGGGGTGCCGCCGGGGGAGCGGGCGGCGTCGACGGGAGCGTGGGTGAGGGTGCGGGCGGCGTCGGCGTGGGTGTGGGCAGGGGTGGGGGCGCGGCCCTCGTCGGTGGTGCCGTGGGGGCCGTCGTCCTGCGCGGCCTCATGCCGGTGTCCTTCGGGAACTCCATGTCGAACCAGAGAGGCGTCATCTCACGGCCGGTCATCTCCGTGCCCGAGTCGCTCACCCGCCACGGCCGCCGGTCCCCGTCGTCCATGGCCGCGACCAGCGCCCTCAGCACGCCGACCGCCCGCATACGGCTTCTCTCGTGGCGCAGCGCCTGAAGGCAGTTGGCGACGCTCCTGCGGGATCTGCGGACCTTCTCGCCGGTGTCACCGATCACCTCCTGACCGGAGAGGGAGCCCCGGTCGGGCTCGATAATGCCGAAGGCGGCCAGCCAGTGTGCCGCCCGGTAGGACACGAGTTCCTCGAAGGCGGAGTCGTCGGTGTCTGCGGCCGCGAGGAGTTCCGGCAGCCGCCGCCCGGACAGGACGATGCCCTCCCGGACCTTGGTGGAGAAGATCTCTCCCACGCGGGGGTTCCAGGGGGCCGGATAGCTCTCGGAGGTCAGCGCCGACCAGGTGCGGGCCCGCTGGTTGATCTCTGGCGCCTTGAGCTGGGACGGCGGATTCTCGCTGAGAGCCTGGCGCAGCAGGAGCCGCTTGCGCGGGTCGACGGGGAAGAGCTCTAGCAGCAGTCTCATGGACCGCAGGTCGCGTAGCTCGGAGACGTTCATGTCCTTTGAAGCGTCCGGGAGTTCACGGATGGGTGTGAGGCCGGACAGTACCTCCGCCGTCTTCTCGTCCATGGCCCGGCGCGCCACGTACATGCCCAGAACGCTCCGCCCGAGCGCACGGGACCGGTCGAGGGCCTCGAACTCCAGTGGTGGGTGGACATGGTCGCGCCGGTTGTTCATCTGCACGATGCGGTACAGGCGCTGGGGGGTCGGAGTGCCCACCACCAGGTGCGCGTCCACCACGGCGATGGCGGCGGCCCGCTGCGCCCGTGAGCCGGTTGTGGGATCCAGCTCGTCGTCCTGCGACTGCGCCGCCGCCTCCGCGTACTCCCTGTTGAGCAGGGCGGAGAACTCGGGGAGCCAGATGCGAGGGTCGCAGATGACTTTGTCGCCGCCTCGGCCCAGCTTCTCTGCCGGGACGCCGGCGAGCACTTCGCCGGATGTCAGACGGAAAATCGATTGGCGCTTTTGTGTTCGATTATTCCCCCGGACTGCCATCCATCCCCAATAGGAGTCCGGGTAAAGGGAGTTACCCTCGGAGTCTGTCTCGGTATTCTCCTCCAGATGCACCTGTTGCGGCACATACATCCCGGGGTCTTGCTGCCCGTTGAGGACGAGATCTTCCTCAAGGTCGTAGGGCCGGACGCGGTCCCGCTTCTTCAGCTCGTCCGCTGCGTCCTCGGCATTCATGATCAGGGCCTGTCGGTTCGCCGCGACACTTTCCAGTGCGGCGAAGAACGTTTCGCGCCCCTCGCCGTCGACGGCTTTCCAGGGGCGCACCGTGGCCAGCGCTCTCTCGGTCGTCCTGCCGACCGTCGGGTCCGCGACAGAACGCCAGATCGAGCTGATCCGTTCGTTGTGCCCCCACTGCACACCGCCGACGCCATGCATGCGGACGACGGCAATGACCATGTCACCCGCGTCTGTTCGGATGCGGCGGACGGCGCCGCCCTTCAGGGTGCGCACGCCCTGGTCGTCGGGCTCGCCCAACGTGTCTTCGGGGTCGACGATGAAGGGCGCGATGTTCTCCAGGGCGCCTCGGGGAAGATTGACCCCGTCGGTTGCCAATACGGCCTGGATCCAAGCCTCTTGGCGTTCGGCCGCGACCGGAAGCGGAAACGGCTCGTCATTGATGGTCGAACTCATGCCCTACCCCTACCTCGCATCATTCGGAATCCCGAAGGAGATCAATGACCCACTTGATCAACCTGTGTGCCCACCGGTAGACCGGATTCCCTGTGACAGCCTCGACGATTACGAATGCCGTCCGCACCATCAGGAGCCGGTCCGCCCACTGGCGTCGACGCCTCAACTCCGCATCTGCGTGGGCCAGTTCCTGCTTCTTGCGTCGAAGCTCTGCTTCGGAATCATCGGCGGGGCGGCCGAACTGTGGGGAAGCAGGCATGACTTAGGCCCTTCGGCGCGCAGAAGTGGGTTACGAAGAAGAAGGCTGCCATCTCCCATGCGGGAAAACTACGATTTGCTGACTAGCCCTCCGTGCGGGGGACGGAGGGGAACGCCTGCCTCAATTGCGGAGTCGAACCCGCGCCCGAATCTCGCGGTTAGCAAAAACAAAAGGGCGGCCCGTGTGTTCACGAGGCCGCCCGAACCCGGAGGAGAGGTTGACTAGTTGACTTCCATCTGGTAATTGAATCTCTCTTCAGGCTGCGCCTACCGCGGTGAGCAAAGCCAGCGGCGCCGCCGACGACCGCGCGTCCCGCGCGCACCCGTACGCATACGGCACCGGCACCGGATACACGGACCGCTCATACCCCGCCAGCACCTCCGGCAGCCGCCCCCCGTCCGCAGCGGCGGCCGCCACCAGACCCGACGCCACGGCCCGCGCCTCGTCATGCAGCCCGTACCGCGCGAGCCCCAGCGCGATCAGCGCGTTGTCGTGCGGCCACACCGACCCCCGGTGGTACGACAGCGGGTGATACGCCCCCTGCCCGGACGCCACCGTCCGCACCCCCCACCCCGAGAAGAAGTCCGGCTCAAGGAGGCGCCGCCCCACCGTCTCCCCGTACTCCTTGTCGAGCAGCCCCGACCACAGCAGATGGCCCGCGTCGGAGGCCAGCGCGTCGACCTGGCGCCCCTCCCCGTCGAGTGCGAGCGCCGGGAAGGCGCGGTCCGCCATCCAGAAGTCCCGCTGGAAGCGGTTGCGCAGATCCGCGGCCGCCTGGGCGAGGAGGTCCGCGTAGACCTTGTCGTCCCACACCGTCCGCGCCAGCCACGCCGTCCGGCACAGCGCGTCGTACGCGTACCCCTGCGCACCCGCCGCCATCACCGGCCCGCTCGCACTGCTGCCGTCGGCGCCGCAGATCGCGCCGGGGGAGTCCTTCCAGTTCTGGTTGGCGAGGCCGCCCTCGTCCGCCCGGTACACCAGGTACCCGCGTGACGTCAGCCCGCCGTGGTCCAGCATCCAGCCGACGGCCGCCCGCGCGTGCCCCTCCAGGCGGCGGGCCATCGCCACCTCGCCGGTCCGCTCCGTGTACGCGCCGAGCAGCACCAGGAACAGCGGCGTCGCGTCCACCGAGCCGTAGTAGCGGCCGAAGGGGACCTGCCCGAAGTGCGCGAGCTCGCCGTGCCGCACCTCGTGCACGATCTTGCCGGGCTGGGCGACCGGACGGTCCGTCGACGCCGTCGCCTGCGTCGCCGCGAGCGCGGGCAGCGTCGAGGCCGCGAGGCGCGGCAGATACGGCAGGGCGAACAGGGACGTGAGCAGTGCGTCCCGGCCCAGCAGCGTCAAGAACCAGGGCACCCCGGCCGCAGGCACCCGCAGCTCCTCGCCGTCCGGGCCCCGCGCCGGCACCTGCAGCGCCGCCAGGTCCGCGAGGCCGCGCGTGCACGCCGCCGCCAGCTCCGGCCAGCCCCGGGGGAGCGGCACGGCGTCGGTGAACTCGGCCTCCGCCGCGCTGAGTTGGAGCGCCGCGGCGGCGGGCGATGCGGGCACCTCGGCCGGCACGGGCGCCCCGTGCGGATGCGCCGCGACACGCAGTGCCACGTCCGCGGAGGCGTGCGCCTCCAGGTCGAGGGTCCAGACGAGGCGCCGCGCGCCCGTCCCGGTCTCCTCGACGGCCTCGGGCGCGGGCTCCGCCGACACCGTCGTACGGGAGGTCCAGCCACCCCGGCGGTACGCGAACTCGATGCCCTGGATGGCCCCTTCGGCCTTCTCGTTCCCGTTCCCGTTCCCGTGACCGTTCCTGTCCCCGTCCCCGTCCCGCAGTACGCGCCGCGAGCGCACCGCGCCCGTCTTCGTGTACGTACGGTGGTCGGCGCGCAGCTCGAACTGGTCCGTGAAGTCGGCGTCGACGGTCAGCGCGAGCCGCAGCCGCGTGGGCACCGGGCGGTTGCTGGTGACGCGCAGGAGCTCCACGAACGCCCCGTCGGTGACGGCCTGTTCGCGGAAGAGCGTGTACGCGGGCGGCTCCTGGCGGCCGCCGCGCGGCACCAGCACACAGCGCACGGCGTCCGTCGCCCCGGCGTCCGGTCCGTCGGGCGTGAGCGTCTCGGGGACCGCGCCGTCGACGGTGAGCTGCCAGCGGCTGAGGTGGCGGGCGTCCCGCACGAACAGGCCGTCCAGGGCGGCGGCGGTGCCCCGCACTCCGCTGATGTCACCGCCCGCGCCGATCGCCGCGAACGTGGTTCCCCGCACCAGGAGTTGGGGGCGCTCAGTCATTGTTGACTCCTTCCCCGAGAAGCAGATCGAGTGTCAGCGCGGCGCTCCAGCTGAAGCCGCGCGCGCCCCGTCCCCGGCCCGTGTGCGGGTCGACGTACTCCGCGAAGCCCGACTCGCCCGCGACGGCGAGCAGTTCGGCGCGCAGCCGGTCGGCGAGCGCCGTCTCGCCGTGGGTCCGCAGCCCCCGCTCCAGCAGCCAGTTGGTGTTGATCCAGGCAGGTCCGCGCCAGTAGCGGTGCGGGTCGTAGGCGTCCCCCGTCAGGTCGTAACTGGGCGCGAGCCGCACACCGGAGCCGGGCCCGAGCCCGAAGTGCGGCCCGCACGCCGTGTGCACCAGGGCGCGGACGAGGTCACCGGGCAGCCCGGACAGGACCAGCGGCAGCAGCCCGCCGACGGCCCGTACCGGCAACAGCCCGCCACCGGCCGCCAGTCGGGTCGGCTCCTTCAGGTCGCGGCAGAGGAACATCCCCTCCGCCGGGTCCCAGAGCCGCTCCACCAGCACCCGCGTCAGCCGCTCCACGCGGGCGCGGCGCAGCGCGGCGTCCTCGCGGTACTCCGGGCCGAGTTCGACGGAGATGCGCGCGAGGGCCTGCTCGGAGGCGATCAGCAGCGCGTTGAAGGCGGGGTCCTCGACGGCGAAGTCCCCGAACCCACCGTCGCCATCCGAGTGTCGATCGGCGTACTGCCGGTCCCGATAGTCCATCGCAAGCCGCACGTACCGCCCGTAATCCAGGTCCGTCGGCCGGTCCTGCGCCGCCCCGTGGTCCAGGTCCGCCCGCCGGAACGTGCCTGCTGACGCGGGCCGGACGCGGCTCAACGGGCCGTCCCAGCAAGGGCTGTTGTCCATGCCCTGCTCCCACGGGTGCACCACGGCGGCCAGGCCCGCGCCGCCCGCGTCCCGGTGGTGCAGCAGGTAGTGGTGCCAGGCGGCCAGGCGGCGGTGGATGCGGGGCAGGAACGAGCGGGCCCGGGACAGGCCGGGGTCGGCGCGGTGGACGAGGAGCGCGGCGAGGGCGTGCACCGGGGGCTGGACGATGCCGGACGTCTGCACGGCACGGGGTGCCCCGGCCCTGCTGCCTGCCGTCGTGGAGCGCCAGAAGTCGGGGCTCGGGAAGTAGGCGTCGAGCGGCACGTCCGGGTTGAAGACGATGTGCGGCACCCGGCCGTCGCCCCACTGCGCGCCGAGCAGCGTCTCCAGCTCCAACTGGGCGCGCAGCGGCGAGAGATGGCGCAGGCCGATCGCGACGAAGGCCGAGTCCCAGGACCACTGGTGCGGGTAGAGGTCGCGCGAAGGGACCGTCGACGTCCCCGTCCAGTTCCCGTGCAGGACCCGCGCGGCGCGGACGCGCAGCACCCGGTGCGCGGGGCGGGGCGGGGAGAGGGACAGCTCGGCGGACGGTCCGGCGGGCGGGCCCGAGCCGAGGCGGGCGGGGTTCAACTGCGCTGTGGTCGTGCGGTCCACACGGTCTCCCGGGACACCGGTCACCACGGGCCTGCGAGAACCGTGGCGCGACCCCTCACGGGGGCCTTCAAGTTTGGTTCTGTCAACCATAGAGTTACGTCTACTTAACACGCAAAACCTAATATGTAACGGTGAGTTGATGAGCGCAAGGGGGGCCGGGATGGCCGGGAGCCACGCACCGCAGCGGACGCAACAGCAGCGGGCACAGCAGTCGCATCCGGCGCGCGGCCAGGCGAGCGCAGGGGACCTGCTGCACCTGGTCCGCAGCGGCCGGGCCACCACGCGCGGCGCCCTCCAGGAGGCCACCGGACTCTCCCGGGCCACGGTCGGCCAGCGCCTCGACCGGCTCTTCCGCGCGGGCTGGCTGCGCGAGGGCGCGAGCTCGGCCGCCGAGCGGACCGGCTCCCCGCTCGGCGGCCGCCCCTCGGTCCGCCTGGAGTTCGACGACGCGCACGCGGTGGTCCTCGCCGCCGACCTCGACACCCGGCACGCCCGCGCCGCCCTCCTCACCCTCACCGGCGACCTGCTCGCCGAGCACACGGGCCCGCTCCACATAGAGGACGGGCCCGAGTCCTGCCTGGCCGAACTCGGCTCCTGGTTCGGCCGGTTGCTCGCGGCGAGCGGCCGCCCGGCCGCCACGGTCTGCGGCATCGGCCTCGCCGTGCCGGGCCCGGTGGACCGGGAGACGGGCCGCGTCGTGCAGCCGCCGATCATGCCGGGCTGGGACGGCTACGACATAAGAGGCCGGCTGCGCCGCGCCTTCGCCGAGAGCGCGGGCGGCCCGGACACCACCCCGGTCCTCGTCGACAACGACGCGAACCTGATGGCGTACGGGGAGCAGCGCACCGGCTTCCCGGACTGCTCGGCCTTCGCCCTGGTCAAGGTCTCCACCGGCATCGGCGCGGGCGTGGTCGTCGGCGGCCAGGTCTACCGGGGCATCGACGGCGGCGCGGGCGACATCGGCCACATCCGGGTCCCGCAGGGCGCGGAGGAGCTGTGCACCTGCGGCTCGTACGGCTGTCTCGCGGCGGTGGCGAGCGGCCGCGCGGTGGCCCGTCGGCTCACCGCCGCCGGGGTGCCCGCGGCCTCGGGCTCGGATGTGCGGGAGCTGCTCGCGGCGGGCCACCCCGAGGCGGTCGGCCTGGCGCGGGAGGCGGGGCGGCAGGTGGGCGAGGTCCTGGCGACGGTCGTGACGCTGCTCAACCCCGGGGTTCTCATGATCGCCGGAGATCTGGCCGGAACACCCTTCCTCACCGGCGTCCGCGAGCTCCTCTACCAGCGGGCCCTGCCCCGCTCCACCGCCCACCTGGACGTGGTCACGTCCCGGCTCGGCGAGCGGGCGGGCCTGACCGGGGCGGGAGCGATGGTGGTGGAGCACCTGTACGCGCCCGCGCGGGCCGAGGAGCGCCTCGCGGCGCTCGGCTTCTGACGCCGGAACGCTGTCCTTCGGACGTCCTCCAGGCGTCCTTCTGGCGTCCTCCTGGCGTCTCAAGCGGTGTCCGCATGCCGGTCGCGAGAGCCCTCAAACGGCGTGATTCTCGCCACCCCTGATAGGGGTTCCGCTCAGATGAGCGGGTAAAGGCACGACTGCAGACCTCTAAGACATGGCACTGAGTGCCATCGCTCGATCATTTACAGCTTGAACTCAGATGTCTCCGTAGTGCGCTCATGTGAGCGATAATCGGGCTCTACGGGGGTTGAGCCTTCGAGAAGTGAACGCGGCGATGAAGGTCGCATTACTCACTGGTTACTTTCGATCTCCTGGCGGACGAGTGGTTACGGCCGCATGACGCCCAAGTCGACGTACCCAGAAGCCTTGGATCTGGGTATGTTCCTCGCCGTCAGGGCAGCCACCGAGTCCTCGAGGAGTCGAGACCCGTGTCGGAAAACAAAGAGCTGAAGTTCGTTTACGACTTCACCGAGGGCAACAAGGACCTCAAGGACCTGCTCGGCGGAAAGGGTGCGAACCTCGCCGAGATGACCAACCTGGGTCTCCCCGTGCCTCCGGGCTTCACCATCACCACCGAGGCGTGCAAGACGTACCTCGACAGCGGTGAGGAGCCCGCGGCACTCCGTGACGAGGTGAGCGCGCACCTCGACGCCCTCGAGCAGAAGATGGGGAAGAAGCTCGGCCAGGCCGACAACCCCCTTCTGGTGTCGGTCCGTTCGGGCGCCAAGTTCTCCATGCCCGGGATGATGGACACCGTCCTCAACATCGGGCTCTCCGACAAGTCCGTGAAGGGCCTCGCCGACCAGGCGGGCGACGAGCGCTTCGCCTGGGACTCGTACCGCCGTCTCATCCAGATGTTCGGCAAGACCGTCCTCGACGTCGACGGCGACCTCTTCGAGGACGCGCTGGAGAAGGCCAAGGAGGCCAAGAAGGTCACGGTCGACACCGACCTCGAAGCGGCCGACCTGAAGAAGCTCGTCACGAAGTTCAAGAAGATCGTCAAGACGGAGGCCGGGCGGGACTTCCCGCAGGACCCGCGCGAGCAGATGGACCTCGCCATCAACGCGGTCTTCCACTCGTGGAACGGCGACCGCGCCAAGCTCTACCGCCGCCAGGAGCGCATCCCGCACGACCTCGGCACCGCGGTCAACGTCTGCTCGATGGTCTTCGGCAACCTCGGCCCCGACTCCGGCACCGGCGTCGCCTTCACCCGCGACCCCGCCTCGGGCCACCAGGGCGTCTACGGCGACTACCTGCAGAACGCGCAGGGCGAGGACGTGGTGGCGGGCATCCGCAACACGGTCCCGCTCGCCGAGCTGGAGCAGATCGACAAGAAGTCGTACGACCAGCTCATGCAGATCATGGAGACCTTGGAGACCCACTACAAGGACCTCTGCGACATCGAATTCACCATCGAGCGCGGCCAGTTGTGGATGCTGCAGACGCGCGTGGGCAAGCGCACCGCCGGTGCCGCCTTCCGCATCGCGACGCAGCTCGTGGACCAGGGCCTCATCGACGAGGCGGAGGCGCTGCGCCGGGTGAACGGCGCGCAGCTCGCGCAGCTGATGTTCCCGCGCTTCGACGAGGACGCGAAGGTCGAGCAGATCGGCCGCGGCATCGCGGCGTCCCCGGGCGCGGCCGTGGGCAAGGCGGTCTTCGACTCGTACACGGCCATCAAGTGGTCGCGCAGCGGCGAGAAGGTCATCCTGATCCGCCGCGAGACCAACCCCGACGACCTGGACGGCATGATCGCCGCGGAGGGCATCCTCACCTCCCGCGGCGGCAAGACCTCACACGCCGCCGTCGTCGCCCGCGGCATGGGCAAGACCTGCGTGTGCGGCGCCGAGGACCTCGAGGTCGACACCAAGCGCCGCCGGCTCACGGTGGGCGGCCTGGTGATCGAGGAGGGCGACGTCGTCTCCATCGACGGCTCGACGGGCAAGGTCTACAAGGGCGAAGTCCCGGTCGTCCCGTCCCCGGTCGTCGAGTACTTCGAGGGCCGCATGCACGCGGGCGCCGACGACGCCGACGAACTGGTCGCCGCCGTGCACCGGATCATGGCGTACGCGGACCGAGTACGCCGCCTGCGCGTACGCGCCAACGCCGACAACGCCGAGGACGCCCTGCGCGCCCGCCGCTTCGGCGCCCAGGGCATCGGCCTGTGCCGCACCGAGCACATGTTCCTCGGCGAGCGCCGCGAGATGGTCGAGCGCCTGATCCTGGCCGACGCCGAGGACGAGCGCGAAGACGCCCTCAAGGAACTCCTGCCCCTCCAGAAGCAGGACTTCGTGGAACTCTTCGAGGCGATGGACGGCCTCCCGGTCACGGTCCGCCTCCTCGACCCCCCGCTGCACGAGTTCCTCCCCGACATCACGGAACTCTCGGTCCGCGTCGCACTCGCCGAGTCCCGCAAGGACGCCAACGAGAACGACCTGCGGCTGCTCCAGGCGGTGCACCGGCTGCACGAGCAGAACCCGATGCTGGGGCTGCGGGGTGTGCGGTTGGGGTTGGTCATTCCAGGTCTCTTCACCATGCAGGTCCGCGCCATCGCCGAAGCGGCGGCGGAGCGGAAGAACGCCAAGGGCGACCCGCGCGCGGAGATCATGATTCCGCTCGTCGGCACGGTCCAGGAGCTGGAGATCGTCCGCGAGGAGGCCGAGCAGGTCATCGCGGAGGTCGTCGCGACGACGGGCGTGGACCTGAAGCTCGCCCTCGGCACGATGATCGAGCTCCCGCGGGCGGCCCTGACGGCCGACCAGATCGCGGAGGCCGCGGAGTTCTTCTCCTTCGGCACGAACGACCTCACCCAGACGGTCTGGGGCTTCTCCCGCGACGACGTGGAGGCTTCGTTCTTCACGGCGTACCTGGAGAAGGGCATCTTCGGTGTCTCCCCGTTCGAGACGATCGACAAGGACGGCGTCGGCAAGCTCGTACGGGATGCAGCGAAGGCCGGTAGGGCGACGCGCCCCGACCTGAAGCTCGGCGTCTGCGGCGAGCACGGCGGCGACCCCGAGTCCGTCCACTTCTTCCACGAGGTGGGCCTGGACTACGTCTCCTGCTCCCCGTTCCGCATTCCGGTGGCGCGGCTCGAGGCGGGGCGGGCTGCGGCGCAGGGTGGGGGCTCGGACAGCCGCTGACACCATGGCCGTCCTCGTGACGGCCACAGACTCCGGAGTGCCACGAACCTCCGGAACCCCCGGGACCGGCGTCGTGTCACCCGACCCTCAGAACCGATGCGACGCCGGTCCCGGCACATGACGAAGAGGCGGCTCCTTGTGCGGAGGGGCTGCCTCTTCGTCGTCTCTGTTCCAGTCGTCGTCTCTGCTCCAGGTGACGCACGCTCAACACCTCGCCTGCTCCGCGCATGGGGTCCTCGGCCGGGAGACTCTGGCGTCCGGCCAGCCACTCCCGACCCTGCGAATCCCCAACGTCCGGGCGAGGCGGCGCAGCCCGCGGTAGGCCGCGCTGCGGACGGCGCCCGGTCGCTTGCCGAGGGCGCGGGCGGCGGCGGGGCCGTCGAGGCCGACGATGACGCGGAGGAGGACGGCTTCGCGCTGTTCCCGGGGGAGTTCGCCGATGAGGGCGAGCGTCTGACGGGTCGCGAGAGATTCGAGGGCTTCGCTCTCGGTGTCCTGTGCGGCGTGCAGTTCGAGGGTGACCTCGTCGAGTGTGTCGGCACGCGGCCGGCTCCGTACCCGGCGCAGGTGGTCCAGAGCGCGGTGGCGGGCCACGGTGGCGGCCCAGGCCCGGAAGCCGGCCCCGTCGCCGTGGAAGCGGCTCAGGTCGCGCACGATGTGCAGCCAGGCTTCAGAGGCGACGTCCTCCGCCTCGTCGCCGCCGACGAGTCCGCGGACGTAGGCGAGCAGGCCGGGGTGCACCAGCCGGTAGACGGCGGCGAACGCTTCCTCGTCACCGTCCTTGGCCCGCGCGACCGCGCGCGCCAGCTCCCCGTGGTCTGTGTCTTTGTCTCTGCCCCGCTTCACGCGTCCGCCTCAGACGGCCTCCACGCTCCGGCGGGCTCTCCCCGGGAGGGTGAGGTAGAAGGTCTGCAGCGACTCCTCGGCACCGCCCTCGCCCCCGCTCTCGTAGAGGTTCACGACCTTGCCGAGCGGACTCCACACCCGCCCGTCGGGCATCCGCACGCCCACTGGCTGACCGAAGTAGGCGCGCTGCTCCTCGTCGAAGTCGACCCAGACGGCGCCCGCGCGACGGACGAGGACTTCACCGACGTACGCCCCTAGCCCGCTCAACACGGGCTCTACGTCCTGCCGTTCCTTGCCGCCCTTGCGTAGCCCCTCCACGACGAAGTCGACGACCCGGAGGCTCTGCACGGAATAGTCGAGGGGCAGCCGATTACGCGAAGTCACCTCCGCGACAAATCCCTTGACGTACTGCCGCATCCCAGCGGCCCTGAACTCGTCCGCCCCCGCGGCTTTCAGCTCAGGTCTGCCGTCCCCGTTCATGTTGTTCCCCACCCCTGACTCTTGCTGTTACCTCTGCCCGCGAGATGTCGGCGCGCGGGCGTGAATGGTAAGCGGAGCGCCCCATGCGCCCCACACTAAACAGGCGGAATCCCCAGCTCAGCTGTTGCGGGTCCCGCGTATGTCCCTTGTCACGCATTCGATTTCGGCCGCCTGTACAACCTTTGGTGCCTGTTGTGTGTCGGCGCGTTCGGCCGGACTCTCGCGAACGGCGCTCGGCCCGGGGCCGGGCGCGAGCCACAGGCCGTGTGAGTGCGGCACGGGCAGGGCGTCTCGGCCCCAGTCCACCCAGTAGACCGGGGCGAAGAATGCCCACCAGGGGCGCCTGACGGCGACGACGGTGCCCACGTTCTCCCCCTCGGTGTAGTGGCTGACTCTGTCGCCAGCGAGCAGATGTGACATGCCTGACAATCGCCCTCTCATTTTCCAAGGTTCTTGAATATTTCCGCCCCGGCGGGAAGAAGCAGAGGGACTTGTAGGTGAGAACTCGAAGCCGCGTCAATCAGCTTCCAATAACGGACATTTGCCCTTCCTGGGAGAGTTCGACGGGGCCCACGCAGCCTGCTTGGCCTCAAGGGGGTACGCGCCGGGGCTGCACTACGGACGGTGTCCGTAGTGCAGCCCTTATGTGTCTTACCGGTGCTCGATCCCCTTCACTTCAGGTGGAGAGGTCGGGAACGAAGATGGCAATCCGGGGAGGTCGATGTTCCTTCCGAGGGCTGCCACAAGAAATTCCACGACCCCGCCTTCGAACGTCCACCAGTCGTCGTTCCTGCCGCTCACGACGACCCGCCACGCTCCCGGGTCATCCGTCGAGCCGACCTGCCAGTAGAACTGGTCGCCGGAGAGGGAACTGCCCCAGCCGAGGAGTCCGTTCTCCTCGGGGAAGGGAGCGTATCCGTGGCTTTCGTCCACTTCCAGCAGGTCCTGCAGTATTTCCGAGGTCTCGCGGACGCCGGAGACGAAATCGAGCTCCCGCTTCGGCGTGGGCAGCGTGACAACCATGAAGTCGTCGATCAGCAGCGTGGGGTAATGGTCTGCGAGGGCCCGGTAGTCGGGCGGCAGTGAAGCACCCAACTCTCCCTCGATCACTGACCAGTTCACGCCACGCTCGCCTGCGGACCGCCACTGTGTCAGCGCAGGGACTGTCCGCTCCAGTTCCTCAATGATCAGCATGTCGTCTGCCATCCTGGCTTGTTCTGGACGGTTGCCCGAAACAGCGTGCCCTGACTTGTCTGTGCGGTCATGGTGATGCTGTCCGGAATCTCGTCACGGTTCGAGTAGTTCAGTTCTCCGGAATACAGTACCCACTGTCCCGCCTTGAGTTGCTTCACCATCTTGTTCTCGCAGCGCTTCATCCCGCTCGTGTTCATGCGCGCGTAGCCAGTGAACAGATTCTCGCTGCGCCACTCGCCACTGAACTTGTCGCCGATGATGTGGGAACGGTGGAATATCGGCTTCCCGTCGGGGCCGATGTTCTTCTCTGGTGCAGGAAAGCCATGCACGGCAACTGACGCACCATCATCTCGTGCGGCCCCGGTCGGCTTGAGGTCACCTGGGCAGATCAGTGCACTGACTCCCTGGGGCCTGCCATTCCCATCCAAGGGCTGGTAGTTATAGCGCTTTGACCGGGGTTCGTCTTCGCAGCGACTTTCGTTGTCCCGGCCACGGCCCGTGGACTTTCCGTTCGACCCCCCGAAGAGTGTATCTGCGGCCTTGTCAAGGGCCTTGTCAACGGCCTTGTCCAACGGGTTCTTATCGATGATCCCGAGAAGCTTCAGTATGGACAGCCCGGTACCCACGGGGTTCCGCTTGAGGGGGAGCTTCACGCCGGCCTTCAGGCCCTGCTTGATGCCTCCGGTCAAACCATCCTTGAGGCCGTTCAAGGTGTCCGTCACTACGGGAATCCCGGGAATGTGACCGTCCAGCTCGATGAAGGTGAGAGGGTTTCCGCCAGCGAATGCGTACCGGTTCCCGGTCAGCGGATCACTCCCGAGCCCCATGTCCGCCAAGGCCCCGTTGTACATATCCCGCGTCAAGAACCGATTGAGCCCCGGGCTGTAATCCCGGAACCCCATGTCATACGTCCCCGAAGCCGCGTCCCACCGCTTCGAGTTGAAGCGGTACGGGTTGTACGACTCCTTCGTCGGGTCCGACGCCGTCGGCTTGTCGATGCCCGTGAAGTCGGCCGCGTCGTTCGAGCCGTACGCCGAATAGCCATACGTGGCCTTCGCGTTGCCGTCCTTGTCCGTGAGCGTCTCGACGTCGGTGTGGCTGTTGTAGCCGTAGTACATGTCCTCGGTCTTGCCGTCCGCGGCCTGCTTGACCTGAGACAGGCGCTCGCCCCAGGGGCTGTACTGGTACGACTTCGTCAGCTTGCCCGCGACCTCCTCGCCCAGGACCTCGCCCGACATGCCCAGGTAGGTGTAGTCCGTCGTCCTGCCGGCCGAGTCCGTCCGTGACTGCGTGCGGTCCAGGGGGTCGTAGGCGTACTTCGTCGCCTTCATCGCCCCCGTCGACGCGTCCGCCTTGTCGTGCTGCTTCACGCGGTCGAAGCCGTCGTACGTGGTGCGCTCGATGACCTTGCCGCCGGACGTGACCGATTCCTGGCGGCCGAACGGGTCGTAGTTGTACGTCGCCGTCGCCCCGCCCGACGTCGCCTTCAGGAGGCGGCTGCGGTCGTAGCCGTACGTCGTCGACTTGCCCTTGACCGTCTGCGAGATGACGTTCGCGTTGTCGTCGTGGACGTAGGTCTCGGTGCCCGCTCCGTCGCCCGTCCGCGTCGACTTCGACAGGCGGTCCACCGGGTCGTACGTGTAATCCGTCGTGGAAGACAGGTACTTGGACGTGTCGTCGGCGTTCATCTTCTTCGCCACGTCCTGCGCCTTGTTGCCGTTGGCGTCGTAGGCGTAGGAGTGCGAGGAGACCAGCGTCGTGTTGTTCGGCTTCTTCTCCGTCTGGGACTTGAGCGCGCCGTCCAGGTAGTAGGTGTAGTCGACCGTGTTCTTGTTGGCCTTGGTCTCGGTCTTCTTCTCGCCGCGCCACGTGTAGTCGTACGACGTCACCTTCGGGGAGGCGTCATCGGACGACTTCCCGACGGACACCGTCTTCACCAACTCACGCACGTCGTACGTGTACTTGGAGAACTGGTCGGGGTGCGTAAGAGTCTCCGGCTGGCCGTTCGCGTCATACGTGTACGACGTCGCCTTCTTCTCCTGGCCCGCCAGGGCCTCCACGACCTTCTCCACCTGGTTCAGGCCCGTGTACGAGATCGTGTACGCGTCGACCTTCGTGCCCGTCGACTTGTCGTCGATCGACGTCAGGTTGCCGTTGACGTCATAGGCGTACGCGAACCTTTTGCGCTCTGTGTCCGCGTCCGCCGAGTTGTCGCGGACCAGCTTCACCTTCGCGGCGGGAGCGGCCGACTTGAGCGTGGCCGTCTCGTCGCGCTTGTACTCGTCCTTGTCGAGCTTGACCCAGCCCTTGCCGTCCTTCGGGTAGTCCGCGTACGCCGTGTACGAGCCGGACTTGGGGATCGGGAGCTTCCAGGAGCCGTCCGTGCGCTGCTGGGACTTGTCCCCGAGGACCTCGCTCCGGCCCACCGGAATGCCGTCGTCGTCAAGGGACTTGAGTTTGCCGTCGGGGAAGTAGTCCCAGCGCATCGTGCGGCTCGACGAACCCGCCGCCGAGGTGAGCTGGCGCGCCTTCTGCTGGCCCAGGTCCGTGTAGTCGTACGTCGTCGTGATGTTCCACGCGTCCTTCGACGACTTCACCATGCCGTTGTCGAAGTAGTCGTACGTCGTGTCGTTGCGGGTCTGTTCGCCCTCCGACGGGGGCGCCGAGACCGTCTTGGTGCGGCCCGCCGCGTCGTACGTCGTCTTCGTCCAGACCTTCTTGTTGTAGCGGGCGTCCTTCGGGTCGTACGGCTGGATCTGTAGGTCCGGGCGGTTCAGGGCGTCGTACGTGGTCTCCGCCACGAACGCGTCGGGGCGGTCCGCCGCCACCGAACGCGGCGTGAAGACCTTGATCCGGTTGCCGACCTCGTCGTAGCCGAACTTGGTGGTGCGGAGCTTCGTGCCCTCGTGCGGCACCTCCACCACCGCGAGCTTGCCGCGCTCGTCGTAGTGGTTCCTTGTGGTGTTCTCCTCCTGGTCCGTCGTGGAGACGACCAGGGAGTCCTTGTCGTAGGACTGTTTGACCGTGCGGCCCGTCGCGTCCGCGACCGCCACCACACGGTGGTTCATGTCGTAGTCGGTCTTGGTCGTGTAGTCGTCGGGGTCGGTCGTTTCGTTCTTCTTCGGGTCGATGACGCGGACCGGGTTGCCGACGCCGTCATAGACATAACTGACCTTGTCCTTCTTGGCGTTGACGACCTCGGTGAGCTGGTAGATCTCGTCGTACTTGTTCGTCGTGACGTAGTCGTCCGGGTCGGACGGCGTCGCCACGCCCTTCGGCTCCGTCGTCGTCCGCAGGTTGCCGACCTTGTCGTACGTGTAGACCGACTTGCGCTCCGCCGATGTCGCCGTGTCCTTGGGCGCCGTGGCGTCGACGACCTGGTCGGCCTTGTCGTACGTGGCCTTCGAGACCGCGCCGTTCGGCGCCGTCGACACCGTGACGTTGTCGTTGGCGTCGTACTCGGGGGCCGGAGTCGTGAGGTAGACGCCTGCCGCCTGGTCCTTCGGGACCTTCGACACCAGGGGGCGGCCGAACGCGTCGTACGTCTGCGTCGTCTTCTTGTTCAGGGGGTCGAGGACCTCGGTGACTTGGCCGAGTTCGTCGTAGGTCGTCTTTGTCGTCTCGCTCAGGGCGTTCGTCGTCGTGCGCGGGTAGCCCGATGCCGCGAAGTCCGAGTACAGGGTCGGGTTGCCGTTGGCGTCCGTCGCCTTGGTGAGCTGGCCGTAGGCGTCGTAGTCGTACGCCGTCGTGTAGTCGCCGGACTCGGCCGAGGCGACGCCCTTCGGGTCCGTGACCGTCTTCAGGTTGCCCTTGGTGTCGTAGCCGAACTCCCAAGTGCGGTTCTCCGCCGAGGTCTTCTTGACCAGGTCCGTGGAGTAGCCGTCGGCGCGGGGCTTGTACTCGTAACGGGTGGAGTGCGGCGGGGACTTGCCCGGTGCGCAGTCAGCCGCGTCCGGCACGCCGGCCTTGTTCTCCTCCGCCGAGCGCTCCCACAGCGGGTAGCCCGTCTCCGGGTCGTAGCAGTACGCCGTCTTCGCCCCGTTGTTCTCCTCCAGCAGGGTGACGTTGTTGTCGGCGTCCCATGTCAGCTTCGTGTACTGCGACTTGGCGTTGACCACCTTCACCGGGCGGTCGCTGTCGTCCGTCTCGTACGTCGACGTGTTCTTCTCAGCGTCCGTGACCTTCGTCTCGTCGCCGTTCGACAGTTTCTTGTACGTGAAGTCCGTCGTCTCGCCGAGGCGGTCCGTGATCGTCTTGGCCGACCAGCGGTAGTCGGTGTCGGCGGTCACTGAGTAGTCGAGGCCGGTGCTGTTGCCGCGCGGGTCGGTGACCTTCTTCAGCTTCGCGTTCTTGGTGCCCTGCGCCGCGTCGTACGTGAACTTGAATTCCTTGGGCTGGGCCGAGCCCGTGCCGTCGGTGAGGCGGGCGAGGAGGCCCTTCGTCGTGTAGTGCAGGGCCACCTTGCGGCCCGAGACGTCCGTGACCGACTTGAGGTGGTCGTAGATCTTCGGGTTCCAGAGGTCGGTCCCGGAGACCTTCTCGCCCTGGTCGTCGATGTACTCGTACGTCTTGTCGCCCGCGCGGTAGTAGTCGAGCGTGAGGGACGTACGGGCCGAGGGGTCCTTGATCTGCGTGAGGAACTTGACGCGGCGGTTGCCGGAGTCGCGCAGCTCGTAGACGTACGTCTGTGTGTTGCCGTTCTTGTCGATGACCGCCGTCAGGTAGCCGTCGCAGCTGATCAGGAAGCGGGTGCCGTCGGGGCGCGTGAGCGTCCAGGCGTCGGGGACCTCGGGGTCGCCCGCGCCCGTGCCGCACGTCGCGGGCGCGCCCGCCTTGGCCGTCAGGCGGTAGTGGTAGCCCGGTGCGGGCTTCCACGTGCCGTTGCTCTGCTGCTTGCGGAAGACCTGTTGCGTGCCGTCGCCGTCGATGACGTACGCCTCGGACGGGTTCTCGTCCGGGTGGAAGTCCAGGACCGCGCCGAGCCGCAGCGGTCCGGACGCCTGTGCCGACCAGCCGCTGCCGAGCTGGCTGTCCGAGGTGTCCTGCGCGTTGTATGTGAAGCGCGCGAAGGTGTTGATGCCGCGGCCCGGGTTGGCGAACGCGTTGTACGACCACGTGGTGTTGCCGGAGCCGAGGTTGGCCATCAGGCTGGAGCCCGCGCCGGTGTTCTTGCCGGTGTAGGTGTGCTGCTTCTCCAGGCCGAGGCGGTCCGCGGTCGGGTCCTCGACGGCGGTGTGCTGCGCCAGGCCGCCGATGCCGGGCTTCTGGGAGAGCCAGGTGTCGTCCGCCTTGTTGTGGACGTCCCAGGTGAGGGTGTAGCCCGCGCGGCGGTTGCCGTCGACGGCCGGGGCCTTCACCGTGGCCTTGACGGTGGCGGACGCGCCGGGGGCCAGGGCCGGGATGTCGGTCTTGAGCTGGTTGGCGGTGGTCGTCGCGTCCGTGCCGTCCGGGTGCGCCCACCGGTAGGACAGCTCCCGCTCAGCGGCGGGCCAGGCCGTGGTCGTGGTGTTGGTGACCGTGACGTCCACCGGGTAGGTGTTGGCGGCGGTCAGGCGGGTGGGGGTGCGGGGCGCGTAGTAGGTGTCCCAGGGGGTGGGCTCGGCGGAGATGACGCGGAGCTCGGGGGTGGTGGCGGCGAGGGTGTTGCCGTTGCCGTTGCCGTTGCCGTTGCCGTTGCCGTTGCCGTTGCCGTTGCCGTTGCCGCTGCTCGCCGTGAGCAGGATTCCCTTGTTGGTCTTCGGGTTCTTCACCCACTGGTGGGCGAGGGAGGTGGCGTCCAGGGTGAGGGAGCGGCCGTCGGCCTTGGCGTCGGAGATGACGGGGCCGGTGCGCGGCTGCTTGCTTGTCTCGGTCGCCGTGCTCGACTTGCCCTTGAGCACGCGGAGTTCATACGTCGCTCCGCTCCTGGCCCCGCGTGGCGGGGTGGCGCCTACCTGGGCCTGAAGGACCTGTGCCTTCTTGGGGATGCCGGTGGTCGGGAACTTCACCGCCGTACTCGTGCCCCGCGCGGCGGCGAGCTGCTTGGTGTGCGAGCGGTCCGCCTTGAGGACGCGCAGGGTCTGGCCCGCCTTCGGCACGCCGACGCGGCGCACGGGGGAGCCGAGCAGCCGGCCGTCCTTGGTCTTCACCACGATGCGGTAGGCGTAGCTGCGGCTGATCGCCGTGGCGCTGTTCGCCGGGGTGGGGGTGGCGGTGGTGTCCTTGAAGTGCCGCGCGCCCTTGCCGAGCGTGGCCACGAGAGTGGCGGTCGTCGGCCGGAAGCCGGGGTGCGAGGAGCGGTGCACCTGGTACTCGACGACGGCGTCGGCGCCCTTGGCCTTCTTGGCTTTCCTGTGGTGCGCGGGCCAGGAGAGTTCGGGGCCCGTGCCGTGCACGACGGTCGGGGTGTCGAGTGCGGTGCCGCCGCCCGCGCCGTAAGTGACCTTCAAGCGAGGTGAGTTGGCTGGGTAGGTCCGCTTGGGCGGGTCCTTCGGGAGGTTCCTCGGGGGCGCCTTCGGAGGGCCGTTCGTGGACTCACGTCTCTGTTCCGCCTCGGGGGCTTCCTTGGGGGCCGCGAAGGCGCCCTGCGGCAGGGCGGTGCCCACCACGGCCGACGCGATCAGACCCACCAGCAGCCTGCGATAACCAGGTTTCACTGCTCCGACTACCTTCTTTCAAGAAGCTTCTTGCGTAAATGCGCCCCATGGAAAAGCGGGCAGGACTGAGCGCCACTCGGGGAATTCCGGAGCGGCGGATGCAAAACAGGGGAGGAGTTGTAAGCCGATATTTGCCGGTGCGTCAACAGGGTGCAGATAAGGGGCACTTGGCTGGGAGTCCGACATGGGTGGCGTCGCGCGGTGCCCCCTATCGGGGCGGTAGGTCCTGTTTTGCGCACGGGGTGGTCCCGAGGGGCGGGGTGTTGTATAAACGTCCAGCCCTGGCGGGACTTTTGCCATCGCTATGCATGCGCTATGCGTGAACTATTCGTTCGTGGAGCGGCCGTGGAGCAGCTCAGCTGAGGAGTCTGAATTCAGTGACCCGGAAATCTCTCGCGGCCGCGCTCGGGGCCCTGCTGCTCGTGGCCGGCGCGGGTCTCGCGTACGTGCTCGGCGGCCTCTTCGGCGGCGGCTCCTCCGGCGAGCGCCCCGTGCCGACCGCCGCCGTCACCTACGAGGTGACGGGCACCGGCAAGGCCGACATCGCCTACCTCGCGCGCAGCACGCAGGGAGCGGCCACCGCGGAGACCGGCGTCGGGCTCCCGTGGAAGAAGACCGTCCGGGTTCCGCTCGGCAAGGAGCCGGTGGTTCGGGTCCAACTCGGCGCGGGCGGCGGGGAAGCGCGGTGTGCGCTCGCCGTGCGCGGTGAACACCGGCAGCGCGCCACGGCGTACGGGGCGTACGGGAAGGCCGTGTGCAGCGGAGGGCGACTGGCTGCGGGGGAGCGCGCTGACGTGCGCCGCTGAAGTGCGCCATCGGACCTCGACAACTCTGCCGGTATGGGAGGTACGACCCCCTCTCCCCGCGTCCTTCCGGTCGACCCACACCGTCGACCGGAAGGACGCCCACGTGGCTCCCTCGTTACGCAGACGACTTCTCGTGCCCGTCATCGCGGGGAGCGCCGTCGCCGCGCTGATCCCGGCCGTGGCCGCCCAGGCAGCACCCCAGGCAGCACCCCAGACGGCGCCCCAAGCAGCAAGCCAGACAGGCGAGTTGGACCGCTTCACCCACCAGACCCCACAGTGGAAGCGCTGCTCCCCGGACCAGCCCGCCAAGTACCAGTGCGCCACCATCCAGGTCCCCCTCGACTACGGGGACCCGGACGGGAAGATCATCGACGTCGCGATATCCCGGATCAAGGCGAGCGACCCGGGCAAGCGGCACGGCGTGCTGCTCATGAACCCCGGAGGGCCGGGCGGGCCGGGGCTCGATCTGCCGCTCGAAGCGGACGAGAGCCTGCCGAAGCCCGTGAAGGAGCGCTACGACCTCATCGGCTTCGACCCGCGCGGCATCGGCGAGAGCACGCCCCTCAGCTGCGGGATGACCGCGGAGGACAAGGTGTGGCCGCGCCCGTACCGGGACTTCGGGGCCAACGTCGCCTGGGCGAGGACCGTCGCCGACAAGTGCCGCGCCAAGGAGGGGGACACGCTGCGGCACATCACCACCAACAACACCGCCCGCGACATGGACGTCATGCGCGCCGCCCTCGGCGAGCGGAAGATCTCCTACTTCGGCGTCTCGTACGGGACCGGGCTCGGCGCCGTCTACACCCAGCTGTTCCCGCACCGCGCCGACCGGTTCGTCCTGGACAGCTCCGTCGACCCGAAGCGGATGTGGCGCGAGATGTTCCGGATCTGGGCGCCGGAGGTCGAGCCCGCCTTCGCGCGCTGGTCGAAGTGGACCGCGGCGCGCGACGCCACGTACCACCTGGGGTCCACCCCAGCCGCGGTCTCCAAGACCTTCTGGGACATCGTCCGGCAGGCCGACCGCGAGCCCATCGTGGTCGGTGACAGGAAGTTCGACGGGGCGCAGATCCGGGACGGGCTGCGTGCCGAGTTCTTCACCGTCAAGTCCGCCGCCGGGCTCGTCGCCAAGCTGAAGAAGGCGGCCGCAGGCGAGCCCGTCCCGTCGATACCGGAGGAGCCCGACGGCCCCGGCGACAACGGCGTCTCCGCGCTCTGGACCATCATCTGCTCCGACACCGGCAGCTGGCCCCGCGACCCGGAGACCTACCGCCGGGACCTGGCCCGCGACGAACGCCGCTACCCGCTGTTCGGGGACTTCGCGGCCGGGATCACCCCCTGCGCCTTCTGGGACAAGCCGGCCGAGGAAGTGGCGACCGTCGACAATCACGTCCGCACCCTCCTCGTGCAGAACGAGTGGGACTCCCAGACCCCGCTCCGGGCCGCCCAGAGCATGCACCGCGCGCTCAAGGGTTCCCGGATGGTGACGGTCGACGAGGGCGAGGGCCACGGGGTCCTGTACGGACAGAACGAGCCGCAGAGCCCCTGCGCCAATGACACCGCCACCCGGTACCTCGTCACCGGGCGCCTGCCCGGCAAGGACGTGACGTGCCACGCCACCCCGGGGCAGGGGCGGGCCGAGCGGGACGGGGTGCTGTGAGGTGAGGGAGCTGGTGTAACCGGTGCCGGCCGTCCGCGTCGGGCGGGTGAGCCCAGCGGCTTCGCTCGGCCCGCCCGACGCGGACGGGGGTGTTTGCTACGCCGTGTCGTGCGCTTGCGAAATCAGCCGCGCACCACGGCTTTCGGCGACGCGGACAACCTCGTGCAGCGACTCCGTCAGCCGGTCGGCCAAGTACCGCAGCTCTGCCGCTGACAGGTCGTGCTCCGCCAGCATGGATCGTGAGTGGTCCAGGAGGTCGCCCCCTATGCCGAGGTGCACGGCTTCCATGGTGTCGGCCAGACGCGATACCGGGCCGGAGCCATCGGTCAGGAGGTAGGCGGGCTTGCCCTCTGGGCCGGTCCAGGGGAGCAGGCGTGGGCTGTCCGCGAGTCTCGAGGTCGGCAGCGACCACCTGGATGGTGTGCGTGGGGTTTCTGGCATGCGAGATCTCTCCCTACGTGAGGGGGTGCCGGGAGGTGAGAACGTCCCTAGGGAGATTCTCGACCGATATCCCTAGGGAGGGCAACGAGATCTCATGAAGTCACGTCTGACGGGGGACAGTTGGTGCTCAGATGCCGCGGGAAGAGGTCAGCTGCCGAAGCCGTACTGCAGCACGTACGCTCCTGCGTTCAGAAGCATCCGGTTCAGCTCCACCGGGCGGTGATCGGAGGTCAGCGCCGTTCGGTAGATCTCGATGACCGGTGTCCCTGAGGGGAGGCCCAGTTGTTCGGTCTCTTCCGGGCTCGGCATCCGGGCGCGCAACTCCTCGGTGAAGTCCACGGGGGCCGCCCCGGCCTCCGCGAGCCGCGCGTATGCGCCACCGGGGCCCGAGTCCGGCTGAGCGATGCGGGTCTCGCGTACGAGGTCGGCGGGGAAGTAGGACGTCGCCAGCTGCACTGGTTCCCCGTCCACGAAGTACCGGCGGCTCCGTACGATCACGGGCGCGTCCTCGGCCAGGGCCAGCCCCCTGGCCACCCAGCGTGGGGCCTGGGACTCGGACACCTCGATGTCGCGGACCTCGACCGGGCGCCCGGCGGTCTCTGCCGCCCAGACCGACTCGCCGGACGACCATCGGGCCGACGACAGCCGTTCGTTGCCCACCCGGCGGATCGGCTGGAACTCGCGCACGTAGGTGCCGGAGCCGGGGCGCGCGTACGCGAGGCCCTCGGTGATCAGGAGCCTGAGTGCGTTGCTCGCGGTCATCTTGGCGACGCCGTACTGCTGGACCAGCGTGGGCTCGCCCGGCAGGCGGGCGCCGGGCCTGAATTCTCCAGAACTGATGCGTGCCCGCAGATCGTCGGCGATCTGGCGCGCCGTCTCGGGCATTGCTGTTCCTCCGGCTCCCTAGGGTGGGTCCACCCTAACGAATCGCTGTCCGGCTGGGCCGTCCGCCGGGCCACGCCAGGCCGCGACCGACGTCGCTCGCCCCGCCGAGACCGGGTGGGCGGGGAACCCTGCAAGGGGCGTCCGGTTCTGTTGATTCCCTTGTGGTGATGGGGAGTTCAATGGTGTAGTCCTCTGACATGACTGACCCCTCCCGTCCCTCCCACTCCTCCCCTCTCTCCCGTCGCGGCCTCATCTCCGCGATAGCCGTCGCGGGCGCCACTGTCGCCGTGCCGCTGCCCATGGCTCACGCCGCCCAGGGCGCCGAAGGCAGCGAAGGCCCCCGAGCCACCAGAGGCAACCCCCGCCCCGCCGTCGTCCCCGCCCTCCAGGAGTGGGACGGCGGCTCGGGTGCGTATGTCTTAGGGCCGGACTCCCGCGTCGTCGTCGCCTCCCACGACGCCACGCAACTCCTCCCACTGGCCCAGCAGTTGGCGCGCGACATCAAGGAAGTCAGCGGCATCCGCCTCGCCCCGCCCCTCGTCGCGGGGCGCCGTCGCCCCCGCCCCGGGGAGATCCTGCTGCGCCTCGACCCGGGCGCCCGGCACCCCGAGGGCGGCGAGCGGTACGCCCGCGAAGGGTATGACCTCGATGTCACCCGCTCCACCGTCACCGTCACCGCGCCCGCCTACAACGGTGCCTACTACGGCACCCGTTCACTCCTCCAGGCCCTGCTGACCGGTGGCCCCACCGGTGAGCGGCCGACCCGCACCCACCTCCCCGTCGGCCGCGCCCGCGACTGGCCCAACTATCGGCTCCGCGGCTTCATGCTGGACGTCGGGCGGCGCTTCTTCACCCCCGACTTCATCCGCGGCATGCTCCGCGTCATGGGGTGGTTCAAGGTCAACGATCTCCAACTCCACCTCAACGACAACGAGATCAAGGCGCCGGGCGGGGACTGGAGCAAGGCGTACGACGCCTTCCGGCTGCGCAGTGAGAAGGAGAAGTGGGAAGGGCTCGCCGCGCCCGACGGGGCGTACTCCCGTGCCGACTGGGACTCCTTCGAAGATCTCGCCGCCCTGCACGCCGTCCAGCTCACCCCCGAGATCGACGCCCCCGCGCACTCCCGCTCCTTCGTCCGCTTCAGGCCCGAGCTGGGGCTCGGCGGGCCCAATTCCGATCACCTCGACCTCTCCAAGCCCGAGACCATGCGCTTCATGGAGGAGGTGTTCAGCGAATTCGCGCCGTGGTTCCGGAGTCCCGAAGTGCACTACGGCGCCGACGAGTACACCGGGCCCGAGGAGCAGTACCGGACCTATTTCAATCAGATGGCCGCCCATCTGCGGAGTCTCCACAAGACCCCTCGCGCCTGGGGGAGTCTCTCCGAGATGGCCGGTGGTGGCGCGAGTGCCTACGACCACGACGTCGTCATGCACAGCTGGAACAACGGGTGGTATGGGCCGCAGGCCGCGAAGCGGGACGGGTATCGGCAGGTCGTCAATACCAATGACGCCAATCTCTACATCGTGCCGTTCGCGGACTACTACCACGGGCACGGGCTCGACGGGCCCTATCTGTACGGGAGTTGGGAGCCGCATGTCTTTCCGGGGACCGAGTCCCTCGAACCCTTCGATCCGGTTCTGCGGGGCGCCATGTCCGCCGTATGGAACGACCTGGTGCACGCCACGTACACCGAGGACGACGTGTTCGGGCTCGTCGAGCCCACCTTCGGGACGCTCGCCCAGAAGATGTGGAGCGGGCGGGGGCAGGGCATCGGATACGAGGAGTTCACCGCGCTCCTGCGGGGTGTGTCCGTTGGACCCGGTGCCCGCCCTTAGCTGGGCGCAGCCCTAGTCGTCGATACCCGACCTCTCCACCCCCGCCACGATCCACCGCTGGAAGAACAGGAACACCACCAGCAGCGGGACGATCGAGACCGCCGCCGCCATGAACAGCTCGTGCAGGCGGATGACTTGGGATGTGGTGAAGGAGGAGAGCGCTACTTGGACCGTCCATGCGTTGCGGTCCTGGCCGATCACCAGGGGCCACAGGAAGGAGTTCCACGCCCCGATGAACACGATCGTGCCGACCGCCGCGAAGACGGGGCGGGAGTTGGGGACGACCACCCGCCAGTACGTCCGCCAGGGGCCGAGTCCGTCCACGCGTGCCGCGTCCTCCAGCTCCCGTGGGAAGCCCAGGAAGTACTGGCGGAAGATGAAGCACGCGAACGCGGAGAACAGGGTCGGGACGATCAGGCCGCGGAGCGTGGAGACCCAGCCGAGGGACGACACCAGGACGAAGGTCGGGACGAACGTCACCGCCGCCGGGACCATCATCGTGCCGAGGATCGCGTAGAAGACCTGGTTCGCCCAGCGGTAGGGGATGCGGGCCAGGCCGTAGCCCGCGAGGGAGGCCAGGAGGAGCGTGCCGAGGGTCGTCAGGATCGCGATCAGCGCCGAGTTGTACAGAGAGCGCGCCATCGGGACCGTCGTGTCGTCGAAGAGCTCGCGGACGTTCGACCAGCGCAGCTCCGACGGGAAGAACGTCCAGTCGGGGGACGTGATGTCGTGCTCGGACGCGAGGCCGTTGCGGACCAGGAGGTAGAAGGGGATCAGGAAGAGGAGGGCGAGTGCGATGAGGAGGACCACGCGCAGCGCGCGGCCCACCCGGACGACGGCGTTCTCCATGTCTCAGTCCTCCTTTCTGCCGAGGCCGAACCAGCGGGCCTGGCCGATCGTCACCACCGCGATGATCACGGCGAGGATCATGGCGCCCGCGCTGCCCACGCCCAGGTTCTGCCCCTGGCCGAGCGCCGTGTAGTAGAGGTACACGAGGGGCGGGCGGGCGTAGGGCGGGTAACCCCGGGAGTCCGAGAGCAGGTTGTAGAACTCGTCGAACGCCTGGAACGCGTTGATGACCAGCAGGAGCGCGACGGCGATCGACGTCGCGCGGAGCTGGGGGAGTGTGATGTGGCGCAGCACCTGCCAGCCGGGCTTGGCGCCGTCGACGGCCGCCGCCTCGTAGAGGGTGGGCGAGATGCGCTGCAGCCCGGCCAGGAACAGGATCATGTAGAAGCCCGCCTGCAGCCAGAGCCGCACCGTCACGATGACGAGCCAGTACCAGGGCGGGTCCGTCGTCGACAGCCACGCCGTCTGGTCGGCGCCGAACCAGCCGAGGACGGTGTTGGCGAGCCCGAACCGCACCCCGTTGAAGATCGACATCTTCCAGATGAGCGCCGCGACGACGTAACTGCACGCCGCCGGGAGGAAGAAGACCGAGCGGAAGAAGGCTTGGGCGCGGCGGAGCCTGTTCACCATGAGCGCGAGCGCGAGGGACAGGGCGAACGTCGTCGGGACGATGAAGAGGGAGAACAGGGCGAACGTCCACAGGCTGTCCGTGAAGGCGTCGTTGCCCAGCATCGACGTGTAGTTGTCGAGGCCGACGAAGTCGGTGGGCGAGACGGTGTTGTGGGCGTCGAAGAAGCTGAGGTAGAGGCTCCAGCCGAGCGGCACGTACGTGAACACGGCCAGGCCGAGCGCGAAGGGGCCGACGAAGACCCAGAACCACAGGTTGCGGTTCTGGGGGCCGAGCAGGCGTCTGCGGAGGCGGAGTCGGTGCCCCTCGTGGACCTTGGCCGTCGTATCCGTATCCGCATCCGTCTCCGCCGCCGTCATGAGGACTTCTTCTTGACGCGGTCCAGCTCCTTCTGCACCGTGCGGACCACCTTCTTCAGCTCGCTCTCCGGGTTGGCGCCCGACTTGATGATGCGGCTGAGGGCGTCCTGGTAGGCGGTGCGGCTCGCGGGGGTCCACAGGAGGGGCTCGGCGTAGCCGTGCTCGGTGGCGAAGCGGACGGCGTCGGCGGCCGCGCCCTCCTTGAGCTGGTCGGCCTTCTTGGCGAGGGAGATGCGGGCCGGGATGTGGAACCCGTACGAGAGCGCGAAGTCCCGCTGGTAGTCGGTCCGTTCGATCCACAGCCACTTCACGAAGTCCTTGGCCGCTTCCTTGTGCCTGCTGCGGGAGCTGACCGCCGAGCCGAAGGCGCCGACGGGCACGGTGGGCTTGCCGCGGGAGCCGTCCGCGGGCAGCGCGAGCACCCCGAAGTCGTCGCCGAGCTCCTTCTTCACACCGGGCAGCGCCCACAGGCCCGACCACTGCATCGCGGTCAGTCCCTGCACGAACGCGGACGGGTCGGACCAGTCGGAGGGGGCGCCCAGGAGCAGCGACTTGTCGGCGTACAGCTGGCGCAGCTTGGCCATGATGCGGGCGGCGGCCGGGTCGTCGAAGCCGACCTTGCCGTCCTCGGTGACGGAGGAGAGCCCGGCGGCGTAGAGCGGGGTCATGCCGAGGGCGCCGGCGCCGCCGTCGTTGCCGAGGAAGAGGCCCTTGGTCTTCTTCGTGGTCAACGCCTTGGCCGCGTCGACGAGTTCGTCCATCGACTTCGGCGGCTCGACGCCCGCGTCGGCCAGGAGGCTCTTGCGGTAGTAGAGCAGCTGCATGTCGACGACCTGCGGGACGGCCCAGATCTTCCCGTCGTACGTCTTCGGGGCGAGCGCCGCCTGGTTGAAGTCGTCCTTCACCGGCTCGACCAGGTCGGTGACGTCGACGACCTGGCCGCCCTGGATCTGGTCCAGGGTGGGGCCGTTGACCTCGAAGACGTCGGGGCCGGAGTCGGTGAGGAGGGCGGCGGCGGTCTGCTCGTCGTAGTTGCCGGGCCGCCACTGGACGCTGACGCCCGCCTTCTTGTACGCGGCGGCGTACCGCTTCACCGCGTCCTCGGTCCCGGTCTCGCCGTACTGGTGGTACCACTGCGAGAGCTTCGGCCCCTTCCCGCCCGAACTCCCTCCGTCCCGGCCGGTGTTGGATCCGCAGGCGGTGAGCAGGCCGAGGGCGGTGCCGGTGCCGAGGAGCGCGCGGCGGCTGATGGGCATGATGTCGTTCCCCCTGTGGTGTCGAGGCGTGCGTGCATGCGTGCGCTGACGCCCTAACGATCAACCATGAGGGGGAATTACGACAGGGGTGTTGCGGGGGTATGGCGAGGTCCGGCCGTCACGTCGGCCGGTGTCCGTACCGCGGCCGGGCCCGCCGTACGGGCCCGCCGTACGGGCCTCAGCAGCGCAAGCGCAGACGGCAGATCGCCGCGTCCGTGTCCCGTCGCACCGCGTGCGCCAGGACCGCGCCCCGCTGGTTCTGCAGCAGGCGCTGCCATACGTGGGCGGGCTCCGCCTCCGGGATGAGGACCGTGACCCGCGTACCGGGGTGGTAGCGGTAGATCCGCTGGACGTACTCGGCGACCGGGCGGCCCACCGTCCGGGTGTCCGAGGGGAGTTCGACCAGGTCGACGCCGGGGCGCCACAGCTCCCAGTCGCGGCGCAGCGCGTCGGTGGCGCGGCGGTCGTCGGGGTCGTCGTAGGTGACGGTGACGGCGCGCACCTCGTCGCCGAGGGAGACGGCGGCGTTGAGGGCCTCGGAGGTGACCTGGGACAGGTGGGAGACGGGGACGATCACCAGCGAGTGGTCGCGGTGCGGGGGTTCGGGGATGCGGCCGAGGCCGAGGCGCTCGCCGATGCGGGCGTACGCGCGGTGCACCGCCTCGAAGGAGAGGACGATCGCGGGCAGCGCGAGCACGATCAGCCAGGCGCCCTCGGTGAACTTGGTGGCGGTGACGACGACGGCCGAGACACCGGTGAGGACCGCGCCGAAGCCGTTGAGCGCCGCCTTCGCGTACTGCTTCGTCTGCCGCCAGTGCAGCACCATCGCGGTCTGGCAGAGGGTGAAGCCGATGAAGACGCCGATCGCGAAGAGCGGCACCAGGGTGTTGGTGTCGCCGCCCGAGAAGACCAGGAGGAGGGCGCCCGCCGCCGCGAGGGCGAGCACGCCGTGGCGGTGCACCTGGCGGTCGGCCTTGAGGGCGAAGACGTGCGGCAGGTAGTTGTCCCGGGCCAGCAGGCTCATCAGGACGGGCAGGCCGCCGAAGGAGGTGTTCGCGGAGAGGGCGAGGAGGATCATCGTCGCGAACTGCACGACGTAGAAAGCCCAGTTGTGGCCGAGCGAGGCGTCCGCGAGCTGCGCGAGGACGGTGACGCCCTCGACGGGCTGGAGCCCGAAGCGGGAGATCAGCACGGACAGGCCGATCAGCATGGCGCCGAGGAGCGCGCCGAGGGCCACCTCCGCGTGCTGGGCGCGCTTGACGCGCGGGGAGCGGAAGGACGGCACGGCGTTGGCTATCGCCTCGACGCCGGTGAGGGCGGAGCAGCCGGACGCGAACGCCTTGAGGAGGAGCAGCGCGCCGACCGACGTCGCGTTCGAGGCGAGCACCGACGCGTGGCCCTCGGCGGCCTCGGTGGAGGCCGGTCCGTCGCGGAAGAGGCCGACCGCGACCATCGCGAGGATCGCGAGGACGAACACGGCGGTCGGGGCGATGAAGACGCGCGCCGAGTCGACGATGCCGCGCAGGTTCACGGCGGTGATGAGGACCAGGACCGTCAGGCAGATCCACAGCCGGTCGCCGTACAGCTCGGGGAAGGCGGAGGTGAGGGCGGCGACGCCCGCGGTGACGGCGACCGCGACGTTCAGGACGTAGTCGAGGACCAGGGAGGCCGCGGCGACCAGGCCGGCGCGCCGCCCGAGGTGCGTCTTCGCGGCGGCGTAGCTGCCGCCGCCGTCCGGGAAGGCGGCGATGACCTGGCGGTAGGACGCCACCAGGACGGCGAGCAGCGCGGCGATCGCGAGCGTCACGGGGAGCGTGAAGCCGAGCCCGTAGCCGCCCGCCGCGGCGAGCACGAGGACGATCGCCTCGGGCCCGTACGCGACCGAGGCCATGGCGTCCAGGGACAGCGCGGCGAGCCCCTGGAGCGCGGTCAGCCGGTGCTCGTCGCCCGCCCGCTCCGCCTCGGTATCGGGCGGCTCCTGGGTCGCGGCGGCGGAGGGGGTCTCGGAGACAGTGGTCATGGGCGGGCCTTTCGGGCTCCCGTGCACCGGAGGGAGACGGCCGTCCGGCGCACGGTGTCGACAGCAGGAGAGGCCAGCGTGAGCGGGGCGCGCGGCATGAAAGCGCGCTGTTGTCAGCTCCTTTGCGCCCGCTGTGTGCATCCTGACGCTTCCTTGATGAGTCCGTCAGGGCGCCGTCAAGGAGCGGCCGCCGGGGATATGCGCCGCGTCAACGGCCCTGACGCGGACGGGCCACCGTCCTACCGTGCGGCACATGGGACTTCACAGGACGAGGGCGCGGGGCACCGCGCGGGGCGTCGTGCGCGGGGCCGTACTCGGGGTCGCGCGCGGCAGGGGCGGCACACAGCCCGGTACGGGCGCTGCTGCGGACACCGGAGGGGACGCCGGTACGGACGCCGGGGCGGCGGCCGACGTCGTCGGTGACCGGACCTGGGCGGGCGAGGTGCGGGCCGCGGTCTTCTGCGCGCTCGCCCTGTTCGTCCTCGTCCTGATCGTCGACGGCGCCAACACCACGCTGACCTGGCCCCGCGCCGCGCTCTGGGCGGGACTCTCGGCTCTCCTCCACGTGGTGCTCCACCCGGCGCGGGTGACCGCGGGCCCCGGCTGGCTCGCGGTGCGCCGACTGCTGCGCACCCGCCGCGTCTGCACGGGTCTGCTGACCGCCGTCCGCCTGGACGGCGGCGTCGCGGCCCGGCTCGTCCTGTGCGACTCCCTCGGCAACCGCGTGGAGCTCGACCCGAAGGTCCTCACCGACAACCCGCTGCTCCTGCACCGACTGGACCGGGGCGCCCGGGAGGCCCAGGCACGCGGGCTGCTGCGCACCGGCGTCACCGTCCTGCACCGCTTCACGGACCGCGCCGACGCGGAGGCGGCACGGGCGGTCTTCGAGGCGTCGGGGCTCACTCCGGGGCTCACGGGAGAGGAAGCCCGCGACAGCTGAGGGCGGGCGGCGGACGCATCCCCTCGCGGCGGCCGCGGGCGAACCGCCTTCCGCTGCCCGGGAGTTACGGGTTCCCGGCCCGCCCGCTCACGAGGACTTCAGCTCCTCGTACGTCACCCCGGTCAGCCGCTCCGACTCCTCCCACAGCCGCCGGGCCCGCGCGTCGTCACGGGTGCGCCGGGCCCGCCACGACGGGGCCGGGGCGCCGCGCAGGCCCGCGACACGGGGACCCGTGAAGGAGTCGGGGCGGACGCCGGGCGCCGTGGCCGCGTACAGCAGGGGCAGCGCGCCCGTCTCGGCGGGCTGGGCGATGATCCGGTTGCCGAGCTCCACGACGCGCTCCGCCGCCCGGCGGCCCTCGAGGCGGGGGCCCGCCGTCTGGAGGTTGGTGGCGGCGTAGCCGGGGTGGGCGGCGGCCGCCACCACGTCGGAGCCGGTCGCGGCGAGGCGCCGGGCCAGCTCGTGGACGAACAGCAGGTTCGCCGTCTTGGAGCGGCCGTAGGCGACCCAACGCCGGTAGCGGCGCTCGCTGTTGAGGTCGCGCGGGTCGATGTCGGCGAGGGCGTGCAGTCCGCTGGAGACGCTCACCACGCGGGCGTGCGGGGTGCGCAGGAGCAGGGGGAGCAGCAGCCCGGTCAGGGCGAAGTGGCCGAGGTGGTTCACGCCGAACTGGGTCTCGAAGCCGTCCGCGGTGCGGCCGTACGGCAGGGCCATCACGCCCGCGTTGTTGACGAGCAGGTCGAGCCGCCCCTCGGTCCCTTCGGGCCCCTCGGCCCGCTCGCCGAAGGCCGCCGCGAACTCCCGTACGGAGGACAGGTCTCCCAGGTCGAGGGGCCGGAACTCGGCCTCGGCGGCGGGGACTTCGGCGCGCAGCCGGTCGAGGGCGTGGTTGCCGCGGGCCCGGGAGCGGCAGGCGAGCACCACGTGGGCGCCGCGCCGGGCCAGTTCGCGTGCCGTCACATAGCCGAGGCCGCTGTTGGCGCCGGTGACGACGGCGGTGCGGCCGCCCTGGTCGGGGATGTCGCTCGCGTTCCAGCCCGTCATGGGGGATCCCTCCACACTTCTTACCGATGAGTAAGTGCGCTGGAGAGCCTACGTCAGGACGGCCGGGCGGACAGCCGCCCTGACGCCCCCCTTCCGGTTCGGCGCTCAGGCGTGCGAGCCGCCGTCGATCACCAGGTCCGCGCCGACCACGGCGCCGGACTCCTCCGCCGCCAGGTACAGGACCGCCGCGGCGACCTCCTCGGTCCTGGCGACCCGGCCGAGCGGGTTGGTCTCCTTGATGCGCGCCGCGCGGTCGGCCTCGGTCTCGCCGGGCTGGAAGGACATGGAGGTGTCCGAGGAGCCGGGGCTGACCGTGTTGATGCGCACCCCGTCGCGGATGTGCTCGACGGCGGCCGCGCGGCTCAGCGCCGAGACGGCTGCCTTGGTGGCGCCGTACGCGCTCGTGCCCGGCTTGCTGGTGTGGGCGCCGAGCGTGGAGCCGATGTTGACGATGGCGCCGCCGCCCGGCTGTGTGCGCATCTGCCGCACCTCGGCCTGCAGGGCGAGCAGCACGCCGGTGACGTTGATGTCGAGCATCGTGCGCCAGTCCTCCTCGGGGAGGTCGGCCGCGGGCTGCCCGGCGCGCAGGATCCCCGCGTTGTTGACGGCCACGTCCAGGGAGCCGAAGCGCTCGACGGCGGCGGCGACGAGGGCGGCCAGGTCGGCGGAGCTGGTCACGTCGGCGGGCACGACGAGAACCTCGCCCGGACCCTCGACGAGCTCGGCGGTCTCCTTCAGGGTGGCCTCGGTGCGCCCGGCGAGCACGACGTTCGCGCCCTCGGCGGCGAAGGCGAGCGCGATGGCGCGGCCGAGTCCGGAACCGGCGCCGGTGACGAGGGCGGTGCGGCCGGAGAAGCGGACGCGGGGGGTGGCGGTCTGGGTCGTCATCACAGTGCTCTTTTCTTGAACGATCGGTTCAGTATGAGGGCATGGAGAAGGGGGCAAGGGTGCATGCGGGAGTTCGGCGGGTGCTCGTGCGGGAATCCTGCGGGCGTCAGTCGAGCAGGGCCAGCGCCTGCTCCGTCGCCGCCCGCACCCGGGCCGGGTCCCGCGTGGCCTTGCCGACCACGCGCACCCCCTGCATCAGCACCAGCAGCGTGCGGGCGAGGGCCAGTGCGTCCCGGTCCTCGGGCAGCTCGCCCTGTGCCTGGGCGCGGACGAGCGCGGAGTGCAGCAGCGTCTCCAGCTGCTCCCAGCTGCGCTCGACGGTGCGGGCCGCGGCCGGGTCGTGCGGGGCCAGCTCGGCGGCCGTGTTGGTGATGAAGCAGCCGGCCAGGCGGCCCTCCTCGGTGGTCGCCTCGCTCGCGAAGCGCCGCACCACCGCACGCACGGCGGGCAGGGCGGGCCCCGGCTGCGACAGCTCGTTCAGGAGCCGGGGGCCCTGTGCCTCGCCGTAGCGCTCCAGGGCCTTGAGGTACAGCTCGTGCTTGTTGCCGAACGTCGCGTAGATGCTCGCGCGGCCCACGCCGAGGTGCTCGACGAGGTCCGCCATCGACGTCGCCTCGTAGCCGCGCCGCCAGAACAGCTCTAGGGCCGACTGGAGCGCGGCTTCAGGGTCGAATTCCTTGGTCCTGGCCACGGATGCGACTCTACGGCTATCGAGAACGATCGGTCAAGAAATCCGGAGGCCGGGATCAGGCGACCCTGATCGAGTACACCGCCACCGACACCTCGTCGTCGTCCAGGCACCGCCCCGTCTCCAGGTCGAAGCGCTGCTTGAGCAGCGGGGAGGCGACGAAGGCGCGGCCGTCCGCCGAGCCGAGCAGGCCCCGGGAGAGCACCGCCGCTCCCGTGAAGGGGTCACGGTTGTCGAGTGCGTACGCCTGGCCCGTGCGGTCCATGAACACCGCGGCCTGCGCACCGTCCGGCAGCAGCACCGCGACGCCGCGCCCCGGCGTGAGCAGGGAGAGCTCGCAGGCGGTGAACCAGTCCTCGGCCAGCAGGAGTTGGACCGAGAGGTCGGTCTTCTCGGGTGCGACGGTCATCGCGCAACAGTCCCTTCCAGGGGTCGCGAGCCGATGCTCAGCAACGGCAGGTCCGGCTTGATCTGCTCGCGCTCCGGGACGAACTGGACCGTCGGGTCCGGCACCCCGGGCGCGTTGACGAAGGAGACGAAGCGCGCGAGGCGCTCCGGGTCGTCGAGGGTCTCGGCCCACTCGTCCCGGTAGTGGGCGACATGGTCGGCCATCAGGGCCTCCAGCTCGGCGCAGAGCCCGAGCGAGTCGTGCACCACCACGTCGCGCACGTGGTCCAGGCCGCCCTCGATCCGCTCCAGCCAGGTCGACGTGCGCTCCAGGCGGTCTGCGGTGCGGATGTAGAACATCAGGAACCGGTCGATGAGGCGCACCAGTTCGGCGTCCGACAGGTCCTGGGCCAGCAGGTCCGCGTGGCGCGGGGTGGCGCCGCCGTTGCCGCCGACGTACAGGTTCCAGCCGTTCGAGGTGGCGATCACGCCGAAGTCCTTGGACTGCGCCTCCGCGCACTCGCGGGCGCACCCCGACACCGCCGACTTCAGCTTGTGCGGGGACCTGAGGCCCCGGTAGCGCAGCTCCAGGTCGATGGCCATGCGGACGCTGTCCTGCACGCCGTAGCGGCACCAGGTCTGTCCGACACAGGACTTCACGGTGCGCAGCGCCTTGCCGTACGCGTGCCCGGACTCGAAGCCCGCCTCCACCAACCGCGCCCAGATCACGGGCAGTTGCTCGACCCGCGCGCCGAACAGGTCGATGCGCTGACCGCCGGTGATCTTCGTGTAGAGCCCGAAGTCCCGCGCCACCTCGCCGATCACGATGAGCTTCTCCGGGGTGATCTCGCCGCCGGGGATGCGCGGCACCACCGAATAGGAGCCGTTCTTCTGGAGGTTGGCGAGGAAGTGGTCGTTGGTGTCCTGGAGCGCGGCCTGCTCGCCCGCGAGGACATAGCCGTCGGCGCCGATCGTCGGGGCCAGCGAGGCGATGATCGAGCCGACCGTGGGCTTGCACACCTCACAGCCGTCGCCGCCGCGCGCCTCCTCGCGCCCGTAGCGGTCCAGGAGTTCGCGGTACGAGGTGAGGCGCAGCGTGCGCACGATCTCGTACAGCTCCTGCCGGGTCTGCCCGAAGCAGCCGCACAGGCCCGTGTCGCCGCTCTGCGGCAGGAGCTGGCCGATGAGACGCACACAACTGCCGCAGCCCGTACCGGCCTTGGTGCACTTCTTCACCTCGGGCAGCGTGGCGCAGGACTGGATGGCGGCCTTGGTGACGTTGTGGCAGTTGCAGACCACCGCGTCGTCGGGCAGCGCCTCCGGGCCGAGCGCCGCGCCCGAGCCCGCCCCGGCCGGAAGGACCAGCTGCTCGGGCGCGACCGGCGGCACCGAACCCGTCAGGGCGCGCAGCGTCCCGTACGCCTCCGCGTCGCCCACCAGGACGCCGCCGAGCAGCGCGCCGTCCGCGCCGATCACGAGCTTCTTGTACGTGCCCGAGCGGGAGTCCGCGTAGACGACGTCGAGACACCCGTCGGCGGCGCCGTGCGCGTCCCCGAACGAGGCGACGTCCACGCCGAGCAGCTTCAGCTTGGTCGACAGGTCGGCCCCGGTGAAGGCCGGTTCGCCCGCCCCGCCGGACGCGATGGCGGCCGCCGCCGTCTCGGCCATCTCGTACCCGGGCGCGACCAGGCCGTACACCCGGCCGTCGGCCGCCTGTACGCACTCGCCGATCGCGAACACGTCCGGGTCGCTGGTGCGGCACCGCTCGTCGACGGTGATGCCGCCGCGCTCGCCGACCGTGAGGCCCGCCTCGCGCGCGAGCTGGTCGCGGGGGCGGACCCCGGCCGAGAACACCACGAGATCCGCGGCGAGTTCGGAGCCGTCGGACAGCAACATCCCGGTCACCGCGCCGTCCGCACCGGCGACGATCTCCTGGGTGCCCACGCCCGTGTGCACGTCCAGGCCCATGTTCTCGATGGTGCGCAGCAGGGCGGCGCCGCCGCCCTCGTCGACCTGGAGCGGCATCAGCCGGGGCGCGAACTCCACGATGTGCGTGGCGAGTCCGAGCCCGCGCAGCGCGCCCGCCGCCTCCAGGCCGAGCAGCCCGCCGCCCACCACGGCGCCCGTCGTGGCGTGCTCCTTCGCGTACTCCTCGATGGCCAGCAGGTCCTCGATGGTGCGGTACACGAAGCAGCCCGTGGCGTCCTTGCCGGGCACCGGCGGCACGAACGGGTACGACCCGGTGGCGAGCACCAGCGTGTCGTACGCGAAGGTCTCCCCGGAGCGCGCGAGCACGGTCTTCGCGCACCGGTCGATGTGCTCGGCCGGGTCGCCGAGGCGCAGCTCGATGCCGTGCTTCGCCATGAACTCCGGCTCGACGAGCGAGAGTTCGTCGGGGCTCGTGCCCGAGAAGTACGAGGTGAGGTGCACCCGGTCATAGGCGGGGCGCGGCTCCTCGCAGAGCACCACGACACGGTGCGTGGCCGTGACGCCCTGCTCGGCGGCGGCCTCCAGGAAGCGCTGTCCGACCATGCCGTGGCCGACGAGGACGAGCGTGGGGCGGTGGTCTGCGGTCTTCGGCATGTCCGTGGTCTCCGGCATGTCAGCGGGTGTCGGCATGTCAGCGGCCTCCGTCGTTGGTGAGCAGGTGGAGCAGGGGGCTGGCACCGGCGTCCTCGGCGGGCAGCGGGTCGTCGTCCTCCCAGGCGCGGGCGAGCGAGCCGACGGCGGACAGCTCGCCGAACAGCACCCCGCCCACGAGCCGGTCGCCGCGCACGACGACCTTCCGGTAGGTCCCGCGGGTGGCGTCCGCGAGCTGGATCACGTCGTCGTCGGGGCGCGGCTCGGGGTCCCCGAACGCCGCGAGCTCCAGGGGCGCCGCATCGGGCGCCGCCGTGTGCAGGGTCAGCCGGGTGAGGGAGCGGGTGCCGGGGTACGCGGGCGGCGGGGCCGCGTCGTCCGGCGCCGTCAGCTGGGCGGCGAGGGCCTCGGCCTGCTCCAGGGCGGGCGCGGCCAGACAGTGCACCTGGCCGGCGTGCTCGGCGCAGTCGCCGATGGCCCGGATGTGCGGGTCGCTGGTGCGCAGCCGGTCGTCGACCACGATGCCCCGGCGCACCTCCAGGCCCGCCGCCTGCGCGAGGCCGACCCGGGGACGCACACCACAGGCGAGCACCGCCACGTCGGCGTCCAGCAGATAGCCGTCGGCGAGCTCCACGCGGCGCACCGCCCCGTCCTCGACGCGCACGCCGCGCACCCGGCACTCGGTGTGCACCTCGACCCCGAGCCCGGCCAGGTACTGCCGCACCAACTCCGAAGCAGCGGGATCGAGTTGGCGCTCCATCAGCCGGTCGCCCTGCTGCGTCACGACGACCTGCGCACCCCGTGAGGCGAGCGCGCGCGCCGCGGAGACACCGAGCAGCCCGCCCCCGATGACGACGGCCCGCACCCCCGGCCGCCGCACGGCGTCCGCGAGGGCCAGACAGTCGTCGAGGGTACGGAAGGGATGCACGCCGCCGGGCAGCTCACGGGCACCGGGCGCGAAAAGGCCGCGCAGGGGCGGAAGCACCGGGTTGGAGCCGGTGGCCAGGACGAGCGTGTCGTACGGGACGACGGCCCCGTCCTCGCACTGCAGCACCCGCTCGGCCCGGTCGACACGGACCACGCGGGTGCGCAGGTGCTCGGCGCGGGGCGTGGGCAGGGCGAGCAGCTCGGGTCCGTAGCGGCCCGCGAGCACCTCGGCGAGCAGCACGCGGTTGTACGGGGCGTGCGGCTCGTCGCCGATGAGCACGGGCTCGTGTCCGGCGTCCGCGAGCCGCTGCGTGAGCCGGACGCCCGCGAGCCCGGCGCCGATCACCGCCACGCGCTGTTTCGAGGTCATGAACCGCAGCGTGCGGGGCGGGTGTTACCCGTCGGGATCCCTTCTGTTTCCTCGGGGGAACGCGTGCCTCAGCCCTGCGGGGCAGCGGGTGTGAGGGCTCTTCCGGAGCTCTTCCGGAGCTTTTCCGGGGCTTTTCCGGGGCTCTTCCGGGCTCTTGCTTAAGGTCCGTTGAGCCGTTCCTCAAGGGGACCTTAAGGATCCGCCCCGAGGGCCTGACCAGCCCCTTTCAGTCTCACGAAGGCTTTAGCGTGCCGGTCGTGACGATCGAGGCCGAGCCCCAGACAGACGCGTACCCCGCGCTGAGCGCGTACCTGCGGCAGAACCCTGCTGCGGGCAGTCGTGCCGCAGGGCGGCTCCCGTCCCAACGAAAGCACCACGACGGCGGTGCGGCCGAAAAGGTACGGCGCCCGAAGCCCAAGGCGAGGGCACGCACGCACGAGGTCCGGCCGCTGAGGATCTCGCCCACCCGCCTCCGTACCGGAATCCTCGGCGGAGCCGTCCTCGTGACCGCCCTCTGGGCCGTACAGGTCGAACCCTCGGCCCGGCTCGACGCGCTCTGCGCGACAGGCGCTCACCTCACCGGCCTCCTCGCCGGCTACGGCATCCTCGTCATGCTCTTCCTGATGGCCCGCGTCCCCGCCCTCGAACACGGCGTCGGCGCCGACCGGCTCGCCCGCCGCCACGCCCTCGGCGGCCGCTCCGTGCTCTCGCTCTGCACGGCCCACGCCCTGCTCGCCCTCTGCGGCTACGCCGCGCACACCGGCACCGACCTGCTCTCCGCCGGGCTCGACCTGCTCGGCTACCCGGGGCTCGCCGCGGCCGGCGCGGGGACGGCGCTGCTGGTGGCCGTCGGCGTGAGCAGCGCCCGCGCCGCCCGCCGCCGCATCCCGCACGAGACCTGGCGCGCCCTGCACCTGCTCACCTACCTCGGCGCCGGGCTCGCCTTCGCGCACCAGGTCGTGGGCCCCGACGTCGCGGGCAGCGTCCTGACCGTGTGGCTGTGGGCCATGCTGCACGCGACCGTCGCCGTGCTGCTGGTCTGGTACCGCCTCGTCGTGCCCGTGCGCCAGGCCCTGCGGCACAGCCTGCGCGTCCTCGACGTGCGCGTGGAGGGGCCCGGTGTCGTCTCCGTCGTCATGCAGGGCATCGGCCTCGACGAACTGCGCGCGGAGCCCGGTCAGTTCTTCCGCTGGCGGTTCCTGCAGCGCAGGCTCTGGCACACGGCGCTGCCCTTCTCGCTCTCCGCGCCGGTGCGCGGCGACACCCTGCGCATCACCGTCAAGGCCCTCGGCGACCACACCCGCCGCATGCGCCGCCTCAGGCCCGGCACCCGGGTCCTCGCCACCGGCCCCTTCGGCGCCCTCACCGCGCACCGCCGCACCCGGCGCAAGGTGCTGCTCCTCGCGGGCGGCGTCGGCATCACGCCCATGCGGGCCCTCTTCGAGACGCTGCCGGGCGGCCCCGGTGACATCACCCTGCTCTACCGGGCGGGCAGCGCCGAGCAGCTCGTACTGAAGGAGGAGCTGGAGGAGATCGCGCGCGGGCGGCAGGCGGCGCTCCACTACCTCCTCGGCCGCTCCGACGCCTCCTTCGACCCCCTCGCCCCGCAGGCCCTGCGCAACCTCGTGCCCGGCCTCGCCGAGCACGACGTGTACCTGTGCGGGCCACCCGGCATGACGGCGGCGGCGACGGCGGCGCTGGTGCGGGCCGGGGTCCCCGAGGAGCGCATCCACGCGGAGTGTTTCAGCTTCTGAAATCTGAAATCTGAAACCTGACGTCTGAAGTCTGAAACCGCCACTCACGGAGAGCCGACGCCCTCATGGGACGCCACCGCAAACCCGCCACCCCCGGCCCCGGCCCCACCCTCCAGGCCCGCCGCCGCCTCGCCGCGGGCCTGGCCGGGGCCAGCGCCCTCGTCGCGACCGCCCTCGCCCTCACGGTCGACCCGACGGCACCCCCCGCCCCCGACCGCACCCCGGTCACGACCCCCGAACCCCAGGCGGCGCCCTGACCGCCCGCGAGGAGCGCATCTCACCTGCCGAAACGGAAACCTCAGAAGCCGCTCAACTCTCCCTGTTTCCATGGACGTCCCACGTATCGCGTCCATAGGGTCGCGATCATGCCCGACATATCTCTGACCACGGTGGTCGTCCTCTGCCTCGCCGCCCTCGCGGCGGGCTGGATCGACGCCGTGGTCGGCGGCGGCGGACTGCTGCTGCTCCCCGCCCTGCTGCTCGGCCTGCCGGGCTCCACCCCGGCCGCGCACGCCCTCGGCACCAACAAGGCCGTGGCGATCGTCGGGACGACGGGGGCCGCGGTCACGTACGTGCGGAAAACCCCCGTCGACGTCCGCACCGCCGTGCGCATCGGGCTCGCCGCGCTCCTCGGCTCGATGGGCGGCGCCTTCTTCGCGGCGGGCATGAGCACCGACGTGCTGAAGCCCGTGATCATGGTCGTGCTCGTCGCGGTCGGAGCCTTCGTGATCCTGAAGCCCGCCTTCGGGACCGCGCCCGCGACCGGCCCCGCCTCGCCCCGGCGCATCCTCGCCGCGATCGGCATCGCGGGCCTCGGCATCGGCTTCTACGACGGGCTCATCGGCCCCGGCACCGGCACCTTCCTCGTGCTCGCCCTGACCGCCGTGCTCCACCTCGACCTGGTCTCCGCCTCCGCCACCGCGAAGATCGTCAACTGCTGCACCAACGCGGGCGCCCTCGCGACCTTCGCCTGGCAGGGCGCGATCCTGTGGCAACTGGCCGGTCTGATGGCCGTCTTCAACCTCGCGGGCGGCACCCTCGGCGCGCGCACCGCCCTGAAGAAGGGCAGCGGCTTCGTCCGGGTCGTGCTCCTGACGACGGTGGTCGGCCTGGTGATCAAGATGGCGTACGAGCAGTGGGTGGCGTGACGCGCCAACAGCTGCCCGTGGGCGCTAGCGGCTGCCCGTGAGGTGCGCGAACACCACCACGTTGCCCTGGTAGCCGGTCTGCTTCGAGTAGGCCCCGCCGCAGGTGATGACCCGCAGCTCGGGGCGGCGCGCCGGGCCGTACACCTTCTCGTCGGGGAAGTCCTTGGCGTCGTACACCTCGACCGCGTCCACCGTGAACACGGCCACCGTGCCGTCCCGCCGGTCGACCTCCACCGTGCGGCCCCGCGCCAGACCGCCCAGCTCGTAGAAGACGGCGGGCCCCCGCTCGTTGTCGACGTGCCCGGCGACGATCGCGGTGCCCGTCTCGCCGGGCGTGGTGCCCGCCTCGTACCACCCGGCGAGGTTCGTCTTCGCCGCGGGCGGCACGTCGAGGCTGCCCTGGCGGGTGAGGCCGAGGCCCATCAGGGGCGCGTCGACCTGGAGGGAGGGGATGCGGATGCGGTCGGGCGGCGAGGGCGGGAGCGGCTGGAGCGAGACGGCGGCGGGGGAGTCGTGGCCGTCGTGGGCCCGCGCCGCCTGGGCCGCGGAGGGCTGCGGGGGCGGGTGCCCCTCCTGGCCGCTGACCACGAGCCAGGCGCCCGAGCCGAGCGCGAGGACGGTGATCGCCCCTATGACACAGGTGCTGACCCGCTTCCTGCCGGGCGCGACCCTCTTCTTCCCGCTCTTCCCGAGTACGACCCTCTTCTTGCTCGGGGCACGTCGCATGAGTTCGTCCCCTTCCGGGTCGGGTAGGCCCCCTCCGGGCGCGCATGGCGGCGGGCCCGGAGGGGGACGGCGGTACCGGTGGACAGCGGAGGGTGTCCGTCAGATCCTGTCGCCTCTCGCCCGGCGGTGCAGGAGCCAGGTACCGCCCGCGGCGGCGACGGCCAGTGCCGCCACGCCCGCCGCGGTCTGCACGGGGTCGGGGCCGAGTGCGCCGCCGACCCCCGTCTTGACGTGTCCCTTCGGAGGGACGGGGGACTGCTCGCGGGCGCTGGCCGTGGAGGTGACCGTGACCATCAGGTCGCCCGCCACCTGCTTGCCGCCCGCGCCGGAGCCCGCGCACTTCGCGACGATCTCGTAGGTGCCGGGCTGTGCCGACGGCGGCACCCTGAACTGCCCGATCGCGTCTTCCTCGTGCGTGCTCGGCGCCAGCGTGAAGGTGCCCGCGCCGACCGCGCTCGCGTCGCCCGTCGCGGTGCCGCCCGCGCCGCAGGCGGTGGTGTTCACGGTGACCGTCGTGCCCGGCGTGACCGTCGCCGGATAGACCTCCAGGCCACCCGCGCCGGTGCCGCCGCCCGGACCCGCCGCGTACGCGGGAGCGGCGAAGAGACCCGCGGCCGCGGCGGTGAGCACGGCGGTGGTGAGCGGGCGGCGGCCTTTGCGCGTCATGGGCTTGCTCCTCCGAGAGACCCGACCAGGGGGCGCGGGGTGCGGCCCGCACCCCGGCCCTACCGAGGTAAGTGGCAGTCGGCGGCCCACGCCTCCTGATGGGCCATCAGAAACTCGGATACGGGCGCTCGCCCGACGCTCCATCGCCAACGTTCCGGCAGGTCATACGGCGTGTCGCGGAGCTCCGCCCGAAGCCTGGCCCGCGCGCCTGTGAACGGGTGACCCGGGCGCCCCCGGCCCCCGCCCGGAGATCTGAGCCGACCTCAGATCTCGTCCCACGGCACCGCGTCGTAGACCTCCGCGACCGCGGCCATCAGCTTCTCGTCCACCACGAAGTCGACCTCGTCGATCCGCCGCACCGGCGCGATCCCCCGCGCGTTCGTGACGAAGGCCGAGGCGTACGCGGACAGGTTCCCGAGCCGCACCGGGCCGCGCCGGGTGGGCAGCCCGGCCCCGGCGAGCCGCGGTTCGAGGAGCTGCATCGTGATGCCTTCCAGGCAGGGGGCGTCGGGCCAGACGACCTCGGCCCCGTCGAAGAAGGCGATGTTGGTGACGGCGCCCTCGCTGATCGTCCCGTCCACCCCGGTGAGCAGCGCGTCGTCGAAGCCCGCGCGCCGCGCGAGCCGCCCGTGGTGGGTCTGGCCGAAGCCGCCGAGGTGCTTGATGTGCGCGACGGGGCGCTGGTAGGGCACGGACTTCAGGGCCTGCGCGTCCGGGGGCATCTGGGCGGGGGCGCGGACGGTGACCATGACGGACGGCTCGTCGTCGGGCGCGTGCACATAGACGCGTACGGAGGCGTCGGGGAGGTCGTCGCGGAGCACGTGCCGGATCAGCCGCCGGACGTGGCCGCCGTCGAGCTCGCGCCCGAACAGCTCCCGGGTCGCGCCGTCGAGCCGCTCGAGGTGGTGCGCGAGCCCGCGCACCTTGCCGTCCCTGACCTGCATCGCGGTGAAGTGCCCGTCGTTGACGAGGGCGGGCCAGAGCAGCCGGTCGGCGGTGGCGGCCGCGCCGTCGATCTCCAGGCGGTGTACGAGTGCGGTATGCGTCATGGCCCACACGGTGCCATGGGCGCCGGGGGCGCAGGGTGCGGGTGCCCGATGTCCGCCGCTACGCCTCCGCCTCTACAACTCCGCCGCTACGCCTCCGCCGCTACGCCTCCGCCTCTCCGTCCTCGATCAGCCGTCGCGGCCCCGGTCCGTGGGCGGCCAGTTCGTCCCACGGGTTGGACAGCGCGCACTTGGCGAGCGAGAGGCAGCCGCAGCCGATGCAGTCCGTGAGGTTGTCGCGCAGCCGCTGCAGGGTGCGGATGCGCTGGTCCAGGTCGCTGCGCCAGCACTCGGAGATCCGCGCCCAGTCCTCCCGCGTCGGCGTGCGGTCGTCGGGGAGCAGGCCGAGCACCTCGCGGATGGTGGCGAGGGGGATGCCGAGCCGCTGCGAGGTGCGGATGAAGGCGACCCGGCGGAGCGTGTCCCGGCTGTAGCGGCGCTGGTTCCCGGTGGTGCGGCGGCTCGTGATGAGCCCCTCGCGCTCGTAGAACCGCAGCGCGGACGGGGCGACCCCGCTGCGCTCGGCGAGCTCTCCGACAGTGGCTTCCCTGGCGTCCGGTGCGAGATGCGACGACATGCGCGCAAGAGTAGTCCGCGAAGGCGCTTGACTTAAACCTTGGTTCAACTAAGAGCCTGTCTCCCATGAACACGACTTCTGCAGCCACCAGTTCCTCTTCGGCTTCCTCGGCTTCCTCGGCTTCTTCGACCTCTTCGACCTCTTCGGCCGACGCCCCGCTCCGCGTCGCCGTCATCATCGGCAGCAACCGCGAGGGCCGGTTCGGCCCGATCGTCGCGCGCTGGCTGCTCGACCGGGTGGGGGAGCGCGACGGCCTCGTCGTGGACGTCATCGACGCCGCCGAGGCCCAGCTGCCCACCGCCCTCTCCTTCAGCCCGAGCCCCGAAGTCCTCGCCGAACTCGGCAAGGTGACGCCCAAGCTCGACGCCGCCGACGCCTTCGTGGTCCTCACCCCCGAGTACAACCACTCCTTCCCCGCCTCCCTCAAGAGCCTCATCGACTGGCACCGCGACGAATGGCAGGCCAAGCCCGTCGCCTTCGTCTCGTACGGGGGGATCTCCGGCGGCCTGCGCGCCGTCGAGCAGCTCCGGCAGGTCTTCGCCGAGCTGCACACCGTCACCGTGCGCGAGACGGTCTCCTTCCACAACGCGGGCGCCCACTTCGACGACGAGGGCAACCACCGCGACCCGGCCGCCCCGGACGCCGCCGCCAAGGCGATGCTCGACCAGCTCGCCTGGTGGGGCCACGCGCTGCGGGAGGCCAAGGCGGTGCGCCCGTACGGGAGTTGAGAGCCGTCGCGCGTACGGGAGTCCAGGCCCCGCGGGGGCGCGTCAGGCCAGCGGCAGGTGGACCTCCGCCACCGCGCCCCCGTCGTCCGCGTTGCGCAGCGCGACCCGGGCGCCGATCACCTGGGCCTGGCCGAACGCGATGGTCAGGCCGAGGCCGGTGCCCTGGCCGCGCTCCGTGGCGCCGGTCTGGAAGCGCCGCGGACCCTCCTCGATGAGGCGCTCGGGGAAGCCGGAGCCGTGGTCGCGGACCGACACCACGGCCCCCTCGACCCGCACCTGGACCGAACCCGCCCCGTGTTTGCGGGCGTTGCCCACGAGGTTGTCGAGGATCCGCTCCAGACGGCGCGCGTCCGTCCGTACGAAAACGGGCGTCCCGACCGACTCGCAGGGCACGTCCGCCCGCTCCGCGACGCACTCCACCAGCGAGCCCAGCGGATGCACGGCCAGGTCCGGCTTCTCCACGTCGGCGTCGAGCCGGGCGATCTCCAACAGGTCCTCGGTGAGGGTGCGCAGGGCGCCGACCCGGTCGCGCACCAGCTCCGTGGGGCGGCTCGGCGGCAGCAGCTCGGCGGCGGTGTACAGGCCGGTCAGCGGCGTGCGCAGCTCGTGCGCGACGTCCGCGGTGAACCGCTGCTCCGCCACCAGGCGGCGCTGCAGCGACGCGGCCATCGTGTCGACGGCGGTGGCCAGTTCGGCGACCTCGTCCTTGCCGCGCCCGGTGCCCGCAGGGCGCGGATGGCCGATGCGGGCGTCCAGGTCGCCCTGGCTGATGCGGCGCGCGGTGGCCGCCGCGGTGCGCAGCTCCCGGCTGAGCCGGCTGGAGAGACCCGCGCCGCCGAGCGCGGCGAGCCCGACCACGAGGGCGCCGGAGGCCATCAGCTGCTGGTCGAAGTCGGCCATCTCGTCGGCCTGTTCGTGCAGCGACTCGCGGATGGACAGGACCTGGTGGCCGATCGGCCGGGCCGCCCAGACCGCCGGTTCGTCGGAGCTCATGTCCAGATACGTCGTCCGCTTGCCCGCGAGCGCGGCGGCCCGCAGCGGCCCCGGCAGGTTCGGGTCGTCGATCGAGGCGTCCGCGTCGTCCTGGTGGACCTGCCCGGTCAGCGCGTACAGCTGTCGCACGCGGATGAGCTGAGCGGTGGCGCCCGAGCGCGCGTTCTCCGAGACCTGGTCGAGCCGCGCCTGGTGGATCAGCAGGCCGATGCCGACGGCGACCACTGAGCAGCCCACCGCGAGCAGGGCGGCGATCTTCCAGCGCAGGCCGAGGGAGTTGAGCCCGGCACGGGCGCGGCACAGGACACGCCTCACGAGGTGCCGTCCAGGTCGCCGCCGTCGACGTCGGCCGGGCCGCCGCCCTCGTCCTCGGGCTCCGGGAGGGGGGCCTGCCCGGTGGGCTCGGCGGTGGGCCCGATGAGCGGGGGAGCGGGCGGCAGGGAGGAGCGCCCGTCGCCGCGCGAGGGCTTCTTCGGCGGGGCAGCGAGCGAGGCGTTGCCGGACGGCGCGGGCCGGGGCCCCTCGCTCTCGTCGGCCTCGGGCTTCGGGTCGGGCGCGGGCGCGCTCGGGTTCTCGGGCGACTTCTTGTAGGTCTTGTTGTCCTCGAAGGTCCCCATCCGCACCCCGTTCCAGTGGTAGCGCACGGCCTGCTCGCCACCGTCCGCGCACGGGCTGCGCACGAGGATGTCCTTGCCGAGCGCCTCGATGCTCATGCGGCGCCCGGAGGTGAAGAGGATCGGGTACACCTTGCCGTCGCGCATCGTGTACACGGCGAGCACGCTCCGCCCGCTCTCCAGGTCGGCGGCGACGAGCAGGTCCCGCCTGCCGTCCCCGGTCAGGTCCGCGTACACGGGGGGCCGCAGTCCGGCGCGGCCCGGCCCGGAGATCGTGGCCCGGTCGGAGAGGGGCCTCATGCGCGGGTCGGCCCGCAGGATCGTCGCGACGTCCAGGTCGGCGATCTGGTCGTCGTCCACCTTCGGCAGCCCCTTCAGGGCCTTCGGCGGGGGCTGCCGGGTGGCGGTGTCGGCGGCGGGCGCGTCCGAGGAGGGGCTGGACCAGGCGGGCCAGAACGGCTCGGGGTGCGGCTGCACGGACATGGACGGCGCGATGTCACCGTCCGCGAGCCCGTTCGCCCCGCCGCAGCCGGCCAGCGCGGCGGCGGCCAGGGCGGCGAGGGGCGCGGCCAGGAGGAGGCGGCGGCGAGGGGAACGCTGGTTCATGGTGACCGTCGGGCAGGGAGGCGGGAGGGCTGCGAAGGGGGTGGTGGCGGCCGGTCCGGTTGCGCGGGGATTCGGCAGAGGGACCGGCCACCGCAGTCGACAGTAGGAAGCCCGCATCACAGAAACCGGGATGTTATGTAACAGAACCCACTACAAGTGCCGCGATCCCCCGTATCGGGACCTTGGACCTGGCAGGAGGGCCCGCCGGGGGCGGGGCGTCGGGCCGGAGGAGAGGGTAGGGGGAGGGCGAGCGACCCCTGAGTTGTGAATGAAGGAGCCCGGGCAGTGAACGAGAAGGAGTCCAGGCAGTGAGCGAGAACGACCGGACGGACCCGCACCTGCTGACCGTCCTGACCACGACGGACACCGAGGACAAGGCGGCGCGGCTCGCACGGGGCGCGGTGACGGCCCGCGTCGCGGCCTGCGTGCAGATCAACGGCCCCGTCACCTCCGTCTACCAATGGGACGGCGCCGTCGAGACGGCCCGCGAGTGGCAGCTCCTCCTCAAGACGACGGCCGCCCGCTACGCCGCCCTGGAGGCATGGCTGACCGAGGCCCACGACTACGACACCCCGGAGATCATCGCGACGCCGGTGGTACGGGCGGCCCCGGCGTACGCGGAGTGGGTGGAGCGGGAGACGGCGGGGTGATCCCGTTCTTCGTCTACGGCACCCTGCGCCCCGGCGAGCCCAACCACGCGGCCTATGTCCGGGGCCGGGCCCGGTCGGAGGAACCGGCGACGCTGCCCGGGGCCGTCCTGTACGACGGCCCCGGATACCCGTACGCGGTGGAGTCCTCCTTCGCCCAAGGGGCGGGTATACGGGGCGAGTTGATGACACCTCGCCCCTCTGTGTACGGCTGGCTGCTCGCCGCCCTGGACGTCCTGGAGGAGTACACGGCGCCGGGCGCGCCGGGCAACGTGTACGAGCGGACCGCCCGCGAGGTGCGCCTCGGCGACGGCAGGGCGGTACGGGCGTGGGTGTACGTGGCGGCGCCGGAGGTGGAGAAGGGGCTGCGGGAGAGGGGGCGGGTGATCGAGACGGGGGACTGGCGGGACAGGTGAGGGGCGGGACGGACGGGGCGGGACAGGGAGGGGCGGGACGGGGCGGGTTGAGGAGAGCATGCCACTGGGAGTGGTCAAGTCCCCCTGCGTCACGGGTCTGTCCCAGCGGGCGGTGACCGCGAGGGAACACGGAGCGGACGCGGAACGGACGCGGAACGGTGGCGGGAACCGCCGTCCGGGCGGGATGCGCCCGGTTGCGGCGGTCATCGTGCCTGGCTGTGCGTGTAACAGGAATGTCTTGGCGGGCAGTTGGGAGGAACGGTTCACCGGGCCGGACAGCTCTTGGTGCTCAGAAACGCCGGCTCGTAACGGCTCGTAGCGAGCGGCCGGCCCCCGACCCACACTGAGGACCACACGATGCGCGTTCGCAAGCTCACCTTCGCCGCCCTGGCCGTTGCCGCGGGTCTCTCCCTCGCGGCCTGCAACGGTGACGACACGGCGCAGAGCGACCCGTCGTCCGCGCCCACCAAGGCGTCCTCGGGCGGCGGTTCGGGTGCGGGCGGCTCGGACCAGGGCGGTGGCAAGGACTCCGGCGGCAAGGGCTCCGGCGGCAAGGACACCGCCGGGCAGAACTCCGGCGGGCAGGGCGCGGGCTCCGGCGGGAGCGGCGCGTCGGACAAGTGCCGTACGGACGACCTGGACATCACGGCTTCGGACAGCACCATCGACGGCGACCCCGAGGGCACCGTGGCGGTGACGATGAAGAACGGCGCGGGCCACGACTGCGTGCTCGCCGGCTACGCGGGCGTCGACCTGAAGACCAGCGAGGGCTCGCTGTCCGCGCAGCGCAGTGGCGAGAAGTCCACCCCGGTGACCCTCAAGGACGGGGAGTCGGTGTCCTTCGGCGTCACCTACCCGCTGAACGAGTCGGGCGGCTCCGGCGTCGGCGTCACCAGCATCGTGGTGACCCCGCCGAACGAGACGAAGTCCTTCACCATGGCGTGGCCGGGCGCCAAGTCACTGCCCGTCACGGACGGTTCCGGCTCCCCGGTGAAGGTCGGCCCGATGGGCAGCGCGGGCCAGGGCGGCGCCCAGTGACGCTCTGAGCAGGCGCCCGGGGCGAGGTGCTCAGAGGGAGCCGGGGCGAGGTGCTCAGAGGGAGCCGGGGGCAAGGTGCTCAGAGGGGCGCCCCGCTCACCCGATGTGCCTCGACCCGCACCGCGCACACCTTGAACTCCGGCATCCGGGACACCGGATCGAGCGCCGGGTGCGTCAACGAGTTGGCGCGCCCCTCTCCCGCCCAGTGGAACGGCATGAACACCGTGTCGGCCCGGATCGCCTCGCTGACCCGGGCGGGAGCCACCGCCCGCCCGCGCCGCGAGACCACGGCGACCGGCTCGCCGTCCGCGACCCCGACCCGCGCGGCGAGCCGGGGATGCAGCTCCACGAACGGCCCCGGCGCCGCCTCGTTCAACTCGTCCACGCGCCGCGTCTGCGCCCCCGACTGGTACTGCGCGAGCACCCGCCCCGTGGTGAGCAGCACCGGGTACTCCGCGTCCGGCTCCTCGGCGGCCGCCCGGTGCACCACCGGCACGAACCGGGCCCGCCCGTCCTCGGTGGCGAACCGCTCCAGGAACAGCCGGGGCGTCCCGGGATGCGAGGCCGCCAGCGCCTCTGCATCACCTTCAAGCCCCCCTGGACACGGCCAGAACACCCCCGCCGCATCACCCTCCGCAGCCCCACCCTCCGCCGCATCACCCTCCGGGCCGGACGGCTCCCTCAACCGCTCGTACGTGATCCCCGAGTAGTCCGCGACACCCCCCGCACTCGCCCTCCTCAACTCCTCGAACACCGCCTCCGGTTCGGCCGGGAACCCCTTCTCGTGGCCGAGCAGCGCCGCGAGCCCCCGCAGCACCTCCAGGTCGCTGCGCACCCCCTCCGGCGGAGACACCGCGCGCTGCCGCAGCAGCACCCGGCCCTCCAGGTTCGTGACCGTGCCCGTCTCCTCGGCCCACTGCGTCACCGGAAGGACCACGTCCGCGAGCGCCGCCGTCTCCGACAGCACCACGTCCGCCACCGCCAGGAAATCCAGCGACCGCAGCCGCTCCTCCACATGCGCGGCCCGGGGCGCCGACACGACCGGGTTGGACCCCATCAGGAGCAGCGACTTCACGTCCCCGCCCAACGCGTCGAGCAGCTCGTACGCCGACCGCCCCGGCCCGGGGAGCGCCTGTGGCTCCACCCCCCACACCCGCGCCACATGGGCCCGCGCCGCCGGATCCGTCAGCTTCCGGCAGCCGGGCAACTGGTCGGCCTTCTGGCCGTGTTCGCGGCCGCCCTGGCCGTTGCCCTGCCCGGTCAGACAGCCGTACCCGGACAGCGGCCGCCCGGCCCGGCCCGTGGCCAGGCACAGGTTGATCCACGCGCCCACGGTGTCCGTGCCCTTCGACTGCTGCTCGGGCCCGCGCGCGGTGAGCACCATGCCCGTCTTGGCGTCGCAGAACAGCCGCACCGCCTCGCGCAGTTCGGGCACCGCGACGCCCGTGATCCGCTCGACGTGCTCCGGCCAGTGCGCCATCGCCGCCGCCCGCGCCTGTGCCCAGCCGGTGGTGCGCTCCTCGATGAACTCCTCGTCCGTGCGGCCCTGGGCCACGACCAGGTGCAGCAGGCCGAGCGCCAGGGCGAGGTCCGTGCCCGGCCGGGGCGCCAGGTGCAGGTCCGCCTGCTCGGCGGTCCGGGTCCTGCGCGGGTCGACGACGATCAACTTCCCGCCGTTCTCCCGCAGTTCCGTGAAGAACCGCAGCGCGGGCGGCATCGTCTCCGCGAGGTTCGAGCCGACCAGGATCACGCACCCGGTGCGCGGGATGTCCGCGAGCGGGAACGGCAGCCCCCGGTCGAGCCCGAACGCCCGCTGTCCCGCGGCGGCCGCCGACGACATGCAGAACCGGCCGTTGTAGTCGATCTGCGAGGTCCCGAGCACGACCCGCGCGAACTTCCCGAGCGCGTACGCCTTTTCGTTGGTGAGCCCACCGCCGCCGAACACCCCGACCGCGTCCGCTCCGTGCTCCCGGCGGGTACGGGCCAGCTCCCCGGCGATCCGCCCGAGCGCCTCCTCCCAGGTGGCGGGCGTGAGCTCGCCGGTGGCGGGGGAGCGGACGAGGGGCTCGGTCAGCCGGACCCGGCCGGCGAGCACGGCGGGCGCGGTCCGCCCCTTGCCGCACAGCGCGCCCCGGTTCACCGGGAACCCGGCCCGCTCCACGACCTCCACCCCGCCGGGACCCGGCCCCGGGACCAGGCCCATGCCGCACTGCAGCGCGCAGTACGGGCAGTGCGTGAGCGTCGCCGCCGGAGCCCCTGCCTTCGAGTCCGCCGGTGTCTCCGATATCGCCGTGGAGTGCATGCCACCCAGCGTCCGACCTGCGTGTTACGCGGCCCCGTGCACGCGGTTACGCATGCGGTACGCCGGCCTCAGCGCCCCACGCCCACGACTGTGAGGTCACGCCGACCAGCGCTGCGAGGTCTCCGTGACCCACCCCTGCGCGGTCACCGCGGCGACGCGAGCGCCCGCTCCACCCCCTCCTCCTTCTGCCCCAGGAACCGCGGATCCGGCCGGACCGCCGCGTCGAGCGCCGCCTTGCCCGCGGCGAACACCTCGCGGGCGCCGCCGTAGTACCAGGTCGCGTCGTGCACGGCGTCCACTCCCACCCCGTACGACCGCACGCCCGCCGCCCGGCAGAGTGCGACCGCCCTGCGTATGTGGAAGCCCTGGCTGATCAGCACGGCCCGGTCCACCCCGAAGATCTTGCGGGCGCGCACGCACGAGTCCCAGGTGTCGAAGCCCGCGTAGTCGCTGACGATGCGGCGGTCCGGGACGCCGCGCTCGGTGAGGTAGGCGCGCATGGCGTCCGGTTCGTCGTAGTCCTCGCGGCTGTTGTCGCCCGTGACGAGCACGACCTCTATGCGGTGCGCGCGGTACAACTCGGCCGCCGCGTCCAGGCGGTGGGCCAGATACGGGGACGGCTCACCGTCCCAGAGCCCCGCGCCGAAGACGACCGCCACCTCGGTGCGCGGCACGTCCGCCGTCGTGCGCAGCCGGTCGTCCGTCGTCACGAACAGCCAGGTCGCGGGCAGCAGCGCGAGCACGCAGCAGACCATCACGGACTGCACGAGCCGCCGCTGCCCCGCCCGCGTCCGCGGCCACCTGGGCCGCCGCCACACCCGACCCCACCCCCGCCGCACGGCCGCCAACGCCCCGGCCCACCCCGCCCGTTGCGCCGCCCGGGGCCCTCGCGCCTCCCGTGCCTCCCGCGTCCCCTCAGCCTTCTCGTCCATCTCCGACTCTGTCCCCCGGTCCATCCCCGTCCCCCCTCCCGCTGACCGCCGCGCCCCCGCGCGACCCCCGCACCGATCCCACCCCCACGCCGGTCACCCGACCGCACGATCAAAGGTAGGCGGCCCCACTGACAACGCCCCGCCCCGGCCCGTGAGCCTCCGCGAAATCACCCGTCACCGCCACGCAACACCTCCGCAATCTGCCGCGGCCATCCTCGGTCCATGACGCCGTCGAACCCTCCGCGCGACGAGTCCGGCAGCACCCCTCTAGAGAGCACGGCGCAACTCATGAACCGCATCACCGCTCAGCTCGGCAGCCAGCTCGGCGACGTCTCCCGCAACGGCAGACGCCGCACCCCCGCTCCCGGTTCCGCCCCCGCGCAGGCCCCGCTCGTCGTCGTCGCCCACGGCAGCCGCGACCCGCGCGCCCTCAGCACCGTCACGGCCCTCCTCGACCGGGCCCGCGCCCTGCGCCCCGGACTGCCCGTACGCCTCGGCCACATCGAGCTGAACGAACCCCTGCTCGGCGACACCCTCGCGGACCTGGCCACCGAAGGCGCCGCCGCCCCCGGTGACCCCGCCGCCCCCGCCCCCGTTCTCGTCCCCCTCCTCCTCAGCCGCGGCTACCACGTCAAGCACGACATCCCCGCCGCCGTCGCCGCGACGCCCGGCCTCACCGCCCGCGTCGCCGCCCCGCTCGGCCCGCACCCGCTGCTCGTCGAGGCGCTGTACGCCCGGCTCGTCGAGGCCGGCTGGAACCCCCGTACGAGCGAGGCCGCGCGCCGCCGCAGCGGCGTCGTGCTGGCCGCCGCGGGCTCCCGCGACCCGGAGTCCGCCACCGACACCGGCCACACCGCGCGGCTCCTCGCCGAGCGCCTCGGCGTCCCCGTCGTCCCCGCCTACGCGACCCCGACCCCGGGCACCCCGCACACCGTCGCGGACGCGCTGGGCTCGCTCGCCGCCCGCGGCCGCCACCGGGCCGCCGTCGCCTCGTACTTCACCGCGCCGGGCCGCTTCGCCGCCCAGTGCGCCGCGGCGGGCCCGTGGATCGCCGCCGCCCCGCTCGGCGACCACCCCGCCCTCGCCCGCCTCCTCCTGCACCGCTACGACGAGGCCCGCACCGGCACGGGCCGGGATCAGGCCGCGGCACGCCAGCTCGCCAGCGCCTGACCGAGGCGCGAGAGCTACTGTCGATGGCATGGAAGGCACAGCACAGAACGCGCACTTCGAGAACGAGGCGGCCGGGGCGGCCGGAGCGGCGGCCGTCGAGCGGTGGGCGCCGGAACCGGACAAGCGGCCGGGCCGCACCGCCTTCCAGCGGGACCGCGCGCGCGTGCTGCACTCCGCCGCGCTGCGCCGCCTCGCCGGGAAGACCCAGGTGGTCACGCCCGGCACCAAGTTCCAGGCGTGGGACGCCAGCGCCCGCACCCGGCTGACCCACTCCCTGGAGTGCGCCCAGGTCGGCCGCGAGCTGGGCGCCGCACTCGGCTGCGACCCCGACCTGGTGGAGACCGCCTGCCTCTCCCACGACCTCGGCCACCCGCCCTTCGGTCACAACGGGGAGCAGGCCCTCAACGAAATCGCCGAGGACTGCGGCGGGTTCGAGGGCAACGCCCAGTCGCTGCGCCTGCTCACCCGCATCGAACCGAAGCGCTTCGTAAGAAGTGAGGCGACGGGCGAACTGGTGAGCGTCGGCCTCAACCTCACCCGGGCCGCCCTCGACGCCGCCACCAAGTACCCCTGGCCCCGCGGCGCCCACCCCACCGACCCGGCGTCCCCCAAGTTCGGTGTCTACGAAGACGACCGGCCCGTCTTCGACTGGGTCCGCAAGGAGGCCCCCGGCACCCGCACCTGCTTCGAGGCGCAGGTCATGGACTGGTCCGACGACGTCGCGTACTCGGTGCACGACCTCGAAGACGGCCTGCACGCCGGGCACATCGACCCGAACGCGCTGCACGCCGAGCCCGAGCGCCGGGACGTCTTCGCCGTCGCGATCGGCCGCTACGTCCCCGAGGACACCGACCCCGAAGAGCTCTCCGAGGCCCTCGACCGCCTCCTGGAACAGGAGTGGTGGCCGCACGGCTACGACGGATCGGCCGTCGCCCAGGCCCGGTTGAAGGACGCCACCAGCCAGCTCATCGGCCGCTTCTGCCTGGCCGCCGAGGCCGCCACCCGCGCGCGGTACGGCACCGGCCCCCTCACCCGGTACGCCGCCGAACTCGTCGTCCCGCGCGCGGCCCGCCACGAGTGCGCCGTCCTCAAGGCCGTCGCCGACCTGTACGTGATGCAGCGCCCCGCCCAGGAGCGGCTCCGCGCCGACCAGCGCGTCTGCGTCGCCGAACTCGCCGAGGCCCTCACCGCGCGCGCGCCCGAAGGGCTGGACCCGCAGTTCCGCGCGCTCTACGACGCGGCACCCGACGACCGCGCCGCGCAGCGCGTCGTGATTGACCAGATCGCGTCCCTCACGGACGCCGCCGCACGCTCCCTGCACGCCCGGCTCACGTCGCGCAGATAGCGGCCCGTGACCATGGGGTGACCACGGGGCGTGACGAAAAGTGGCCCAATGTGCTGACGCCCCCTTCCGTCATCACGCTCCGTGCGGGACGCTCACGTACGGCCTGAAAGCAACGAGGAGGCATCAAGTGGTCGACGCTGATCAGACGTTCGTCATTGTCGGAGGAGGTCTGGCCGGAGCCAAGGCGGCCGAGACGCTCCGCGCCGAGGGGTTCACCGGCCGTGTGATCCTCATCGGTGACGAGCGCGACCACCCTTACGAACGCCCGCCGCTGTCCAAGGGCTACCTCCTCGGCAAGGAGGACCGCGACAGCGTCTTCGTCCACGAACCGGCCTGGTACGCCCAGGCGGACGTGGAGTTGCATCTCGGCCAGACGGTCGTCGCGATCGACCGCGCCGCCAAGACGGTCACCCTCGGAGACGGCGCGGTCATCGGCTACGACAAGCTCCTGCTCGTCACCGGCGCCGAACCGCGCCGCCTGGACGTCCCCGGTACGGGCCTCGCGGGCGTCCACCACCTGCGCCGCCTCGCCCACGCCGACCGGCTGCGCCACGTCCTGACGGCCCTCGGCCGGGACAACGGCCACCTGGTGATCGCGGGCGCCGGCTGGATCGGCCTGGAGATCGCCGCGGCCGCCCGCGAGTACGGCGCGGAGGTCACCGTCGTCGAGCCGGAGCCCACCCCGCTGCACGCCGTCATCGGCCCCGAGGTCGGCCAGATGTTCGCCGACCTGCACGCCGAGCACGGCGTCCGCTTCCACTTCGGCGCGAAGCTCACGGAGATCACCGGCCAGGACGGCATGGTCCTCGCGGCCCGCACGGACGACGGCGAGGAGCACCCGGCGCACGACGTGCTGGCCGCCATCGGCGCCGCCCCCCGCACCGCCCTCGCCGAGTCCGCGGGCCTCGCCCTGGTGGACCGGGCGCACGGCGGCGGCATCGCGGTCGACGCGGGCCTGCGCACCTCGGACCCGGACATCTACGCCGCGGGCGACGTCGCCGCGACCCCGCACTCCGTCTTCGGCGGCCGGCTGCGCGTGGAGCACTGGGCCAACGCCCTGAACGGCGGCCCGGCGGCGGCCCGCTCGATGCTCGGCCAGGAGGTCACCTACGACCGCGTCCCGTACTTCTTCTCCGACCAGTACGACGTGGGCCTGGAGTACTCGGGCTGGGCGCCCCCGGGCACGTACGACCAGGTCGTGGTCCGCGGCGACGCGGGCAAGCGGGAGTTCATCGCCTTCTGGCTGAAGGAGGGCCGCGTCCTCGCGGGGATGAACGTGAACGTGTGGGATGTGACGGAGGCCATCCAGAACCTGATCCGCACAGGAGCGAAGCCGGACCCCGAGGCGCTCGCCGACCCCTCGGTCCCGCTCGCCTCGCTGACGGACTGAGGCTCCCTCGGTCAGGACTGTCACCGCATCCCCGTAGAATTCACGCGTGGCAGGCAGGATCAATGACGAGGACGTGAAGGCGGTTCGGGACGCGGTCCCGATCGACGCCGTGGTGTCCGAGTACCTGCAACTGCGCAACGCGGGCGGCGGGAACCTGAAGGGCCTGTGCCCCTTCCATGACGAGAAGTCGCCGTCCTTCCAGGTCAGCCCCAGCAAGGGTCTCTTCCACTGCTTCGGCTGCCAGGAGGGCGGCGACACCCTCACCTTCGTGATGAAGGTCGACCACCTCACCTTCTCCGAGGCGGTGGAGCGCCTCGCCGCCAAGGCCGGCATCACGCTGCGCTACGAAGAGGGCGGGTACAACCCCTCGCACCAGCGCGGCGAGCGCATCCGCCTGGTAGAGGCCCACAAGGCGGCCGCGCAGTTCTACGTGGACCAGCTGGAGTCCCCGGAAGCCGAGATCGGCCGGAAGTTCCTCGCCGAGCGCGGCTTCGACCAGGCGGCGGCCGCGCACTTCGGCGTGGGCTACAGCCCGGCGGGCTGGGACCACCTGACCCGCTTCCTGCGCGGCAAGGGCTTCACCGACAAGGAGCTCACCCTCTCCGGCCTCTCCCAGGAGGGCCGCCGCGGCCCCATCGACCGCTTCCGTGGCCGCCTGATGTGGCCGATCCGCGACATCGGCGGCGAGGTCGTCGGCTTCGGCGCCCGCAAGCTCCGCGACGACGACAACGGCCCGAAGTACCTCAACACCCCCGAGACCCCGATCTACAAGAAGTCCCAGGTCCTGTACGGCATCGACCTGGCCAAGAAGGAGATCGCCAAGTCCTCCCGCGCGGTCGTCGTCGAGGGCTACACGGACGTGATGGCCTGCCATCTCGCGGGCATCACGACGGCCATCGCGACCTGCGGCACCGCCTTCGGCGGCGAGCACATCAAGATCCTCCGCCGCCTCCTGATGGACAACGGCTCGGCCCGGGTGATCTTCACCTTCGACGGCGACGCGGCGGGCCAGAAGGCCGCCCTGCGCGCCTTCGAGGACGACCAGAAGTTCGCCGCCGAGACCTACATCGCCATCGCCCCCGACAACATGGACCCCTGCGAGCTGCGCCTGGCCAAGGGCGACGAGGCGGTCGCAGACCTGGTCGAGCCCCGCACGCCGCTCTTCGAGTTCGCGCTCCGCCAGATCGTCGCCCGCTACGACCTGGAGACCCCGGCGGGCCGCGCCGCGGCCCTCGACGAGGCGGCGCCCGTCGTCGCCCGCATCAAGAACACCGGCGCCCAGCACGAGGTCGCCGTCCAGCTCGCCGGCATGCTCGGCATCCTCGACACCCAGTTCGTGGTCAAGCGCGTGGCCCAGCTGGCCCGCTGGGCCCGCGAGCGCGGCTCCAAGGGCCCCGCCCCCGCCCAGCAGCGCCGCCCTTCGCCCGCGTACGAGAACCAGGCGTCCCCGGGCTTCAGCGGCCCCGCCCTGACCCTGCGCAGCCCCGCCCACCGCACCGAGCGCGAGCTGCTCAAACTCGCCCTGCAGCGCCCCGAGTTGGTCTCCCCGGCCTTCGACGCGTACGGGACGGACGAGTTCACCGCCCCGCCGTACGCCGCCGTGCGCCAGGCCATCGAGGAGGCGGGCGGCGCCGAGGCGGGCGTCCAGGACGAGCAGGCGTACATCGCGCGCGTACGGGAAGCCGCGCCGGACGACGCCGTTCGCGCCATGGTCACGGAGCTCGCCGTCGAGGCCATCCTGCGCCGCACGGTCGACGAGATGTACGCAGGTATCCAGCTCGTCCAGGTCCGGCTGCGCGCCGTCGACCGCCGCGTCCGCGACATCCAGGGCACCCTCACCCGTCTCGGCGCGGGCGGCGACCCCCAGCAACTCGCCTCCGTGCAGAACGAGTTGTGGATTCTCCAGCAGTACGGCCAGGCGCTGCGTGAACGGGGCGCAGGCGCCCTCTGAGGCGCCGCCGGGCAACGGAAGGACTGGCCCTAGGGCCAATGGTTACCCGGCGGGTAACCACGCGGTCACGGACGGGACTCAAAAAGTCACCGCATGCCCCTCGTGGCGGCCGTGTGTCGTACCCCACACTGGGTTGCGGTGCCTGAGTCCTCGGAGCGCGGCCGGCCCGCAGACAGCGGGCCCGACACCCCCGCGGTTCCACACATCGTGTTCGGGACGGACAGCGGTGAGCCCGCGGTCGCCGATCCCGTCCTACCGCTGCCGCACGCCTCAGCTGCGATCACCCTGGAGGTCGCCCCCGTGCAGACCCAGACCCTCACCCAGAACGACACCGCCACGCGCGCGGACACGGACGCCGAACCGGAGGCGGAGACCACCGTCCTGGAGGCGGTGCCGCAACAGAGCCGCGCCGCGCACCACCCGGAAGTCCAGGAGTCGGCACCGGAGTCCGCAGGCCCCGAAGGCCCGGAAGCGGAGGCCCCGGAGGTCCTGGAGGCCGAGCCCGCCGAGGCCGCGGAACCCGCCGAGGCCGCGGAACCCGTCGAGGCCGCGGAGCCCGTCGAGGCCGCGGAGCCCGTCGAGGTGCCCGCCGCCCGCACCCGCGCCGACACCGGCGGCCCCTCCTCCGACCTGTTCCGCCAGTACCTGCGCGAGATCGGCCGGATACCGCTGCTCACGGCCGCCGAGGAGGTCGAGCTCGCCCGGGGCGTCGAGGCCGGTCTCTTCGCCGAGGAGAAGCTCGGCAGCACCCCCGACCTGGACACCCAACTCGCCCTGGACCTCGACAAGTTGGTGGTCGCGGGCCGCATGGCCAAGCGCCGCCTCATCGAGGCCAACCTGCGCCTGGTCGTCTCCGTCGCCAAGCGCTACGTGGGCCGCGGACTGACGATGCTCGATCTCGTCCAGGAGGGCAACCTGGGCCTGATCCGCGCCGTCGAGAAGTTCGACTACGCCCGCGGCTACAAGTTCTCCACGTACGCGACCTGGTGGATCCGCCAGGCCATGTCCCGCGCCCTCGCCGACCAGGCCCGCACGATCCGAGTCCCGGTCCACGTGGTCGAGTTGATCAACCGGGTCGTCCGCGTCCAGCGCCGCATGCTCCAGGAGCGCGGCTACGAACCGACCCCCGAAGAGGTCGCCGCCCACCTCGACCTGCCGCACGAGCGCGTCAGTGAGGTGCTGCGCCTGGCCCAGGAACCCGTATCGCTGCACGCCCCCGTGGGCGAGGAGGACGACGTCGCGCTCGGCGACCTCATCGAGGACGGCGACGCCACAAGTCCCGTGGAATCAGCGGCGTTTCTGCTGCTCCGCGAGCACCTGGAGGCGGTCCTCTCCACCCTCGGAGAGCGCGAGCGCAAGGTCGTCCAGCTCCGCTACGGCCTCGCGGACGGCAGGCCCCGCACCCTGGAGGAGATCGGCCGCATCTTCGGCGTGACGCGCGAACGCATCCGCCAGATCGAATCCAAGACCCTCAACAAGCTGCGGGACCACGCCTTCGCGGACCAGCTCAGGGGCTACCTCGACTGAGCCTCAGTCGACCTCTGCCACGGCTTGCGCGAACTGGGCCGCGTACAGCCGTGCATAGGCCCCCTCGGCCGCCAACAGGGCGTCGTGCGTGCCCTGTTCGACGATCGCCCCGTTCTCCATCACCAAGATGGTGTCCGCGTCGCGGATCGTCGACAGACGGTGCGCGATGACGAAGGAAGTGCGGCCGTGCGCGAGGCGTGCCATCGCCTTCTGGATCAGCACCTCCGTACGCGTGTCCACCGAACTCGTCGCCTCGTCGAGCACCAGGATCACCGGGTCGGACAGGAACGCCCGCGCGATGGTGATGAGCTGCTTCTCGCCCGCGCTCACCCCGGTGCCCTCGTCGTCGAGGACGGTGTCGTAGCCCTCGGGCAGCGTCCGGACGAACCGGTCCGCGTGCGCGGCCTTCGCGGCCTCCTCGATCTCCTCGCGCGTGACGTCCTTCGCGGCGCCGTACGCGATGTTCTCGGCGATCGTGCCGCCGAACAGCCACGTGTCCTGGAGCACCATGCCGATCCCGGACCGCAGTTCGTCCCGCGACATCTTCGACACGTCGACGCCGTCCAGCGTGATGCGCCCGCCCGTGACTTCATAGAACCGCATCAGCAGGTTCACGAGCGTCGTCTTGCCCGCACCGGTCGGCCCGACGATCGCGACGGTGTGGCCCGGCTCCACGGTCAGGGACAGGTCCTCGATGAGCGGCTTGTCCTCCTCGTACCGGAAGGAGACGTGCTCCATCTCGACGCGGCCGCGCAGCTGGTCGGGGCGCTCGCCCGGCACGGGGTCGGCCTCCTGCTCGTCCGCGTCCAGGAGTTCGAAGATCCGCTCGGCCGAGGCGACCCCGGACTGCACCAGGTTCGCCATCGAGGCCACCTGCGTGAGCGGCATCGAGAACTGCCGCGAGTACTGGATGAACGCCTGCACATCACCGATGGACAGCGACCCGGAGGCCACCCGCAGACCGCCGACGACGGCCACCAACACATAGTTCAGGTTCGAGATGAAGAACATCAGCGGCTGCATGACACCGCTGTTGAACTGGGCCTTGAACCCGGCCTCGTACAGCGCGTCGTTCTGCTCGGCGAACGCCTTGGCCGACTCCTCCTGGCGCCCGAAGGTCTTCACCAGGGTGTGGCCGGTGTACATCTCCTCGATGTGCGCGTTGAGCTTTCCCGTGGTCTTCCACTGCTGCACGAACTGGGGCTGAGAGCGCTTGCCGACCTTCGTCGCCACGAGGAACGACAGCGGCACGGTGATCAGCGCCACCAGTGCGAGCAGCGGGGATATCCACAGCATCATCACCAGGACGCCGATGATCGTCAGCAGCGAGTTGATGAGCTGCCCCATCGTCTGCTGGAGCGTCTGCCCGATGTTGTCGATGTCGTTGGTGGCGCGGCTGAGGACCTCGCCGCGCTGGCGCTTGTCGAAGTAGGACAGCGGCAGCCGCGACATCTTCGCCTGCATGTCCGCGCGCATCCGGAACACGGTCCGGTTGATCGCGCGGTTGGAGAGCCGCGTCCCGATCGCCATCATCAGACCGGCCGCGAGGAACGTGCACAGCGCCAGGAGCAGTACGGAGCCGATGGCGCCGAAGTCCATGCCCTTGCCCGGGGTGAAGTCGAGCCCGGAGAGCATGTCGGCCATGCCGCCGTGCCCGCCCTGGCGCAGGTTCTCCAGCGCCTGTTCCTTGGTGGCGCCCTCCGGCATGTCGCGCCCGACGATGCCCGCGAAGATCAGGTCGGTGGCCCGGCCCAGGATCTTCGGGCCCACCACGGAGAGCCCGACGCTGAGGACGACCGCGACGAGCATCCCGTACATGGTGGCCCGCTCGGGCTTGAACTGCGCGAGCAGCCGCTTGCCGGACCCCTTGAAGTCCAGCGACTTCTGCGGGGGGCCCGCCATCATTCCGCCTGGCCCTGCCATCAGGCCGCCTCCGCTTCCGTCAGCTGGGAGAGCACGATCTCCCGGTAGGTCTCGTTGCCGTCCATCAGCTCGCCGTGGGTGCCGGTGCCGACGACGCGGCCCTCGTCGAGGACCACGATCCGGTCGGCGTCCCGGATGGTCGACACGCGCTGGGCGACGATCACCACGGTCGCCTCGGCGGTCTCCCGGCCGAGCGCCGCGCGCAGGGCGGCGTCCGTGGCGTAGTCGAGCGCGGAGAACGAGTCGTCGAAGAGATAGATCTCCGGGCGCTGTACGAGCGTCCGCGCGATCGACAGGCGCTGCCGCTGGCCGCCGGAGACGTTCGTACCGCCTTGCGCGATGGGCGCGTTGAGCCCGTGCTCCAGCTTCTCCACGAAGTCCTTGGCCTGGGCCACCTCGAGCGCGTGCCAGAGCTCCTCGTCGGTGGCGTCGGGATTGCCGTAGCGCAGGTTCGTCGCGACGGTGCCGGCGAAGAGGTACGGCTTCTGCGGCACCAGGCTCACGGTCTTCGCGAGCAGCTTGGGGTCGAGCGTCGACACGTCCACGCCGTCGACCAGGACCTCACCGTCGGTGGCGTCGAACAGCCGGGGTACGAGCCCGAGGAGCGTCGACTTGCCGCTGCCGGTCGAGCCGATCACGGCGGTGGTCTCCCCGGGGCGCGCGACCAGGTCGATCGCCTTGAGCACCGGCTCCTCGGCGCCCGGGTACCGGAACCCGGCCCCGCGCACTTCGAGGTGGCCGTGGCGCAGCAGCTTGCGGACCGGGTCGGCCGGCGGCACGACGCTCGACTCCGTGTCCAGGACCTCCTGGATGCGCTCGGCGCAGACCTCGGCGCGCGGCACCATCATGAACATGAAGGTGGCCATCATCACGGACATCACGATCTGCATGAGATACGCGAGGAACGCGGTGAGCGCCCCGATCTGCATGCCGCCGCTGTCGATGCGGTGGGCGCCGAACCACACCACCGCGATCGACGAGATGTTCACGACGGTCATCACGATGGGGAACATCAGCGCGAGCAGCTTGCCGGTCCCCAGGGACACCTCGGTCAGCGAGGCGTTGGCGCCCCGGAAGCGCTCCTTCTCGTAGTCGTCCCGCACGAAGGCGCGGATGACGCGGTTGCCGGTGATCTGCTCGCGCAGCACCCGGTTCACCGTGTCGAGCCGCTCCTGCATGGTGCGGAACAGCGGGCGCAGCTTCCGCACGATGAGGCTCACGGAGATGCCGAGCACGGGGACGACGGCGACCAGGACACCGGAGAGCGGCACGTCCTGCCCGAGGGCCATCACGATGCCGCCGACGCACATGATCGGCGCGGACACCATCAGCGTGAACGACATCAGCACGAGCATCTGCACCTGCTGGACGTCATTGGTGGTCCGGGTGATCAGCGAGGGTGCCCCGAACTGGCCCATCTCGCGCGCGGAGAACGACTGCACGCGGTCGAAGACGGCGGTCCGGACGTCACGCCCGAGCGCGGCGGCGGTCCGCGCGCCGAAGAAGACGGCGCCGATGTTGCAGACCATCTGGACCACGGTGACGGCGATCATGAGACCGCCGAACGACAGGATGTAGCCCGTGTCTCCCTTCACGACACCGTTGTCAATGATGTCCGCGTTCAGGGTGGGCAGATAGAGAGAGGCGCAGGTCTGCAGGAACTGCAGCAGCACCAGCAGGGCGATGGGCTTCTTGTACGGACCGAGGTGGGTCCGCAGGAGTCGTATGAGCACGCTCGGTCTCTCGAGTCAGGCTTGGGAGGTTCTCTTCATGGCTTCATGGGCGAGGTCGCCCACCATCCTCCGCCACCTGACCCGTCGGCGTACAACGGATTAACCCATGACCGGGTCAAAAAACGGCCCCACCCCAGAAAGCCTCCAGAAAGGGCTTACGCTCCGCGACGCCGCCCCTACGCTCCCGCCATCGCCCCGGGGTGCGCCTGCTCCCGCACCGTCACGTACTGCTGTCGCACCGCCTTGCCCACCGCCAGCTCCTCACCGGGCTCGAACACCTGCGCCGTGGCCCCCTGCCACTGCGGCAGCTGCCCGGTCAGCGCCCACGCGGCCTGCCGCGCCGCACCGATCGCCGCGTACTCCGCGGGCTGCGGAACCACGACCTGCGTGCCGAAGAGCATCGGCGCCGCCGCCTGCACGGCGGGCAGCTCGGCGGCCGCCCCGAGCAGGAACACCCGCTGCACGTCCACGCCCCGGCCGCGCAGCACGTCGAGCGCGTCCGCGAGCCCGCACAGCATGCCCTCGAAGGCGGCCCGCGCCAGGTGCTCGGGCTTCATCGACTCCCGCCGCAGCCCGGTCAGCGTCCCCGCCGCATGCGGCAGATTGGGCGTCTTCTCGCCCTCCAGATAGGGCAGCAGAACCAGCCCGTGCGCCCCCGGAGTCGACTTCATCGCAAGCTCGGACAGCGCCTCCAGCCCGTCCACGCCCAGCATCTCCGCCGTCCCGCGCAGCGTCCGTACGGCGTTGAGCGTATGCACCACCGGCAGATGCATGCCCGTGGCGTCCGCGAGCGAGGTGATGATCCCGCTCGGGTCGACGAGCGCCTCATGGTGCACGGCCATCACGGACCCCGAGGCCCCGAGCGACACCACCGCGTCGCCCTGCCGCACCCCGAGCCCGAACGCCGCCGCCATCGTCTCGCCGGTGCCCGCCGAGATCAGCAGCCCCTCGGGCGTCGTCCCGGCCGCCTCGGCGGGACCTATCACCTCGGGCAGCATCGCCTGGTGCCCGAGCGCCAGCTCCACCAGATCAGGCCGGTAGGTGCCCGTGGCCGCCGACCAGTACCCGGTCCCGGAGGCCCCGCCCCGGTCCGTCGTACGCCGGGCCGGGCGCCCGAGCAGCTGCCACACCAGCCAGTCGTGGGCCTGCATCAGCAGCGCCACCCGGCGCGCGGCATCGGGCTCGCTCTTCGCCAGCCAGCGCAGCTTCGTGACGGGGAGCGCCGACTGCGGCACCGCCCCCACGGCCTCGGCCCAGGGCTGCCGCCCACCGAGCCCGTCGATCAGATCCGCCGCGGCGACCTGCGCCCGCGGATGGTTGCCCACGAGCGCGGGCCGCACCGTGACACCCCCCGCGTCCAGCGGCACCAGCGCGTTCTGCTGCGCCGATACGCCGATGGCCTGCACGCCCTCGAGCAGCCCCCCGCCCGCTGCCTCGCCGAGGGACAGCAGCCACGCCTGCGGATCCACGTCCGAAGGACGGCCCCCGCCCTCGGCGCTCTCCAGCGGATGCGGGGCATAGCCCTGCTTGAGTACGGCCCCCGTGTCCGTGTCACAGACGACGATGCGCGTGGAATCGGGCGAACTGTCCAGCCCTGCGACTATCCCCATGCCAGGAATTCTGCCGCACCACGCGCACCGCCCCGCAACCGTCCGCCCCGAAGGCCCCGGCCCCTAGGTGTTGCTGGTGCCCCAGTCGTCGTCCTCGCCGCCGCCCTGCCCCCGCTCGCGCAGCGACCGCACGCGCTCGGCCACGGAGTCGGGCATCCGGTCGCCCACCTTCTCGGAGACCGAGTGGAGCGCCTTGCCCGCGACGTCCCTGCCCTGCTGGGCCGCGGACTCGACGGTGTTGCGCACGGCGGGGTTCTGGGCGACCTCTCGGGCGGACTTCTTCAGCTGCTCGTAGCGCTCGCGTCCGGCGCGGGTCCCGAGCACATACCCGAGAGCCAGCCCGGCGACGAATGTGAGCCGGTAGCGCATGACTGCCACCCTTCCCTTGCGTCGACGTCGGTCGCAGGGGATACCGATTGGCGGAGCACCCCCCTGCTTGCGCTAATGTATGTGTCGCAGCGAGCGCCCGCCGCCCGGGAATCCCCAGGTAGGTGACATCGTTGCAAGCGAGACGATCCCCTGTAGCTCAATTGGCAGAGCAGCCGGCTGTTAACCGGCAGGTTACTGGTTCGAGTCCAGTCGGGGGAGCTCGGTCTCCTGTAGCTCAATTGGCAGAGCAGCCGGCTGTTAACCGGCAGGTTACTGGTTCGAGTCCAGTCGGGAGAGCTTGTCGAAGGACCCTTGAGGTGAGCCTCAAGGGTCCTTCTTTGTGCGGGATTTCGTCCCTGGTGGAACCACGCGGGCGCGGGCGCGGTCCTCATGGTCGAGCGATGCCGACCATCCGAAGCAGGAGATCGTATGAGCGGCTATGCTGCGGCAGACGGCGCGCACAAATGTGCGCGACGCGCCGTTAGGGGCGGTAGCTCAGCCGGTTAGAGCAGCGGACTCATAATCCGTCGGCCGTGGGTTCGAGTCCCACCCGCCCCACCAAGGCTCCCCCGGCAGGAACGTTTCGACCTGCGGTGAAGGCTTCGGCCCGACAGGGCCGTCACAGTGCCGTCTCGTCGAAGACGTCCTCGAAGACGCCGGTCAGCTCGGTGCTCTCGACGATCTCCGCGAGGCGGTCCAGGGCGTCGGGGCGGGTCAGGGAAGCGGCCCGCTCCTGGAACTCGGCCAGGGTCATGTCCAGGTGCAGGACCGTGATGACCTGGCGGTCGTCGGCGGTGTTGCGGGCGACCGTGACCCGGGCCGGATACGCGCCCTCGCGGTTCTCGGGGGCCCAGGCCGCTCTGAACTGTTCGTCGGTGACTCCGGGCTTGAGCGTGCGCACGAATACCGCGGTGAGCATGGGGTGTTTCCCTACGTCGAGCCGTCTTCCTCGGACGCGATCACCGTAGGGGCGGGCGGGGGTCACTGCCACACACGGATCTACTGCCACACGCGGATGTAGTCCACGTACATCGTCGCGTGCCAGTCGAACGTCTCGTCGTGGACGGAGCCGTCGGCCCAGTTGTCGAGGACCTCGTGGGAGAGGATCGGGAACTCCTTGACCTGGCTGATGAGCTTGGGGTCCGTGACCGTGCGGACCACCGTGCCGTCGTACAGGAACTGCAGCTGCGTGGGCGTCCATTTCAGGCCGAAGGTGTGGTACCAGGTGCTGTGCAGGCCGGGGGCGTTCGCGACCGTGCCGGAGGACTGGTGGTCGGCGCCGTAGCCGTCCCAGTGGAGCGTCGCGGAGAACTTGTCGGCCTGGTAGTTGGTCTCTGTGATGTCCATCTCGGCGCCGTCGCGGGCCGTGCCGTCGACCGCGCCGCCCGGGGTGAGGCCCGCGTCCGCCTGGAGCCAGACCGCGGCGAGGTGGCCGTTGGTCCGCGCCGGGGTGTGCACGCGGGCTTCGAGGGTGCCGTGGGTGTACGCGAACTTGCCCTGGCTGTCGATGCGGCCGCCGGAGTACTGGTTCGGGCCCAGCTGTCCCACGTCGATGGCGAGGGCGCCCTTGCCGTCGGTGCGGACGTTGGCGGGTTTGTACCACCAGCGGTCACCGGGGGCCGCTCCGGCGCGCTCCTGGTCGCGGGCGGTCCAGCGGGCGGTGGAGACCGTGGCGCCGTCGAACTCGTCGCTGAAGACGAGGGTCTGGGCCGCCTCTGCGTCGAGAGGCTGGGCATGGGTCGGGGTCGCCGGGTCGATCAGGCCCGTGCCGGTGGCGGAGGGTGCCGTCGTGGCGTGGGTGGTGGGGGCTGTCAGGAGGGCGTAGGCGCAGGCGGTCGCGGTGAGCAGTGCGGCGGTGGTGCGGTCTCTCATGGCGTCACCCTTCGAAGGTGTGGGCGCGATGGAAAACGCTTTCTCCGCCGGTATGGTCCAGACCGTCTGACGGACTGTCAATGGCTGTGACGCAGGGGGGTCAGCTGTTCGATGTCGTAGCGGGTGCGGAGTTCCGCGATGGCGGCGGGGTCGGGCGGGTCCGGGGGCTCGGCCGCGGCCAGGATGTCGAGGAGTTCGTCGAAGTAGCGCTCGTGGTCGGGGGGCGGGGAAGACAGGAAGAACATGCGGGCCTGGGTGTCCGTGGGGTTGGCGAAGGCGTGCGGGCAGCCGGGCGGGACCGCGATGACCGTGCCGGGGGTGGCCCGGGTGACGCGGCGCCCGGTGGGCGACTCCCAGCGCTGCCAGCGGTCGGGGGTGCGCACGCGGGGCTCGAAGGCCAGGATGTCGAGCTCGCCCTCCAGGACGTAGAAGAGCTCCTCGCTGCGGGTGTGGACGTGGGCGCCGACGTCGAAGCCCGGCGGCACCGTCACCTCGAAGCTGGAGGCCATGCGGGAGTGCGCGCCGGTGACCTTGAACGTCACCTCCTGGGCGGCGGTGCGGACGGTGCGGCCGTGGCCGGGCGGGAGCAGGAGGCCCTCGGGGGCCGGGGGAGTCAGTGCGGTCATGGGGGCGTCGGGCCTCCTCGCTCGTCGTTCGCCGGGCGCCGTTTCACCAGGTGACCGGCAACGCCTCGGGGCCGCGGATCAGGGCGCCCTTGCGCCAGCGGACCTCGTCCGGCGGGACCGCGAGGGCCAGGCCGGGGAAGCGGTCCAGGAGCGCCGTCAGCAGGAGCTCCGACTGCATGCGGGCGACCAGGCCGCCCACGCAGTAGTGCGGGCCGTGGCCGAAGGAGACGTGCGGGCTCGCGGGGGAGCGGTCGAAGTCGACGGTGTCGGGGTCCGGGAAGACGTCCGGGTCGCGATTGGCCGCCAGGTAGGAGACGTAGACCGGCTCGCCCGCGCGGACCGTGCGGCCGCACAGGTCGAGGTCTTCGAGGGCGATGCGGGACAGCCCCACGGCGCTGCGGTGCGGGATGAAGCGGAGCAGTTCGTCGGTGGCGCGCGGCAGCACGGCGCGGTCCGTGCGCAGCCGGTCCCACAGGTCGGGGCGGGACAGCAGGAGGTGGACCATCTGGCCGGTGTTGTGGGTGACCGCCTCGCCGCCGATCTGGATGAGGATGGCGAAACCCACCGCCTCTTGTTGCGAGAGGTCGCCGCGGGCGACCGCCGTGCCCAGGAGGGACACGACGTCTTCGCCGTCGGCGCGCTCGCCGATCAGTGTGGTGAAGCAGGCCGCCATGGCCTGCTTGGCCTGCTCGCTGCGGTCGGCGCCCTCGGAGGAGGAGAGGATCAGCTGGGTCCAGTCGTGCATGTCCTTGCGGTGCTCGCCGGGGATGCCCATGACCTCGCTGATCACCGCGATGGGGAACGGGGTGAGCAGGCGTTCGGTGAGGTCGGCGGGCGGGCCCTGGGCGAGCAGCTCGTCGCAGAGGGCGTCCAGGGCGCCCTGGACGCGGCCGCGCAGGCGCTCCGTGTGCCGGGCGCTGAACGCCGACGTCACCGCGCGGCGCAGCCGGGTGTGGTCGGGCGGGTCGACGAAGCCGACGGCGCCCGGCATCGGGATGAAGTGCGGTGCCAGGCGCGTGACGTGACGCCCCACGACCGCCTCGCGGCTGAGCCGGGCGTCGTTGGTCACCTGCTTCACGTCGTCGTAGCGGGTCACCAGCCAGGCCCAGCCCTCGCCGTGGGGCAGCTTGATCCGGGTGAGCGGGCCCTCGCGCATCAGCTCGCCGAGGACCGGGTCGAAGTCGGTGGGTCCCGCCAGGTCGAGGGCGGGCCAGTCGCGGACGGGGGGCGGGGTGGTGGTGTCGGTGGCGTCGTCGGCGGTGAAGGGGCAACCGCTTTCGTCCGGCCTTTCGCCCCGCTCGCCGGCCGCCGTCCCGGTCGTACGGGATGTCATACGAGGGCCTCCACGTCGTCGCCGGTGTCGCGGGCGCCGACCCGGGCCGCGGCGCTCGCGTCGTGGGTCCAGCGGCCCAGGGAGATCTCCGCCGTGATGCCCGGGCCGAACCCGGCGATCAGGCCGCGCGCCGACTCGTGGGCGCCGCCCTCCTCGAAGAGGCGGCGCAGCGCGTCCAGGACGACGGCGCTCGCGATGTTGCCGCGCTCGGTGAGCGTGGCCCGGCTGAAGCGGAACGCCTCCGGGGGCACGTGCAGGAAGGTGCTCAGGTCGTCCAGGATGCGCGGGCCGCCCGCGTGGACGATGTAGAAGTCCAGGTCGGAGGCGTTCCAGCCGTGGTCGGCCGCGAGGTCCTCGAGGGCCGGGGCGAGCGGCTCCATCGTGGTGGGCACGCGCTTGTCGAGCAGGAAGTGGAAGCCGGTGGCGCGGACGTCGTAGGAGATCCAGTCCTCGGTGGCGGGCACCAGGTGGGAGCCGTTGCGCTCCAGGGTGACGCCCGTGCCGCCGTGGCCGCGGACGACGGCCGCGGCGATGCCGTCGCCGAACAGGCCGTTGGACAGGAGCGAGCCGATGCCCAGGTCCGTGGGCTGGTAGCAGAGGGAGCAGAACTCGCAGGCCACGATGAGGGCGTTGGCGTCCGGGTAGGCGGTGCAGAAGTCGTGCGCCCGGTTGATGGCCGCACCGCCGGCGGCGCAGCCGAGCTGGGCTATGGGTATCTGCCGGGTGTCTCCGGGAAAGCCCATCGTGTTGATCAGCCAGGCCGTCATCGACGGCATCATGAAGCCCGTACAGGAGACGTAGATGATCACGTCGATGTCGGCGGCGCACAGGCCCGCGTTGTCCAGGGCCTGGCGCACCACGGCGGGCACCCGGGCCTTCGCCTCGGCCTCGTAGAGGCGGTTGCGGTCCTCGAAACCGGGGTGGCGCAGGGTCTCCTCGATGGGCTGCACGAGGTGCCGGGTGCGCACGCCCGTGTTGGCTATCAGTCTGAGTGCGAGCGGGAGTTGAGGGTGGCCGGCGTGCAGCGTGCGCGCCAGCTCCAGCGTCTCCTCGACGGTGATCACATGTTCCGGGACACTGACGGCGGGCTTGCACAGCGTTGCCATGGACTCCCTCTCTCACGGGGACTGGTTCCCCCACCCTTGCCGAGGCCCTCGGGAACAGCGCCCGGGACTACTCCAGTGAGGTGGGGTGTCCATGCCTACCGGCCGGTCGACGGGGCGGGAAAGGCGGCGGCCGCGCAACGGGGCAGATGCGGACAACTTCGGGCGAATGTTGAGGAGTTGACCGGTGTGCATCTTCCTGGCGGTGCCCTGCTTCCTCCATGGATCGCGAGGATCTCGTGGACGATTCGCGGAAAGGGTGCGCAATCTTCCGGGTGCGCCCGGCTAAACGTGCGCTTGCCCACTTTGCGGATCCGCCCTGATTCATGACCGCGGGCTTGTGCATTTCTACAGGCGCATCGCAGGTGCCATGGAAGATCCCACTACAGGTTGTAAATGCAAGGTTGAGAGCCGTACCTTGTCGCACATGCAGTCCTACACAATCGGCCAGGCGGCGCGCCTGCTCGGCGTCAGCCCGGACACCGCACGGCGGTGGGCGGACGCGGGCCGGGTCGCCACGCACCGTGACGAGGGCGGTCGCCGCCTCATCGACGGACGCGCCCTCGCCGCCTTCTCCGTCGAGCTCGCCCAGAGCGGGAACACGGAGGAGGACGCCTCCTACACCTCGGCGCGCAATGCCTTCCCCGGCATCGTCACCGCCGTGAAGCTCGGCGACGTCGCCGCGCAGGTCGAGATCCAGGCAGGCCCCCACCGGCTGGTGTCGCTGCTGACCCGCGAAGCGGTCGAGGAGCTCGGCCTCGAGGTCGGCATGGAGGCCACCGCCCGTGTGAAGTCGACCAGCGTGCACATCGACCGCACCTGAGCCGTCCCGCGCAGCGCGCCCCCACACCGCTGTTCCCCTGAGCCGTCAACACCGCTCGTTGCGGCCCCAGTTCAGCGGCGGCCGTCCCCGTCGCCCCGCCCGGCAAGGAGTCCTACCCTCATGTCCCGTTCCCTCTCCCCGGTCCTCACCAGGCGCCGTGCCGCCGCCGCGCTGGTCACCGTCGCGCTGCTCACGCCGCTCGCCGCCTGCGGCAACGACGACGACGGCAAGAAGGACGGCGCCGCCGGCTCGAAGGACGTCAACCTGACCGTCCTCGCCGCCTCCTCGCTCACCGACGTGCTCCCGAAGCTCCAGGCGGCGTACACGAAGGAGCACCCCGGCACCAGGTTCACGCCCTCCTTCGCCGGTTCGCAGGAGCTGGCCGCGCACGTCAAGCAGGGCTCCGGCGGCGACGTCCTGGTGACCGCCGACACCAAGACCATGGACGGCCTGAAGGCCGACACCGGCACCCCGGCCGTCATCGCCAAGAACCGCCTCGTCATCGCCACCCGCCAGGGCAACCCCGACAAGGTCAAGGAACTCAAGGACCTGGCGAACGAGAAGCTGAAGGTCGTCCTCGCCGACGACACCGTGCCCGTCGGCCGGTACAGCAAGCAGATCCTCGACGCCCAGAAGGTGACGGTGAAGCCGGTCTCCAAGGAGCCCAACGTCCGCGCCGTCCTCAGCAAGGTCGAGCTCGGCGAGGCCGACGCCGGTCTCGTCTACAAGACGGACGCCGCGTCGGCGACCGGCAAGACCGACGCCGTCGACATCCCGGACGCGCAGAACGCCGTCGCCTCCTACCCGGCGGCCACCATCAAGGAGTCCGGGCACGGCAAGGAGGCCGCGGACTTCGTGAAGTGGCTCAGCACGCCGAAGGCGCAGAAGATCCTCCAGGACGCGGGCTTCCAAAAGCCATAACCCTCGCGCGGGGGTGCCCGGTCGGGGGGCCGGGCACCCCCGACACCCGGGGCCCGACCCACGCGGCGGGCCCCGGCTGAAACCCTTCCCAGGAACCCGCCATGAGCAGCCTTCTCCGGAAACACGCACCCGGGCGCACCCGCCCGCCCCTCGCCCTCGCCGTGCCCGCCCTGCTCGCGGTCGCGTTCCTGTCGCTGCCGCTGCTCGGCATCCTCGCCCGCACCGAGTGGGGCGACCTCGGCACCCACCTCACCAGCCCCGGCGTCACCGAGGCGCTGAAGCTCTCCCTGTACGTGTCCTTCTGGGCGCTCGGGTTCTCGATCGTGCTCGGGGTGCCGCTGGCCTGGGTCCTGGCCCGGGTGGAGTTTCCCGGCAAGGCGCTCGTGCGGTCGCTCGTGCTGCTGCCCATGGTGCTGCCGCCGACCGTCGGCGGTGTCGCGCTGCTGCTCGGGTTCGGGCGGCGCGGGCTCATCGGGCCCTGGCTGGAGAACACCTTCGGGATCGTGCTGCCCTTCCACACCTCGGGCGCGATCGTCGCCGCCACCTTCGTGGCGATGCCCTTTCTCGTCATCAGCCTGGAGGGGGCCCTCGCGGGGCTGAAGCCCGGGTACGAGGAGACCGCCGCGTCGCTCGGGGCCTCTCCCGTACGGGTCTTCCTCACCGTCACCGTGCCGATGGTCGCCCCCGGGCTCGCCGCCGGGGCTGCGCTCACCTGGGCGCGGGCGCTCGGGGAGTTCGGCGCCACCATCACCTTCGCGGGGAACCTGCCGGGCTCCACGCAGACACTGCCGCTCCAGGTGTATCTGCTGCTCCAGGACTCGCCGGAGGCCGCGACCTCCGTATCGCTGCTGCTGCTCGCCATCGCGATGGCCGTCCTCGTCGCGCTGCGCGGGCGGTGGACGGGCGGGGCGGCCGACGGGGGGCGGCGGGCGAAGCGGCGGGTGGTGGCCGAGGAGTCCGTGCCGGGGCTCGACGCGCCCGTCGCACCTCCTGCGGACGTCAAGTCGTCCGCACCGCAGGAGCGTTGGGCCCTGCACGCCGACGTCACCGGATTCAACCGGCTCACCCTCGACGCCGAGCCCGGCACCACCATCGCCGTCGTCGGCGAGAACGGCGCGGGCAAGACCACGCTGCTGCGCGCCCTGCTCGGCCTCACCCCGCGCGCCCGCGCCGAGCTCCGGCTCGGCGACAGCGACGTCACCGCCCTGGCGCCGCACCGGCGCGGCGTCGCCTGGGTGCCCCAAGAGGGCGCGCTCTTCCCGCACTTGAGCGCCCTGACCAACACGGCGTACGGGCTGCGCGCGCAGGGCGTGGCGCGGCCGGCGGCCCGGCGCGCGGCGCGGGAGTGGCTGGACCGGCTCGGCGTCGGCCACCTCGCGCACCGCAAGCCCGCGCAGCTGTCGGGCGGTCAAGCCCAACGGGTCGCCCTGGCGCGGGCGTTGGCGGCGCGGCCCCGGCTGCTGCTGCTCGACGAGCCGCTCGCCGCCCTCGACCAGACGACCCGCGCCCATGTCCGGCACACCCTGCGCCGCCACCTCGACTCCTTCGGCGGCGTCTGTCTGATCGTCACGCACGATCCGGTGGAGGCCGTGTCGCTGGCCGACCGCGTCCTCGTGCTCGACGAGGGGCGCACCCTCCAGGACGCGCCGCCCGCCGAGGTGGCCCGGCATCCGCGCTCGCCGTGGGTGGCCCGGATGCTGGGGCGCAACGCCTGGCCGGGGACGGCGTGTTCGGACGGGACGCTGGCCCTCGCCGGAGCGGGGCAGCTGGTGGTCGCCGACCCGCTGGACGAGGGCACCCGGGCGCTCGCGATCATCGCGCCCGAGGCGGTGTCGCTGCACCGGGACAAGCCCGAGGGCAGTCCGCGCAACGTCTGGCCGGGGACGGTGCGCGAGATCACGGCGGCGGGCAGCAGGCTGCGGGTCCTGATCACCTCGGACCGGGCGCCCGACCTGGTCGCCGAGATCACCCCGCAGGCGTCGGTCGACCTGGGGCTCATGGACGGGACCGAGGTGTGGACGAGCGTGAAGGCGACCGAGGTGTCGCTGGTGGCGCTGTGACGCCGTAGAGGTGACAGATTTCAGGAAGTGTCAGCTGTTCGGCTTCAGTTGTCACCCGGACTCACTGCAGCGGGGCCTGCCACGTCTCCGTCGTGCCCGTGGCCCCGTCGTCCGTCCTGCCGTCGTCGTGCACCGTGAGCCGCACCGCCTCGCGCCCGTCCGGCAGCGCGGCCGTCGCGTCGACCGTCACGTCCACGCGGGTCACGTCCGTGCGGCGGGAGACGGCGGCGAGGGCGCGGCGCAGGGCGGACAGGAGGTGGCTGCCCGGGGGGTCGGTGACGCGGGCGTCGACGGCGCCGGTGAAGTGCACGGACGGCTGGAGCCCGAGGACCGCGGCGGCGCCCGCCGTCTCGCGAAGTACCTTGCCGCGGAAGGTTGTCGGGGCGTCGGCCGGGGGCTGCTGGAGCGCGAAGATGGCCGTGCGGACCTCCTGGATGGTGGCCTCCAGCTCGTCCACGGCCCGGTCGAGGGTGTCCTGCACCACCGGCAGCTGGGCCCGGCGGCGGGTGGACTCCAGCATCATGCCGGTCGCGAAGAGGCGCTGGACGACGAGGTCGTGCAGGTCGCGGGCGATCCGGTCGCGGTCCTCGAAGACCGCGAGGCGCTGCCGGCTCGTCTGGGCGTCCGCGAGGACGAGGGCGATCGCCGCCTGCGAGGCGAACTGCGTGGCGAGCAGCCGCTCGGCCGGGGTGTAGGGGCGGGCGCCGCGGTGCCGGGGCAGGGCCAGGGTGCCGATGAGCTGTCCGCCCGCCTGCAGCGGCAGCATCATGCTGGGGCCGAAGCGGCTGCGCACCGGGGTGGTCATGCGCGGGTCGGTCGCCGAGTCCTCGATGAACACCGGTTCCCCGCCGAGGAGTTGCTCCAGGACGGCGGTGCCCGGCTGGATGGTGGTGCCGATCAGGTCGTTCTGGAAGCGGAGCGAGGGGTGCGGGCCCCGCGGGTCGTTCGTGGACGCCGCGACGATGCGCATGCCGCCCTGCTCCGTGGGCTGGAGGATCACCCCGGCGGTGGCCTCGGCGAGCAGCCGGGCCCGCTCCGCGACGGTCCACAGCGCGTCCGCCGCCGCCTCCCCGGTCAGCAGCGACGTGGTGACCGCGGCCGCACCCTCGATCCAGCGCTCGCGCTGCCGCGCCGCCTCGTACAGGCGGGCGTTGCCGATCGCGATGCCCGCCTGCCCGCCGAGGACCTCCAGGAGCTGGACGTCCTCCTCGGTGAAGGAGCCGGAGCGCTTGTCGGTCAGGTAGAGGTTGCCGAACACCTCGTCCTGGACGCGGATCGGAACGCCGACGAAGCCGCGCATCCCCGGGTGGCCCTGGGGCATCCCGCTGGAGCGCGGGTCGTCCGCCAGGTCGTCGAGGAGCAGCGGCCGGGCGTCCTTGATGAGCGCGCCGAGGACACCGGAGTGGCCGTCGGGAAGGCGGCCCATCCGCTCCCGCTGCCCCTCGTCCAGGCCGACCGTGAGCAGCTCGGCGATGCCGCTGCCGCCGGGCCCGAGGACGCCGAGCGCCCCGTACCGCGCGTCCGTCAGCTCGGCGGCGCGGGACACGATGTGCTGGAGCGTGGTGCGCAGTTCGAGGTCCGTGCCGATGTCGAGGACGGCTTCCAGGAGCTGGGGGAGCCGGGGTGCTGCGGGACCTTCGGTCATCGGGACGTCGTACTCCGTACTCCGGTTCGGGGCGGTCAGCCGCTCGGCCGGTGGGCTGCTCGGCCGGCGGGCTGCTCGGCCGGTCAGCCTGCGGACAGCGGGTCCAGGACCAGCGGCTGGATCTTGCCCTCCAGCATCGCACCAAGTCCGAGAACAGCGCATACATCAGGCCGTTCCGCGATATGTACCGGCATTCCGGTCGCATTGCGAAGCATCTGGTCAAGACCGGGCAGAAGGGCGCTTCCGCCGACCATCATGATGCCGCGGTCGGCGAGGTCGGCCACCAGATCCGGCGGGCAGTCCCGCAGGACCTTGCCGATGCCGTCGAGCACGGCGGTCAGCGGGGTGTGGATGGCGTCGCGCACGGCGGCCGTGTCGACCTGCACGGAGCGGGCGAGCCCGGTCGCCACGTCCCGGCCGTGGATCTCGGTGGAGGCCGGGCCCTGCGGGGTCAGGCCGTTGCCGCTGAGCGCCAGTTGCAGGGGGCGCACGGACTGGCTGGGCAGCACCAGTTCGTGCTGGTGGCGCAGGTGCTGGACGATCGCGTGGTCGATGGCCTCGCCGCCGACGGGGATGCGCTCCGCGGTCACGATCGCGCCCATCGAGAGCACCGCGACCTGCGTGGTCGCCGCCCCGCACACCATCAGCATGGTCGCCTCGGGCCGCTCCACGGGCAGCCCGCAGCCGACGGCCGCCGCGATCAGGGTGTCCACCAGCTCCACGCGCCGGGCCCCGAGCCCGACCATCGTCTCGACCGCCGCGCGCTGGGCGAGCGGGTCCGCGTCGTGCGGGGTGCAGGCGGCGGCGCGCAGCCGGGGCTTGCGGCGCAGGGTGCGGCGGAGCTTCTCGCCGAGCAGGTGGCGGAGCATGCGCTGGGCCATCTCGATGTCGACGACGGTGCCGCCCGAGACGGGCCGCACGACCCGGATGTAGGCGGGGGTGCGCCCCGTCATCTGCTCCGCGAACTCGCCGACCGCGATGAGCGCGCCGGTCCTGGTGTTCACGGCGGCGGCGCTCGGCTCGTCCACGACGAGGCCCGCGCCCTTCACGAACACGCGGGTGCGCGCGGCGCCCAGGTCGACGGCGAGATGGCAGCGGCGCAACTGCTCCAGACTGACGGTCATGGCAGATCCTCCCGAGAGCGCAGACCGTTGAGGACCGCCGGGCGGCGGTCCCCTGTCTCGCATCGTGCGGTGGCCGTGGGCGGCGCGCGCGCTGGGCTGAGCCGGCCGGGGTGCGGCCGCACGGGTGGTCTTGAGGGAGCGGACGGCGTCCCGGTTAGAGTCCCCTGTGCCAGAAACGACCTCGAAGAGCGGCGACGAAGCCGGTGTCCCCCCGATATCCCCTCCACCAGTGGACCCGGAGCGGCCCGCCAAGAAAAGGCGGATACTCGCCGATCTGACGCCTTTGCGCACCTCTGCCGACTACCGGCGCCTCTGGCTCGGCAACACCATCTCGTGGGTCGGCCAGGCGATGACGACGCTCGCCATCTCGCTCCAGGTCTACGACATCACCGGGTCCAGCTTCTCCGTGGGCCTCGTCGGCCTCTGCTCCCTCGTCCCGCTGCTCGCCCTCGGCCTGTACGGGGGCGCGGTCGCGGACCGGGTGGACCGGCGCCGGCTCGGGCTCGGCTCGGCGTCCGGGTCCTGCGCGCTGTCGGTGACGCTCGCGGTCGCCGCGTTCGCCGGGTTCCACCATGTCTGGTTCCTGTACGCGGTGGTGGCGCTGCAGGCGGTCTGCCTGTCGCTGAACTCCCCGGCCCGTACGTCGATGATCCCGCGCCTGCTGCCGCCGGAGCAGCTGCCCGCCGCGAACGCGCTCAACTCCGTGACGATGACGTCCGGTTCGATGCTGGGGCCGATGCTCGGGGGTGTCGTCGTCGGGGTGTGGGGCTACCAGGCCGCGTACACCGTGGACGTGGTGGCCTTCAGTGCCTCGCTGTACGCGATGTGGCGGTTGCCCGCGATGCGGCCGGAGGCGGCGGGGGCGGCCGCGGTGCCCGGGGCCCGGCCAGGGGGTGCGGCGGAGGCCCGTAAGAGGGCTTCCGTCGTCGACGGGCTGCGGTTTCTCGGGTCGCGGCCCCATCTGCGCATGACGTTCTTCACCGATCTGTGCGCGATGGTGTTCGCGCATCCGCGCTCGCTGTTCCCGGCCGTCGCCGTGGTGTGGTTCGCGGGGGACGCGCGTACGGCGGGGCTGCTGGCGGCCGCCCCGGCCGTGGGGGCGCTCGCGGGTGGGGTGCTCTCCGGGTGGCAGGGGCGGGTGCACCGGCACGGGCTTGCGATTCTGCTGGCCGTCGCGGGGTGGGGCGGGGCGATCGCCGCGTTCGGGCTGACGCGGCAGTTGTGGCTCGGGCTCCTCTTTCTCGCGCTGGCCGGGTACGCGGACACCTCTTCCATGGTGTTCCGCAACACGATGTTGCAGGCGGCCACTCCTGATGAGATGCGGGGGCGGCTTCAGGGGGTGTTCCTGGTGGTGGTCGCGGGCGGGCCGCGGCTCGGGGAGTTCCTCGCGGGGTCGGTGGGGGACTGGGCGGGGCCGGAGGTCGCGGTGGTGGGGGGCGGGGTGGTGTGTGTGGTGGCTGTGGGGGTGCTGGCTCTGGTGTGGCGGGGGTTTGCGAGGTATGACGCGAGGGTGCCGGAGGCGTAGGGCGGAGCCCCAGGGCGGCGGGAATGTGCTGTGGCGGGTTTCCGCCAGTGCGCGTCAACAGCCCTGTCACACGCGGCCCTTCAGACTCCTGGCATGAGCAGATCACCCGTGGGGCGCAGCGTACGACTGGTGGTGTCGGTGGGGCTCGCGTTCGCCCTGCTCCCGGCCGGGCACGGTGTCGCCCGTACCGGTGGCGGCGAGGCTCGCCCCGTACGGGCCGACGCCCGCACCGTCACCCTCGTGACCGGCGACCGCGTCACCGTGACCCCACTGGGCGGCGGCAAGCAGACCGTGACCGTGCGGCGGCCCGACGGGGCCGGTGGGGCGGTCAGGAGTCAGGTCGCGGGCGGGCACGTCACCGTCGTGCCGGACGAGGCGCGGCCCTATCTGCGGGCCGGGGTGCTCGACCGGAGGCTCTTCGACGTCACCGAGCTGATACGGCAGGGGCTCGGAGAGCCGGGCGCAGCGCTGCCGCTCGTCGTGACGTACACGAAACGCCTGCGCGATGCCGCGGTGCCCGCGGGGGCGAGGAAGGTGCGGGCGCTGCCGAGCATCGGCGCCCTCGCCGTCGAGACGAAGGCCGTCGAGACGAAAGGCGCCGAGACGAAGGGCGCCCGGGGCGAGGGGGGCTTCTGGCGATCTCTTGTGGGGGAGACGGGCAACTCCTCGTATGGGACGGGGAGTTCGCGGTTCCACGGTGGGGTGCGGAAGGTCTGGCTCGACGGGCGCGTGCGGGCCGACATGGAGCAGAGCAACGCGCAGATCGGCAGCCCGAAGGCGTGGCAGGCCGGGCTCACCGGCAAGGGCGTGAAGGTCGCCGTGCTCGACACCGGCGTCGACGTCTCGCACCCCGACCTCAAGGACCGGGTGGGCGAGACGAAGAGCTTCATTCCGGGGCAGGACGTCGCCGACCGGCACGGTCACGGCACCCATGTCACCTCCACGGTCGGCGGCAGCGGCGCCGCGTCGGACGGGAAGGAGAAGGGCGTCGCGCCCGGTGCGACGCTCGCCGTCGGCAAGGTGCTCGACGACTCCGGCAACGGGTCCGAGTCGGAGATCATCGCCGGGATGGAGTGGGCCGCCAAGGACGTGCGCGCCAAGGTCGTGTCGATGAGCCTCGGTTCGCGGGAGCCGAGCGACGGCGCCGATCCGATGGCCGCCGCCGTGAACAGCCTGTCCAAGGAGACCGGCGCGCTCTTCGTCGTCGCGGCGGGCAACAGCGGCGCCCCCTCCTCCATCGGCTCGCCCGGCGCCGCCGACGCCGCCCTGACCGTGGCCGCGGTCGACTCGGGCGACCGCGCGGCCGACTTCAGCAGCCAGGGCCCCCGCATCGGCGACCAGGCGCTCAAGCCCGACCTGTCCGCGCCCGGTGTCGACATCCTCGCCGCCCGTTCCCAACTGACCGGCGGCGAGGGCTACTACACCTCCATGAGCGGTACGTCGATGGCCACTCCGCACATCGCGGGAGCCGCCGCGCTGCTCGCCGAGCGGCACCCCGACTGGTCGGGCGCCCGGCTCAAGGACGCGCTCCTGTCCAGCTCCACGCAACTCGACGCGTCCGCTTATGTGGTGGGTGCGGGGCGGGTCAGCGCAGGGGATGCCGTCGATGCCCAGGTCACCGCCACGGGCAGCCTCGATCTCGGCTTCTACAGGTGGCCGTACGACAGCAATCGCCCTGTTCGGCGGAGTCTTGCCTACACCAACTCCGCAGACAGCGACGTGGAGTTGAGCCTTGCCGTGGAAGGAGGGGGCGAAGGGGGGGGCGCACTCGCCGACCGCACCCTCACCGTGCCCGCCCACGGCACCGCGACGACCACCGTGACCGGTGACGGGGCCAAGGCCGCCGTCGGGAACAACAGTGGTCGCATCGTCGCCACCTCCGGCGGCAAGGAAGTCGCGCACACCGCCTTCGGGCTGGTCAAGGAGGACGAGCGGTACACGCTCACGGTCCACGTCAAGGACCGCGCGGGCGCCGCCACCGCCGCCGACCTCGTGGTGCAGCAACTCGCCGACGGCACCGAGCCGTTCCCGGTCTCCGCCGGTGACTCCGGCACGGTCGAGCTGCGCCTGAAGCCGGGCACGTACGCGCTGAGCTCCTTCCTGGACGTGCGCGGCGCGGGCGGCAAGGACTCGCTGGGCCTCGGCTTCCTCGCGGCGCCCGAGATCACGTTGGACCGGGATCGCGACGTCACTTTGGACGGAAGGAAGCTGAGGAGGGTCGTCGCCGATGTGGGGCGGCGCACCGAGACGCGGCAACTGGTCATGGAGTACGACCGTGCGGCGAACGGTGCGGACCTCCAGGGTGCGGTGCAAGTGCCCCTCACCTACGACAGCGTCTTCGCGGCACCCACCCGGAAGGTGACCCGGGGCAGCTTCGCGTACCGCACGGTGTGGCGGCTCGGACAGCCCCAACTCGCCGTGCGGGGGCTGGAGGAGGCGGTGCCGCAGCCCGGCGGCACGCTGACGGCGGGCCGCACGAAGCTCGCCCTCGTGGACGCGGGCGGCGGCGCCCCCGCCGACTACGCGGGCAAGGACGTGCGGGGGAAGGCGGTGGTGGTGCGCCGGACCCGGGGCGGCGCCACCCCGGCGGAGCTCGCGCGGGCCGCGCAGGAAGCGGGCGCGAAGGCGCTCTACGTGACGGACGATGTGCCGGGGCGTCTCATGGCGTGGTTCGGCACGGACGACAACGCGGACCGGCCGCTGCAGATCGCGACGGTGGACGCGGCGGACGGGGCGCGGCTGATCGCCGCCGCGCGGGCCGGGCGGACGGTGGAGTCGACGGGGACGCCGTACACGCCGTACGTGTACGACCTCGCCAAGTCGTACACGGGGGCGGTGCCGGAGCGGGACCTCGCGTACCGGCCGGGCAAGCGTGAACTGGCCGTCCTTGACGCCGAGTTCCACGCGGCGAAGCCGGTGGCGGGCGGCGAGTTCCGGTACGCGATCAGCGACGCCTTCCCGGTCGGGCTCGGATTCCTGGAGAAGATCGCGTACCCGGTGCGGCGGACGGAGTACGTGTCGACGGGCGGCGGCACGCGGTGGCACGAGTCCGCGCAGGCGGGCCCGACGTCCCTGGAGCAGCGCAGCGGCCTGGTGGCCTACCGGGGCGGGCGGCGCGGGGAGCTGGACTGGTTCCGGCCGGTGTGGCACCCGTGGCTCGGCACCGGGCTCGGCTGGGGCCAGACGCGCACCGGCAACGACCTGGAGTTCAACGTGCCCGGCTGGGGCGACTCGGGGCCCGACCACACCGGGTTCGGCGACGTGTGGGACGAGGGCTCCGGGATGACGCAGTTCAGCGAGGTGTACGCGGACGGGAAGCTGGTCGACCGGAGGAAGGGCTCGGGCGTGTACGCCTGGGACGCGGACCCGGCCGAGCGCACCTACAAGGTGGTGACCGACACGTCCCTCGCCCCGGCCGTCTGGGGGCGGGCGACGAAGGGGCACACCGAGTGGACCTTCAGGTCGAAGGAGACCCCGGCCGACCGGAGGACGTATCTGCCGCTGCTGAACCTCGGGTTCGACGTGCACACGGACCTCACGGGCGCGGTGCGGGGCGGCCGGACCGTCCCGGTGGGGATCTTCGCCGAGTACGTGAAGGGGGCCGTGGACACCGGAAGCATCGGGGGCGGACGGCTTGAGGTGTCGTACGACGACGGGAAGACGTGGAGCCCGGCCGAGCTGCGGAGGGAGGGCCAAAAGCCGTCCTGGAAGGGGGAGTTGAAGGTGCCCTCCGGTGCGTCGTCCGTGTCGCTGCGGGCCTCGGTCGCGGATGACCGGGGTGGGGCCGTGGTGCAGGAGATCGTCGGGGCGGTGGGGGTGAAGTAGGCGACGTGGGCGGAGTGGGCGGCCTTCGGGGGAGGTCGCCGGACCCCAACTTGTTCTACTACTATGCGAACAAGGGGGTTTCCATGAGCCACATCAGAGCGCAGCTCCGGAGCCGGGTCCGGAGCCGTCTCGTCGTCCTCGCGGCACTGCCGTTCCCGCTGGCCCTCGCGGTCGACCTGGCCTTCTTCCTGGCCTGGCGGGAGCGGCTGCCGGAGCGGATCGCCACGCACTTCGGCGGCGGGGGCGGCGCCGACGGCTACTCCTCACGCGGGTCCTTCGTCGTCGTGGCCGCCGCACTGCTGCTCGGGATGGCCGTCCTGTGGGGCGGCATCGCGGCCGCCGCGCAGCGGGATGCCCGCGGGGTGCGGGCGGTGCTCGTCATCGGATACGGCGTCGCCGGGCTCGTCGGCTGTCTGATGGTGGCCACGCTGCGCGCCAACCTGGACGTCGGCGCCGACGCCGGGACGGTTCGACTGCCGCTGTGGCAGCTCGCGTCGGCCGTCGGGGTGGGGGCGCTCGCGGCCGGGGCCGGCTTCCTGGCGGTGCGGAACCTCCCCGAGTCCGCGCCGCCGCCGGGCGCGGGCGGGCCCGTCGAGAGGCTCGGCCTCGCGGACCAGGAGGTGGCGAGCTGGTCCCGGCGCGCGTCCTCCCGCGTGCTCGGCGCCGTGAGCGCGGTCCTGGTCGTGTTCGGGGGCGTCATGGTGTACGTCGACGGGTGGAGCGGCGCCGTGCCGCTGCTGTGCGGGCTGCTCTGCCTCGTCTTCTGCGCCCCGCACGTCACCGTCGACCGGCACGGGCTGACCGTCCGGTTCACGCCGCTGCCCTGGCCGCGCGTGCGGGTACCGCTCGCCGAGGTCGGGCGGGCAGACAGCCGGGAGGTCAGGGCGCTGGCCGATTACGGGGGTTGGGGCTACCGCGTCCGCAGCGGACGGTCCGGCGTGATCCTGCGGTCGGGGGAGGCCGTCGTCGTACGGCGCTCCGGCGGGCGGGAGTTCGCCGTCACCGTCGACGACTCGGCGACCGCGGCCGCCCTGCTGAACGCCCTCGCCGGCCGAGAGCCCGTGAGGCGCTGATGCTGTTCCGGGTCGACCCCGCCGCGCCGCAGCCCCTCGGCGACCAGATCGCCGCATCGGTGCGCCGCGCCATCGCCGAGGGCGCGGTCGCCCCCGGCGAACGGCTGCCCGCCGCCCGGATGCTCGCGGACTCCCTCGGCGTCAACGTCCACACGGTCCTGCGTGGCTACCAGCGGCTGCGCGAGGAGGGGCTGATCGAGCTGCGCAGGGGGCGCGGCGCCGTCGTGGTGGACGGCCGCAGCTCCCGCGACCGGGCCCAACTCCTCGTACGGGTACGGGAGTTCGTCGACCAGGCGCGGGAGCTCGGGCTGTCCGAGGGGGAGGTGCTGAAGCTGGTGCGGGACGGGTTCGGGGCTCGGTCTTAGGGCGTAGCCGAAGGGCCCGCCCCGCCCGCCGCCCTCAGCCGAAGGGCCCCGCCCCGCCCCGGCCGCCACCCTCAGCCCTCCCGCAGCGCCCGCTTCATCACCTTGCCCATGTCGTTGCGGGGCAGCGCCGCGAGGTAGCGGACCACCCGCGGCCGCTTGTGCGGGGCGAGACGGTGTGCCACATGGTCCGCCAACTCCTCTGCGGCAGGCGGCTGTTGGGCGTCGGCCGGGACCACCCACGCCACCACCCGCTCGCCCAGGTCCGGGTCCGGCTCGCCCGTCACCGCCGCCTCCCGCACCCCGTCGTGCTCAAGCAGGGCGTTCTCGATCTCGCCCGCCCCGATCTTGTAACCGCCGCTCTTGATCAGGTCGGTGGCCTTCCGCCCCACGATCCGGACGTATCCGTCCGCGTCCCGCAGCGCCACGTCCCCCGTACGGAACCAGCCCCCCGGCGCGAACGCCGCCGCCGTCGCGTCCGGGCGCCCCAGGTACTCGGTGAAGAGGTTCGGGCCCCGCACCTGGATCTCGCCGACCGCCTCGGGGTCACCGGGCGGCAGCTCCTCGCCCGCCTCGTCCACGAGGCGCAGCTCGACGCCGGGCAGCGGCACGCCCACCGTGCCGGCGCGGGGCTCCCCGTCGGCGCGCACACTGGTGTTCATCAGCGTCTCCGTCATGCCGTAGCGCTCGATGACCCTGCGGCCCGTCGCCGCCGCGATCCGCTCGTGGTCGTGCACCGGGAGCGCCGCCGAGCCCGAGACGAGGAGGCGGGCGGAGGCCAGGGCCTTGCTCAACTCCTGGTCGTCCGGGAGCGCTTCGGCGATGCGGTGGTACATCGTCGGCACCCCGAACAGCATCGTGGCCCCCGCGCTCAGCTCCCTGGCCACCCCGTCCGTGCTGAACCTGCCGAGGTGGCGCACCGAGCCGCCGCGCCGCAGCGGGCCGAGGACGCCGAGGATCAGACCGTGGACGTGGAAGAGGGGGAGGCCGTGCACCAGGACGTCGTCGGCCGTCCACTGCCAGGCGTCCGCGAGCGCGTCCAGCGTCGTGGCGAGCGCGCGGCGGGGCAGGACGGCGCCCTTGGGCGGGCCCGTCGTGCCGGACGTGTAGACGATCAGGGCGGGGGACTCGGGGTCGAGGGGCGTCTCCGTGCGTACCGTGTCGTGGAGTCGGAACCCTGGGGGTGCCGCCTCGGCCCTGACCTCGACCTGTCGCAACTCCCGCAAGGCTTCCGGGAGTTGAGTCCCCGGCCCCGCCAGCACCGCTGTCGGCTCGCTGTCCCCCACGATGTGCGCCAGCTCCCCGCCCCCCGACTTCGGGTTGAGCGGCACCGCGGGCACCCCGGCGAGGAGCGCCGCCACCACCGCGACGGCCGTCTCCAGCGTCGGCGTCGCCCACACCGCGACGCGGCCCGCGCCCGCCAGCCGTCCCGCCAACGTGCCCGCCGAGTCCGCCAGTTGCGCGTACGAGAGGGAGCGCTCACCGAAGCGGAGTGCGGGGCGGTCGGTGGTGCGCCCGGGACACAGGGACGGGAACAGAGGGCCGGAGGGTGCGGTCACGTGGGTGCTCTCCTTCGTGTGCTCAGTCCGTGCACAGGGGCGTAATCAGAGCTTTACGCCCCTGAAGATGCGGTGTCACAGAGATCGTTGAGGCTGATGTGGCCGATTGGCCCGGGATTTCGGGTTGGTCGGTGGTCCTCCCCCACAATCCGAACAGGATGGGACCACACACATATGGTCACTGCAATACCGCCGCGCCCGGGCCCCCGTCAGGCCCCGGGCGCCGTCGCTCATGTGCTCGCCGTCGGCCCGCCAGGGCCCGGTCGGGAGCAGCTCACCAGCAACCTGAAGTCGACCGGGTACGAGGTCACCCACGCCGCCCCCGGCGAGGTGCACCGGCAGGTCCGGCAGGCGCCCCCGGACGCGATCGTCGCCCTCGACGGCGGCACCGGAGGATCCGGCGGGATCGCGCTCGTACGGGAGGTCCGGGGCGACCCGGCCGGGCAGGCGCTGCCGCTCGTCATGGTCACCGAGGACCGCGACCCGGACCCGGAGGCCGTCGCCGACCTGCTGCGCCACGGAGCCGACGACTGTCTGCCGGAGACCTCCGCGCCCGTCGAGCTGTCCGCCCGCATCGCCGCCAAGCTGCACCGGGTGCCGATCCCCGTCGAGCATCTGATGCGGGACCCGCGGACCGGGCTCTACTCCGCCCCGCACTTCATGGACGAGCTCGACCGCGAGCTGCGCAGGCCCGCCGCCGCCCGCCTCGGCGGGATCCTCGCCGTCGTCGGCGTCGCCGAGATGAGCGCCCTGGAGGCGCGGCTCGGGCCGCGGGTGCGGCGCGAGGTCGCCGAGCGGCTCGCGGGCGTCGCGGAGAGGCTGGGCAGCGCGGCCGCCAGCCGGCTCGGCTGGGACGAGAAGGGGCAGCTTCTCGTCCTGATGCCGGGAGTTGATGAGGACGCGGCCGTCGTCGCGCTGCGGGAGTTCGCGCACTCCGTCGCCGGGACCCGGTTCGTCGTCGCCGACGAGAACGTCCGGCTCACCCCGGTCGTCGGCTGGACCCCGCTCGCCGGCTGCCCGGACCACGAGCGGGCCGCCGAGTACGCGCGGGACGCCGTCGCGGAGGCCGTGCGCCACCGCGATCTGCGGCCCGTGCGGTACGAGCCGTGGATGCGCACCAGCACCCCGCACCGGCACCGCGCGGGCGCCCGCTTCGGCCCGCGGCCACGGCTGCGCCCGCTGCTGCGTCCGCTGCTGTGCGCGCTCACGCCGCTGCTGCCGCTCGTCCTCGGCATCGGGCTGCCGTTCCTGCTGTACCAACAGGCGTACGCCATGGGCTGGGACGCCGCCGCGGTGGCGTACTGGGTGGTGGTCGCGGGACTCGTCCTGTCGGCGCTGCTCATCGTTCTGGAGTGCCTGTTCTCGCTCGACGCCCAGCCGCGCCCGGACGGGCCCGCCCAGCCGTACCCGGCGGCGAGCGCCGTCATCGCGGCGTACCTGCCGAACGAGGCCGCGACGATCGTCGACACCGTCGAGTCGTTCCTGCGCCTCGACTACCCGAACGAGCTGGAGATCGTCCTCGCGTACAACACCCCGCACCCGCTGCCGGTCGAGGACACGCTGCGGGAGATCGCGGAGCGGGACCGGCGGCTCGTGCTGCTGCCCGTCGCCGGGTCGACCTCGAAGGCGCAGAACATCAACGCGGCCGCCACGCGCGTGCGCGGCGAGTTCGTCGGGATCTTCGACGCCGACCACCACCCCGCCCCGGACGCCTTCCGGCGCGCCTGGGACTGGCTGTCGAACGGCTACGACGTCGTGCAGGGCCACTGCGTCATCCGTAACGGCGAGAGCTCCTGGGTCGCGAAGCTCGTCGGCGTCGAGTTCGAGGCGATCTACGCGGTCAGCCACCCCGGGCGCACCCGGATGTACGGCTTCGGGGTGTTCGGCGGCTCCAACGGCTTCTGGCGCACCGACCTGCTCGCGCGCACCCGCATGCACGGCTCGATGCTCACCGAGGACATCGACTCCACGCTGCGCGCCCTGAACGCGGGCGCCCGCATCGCCATGGACCGCACGCTCATATCAAGGGAGTTGGCGCCCACGACGCTGCGGCCGCTGTGGAACCAGCGCTCCCGCTGGGCGCAGGGCTGGCTCCAGGTCTCGCTCAAGTACCTGTGGCAGGGGCTGCGTTCACCGTCCTTCACACGGCGGCAGAAGGCGGGCCTCTTCGTGCTGCTCGGCTGGCGCGAGGTGCAGCCGTGGCTGACCCTGCAGATCCTGCCGGTGCTGCTGCACGCCGCCTGGCGGGCGGGCGGCGCCGACCGCCTCGACTGGGCGGTGCCCGTCTGCCTGATCGCGTTCGCGCTCACCCTCTCCGCGGGGCTCGTGCAGGCGGCCTTCGCCTGGCGGCTCGCGGTGCCCGAACTACGCCGCCGCAAGAGCTGGTTCTGGCGCTACCTCGTCGTCACGACCGTCTTCTACACCCACTTCAAGAACATGGTGGCCCGCCAGTCCCACCTCAAGGAGGCGCTGGGCGACCGGAAGTGGCGGGTCACACCGCGCACGGAGACGGCCGCTGCGGCGACGGCACGGGCGGAGGCTTCATGACCGCGCTGACGGCCACGACGGCCACGACGGCCACGACGGCCACGCCCGAGGCCCGCACGGCGGCCACGGCGACCACGGCCGCCACCACCCCGGCCCCGGGGCGGCGCGCCCTCGAACTCCAGGGATTCCGCGGGGTCGCCGCGCTCAGCACGGTGATCTTCCACGTGTGGCAGCAGTACCACACGTACGACGCGGACGGCTCGCACCCGCCGCTGGACAGCCCCTACCTGGGGGCGCTGTTCTCCCTGGAGGTCATCGACCTCTTCTTCGTCATGTCGGCGTACCTGCTCACCCTGTCGTACGCGCGGGCGGCCATCGACGGCGACGACCGTTCGGTGCGCACCGCCCGGGTGTTCCTCTTCCGGCGTGCCGTCCGCATCCTGCCGCTGTACTTCCTGGCGGTCCTCGTGGTGTGGGCGACGCGCAACCCGACGCTGCCGGGGGACTGGCGGGACCTGGTCGAGCACCTCACCTTCACCCATGTCTTCGACCGGGAGCGGATCTTCTACACGCTCGGCCCGACGTGGTCGCTCGCCCTCGAAGTCGCCTTCTATCTGGTGCTGGTCGCGCTCGGCCCCCTGGCCGTGCGGGCGTGCCGCAAGCTGCCCACGAGGCGGGCGCGGGTCGTCCTGTGCGGCGCGGGGTGCGCGGTGCTGTTCGCGGCGCCGGTCGCCTGGATCGGCTGCGCGCACTACCTCGCCGGTGTTCCGTACACCGACTGGCCGGTGTACTTCGGGCCGCAGGCCCGCTTCGGCGGCTTCGCGGCCGGGATGGGCCTCGCGGTGCTCCTGGTGGCGCTCGGCGACCGGGGGCGGCTCACCGCGCGCGGGGCGGCGCCGCTGGCGCTCGGCGCGGCGGCGGGCCTGTACGTGCTCTCGTACACGTCCGCGCCGGAGAACTTCGGGCAGACCTTCTACCACCCGATCGCGGCCGTTCTGTGGAGCGTGCTCCTGTACGCCACGCTGCATCTGCGGACCGGCCAACAGCCGCGCTGGCACGGCCTGTTGAGGTCCCGTTTGCTGACGGCCGTCGGCCTGATCAGCTACAGCCTCTACATCTGGCACGAACCGGTGATGCTCCAGCTCGACCGGTCGGGCCTGCTCCCGTCGGGCCGGGCGGGCTTTCCCGTCGCGCTTCTCGCCGTGCTCGCGGTGGCGCTCGTGGCGGGGACGGCGAGCTACTGGCTGATCGAGTACCCGGCGAGCCTGCTGGGCCGGGCCAGGGACGGCAAGGGGACGGCGCGGGACTTCTACGCCCGCTGAACCGCTCCCGCCGAACCGCTTCCGCCGAGCCGCTTCCGCCGAACGCGGCGGCGCCGCCTCCCCTGGGACGGGGGAGGCGGCGCCGCGCTGTCGTGCGGTCCTGCGGGTGACGTCAGACCAGCCAGCCGACGAAGTGGGCGAGACCGGCGAGGACGTCAGTGATGAGGTTCATGGTGGTGCTTCTCCTTGGGACATACGTGGGACATACGGGACTTGATGGAACGTCAACTACGGTCTGCAGCCCGTTGGTTGCGCCCCGTAAGCATCGTCAATCACAGGGGCCGTACGCAAACTCTGGGGCGACGATCACCTGTTCCAGGGAACAACTGCTCCCCTGTTCGCATATGGGAGTATGCGGACATGGAACCTACGGAGATCGTGCGGCAGCTGTGGCACCGCACGCAGGACCGGGACTGGGACGGGGTCGGCGCGCTGCTCGCCGACGACGTGGTCGTGGAGTGGCCCGCGAGCGGCGAACGCATCGTGGGCCGCGCCAACTACGTGGGCCTCAACTCCACGTACCCGGAAGGCTGGTCGATCCACGTCCTGCGCGTCGTGGCGGACGGCGGCGACCAGGTCGTCTCCGAAGTGGAGGTCCCGCACGAGGAGATGGGCACCCACCGGGTCGCGTCGTTCTGGACGGTGCGCGACGGCGTGATCGTCGAGGGCCGCGAGTACTGGACGGAGCTGGGCACGGATCCGGTGCCGCAGTGGCGGGAGAAGTTCGTGCAGCGGATGTGACCGCTCACGGGCCCCGATCGGGCCCGTTCACTCCTGGGGCTTCGGCTCCAGGGCCTTGGTGGAGAGGGAGATCTGCCCCCGCTCCGCGTCGACGTGGAGCACCTCCGCGGAGATCTCGTCCCCCACGGCCAGCACGTCGGAGGGGTGCGAGATGTGCGCCCAGGTGATCTCCGGGATGCGCACGAGCGCCTGTACGGGGGAGCCGGCGCTGAAGTCCAGGTCCGTGCCGTGGAGTTCCACGAAGGCGCCGAACGGCGCGATGACCGTGACCACGCCGCGCCGGATCTGCCCGCGTGCGACGCCGCCGAGCGACGCTTCCGGCTGATCGCTGAGCCTGTCCCTGAGTTCCTTGTAGTGGGCGTCGTGGGTGTCGTGGTCGTCGTCGTGGTGATCGTTCATCAGGCCGAGATCCTAGGTCCTGCCGCCGGGCACGGAACAGGCCCCCGCGTGAGCGAAGCGCGGGGGCCTGTTCCGCTGGGGAGGGGAAGGGTCAGAGGAGGTGGACGCCGCCGAGCAGGTTCAGGCCCAGGTCGATGTCCGCGTTGAGGCCGAGGTCCACGTCGATGCCCGCGTCGACCGCGGCGTTCAGGTCGACGTCGAGGTCCGCGGCGAGGGCGGCGTCGAGGTTCAGGCCGAGGTCGACCGAACCGGTGGTGAGGACGGCGCCCTCCGCCAGCACGTCGACGCCGAGCGCCGCGTTCAGCCGCGCCGCCGCGGCCGCGCTCAGCACGATGTTGTTGTCGGCGCTGAGGCCGATGTCGAGGTGCAGGAGGTGCTCGCCCTCCTTGGAGTACGCGTGCAGGGAGCTGGTGTCGATGCTGCCGAGCACCATCACCCGGCCATTGACCGAGCCCCGTACGGCACCGGTGGCCAGGTCGATGCTGACGTTGGACACGGTGGCCGCCTTGGCGCCGGCCTTCAGGGAGATGACGCCGGTGAGGTTCACCGTGCCGCCGACGATGCGGTGGTCGGCGGTGACGATCCGGCCGCTGCCGATCTTCAGGCCGACGTTGCCCTGGATGCCCAGATCCGCGTTGAGGCCGAGCGAGACGGTGCTGTTCGCCGCGACGATCGGGGTGTCGTCACCCGGGGCGGCGACGGGTGCGGCGGGCGCCGAGACCGGCGCCTTCGGGGCGGCCGGGGCGGCGTGCGCGGCGGCGGGCAGGGCCACCGTCGAGGCGAGCGCGGCGGCCACGACGAAGGCGGCGGCACGGGCGGAGAGAAGGGTGCGGGACATGGATACGGGATCCTTTCGGCAGGGGACTGTGGAATTGATCGCTTAATCGCACAGTTCCGCCCGGCCGCGGACTTGCCCCGGCTCTCCGGCCTCTTCCACCCATACGGCCCCGTGCCGCGACCGACGGCCGCGGGCCCGTGACGGGGCCGGTGAACGGACCCGCGACGGGGTCCGCGAAGGGCCGCTCAGCCCCCGGCGGCCGCCTTGAAGGACCCGCTGGCCTTGTCGAAGTGGCGCTTGCCCGTCGCCTGCTGCCCCGTCGGCGCGGACACCCACAGGTCGTACATCTTTCCGCCCTCGTCCCAGCTCAGGTCCCACGTGGTGCGCGGGCCGCCGTCCGCCGAGCTGCCGTCCCACGTGAACACCCAGAGCGCCGCCGGGTGTCCGTTGTGGGTGGTCTTCGTGACCGAGGCGGCGCGATAGCCCGGATAGTCGGAGGGGCCGTCCTTGTGCGCCTGGCGCATCACCTCGTACGGGCCCGCGGGGTCCTGCTCCTGCGGGTGGACGCCGATGCGGAACTCCTTGCCCGGCGAGTAGTAGTAGACGCGCGGGCCCTCGGGGGTACGGGTGAACCCGGTCGGCGCGCTGAAGGAGAAGCCCGTCGGGTCCGTGACCGTGTGATAACCCGTGCCCGATGGCGTGGTCGGCTTGGGCGACCCGGCGGAGGCCGGGGACTCCGCGGGCTCCGGGGCCCGGGTGGGGACCTTGGGCCCGTCGCCCTTCTTGCGGCCGGGCCTGCTGGTGTCGGGCTTCGGCGCCGAGGTCTTCTTGTCCTTCTTCTTGTCCTTCTGCTTCTTGCTGGGGTGCGGCGTCGGCACGTCCTGCTCGCGCACCTCCTCGGCCGCGCCGCCCGAACCGGCAGACTGCGCCGAGGAGTTGGTGTCGTCCCGGGTCATCGCCCACACCCCGGCGCCGACCCCGCCCGCCGCGAGCGCGGCGACGGTGACACCGATGACGAGGGCACGGCGGCCGCGTCGCCCGCGCCGGTTCGCGGCCCGGGCGGAGGCGTGCACCACGGGCTCGCCCGGGTCGCCGGGGGTGCCCTGGCGGCCCGGGCCGTTCTCCTGGCGGAGGGTGGCGGCGGGAGGGGGCGGCGGCGGGGCGGCGTGGGTGTGCGGGACGGTCGCGGCTTCGCCGTGCGGAGGCCGGCCGGCCCCCGGCGCGCGGTACTCGTTCGGGCTTCCGGCGCCGCTCAGCGCCGACTGCAGTGCCCGCTCCGCCTCCGCCGTGTCGAACCTGCGCTCCGCGTCCCGCTCCAGCAGCCCCCGTACGACCGGAAGCAGCACCCCCGCCGACTCCGGCAGCCGCACCTCGTCGACCACGACGGCGTGCAGCACGCCCGCCACGGAGTCGCGGTGGAACGGCGACTCGCCCTCGACGGCCGCGCACAACAGCACGCCGAGCGACCACAGATCGGACTCGGGGCCGGTGCGCCGCCCCGACATCCGCTCGGGCGCCGTGTATTCGGGGGAGCCCACGAACGAGCCGGTCGCGGTGAGCGTCGTCTGCCCGTCGAGCTGGGCGATGCCGAAGTCCGAGAGGACGACGCGGTTGCTGCCCGACTCCAGCAGGACGTTGGCGGGCTTGAGGTCGCGGTGCAGCACCCCGGCGGAGTGCGCTGCGCGCAGGGCGGCGAGCAGGTCGAGGCCGATGCGGGCGGCCTCGGCGGGCGGCAGCGGGCCCTCGGCGGTGATCCGGTCCGCCAGCGAACGGCCGTTGATCAGCTCCATCACCAGCCAGGGCTGCCCGTCGTGCTGCACCACGTCGTGCAGGACCAGGATGCCGGGGTGCCGGATCTGCGCCACGGTGCGGGCCTCGCGCAGCACGCGCTCGCGCTGCACCTGGGCGTCGACGGCCGAGAGCCCGTCGTCGACGTGCAGCTCCTTGACCGCGACGGCGCGGCCGAGCAGCTCGTCCTGGGCGCGCCAGACCGTGCCCATGCCGCCTCTCCCCAGCCGTGCTGTGATGCGGTAGCGGCCCGCTATGAGATCCCCGTGGCTTGCCATGGGCGGCATCATAGGCGCGGTGAGGCCATGGCCATGAATCCGAGCGTCCATGTGAACTGACCCTGAATGTGCGGTAGTTGAGCGTTTCCGGATCGCCTCAACATCCTCACGTGTCACATCTTGCGCGGGGAGGCGGGGGAGTGCCCCGGGGCGACGGAGCCGCCGTACCGGGAAGAGGCGGGGTGGGGGGGGGAAGGCCGCCGGAGGTGGACCGTGCACGACCCTGTTCATCCCGACCCTCAAGCCTCACCCTTCTCCCCATGTCCCCCACACCGCGGCACCTCGCCGCCCCCGCCCTCGCGGCCTGCCTCCTCCTCGGCACCGCCGCCACCCCGGCCCTGGCCGAACCGGCACCCGCCCCCGCCGCCTCCCACACCCCCGTCGTCTTCGTCCACGGCTACAACGCCGACCCCGGCGTCTGGGGCTCGCTGCGCGACGACTTCAAGGCCGACGGGTACACCGACGACGAGCTGTACTCCTGGGGCTACGACACCAGTCAGTCCGTGAACGAGACGCTCTCCGGCCGGTTCGCCGACTACGTCGACGAGGTGCGCGCCAAGACCGGGGCCACCAAGGTCGACGTCGTCGCCCACTCCTTCGGGAGCCTCGTCACCCGCTGGTACGTCAAGTACGGCGGCGGCACCGGCACCGTCGCCCACTGGGCCTCGCTCGCCGGGCCCAACCACGGCACCAGCACGGCGTGGGCCTGCGCCGCCTGGTCGCAGGCGTGCCGGGACATGACGCCCGGCTCGTACGTCCAGGACGGACTCGCCGAGGGCGACGAGACGCCCGGCGGCGTGGCGTACGCGACCTGGTGGTCCCACTGCGACGAGGTCATCAACCCGGACGACAGCGTCCCGCTGGACGGCGCCGCCAACAACGCCGCGGGCTGCCTCAAGCACAACGACCTGCTGGGTGACGACGGAGTGTCCCAGGGCGTACGCGCCTTCCTGCGGAGCTAGTCGCGCAGCGCCACCCGCTGCAGCAGCCCCCACGTGAACTCCGCGACGCACGAGCGGACGTGACCGTCCTCGTCCGCCCCCGAAAAGGCCAGCCCCCACCGCGTGGGAGCCGTGCCCTCCAAGGGGCGGGCGGGGGCGAACGCGCGGGCCACCTCGTCCACCGTGCACGACCAGGGGGTGAGGTCCGCCAGGGTGCGGAGCACGGGGGGCGGGGTGCCGGGGGCGCGGACCAGCCACTCGTTCCACACCGCCCCGTTCGGCGCCAGGAGGATCTCGAAGCGGAGGTCCGGCCAGAGCGGCACCGGCCACAGGAGCGCCTCGCAGGACAGGTCGCCGACCTGGCGGCGCACCGTGTCGGACGGAGGGCCGAGGACCGAGCGGTAGCGGGATGCGGCGCCGCGGGACTTCCGGGAGCGGGTCATCGCCTGCCAGCGGGCGTTCGCCTCTCTCATCTCCCCGATGGATACGCCCAGTTGGTGGCGGGCGTCCTCGACCAGGTCCGGGTTGTGGTCGGCCATGCGGCGCAGCAGGACCAGCTGGAAGGAGAGCGGCGTGAAGGGGGCGGCGGGGTCGGGGCGGGGAGCGGAGCTAGCGGGCATGGGCTCCATGGTTGCGCACCGCACGCTCGCCGGGGCGGCGGCCGTGCGGCAGGAACAGGACCGAGTTGACGTACCGCGGATGGCGGGGGGTCAGGACGCGGCGCAGCAGGCCCTGGGTGACCACGTGCGACGTGTCCGACTGGTGTGCTTCGAGGTCGAACGCGGTGAGGGGGAGCCAGGTGTCGTGGGGCAGGACCCAGCCCTCGTAGCCGTGGTGGCCGGTGAGGTGCTCGACGATCGGGGCGATGGGCTGGATGCGGGACTCCAGCTCCACGAAGAGCGCCGGGCGGTCCCGGGAGAGGATGCCCTCCGCGCCGTGCAGGACGGGGAGTTCGTTGCCGTCCACGTCGATCTTGATGAAGTCGACGTCGCGCAGGCCGAGTCCGTCGAGGGTGAGGCAGGGGACGTCGAGGGCCGTGCCGTGGATGTCGCGGCGGATCAGGGAGGAGACGCCGCGGTCGCCGCGGTCTCCCGTGGGCAGCCAGAGGCGGGCCGTGCCCGGGTGGTCGGTGGCCGCCGCCTGGATGACGCGGACGTTGCGGGGTGTGCTGTCCGCGAGGAGGCGGGCGAGGTGAGGCACCGGTTCGACCGTCACCACGCGGTGCGCGCGTGCGGCGAGACGGCGCGACCAGGGGCCGTACCAGCCGCCGACGTCCACCGCCGTGGCGCAGCCGGGCGGGCACAGGTCGGTGAGGCGGGCCAGCTCCGGCTCGAAGCGCGGGTAGACGAGGCGGGCGAGCGAGGCGACGATCCGGGCCGGGAGGTGCGGGGCGAGGCGGGCGGCGAGGGTCTTGTGCGGGGTCGGGTCGCCCGCCGCCCGGTGCCGGTCCCGGTGTGCGCCCTCGCCGTGTTCGCCTGTTCCGTGTTCGCCGGCCGTCATGGGGAGATCCGCTTCACGAGTTGCTCGTGTTCCTCCTCGGGGACCTGTTCGCCCGAGGAGGGAAGCAGCTGCGGTATGCCGTCGATGATCGGGTAACGGCGGTGCAGGCGCGGGTTGTACAGGACGTCCTCGGGGGTGAGGAGGTGCAGCGGGCCCTTGTCGAGGGGGCAGGCAAGGATCTTCAGCAGTGGGTCGTCGGGGTTCATCCGGACGTCAACTCCTTCGGAGTCGTGGGGGGTTGGGGGGTGGCGGGTGGTGCGTCGTGCTTGGGCATGGCCAGGAGCACCGACACCGCCAGTGCCGTGCCGCCGATGCGCAGGGCAAGGCGGACCGGTTCGTGCGGCAGCGCCTCGCCGAAGGCCAGCGTCCCCAGGACCGCCGTGAACAGCGACGTGACCGTCGTGCACACCGGCACGATCAGGGACGCCCGGCACCGCTGCAGCGCGGCCTGCGACATGACGAGGCCGAACGCGCCGGTGAACAGGAGGAGATAGGGGTACGGGGAGCGGAAGAGGTGGCCGACCGCCGAGCCCAGGTTCTCCGTCGTCAGGTAGCTGGAGACGCCCTTGATGGCGAGGGAGCTGACCCCGTACAGGAGGCCCACCGCCACGCCGTACTCGACGCCCGTCGTGGGCAGCCGGTGCCGGTGCCGGGAGCGCCGCTCCGCGTTGCCGTACAGCCAGACGCCGGCCGCGAGCGACGGCAGGCAGACGGTGAGGACCAGTGGCACGGGAGCGCTGTGGCTCACCGTGTCCGAGCCCTCCTTGAGGGAGAGGACCACCATCAGCAGCGCCACCAGGATCGCCGCCACCGCGTACCGCTCGCGCCCCGACGTCCGCTCCCCGAGCAGCACCGAGGACAGCAGCAGGAGCAGCACCAGGCCGGAGACGAAGATGCCCTGCGCGGCCGCGATCGGCAGCGTCCGGTAGACGGCGAGCTGCGCGCCGAAGCCCGCCGCGAGCGCCAGCGAGCCGCCGATCCACAGCGGGCTGCCGAGGACGTTGCGCAGCAGCCGCGCCGGGTTGCGCACGCTGACCGACGGCATCGAGGTCAGGGCCCGCTTCTCCAGGACGAAGCCGGTGCTGTAGAGGAGGTTGGCGAGGAGCGCGGCGGCCACACCCACCCACATCGCTCAGGTCCTCCGTGCGTGCAGGAGCAGGATCGAGGCGGCGCTCGGCGCCGCGCAGGCCAGTCTGTCGAGGGCGCGCAGCGGCCGTGGCACCCCGTGGAAGGGCGCGCCCGCGACCCGCACCACCTCGAAGCCGGACGCCGCCACGAACTCCCTGAGCGCGCGGGCGGTGTAGAGGCGCAGATGTCCCACCACCTCGCTGCCGGGGCGGCCGTGGATGCCGCGCAGGCTGACCTCGGAGAACACCGGCTGGACGCCCGCGAGGAGCAGCCCCCGGTTGTACCAGGCTGCGAGGTTCGGCGTGGACAGCATCAGATGGCCTCCCGGCCGCAGGACCCGGCGCAGCTCGTCCAGGGCGCTGTCCGGGTCGACGAGATGCTCGATGACCTCGCTGAAGAGCACGGCGTCGGCGGCCCCGTCGGTGAACGGAAGGCCGCCGTCGGTGAGTTCACCCCTGATCGCGTACGGGAGGTGGGCCTGGGCCCGCCGCAGGGCGTCCTGCGACCAGTCGACGCCGACGACGCGGTGCCCGGCGAGCAGCGGCGCCGCGGTCCGCGCGGCCCGGCCGTCGCCGCAGCCGATGTCGAGGACCACGGCGGGACCGGTGGGCCCGGTGGCGGGGCCGAGCGCGGCGGCGAGCAGCCGCGCCTGGCGCAGGCTGCGGGCGTCGCCGGAGGCCACCGGCACGGCCGGGTTCTCGTAGAAGTCGCGCAGGCTCGGCGGGCGCCGGTCCGCGGTGGTCGAGGTGGGCGCGGTGTGCGCCGAAGGCGCGGTACTCATCGGGATGCCGTCTCCTCCGTGGCGTGGGAGTAGTGCTCGAAGAGGTCGCGCAGATGGGCGCCGTCGCCGTGGCTGAGCAGGGTCCTGGACCAGCGCAGGGCGAGGTGCAGCCGGCCCGCCGTGGACGCCGTCGTCACGGTGAGGCCGCGCGGCATCCGGGCGGGCGCGGAGAACCACACGGCGTGCGCGCGCCCGGCGTCCCCGAAGTCGAGGGCGTAGGGGACGCGGCCGATGTTGCTGAGCAGCGTCGTGGACGTCCAGGGCGCGGCGGCCCTGCGCAGCCCCCGGGTGACGGCGGCGCGCAGGCCCACCGGGACGACGGGCGCGGTGAGCAGCGCCGCGCCGTGGCCGAGCTGCGGGCGGGCCAGGGACTTGAGGGCGCGGGTGCGGCCCGAGGTGCGGGTGAGGAGCGCGCGGATCTCCGCCGGAGTCCACTCCTTGCCGTTCAACTCGTCCGCGGCGAAGGGGACTTCGACGAGCCGCGTGCCGTTCCCGATGGGCATCGTCACGTCGCGGGGCCGGTCGTCGACGGGCATGGTGATGCGCAGCGGGCGGGGCTTCTCGCCGTGCTCCCGGTTCCAGTGCGCGATCATCAGGGCCGTCGCCACCATCAACTGGTCGTTGACGGTGAACGCCGAGCCCTTCGGCCGCTTGGGGACCGGGAGTTCGGCCACCAGCATGCCGTTGCCGGGCGAGGGCGCGGGGGTGCCGTGGGCGACGCGGGCGGGCGGGGCCCAGGGGGAGGAGGGGGCGTCCGGCTGCTCCTCCTTCTGCTGGTCGGCCGCTGCCGCCGCACGGACGGGCGGCGCGGCCGGGGAGTTGTCGCGGCCGCCGTACAGCTCGGCGGCGGTGGCGAGGACCCGCAGGCAGGCGGGGCCGTCGAGAGCGGTGTGGTTGATGGTGAGGAAGAGGACGGCGCCGGACTCCTCGGCGGTGTCCCGCACCGTGGCGTCCGCGTCCGGGGTGACCACCTCCAGGCGGATCGGCGGGGACGACGTCAGCGGCGGGGCCTCGGTGAGCGACCGCTCCCTGGCCCGCTTCAGGGCGTCCCGCTCCGCCGCCGGGTACGTCACCACCTCCACGTCCGGCCCGTCGGTGAGCTCCCACTCGTAGCGCCGCCGGTACCAGGGGCCCCGCGCCTCCCGCATCAGGATGCGCGGGTGGCGCCGCAGAGCCTCCCCGAACGCGGCCTTCAGACGGGCCGGTTCGGGGACGCCGGGCAGGTGCACCTCGATGTGCACCGTCTCCGGCTCCTCCTCCTGGAGGCAGTGCCGCGCGACCTCGTCGACCACGGGGAACGGGATGCGTTCCGGGGGCCGGCCGGGCTCGTCGGCGCGTCGTGCGGGGTGTTCCAGAGCGGTCATGTGCGGTTGCCTTCCCCCGGGGGCGGTGTTTCGGGCGGCGACTCGGGGCCGGTCCCCGGTGACGGCTTCGGTGGCTCCGTCGGCTCCGGCGGCGTCGCCTTGAACTTGGGCCGCCGCTGCGGCAGCGGCCTGGTCGGCGGGTCCGGCTCCGGCTGCCCGGCGGACGGTCCCCGCGCGGCGAGGGTCGGCCCGGAGACGTAGGGCGTGTACGGGCTCGGGTTCCCCGGTGCTCCCGGTGTACCCAAGGGCGGCGTCGCCGTCGACGGGTCCGACCCGGCCTGCTCGCCCTCGGCGGCCGGGCGCGCCCAGGGCTCCTCGTCCCGCACCGTCACGAGCGCCGCGAACACCGCGATGAGCGCGAGGAGTTGAGCGGCCGGCGAGAAGGCGCCCGCGTCCGCCCCCGACGGCTCTCCGGCGCCCGTCGCCGCGACCACGCCCGCCGCCGCCATGGCGAGGAACGCGAGCGGGACGAGCAGCTGGTGCCGCTTCCACGCGACGACGGCGAGCACCGGCACGAGCAGCGCGAACAGGCCCGCGATCACGGCGCCCACCAGCGTCAGCACCACCGTGCCGAGCACGAGGCCGGGTCCGGGCGGCGGGACCGGCTCGGTGTCGTCGTCGGCGGGCTCGCGCCGCCGCCACAGGACGAACACCGCGACGGCGAGCAGCAGCACGCCCGCGGCGCCGCCGAAGAGCCCGGCCTCGTAGGTGTCCGCGGGCTCGTACGAGAGCTTGATCGTGCCGCCCTCGCCCTGCGGCACCAGCCAGCCCTGCTGCCAGCCGTCGAGCCGCAGCGAGGTCAGCTCCTTGCCGTTGAGGGTCGCCTTCCAGCCGTCGTTCACGTTCTCGTACGTCGTCAGGTACGAGGCCGCGCCCGAGCCGACCTGCACCGTGCGGCGGTCGCCCAGCCAGTCCTTGACGGTCAGGGTGCGCTTGGTGGTGTCGAGGGCGCCCGGGGTGCCCCGGGTGAGCTCGGCGCCGGTGAGTGCGAGCGGGCCCGCGTCGCCCGCCTCCACGCTGTGCCCGCCCGAGCCGAGCGTCACCTCGGGCTTCTCCTTGCCCCGCTGGCAGAGCGTCACGTCGACGGGCCGCCGGTCCACGAGGTCGCGGACGGTGCCCTTGGCGCTGGTCTCGTACAGCTTTCCGTCGATCGCGACCACCGGGCCCTGCCCGCACGGGAGTTCAAAGGTGCGCTTGGGCGAGGGCTGCTCGGTGCGGTACTTGTCGAGGGCCGGGATGTACACCTCGGTGAGGCCCACCGGGAGCTGCAGGTCGTCGTCGGCCACCGGGTTGTGGACGGTCAGGTGCGCCTTCTTCGTGACGGTGATGGTCATGCGGTCGGTGGTGATCGGGTCGAAGCGCGCGACGCCGTTCTGGTCGACGCCGACGGTGGTGTCCCCGTCCGGCGTGCTGATCTGGATCTCCTCGGGGCGGGTGGAAAGACCGCCCGCCGCCGGGAGCACGACCTCGCCGACCGGCTGCTTGCCCGGCCACTTCAGGTGGATGACCGGGCGGTCCCCGGCGATCCAGGCCGTCGTCAGATCGCCGTCCGTGAGGTTGCGCGGCGACAGGCCGGTGCCGAGCGACGACGTGGAGTCGGCACTCGCCACGATCTGCTGCTCCTGGTCGGGCGCCACCTTGTAGAGCAGCTCGTCGAGCTCCTCGCCGGGCACCGCGACGGCGCTCGCCTTCACCTGGTACGTGCCCTCGGCCGGCGTCGAGAAGCGCCGGTGCAGGCCCGCTTCGGCGGTGACGGGGGACAGGCCGCTGGGGTCGGCGGAGCGGTGCATGGAGTACGTGGTCGCGGCGGCGTCGGTGGTGGGCTCGCGCTCGTCCGCGGGCTCCGTGTCCGTCGGCATCCGCAGCAGCTTGGTGATCTGCACCTTGGGAAGGGAGACCTCCGCGAACCCGGCGCCGGTCAGCCCGGACTTGCCCGACTCCACGTCCAGGATGGTGATCTTCACCCAACTCGACGCGCCCGCCTTGGCGTTGATCCGCTGCGCCATCCCGTTGGGCTGGAGGTCGCTGACGACGCTGCCCTGCTCCGTCTCCACCTTCACCTTGGTCGGCGCGGGCCGCACGCCTTCCTGGGGGAGCGGGGTGACCTTGAACGAGGAGGGGATCGCGGTCTTCTTCGTGAACTCGGCCCGGATCCACTGGCCCTCGGGGTGGCTCGGGGTGCCCTCGGTCCACGCGGTGTCCGGGTTGCCGTCGAAGGCGTTCACCGGGTCGTACTGCGGCAGGTGGAACAGCCAGCTCCCGTAGCTGGACGCGGTCACCGAGCGGGCGCCGCGCAGCTGGGCCACCGTCTGGTGCTCCTGGCCCTTCGTCGGCAGGATCTGGTGCGGCTTCTTGCCCGCGTCCTGCTCGGCGTCGCTCGCGTTGCGCTCGTCGCGCGTGTACGGGTACGAGGTGTTGGTGTTGACCAGGCCGAAGCGGGTGTCGGCGCGGCGCAGCCCGTCCCCGACCGTCTGCAGCCCGGCCCTGCCGAGGCCCGGGTGGTTGTCGCCCGTCAACACCGTGGGCCGGTCCCGGAGTTCGGGGTCGGCGGAGAGCGGGAGCAGCGACTCGGGGCCGCCGCTGACCACCGCCGTGTTGGAGACGGGCTTCAGGCCCGCCTGACCGGGGCGCCGGGCGCCGGAGTCCGGGGCGTAGATCTCGACGGCGCGCTGGCGCGGGTAGAGGCCCTCGACCTGCACGGGCGTGTCGTTCGGGATGATCCCGCCGGTCTCGGTGGGGCCGAAGCCGGTGACCCGCTTGTAGCCGGACTCCTCCAGGGTCCGCTTCACCGTCGACGTCGGCACGTTCCCGACCTGGTCCGGGTCGAGGTCGTTGCGGACCACGACGTAGTGGAGCCCCGCGCGCGACAAGTAGTCCCGCAGGCCCGGGACTTGGCCGCCCGTCATCAGGGCCTGCTCGACCGCGTCCATGGCCCGCCGGTTGCCCGCGGTGCCGAAGGGTACGTAGTCGCGCTGCGCCCAGCGGGAGTCGGCGAGGACGTCGAGGGGCTGGTCGATGGTGGAGCCCCAGGTGTAGATGCCGTGCGCGGTGGCGGGCACGACGAGGGCGCGCGAGTCCGGCGAGTACTTCTCCAGCCAGTCGGCGGTCGTCTGCCAGTACGTGGGCAGCTTCTGGAACGAACCCGGCTGCAGGATCGAGCCGTTGAGGTACGGCCAGGCGAGCCCCGGAAGCACCAGGACGGCGGCGATCAGCGGCGCGTACCGCCGCCCCCGCACCCGGCGCGCCCCGCGCGCCTGCGCGGCGATGCCCACCAGGTGCGCGAGGCCGAAGGCCAGGGCGAGAGCGAGCCCTGTCTGGAACTTGTAGATGTTGCGGAACGGCACCAGCCAGCCGTTCAGCCAGCCCTGCACCGTCCCGTGGAACGGCGCCCCGAAAGCCCCGCCGTACCCGGCGAGGGTGATCAGGACGACGGAGAGGACGGTGAGCACCAGCCAGCGCCGCTCGGGCAGGTCGCGGCGGGCGAGCCCGGCGAGGCCGAGCGCGGCCGCGAACCCGGAGCAGACGATGGTGACCACGGCGCTCGCGACGGTCCACCCGGCGGGCAGCCACGCCTCGCCGAAGTGCAGATACGCCACCCAGTTCCCGGCGCCGCGCAGCGACTCGGTCGCCGACATCGTGCCGGTCGTGGTCGCCGAAGTCTCGACGTACGGAAGGAAGTTCTCCCCGTACATGCCGAGCATCAGCAGCGGCACCACCCACCACGCGGTGGCCAGGACGACGCCCGGCACCCACCACAGGATGAGCCTGCGCTTACGGGGACCGTTCGGCCGGGACAGGAGATAGAGCCCCACCGGCAGCAGCGAGGCGAGCGTGGCCGCCGCGTTCACGCCGCCCATGAACGGGATGAGCAGCGCCGAGCGCAGCGCCGCCGTCCGGGCGCTCACCCGGTCATTGGTGAGCGGCAGCAGCACCCACGGCAGGAACGCGCCGGGCAGCGCCGCCGCCGACGTCGAGCCGACCACGACGGTGAACACCGGCCACAGCGCGTACACGACGGCGCCGAGCAGCCGGGACGCCGAGCTGCCGATCCGCAGCCGCTCGGCCAGGCGCAGGGCGCCCCAGAACGCGACCGAGACGATCAGCGAGAACCAGAGCCGCTCGGCCAGCCAGACCGGGAGGTGCACGGCCTTCGCGAGCCCGTAGAACGGCAGCATCGGGAAGGCGTAACCGACGTACTGGTCCTGGATCCCGCCGAAGCCGCCCCGGTCGTGCCACAACTGCCCCAGATCGGACAGGAACTGCCACGGGTCGAGCGCCACGCCCAGCTTGGTGTCGAACGTCATCCGGCCCGGATGGACCGCGAGGAACGCCACGAACACCACGGCCCAGAACCCGGCGAGCCAGCGCCGCGACCGCGGGCCGCTCGGGGGCTCGGGGGCGGGCGCCGTGGGCCGTGCCGGAGCTGGGGGTGGTGCCTGCACCGTGCTGGTCATGGATACCGCCGGAGGATGAGGAGGAGGTTCCAGGTGGCGAACTCACGGACGCCGGGCACCTTCGTGACGGCACCGGCCAGGAACGGCCAGTAGCGGGAGCGGGCCGCCACGACGCGCACGTCGTCGCGGGCCCGCACCTGCCGCAGGGTGTGCCCGACGTGATGGGCGAAGAGGTTCTCGCCGAGGGTGTGCTTGGCCGGCCGTCCGGTGCGCTTCTCGTAGCGCAGCCGGGCCCGGTCGGCGCCCAGGTAGTGCCAGGGCGCCCACTCGTGACCGCCCCAGGGCGAGAGCCAGTTGGTGAACGAGACGTAGATGAGCCCGCCGGGCCGGGTGACCCGCACCAGCTCGCTCAGGAAGGTCTGCGGGTCGGAGACGTGCTCAAGGACGTTGGAGGAGAACGCGACGTCGGCGACGCCGTCCCCGAGGGGCAGCAGATAGCCGTCGGCGACGACCGCCCCGTCCGGCGGCTTCTGACCGGCGGCGCCCAGCTCGGCCAGGTCCGGCTCGAACAGGAACGCCTGGGCGCCGCGCCGCCGGAACTCCTGCGTGAAGTAGCCGCCCCCGCCGCCCACGTCGACGACGACCCGGTCCGCGACCCGGCCGCCGTACGCCTCGACCTGGTCGGCGGCGTCCCGGGCCAGGAGCGAATAGCACCGCTCGGGCTCCTGCTGCTCCCGCAGGAAGGCCCGGAAGAGGGTGACGGAGCGGCGCAGGGAAGGGTCTTTCACGGTTGGCGGCTCCCGCCCTTGCCGGGGCGCCGGTCTTCCTGATGGCGCTCCACCGCCTCCACCGCCGCCGCGCTGAACTGCCGTACGGTGTGCGCCCAGCGGAAGCGGGCCGCGTGTTCGCAGGCCGCCTTGCCGAAGTTCTCTCTGCGCTCCGTGCTGAGCGCCAGGGTGCACCAGGCCGCGGCGAAGGAGCTCTCCCCGCGGGCGAGGAGGCCGGTCACGCCGTCCTCGACGGAGTCCCGCAGGCCCGGCACGTCGAAGCCGATCGTGGGCGTCGACCGGGCCGCCGCCTCCGTGACCACCAGGCCCCAGCCCTCCACCGCCGAGGGGTGCAGGAGCAGCCACGCCTCGCACAGCAGCCGGTGCTTCTCCGCCTCCGGGACATGGCCCCTGAACTCCACGCCGGGGCCCGCGAGTTGTTCGAGCCGCCCGCGCTCGGGGCCGTCTCCCACGATCACCAGGCGGCCGCCCGTGACGGGTCTGACCCGCTCCCACAGGCGCAGCAGCAGGTCGATGCGCTTGTACTCGACGAGCCGCCCCATCGCGAGGAACAGGGGCTCGTCCGAGCGGGGGTGCAGGGGTCCCGGCTCCTCGACGCCGTTGTGGACGATGCGGATACGTTCCCGCTCGACTCCCAGGTCCCGCAGGGCGGTCGCGGTGGACGGGGAGACGGCGACCAGGAGGTTGTCGCGCTGCGCGCCGGACAGCGCCCAGTGCTCCAGCTTGCGGCCGAGCCGGGCCGCCGGGGCGAGCGGCCCCTGGAAGCGCATGCCCCAGAGGTCGGTGTGGACGTGGTTGACCAGGCACAGGGTGGGCCCCCGGTGCCAGAGCGGCGCCAGATACGGCATGCCGTTGCAGACCTCGACCAGCAGGTCGCAGTCGCCGACCTGACGGGCGAAGGCGGACCGGGCGCGCAGATAGTGCCCGGAGTCACCGCCCGCCGAGACGACCCGGTAGTCGCGGTAGGCGGCGGGGCCGCCGCACAACAGCGTCACTTGATGGCCGAGCCCGGTGAGCCCGCCGGCGAGCTGGTCGACGAGGAGCTCGGAGCCGCCCGCGGCCGGGTTGCCGAGGTCGCGGCGGGCGAGAAAAACGATCCGGCGCGGATGTGGGGGACGCGCCGGAGGGTGCTGCGCGACCCGAGGGGACGTGTCGCGCAGCGAGGAAGGTACGTGCTGGGGCATGCGTGCTCCAACTCGTCTCAGGGTGCGGAACTGTGGGGGGTCGGGCGGGTGGTGCGTGGGGGGATCGAGCGGTGGTGCGTTGGTACGTCGCGCGGAACAAGCGGAACTGCAGGACTGCCGAACTCGGGACTGCCGGACTGCGGAACTCTGCGGAACTGCGGAACTGCGGGGGACTGTTGCGGAGGTACCGTGCTGTGGCTGTGCGGGGACTGTGCGTGGGTGGGGTTGGACAGTTTTCGCCGCGCGGCAGGGCGCGGCTACTCACGGAGATGACAATTTCCGGGCTTATTCGAGCTGACGTCTCATCACATCGTGGTGTGTTGCAGGGCGGTTGGGGACGTATCAGGATTCGGACTCCCCGGCTCCGCCCCCTCCCGGTGCCGCCCGCCACCGCCGTCACCGCTGCGCTCGGGCCGCCCCCGCACGACGAGGACGAGGCCCGCGACGCCGAGGAGCAGCCCCAGGGCGCCCGCCCCGATGGGCAGCGTTGTGCCGACCAGCTTGAGCTTCGTGCTGTCGGTGTCGGCGAGATCGACCTGCTCCCGCTGCGTCTTCGGCGTGAACGCGATCCGCTCGCTGTCGAGCAGCACCGTGGAGTCCTTCTTCGAGCCGGGCGCGCGCAGGGTCTTGCGGGGCCCGATCGCGGCGTAGATGATCCGGCCCGTGCGCTGGTCGGCGACGAGCTCGATGCCGTGGTTGGCGTAGTACTCGTCCGCGATCACCTGGCTCTTCTTCAGCCCGACCATGCGGCCCGGCACCTGCCGGGTGCCCGTCTTGGTGGCCTTCACGGTCGCGGTGAAGCGCAGGCCCTCGTAGCCCTGGATCTTCTTCTTGCCGCGGTACTGCAACGGCACCGTCGCGCCCAGGGTGTTGTCCCACCAGCGGTAGGAGCGCTTCTCCACGTCGAAGGGGAACTTCAGGTACGCCTCGCCCTCGAAGTACGGCTCCTCGCCGCAGCAGTGCACCGGCGCGTTGGTCTTCCGGTCGGTGACCCAGCGCTCCAGCGTCCACTGCAGCGAGTCGTGCGGGTCGGCGGCGGGCAGCGACTTGTCCGGGTCCACCGACGTGGAGACGTCCCAGACGGCCTTCCCGCTCTTGTCGCTGTCCTTCACATCGCCCCTGACCTGCCGGGTCACGGTGAGATTCCGGTCGTGGACGGTCTTGATCTTCTCGGTGTCGAAGTAGCTGCCCTTGCCCTTGAAGACGGTGGTCACGTCGATGTTGATCGGGGTGCGCTTGGCGTGCGGCTCCACGTACCAGGCCAGCATCGCGGCCAGCACGAGGAGGAAGACCCCAAGACCCGTGAGGATCAGGGAAAGCGGAGATGGCTGGTGCGGCCCGCAGGGCCTCGATGAGGGGTGGTGGCCGGGCGACGGGCGGGATGTGCGGCGCATCAGGGCACCTCTGTTCGGAGAAGTGTTACTGAGCCTGTTACTGAGCCGTATCGGCCGCGAACCGTATGCGTACCCTTGACGGAGTGTCAATGCGTTGTCGACACTGGGCACTTGCCGGACGGGGCCGGTGAGCCAAAGAGCGGGACCCATGGGACAAGGGCTTGTGCGGCCCCCGGGTTCCGCGTGACCAGGGTGGGGACGGACCTCCAGCAGAGAGGCTGACCCTGCGATGCACAGACTGCTCGCCGCCACACTGACCGCCGCCCTCGGCGCGGCCCTCGCCGTGGGCGCCGCCCTCGGCATCGTCGCCGCGCTCAACGCCACGCCTGACCAGCCCAACACCCCACTGGTGCACTACGAGACCCCGCCGCGCGGACAGTGAGTGGTGCCCATGGCCGTCTCCGAGACCCAAGCGCAGCAAACGACCGAAACTCACGCCTCCACGGCCTCAGGTGTTCCCGAACTGGCCGCCGGGGCACGGGGGTTGCCCGCCCGCTCCGCCTGGCGTGACGTACCGCCCCGCCTGGTGCGGCGGTTCGCGGCGCTCGCCCTCGAAGAGGTGCCCGCCCTCGCCCAGGACATCCTCCGGGAGATCCGCGCCGAGTACCCCGGCCTGCCCGTCGTCCTCGACGACTCCGGCGAGCCGATGGCGCTCATCGGGATACGGCGCGCCCTGGAGGGCTTCGTCCAGCAGCTCGCCTCCGCCGAGGGCCGGCCCCGCTACCACCCGGAGGTCTTCCAGGAGTTCGGCCGCGGCGAGGGGCTGCACGGCCGCAGCCTCGACTCGCTCCAGGCGATCTACCGGCTCGGTGTGCGCCTGGCCTGGCGCCGCCTCGCCGAGATCGGCCAGGAGATAGAGATCCCGCCGCCCGCGATGTACGAGCTCGCCGAGTCCGGCTTCGAGTACCTGGACGGCCTGGTCGACCAGTCCGTGCGCGGCTACGCCGAGGCGGCGGCCCGGCAGGCGGGCGAACGGCTGCGCCTTCAGCGGAAGTTGATGGAGCTGCTCCTGGCCGAGCGCGGCCCGGAGGCGGTACGGGACGCCGTCGCCCCCCGGGCCGACTACGCCCGCTCCGGCCGCGCCACCCCGGCGGAGAACTCGAACTCCCTCGTGGAGCGGGCCGCGCGGGTCGGCTGGGCGCTGCCCGAACGGGTCGCCGTCGGCGTCCTGTTGCGCCCCGCGCGCGAGGCCGTCGCGCCCGCCGTCGGCGAGGGCGTCCTCCTGGACATGGAGACGGAGCAGCCCCGCATGGTGGTGCCCGAGCCCGAGGCGGCGGGCCGCCCCGAACTGCTGCGCCGGGCGATGGCGGGCTGGTCGGGCGCGATCGGCCCGCCGGTGCCGCTGGCCGACGCGGCCAAGTCGCTGCGCTGGGCCCAGGCCGCGGTCCGCCTGATGGAGCGGGGGCTGCTGCCGTCGGGCGAGGTCCTGCACTGCACCGAGCACACGGAAGCCCTCGTCCTGCTCCAGCCCGAGGAGCTCATCGAGGACCTGGCCCGCCGCTGCCTCGCCCCCCTCACCCACTGCGGCCCCGCCCACGGCCGCCGCCTGGCCGAGACCCTGCTCGCCTGGCTGGAGACCCGCGGCGGCGCCCCCGAGGTGGCGGCCCGTCTGGGCGTCCACCCTCAGACGGTCCGCTACCGCCTGCGCCAGATCCGCGAGCTCTGGGGCGACGAGGTGGACGACCCGGACCGCCGCTTCGAACTCGAACTGGTGCTGCGGGCGCGGCGGTTGCGCGGGGAGCTGGGCCGGGTGTGACCCCTTCTTCTGGGGCACCCTTCCTGGGGCTGCGCCCCTGGACGAGGCCGAGCACACTCAGCCCGTCCGGCGTTTGAGGACGAGCCGTTCAGGCGATATCGGGTGCCCCGGGGCCGCGGAGCGGCGGATTCGGGAAGGGGCGGGATCGGGGAAAGGAGAAACAGCCCCGGAACCCCCGCTTCCCCACACAACATTCACAGCCACACCTACCTCTGTGACCACCGCGCCACCTAGCCTCCAAGCCTCATGGACTACTGCCACCCGTGCCGCAGGCACCTCAACGGCGCCCTCGCCTGCCCGGGGTGCGGAACCCCGGCGGAAGCCTGTCGTGAGTACGCGGAGTCGGTCGCCGCGCGGGTGGCCCCGGAGGACGCCGAGGACACGTACGCGGACGAGGCGCCGCGCGTACGGGGCCGGGGGCGGGACCGGGGGCGGGACCGGCGGCGCAGGGCCCACCGGCGCCGCCGTCACAAGATCCTGCTCGCCACCGCGGGCCTGGCCCTCGCGGCGGGCGGCCTGAGCCTCGCCGAACTCGCCACGGAAGGCCCCTCCGAGGACCCGAAGGCGGCGTCGGAGCCGGACGCGGAGCCCTCGGCCGACGTGCCGGAGGACACGGACGCCGCACCCTCGTCGCCCACGGCCCCCACCACGTCCGTGCGCCCCTCGTCGTCGGTCCCCGGGACCCAGGTCGAGGACGCGAAGAACACGGACGAGGGCGGGACCAAGGGCAAGGGCAAGGCCAAGGGCAAGGGCGCGAAGAGCGCAGCGGATGCGGATACGGAGGAGCCGGGCGGTGACGGCGCCGCCGACCCCGCCACGACGTCCCCGGCGAGCACCACCCCCGCCACGACGCGCCCCGCGCCCCCGCCGACCACATCGAAGCCGAGGCCCACACCGAAGCCCACGCCCACAGAGACCTGCGACCGCTTCCTGTGGTGGTGCACGTAACTCTCGTATACGAACTCTCGTATACGAAGGGCGAGTCACCCCTCCGCGGCGTCCTCGCTCAGCATCCGCCGCAGCAGGTCGCGCAGCGAGACCCGCTCCTGTCGCGACAGCTCCGCGAGGGGCTCGCGGGCGAAGTTCAGGGACTCGCGCAGGCTGCGCGCGACCTTCGTCCCCTCGGGCGTGGGCGCGGCGAGCTTCACGCGCCGGTCGGCGGGGTCGGGGCGGCGCTCGACGAGGCCGCGGGACTCCAGCCGGTCCACGATCCCCGTCACGTTCGACGGCTCGCACTTCAGCTTCTGCGCTATCCGCCGCATCGGCATCGGCTCCAGCGAGAGCAGCCCGAGGACCCGGGCCTGCGCCCCGGTCAGCGAGTGCCGGCCCGCCGCCTCCTCGTACTCCTCGTAGTAGCGCGCCACGACCGTGCCGATCAGCTCGACGACTTCGAGCGTCAGCGGATCGGTGCGGGGTGCGGGGTGGCGCGGGCTGCTTTCGGTCATGGGATCCAGGCTACCGGTTTACTTGACAACATGAAATATCTAGGAGCATGGTTGTTTCACTACCTGAAGCAATCTTGATCCGCCCCGAGGATCTGAACCGCAGGAGGACTCCGGATGTCAGCCACCCCTGAGCAGCTCCCGACCGTCAGCCGGGAATGGCACCTGGTCCGGCGGCCGAACGGCTGGCCGGTCCCGGAGGACTTCGCCCTGCGCGAGGCCCCCGTCGCCGCGCCGGAGGAGGGCCGCATCCTCGTCCGGAACCTGCACTTCTCCGTGGACCCGTACATGCGCGGCCGCATGAACGACGTGAAGTCGTACATCCCGCCCTTCCAGCTCGACAAGCCCATGGACGGCGGCGCGGTCGGCGAGGTCGTCGCGTCGAACGCGGAGGGCTTCGCGGTCGGCGACCACGTCCTGCACGGCCTCGGCTGGCGCGAGTACGCCGACGTCCCGGCCCGCGGCGCGAAGAAGGTCGACGCCTCGCAGGTGCCGCTCACCGCCTACCTCGGCGTCCTCGGCATGACGGGCCTGACGGCGTACGCGGGCCTCTTCGAGGTCGCGTCCTTCAAGGAGGGCGACGCGGTCTTCGTCTCCGGCGCGGCCGGCGCCGTCGGCAGCCAGGTCGGCCAGCTGGCCAAGCTCAGGGGCGCGTCCCGCGTCGTCGGCTCGGCGGGCTCGGACGAGAAGGTCAAGCTGCTCGTGGAGGAGTACGGCTTCGACGCGGCGTTCAACTACAAGGACCCCAAGCCGGTCGTCGACCAGCTCAAGGAGGTCGCGCCCGACGGTATCGACGTCTACTTCGACAACGTCGGCGGCGAGCACCTCGAAGCGGCCATCAGCCGCATGAACGTGCACGGCCGGGCCACCATCTGCGGCATGATCGCGGGCTACAACGACACCGAGCCGACGCCCGGCCCCCGCAACATGGCCATGATCATCGGCAAGCGGCTGCGCCTCCAGGGCGTGCTCGTCGGGGACCACGCGGCGCTGCAGCCGGAGTTCGTGCGCGAGGTCGGGGCCCTGGTGGCCTCGGGCGAGCTCAAGTTCCACGAGACGTATCGCGAGGGCGTCGAGAGCGGTGTGGACGCCTTCCTCGGGATGCTGCACGGCCAGAACACGGGGAAGATGATCGTCTCCCTGGCCTGAGCGGCCCCGCTCTCACCCCGGCCCCCGGACGCCTCTTCCGGCATCCGATAACCTACTTCCACAAAGTCGTCGCTGTGGGCGCGCAGCGACGGCGTATCTCAGGAGGAATCGGCACTTATGTCCATCCAGAAGATCGACGTCAAGTACACCGCCGTCGCCACCGCCGAGAACGGCCGTGACGGCCGCGTAGCCAGCGACGACGGCAAGCTCGACGTCGTCGTCAACCCGCCGAAGGAGATGGGCGGCTCCGGCGCGGGCACCAACCCCGAGCAGCTCTTCGCCGCCGGCTACAGCGCCTGCTTCCAGGGCGCCCTCGGTGTCGTCGCCCGCAAGGAGAAGGTCGACATCTCCGGCTCGACCGTCACCGCCAAGGTCGGCATCGGCCAGAACGAGGAGGGCGGCTTCGGCCTGGAGGTCGCGATCTCCGCCTCCATCCCGAACGTGGACGCGGCCACCGCCCAGTCCCTCGTCGAGAAGGCGCACCAGGTGTGCCCGTACTCGAACGCCACGCGCGGCAACATCAAGGTCGAGCTGTCCGTGGCCTGACCCCCGCGCATCGCGCATCACACACGAGGGCCGCACTCGGCGGAGTGCGGCCCTCGTGTGTTGTCCAGGGGGTGCAGCGGCTCCGGTCAGGCGCTCAGCGCCGCCCGGTGCACGGCCAGCGCGAGCCGCTCGTTCTCCACGGCCGCGCCGCCCGGGAACGCGTACCGGCGGCGCGTGTACCCGTAGGCGACGCCGGTGCTCGGATCCGCGAACGCCTGTGAACCGCCCGCGCCGCTGTGCCCGATGGAGCCCGCGCCCAGGAACGGGTACCAGCACTCGGACGTCGCCTGGAAGCCGATCGCGAAGGCTTTGTGGGTGTTCGCGACGACGTCGTGCCCGATGGAGTGGATCTGCCCGAAGGCGCCGAGCGTGTCGGCGGTGAGCAGCGGCGGCCCGGACTCGATGCCGGTGGAGAGCGCCGCGTACATCCCGGCGAGCCCCCGCGCGGACGCGACGCCGCCCGCCGAAGCGGGCCCGTTCGCCCGCACCGCACGGGAGTTGGGGAACGACTCGATGTCCGTCGGGTGCGCGCCGTTGCCGTTGAAGGCGACGGAGAGCAGGCTGTGCGGCGCCTCGGGCCGGGAGTCGAGCAGGGCCCGCTGCTCGGGGCTCGGCGCCATCGGCAGCACGGAGTGGAAGCGCCGCTCCTCCGCCTCCGGCAGCCCCAGATGCACGTCGAGCCCGTGCGGCGCCCGCACCCGCTCCTCGAAGATCTCCTGGAGCGTGCGCCCGCCGGAGACCCGGAACACCACCTCGCCGACGAGGGCGCCCATGGTCAGCGCGTGGTAGCCGAAGGCGCTGCCCGGCCGCCAGTAGGGCCGCTGCCCCGCGAGCCGCGCCGCGATCGCCCGGTCGTCGGCGATCTCCTCCGGGCTGAACCCGCCCGGCACGCCGACGACCCCGGCCCGGTGCGCGAGCAGCTCGCGCACCGTCACCCCGCCCTTGCCCCCGGCGGCGAACTCCGGCCAGTAGTGGGCGACTTCGCGGTCGAGGTCGAGCGTCCCGTCCTGCACGAGGAGCGCCGCGACGAGATGCGCGGCGCCCTTCGTGGAGGAGTAGACGCCGTAGAGGGTGTCCCCGTCGGTGTCGGGCCCGACCCACAGGTCGACGACCTGCCGCCCGCGCACGTAGGCGGCCAACTGTCCCGCGTACTCGGGCTGTTCACCGGCGAGAACGGAGGTGAAGGCGTCCCGGACGGACTCGTACCCCTTGGCAACGGTTCCCTGGATGGTGATTTCACGCGTCATGACGGGGCAACGGCGCCGGGCCCGGACGGCATTCCCGCTCGGCCCGTGGGTCCGCCCTCACCCCAGCAGAGCCCGTCCCACCTGGGCGAATTCCCCCTTCGGATGGTCGCGGAAGAGCGGTTCCGTGCCGAACAGGACGACCTTCGCGCCCCCGGCGGAGCCACTGACCACCGACGCCTGGCCGGCCGCAGCCCCCGGCCCGCCGCTGCCGTCGTCCAGGGCGCGCCAGTGCCCGGACACGAGCGGATTCCCGGTCCCGTACGACTGGTCGGTGCGCACGCCAGGGCCGAGGTCCGTGAACCACACGGGCGCGTAGACGAAGCCGTACGCGGGTGCGTCCCCGGTGACGGCGCCGCCCGCGTTGGCCAGCCGCACCACCCCGTTGGCGTCCCCGTTCCCCTCGACGGCCTTCGCCGCGAGCAGCTTCGCGCCGGCGTTGAGCGCCGCACCGCCCGCGCCGCGCCCGACGACGGTGCCGCCGCCCTTGAGGAAGCCGTCGAGGCCGGAGCGCGCCTGCCCGGTGAGCTTGCCGTAGTCGAGCCCGGCCGACACGAACAGCGCCCCCACGCGCGAATTCCCCCAGTCGAAGCCGGAGTTGAGGATGCCCGTGGAGACCGGCACCACGTCGAAGTTCATCTCGCGCAGCGCGAAGAGCTCGCCGGGTGTGACGGCGGCGGCGACCTTCACGCGGTGCATCGGGGCGCCGCCCCGCTTCTTCGTGGCGTCGAAGGAGACGTCGTACTTCTTCGCCGCCGACCGTGCGGCGTCCCGCGCCGACCCGGGCACGACGGCGCTTCCGTCGGCGGCCCGGCGTACGGAAATCCCCTCCTCCAGAAGGCCGTTGAGCGCGGCGATCTCCCTCGGGTCGGAGAGCCGGAGACGCAGATCGCCGCGCGGCGCGACGTACCCGACCCGCGTGGCGGCCGACACCGCACGCGAGGGCACGCGCGCGGGGGAGCCGGAGCGGACCTCCGCGACGCTCGCGCCCCACAGCCGCCCGAGGCTCCACCCCGAGATGTCGTACATCGTCGAGACCTTGTCGCTGATGTCCCGCCCGTCGGCGAGCATCACGTTGGCGATGCCGCGCTTGGGCTGATGCATGTCGACGACGTACGAGCCCTTGGCGTACGCGCGTCCGCCGAGCCGGAAGTCATGGGTGGCGCGCCGCACGCGGACGTCGTTGGCGAGAAGGTGGTCGACGAGCCGGGCGGCGGCGGTGTCCGACCGCTGCTTCCCCCCGGCGCGACCGCCCGCCGGAATGACGTACGCCCGGGGGAAGCGGGTCGTGTACACGTCCTCGGGCCCGATCCCCGGCACCCCCGGCACGGTCTCCTCCGACACGGGCACCTGCGCGGCTCCGGCCGCGCCCCGCCGGAACACCTCGATCTGATCACGGATGACCGAACGCCGATGTCCGTCGGTGTAGTTGAGGGTGGCCCGCATGGCCGCCCCCGCGATGTCCACGTTGATGGCGGAGCGCCGACGCAGCTCGCTCACCGGCTGGCCGTCGTACTCGTCGCCGTTGACCTGCATCGGGAACTCGATGGTGTGCGCGGCGACCGCGCCGTGGAACGGCATGTACTGCGGCGTGAAGATCGGCGGCCAGTCGTCCCACCCTTCCTTCTGGTCCCGGAAGGGGATGACGGCGGGCTTCACCCCGTCCTTCTCCTCCGTGTACCCGAGCCCGTTGACGGCGGACTCCATGCCGAGGGCGTTGGCGTAGGCGTTCTTGAGGAACAGGTCGTACTCGTAGTTCTCGCCGTGGGGCGGCGTCGTCGGCTCGATGAGCGTCCCGTTGACGTACCCGTGCAGGTCGATCATGACGGCGGGCTGCTTGTCGACGGCGATACGCCGGATCGCGCGGTCCTCCGGCTGGGACGCGGTGATGAAGTCGCGGTTGAGATCGAAGCCGTTGGCGTTCTCACGGGTCCCGGCGATGCGCCCGTCGGGGTTGGTGGTGATGTTGAGGTAGACGCGGTTGCGGCCGAGCAGCGTGGCGGTCTTGCGGTCCTTGGCCTTCGCCAGCTCCTCGACGAGCTTCAGGGCGGCATCGGTGCCCTCCCACTCGTCCCCGTGGATGTTGTTGTTGATGAAGACGGGCGTCTTGTAGTGCGCCTTGACGCCGGGGTCCTTCGCGGCCGCGGCGGGATGGTTCTCGATGAGCTCCCGCATCCGCTCCTGCCGGGCCGTCTCCCGGGCGGACTCCGGTGCGGTGACGGTGACGAGATACAGCTGATGCCCGCCCGCGGACCGCCCGGCCACCTCGACGCTGACCCGGTCGCTCAGCTTCCGCAGGGCCTCCAGCTTCGGGGCGATGCCGTGGTACGGAGTGAGGCCCAGCTTGATCGACTTGTCGGCGGGATCGGCGGGGACGCGTTCGAGGGGGTCGTGGCGGGGGTAGCCGCGCTTGTCGACGGCCGCGCCGTCCTGGGGCGTGCCGTCCCGGGCCGTGCCGTCCTGGGCTGAGAGGGCCCGGTCGGCGGCCGCCTCGGGCGCGGTGGCGGCGCGGTCGGGGGCGTCGCGCGGGGCGCCTTCGCGGTGTGCGGCCGACCGCCCCGGGCCGTCGTGCTCGGCTGCGGCGGGTGCGGCGAGCGGCGCGAGGAGGAGGGCGCCGGTGGCGGCGAGGGTGGTGACCAGTACGGGACGGCCGGGTCGGTCGGGTCTTATGGGCCGGGATATTCGCATGCGTACCTCCGGGACACGGAAGATCGGTACGCGTGGTCTACCGGTTCAACTCCCGTGCAACAAGAGGGCCCCGGCCCCGCGCACGGCCTGCGGATAGGGTGTGCCGCATGCGTGATCTGCGACGGGGCTTCGGCTACCTGGTGAAGGGACAGCGCTGGGTCGCCCAGCACGGAAAGCAGTACGGCTGGGGCCTGCTGCCCGGATTGATCACCCTTGTCCTGTACGCGGCCGCGCTCGTCGCTCTCGCGCTGTGGGGCGCCGACCTGGTGGGCTGGGCGACGCCGTTCGCCGACGACTGGTCCTCGCCGTGGCTCGGCCTCTTCCGCGGCTTCCTCACCGCGCTTCTCTTCGCGCTGGCGCTGCTGTTGTCGGTGGTGACGTTCACGGCGGTGACGCTGCTGATCGGCCAGCCCTTCTACGAGTCGCTGTCGGAGAAGGTCGACGTATCGATCTCGGGCACGGCGCCCGAGTCCGGCCTGCCGCTCTGGCGGGACCTGTGGATCTCCGCGCGGGACAGCCTGCGGATCCTGGTGCGGGCGGCGCTGTGGGGCGTGCTGCTCTTCGCCCTCGGCTTCATCCCGGTGGCCGGGCAGACGGTGGTCCCGGCCATCGGCTTCTGCGTCACGGGCTTCTTCCTGGTGGAGGAGCTCACGGCGGTCGCCCTCCAGCGCCGCGACGTCCAACTCCGCGAGCGCCTCGCCCTGTTGCGCGCCCGCAAGACCCTGGCGTGGGGCTTCGGCACGCCCCTCGCCCTCGCGTTCCTGGTGCCGTTCGTGGCGGTGTTCCTGATGCCGGGGGCGGTGGCGGGGGCGACGCTGATGGCGCGGGACCTGGTGGGGGAGCCTACGGAGCCGGAGTCCGAACCGTCCCCGGACTCCGATCCGGCCCCGGACCCTGAGCCCGACGCGACTCCGTCGCCCCGGCCGCCACAGTCAGGATCCCCGTCACCTGCCGGATGATGTCGAGCCGGTTCCGCACGAACTCGGGATCGGTGACGGTCCCGGTGGCCGGGTCGGTGTTCCCGGCGCCGAACTGCAGCACGGGCGTGTGCACATGCCCCCCGGGCAGCCGGTCGTGCAGCCCGAGCCGGTCCCTGAGCAGCGTGGCCCGATAGGCGATCTCATTGGAGAGATAGTTCCCGCCGCCGCCCTCCCGGGCCGCGGACCCCTCGGTGGGCCCACCGGGCCGGACGACGGGCTCGGTCTCCCCGGCAGGGATCTCGGTCACGCTGGTGTTGTCGTACACGGGAAACCGCCCGGTACCGGCGCCGGTGATCTCCTTGTACGGCAGGGTGGTCACGGTCCACTGAGGCTGCGTGTCCGGGCGGCCGACCGGAACGGTCCCGGTGCGCGAGAGGTTCTCATTGTCGGGGAACCCGCCCCGCCAGGCCCCGTTGTTCCGCTCGACGTCGAACCGCCCCACGCGCCCCTGGCTGATCGTGGTGAAGAGATCGACGCGCGGCAGCTGCTTCCGCAGGGCCCGCTCCACGACTCCGTCGGCGAAGTCGTCCCAGCGCACGGGGAACACGACGGCCTCCACGCGGGCGGGCCCGCCGGGGGTCTGGACCGTGGTCCCGTCGAGGGCGAGGGCGGTGGCGCCGGAGGGGTTGCTGATGCGGATGTCGCGGTCGAGGGTGAAGGGGTCGAAACCGGTCACGAGGATCCGCTTGGCCTGGTGGCGGCGGGCCGGGTAACGGACGTCACGCTGCCCGCGCGACAAGAACTCCAACTCCTTCATCAGCGCGGCGCGTTGACGCTCGGTGAAGCGCTCACCGCGAGGCGGCTCCCACGCGCGCAGCGCACGTGTCATCCCGAGCCGGGCCCAGTAAAGCGGCCGGTCGTCATCGCGACTCAGATCCCCACCGGCCGGCCCCCGCCCCTGCGCCCGCGCGACGGCCCGCCGCCACAGACCGGACCCGTGCCGTACGACGACACGCTCGGCCTCCTCGTAGGACCGTGCCTCGTCCAACGCACGCCCGAACGCGGGCGCGAAGCCGTCGAACCCACTGCGCCGCAATATCTCTTGGGGAGCGGCCCGATCGAGCCGCTGCTCCTCGACGGTGGCCCCGGCAGCCGCCCCCTGCCCACCCCGCTCACCAGCAAGAGCAGTCCCACCGCCCACTCCGGCACCCACTCCCACCCCCACGACGAGGGCACCGACAACACCGAACACACCAAGTCGCGCACGCACGCGGGTCCTTGTCACGTGGTTCCTTCCGTAACGGGTGGGGTGGAGGAAGTATCGGGTGCCCAGAGGGACTCGCGCTACGGTGCCTGTCGGACGAAGGAGCTTCCCATGACCCCCGCCACCCTCACCCTGCACGTCGACCCCACCCCCTCCGCCCCCGGCCTGACCCTCCGCCCCTGGCGCCCCGATGACGTGGGGGCCCTCGTGGCGGCTCACCGGGACCCGGAGCTGCGGCGGTGGCTGGTGACGGGGCTGGAGGGGGAGGGGGACGCTCTGCGGTGGATCGAGGAGCAGGAGGCGGGGCGCGTCAGCGGGGCGTGCTTCGGCTTTGCCGTGGTGGAACAGGCCGTGGGCGGGGGCCGGGAGGGGGAGGGGGCAGGCGGGGGCCGGCCCGTCGGGCACGTCGCCGTCAGGGTCGAGCCCGATCGCAGCCGGGACGGTGCCGCCTCCGAAGTGGGGTACTGGGTCGCCCCCGAGGCGCGCGGGCGCGGCATCGCCGCCCGCGCCCTCGACGCCGCCTCCCGCTGGGCGTTCGACTCAGGGCTCCCGACGCCCTCCGACCGCCTCGAACTCCTCCACTCCGCCGCCAACCACGCCTCGTGCCGAGTGGCCCAGAAGTGCGGCTACACCCTCGACTCCGTCCTGCCGCCCTTCCCGCCCACGTACCCGGGGGAGGGGCACCTTCACGTCCGCCGCAGCACCTCGATCACGCTCGCGTAGCTGTCGCTCCCGTGCCCGGCCGAACTCGCCCGCTCCATCGTCGACTTGAGCAGCTCCGGCAGCGCGTTGTCGATGCCGCGCCCGGCCGCCGCGTGGATGAGGTGGCCGATCGCCGCGATCTGCACGTCGACCGTGGCGTCGTCGCCCGGGTAGCGGCCCGCGTCCACCTGGGGCGCGTACGTCGTGAGGAAGCCGGAGACCGCGCCCCGCAGCCAGCGCAGGGCCACCGACGTGAAGTCCGTCGCGGCCGTCCCCTCCGCGCCCACCAGCGCCGTCCCGTGCAGCCAGCCCGTGAACGTCGCCCACATCAGGCCCAGCAGCGCCGCGTCGTAGAGCGAGGCCAGGCCCGGTTCGGTGCCCAGGTACAGCGGGTCGCCGAGCGCGCTCAGCAGCGGGCGGTGCGCGGTGAACGCCGCCTCCGAGCCGCTGTAGAGGAACATCATCTCGGGGCTGCCGACACCCGGCGGCGTCGTCATGATGCCGCCGTCGACGTACTCCGCCCCCTGCGCACCCGCCCAAGCGGCCATCTCGACGGCCTGCTCGGGCGAGCCCGACGTCAGGTTCACCAGGGTCTTGCCGGTGAGCGTGCCCGCCTGTGCCGCCGGGGCGAGGACGGTGCGCAGCGCGTCGTAGTCCAGGACGCAGGCCACGATCAACTCGCCCGCCGCGACGGCCTCCTCGGGTGTGGCGGCCACGCGGGCGCCGCGGTCGGCCAGCGGCTCGGCCTTCTGCGGGGAGCGGTTCCAGACAGTGGTGGGGTGGCCGGCGTCCAGGAGGGCGGAGGCCAGGGCGGAACCCATGGCGCCGAGGCCGATGACAGTGACGTTCGTGTGCTTCGCGTTCATGAAGATCACGTTCGCAGCGCGGCGAAGCGCACAACAGTGACAGGGGTGACGGCGGCCGCCAAATTCCTGCCATAGCCTCGGACGCATGAGCGCAGGTACCGTCGCCGTCGTCGTCCCGGCCGAGATCGAGGTCCCCTCCTGGGACCTGTACGAACTGAGCATCCCCTTCACGGTGTTCGGAAAGCCGCAGCCCGACCTCGTGGAGCACTGGTACGACATGAGGCTGTGCGCCACCGACGAACCCACCGGCGAGTCCACCGGCGCACCCACCGCTGGACCCACAGGTGAACGCGGGCCCGGCGGCGGTGACTTCGGGCTGTCCCTCCGTACCCCCTTCGGCCTCGAAGGGCTGGCCGGCGCCGACACCGTCATCGTCACCTCCGTGCCCGACCCCTGCGTGGAGGAGGGGGAGCCGCTGCCGCCCGGCCTCGCCGACGCGCTGCGCGACGCCCATGACGCGGGCGCCCGCATGGTCTCCCTGTGCACGGGAGCCTTCGCCCTCGCCGAGGCGGGCCTCCTCGACGGGCGCCGGGCCACCGCCCACTGGATGCACACCGCCCAACTCGCCGCCCGCTACCCGAAGGTGGAGGTCGACGACTCGGTCCTGTACGTCGACGACGGCGACGTCCTCACCAGCGCCGGACTCAGCGCCGGGCTCGACCTCTGCCTCCACCTGGTCCGCCGCGACCTCGGCGCCCACGTCGCCAACCAGCTGGCCCGCCGCATGGTGGTGCCCGCCCACCGCACCGGCGGCCAGGCGCAGTTCGTCGACCTGTCGGTGCCCGCCACGGACGACGCGGGCCTGGGACCCGTACTGGAATGGGCCAGGGAGCGCCTCGACGAGCCGCTGACCGTGACCGACCTCGCGCGGCGTGCCGCCCTGAGCCCGCGGACCTTCTACCGGCGGCTGCAGGCCGCCACGGGGACGACGCCGCTGCGCTGGCTGCTGAGCCAGCGCCTCGGCCGGGCCCAGTCCCTCCTGGAGGCAACGGACCTGCCCGTCGAGAAGGTCGCCGAACTCAGCGGGCTCGGCACGGCCAACAACCTCCGCCACCACTTCCTCAAGCAGGTCGGTGTCTCGCCCGGCGCGTACCGGAGGGCCTTCCCGAGGCAGTCGTGAGCCCCGGCAGCGCCTCCCGCAGCGCCGTGAGGAACGGGTCCAGCGAAGGCGGCGCCGCCCGGCCCCTCGGCGTCGCCGCGTACACCGCCCGCGCGGGCGCCCCCTCGTCCCGTACGCGGACCAGGGCCAGGTCCGGGCGCGCCGCACCCGCCGCGAGCGTCGGCACCAGGGTCACGCCCAGGCCCGCCGCGACGTACCCCAGCTTCGCCGTCCACTCCGCCACCACATGTGCGACCCGGGGCCGGAAGCCGTGCCGCAGCGCCGCGTCCAGCAAGGTGCCCTCGGCCTGCGCGCTGCCGGACACCCAGTCCTCGTCGGCGAGTTCGGCGAGGCCCACCTCCGCCCGCCCGGCCAGCGGGTGTCCGGCGGGCACCGCCACGTACAGCGCCTCGTCGAGGAGATGACTCAGATCGCAGGCGGCGGCGTCCGTGAGCGCGCCGCCCGTCGTCGACACCACCGCCACGTCCAGCGCCCCCTCGGTCACCCGGGCCAGCAGCCTCGGCGTCAGGCCCTCCTCCCTGGTCACCGTCACCCCGGGGTGGCGCTCCCGGAACGCCGCGAGGGCCCGTGGCACCAGGCCCGCGTCCGCCGTCGCGAACGCCCCCAGGCGCAGGGTGCCGCCGTCCACCTCGTCCAGCTCCGTCAACGCCCGCCCCGCACCCGACAGTTGGGAGACGACCGTCTCCGCGTACGGGAGCAGCGTCCGGCCGTGCGCGGTGAGCCGCACGCCGCGCGCCTCCCGGTCGAAGAGGGGCGCACCGCCGAACGCCGCCTCCAGCGAGGCGACTTGGCGCGACACCGCAGACTGCGTCAAGGAGAGGTCCCGCGCCGCCCGGGTGAACGAGCCGTGCCGGGCCACGTCCAGGAAGACGCGCAGCCAGACGGTGGAGACATCGGGCGAGGCGTGCGATATCAGCATGGCTGACATGCTAGACACTCGCTTGTCGCATGCCTTGTCTGGGCCTAACGTCGAGGCCATGAAGAAGATCGCCTTCCTGGGGCTCGGTCGCATGGGCGCACCCATGGCCCGCCAACTCCTTGCCGCAGGACACCCGTTGACCGTGTGGAACCGCACCGCGGCCAAGGCCGAGCCGCTCGCCGGCCAGGGTGCGCGGGTCGCCGCCGACCCCGCCGACGCCGTGCGCGACGCCGACGTCGTCATCACCATGCTGGCCGGACCGGAGGCCGTTCGCGCCGTCGCCGACGCCATCCTGCCGCTGCTGCGGCCCGGCGTGCACTGGGCCGAGATGTCGACCGTGGGCCCCGACGCCGTACGGGAGTTGGGCGCCCGCATGCCGCAGGGCGTGACCCTCGTCGACGCCCCCGTGACGGGCAGCACCGACAAGGCGGAGGCGGGCGCCCTCGGCGTCCTCGCGGGCGGTGACGCCGACGCGATCGTGCCCGTCCTGTCGCGGTTCGGGTCCGTCACCCGCACCGGGGTGCTCGGCTCCGGCGCGGCCCTCAAGCTCGTCGTGAACACCGCGGTGATCGGCGGCGTCGCCCTGGTCGCCGAGGCCATGCGGCTCGCCGACGCCCTCGGCCTCGACGAGTCCACCGCCCGGGACGCCCTCGCCCGGGGACCCCTCGGCGGCGCCGTCGCCCGCGCCTTCGCCACCGACGTCCACTTCGGCAGCGACCTCGCCGTGAAGGACGTCGCCCTGGCCACGGGGACCGTCCAACTCCCGGCGATGGAAGCGGTGTTGGCCCACTTCGAGGCGGCCGCCGCCGACCCCGCCGTCGTCCACGAGGACATCGCCCACGCCGTCACCCGGATCCGCCGCCACCCGGGCAGGAGCCACGAACAGGAGAAGCAGACCCCGTGAACGTCACCCTCGACAACCCCGCCACCGCCCCCGCACCCTGAGGGCCCGAGTGGCCCGCGCCCAACTCGACGACGGAGGCGTCCTGTTGTACGTGTCGGGCCAGATCGCCGAGGGCGCCGTCCGCACCCGCTACCTGACCGGCGCCCCGCCGACGAGCACCACCGTCGAGGTGCCGCGCCTCTTCCGGCCCGAGGCCCTCATCGAGATCGACGTGGTCGCGGCCGTCAACTCTCCTGCGGGGCAATCAGCTTGAGGAAGTCCGCGAAGGCTCCGGGCATGTCCACCGACTCCGGGTCGAGCAGCCACTGGTACTGGAGCCCGTCCATCACGGCCGTCAGGAGCGGCGCCGCCGCCTCCGGGGTCAGACCCCCGGGCAGCCGGTCCCCGTACTCGGCGCGCAGCAGCTCCGCGAAGGACGCGCGCACCGTCTCGTAGCGGCGGGTGAAGAACTCGCGCGCCGGATGCCCGTCCGTGACGCTCTCGCCGAGCAGGGCCGAGAAGGTCTGCACGATGCCGGGGCGCATCGCGTTGTACTCGACGAGGGAGCCGAGCAGGTCCAGGCGGAGCTCGCCGCCCGGTACCGCGTCCCACTGGTCGCGCGCGTCCAGGACCGCGACCAGCAGCGCCTCCTTGGTGGGGAAGTGGTGCAGCAGGCCCTGCTGCGTGAGGCCGACCCGCTCGGCGACCGCCCCGAGGCTCGCTCCCCGGTAGCCCCGCTCCGCGATCACCTCGAGCGCCGCGCGCAGGATCTCCGCCCGCCGCTCCTCGCTCCGTGCCCGCACCGCAGCCATGCCCTGAGCCCCTTCCCTTCGCCCCGTTCCGCCTCCGCCCCTGCTCGGAGGACCGTACGCCACCTTCATATTACGAGGAGATAACGAAACCTACCGCTTCACAGGTAGCGGATGCAGGATGGAGGGACCGGGGACACGGAACGGACTCAACGAGGAGGCACCGCCATGGCGGTAACCAGTGCCGGAATCAGCCCCACCCAGGTCGACCAGGACGCCGAGCGCGCCCGCGAGGCCGTGGTCGAGGCCGCGCTCGGCAAGCTGGATCTGGACGCCAAGGCGCGGCTGCTCGGCGGCCGGGACATGTGGTCGCTGCACGCGCTGCCCGAGATCGGCCTGAAGCCGCTCGTGATGTCGGACGGCCCCATCGGCGTCCGGGGCGTGCGCTGGACCGCCGACGATCCGTCGATCGCGCTGCCGTCCCCGACCGCGCTCGCCGCCACCTGGGACCCCGGACTCGCCCGCAGGGCAGGCGTGCTGCTCGCCCAGGAGGCCCGCCGGAAGCACGTCCACGTGCTGCTCGCGCCCACCGTCAACCTGCACCGCTCCCCGCTCGGCGGCCGCCACTTCGAGGCGTACAGCGAGGACCCGTATCTGACCGGGCAGATCGGCAGCGGCTACGTCCAGGGCGTGCAGTCCGGCGGCGTCGGCACGACGGTCAAGCACTTCGTCGCCAACGACGCCGAGACCGACCGCTTCACCGTGAACAACCTGGTCTCCGAACGTGCCCTGCGCGAGCTCTACTTGGCGCCCTTCGAAGCGATCGTCGAGAACGCCCACCCCTGGGGCATCATGACCGCCTACAACCAGGTCAACGGCACGACCATGACCGAGCACCGCTACCTCGTGGGCGACGTCCTGCGCGGCGAGTGGGGCTTCGACGGCTACAACGTCTCCGACTGGATGGCCGCCCGCTCCACCACCGGCGACATCGAGGGCGGCCTCGACGTCGCCATGCCGGGCCCGCGGACGGTGTACGGCGAACCGCTCGCCGCGGCCGTGCGCGCGGGGCAGGTCGCCGAGGCCACCGTCGACGAGGCCGTGCGCAACGTGCTCCGCCTCGCCGCCCGCGTCGGCATCCTCGACGGCGCCGAGCCGGTCGTCGGCGAGCTCCCGGCCGAGGTCGACGGCGAGGCCCTGGCCCGTGAGATAGCCCGCCGCGCCTTCGTCCTCGTACGCAACGAGGGCGGGACCCTGCCCCTGGACGGCGCTGCCACGATCGCGCTCAGCGGTGCCGCCGCGCGCGACGCCCGCGTCCTCGGCGGCGGCTCCGCCACCGTCTTCCCGGCCCGCGTCGTCTCCCCGCTCGACGGCCTCACCGGCGCACTGCCCGAGGGCGCCCTCAGCTACTCGGTCGGCGCCGACCCGAGCGAGGAACTCACCCCCGCCGACAAGGGGTTCGAGCTGCGCGCCGTCTGCCGCGACGAGTCCGGCACCGTGCTCGGCGTCGGCAGCCTGCCCTCCGGCCAGGTCCAGTGGATCGGCGACGACCTGCCCGCCGGCGTCACCCACGAGGCCCTGCACAGCATCGAGGTCACCGGCACGTTCACGCCGCGCGAGAGCGGCCCGCACTCCTTCGGCACCCGCGGCCTCGGCGCCTTCAGGCTGACCGTCGACGGCACGGTCCACTACGACGGATTCCAGGCCATGAGCCCGGACGCCGACCCCTTCGAAGCCTTCTTCGGCGCCTCCGCCGAGCGCGCCCAGGTCGAACTCACCGAGGGGCGGCCGGTCGAGGTCTCGCTCCTGCACACCCTCGCCAAGGAGTACGCGCCGCCGCTGCCCGCGGTCATGTTCTCCTTCGTCCACCTCGGCCCGCGCCGCGACGCCGACGCGCTCATCGCCGAGGCGGTGGCGGCCGCCCGTGCCGCGGACACGGCCGTGGTCGTCGTCGCCACCACCGAACGCGTCGAGTCCGAGGGCTTCGACCGCCAGGACCTGCGCCTGCCCGGCCGCCAGGACGACCTCGTGCGCGCGGTGGCAGCCGCCAACCCCCGTACGGTCGTCGTCGTCAACTCCGGCTCCCCGGTGGAACTTCCGTGGCGCGACGAGGTGGCGGCGGTGCTGCTCGGCTGGTTCCCCGGGCAGGAGGGCGGCGCGGCGCTCGCGGACGTGCTCCTCGGCGCGGCGGAACCGGGCGGCCGCCTCCCCACGACGTGGGGCACCCTGGCGGACGCCCCGGTCACGGACGTCACCCCCACGAACGGCGAACTCTCCTACACAGAGGACACGTTCATCGGCTACCGGGCCTGGGACCGCTCCGGCGCCACCCCCACGTACCCCTTCGGCCACGGCCTCGGCTACACCGACTGGGAGTACGAGTCCCTGACCGTCGTCGGCACCACGGCCCGCGTCACCCTCCGCAACTCGGGCACGCGCACGGGCCGCGAGGTGGTCCAGCTCTACGTGGCCCCGACCACCCCCGACAGCACCCGCCCGGCGCGCCGGCTCGCCGCCTTCGCCACGGTGGAGGCCGCACCCGGCGAGAGCGCGGAGCTGACCCTCGAACTCCCGCACCGCGCCTTCGAGATCTGGGACGAGAAGGCCAACTCCTGGTCACACCAGGCGGGTTCGTACCATGTGGAAGCGGGCCGGTCGCTCACGGACCGCCGCCTCAGCGCGGAGATCACCGTCTGACGGCCCTCGCACACCACGCGCCCCGCCCCGGCACCTGACGGCCGGGCCGGGGCGCGTGTGTCTCACCTCACCTCACCGAGAACCGATACACGGTCTCCGAAGCGAACACACGCCCAGGCCGCAGCACCGCACTGGGGAACCCGTCCTGATTCGGCGAGTCGGGAAACCGCTGCGTCTCCAGCGCGACCCCGTCCCCCGGAGCGAACGGCAGCCCCGCCCCGAAGTGATCCGCCGTATAGAGCTGCAGCCCCGGCTCGGTGGTGGCGACGCTCAACACCCGCCCCGACGAGGGGTCACACAGCTCGGCCACCGCCTCCGCCCCCTCCGTGACCCCCTTGTCGAGCACGAAGTTGTGGTCGTACCCCGCCCCCACCACCCGCTCCTCCCGGAAGTCGCACCGCGTCCCCGCCACCTCCGCGTACTCCCCGGTGGGGATCTGCACCGAGTCCAGCGGCGTGTACCGCCCCGCCGCGACGCGCAGCACGTGCCCCCGCGCACTCCCCGTCCCCGCCCCCGCGAGGTTCCAGTACGTGTGGTTGGTGAGGCTCACCACGGTCGGCGCGTCCGTCCGCGCCTCGTACGCGAGGGAGAGGGCCCCGTCCTCCCCGAGCCGATACGTGGCCGAGACGGTGAGCCGCCCGGGGAAGCCCTCTTCCCCGTCAGGGCTGACCCGCGAAAGCCGCACCCCCTCCGCGCCCTCCGCCCCGTCCTCCCCGACGGGCTCCGCCTCCCACACCCGCTTGTCGAATCCGCACTCGCCCCCGTGCAGCGAGTTGGGCCCGTTGTTCTGCGCGAGCCGGTACGTCTCCCCGTCGAGCGAGAAGACCCCGCCCGCGATCCGGTTCGCGTACCGCCCCACCAGCGCCCCGAAGTAGGGCCCCGGGTGCTCCAGATACCCGCCGAGCTCCGCGAACCCCAGCGCGATCCCCGCGACCTCCCCCTGCCCGTCCGGGACCTCCACGGACTGCACGATCCCGCCGTACGTGAGGACCCGCACCCGCGTTCCGCCACGCTCCAGCGTCCAGCGGTGCACGGGCGTGCCGTCGGGAAGCGTGCCGAAGAGTTCACTGCGCATGATCGCGACCCTATGCGAGGAACGAGCCGGGCAGCCTAAGCGAGGGGCTCCTTCGCGGTGATCCCCCGGTACGCGAGCGCCGCGAGCCGCGACTGGCCGTCCTTGCTGGGGTGGAACCAGTCCCAGTGGCTCAACTGATCGCCGTCGAAGCGGTAGTCGAAGACCGCCCCGCCGTCGTAACGGCAGCGCTTGTCCTTGGCGCAGACGTCCTTGAGGACCTCGTTGTACGCGACCACCCGGTCCTGCACGGAGGCCCTGCGCTGCGTCGCCTTGGCGTCCATCGCGTCCGCGTCGGCCAGCATCGAGGAGCAGATGCCCAGCTTCCACACCTGCTTGCCCAGCGGGTTGGCGCGCCCCTGCGACCAGAGCCGCTTCAGGTCCGGCACCGACGCCACGTACACCTGCGTCTTGGGCAGCTCGCGGCGCAGCGCCCGCAGCGCATCCTCGAAGTCGGCGCGGAACTCGGAGACGGAGGTCATCTGGTCGGCGGAGGACCGGCACGCGTCGTTGGCGCCCGCCATCACCGTGAGCAGCTCGGGCCGCTTGGCGGCGGCCTGTTCGACCTGCCCGGTCAGATCCGACATGCGGGCGCCGGTGCGCGCGTAGTTCCAACTGTGCTTCGCCGCCCGATCCTTGCCGAGCAGCCGCACGGCGAGGCTCTTCACCCCGGCGTCCGAGCCGGTGGCCCAGGACACCTCGGGGCAGTCGGAGAGCACCGAGCAGGCGTCGAAGCCGCGCGTGATGGAGTCGCCGACGGCGGCGACGGAGCGCGGGCTCGTGTCCCACGTCGGGGTGGGCTTGGGGGACGGCCGGTGGGCCGAGGAACCTTGGGGGCCGGGGGAGTTGTCGCCGGTGGCGTCACACGCGGTGAGCGCCCCGGCGCCGAGCAGCGCAGCCGTCACGGTGGTGATGACGCCGCGCACGCGGTACCGCAGGTTCCGCATCCCCTACCGTCCCCTCTGTCGACAACCTCGACATCGCCGCACGGCCATGGTGTCGTACACCCCGTGGCCATGCGGTCCCTGCGAGTGAAACCTGGGCGATTCCGGGCCATCGGACCGACGGTACGTCACACTCCTTGTCCCGCCGCACGGTAGCCTCGCCACCCAGTGGCACCCCGCTTACCTGGTTCCGCTAAATTACATCACGTCACATCTGTCCCTTTTTTCTAGTGTTTATCTAGTATCTGGGAACAATTGCTCGGCACGGGCGCGAGGCCGCTGGGGAAGGCGAACCTCGACCCACACTGGAGGTCCCGGTGACGACACGTGGAGTTCTGTACGTGCACTCCGCGCCCCGCGCGCTGTGCCCGCACGTCGAATGGGCAGTCGCGGGCGTACTCGGCGCGCGCGTCAGCCTTGACTGGATCCGGCAGCCCGCGGCGCCGGGCACCTGGAGATCCGAGTTCTCCTGGCAGGGCTCGGTGGGCACGGCCTCCAAGCTCGCCTCCGCGCTGCGCGGCTGGCACCTGCTGCGCTTCGAGGTCACGGCCGAGCCCTGCGCCACCGCCGAGGGCGAGCGCTACAGCGCCACGCCCGAACTCGGCATCTTCCACGCCGTCACCGGCATCCACGGCGACATCCTGATCCCCGAGGACCGCCTCCGCGCCGCGCTCACCCGCGCCCAGCAGGGCGAGAGCGTCCTGGAGGCCGAGCTCGCCAAGCTCCTCGGCAAGCCCTGGGACGACGAACTGGAGCCCTTCCGGTACGCGGGAGAGGGCGCGCCGGTGCGGTGGCTGCACCAAGTGGTCTGACCCGTGCGAAAGGGCCCCCACCGGATGGTGGGGGCCCTTTCGCTTACGTACTGCTGGTGCGCCGTCAGACGCTGCGGAAGGCGAGCACCACGTTGTGTCCGCCGAAGCCGAACGAGTCGTTCAGCGCCGCGATGGTGCCCTCGGGCAGAGCTCGCGCCTCGCCCCGGACGATGTCGGCGTCGGCCTCGGGGTCGAGGTTGTCGATGTTGATCGTCGGCGGAGCGATGCGGTTCTTCAGGGCGAGGACCGTGGCGACGGTCTCGATGCCGCCCGCGCCGCCCAGGAGGTGACCGGTCATCGACTTCGTCGCGGAGATCGCGACGTGGTCGAGGTCGTCACCGAGGACCTTGCGCAGCGCGCGGATCTCACCGATGTCGCCCTGCGGGGTCGAGGTCGCGTGCGCGTTGGCGTGCACGATCTCGGCGGGCTTGAGGCCCGTGTTGTCCAGCAGGTGCTGCACGGCCGCCGCGATTCCGGTGCCGGTCGGCTCGGGCTGCGTGATGTGGTGGGCGTCGGCCGAGATGCCCTGGCCGATGGCCTCCGCGTAGATCTTGGCGCCGCGGGCCTTGGCGTGCTCCTCGGACTCCAGGACGACCACGCCCGCGCCCTCGCCGAGGACGAAGCCGTTGCGGTCGACGTCGTAGGGACGCGAGGCGCCCTGCGGGTCGTCGTTGTTCTTGGACATCGCCATCATGTTGCCGAACGCGACGATCGGCAGCGGGTGGATGGCCGCCTCCGTGCCGCCCGCGACCACGACGTCCGCACGGCCGGTGCGGATCATCTCGATCGCGTAGCCGATGGCCTCCGCGCCCGACGCGCACGCCGAGACCGGAGTGTGCACACCGGCGCGGGCGTTCAGCTCGATGCCGACGTTGGCGGCGGGGGAGTTGGGCATGAGCATCGGCACGGTGTGCGGGGAGACGCGGCGTACGCCCTTCTCCTTGAGCACGTCGTACTGGTCGAGGAGGGTCGTCACGCCGCCGATGCCGGAGGCGATGACCGCGCCGAGGCGGTCGGGGTCGACGGCCGTCTCCTCGCCCGCCTTGCCCTCGAAGCCCGCGTCCTTCCACGCCTCGTAGGCGGCGACGAGCGCGAACTGGGCCGAGCGGTCCAGCTTGCGGGCCTGCGGACGCGGGATGGTCTCCGTCGGCTCGACGGCGATCTGGCCGGCGATGCGCACGGGCAGCTCGGCGGCCCACTCCTGCTCGAGGAGGCTGATGCCGGAGCGGCCGGCGATCAGGCCCTCCCAGGTCGAGGCTGCGTCGCCACCCAGCGGTGTGGTTGCGCCGATACCGGTGACGACCACAGTGTGATTGGTCGAGTTCACTGGAATTCTTTCTCCACGGTTAGAGAGCGTGCGGATGAGGCGGCGCCACCGCCGGGTGGCGGCTGGCTCGGCCGGCGTTCCCTTACGGGAAAGTGGCTCAGGCCTGGTGGTCGAGGATGTACTTCGTGGCGTCGCCGACCGTCTTGAGGTTCTTGACGTCGTCGTCGGGGATCTTGACGTCGAAGCGCTCTTCGGCGGCGACGACGACCTCGACCATGGACAGCGAGTCGACGTCCAGGTCGTCGGTGAAGGACTTGTCCAGCTGGACGTCCTCAACGGGGATCCCGGCGATCTCGTTCACGATCTCGGCGAGACCGGCGACGATCTCTTCCTGAGTGGCGGCCATGTTGGCGCTCCTTCGGTATGTATCGAGAGGGTTGTGATGGCTTCCGTCCGGATCGGGTGATCCGAACTGATGCCTAGGGGAGGGTAACGACCGTGGCGGCGTACACGAGACCCGCCCCGAAGCCGATGACCAGCGCTGTGTCGCCGCTCCTCGCCTCGCCGGTCGCCAGGAGCCGCTCCATGGCGAGCGGGATCGAGGCGGCCGAGGTGTTACCGGTGGTGCGCACGTCGCGGGCGACCGTGACGTGTTCCGGCAGTTTCAGAGTCTTCACCATCGAGTCGATGATCCGCTCGTTGGCCTGGTGCGGGATGAAGACATCCAGGTCGTCCGCGGTGATTCCGGCCGCGTCCAGCGCCTGCTGGGCGACCTTCGCCATCTCGAACACGGCCCAGCGGAACACCGCCTGGCCCTCCTGCGTAATGGCAGGGAACTTGTCGGGAGCGCCGCCGTTGCGGAACGCCTCCCAGGACTCGGTCTGCTTGATCGTCTCGGACTTGTCGCCCTCCGAGCCCCAGACGGTCGGGCCGATCCGCGGCTCCTTGGCGGGGCCGACGACGACGGCGCCCGCGCCGTCACCGAACAGGAAGGCCGTCGCACGGTCGTGCAGGTCCGTGAGGTCCGAGAGCCGCTCGACGCCGATCACCAGGACGTACTCGGCGGAGCCCTCGACGACCATGCCCTTGGCGAGGGTCAGGCCGTAGCCGAAGCCCGCGCAGCCGGCGGAGATGTCGAAGGCGGCGGGCTTGCCCGCGCCGATCTTGTCCGCGATCTCGGTGGCGATCGCCGGGGTCTGCTTGAAGTGCGAGACGGTCGAGACGATCACGGCACCGATCTGCTCGGGCGTGATGCCCGCGTCCGCGATCGCCTTGCCGGACGCCTCGACGGACATCGCCGCGACGGTCTCCTCGTCCGAGGCCCAGTGGCGGGTCTCGATGCCGGAGCGGGAGCGGATCCACTCGTCGGACGAGTCGATCGTCTCGAGGATCACCTCGTTCGGCACGACCCGGGTCGGCCGGTAGCCGCCGACGCCCATGATCCGGGCGTACGGGGCGCCCTGGCTGGGCTTGATCTTCGCCATGCTTCCGGCTCCTTGTCAGGCTCCCGCCGCGGCGGCGGCGGATGCGTCGTCGGATGCCTCGGCGGTCTCGGCGATGAGCGCGCGGGCGGCGTCGAGGTCGTCGGGGGTCTTGAGTGCGAGGGTCTTGACGCCCTTGAGGGCCCGCTTGGCGAGACCGGTCAGGGTGCCGCCGGGGCACACCTCGATGAGCGCCGTGACGCCCATCTCCTGGAAGGTCTCCATGCACAGGTCCCAGCGGACCGGGCTGGCGACCTGGCCGACCAGGCGGGACACGACCTCGGCACCGCTCGCGACGGCGCGGCCGTCACGGTTCGAGACGTAGGTGAGCTTCGGGTCCGCGGGGGCGAGCTCCTTGGCCGCCGCCTCCAGGGTCGCCACGGCCGGGGCCATGTGGTGCGTGTGGAACGCGCCCGCGACCTTGAGCGGCACGACCTTGCGGACGCCCTCGGGCTTGTCCTCGACCAGCGCGGCGAGCTGCTCGGCGGTGCCGGCGGCGACGATCTGGCCCGCGCCGTTCACGTTCGCGGGGGTCAGGCCGAGCTTCTCCAGGTGCGGGACGGTGACGTCCGGGTCGCCGCCGAGCAGCGCGGCCATGCCGGTCTGCGTGACGGCGGCGGCCTCGGCCATGGCCAGACCGCGCTTGCGTACGAGTCCCAGGGCCGCGTCGTCCGTGAGTACGCCGGCCCACGCGGCGGCCGTGATCTCGCCGACGCTGTGCCCGGCGACGGCGCCCGGGGCGTGCTCGGCGAGGGTGTCACTGAGTGCCCCGGCGGAGAGCAGACCGGCGGCGACCAGCAGGGGCTGGGCCACGGCGGTGTCGCGGATGGCGTCCGCGTCGGCCTGCGTGCCGTAGTGGGCGAGGTCGAGACCGATGGCGTCGGACCACGCGGCGAGGCGGTCGGCGGCGCCGGGGAGGTCGAGCCAGGGGGTCAGGAAGCCGGGCGTCTGAGCGCCTTGGCCGGGAGCGACGAGTACGAGCACTCTCACACTCTCTCTTGTGGGCGGTGGGACCCGCCCGTGGGGACAGGGACGAAGAACGGCTGGGGGAATTGTAGGTCCCCGACAAAATGCTACGGCTGGGGATCCCCGTCGGCCAGACGTCCCAGGATCAGCGCGATCCGCAGCGTGAACGCGGAGCGCACATCGGACGGCGACCATCCGGTGACGTCAGTCACACGTCGAAGCCGGTAGCGCACGGTATTGGGATGCACAAAGAGCATCCGGGCCGCCCCTTCGAGGCTGCTCGCCTGCTCCAGGTACACGCTGAGCGTCTCCAGGAGCGCGGAGCCCGCCTCCTCCAGCGGTCTGTAGATCTCCTCCACCAACTGTTCCCTGGCGGAGGGATCCCCGGCGATCGCGCGCTCCGGCAGGAGATCGTCCGCGAGCACCGGGCGCGGGGCGTCCTGCCAGGCTGCGCACGCCTTGAGCCCGGCGGCCGCGGCCTGCGCGGACCGGGTGGCGGCGAGCAGGTCGGGAACGATGGGCCCGGCCACCACGGGCCCGGCCGCATACGGCCCGATCAGGGACTTCGCGACGTGCAGCGGGTTGTCGTTGCCGCCCGCGATGACGACGAGCCGGTCGCCGAGCACCCCCGTCAGGACCTGCAGCTTGGCGTGGCGCGCGGCCCGGCGGATGGCCTCCACGGTCAGCTCGCTGTCGCCGTCCGGGGCGGTGCCGAGCACCACGCACACATGCTCCGGTGAGTTCCAGCCGAGTGCGGCGGCCCGGGACACGGCGCCCTCGTCGGCCTCGCCCGACAGCACGGCGTTGACGACCAGGGACTCGAGCCGGGCGTCCCAGGCGCCGCGGGCCTCGGCGGCCTGCGCGTACACCTGCGCCGTCGCGAAGGCGATCTCGCGGGCGTAGACGAGCAGCGCCTCGCGCAGCACCGATTCGTCACCGGGTGCCGCGACCTCGTCGATCGCGGACTCCATGACCTCGATCGTCGTACGCACCATCTCCACGGTCTGGCGCAGCGTGATCGCCCTGGTCAGCTCGCGGGGCGCGGTGCCGAAGACATCGGTGGAGATCGCCTGGGGGGCGTCCGGGTGCCGGAACCACTCGGTGAAGGCGGCGATACCGGCCTGCGCGACCAGGCCGATCCAGGAGCGGTTCTCCGGTGGCATGGCCCGGTACCAGGACAGGGTCTCGTCCATGCGCGCGATGGCCTGCGCCGCGAGGCTGCCGGACGACTTCTCGAGGCGCTTCAGGGTCGCGGCGTGCGGGTGGGCGGAGCGGTGGGCTGCCGGTCCGTCCGGGGTGGACTCCTGGTGGGCTTCGTTCGCAGAGGGTTCGGGCACGGGGACAAGACTGCCTTATCCGGACGGTGCTGTGCGGGGCCGGGTCTACCGTGGGGTGCGTGATTGAAGTACGTCGCTCCGGCGACCGGTACCGCGGCGGCGAGACGGCGGCCGGAATCGAGTCCCTCCACGCCTTCTCCTTCGGGCCGTACTACGACCCCGACAACCTCCGCTTCGGCGCGATCCTGGCCTGCAACGAGGAGCGGCTCGCCCCCGGCGCGGGCTTCGACGAGCACCCGCACAGCCACACCGAGATCGTGACCTGGGTCGTCGAGGGCGAGCTGACGCACCGCGACTCACAGGGGCACGAGTCGGTGGTCGGCCCCGGCGACGTGCAGCGGCTGAGCGCGGGCGGCGGCGTCCGCCACGTCGAACGCAACGACGGCGACCGCCCGTTGACCTTCGTCCAGATGTGGCTGTCCCCCCTCGCACCCGGCGGCGAACCGCACTACGAGATCGTCCGCGGCATCGCCGACTCCACCCCGTACGCCGTCCCGGCCGCGGGCGCCCTGCTGCACCCCCGCCGCCTCGCCCCGGGCGAGCGCACCGCGCTCCCCGACGCCCCTTTCGTCTATGCGCACGTGGTGCGGGGCGCGGTGGCGCTCGGCACCTCGCTCGACGGCGACCTGCTTGAGCCCGGCGACTCGGCCCGCATCACCGACGCCGAGGGCCTCGCGGCGGTGGCGACGGGCGGCGGCCCGGCGGAGCTGCTGCTCTGGGAGATGACGGGCTGAGGCCGACGGTGGGTCCGAGGTCCGAGGTCCGGGCGTCTGGGGATGGGGCGGGGGCTCAGCCCCGCAGCTCGGCGAGCACCGCGTCGGTGAACGCAGGCCACACCTCGGCCGCCCACGGCCCGAACGCCCGGTCCGTGAGCGCCACGCACGCGGCCCCCGCGTCCGGGTCGATCCACAGGAACGTCCCGGCCTGCCCGAAGTGCCCGAACGTCCGCGGCGACGAGGAACTCCCCGTCCAGTGCGGCGACTTGGAGTCCCGGATCTCGAAGCCGAGCCCCCAGTCGTTCGGATTCTGGTGCCCGTACCCCGGCAGCACGCCCTTGAGGCCCGGGTGCACCACCGACATCGCCTCGGCCACGGTCCGCGGGTCGAGCAGCCGGGGCGCCTGCACCTCGGCCGCGAACCGCACCAGGTCGTCGACGCTCGACACCCCGTCCTTGGCGGGCGACGCACCGCCCTCCAGCGAGGTCGAGGACATCCCCAGCGGCTCGAGCACCGCCTGGCGCAGATACTCCGCGAAGGAGATGTCCGTCGCCTTGGCGAGGTGATCCCCGAGCACCTCGAACCCGGCGTTCGAGTACAGCCGCCGCGTGCCCGGCTCCGACATCACCCGGTGCTCGTCGAAGGCGAGCCCGCTGGTGTGTGCCAGCAGATGACGGACCGTCGACCCCTCGGGGCCGGCCGGCTCGTCCAGCTCGATCGCACCCTCCTCGTACGCGACGAGCGCCGCGTACGCCGCGATCGGCTTGGTCACCGAGGCGAGGGCGAACCGCTGTCCCGTGGGTCCACGGCTGCCGACGACGGTTCCGTCCGCGCGGACGACGGCGGCGGCCGCGGTCGGTACCGGCCAGTTCTCGATCAACGCCAGGCTCTGCATGTCCCCGAGCCTAAGCCTTAGAAGTTCAGCCGCATCGAGGGGTCGGGCTTGCGGACGAAGCCGAGCGAGGCGTAGAGCGGCTCCGCCTCGGTCGACGCGTTCAGATCGATGCTGGGCACCCCCTGCTCGCGAAACCAGTCGAGCACCGCCTCCATGCAGGCCCGTGCGTATCCGCGCCGCCGCTGATCGGGATCGGTCGCCACGCTGAACACGTGCCCGAGCTTGCCGTGCGGGTTGCCCGCGCGCCCGATGCGGTACTCGACGGTCCCCGCGACCAGCGCCGCCAGGACCCCGGGCCGCTGCGGATGGTCGATCACGAACGCCACGAACTCCCCGTCCCCGTCGGCCAGTCGGCGCCGCACCGTGGTCAGCGACTCCGCGTGCCAGTCCGTGGAGCCGTCCGCGGCGAAGACCGAGTCGATCATCACCTGGCGCAGCCTGAGCACCTCCTCGGCGTCGTCGGGCGTGGCCCGCCGGACGGGAACCGGGGTGGTGTCGCGTGAGTGGCTCATGGTCGGCACCGTAGTGACCGGGCCGTGAGACGTCCTCCCGATTTCCCCGAACCCTCTTGCTTGGAGTGCACTCCAAGGCTCTAGCGTGACGGTCATGACGGTGATGGAGAGCCTCGCAGCAGCCACGCCCGCCCCGGGACCGGCCACGCCCACCACGGTCGACGCCTGCGCCGCGGAGCCCGCACCGCACCCGCGCCCGGACGGGCAGGACCACTACACGATCAGCGAGGTGGTCGCCTACACCGGTCTGACCGCGCACACCCTGCGCTGGTACGAGCGGATCGGGCTCATGCCCCACGTCGACCGCTCGCACACGGGCCAGCGCCGCTACCGCAACCGTGACCTCGACTGGCTGTCCCTCGTCGGCAAGCTCCGGCTGACCGGCATGCCCGTGGCGGGCATGGTCCGCTACGCCGAGCTGGTCCGCGAGGGCCCGGACAACTTCGCCGAACGGCACGGCCTCCTCGAAGAGACCCGGCACCACGTCCGCGCGCGGATCGCCGAACTCCAGGACGCGCTCGCCGTGCTCGACTACAAGATCAACATCTACGCTGGCGCCGAGCAGGCACCGGAGAGGCACTGACCACCGATGACCGCTGAGCGGAACACCACGGACGCGACGGCCCCCATCCCCACCGCACGCCTCGGCGCGGGCGGCCCCGAAGTCGGCGTCCAGGGACTCGGCTGCATGGGCATGAGCTTCGCCTACGGCCCCACGGACGCCGACGAGGCCCGCGTCACCCTGGAGCGCGCGCTGGAACTCGGCGTCACCTTCTACGACACCGCCGACGCCTACGCGGCCGGAGAGAACGAGAAGTTCCTCGCCCCCTTCCTCAAGGCCCACCGCGACGAGGTCGTCCTCGCCACCAAGTTCGCCCTCGCCATCGACCCGGACGACTCGACGAAGCGCATCATCAGGAACGACCCGGACTACATCCGCGCCTGCGTCGACGCCAGCCTGCGCCGCCTGGGCGTCGAGGCCATCGACCTCTACTACATGCACCGCCGCGACCCGAAGGTGCCGATCGAGGAGACGGTCGGCGTCATGGCCGAACTCGTCGCCGCGGGCAAGGTCAAGCACCTCGGCCTCAGCGAGGTCACCGGCTCCGAACTGCGCGCCGCCCACGCCGTGCACCCCATCGCCGCCCTCCAGTCGGAGTGGTCGCTCTTCAGCCGCGACATCGAGCGGGGCGTCGTACCGGCCGCGGCCGAACTGGGCGTCGCCCTCGTCCCGTACTCGCCGCTCGGCCGTGGCTTCCTGACGGGCTCGTTCATCAGCGCCGACAAGGAGCTCGGCCAGGACGACTTCCGCCGCCAGCAGCCCCGCTTCACCGGCGACAACGCCCTCGCCAACGTGGCTCTCCTGGACCCCGTCCGCACCGTCGCCGAGGCGCACGGAGCGAGCCTCGGCCAGATCGCCCTCGCCTGGGTGCAGCAGCAGGCCGACATCCACCAGCTCCCGGTCATCCCGATCCCCGGCACCCGCAAGCGCACCCGCGTCGAGGAGAACACCGCGGCCACGCGCATCCGGCTCACCGACGCCGAGCTCTCGGCGCTCGCCCCCATCGCCTCCCAGGTCGCGGGCGACCGCTACGCCGACATGACGTTCACCTCGGCCGGACGCGAGTAGCACAGCGGACGGGAGCCACCCGCCGGGCTCGCGGAACACGCTGGTCACGCAAGCCCCAGCGCGAACACCGCGAACCCGGCGGCGAGCAGCGCGGCGAGCGCCCGCCGCGCGTGCGTCGCACGCTTCCAAGGGCCCTCGAAGCCGCGTGCGTACCGCCCTATCAGGATCAGCAGACCCGCGAAGACCGGGAGCCAGAGCAGCCGCGCGAGTATCCAGCCGAGCGTGTCCGGGCCGCTGGTCAGGCCCGGCACCGCGCCGAACACCGCCCCCGGCACGGCCGCGGCCAGCAGCGCCGTCTGATGCCAGCAGAGGATCGTCATCGCCGACAGGTTGATGACGACCACCGGCGCCCACAGCAGCGGCCTGCGCAACAGCCGGCCGATCCGGTCGCGCAGCAGGATCGCCGCCCCGCTCTGTGCGGCCGCGAGGGCGAGGACGAGGAGCGACGGCGGATGCGAGTTCGTCCGGACCTCGCCCGGGACGCCGACCATCGACGCCGGGTAGTGGCAGACGAGCAGCAGCGCCGCGAACAGCGCCGTGCCCCCGACGAGCAGCAGCCAGGCGCCGCGCCTGCCGAGCCTCTTCTCGCCCCAGCTGACGCCCAGTTGGTAGGCGAACAGCCAGCCCGGCAGGAGATTCAGAAAGCTGAGCCACGAGGGCATCGCGGCGGCGAACGGGCCGTACCGCAGGAAGTCGACCACGGCGACCGAGCCCAGCAGGGGCGCGGCGGCCCAGCCCTCGAATCTCCGGGCCGCACGGATGCACCAGGGCGTGAGCGCGGTGATCACCGTGTACACGCCCACGAACCACAGGGGTTGTATCACCAGCGTCGAGGCGGTCCGCAGCGTCGTGCCCGGCACCCCCAGTGTGTGGAGCACCGGCAGCAGTGCCGCCCACACCGCCGTCACGCCGAGCACCGGACGGCCGAGGCGGACGAGTCGCCCGCGCAGCCAGCGGCCCGTGGACTCACCACGCGCCGTCGCCCTGCGGTACGACAGCGTGGCGGCGTACCCGCCGACGAGGAAGAAGATCCCCAGCATCTGCAGCACCCAACTCAGGGGCGCGAAGAAGCCGAACGAGGCGAGCGGACTCGTGTTGTGCAGGGCGCCGCCCGGGTCGCGGGTGAAGCCGCCGAGCATCCAGTGCCCGATCGGCACGGCGAGGAGGGCGAGCGCCCGGAGTCCGTCCACGGCCCGGTCGCGGTGCGCGGGCGTCTTCGCCTCTATGGCCGCGGCTGCCGTGCGCAGGGCGCCCCTCGGACCGGTCTTGCCCTGGGGGCCCGGCTTGGTGCGGACGTCGGCTCTGGTGTCGCGCTCGACGGTGGCGTTCATCGAAGTTCTCCGGTGGGTCAGGGGCCCACGGGGACGGAGGAGCCGTCTCCCGTGGCGATGTCGGTGAAGGCCCGCAGCGAGTCGGTGCCGGGGGCGAAGTAGCCGGTGTGGCCTCGGGCGTCCTCGGCGGGCACCCGGTGGGCGCCGAAGGCCGGGTCCGTCGGGTCCTCGCCGTGGCCGAGCCCGAACAACTCGACGTTCGGCACCTTGGCGATCCAGTCGCTGTCGTCCCGGGCGGCCCAGACGCGGGCCGTCGTGTGCAGTTCGGCCACGCTGTCCGCGCGCATGCCGGGGGAGCCGAGCACCACCAGGTCGGCGGCGGGCAGCCGGGGCGCGGCCAGGCCGCACACCACCGAGCCGTAGCTGTGGCAGAACACGGCGGGCCGGGGCGCGCCGGACGCGGTCAGACCCTGGACGAAGCGGGCGAGCCGCGGGGCACCCGCCTCCGCGAGCCGCCCTGTCGCCGCGTCCGGGCCCAGGCCGACCGGGGTGGTGTAGCCCACCCACGCCACCACGGCCGTGCGGTCGCCCGCCTGCGCGTGCAGGGTGCGGGCCATGCCGGCCGGGGTGCCGTACACATCCGTCGTCCGGTCGAAGGAGTCCAGGTCGATGTCCGAGCCGGGGACGACGACGGACACGTGCTCGGCGCGCTCCAAGTCCCCGTACACCTCGGCCACTTGGCCCCGCGCGCGCGGGTCGAAGGCGAGTATCCGGCGCCCTGGGCGCAGCAGTTCCTCGTAGCGCTCCACCTGGGCGCGGGCGTGCTCGTGGTCCTGGAGGGTCAGCCCGGGGTCGGTCGCCCGGCTCTGCTCACGCGCGCGCTCCTTCTTGAGCGCAAGGGAGTTGGCCTCATATCTGAGGGCTGTCGGGACGCCGTCCAGGTTTCCGACGACCGAGGGATGCCGCCGCACCAGGGAACGCCGCTGTGCGGGGCTCAACGCGTCGAAGAAGCGGGCGACTCGGTCCGGGGTGGCCGTCTCCGGATCCGGCAGCTCACGGCCCAGCGCATGGTCCGCGCGCCAGGAACTCGTGCCCGGCGGCGGGCCCGTCAGCGGCTCTTGCTCATTGCCGACGGTCCAGCCCGCCGTGCCCGCCACGATCGTCGTGGTGAGCGCCGCCGCGACCAGTGTCCGCCTGCCGCGGCCCCTCCACGAGGTCCGTGACGGGCGTGACGTCCGCGAAGTCCGCGAAATCCGCGGTGCTCGTACGGTCTTGGCTTTCCCGGACTGACGGCGCATGGCTCGTCTCCCTCCCTGCTGCGTGGCGCGCTGTGGCCTGACGCAGCGAAAGGTAGGAAGACGATCTGTCGCGGCACGTCACACCGCGGAGCCAACTCTCAGCTGATACCGGGGTATCCGGGACTCATACCGGAGTAGGGGGTGGCTACTGCCCGCCCGGCGTGACCAGGCCCGATTCATACGCGAAGATCACGGCCTGGGCGCGGTCGCGCAGATCGAGCTTGGCGAGGACCCGCCCGATGTGGGTCTTCACCGTCTGCTCGGCGAGGATCAGGCGCTCGGCGATCTCCTGATTGGACAGGCCCCGGGCGATCAGCTCCAGCACCTCGGTCTCACGCGGCGTCAGACCGTTGAGCCGCAGCGCCGGGTCCTTGCGCAGGGGTGGCTTGCGCTGGGCGATGTCCGCGATCAGACGTCGCGTCACCGAGGGGGCGAGCAGCGCCTCGCCGGCCGCCACCACCCGTACCGCGGAGATCAGATCGGCGGGCGGGGCGTCCTTGAGCAGAAAGCCGGAGGCACCGGCGCGCAGCGCCTCGTACACGTAGTCGTCGGCGTCGAAGGTGGTGAGCATCAGGACCTTCGGCAGGTGCACCACGCCGGGCGGCGGGTCCAACAGGGCGCGGGTCGCGGCCAGTCCGTCCATCTCCGGCATGCGGACGTCCATCAGCACCACGTCGGGGTGCGTGCTGCGGCTCACCTCGACGCCCTGTTTGCCGTCCGGCGCCTGGCCCACGACGTCGATGTCGCTCTGCGCCGACAGCAGCGCGGCGAACCCCGCCCGCACCATGGCCTGGTCGTCGACGATGATCACGCGGATGGTCATGCGGTGCCGGAGTCCTTTTCGAGGAGGGGGAGTCGGGCCGCCACTCGGAAGCCGCCGTCGGGCAGCGGGCCGACGTCGACCGTGCCGCCGACCAACCGTACGCGCTCCTTCATGCCGACGAGCCCGTGACCGGTGCCGTCGCCCTCCAGCGGGGCGGGCCGCTCCGTCGGCGGGCCGTTGACCACGAGAATCAGGAGGCGGTCGGCGTCCAGGGTGAGCGTGATCTCCGTGCGGGCACCGGGGGCGTGCCGGATCACGTTCGACAGGGCCTCCTGGACGATGCGGTACGCCGACAGGTCCACGGCCGGGGAGACGTCGGCCAGCTGTCGGAGCACCGCGAGCTCGGGGCGCGACAGATCGACCGGGATGCCGGCCCGCACGGTCGCCTCCACCAGGTGCGGCAGCCGGTCGAGCCCCGGCTGCGGGGCCAGGTCGCCCGCGGCCTCCTCGCTGCGCAGCACGGCCAGCAGCCGCCGCATCTCCGTGAGGGACTCACGGGCGCTCGCCGCTATGCTCTCGAACTCCGCGCGGACCGGGTGGGGCAGACCGTCCAGACGGTAGGGCGCGGAGTCCGCCTGCACGGTGATCACGGACATGTGGTGGGCGACGACGTCGTGCAACTCCCGGGCGATGCGCGCCCGTTCCTCCAGCAGCGTGCGGCGGGAGCGCTCGGCCTCGCTGATGGTCTCCTGCTCGACGAGTCTGCGCTCGGCGTCACCGCGCTCCCGCAGGGTGCCGGAGACGAGGAGAGCGACCCCGCTCAGCACGAAGAGCAGCAGATTGATGCCGTCACTCCGCTCGCCCGAGACCAGCTCGAAGAGGAGCCCGGCGGCCCCGGTGGCGAACCACACGGTGAACAGCGTGCGGCGCCTCTCGCGCAGGCCCAGGAGGACCATGAGGAGCAGGTAGCCGACCACCACCATGGGCGTCCAGGGCCAGGACCGGCCGTCCAGACCCGGGGCATTCATGATCAGGAAGCCGCCCAGGACATCGGCGGCGAAGACGATCCGCCAGGCCAGCAGCGGCTGGGTCAGAGCGAGGAGCAGCGGCAGGGACTGGGCCGAGGCCAGGGCGCCCGCGATCGCGCCGTTGACCTTGTAGTCCTGCGTCAGGACCGTCACCGTGACGGGGAGCAGTGCGAGGGTGAAGCCGAGCACGATCACGTACGGCAACAGGCGCACCCACCGCTGCTGCGCCCGCGCGAGCAGGGGCTCGGAGCGGACCGGGGGTGCTGCCAGGGCGGCGCCCAGCGCGCCCAGTCCCTCGCGGAGGGCGGTGGCGGCATGCCGTCGGGCGGCCCGGGCCCCCTCCGGCTCGGACGCCGGCGGGGCGGGGTCGTGATCGTGGTTGCTGTCGTGGTCGGGGCCGTGCCCGCGAGGTGTCGATGTGCTGCTCATGGCGTGATCAGACTAGGCATGAACCGCCCGGCCCGCCGTCATACCGGAGAGCCGGACCCGACCCCCTACCCAGGTATGAGCCAGGTAGGAGCACTCACAGCTCGGCGAGCAGCTCGGCCTTCTTCGTCGTGAACTCCTCGTCCGTGAGCAGCCCCGCCTGGTGCAGCTCGCCCAGGTGCCGGATGCGCTCGGCGATGTCCGCGGGGTCGCGGCGCACGGCCGGGGTGGCACTCGGGACCGTGCTCGCGCCGGGCGTCAGGGCGGGGCCACAGGTCCGCACCGCCGACAGCACCGACGCCGCGAACGGCAGCGACTCGTGGACCGGGCCGTAGCCGAGGCCGAAGACCACGGCCGCCGGGTCCTGGTCCGCCTGCGCGGCCTGGCCGCCGGCCGGAGTCTCGCGGGGCAGCAGCCGCAGATGCCCCTCGAAGACCTCGGGCGAGCGCCACTCGATGCCGCTGATGTCGGTGACCAGGAAGTTCTGGTCACCGGCCTTCCACTTCGCCGAGGAGGCGCCGGTCCAGAACCAGCGGAAGCTCACCGACTTGCCGTCGAAGGACGCCTTCCCGTCGTACGCCTTGAACTGCAGCGGAGCCTCCGGCGCGGTCACCAGATAGCGGTCCGTGGGCTCGGAGCTCCCGGGCGGGAGCTGGGCCCGCAGCTCGTCGGCGTAGTACTCGGCGAGGGTCTCCCGCTCGGCGGGCAGCACCAGGCGGTAGGGGTCGCAGCCGTCCTTGAGCTGTCCGGCCGCGGCCTCCATCAGCGGATCCGCTCCCGGTCTCGGCACGGCGTGCAGGACGACCGTCCCGCGCTTGCCGGGCGTGAGCGTCACCGCCGCGATCGCCTCGAGGGGGATGCGGCGTTCGCCGAGCGCCTGGAAGAGCTTCGGCGTGCGGATTCCCCGTTCGAAGCGGATGAGCACGGAGTCGGACTCGAACTCCCAGGCGGCATGAAATCCGGCCAGTACGTCACCCATGCGGCTCATCGTAGGCGGCACGCGCGCCTCCGTCCCTCCTGCGGCGGGCCGCTGTTTCATCGATTTCTACGCGCGTCAGGCCGCAGACCCACCGGACAAACCCTCCCGGCAGGCGTCATCCCTGCTCGCGCACTGCACGGAGTCGTAGGAACCGGTGCCGATCTCGGCGAAGTTGGTGAGGCTTTCCGTGCCCGGCGTGAAATAGCCGGTGTGGCCGACGGCGCCCGTCGCGGACAGCACCCGCGCGCCGAAGCCGTCGGACACGGGGTCGGCACCGTGTCCGAGCCCGCCGACCTCCATGTTGGGCACGTCCGCGATCCAGTCGTCGCCGTCGCGGGTGGCCCAGATCCGTGCGTGCGTGCCCAGCTGGGAAGCCTTGTCGGCGCGCATGCCGGGGCTGCCGGCGACGGCGATGTCCTGGACCCGGGACGGGAGTCGGTGCGCCGCGACACCGCAGACCACGGAGCCGTAGCTGTGGCAGTAGAGCGCGACGGGGGAGCGTCCGGGCAGCGCGCGCACCAGGGCGTCGAGGCGCACCGAGCCGTCGTCGGCCCGCATCGCCGTCGCGGCGTCCACACCGATGCCGACGGGCGCCGTGTAGTCGGCCCAGGCGATCACGGCCGTACGCGTGCGCGGGCTGGCCTCGCGCTCCGCGGCGTACAGCGCCTTGGCCATGCCCACCGGGGCGGTGTACTTGCGGTACGTCCGCTCGAAGGTGAGCAGATTGGTGTCGACGCCGGGCACCACGACGGAGACCCGGTCGGCCTTGTCGAGGTCCCCGAAGACCTCGGCCATGCGCCCGGACCCCATGGGATCGAAGGCGAGCACGTGGCGTTCGGGGCGCATCATCACCCCGAACCGTTTCATCCTGCGCTCCGCCTCCTGCTGCCCCAGGGGTGAGAGCCGGTCGTCGTGCATGTGCCGACGCTCGATCTTGCGGGCCTGGCCCAGGGCGACGCGGTTCGCGCGGTAACGCAGGTCTACAGGGGCGCCGTTCATGTTGCCGACAGCCAAGGGGTAGCGGTCGACGAGCCGGGTGCGCTGCTGTGCGGTGAGCGTCGCGAAGAAGCGGGCGAGGCGGTCCGCGGGGCCGTGGGGGTCGGGCAGCGCGCGCCCGTCTATGTGGCCCCGCTCCCAGGCGGAGAGCGTGGCTTCGAGCGGGGACGCCACGCCTCTGTGGCGCACTGCTGTCCAGCCGGTGGTCGCCAGCATGACGAACACGACGGCGAGGGCGAGCAGGGCGCGCCAGGCGTTGAGTTGGGGAGAGGAGTCGAAGGAAGTCACTACGGGACACCCTAGGAGAACCGTGAGGCCCGCCGTGCAGGGGGTGAGGCAGATCACGTTTCCCATAGGGTAATTGCGGCAAACCGGGCGCACCTGCAGCCACTTGTTCACGCTCCGTAGAGGGTGCGCGACTGGGGTTTCTCTCGGTAACAGTTGACTCCTGGTGTGAATCCGCTCGCTCAACGCGACTGCGCACGCAGAGGAGTTGATCGACTACAGGAGTGGCGCCCGTCGGGGCTGCCGGTCACCTCATGCGCGGACCGTCGGTCACCTCGTGCGCCAGCTCTTCGCCAACGCGGGCTCCAGATGGTCGAGGTAGTCCTCCGTGACCGCGCGCAGCGACTCGACGCTGACGTCCCCGCCGGCTCCCCACAGGCGCCCCGTCACCCGCATCACCCCGCCGAACGCGGCGACGGCCACGCGCGGGCGTGGGTCCGTGTCCACGTCCAGGCCCTCGCGCGCGGCGATGACCCGGGCCATCTCCTCCTCCATGTCGATGGCGCGGCGCAGATAGATCGCGAGCAAGGAGGGGGTGGATTCGATCATCTGGTAGGTGCGCATGTGGAGTTCGACCGGGACGACCTCTTCGATGGAGTCGCTGAGCGCGTCCCACGCGCCGATCACGGCTCCGCGCATGGCGGTGAACGGCGCCTCGTCCGCGGGGCGTTGGCGCAGCGCCTCGACGAACTTCCGCTCCACCATCTCCTGGACGGCGAAGGCGGTGTCCTGCTTGCTGGTGAAGTACCGGAAGAACGTGCGCTGCGAGACCTCGACGGCGTCGACGATCTCGTCGACGGTCGTCTCCTCGTACCCCTTGGTCGTGAAGAGTTCGAGGGCCGCGCGCAGTAGTGCGTCACGGGTGCGCTGCTTCTTGCGCTCGCGCAGCCCGGAGGGGGCGGAGGTGACGGCCTCCTCGGCGGGGCTCGTCGCTGACTGCTCGATCCTCACACCACGGCCCTCGTCTCGACTGTTTTCGCAGTTCACCTTACCTGTGAGCTAGGTGACAGCTACAGACTAGTGAAATGAATTGTCAACTGTCAGCGGCTGTCACTAGCCTCGGCGCATGACTAGTCAGATCACTGTCGACAAGGCGGACAGGGTCCCGGAGCCCCCGCCCGCTCCGGCGGCCAAGGGGCTGCGTGGCCACCCTTGGCTGACACTCTTCTCCGTCGCGATCGGCGTGATGATGGTGGCCCTGGACGGCACCATCGTGGCGATCGCCAACCCGGCCATTCAGAAGGACCTCGACGCGAGCTTCGCCGACGTCCAGTGGATCACCAACGGCTACTTCCTCGCCCTCGCGGTCACGCTGATCACCGCGGGCAAGCTCGGCGACCGGTTCGGCCACCGTCAGACCTTCCTCATAGGCGTGGTCGGATTCGCCGCCGCCTCGGGGGCGATCGGCCTGTCCGACAGCATCGCCCTCGTGGTGACCTTCCGGGTGTCCCAGGGCCTCTTCGGTGCGCTCCTGATGCCCGCCGCGCTCGGCCTGCTGCGGGCCACCTTCCCGGCCGAGAAGCTGAACATGGCCATCGGCATCTGGGGCATGGTGATCGGTGCCTCCACCGCCGGCGGCCCCATCATCGGCGGTCTGCTCGTGCAGCACGTCAGCTGGCAGTCCGTGTTCTTCATCAACGTGCCGGTCGGCATCATCGCGCTCGTCCTCGGCCTCGTGATCCTCAAGGACCACCGCGCGGAGAACGCCCCCAGGTCGTTCGACCTCCCCGGCATCGCGCTGCTGTCCGGCGCCATGTTCTGCCTCGTCTGGGCGCTCATCAAGGCTCCGGCGTGGGGCTGGGGCGACGGGAAGACCTGGATGTTCCTGGGCGCCTCGGTGGTCTGCTTCCTGGTCTTCGCCCTCTGGGAGTCGAAGGTCAAGGAGCCGCTGATCCCGCTGGCACTGTTCCGCTCCGTGCCGCTGTCGGCCGGTGTGGTCCTCATGGTGCTCATGGCCATCGCCTTCATGGGCGGCCTGTTCTTCGTCACGTTCTACCTGCAGAACGTGCACGCCATGAGCCCGGTCGACGCGGGCCTGCACCTGTTGCCGCTCACCGGCATGATGATCGTGGGCTCGCCGCTGGCGGGCGCGGTGATCACGAAGTTGGGCCCGCGCGTCCCGCTGGCCGGGGGCATGCTGCTGACGGCCGTCGCGATGTACGGCATGTCCACGCTGGAGACCGACACCGGCAGCGGCGTCATGTCCATCTGGTTCGCCCTCCTCGGCCTCGGCCTGGCGCCCGTCATGGTCGGCGCGACCGAAGTCATCGTGGGCAACGCCCCGATGGAGCTCTCCGGCGTCGCGGGCGGACTCCAGCAGGCCGCCATGCAGATCGGCGGCAGCCTCGGCACGGCGGTGCTCGGCGCCGTGATGGCCTCGAAGGTCGACAACGACCTCGGGGGCAACTGGGCGGACGCGGGGCTCCCGCCGCTCAAGCCCGAGCAGCTCGACCAGGCGTCGGAGGCCGTCCAGGTCGGCAGCGCCCCGGTGCCGCCGCACACCCCGGCCGGAATCGCCGAGAAGATCACGGGCGTCGCGCACGACACCTTCATCTCCGGCATGAGCATGGCCTGCCTCGTCGCGGCGGGCGTCGCGGTCGTGGCGATCCTCGTCGCCCTGCTCACCAAGCGCGGGACCAACGCCGAGGCGGGCGCGGGGGCGGCGCACATCTGACCCCCACGTCAGGCGCGCATCTGGCCCCACGTCAGGCGCGCATCTGACCTCCACGTCAGCGGCTGGAAGCCACCTCTCAGGGAAAGCCCCTCCGGGTCAGCTCGGGGGGCTTTCGCCTATCCGGGTGACGCACATCCGTACCCCTTCCGATCGGACGTCGCGGCGGGCCACAGTGCTGACACGGGCCTTCGCGCTCGCAACTGATCTGCACGACACGGGGGTTGATGCACATGCGTACGACCATGTCCGCGGCCATGTCCGCGGCCATGTCCGCGACGGTGGCCGCGGCCGCGCTCACCGCGGTGATCCTCACGCCGGGCCATGCGGGAGCCGCCGCGCCGCCGACACTCGGAGGGTGCGGTCCGGGCGAGCTCTGCCTCTGGGAGAAGGCCGGGTTCAAGGGGGCACGGCAGGTGTACGAGCTGGCCGGGACCGATGTCGAGAGCTGTGTCGCGCTGCCGGAGGGGGGCAGCGCGCAGGCTCTCGCCAACCGCACCGGTCGGCCCGTCACCACCTATCAGTCGGTGGAGTGCGCGGAGACCGGGGAGTTCGACACCTATCCGGGCGGCGGCACCTGGACGCCCCAATCGCCCTACCGCGTGCGGGCGTTCAAGGTCTGGGAGAGCTGAAAGAACCGCGTCAGGCCGGCCCACCGAGCGGCTCCGCCCCCGTGGCGGAGCCCTCGACGGCCGGCCCGTGGGGAACGGGGTGGGGAACGCCTCCGGAACCTCCGAGACCTCCGGTACCTCTGGGTCCTCCGGTACCTCCGGTACTTCCCGTACCTCCGGTAGTTCCCGTACCTCTGAGCCCTCCCGCCACTCCGGCCGCAGAGCCCGACCCCGACTCACCCGACAGCGCCGTCACTTGGGCCCGCAGGGCCCGCACCTCGGCCGTCAGCGCCTCGATCGCCGCCGTCTGACGCCGCTCCTCGACATCGTCCTTCTCGAACCGCGCGATGAACCAGGCCGCGATGTTGGCCGTGACCACACCCAGCAGGGCGATGCCCGAGAGCATGAGCCCGACCGCCAGGATCCGGCCGAGCCCGGTCGTCGGCGCATGGTCGCCGTAGCCGACCGTCGTCATGGTCGTGAAGGACCACCACACCGCGTCACCCAGCGTCTTGATGTTGCCGTTGGGCGACTCCCGCTCCACCGAGAGGACCGCCAGTGAGCCGAACATCAGCAGGCCGACCACGGCCCCCGCCACATACGTCGTCAGCTTGATCTGCGACGCCATCCGGGCCCGCCGCCCGACGAGCATCAGCGTGGAGACGACCCGCAGCAGCCGCAGCGGCTGGAGCATCGGCAGGATCACGGCACAGAGGTCGAGCCAGTGGCTGCGGATGAAGGCCGTGCGGTGCTCGGTGAGGGAGAGTCGCACCAGATAGTCGGTGGCGAACAGCCCCCACACGCCCCACTCCACGACGGCGCATGTCGTCGCCACCGGACTGGCCGCGTCGGGCGCCACGATCGGCACGGCGTAGGCGACGGCGAATGCCACCGCGAGCGCGAGGAGCGGGCGTTGGGTGCGCCGCTCCCAACGGATCTGTGCGGGTTGTTCCTTCATGGGCGCATCGTAGGAAACGCCGGAGGGCGGCGGGTCCTGGCCCGCCGCCCTCCGAAAGAGCTCTCGCCGTGCAAAAGGCGAGGTCCGCGCGTCGTCTACGCGTCGCCCCCGGCCGCACCCGGGTCCGCCGCCGTGACATCGAGCAGTTGATAGCGGTCGATCGCCTGCTTCAGGACGGAGCGGTCGATCTTGCCCTCACGGGCGAGCTCGGTCAGCACGCCGACCACGATCGACTGGGCGTCGATGTGGAAGAAGCGCCGGGCCGCGCCCCGCGTGTCCGCGAAGCCGAAGCCGTCCGCGCCGAGCGACTGGTACGTGCCGGGCACCCAGCGCGCGATCTGGTCGGGCACGGAGCGCATCCAGTCCGAGACCGCCACGAAGGGGCCCTCGGAACCGGACAGCTTCTGCGTCACGTACGGAGTGCGCTGTTCCTCCTCGGGGTGCAGCAGGTTGTGCCGCTCCACCTCGACGGCCTCGCGGCGCAGCTCGTTCCAGGAGGTCGCCGACCAGACGTCCGCCTTCACATTCCACTCGGAAGCGAGGATCTGCTGTGCCTCGACCGCCCACGGCACCGCGACACCGGAAGCGAGGATCTGCGCCGGGATGGCGCCCTGCTCGCCCGCCTTGAAGCGGTGGATGCCCTTGAGGATGCCGTCGACGTCCACGTCGGCGGGCTCGGCCGGGTGCTGGATCGGCTCGTTGTAGACGGTGAGGTAGTAGAAGATGTCCTCGCTGTCCGGGCCGTACATCCGGCGCAGCCCGTCCTTGACGATGTGCGCGATCTCGAAGCCGAACGCCGGGTCGTAGGCGACACAGCCCGGGTTGGTCGAGGCGAGCAACTGCGAGTGGCCGTCCGCGTGTTGGAGGCCCTCACCGGTCAGCGTCGTGCGGCCCGCGGTGGCGCCGAGGACGAAGCCGCGCGCCAGCTGGTCGGCCATCTGCCAGAACTGGTCGCCGGTGCGCTGGAAGCCGAACATCGAGTAGAAGACGTACACCGGGATCAGCGGCTCGCCGTGGGTCGCGTAGGCCGAGCCCGCGGCGATCAGGGAGGCCGTGCAGCCCGCCTCCGAGATGCCGTCGTGCAGCATCTGACCGGTCGGGGACTCCTTGTACGCGAGGAGCAGGTCGCGGTCCACGGCCTCGTACTGCTGGCCGAGCGGGTTGTAGATCTTCGCGCTCGGGAAGAAGGAGTCCATGCCGAAGGTGCGGTACTCGTCGGGGGCGATCAGCACGAAGCGCTTGCCGATCTCCTTGTCCCGCATGAGGTCCTTCAGGAGCCGGACGAAGGCCATGGTCGTGGCGATCGACTGCTGGCCCGAGCCCTTCTTCACGCTCGCGTAGGTCTTGTCCTCGGGGAGCTGCAGCGGCTTCGAGCGCACCACACGGGTCGGGACGTAGCCGCCCAGGCCCTTGCGGCGGTCGTGCATGTACTGGATCTCTTCCGAGTTCCGGCCCGGGTGGTAGTACGGCGGCGCGCCGTCCTCGAGCTGCTTGTCCGTGACCGGGATGTGCAGCCGGTCGCGGAAGCGCTTCAGGTCGTCGACCGTCAGCTTCTTCATCTGGTGGGTCGCGTTGCGGCCCTCGAAGTTGGGGCCGAGGGTCCAGCCCTTGACGGTCTGCGCCAGGATCACGGTCGGCTGGCCCTTGTGGGCCTTGGCCGCCGAGAACGCGGCGAAGATCTTCTTGTGGTCGTGACCGCCACGGCCCAGGTGCAGGAGCTGGTCGTCGGTCATGTTCTCGACCATCGAGCGCAGCCGGTGGTCGTCGCCGAAGAAGTGGTCGCGGATGTACGAACCGGTCTCCGTGGCGTACGTCTGGAACTGTCCGTCGGGGGTGGTGTTGAGCTTGTTGACCAGGACGCCGTCGCGGTCCTGCGCGAGCAGCGGGTCCCAACTGCGGTCCCAGACCAGCTTGATGACGTTCCAGCCGGCGCCGCGGAACTGGGACTCCAGCTCCTGGATGATCTTGCCGTTGCCGCGCACCGGGCCGTCGAGGCGCTGCAGGTTGCAGTTGACGACGAAGGTGAGGTTGTCCAGGCCCTCGCGCGCCGCGATGGAGAGCTGGCCGAGCGACTCGGGCTCGTCCATCTCGCCGTCGCCGAGGAAGGCCCAGACGTGCGACTTGGAGGTGTCCGCGATGGAGCGCGCCTCCATGTAGCGGTTCATGCGGGCCTGGAAGATCGCGCCGAGCGGGCCGAGGCCCATGGAGACCGTGGGGAACTCCCAGAAGTCCGGCATCAGGCGCGGGTGCGGATAGGAGGAAAGGCCGTACGGCGCCTTGGACTTCTCCTGCCGGAAGGCGTCGAGCTGCTGCTCGGAGAGCCGGTCGAGGAGGAAGGCGCGGGCATAGATACCGGGGGACGCGTGCCCCTGGAAGAAGATCTGGTCGCCGCCGTCGCCCTCGTCCTTGCCGCGGAAGAAGTGGTTGAAGCCCACGTCGTAGAGCGAGGCGGAGGAGGCGAACGTGGCGATGTGGCCGCCGACCCCGATGCCGGGGCGCTGGGCGCGGGAGACCATCACGGCCGCGTTCCAGCGGGTGGCGTTCAGGACCTTGCGCTCGATCTCCTCGTTGCCGGGGAAGAACGGCTCGTCCTTGGTGGCGATGGTGTTGACGTAGTCCGTACTGCGCATCTCAGGAACGGCGACGCGCTTCTCGCGGGCCCGCTCGATGAGTCGGAGCATCAGATAGCGGGCCCGCTCGCGGCCGCGTTCGTCGACCGCGGCGTCGAGGGAGTCGAGCCATTCCTGGGTCTCTTCGGGATCGAAGTCCGGGACCTGGCTCGGCAGGCCGCCAATGATGATCGGGTTGCGATCGGGTCCGGAAGCCACGCTGTTCCTTCGCTGTTGGGGGCTTTCGCCTGGGTCATGCCTGGCCGTGCACCGCTCCCCATCGTCTACCGCCCGGGCGGAAACGTCATCTCTACCGAAAGGTAACTGAGGCGGAAACGGCAACTCCGCTGACAGCTGACGGAGAGGGCAGCCCGGAGGCCCTGGGGTAGGCTCGGCCAAATCGCAACGATACGCCCATCCTGCCTAGTGCCTCGGTCAGGCCGTTCGGCCCTCATCACCGGGGCTTACGGCCTCGAGGTCCGGCACTTTCGGCAGATCGCTGTGGTGCGTTTCACCGGCCGCCGTACGGGCGTGACGGGAGTTGCGGCGACACGGCCGGGAACGTCACCGTTTCGGCGGTCTTGACGGCCGGGTACTTGCGCGATCCGCCCCGCCCGTGTGGACTACGGCCAATGCCCCGCGCACGCGCGTGGCTGAAGGCATTCCCGAAAACATGATCAGGAGGCAATCCGTGAGCGCGACCGCGGACCACGCGGAGACGAACCTTGCCGTAAGGCTGGGTTTCCAGCCCGACATGGTGGTCCAGGAGATCGGCTACGACGAAGACGTCGACCAGGAGCTCCGCGAGGCCATCGAGCAGGCTACCGGCACAGAGCTCGTCGACGAGGAATACGACGACGTGGCTGACGCCGTGGTGCTCTGGTTCCGTGAGGACGACGGGGACCTGACTGATGCGCTGGTGGACGCCATCGCGTACATGGAGGAGGGCGGCTCGATCCTGCTCCTCACGCCGAAGACCGGCCGCGAAGGCTACGTCGAGCCGAGCGAGATCGGCGAGGCATCCACCACCGCGGGCCTGTCCCAGACCAAGAGCATCAACGCCGGCAAGGACTGGAACGGCAGCCGCCTGATCACGCCGAAGGGCGCGGCCAAGAAGCGGTGACACGGGTGCCGACCGCCTGAGTTTCCCGGGCCCCCTTGGACGTACGTACGTCCAAGGGGGCCTTTGCGTAGGGTGGGCGTCACCCGAACAGACCCGTGGAAGGGATGCGTACTCATGGCCATCGAGGTCGGCGCCAAGGCCCCGGAATTCGAGCTCAAGGACAACCACGGCCAGACCGTGCGGCTCTCGGACTTCCGCGGCGAGAAGAACGTGGTGCTGCTCTTCTACCCGTTCGCGTTCACCGGCGTCTGCACCGGTGAGCTCTGCGCCCTCCGTGACGAGCTGCCGAAGTTCGTGAACGACGACACGCAGCTGCTCGCCGTCTCCAACGACTCCATCCACACCCTGCGCGTCTTCGCCGAGCAGGAGGGTCTGGAGTACCCGCTGGTCTCCGACTTCTGGCCGCACGGCGAGGTCTCGCGCGCGTACGGCGTCTTCGACGAGGACAAGGGCTGCGCGGTGCGCGGCACCTTCATCATCGACAAGGAGGGCGTGGTGCGCTGGACCGTGGTCAACGGTCTGCCGGACGCCCGTGACCTGAACGAGTACGTCAAGGCGCTCGGCACCCTGTGATTCCTCAGGGGTGACACCCTGTGATTCTTCGGGTGCGGAGCCTGTGGCGGCCGGGAACCCGTCACTAGGATCCACACGTTGATCCGATGGCAAAGCACGACTGGGGCTCCCCGCCCCTGGACACCGATTTGGGAGGACTCGTGGGAGTCAGCCTCAGCAAGGGCGGCAACGTATCGCTGAGCAAGGAGGCCCCTGGCCTGACCGCTGTCACGGTCGGCCTGGGCTGGGACGTCCGTACCACCACCGGTACGGACTTCGACCTTGACGCCAGCGCCATCCTGACCAACGCGGAGGGCAAGGTCGCCAACGACCAGAACTTCGTGTTCTTCAACAACCTCAAGAGCCCCGACGGCTCCGTCGAGCACACCGGTGACAACACCACCGGTGAGGGCGAGGGCGACGACGAGGCGATCAAGGTGAACCTCGCCGCGGTCCCCGCCGACGTGGAGAAGATCGTCTTCCCGGTCTCGATCTACGACGCCGAGAGCCGTCAGCAGTCGTTCGGCCAGGTCCGCAACGCGTTCATCCGCGTCGTGAACCAGGCGGGCGGTGCCGAGATCGCGCGTTACGACCTCTCGGAGGACGCCTCCACGGAGACCGCCATGGTCTTCGGTGAGCTGTACCGGCACGGCGCGGAGTGGAAGTTCCGGGCCGTCGGCCAGGGCTACGCCAGCGGCCTGCGCGGCATCGCGCAGGACTTCGGCGTCAACGTCTGAGCCGAGCAGCCTCTCACCACGTCGTCCGGCGCCGCACTTCTCCGTGCGGCGCCGGACGCGCTCACACAACTCTCGTCACCACGGGGAGGATCACGATCATGGGCGTCACGCTCGCCAAGGGGGGCAATGTCTCCCTCTCCAAGGCCGCACCGAATCTCACGCAGGTCCTGGTCGGGCTCGGATGGGACGCGCGCTCCACCACCGGAGCCCCCTTCGACCTCGACGCCAGCGCCCTGTTGTGCAACGGGGGCCGCGTCCTCGGGGACGAGTGGTTCGTGTTCTACAACAACCTCAAGAGCCCGGACAGCTCCGTCGAGCACACCGGTGACAACCTCACGGGTGAGGGCGACGGGGACGACGAGTCGCTGCTGATCGACCTCTCCAAGGTCCCGGTCAACTGCGACAAGATCGTCTTCCCGGTCTCGATCCATGACGCCGACAACCGCGGACAGACCTTCGGCCAGGTCAGCAACGCCTTCATCCGCGTGGTCAACCAGGCCGACGGCCAGGAGCTCGCCCGCTACGACCTCAGCGAGGACGCCTCCACGGAGACGGCGATGATCTTCGGCGAGGTCTACCGCTACGGGGGCGAGTGGAAGTTCCGTGCGGTGGGTCAGGGGTACGCGTCCGGTCTGCGCGGCATCGCTCTCGACTTCGGGGTCAACGTCTCGTAAAGGGTGCCGGACGCAGCGTGGCCGGGCATCGCTCCGGAACGGGGGTCGCCCACTCCGGCCGGGGCACGGGCGCTCTACACTGCGAGGTCAATGTTGCGTAAAGCCGGGGACCGGCGCGGGGGAGACCGCTACACGGGAGCCCGTACACACACGATTGGGTAGCCAGTGCTTCTGAAAACGTTCGGCTGGTCGTTCGCGGTCACCGCGCTCGGCCTTGTCGCGGCGGTGTTCTACGGGGGGTGGACCGGCTTCGGGATCGTGGCGATCCTGTCCATCCTCGAGATCTCGGTGTCCTTCGACAACGCCGTGGTCAACGCCGGGATCCTGAAGAAGATGAATGCCTTCTGGCAGAAGATCTTCCTCACCGTCGGTGTGCTGATCGCCGTCTTCGGCATGCGGCTCGTGTTCCCGGTCGTGATCGTCGCCATCAGCGCGAAGCTCGGCCCGATCGAGGCGGTCAAGCTCGCGTTCGACGACAAGGACAAGTACCAGCAGCTGGTGACCGACGCGCACCCGTCGATCGCCGCCTTCGGTGGCATGTTCCTGCTGATGATCTTCCTCGACTTCATCTTCGAGGACCGGGACATCAAGTGGCTGGGCTGGCTGGAGCGTCCGCTCGCCAAGCTCGGCAAGGTCGACATGCTCTCCGTCTGCATCGCGCTCATCGTGCTGCTCGTCTCCGCGATGACCTTCGCCACCAACGCCCACCAGCACGGCGGCGTCCATGTGGACAAGGCGCAGACCGTCCTGATCGCCGGCATCGCGGGCTTGATCACTTATTTGATCGTGGGCGGCCTCTCCGGCTACTTCGAGAACAAGCTGGAGGAGGACGAGGAGCGCGAGCACGAGGCCGAGGAAGAGGCCAAGAAGAGCGGCAAGAAGGTCCCGGCGGTCGTGATGGCCGGCAAGGCCGCGTTCTTCATGTTCCTCTACCTGGAGGTCCTGGACGCGTCGTTCTCCTTCGACGGCGTCATCGGCGCCTTCGCGATCACCAACGACATCGTCCTGATGGCGCTCGGCCTCGGCATCGGCGCCATGTACGTCCGGTCGCTCACCGTCTACCTGGTCCGCCAGGGCACCCTCGACGACTACGTCTACCTGGAGCACGGCGCGCACTACGCGATCGGTGCCCTCGCCGCGATCCTGCTCGTCACCATCCAGTACGAGATCCACGAGGTCATCACCGGCTCGGTCGGCGTCCTCCTGATCGCCTGGTCGTTCATCTCCTCGGTCCGGCGCAACAGGGCGCTGGCGGCGGCAGAGGGAAAAGCGACGGGCTCGGACGAGAAGTCTGAGGTCTCGTCCGGAGTCTGAGGTCTGAGGTCTGAGGTCTGCGGCCTCAGGTCTGAGGTCTGAGGTCTGACAAGGGTCCGAAATCCGGAGTGTGACCAGGGCCTGAATGAGGAACGCTTCTGCGGGGCGGCCATCGGGGATGACTCCTCGGGGCCGCCCCGCGGGGCATTCACAGCGGGGCATTCGTACGTGATTTGGGGGCGGGTATGTCCTTCCTGGACGGTCTGTGGCCGAGGCGGTCGCCGGAGTACATCTCCGGGAGCGCGGCGACCAACTCCATCGAACTCACCAAGCGGCGGCCGCGGGTCTCGCTCAACAAGCAGGGCGCGGCCAGCGGCAATCTGCGGGTCAACCTGTCCTGGCAGATGCGCACGTCGGACATCGTCACCAAGCGGGGCAAGGGCGGCCTGCTGCGCCACCCCTTCCGGGCCTTCCAGCCCGAGCAGGTGCAGGCGCACACGCAGAGCATGGTCAACGTCGACCTCGACCTCGGCTGTCTGTACGAGCTGACGGACGGCGCCAAGGGCGTGGTGCAGCCGCTGGGCAACTTCTTCGGCAGCCTCAACTCGCCGCCGTACGTGAAGGGCAGCGGCGACGACCGCTTCGGGTCCGGCTCGGGCGAGACGCTCTTCGTCAACCTCGACCACCGGGACTCGATCAAGCGGCTCCTGGTCTTCGTCTACATCTACGACCAGACGCCCGCCTTCGACCGCACGCACGCGAAGGTGACGCTCTACCCGAGCAACGGCCCGCGCATCGAGATCAACCTCGACGAGCGCGCGCCCCAGGCCCGGTCCTGCGCCGTGGTCTCCATCGAGAACCACAAGGGCGAGCTGATCGTCACCCGCGAGGTGAAGTTCGTCTACGGCTTCCAGTCCGAGCTCGACCGGCTCTACGGCTGGGGCATGAAGTGGGGCCGTGGCTACAAGACGAAGGCGGGCGGCGGCTGAGCCTCAGCGGGCCTCGGCCGGGTCAGCCGGGCTCGGCCGGTCGGCCGGGCTCAGCGGGCGAGGAACTGCGGGCCCTGCGGCGGCATCCGGAAGTTCGGGTCCGGCACGGGCGCGACCGGCTGCGGATAGCCGTACGAAGGCTGTGCCACCGCGGGCTGCGGGTAGCCGTAGCCGGGCTGGGGCGCGGGCTGGTGGGGCGGCAGCGGCGGCTGCTGCGGGTAGCCGTAGCCGGTCTGGGGTGCCTGGGCGGGCGGCGGCAGCGGCTGCGAGGCCTCGGGTGCGGGCTCGGGAGCGGCCGTGCCCGCCGTGCCCGCCGCGGCGGTCGCCGGGGCCGCGGTCAGGTGCCCGGTCGCCGGGGGAGCGGCCTCCGACTCGTCCACGGAGATCCCGAAGTCGGTGGCCAGGCCCACCAGACCGTTCGAGTAGCCCTCGCCCAGGGCGCGGAACTTCCAGCCGTCGCCGCGGCGGTAGAGCTCACCGCAGATCAGCGCGGTCTCGGCGCCCGTCTGCGGGGTGATGTCGAAGTACGCCAGCGGATCGTCAGAGCCGCTCGTGGCGTCGTACAGCAGGATGCGCAGCGCCCGTACGCGCTCGAAGGGGACGTCGTCCGCCGAAGCGACCAGGAGGACCCTGCCGACCGCGGCGTCCAGGCCCGCGAGGTCGGTCTGGATGGTGTCGGTGAGGCCCTCGGCGACGCGCTTCTTGCCGAGGCGCCAGACCTTGCCCGAGGGGTGGCGCGGCTGGTTGTAGAAGACGAAGTCCTCGTCGGAGCGCACGCGGCCGTCGGTGCCGAGCAGCAGTGCCGACGCGTCGACGTCGGGCACGCCCTGACCCGGGGCCCAGCGGAGCACCGCCCGTACCGCCGTGGCGTCCAGCGGGACGTTCGACCCCTTCAACATCGCGTGCGTCATGCGGTCATCCTGCCTTCCCGGCTCGGGCCCGGACAACGCGGGGGGCCCGTGGCCCGCTGCCTCGCGCGGATCCGGCCGAGGGGCGGCTCCACGGTTGTGACCAGCGCGTACGACATGGGTGGGTTACCTGAATTTCATGCCCGGAGGGAACCCCGGACATGGGTCTCTACGTACTATTACCGGCCACATCTCGTCAGGGCGTACCGTCGATACGGGAGAAACCAGGAAATCTCATGCGTCATTTCGGGCACATCGCCCCAGAGGTGCGTCAGCGCCTCTTCCACAGGGAGCCGTGTGCCTTCACCGCGGACTCCCCGCCCCGCATGCTCGCGGCCGCCCTCGGCGCCACCCTCTACAGCCCCGCGACCCGCCCCCGCCTCGCCGACGACATCGTCAAACAGGCCGGGCGTGGCGTGATCTCGATGGTCCTGTGCCTGGAGGACTCGATCGGCGACGCGGATGTGACCGACGCCGAGGAGAACCTCGTCCGCCAGTTCACGGACCTTGCCGCCCGCGGCATCGAGGTCCAGCTGCCCCTCCTGTTCATCCGCGTCCGCACGCCCGAGCAGATACCCGACCTGGCCGCCCGCCTCGGCCCCGCCATCCGCCTGCTGTCCGGATTCGTGCTGCCGAAGTTCACCGAGGAGCGGGGCGTGCCCTTCCTCGAGGCGCTCACGGCCGCCGAGGCGGCGAGCGGGCGGCGGCTCTTCGCCATGCCGGTCCTGGAGTCGCCCGAGCTGCTGCACCTGGAGAGCCGCGTCGAGACGCTCGCCGGGATCTCCCGCACCGTCGACAAGTACCGCGACCGGGTCCTCGCGCTGCGCCTCGGCGTCACCGACTTCTGCTCGGCGCACGGGCTGCGCAGGCCGCCGCACATGACGGCGTACGACGTGCAGATCGTCGCCTCCGTGATCGCGGACGTGGTGAACGTCCTGGGCCGGGCCGACGGCACCGGCTTCACCGTGACCGGACCCGTGTGGGAGTACTTCCGGGTCCAGGAGCGGATGTTCAAGCCGCAGCTGCGCCGCAGCCCCTTCCTGGAGGGCCGCGCCGACGAACTGCGCCAGGCCCTCATCGAGCACGACATGGACGGCCTGCTCCGTGAGATCGAGCTCGACCGGGCCAACGGACTGCTCGGCAAGACCTGCATCCACCCCTCGCACGTGCTGCCCGTGCACGCCCTGTCCGTCGTCAGCCACGAGGAGTTCTCCGACGCCGAGGACATCCTGCGCCCCGAGCGCGACGGCGGCGGAGTGATGCGCTCCGCGTACACGAACAAGATGAACGAGGTGAAGCCGCACCGCGCCTGGGCCGAGCGCACCCTGCAGCGCGCCGAGGTCTTCGGCGTCGCCAAGGAGGACATCGGCTTCGTGGAGCTGCTCACCGCGGGCCTGCCCGCCTGACCATGAACGCGAACGTGAACGTGAACGACGTGAGGAAGACAGAGAACGTGGAGTGGTCGGGTACATGGGTCGCCGAGCGGCTCGGGGTCGCGCTCGAAGGGGGCGAAGGGACCGACGGTGACGGCAGGCTGAAGGAGTTGCTCGGGCTCGCCCTGCGCCGCAACCCCAAGCGCGCCCATCTGCTGGTGTCGAACGTCCTCGGCAAGCACGTGCCGCAGCGGCCGTCCGTGGTGTGGCGCTCGGGATACGAACTCGGTCTGCGGGTGCGGGAGTTGCTCGGCGCCGACGCGGCCGCGCGCGCCGTCGTGCTCGGCTACGCGGAGACCGCGACCGGCCTCGGCCACTCCGTCGCGGACGGCATCGGCAGCGCCCCCTACCTCCACTCGACCCGCCGCCCCGTCCCCGGCGTGGCCCGGGCGGGCGGCTTCGAGGAGGCCCACTCGCACGCCACCAGCCATCTGATCCTGCCCGAGGACCCCGAACTCCTCGCGGGCGACGGCGCGTTGGTCCTCGTCGACGACGAGTTCTCCACCGGGAACACCGTCCTCAACACCATCCGCGCCCTGCACGCCCGCTACCCCCGCGACCGGTACGTCATCGTCGCGCTCGTCGACATGCGCTCGCCCGCGGACCGGGGCCGGCTCGCGGAGTTCGCCGCGGAGATCGGCGCCCGGGTCGACCTGGTGGCGGCCGCGAGCGGCACGGTGCGGCTGCCCGAGGGCGTCCTGGAGAAGGGGCAGGCGCTGGTCGCGGAGCACGAGGCGGCCACCTCGGCGGTGCCCGCGCCCCGCGCGGAAGGCGCCCCCGTCGTCCCTGTCGCGCCCGTCACCCGCGTCGCACTCGGCTGGCCCGCGGGTGTCCCCGACGGCGGGCGGCACGGCTTCACTCCGGAGCACCGGAAGGCGCTGGACGCCGCGCTGCCCGGCATGGCCGAGCGCATCGCCGACGCGCTCCCGGCAGCTGCCCGCCGCGTACTCGTCCTCGGCTTCGAGGAGTTGATGTACGCGCCGCTCGCGCTCGGCGTCGCCCTTGAGCGCGGCGTGGACGCGGAGGTGCGCTACTCCACCACCACCCGTTCGCCCGTTCTCGCCGTGGACGACCCCGGCTACGCGATACGCAGCCGCCTGGTCTTCCCCGCCCACGACGACCCCGCGGACGCCTCCGCCGACGGCCCCGGCGAGCGGTACGCCTACAACGTCGCGGGTGCCGGCTTCGACGCGGTCGTCGCCGTCGTCGACTCGGTCGCCGACACCCCCGAACTCCACGCCCCCGACGGCCTGTTGGCGCAGCTCTGCGCGCACACCGGGCACGTGCTGCTCGCCGTCGTCCCCTCGTACGTCCCCGAAAGGCCCGCCGTGCCCGATCTGCCCGAGCCCCTCCGCGGCCCCGCCTTCTCCTCGTACGAGCCCGAAGACGTCGGCTGGCTGCTGCAGGACCTCTCGGACGTCACCCTCGAAGCCCCCACCGAGGAGCGCGAGGAGGCCATCCAGAGCGGCGGCGCCCACTACGCGGAGTCGCTGCCCGTCGAGTACCAGCCGAGCGCGCAGTACCAGGAGCTGTTCCGGGCCGCGCTCGACGCCTCCGCCGCCCGCGTCGCGCAGGCCGCCGGGGTCGTCACCGAGACGGTGCTCGCCGAGCGGTCACCGCGCCCGGTGCTCGTCTCGCTCGCCCGCGCGGGCACCCCCGTCGGCGTCCTCATGCGCCGCTGGGCCGCGCACCGCCGGGGCCTGGACCTGCCGCACTACGCGGTGTCGATCGTGCGCGGCCGCGGCATCGACGCCAACGCGCTGCGCTGGCTGGCCGCCCACCACGACCCGGCCGACGTCGTGTTCGTCGACGGCTGGACCGGCAAGGGTGCCATCACCCGCGAACTCGCCGAAGCGATACGGGAGTTCGAGGAGGGCGGCGGCGCCAGGGGCTTCAGCCCCGACATCGCCGTGCTCGCCGACCCCGGCTCCTGCGTGCGCACCTACGGCACCCGCGAGGACTACCTGATCCCCTCCGCGTGCCTCAACTCCACGGTCTCCGGCCTCATTTCCCGTACGGTGCTCCGCGCCGACCTGGTGGGCCCGCACGACTTCCACGGCGCGAAGTTCTACCGCGAGCTCGCCGACGCCGATGTCTCCCGGGACTTCCTCGCCGCGGTCCAGGACCGCTTCGACGAGGTGGCCGACGCGGTGGACGCCCAGGTCAAGGAGGTGCTCTCGGTGGACCGCGCGCCCACCTGGGAGGGCTGGGCCGCCGTCGAGCGGATCAGCGAGGAGTACGGCATCCACGACGTGAACCTCGTCAAGCCCGGCGTCGGCGAGACCACCCGCGTGCTGCTGCGCCGCGTGCCCTGGAAGATCCTGGCCCGCGCCGGTGCCGGGGCCGACCTCGACCACATCCGGCTCCTCGCCGAGCAGCGCGGCGTCCCCGTCGAAGAGGTCGCCGAACTCCCGTACAGCTGCGTCGGGTTGATCCACCCGAAGTACACGCGCGGCGCCACGGGCGCGGACGGCAAGGCGGTGGCGGCGAAGTGACCACTCCCGTGACCGAAGCGACCACCCCCGTGACCGTCGTCGCCAGCGACCTCGACCGCACCCTCATCTACTCCGCCGCCGCCCTCGGCCTGACCGTGCCCGACGCCGAGGCGCCCCGGCTGCTCTGCGTCGAGGTGTACGAGGGCAAGCCGCTGTCGTACGTGACGGAGACCGCCGCCGGGCTGTTGGACGAGCTCGGCCGCGCCGCCGTCTTCGTGCCCACCACCACGCGCACCCGCGAGCAGTACCGGCGCATCCGACTGCCGGGCCCGGTACCGAAGTTCGCGATCTGCGCCAACGGCGGCCACCTGCTGGTCGACGGCGTCTCCGACCCCGACTGGCGGGCCGCCGTCGGGGTCCGCCTCGCCGCCGAGTGCGCCCCGCTCGCCGAGGTCCGCGACCACCTGGTGCGCACGGCCGACCCGGCGTGGCTGCTCAAGGAGCGCGTCGCCGAGGACCTGTTCGCATACCTCGTCGTCGAGCGGGCGCTGCTGCCGGACGCCTGGGTGAAGGAGCTCGCGGCGTGGGCGGAGGGGCGCGGCTGGACCGTCTCGCTCCAGGGCCGCAAGATCTACGCGGTGCCGAAGCCGCTCACCAAGAGCGCGGCGGCGCGCGAGGTGGCCCGCCGCGTCGGCGCCGGACAGGTCCTGGCCGCCGGTGACTCGCTGCTCGACGCCGATCTCCTGCTCGCCGCCGACCGCTCCTGGCGCCCCGGCCACGGGGAGCTGGCCGACACCGCTTTCGCGGCGCCCGGTCTCACGGCGCTGGCGGAGCGGGGCGTGGCGGCGGGTGAGGAGATCCTCCGCCGCTTCCTGGGCGCCGCGGGAAGCGTGTGACCCGGGCCGCCCCACGTCCGCCGGGGACCTCGTAACCTGTGCCCATGCCCCGATACGAGTACCGCTGCCGCAGCTGCGGCGACACCTTCGAACTCAGCCGTCCCATGGCCGAGTCCAGCGCCCCTGCCGCCTGCCCCGCCGGGCACGACGACACGGTCAAGCTCCTGTCGACGGTGGCCGTCGGCGGCGCGGCCGCGGCGCCCGCCCCGAAGTCGGGCGGGGGCGGCGGCTGTTGCGGCGGGGGCTGCTGCGGCTGACCTCAGCCGTCGCGGTGGCGCGCCTTCCAGTACGGATTGTCGTGCGGAAGGGCGCTGCCGACCCGCCCGTACATGCCGAAGAACATCAGCAGGACACCCACCACAAAGCTGAACAGCACGTTCTGGATGCGGAACGCGAGGAAGTTGTAGCCGGAGTCCAGCAGGGCGAGGTTGACGAAGCCGCTGAGGATGAACACGACGCCGAGCACCATGTTCAGGGTCGACGCGAAGTTCCCGCCGATCACCATGCCCGCGAAGAGCAGCAGCCCGACGCCGATGGACAGGACGCTCAGCGCGCCGTTGGTGTTCAGGCCCGCGACGGTGTCGCCCCGGGTGTCGAAGAAGCCGATCTTGTCGATCAGGCCGAGCACCCCGAACGCGAGCAGGACGAGACCCATGAGGCCCGCGCCGACGCGGTAGACCCGGCTGAGACGGTGGTCGACGGGCAGGTGCTCGTCGAGGGTGATGTGGTGTCGCCGTGGATGCAGCACGTGCGTGGCCATGTCCGCCTCCTTCGTGCGCGCGGACGACTGACGTACTTCGTGGAGGACGTACGTACGTCCAGCATCCGCCCGCAGGGGGCGGACCACCAACCGCAGCGGGCGCTGCCGGGCCCGACCGCGCTGGTCAGGCGCCCTGGCCCCGCTCTTCCCTGATCTGCGAGACGACCCGCGCCACCGTCCCGCGCACCGCCTCCGTCTCGGTCAGGAAGTGCCAGTAGTCGGGGTGGCGCCCTTCGAGCGAGGCGATCGCCCGGTCCAGACGGGCCACCGAGTCGTCGAGGGGGCGGGCGTGCCGGGGCTCGGGGGTGTGGCGGCCCGCCATGGCCAGCCGCTGGGCGTCCCGGATCGCGAAGCGGGTGCGCTCGATCTCCTGCTGCGGGTCCTTCGCGACCGCGTTCAGCCGGCGCAGCCGGTCGCCGGCCGCGGACACCGCCTCGTCCGTCGAGTTGAGCAGGGCGCGGACCGTGGAGAGCAGCGCGGTGGCGTCCGGCCAGCGCTGGTCGTCGCGCGCCTGCTGGGCCTCCTTGAGCTTGGTCTCGGCCTGCCGCACGTTCTCACCGGCCTGGTCGGGGACCCGCTGGAGGTCCTGCCAGCAGGCGGCGGCGAACCGGCGCCGCAGCTCGCTGAGGACCGGGTCGACCTGGCCGCTGCGGGTGGTGAGCGCCTGCGCGCGCGTCCGCAGCGAGACCAGCCGCTTGTCGATCTCCTTGGCCCGCTCGGGCAGCCGCTCGGCCTCGGCGCGCACGGCCTCCGCGTCGCGCAGGACACGGTCCGCGCGCTGCAGCGTCTCCGGCACGCCATGGCGGCCCGCGCCCTGGTTGAGCTTGGTCAGCTCGGGGCCGAGGGCGGCGAGCCGGGCGGCGAGGTCGTCGGCCCTGAGGCCCGCGGCGCGCACCGCGTCCAGGGCGTTGCTGGCGGCGAGCAGGGTCTGGCGGGCGCGCTCCACCGCCGGGGCGAGCCGGGCCAGCTGTGTCTCGGCCTTGTCGAGGAGCGGGCCGAGCCCCTGCGAGAACCGCTCCAGGTCCTGCTTGGCCCGCGTCAGCTCGTCCTTCGCCTGGGTCAGCTCGGTGCGGGCGCGGGCGGCGACGGAGCTGTCCAGGTCGTCCCGGTCCAGGTCGTGGGCGTCGACCGCCGTGATGTAGCGCTGGCTTACCTCGTCGATGCGGTGGCCGAGCGCCTCGAAGTCGGCGACGGCGCGCTGGGCGGCGGGGGTGGAGTCGACGGCGACGATGGTCTCGATGGAGATCCGCAGATCGCGCTGGGCCGTGTCCAGCTCATAGAACGCGGCCGCCGCGGCGTCCTTCGCGGCCTGCGCCTCGGCCCGCACGCTCTCGCCCCGGCCGCCGAACCAGCGCCGGGTGCCGCCGGAGGCGAAGGCGGCGGGGAGTGCGGCGGCGAGCAGCGGGAGGGGCAGCAGCATCAGCGTCAGCGTGTCCGCGACGGCTCCGCGCAGGCGCGGGCGGGAGCGGCGGGCGACGGGAGACGCGGGTACGGAGGACCCATGGCGGCGTCGGTCCGCGCGCGGCCCGCTCGGCGTGTGCGGCCGCGTAGGTGTCGTCGCCGTCACTTCCCTCTCCCGTGCTGTCATTCGCCCTGCCCGGTGTCCCATTCTCCCACCCGGTAAAGACGAACACACCGGGCGGATAGTTCGCACCGCGCACGGTGACTTTGCCCGCCGGCGGGACGGGCGTCCCGCAGCTCGTGACGGGTTTGCGAGCCGGGCCCACCGGCAAGGTAGGCTGTCGATTCAACCCGGGCGCGTAGCTCAGCGGTAGAGCGCTGCCCTTACAAGGCAGATGTCGGCGGTTCGAAACCGTCCGCGCCCACCAGCGACCGAGACCCCCAGCCAACTGCGGCTGGGGGTCTTTGTCATGCGGGGCCCGCGAGGTCGTGCGGGCCGTGCGTCAGCACTCCATCTTCCAGGTGTGGGAGTCGCCGCTGTCGTTGCCCCAGCTGTCGGAGGCGATCTCCTGGCCGGGGCCGAGGCAGACCGTGCCGAGGCCGATCAGGCCCGGGTTCTCGTAGACCTGGACGTGGTCCTTGATGCCGGGGCCGGTGATGCCGTGGTTGGCCCAGGAGGAGTCCTGGTCCTGGATCGGGTCCTCCCAGTCGTGGTCGTCGCCCGACCAGTTGGTGCGCTGGCCGCCGAAGTTGGCGTCCGTCCAGGCGCAGAACTCGCCGCTCGGGCACGAGGCCGCCTGGGCGGTGCCGGTGGTGGTCATGAAGGCGCCGCCGAGCGTGAGCAGGGTGGCCGAGAGCAGGGCGAGGGGCTTGTTCATCGAGAGACGTTCTCCTTCTGGTGCTGGTGGGTGTTCTGGCGCTGGCGGGTGAGTTGTGCCTTGGCCCGGGTCAGGGCGCGGGCGCGCAGCCGCTGCCACTCCGCGATGTCGGCGCGGTGGCGGTCGCGGACCGAGGCGAGGCTGTCGTGGCCGTGGGCCGCCTCGGGCTTGAGGTTGTTGACGATGGTGGAGGCGTGGAACCAGCGGCGCTGGTCGCCGTAGAGGGAGCGCTGGGCCGCGGCCAGACAGCCGTCGGTGTGGGCGCGCACCGAGTAGCCGGTGGGCAGGGTCAGGGAGAGTTCGGTGCGGCCGGAGCCGAACAGGGCGCCGGACATGCGCTGTTCCTCGGCCTCGCTCCTGGCGTGCCGTCCCGGCCTGGGCGGGGTGAGGCCCTGGCGGAGCAGGCAGCGGTCCGTGAGCTGCTGTTGCGCGGCCCTGATGATGTCGGCCGAGGAGAGGACGTGCGGGCGGGCAGGGGCGGGTGCGCAGCCGGTGAGGGTGCTCAGGAGGACGGCGGCGCACAGGGCGAGGGCTCCGGCGGTGCGGTGACGGGAGAGCAATGCCCTTGACGGCACCGGCAGTTGGGGAGGTGTGCTGCTCATGATCGGTGGATCAGCCCGGCTCGCAGCCCATGGTCTCGTGGCTGACGCCGTCGAGCTTTCCGGCCCACTCCCAGTCCTCGGAGTAGTCGTCCGTGCGGATCTCCCGGTAGAGGCAGCCGGAGCCCGAGCTGTAACTGATCGCGTAGACCGTGCCGTTGTAGCGGGACTCGAAGGAGTGGGCGTTGCGCTGGGTGCCGTTCTCCGCCTCGGCGTAGCCCGGCGGGCCGTAACACCACGCCTGGCCCATCATGCCGGGTTGCGTCCAGAAGCAGACGCGGCCGGGCGGGGTGGCTACGGAGTGTGCTCGTGACGTGGAGGTGTCCGGCGTCGCTGCGGCCGTTTGGGCGAAGGTCGTGAGGGCCGCTGCCAGGACGGCGGCAGGGGCGAGGAGGGCGCGGTGGCGCATGTGAGTGGCTCCCCAAGTGCGGTGATTACGTTGGGTGATTGCGTTGCGTGTTCAGCAATACCCCAGCCGTCGCCGCGCGCAGTCATCGCGCCACTCGTACCGGTGACTAGTCGTATCGCGGGAGCCGCATCAGTTACGTGGGGTCACATCCGTCACGTACGGAGGGGCGCGTCCGGAGCCTACGGGGAGCCGCGCCCGTCACGGTCAGGAGCGGCGTGTGCGGTGGGTGCGGCGGTACCTGCGGTCCCAGCGCTCCATGCGGTCGCGGCGGACGCGGTACGCGTGGTAGTTCGGGGCGGTGAAGCCGCCGCCGCCACCGCCGCCACCGCCGGAGCCTCCCGCGCCCCCGCCCCCGCCCGCGGCACCGGAGCCGGAACTCCCGGATCCGGAGCCGGGCTTGAGCTCGTCCCGGTACTTGACCATGAAGTAGAGGAGTGCCGCCGCGGCCAGCCAGAGCAGATGGTTGGCGAAGCCGAAGCCGATCAGCAGCACGAGCAGAGCGGTGAGCAGAACAGTCATGTCGTGATTACCTCCGCGGGCTCACAGGGCTGGAGTTCCTGGAATCGCGGGGAGCCGTACGGCGAGTCAACGCCCGCCGTAGCCGCCTGTCAACGGCTTTCGTCGGCGCCGGAGCCGGGCGGGGGCGGAGTGGCGTGGGCGTGCTTGAGTTGCGCGCGTGCCGTGACCGCGTCGGGCCCCGACAGCTCTTTCCAGAAGCGGTGACAGCTGACGAAGACGGCCAACTCTCGCTCCCTGTCGCGGAGTTTCTCGACCTCGGCCTGCTCGTCCGGGGTCCAGCCGGGGGACGCGGGGCGCTCCACCTTGCGCCAGCCGCCGTCGTCGCTGAAGCCGTCGAGGGGCTCGACGGACCAGGGGAGGCGCTTCAGGAGGGCGATCAGCTCGGACCTGACCTGGTGCAGTTCCTCCTGTCCGGCGAGGAGGTCGCTGGGGAACTCGTACGCGGAAGACGACGGTGATGCAGCCACGCGGGAATGCTACTCCTGTTCGAATTCGAGAGGCGAGCGAAGCCGGTGGAGTGTCTTGATCCGGTCCGGGGAGTGCGGAAGCGGAGGGCGGGCGAGGGTGTCCGGATGTCTGGATGTGACAGGGAATCGTCATTGCGGCCATGAGGGCGGAGCGGTGAGCATGAGGACATGCCCCTTCCGCACCGAGTCGTCATCGCGGTCTTCCCCGACGTCGACCTCCTCGACGTCACCGGCCCGGCCGAGGTCTTCGCCCTGGCCAACCGGGAGACCGGCGGCCGCGCCGGGTACGAGGTGCGCCTCGCCGGTCCGGCCGCGGGCCCGGTGCGGACCTCGGCCGGGGTCCGGCTGCTCGCGGACCTCGCCTTCGACGACGTGGGCGGGCAGGTGGACACCCTGCTCGTGCCGGGCGCCGTCGACATGGCCGAGGCGGGGCCCGTGGCCCGTATCGACGCGGACGTCGTGGCCTGGGTGAAGGCGACCGCGCCGCACGCCCGGCGGGTGGCGTCCGTCTGTGTGGGCGCCCATGTGCTGGCCGCGGCGGGCCTGTTGGACGGGAAGACGGCGACGACCCACTGGTCGACCGCGAGCCAGCTCGCCGCCGACCACCCGGACGTCACGGTCGACCCGGACCCGATCTTCGTCAGGACCGACCGGGGCCGCCTGTGGACCGGAGCCGGGATCAGCGCCTGTCTGGATCTCGCCCTCGCCCTGGTCGCCGAGGACCAGGGCGAGCAGACGGCGCTCGCGGTGGCCCGGCAGCTGGTGATGTACCTCAAGCGGCAGGGCGGCCAGAGCCAGTTCTCGGTGCCGCTGCGCCGCTCGGCCACCGCGCGCCGGGACATCGACGAGCTCCGGCTGTGGATCGCCGACCACCTCGACCACGACCTGTCCGCGGCGGCCCTGGCCGAGCGGATGTGTCTGAGCGAGCGGCACTTCGCCCGGGTCTTCACCCAGGAGACGGGCAGCAGCCCCGCGGTCTACGTCGAGGCCGCGCGCATCGAGGTCGCCCGGCGCCTCCTCGAGACCACCGACCAGCCGCTCGACCGGATCGCGGCCGCGGCCGGGCTCGGCTCGGTCGAGACGCTGCACCGGGCGTTCCGGCGGCAGCTCGCGACGACGCCGGTGGCCTACCGGCGCCGCTTCCGCACGCAGATCGCCTGACCGCGCCACTCACCACTCGCCACTCACCACGTACCTCTCTCACCTTCCTGAGGCTGGCTCCGCCATGCCCGAAACCGCTGTATCACCTGTGAAAGGACCCCCGATGAGCAGCAACACCACCCCGTCCAAGACCCTCCGCGACGTCGTCGGCCTCGACAGCACGCCGCCCCGCCTGAGCGAGTCCGTCCTGGTCCTGATCGACTTCCAGAACACCTACCGCGAGGGCGTCATGGCCCTGGAGGGGGCCGACGAGGCGCTCGCCGCCGGGGCCCTGCTGCTGGAGCGCGCCCGGGCCGCCGGCACCCCGGTCGTCCACGTCGTCAACGACGGCGGCGAGGGCACCCCGTACGACATCCGCGCCCACATCGGCGCGATCAGCGACGAGGTCGCCCCGGTCGACGGCGAGACCGTCGTGGTGAAGCAGTTCCCGAACTCCTTCCACGCCACCGAGCTCGAAAAGACCCTGACCGGCCTGGGTTTCGGCCCGGGCAGCGGCAAGGACCTCGTCCTGGCCGGGTTCATGACGCACATGTGCGTGGCCTTCACCGCCCAGGGCGCCTTCAACCTCGGCTACCGGCCCACCGTCGTCGCCGAGGCCACCGCGACGCGCGCCCTGCCGGGACCGGACGGCTCGGTGGTGCCCGCGGCCGCGCTGCACGCCGCCGCGCTGACGACGGTCGGGGACCTGTTCGGCGTGGTCGTGCCGACGGTCGACGGCGTGCCGGCCTGAGCCGGAAAACTTTTTCAAGATTCTTCGGGGAAGGTGTCGATCCGGCGCGGCGCCGTTCGACGCAGGAGTGAGAGGCGGAAGAGTCCGCCGCACCACTCAGACCGAGGAGTCACCATGCCGCGCTTCCTGACCATGATCCGTATCGACGAGCAGAACCCCCCGGCCGAGGGCTCGGGGTGCGACTTCGACGAGCGCATGGGCCAGCTCTACGAAGAGATCACCAAGGCCGGGGTCATGCTCGACACGGCCGGGCTCAAGCCGACCGCCGAGGGCACCCGGGTCACCTGGGACGGTGGCCAACTCGGCTACACCGACGGGCCGTTCACCGAGACCAAGGAGGTCGTGGGCGGCTACTCCATCATCCAGGCCAAGGACAAGGCCGAGGCCCTGGAGTGGACGAAGCGGTTCCTGGAGATCCACCCCAAGGAGTGGACCGTCTCGGCCGAGATCCGCGAGATCGAGGAGATGTGAGCGGGGACGGAGAGACGGGCGGAGACGGAACGGTGAGTCGACCGCCGACTCCGTTCGTCTGACCGCTGACCGCTGACCGCTGACCGCTGACCGCTGACCGCTGACCGCTGACCGCTGACCGCTGACCGCTGACCGCTGACCGCTGACCGGCCGACCGGTCGCGCTTGCCCGTCCTCTCGATGGCTGCTCTGATGGGTGCCCGTGACGGCAGGAAGTGCGACCGGACCGGTCCGGACGACGGTCGAGGCGGTCTTCAGGATCGAGTCGGCGCGGATCATCGCGGGCGTCGCCCACATCGTGCGCGACGTGGGCATCGCCGAGGAACTCGCGCAGGACGCCCTGGTCGCCGCGCTCGAACAGTGGCCCGCGGCGGGGGTGCCGGACCGGCCCGGCGCGTGGCTCATGACCACGGCGAAGCGGCGCGCCATCGATCTCGTACGCCGCAAGGAGACGTACGCGCGCAAGCTGGCGGAGGTCGGCCGGACCCTGGAGGACGTGCCGCCGCCCGACCTCGCCGACGCCGACGACATCGACGACGACCTGCTCCGGCTGATCTTCACCGCGTGCCACCCGGTCCTGTCGACGCAGGCCCAAGTCGCCCTCACACTGCGCCTGTTGGGCGGACTGTCGACGACGGAGATCGCGCGCGCGTTCCTGGTCTCCGAGGCGACGGTGGCCAAGCGTGTCGTACGGGCCAAGCGGTCCCTCGCGCGGGCGCAGGTGCCCTTCGAGGTGCCGGCCGCCGCCGAGCGGCCCGCGCGTCTGGCGTCCGTCCTCGACGTCATCTACCTGATCTTCAACGAGGGTTACGCCGCGACGGCGGGCGACGACCTGCTGCGCCCCGCCCTGTGCGAGGACGCGCTCCGGCTCGCCCGGGTGCTCGCCGGGCTCATGCCCGAGGAGCCCGAAGTGCACGCGCTGGCCGGTCTGTTGGAGTTCCAGGCGTCCCGCTTCACGGCCCGCACGGGGCCCGAAGGGGAGCCCGTGCTGCTCGCTCAGCAGAACCGGGCCAAGTGGAACCGCATGCTGATCCGCCGCGGCTTCGCCGCCCTGGAGCGCGCCGGGATCGGCCCGGACATGGGCCCGTACGCCCTCCAGGCCGCGATCGCCGCGTGCCACGCTCAGGCGGTCCGTTACGAGGACACGGACTGGACGTCGATCGCCGCCCTCTACGGCCGCCTCGTCACCCTCACCCCGTCCCCGGTGGTGGAGCTGAACCGCGCGGTCGCCGTCTCCATGGCCCACGGCCCGGCGGCGGCCCTGCCCCTCGTGGACGCCCTCGCGGCCGAACCGGCCCTGAAGGACTACCACTTGCTGCCGAGCGTACGAGGGGACCTGCTGGAGCGGCTCGGGCGCACGGAGGAGGCGCGGGCGGAGTTCGAACGGGCGGCGTCGCTGACGCGGAACGAGAGGGAGCGGGAGCTCTTGCTGGGGCGGGCGAAGAGGGTCGGGCAAGGACTGGGCTGATCCCTCCGGGAGCCCGGCACGCTCCGAGCCGCCGTCACCAGAAGTCGCTCCGAGCCGCCGATCATCAGAAGTCGCTACGAGCAGCCGATCACCAGAAGCCTCGTGCCCCGACACTGTGCGATCGCGCAGAGTCGGGAAGAAGGGCGGTATGCCGACGGCGGGGCGCCGGGCGAGGCAAGCTGGAGGCATGTGCCGCAGCATCAAGACACTCCGCCCGCCCGTGCTCCCCGAAGAGGCCACCGAGGAGGAGATCCGCGCCGCCGCGCTCCAGTACGTGCGCAAGGTGTCCGGCTTCCGCGCCCCGGCCGCCCACAACCGCGAGGTCTTCGACCGCGCGGTCGACGCGGTGGCGGAGGCGACGGCGGACCTGCTCGCCCACCTGGAGGTGCGGGGCGCCGCGAGCCGCTCCGCGAGTTAGTCGGTGGGCCGGGCGCCGTGTGCCCGGAAGGTCACGTCGCCGGGGCCGGGCGGCGCATCATGAAGGCCGCCGCCGCGCCCGCCCCGAACAGCGCGAGCACCGAGACGCCCGTCGCCAGCCAGGTCGCGCCGAGCCACTGGCCGCCGAAGTAGCCGAGGCCGACGCTGTAGAGGGCCCAGGCCACGCCGGCCAGGGCCGACCAGGGCAGGAACTCGCGCACCGTGCGGTGTGCCGCGCCCGCGCCCAGGGAGACGACCGAGCGGCCCGCCGGGGCGAAGCGGGCGAGGATCACGAGGGCGCCGCCGCCCCGCTGGAGCGCCGCGCCGAGCCGTTCCTGCGCGCTCGTGAGGCGGCGGGAGCGGGCGATGGCACGGTCGAAGCGTTCGCCGCCGCGCCAGGCGAGCCGGTAGGCGACGAGGTCGCCGAGGACCGAGGCGGTGGCCGCGCACAGCGTGAGGACCAGCATGTCGGGGACGTCGCGCGGGACGTGTCCCGAGTTGGTCCCGGCGGCCGCCGCCGCGGTGGCCGCCGTGATGACGAGCACGCCGCTGGGCAGCACGGGGACGAAGACGTCGCAGAGCACGGAGACGACGACCACGACATAGATCCATGGGCTGCCGGTCAACGCACCCAAGCTCTCAAGCACCGAACAAACTCCCCATGTCCCCGTTTCCCCCTTGCACCCCCATCATCGGCCCTGGTGCCACGGTGACTGCTGGGGCGGCCGGGGCTGACGACAGCTGTACAGCGTACGCCGAGCCCTCGGGCGGAGATCCGCTGGGGGCTCAGATGTTCGCTACATCACGTTCACCCACCTGCCGTCCCCCGCGGAGCGGGCGCCCTCCACGTCCCGTACCAACGAAGCAGGACACGACAAGGGGGCGAGGCGAAGGAGAGCAGGGACATGGTGGCAGGAATGCTGGCCGGCGCGGTGGCGGCGGCGGTGCTCGCGGCGGGCGGCGGCGCGAGTCCGGGCGCCGCGGACTGTTACTGGGTGCGGGCCTCGGCGCAGTTCGCGCCGCCGACGGCGCTGATCCCGTCGCCCGCGATCACGTACGACATGAAGCTGGTCCCCGCGGCGGCGTGGATCCGGGTCGAGCAGCGCAGCGACGAGCGCGGCACGACGGTCGGGCTGCGGGTCACGGGCCTGAAGGCGGGCCACAAGTACGGCGTGCACGTCCACCAGAAGCCCTGCGGCGCCGACCCGGCGGCGGCCGGCGGCCACTACCAGCACCGCCCCGACCCGGTGCAGCCCTCCGAGAACCCGGCCTACCGCAACCCCGACAACGAGGTGTGGCTCGACTTCACGGCACGGGCGGACGGCTCGGGCCGGGCGAGCGCCCACCACCGCTGGGGACTGCGTCCGGGCGGGGCCCAGTCCGTGGTGCTCCACCGCGAGCAGGGCGGTGCGGGCGACCGGGTGGCCTGCTTCACCGTGCCCTTCGGCTCACCGCCCTTCCCGTAGAGCCCGCTCTCGCAGAGCCGGGGGACACAGAGCCGGGGGACACAGAGCCGGCGGACACAGAGCCGGCGGACACAGAACGGCGCCCCTTCCCTCGTACGAAGGGAAGGGGCGCCGTCGTGGGGCAGGGTGCCGTCAGGCGGCGATCGGCGTGCGGTCCGAGGCCGACTCCTGGCCGTCCGCGCCGCGCGCGGCGAAGAGCCGGTCGAGGCCGAGCGCGCCCGAGCCGGTGAAGACGAAGAGCAGCATGGCCCAGCAGAAGATCGCCGATGCCTCGCCACCGTTCTGCAGGGGCCACAGGGCCTCTGGCTGGTGGACCTTGAAGTAGGCGTAGGCCATCGAGCCGGACGAGATGAACGCCGCGGCGCGGGTGCCGAGGCCGAGCATCACCAGGCCGCCGCCGACGAGCTGGATCACGGCCGCGTACCAGCTGGGCCAGGCGCCGACCTCGGGGGCCTTGCCGCCCATCGGGCCGCCGAGCACGTCAAAGAGCGTGCTCGCGCCGTGGCAGGCGAAGAGCAGGCCGATGACTATGCGGAACAGGCCGAGGGCGTAGGGCTGGGCGCTGTTGAGCCGTCCAGTCATGGTGGGGACTCCTTCGGTTTTGGGGACGGGTAACCGAGCGGAGGCCCTAGGTTAGGCGCACCTAATCAATGCTTGCAAGTTCAACATCTGGCCATCCCGGGCATTCCGCTTCCCGGTTCTGGCAGCTACCGGCCAGTCCCACTTGCGCCTGCGCCACCGTCCGCAGTACCGCTCGTGCCACCGCGTCCGCGTCCGACAGGGTCACCGAGTCGACCCCGGGCCTGGCCCCGGCGGCGGTCACCCAGTGCACCCCCTCGGTCGGCACCCCGAAGGCGAACCGCCGTGCGTGGGCGCGCCCTTGGCGGTCCAGGAGGCGGTACGGGCGGGGCGTCACATCCAATCCTCCGGTTTCGTACCCGTCGACCACATGCGGGCGGCACTGTCCGGTCTTCAGGAGCCGCCCGAGCAGCTCGTCCCGGGTGCGCCGGAGGTCCGGCTCGGGGAGCCGCGCCTCGATCAGCGTGCTCACCCGCACCCCGGAGCCCGCGACGTCGGGGGAGTGCGCGTGGAACGCCCCGTCCCCGGCCCGCACCTCGAGGCGCGGACCGAGCACGTCGAGGACGCCCGCCTCGATCAGGGCCGTCATCTCCTCGACGCGGCGGCGGGGCGGCCCGATCGACAGGAAGGCGTTGAGCGGGGTGTACCAGCGGTCGAGGTGTTCGCGCCGGGAGGCCCCGGTCAGGCCGCCGTGGTCGACGATGAGCCGCAGCTCGTTGCGGAGGTCGCGGAGCACGTCGAGGGCGGCCTTGCGGGGGCCCGCGACGTTGCCGAGCGCGGCCTGCGCGGCGTCCTCGCGCAGATGGGCGAGGAGCCAGGCCCGGTGCTCGCCCGGGGAGCCGAAGGCGCGGTCCGCGTGCGGCCTCGACAGCCGGTCCCAGGACCAGCGCTCGCTCTCGTCCACCCCGAACTCGTCGAGGATCAGGGCTTCTTGGGGGCTGCGGTGCCCGGTGGCCAGGAACCGCTCGCGGAAGGCGGCACCGCCGCGCTCGCCGAGGAGCGCCGCGTAGTAGACCGTCTCCACTTCCTTGGCGACCAGCGGCCATATCTCCGCGAGGAAGTCCGGGGCGTCCCCGCTGTCGGCGCGCTTGCGGAAGCGGGCTATGACGTCGCCGGTGAGCACCGCGGGCCGGTGCCGCCCGTAGGGGCCCTTCTCGTTGTCGCCGCGCGCCTGGTACGGGATGCCGCGCCGCGAACCGGCGTACAGGCGCGGCTCGTTGCCCGAGACCAGATACCGGAGGCGGCCGTCGGCCCCCCGCTCGTACCGCCCGCCGCGCCCCTCGGTCAGCAGCGTCATGTGGTCGAAGAAGTTGAGGCCGAGCCCGCGCAGCAGCACCGGCTCGCCGGGGGCAAGCGGCGACAGGTCCAGGTCGGCCGGGTTGGCGGGCGCGAAGTGGCGCAGGCCGTGGCGGGCGGCGTGCTCGGCGAGCCGCTCCTGCCCCCGGCCGGCGATCGCGGGCAGATGCCCCTGGGCGAGCACCACGGCGGCGAGCCCGGCCAGCTCCCGCCCGTCGTCGAGGACGAGAACCTGAAGCCCCCCGCCCCCGCCTTCCGGCTCCTGCGGCTCCTCCAGGTCCTCCAGCCGCACCGCACGGGCGGCGTGCACCTCGACGCGCACCGCGCCCGGGGCGGTGCGCAGCACTTCGGCGAAGACCCACTCCAGGTAGCGCCCGTAGCAGGCGCGGGTCGGGTAGTCGTCGGGCCCGAGCCCCGGCTCACGCCCGCCGCGCCCGTCGCCCGCCCCGCTCGCGGCCCACTCGTACAGACTCGGACCGGGCCGCACGGGCCCCGCGCAGTCGACGCTCTCGTCGGTGAAGAGGGTCACCTGGGAGGCGACCGTGTTCATCAGCAGCTCGGGCGGCTGTGCGGTCCGCCAGACGCGGCCGGGGCCCGGGGGTGCGGGGTCGACGACGTGGACGGTCAGGCGGGTGCCCGGGGCGAGGAGTTCGGCGGCCGAGGCGCACAGGCGCTCCAGGACGCTGGTGCCTCGGGGGCCCGCGCCGACGAGGGCGACGGCGAGCGGGGTGTCGTCCGCCGCGGACAGCTGAGGCTCGTTCACTGCGGACAAAACTGTGACTCCCGGGGCGTATGGGGCGCAGGAACCGGATGGTCCGCCTCATCATGCCGCCGAAGGGGCCGGAGTCGAACCCCGTAACGGACGATCCGCCTCCGGGTGTGGCGTGTGTCACTCCTCGGTGAGCGTGCTCTCCGCCACCGCTTCGAGGCGTGCGCCCCCGCTCCCCGCCGCGCGCGCCTGCTCCAGGCGCAGCCCCGCCGAACGCCCGCGCAGCGTCAGCGTCATGAGCTGGTTGCCGAACCAAGGCCCGCCCGTTCTGCGCCACTTGATGGGGATCCGGGGGGTGCGGCCGTGGCGGGCGAAGCGCCGCCCCAGCGCACGTCCCGCGCGGCTCCAGCCGAAGCGGAAGCCCAGCCGTATCGAGGCGTGGATGGAGTTGTGGACGGGCGAGCAGGTCAGCTGGAGCACCCGTGAGTCCGGCCCCGCGCCCGCCGTCCACTCCGGTTCGGCGACATACGCGTGGTGCACGTCCCCCGAGAGCACGCACACCGTGGCGGGGGCGTCCGGCCCCGAGCCCGCCTCGGCGACCAGCTCCGTCAGCGCGTCGAACGACGCCGGGAAGGCGGCCCAGTGCTCCAAGTCCGAGCGCCGGCGCAGGTCTTCACCGATCCGGGCCCAGCGCGCACCGCGCTCACCCCGGCACAGCGCGGCGTTCCACCCCTCCGCGTCATGGATGAGATGGGGCAGCAGCCAGGGCAGCGAGGACCCGATCAGGAGGTGATCGACGTCCCCGTCCAGGGCCTGCTCCCGCAGCCAGCGGGCCTCCTCCGGGTCGACCATCGCGCGCTGTCGCTCGTCCAGGACGCGGGCCGCCCGGGTGTCGACCATGAGCAGCCGCACCCGCCCGAAGTCCCGCCGGTAGCTCCACCGGACCGCGCCCGGCTCGGCGTCGGCCTTGGCGGCGAAGGCGCGCAGCGCGTCCGTGCCGTCAGGGGTGGCCCGCACGGCGGCGTACACCTCGTCCGCCTCCAGCTCGCCGGGCGGCAGGTTCCCCAGGTGCTGATGGACCCAGTACGACATCAGGCCGCCGAGCACCCGCTCACGCCACCAGGGCGTGGCCCGCATCTCGGCGAGCCAGGAGGCGCTGGTGTTCCAGTCGTCGATGACGTCGTGGTCGTCGAAGATCATGCAGCTGGGCACGGTGGAGAGCAGCCACCGGACCTCGGGATCGAGCCACGACTCGTAGTAGAGCCGGGTGTACTCCTCATAGTCGGCGACTTGATCCCCCGGCGGATCGTTCAGGCTCCGCCGGGCGGCGAGCCAGCGCCGCGTGGCCTTGGAGGTCTGATCGGCGTAGACCTGGTCACCGAGCAGCAGGAGCACATCGGGCCGCTCCGCCCCCGGGTCGGCGGCGAGCCGCGCGGCCAGCGTGTCCAGGGCGTCGGGCCCGACGGGGTCGTGCTCTCCCGAGGGCGGGGCGGCCCAGCGGCAGGACCCGAAGGTGACCCGGAGGGCGCGCTCGCCGTCGCCCGGGGTGCGGATGACGCTGGCCGGATAGGGCGAATCGGCGAGCGGCCACACCACGCTCTCGCCGAGCCGCACCTCATAGGCGGTCTCGCTCCCCGGCCGCAGCCCGCTCACCGGCACGAGCGCATAGTGGTGCCCGGCAACCTGAAAGGTGGCCGCGCTCCCCAGCACCCTTCCCCCGCCCCGCACTTCGGCGGTGCAGGGCCGGTCGGCCTCGACCCAGACGGTCGCCGCCGAACCGTCGACGTACCTCAGCAGTGGACCAAGGCGCAGCCGTGCCACGGTGATCACCCTCCTCCGTCGCCCCGTACGGTACGGAACGACGAAGGCGGGCGGGCCGGTTCCTCCCCATCGGAGGGTTCTTCCCGGCCGGAGGTCAGCAGCCGTCGAGGATGCCGGAGAGGGCCTTCTTCTCGGCCGGGTCGACGGTCAGGTCGTAGTGGTGCTTCACGTCCACCCACATCCGGGCGTACATGCAGTGGTACGAGGTGAGCGACGGCAGCCACTCGGCCGGGTCCTGGTCGCCCTTCCCCTGGTTGACGTTGTCGGTGACGGCGATCAGCTGCGGCCGGGTGAGGTCATTGGCGAACCCCTGCCGCTGCGCGGTCGTCCACGCGCTGGCCCCCGACTTCCACGCCTCGGAGAGCGGCACCACGTGGTCGATGTCGAGGTCGGAGGACTTGGTCCAGTCGGCCCCGTCGTAGGCGGAGTGCCACTTCCCGGAGACGGCCGCACAACTGCCGTCCTGCTGGACGTCGGTGCCGTCGCGCTTGAGGACGACCTCGCGGGTGTTGCACGCACCGGACTGCGTGATCCAGTGCGGGAACTTGTCGCGGCTGTAGCCGTCCGACGACCCCTCGGCCTTCTCGGTGAGCTGCCCGAGGTAGGTGCGGGCGGTGGCGGCGCTGACCGGGTCCGGGGGCGCGGCCTGGGCGGGGGATCCGGCGAGGAGGGTGGCGGCGGAGACGAGAACGGTGAGTGAGGCCGAGACGGTGAGTCGACGCGCGTAGACGCGGGACATGTGAACTCCCTTGATGTGGGGGGACGTTGGCCGGTGGGGCGTGGCCATGGTGGCGCTGTGGGGTTTCCTGCAGGTGTGCGCCAGGTGACAGGGTCGCGTCAATGGGGCGGGGAGTTCAAGGGGTCTGGCGGGGTGTCATGCCGGGGAAGAGAGTGGGGAGTTGGCGTAACGGACTGGCGCGGCGTCACTTTCGGGGGCGCGCCGGCGCTGCTGTAGGTGCTGGGCGGCGCGACCTTCGGGGCGGGCCGGTGCCGTCTTCGGTGCTTGTGCGCCGGTGTCATGGAGGGGGGCGTGTGGCCCGCGTCACTCGCCTCCCGGGGCGAAAGGCCCTGGTGGGGGCTGTCCGGAAGTCACGTACGATGGATGGCGCAGAAGGGGAGTAGCTCTTCGCCGGACCGTCGACATACTGCTCGGCCATCACTGGATGGCTGGGCCGGCGCCCGGAGGCGGGTCCCACGGGGACCGGCCAGCGAGACCTTCGGCAAGCAGTGCCTGGCGTACACGCGTGTGTGTACGCCGTCCGTGCGCTGCCATGCCGAGGTGTCGTACGTGACGGAGCGCGCACTCTCGGTGGGGCAGTCCCGACCGATTGAGGAACCCTTGATCAGCATCAGCGTGATGGCGCTCGTCTTCGGCGTCGTCTTCCTTGCCGAACTCCCCGACAAGACGGCCCTGGCCGGGCTCGTCCTCGGCACGCGCTACCGCGCCTCGTACGTGTTCGTGGGGGTGGCGGCGGCGTTCGTGGTCCATGTTGTGCTCGCCGTGGCGGCGGGCAGCGTCCTGACCCTCCTCCCGCAGCAGCTGCTGCACGCCCTCACCGGTGTGCTCTTCCTCGGCGGGGCGGCGATGCTGCTGCTCAAGGGCGGCGAGGACGAGGAGGAGGTCCGCGAGCCGAAGGACCAGAGCTTCTGGAAGGTGTCCGGGGCGGGGTTCATGCTGATCCTGGTCGCGGAGTTCGGCGATCTGACGCAGATCATGACGGCGAACCTGGCGGCCCGGTACGACGATCCGCTGTCCGTGGGGCTGGGGGCCGTGCTGGCGCTGTGGGCTGTGGCGGGGCTCGGGATCGTGGGCGGCAAGGCGCTGATGAAGCGGGTGCCGTTGGCTTTGATCACGAAGGTGGCGGCGTTGCTGATGCTGGGGCTGGGTGTGTGGAGCCTCTGGGAGGCGATTGCGTAAGGGGGTGCGGGTGGTCCCTGCCGGGGGCTTTTTCCCCAACCCCGCCCCTTCCCGATACGGCGACTCCGTCGCCCCTGGGGCACCCCCTGGGGGCTGCGCCCCCAGACCCCCCATCGGCCTGAACGGCCTCGTCCTCAAACGCCGGACGGGCTGAAAGACACCCCCCAGCAAGGTGGGACGGCCTGCAGGCGGGCGACGGCGGGAGGGGTGGGGACGCGGCGGTATGTCCGCCCGCAGTACAGCAACCCGCCCAAGGCAGTACTCGTGTACTCGTTCGGCGCCCGAGGCGTTTCGAGGACGGACATACCGCCGCGTCCCCACCCCGCCCCACCACCCACCAGCACCCGCCCACCCACCGGCCGCCCCCACCCCGCGGCAGGGGGTGGTTGGCCAACACGCGGAACCGTTTTGTATCGTGGAGGAACAAAGTGGCTCCGCCCGTACTCCCTGACCGGCGGGCGGGGCCGCCTTGACTCCCCCTGCGCTCTGGAGAACGCCGATGACGGCCACCACTGTCCTGACCGCCCGCGCCCTCCTTCTCGACATGGACGGCACCCTCGTCAACTCCGACGCCGTCGTGGAACGCTGCTGGCACCGCTGGGCCGCACGCCACGACCTCGACCCCGTCGAGGTCCTGAAGGTCGTCCACGGCCGACAGGGCTACGCCTCCATGGTCGTGCTGCTCCCGGACCGCCCCATGGAAGAGAACTACGCCGAGAACCGGCAGATGCTCGCCGAGGAGACCGCCGACATGACCGGCGTCGTCCCCGTCCCCGGCGCCGCCGCCTTCATGGCCTCCCTCGAAGGCCGGGCCCACGCCCTCGTGACCTCCGCCGACGTCCCGCTCTCCACCGGCCGCATGGCCGCCGCCGGACTCGGCCTGCCCGACATCCGCATCACCGCCGAGAGCGTGGGCGCCAGCAAGCCCGACCCCGAAGGCTTCCTCAAGGGCGCCGCCGAACTGGGCGTCGCCCCCGAGGACTGCATCGTCTTCGAGGACTCGGAGGCGGGCATCGCCGCCGGGTTCGCGGCAGGGATGCGCGTCGTCGGTGTGGGCCCCCGCGCGGCGGCCTACCACCCCACCGTGCAGGTGCCCGACCTGACCCACGTACAGGTCCAGGCCCTCCCCGGCGGCGAGCTTCAGCTCACCATCGGCTGAGAGCGGCAGGCCCCTACTGGCCTACGGGCCCTACGGGCCCTACGGGTCCTTCGTCTCCGACTCCAGGCTCCGCCGCGTGGTCGGCCCGTACACACCCTTCTCGTCCGCGTCGATCCCCCGCGCCCACTGATAGCGGGCCACCGCATCCGCGACCTCCGCGTCGTAGCGCCCGTTCGCCGGACCCATGTACAGGTACAACTGGCCCAGGCGCTGCTGGAGTTCACGTACGTCCTTGCCGGAGTCGCCCGTGCGGAGCGTGCCCGCGGGCTCCGGCGGGCGGCGGGACGCGGGGGGCTCCACCGAACCCGTGGCCCGCGCCGTCGACGGAGGCGCGGTCGCGGAGGGCGTGAGCGGGGCCCTGGACGCGGACCGGGACGGGGACGCGCTCGCGCGGTGCGAGGCCGTGGCCGAGGGGGAGGACTTCGCCTTGGACGGGGTCGGGGCGGGGGACAGGCCGGAGTCGGTCCCCGGCCCCGACCTCGTCGCCGTGTCGGAGAGCGCGCGATCGTCGCGGGCCCCTCCGCCCGAGCCCGGCCCCGCCTCCGTATCGGAGGAGAACGGCCCCGTGGCGAAGACCGCGACGGCTGCCACCGCGGCCGCCGCTCCGGCCCCGGCGAACAGCGCGACGCGACGCCGTCGTGGTGGGCGGCCGGGTGCGAAGCCGTCTTCCGGGACCGGGTCCGTCACCGGATCCACAGGGTCCACCGGTTCCAGTGCCGTCGAAGCCGAAGCCGAAGCCGAAGCCGCAGGCATCAGCCCCGCCGACACCGGCGGGACCCGCACGGTCGAGGCCCCCGGATCCCCCGAGTCCGAGTCCGAGTCCGAGCCCGCGCCCGGTCCCAGCTCCGGCCCCGGCTCCGGGAGGGACACGTACGGGCGGATCCGCAGCGGATCGAAGTCCTCGGCGGCCGCCGCGGCCGCCGAGCGCGTGTCCCGCGCCGCCTCACCCGCCCGCTCGGCGCAGCCGCAGTCCGGTGCCGTGCCGAGTTCGCGTGCCGCGCCGCAGCGGGGGCATACGGGCCCGCCGCGGTCGCCGTGCCCGCCGTCCCGGACGTTCGCTCCGGTCACTGTGTGCATCCTCTCCCTCGTTGCGCGTGCGCTCCCCCCGGAGACTCCAGCGATTATGCAGACGCCCGCCGCCCCTTCCCAGGGCTCCCGCAGGATTCAACAGGCCATAACAGGACAACCGGACCAGGATGGGGTGTGAGAAGGGTCCCCAGGACTGCCTGGCCGGGAGTCCCGGCGGGAGCCTCAGGAGGTGCCGATGACGCAGGACGACGTGACGGGCGCACGACGGGACGACGTGGCGGGCGCGCGACAGGGCGACGTGGCGGGCGCGCGACAGGGCGATGCGGCGGGCGCGCGAAGGGGCGCACACGGCAGAGCCCCTTCGGAGCACGTCCAGGGCGGCGTCCTGGTCTCCATCGGGGCGCTGCTCCTCGGGATGCTGCTCGCGGCCCTCGACCAGACGATCGTGTCGACGGCGCTGCCGACGATCGTCAGCGATCTCGGTGGACTGGAGCACCTGTCCTGGGTCGTCACCGCGTACATGCTCGCCTCGACCGCCGCGACCCCGCTGTGGGGAAAGCTCGGCGACCAGTACGGGCGCAAGAAGCTCTTCCAGACCGCGATCGTGATCTTCCTGGTGGGCTCGGCGCTGTGCGGGATGGCGCAGAACATGCCGCAGCTGATCGGGTTCCGGGCGCTGCAGGGGCTCGGCGGCGGCGGGCTCATGGTCTTGTCCATGGCGATCGTCGGTGACCTGGTCCCGCCGCGCGAACGAGGCAAGTACCAGGGGCTGTTCGGCGCGGTCTTCGGGGCGACCAGTGTGCTCGGGCCGCTGCTCGGCGGGGTCTTCACCGAGCATCTGAGCTGGCGCTGGGTCTTCTACATCAACCTGCCCGTCGGCGTGATCGCCCTCGCCGTCATCGCCACCACCCTGCACATCCCGCGCCGCGACACCCGGCACACCATCGACTACCTGGGCACCTTCCTCATCGCCTCGGTCGCGACCTGTCTGGTCCTCGTCGCCTCGCTCGGCGGCACCACCTGGGCGTGGGGCTCGGCGCAGATCATCGGGCTCGCGGTGGCGGGCGTGGTGCTCGCCGTGGTGTTCGTGGCCGTGGAGCGGCGGGCCGCGGAGCCCGTACTGCCGCTGAAGCTGTTCCGGATCAGGACCTTCACGCTGTCGGCCGTCATCAGCTTCGTCGTGGGCTTCGCGATGTTCGGGGCGATGACCTATCTGCCGACGTTCCTGCAGGTGGTGCAGGGTGTGACGCCGACGATGTCGGGTGTGCACATGCTGCCGATGGTGGCCGGCATGCTCATCTCGACGACCGCGTCGGGGCAGATCGTCAGCCGCACCGGCCGCTGGAAGGTCTTCCCGATCGCCGGTACGGCGGTCACCACGCTCGGGCTGCTTCTGCTGCACCAGCTCGACGAGAACAGCAGCACCGCGGAGATGAGCGGCTACTTCTTCGTGTTCGGCTTCGGGCTCGGCCTGGTCATGCAGGTGCTCGTGCTCATCGTGCAGAACGCGGTCAGTTACGAGGACCTGGGCGTCGCCACGTCCGGCGCGACCTTCTTCCGCTCCATCGGCGCCTCCTTCGGCGTCGCGATCTTCGGCACGATCTTCGCCAACCGGCTGAGCACCAAGCTGACGTCGGCACTCTCCGGACAGCAGCTCCCGCCCGGTGTCAGCCCGGACTCGCTCAAGGCGGATCCGCGCGGCATCGCGGAGCTCCCGGCGGCGCTGCGCCCCGGCGTCCTGCACGCCTACGCCTCGTCGATCACGGACGTCTTCCTGTACGCGGCCCCGGTCGCCCTGCTCGCCTTCGCCCTCTCCTGGTTCCTGCGCGAGGACAAGCTGCGCGGCTCCGTCACGGCCCCCGACACCACCCAGACGCTGGCCAGCAACCCGGTGGAGCGCTCCTCGTACGACGAGGTGGCGCGGGCCCTCTCGGTGCTCGGCACGCGGGAGGGGCGCCGCGAGATCTACGAGCGGATCACCGAGCGGGCGGGCTACGACCTGCACCCGGCGGCGAGCTGGCTGCTGCTGCGGATCAGCCGGCACGGCTCGGTGGAGCCCGCGGTGCTCGCCGAGCGCAGCGTGGTGCCGCTCTCGGTGATCACCCAGGCGGCCCGGCAGGTCGAGGAGCGGCGCCTCGCGGTGCGCGAGGGGCTCGACCTGGTCCTGACGGAGGCGGGCCGGGGCGTCGCGGCCGAGCTGGCGAAGGCCCGCGAGGAGTCCCTGTCGGAGCTGCTCGGCGACTGGTGGGGCCCCGACCGGCCCACGGACCTGATGCAGCTCGTCGAGGAGCTCAGCGGCGAGCTGTGCGGCTCGGACAGCGAACGCCCGCGCCCCGACGGCTCACCGCCGTCACCCCGGGGCCTGGCGGCCTGAGCCGCGCCCGAAGAGGTACCGAGAGACTCAGGACTCCGTGAGCTCCTTGCGGTACCAGCGCTCGGCGTACTCCTCGTCGTTGTGCGGCTCGGTCCGTACGTAGCCGTTCCGCTCGTACAGCGACCACGCCTCCGCCAGGTCGCTGCGGGTGTCGAGGACCATCCGGCGGGCGCCGAGGCCCCGTGCCGCGTCCTCGGCGGCGGCCAGGAGGACGGGGCCGCCGCCCGTGCCGCGCGCCTCCTTCTGTACGAAGACGCGCTTCAGCTCGGCGGTCTCCGCGTCGATCAGGCGCACCCCGGCCATGCCGAGCGGCTCGTCCCCGTACCGGCCGAGCAGCAGCACCCCGGCGGGCGGCACCAGCGTCGCGCCGTCCTCCGCCGCGACGACCTCCCGCTCCAGCTCGTCGGGCGGGGTGTCCCGCCCCTCGTGGAGCCGGAACCAGCGGTCGCTGACCTCCGTGTAGTACGCCCGCCACAGGGCGAGGGCGACGGGGGAGTCGGACGGTTCCGGAGCCACGGTCCATACGGCGGCGGGCTGGTGCTGAACGCTGGTCATGCGGGTCATGCGGGTCATTCTCGGACCCGTACGACCGTGCCCCGCAAGCGAATTACCGCGGACTACCGCGGATTACCGGCTTCCGGATACCGGCTAGCGGCCGGGGTGGCGCTCCCGCCAGTCGCGGGCGACCTCTTCCACGTCGAAGGGCGTCAGGCCGAGCGGCGGGCCCGGCGGTGCCACGCGCAGGGCCTCGCGGATCTTCTCGTTCAGCTCCGTGACCAGGCGCCGGGCCGCGCTCTCGGAGGGCGCGTCGGCGGCGGCCGCCCGGACGTCCTCGGCCTCCTTGCGCAGGGCGAGGGTGGGCGTCAGCGGGGAGAGGCCCTCGCGGGCCATCTTCTTCTTGACCCACCACAGTTCGTCGTACGTCGTGTCGTTGCCGCCGGGAAGGGGCTTGCCCGCGCCGGGCAGGGCGGCGAAGTCGCCGCGCTGCTCCGCCTCACGGATCTGCTTGTCGACCCACGACTCGAAGTCGACCCCGGGTGGCTTGCGCTCCGTCATGGATCCATGGTCGCAGACGCAGAACCTTCCGTCGCAGATGCCGAACCTCCATTAGATTCAGCCGTGTTGAACCAGCCGACCTAAGGAGCGCACGTGCTGGAGCTCACCATGGCCTCGATGTCCGGCGCGGACGCGGACGCGGGCGCGACCGCGGGCATGCTCATGGCCGAGGCGCCGAGCCGGCCGGGCGCGGTCCTGCGCGTGGGCCGGGACCGCGGTGTGTGCCGCCTGGTGACCCCCGACGACTGGCTGTTCATATCCCGCACCCACCTGGAGTTCCGCTGCGGCACCGACGGGTCCTGGGCCGTCGTCTGGCTGCGCGGCTCCCAGCCCGACCCGGCGTCCGAGGTCCGCCTGCTCGTCGCCGGGGCGGCGCAGCCCCTCCTGTACGGAGGGACGGCGCCGTTGCCCCGGGGCGGCTCGGGCGAGGTGGTCATCCAGGACCGCTCGGGACCGCGCAGCGTGAACGTGGGCTTCTACCACGAGGGTTGAGAGACCCGACGGGCTTACGGGCCCCCGGACCGCCCCGCTCCTCAGTCCAGCACGCGGGCGAGGGCGAAGCCGTCGTAGCCCTTCACGCCGACCGTCTGCACTGCCGTGCCCTCCAGGCGGGGGTGGGAGGCGAAGAGACCGAGCGCCTCGCGGGTGCCGCGCACGCTCGGGTCGGTGCTGGTGGCGTCGGCGACGGCGCCGCCGCGCACCACGTTGTCGAGGACGATCAGGCTGCCGGGCCGGGTGAGCTTGAGCGCCCACTCCACGTAGTGCGGGTTGTTGGCCTTGTCCGCGTCGATGAAGACCAGGTCGAAGGGGTCGACGCCCTCGGCGCCGAGCGCGGCCAGCGAGTCGAGGGCGGGCCCGACGCGGACCTCCACGCTCTTGTCGACCCCGGCGCGGGCGAGGTTGGCGCGGGCCACCTCGGCGTGGCGGGCGGCGTACTCGAGGGTGACGAGGCTGCCGTCGGCGGGCAGGGCGCGGGCCAGCCAGATGGTGCTGTAGCCGCCGAGGGTGCCGATCTCCAGGATGCGGCGGGCGCCCTGGATCTGGGCGAGGAGGTGGAGCAGCTTGCCCTGGTTCGGTGCGACGGCGATCTGCGGCAGCCCGGCCGCGTCGCTGTCGGCGAGGGCCGCGGCGAGGGCCTCGTCGGCGGGGGCGAGGAGGTCGGTGAAGTAGCTGTCGACGTCGTTCCACTGCTGCTGTTGCTGCGACTGCTGGTCGGTCATGGCTCCTCTTCGGCTCTGTGGCCTGCTGACGGCCTGCTGGCGCTGTGGCCTGCTGGCGCTGTGGCCCGCTGATTCTGTGGTGCGCCGTTCCGTTCACATGCCTAGTTAGTTTCGCTAAGGAGCCTAGCCGGTGCGCGGCGGATTGTCAGCGGTGCCTCGCATACTGGGCGTGCTGGTGGCGAGTGGAGCGGCGTGGAGACGGCGCGGACGGGAAGCGGGGGGCCAAGTGGCGTACGGGGCAGGCCAGATGGAGCTGTCGGGGACGGCGGCGGAGGCGATGCGCGGGCTGGCGGAGCGGTGGGTGCCGCTGGTGGCGGCGGAGGCGAAGGGGAAAGCGGGGGCGAAGCCGGCGGGGAGCGGCGAGGGGGAGGAGAGCTCCGGCGACGGCTGCGGCGGCGGTGACTTCGTGTGTTCGCCCGCCGGGCTCTGGCTCGCGCTGACGGCGGTCGCGGCGGGGGCGCGGGGCGAGACGGCCGAGGAGCTGCGGCGGCTGCTCGGGGCCGCGGGGCCGGACGCGGCGAGGGCGGTCACGGAGGTGGGCCGGGCACTCGCGGGGGAGGACGCGCTGGGGGTCGCCACGCGCGTGTGGAGCAAGGTCCCGGTCTACCGCGCCTATCGGGAGGCGCTCCCGGACGTGGGCTTCGGGCCGCTGGCGCCGGAGGGCCCCGGGGATCCGGGCGGGCAGGAGGAGGTGGACGCGTGGGTGCGGGAAGCCACCGGAGGGCTGATCGACCGGCTCCCGGTGGAGCTGACCCCGGACATGCTGCTGGTGCTGGTCAACGCGCTTGCCCTGAAGGCGCGTTGGGAGGTCCCCTTCGAGGGCGCGGCGACGCGGGACGCGGACTTCGTGGACGGGGCGGGGGTGCGGCACCGGGTGCCGACGATGCATCGGACGGTGCCGGTGGGGGACGCGTGGTCGGTGGACGGCGGCCGGGCGACGGTCGTCGAGCTGCGGTGCGCCGGGGCTTCGTCGGTGCGGGTGCGGTTGGTGCTGGGGGCGGTGGGGGCCGGGGCGGAGGAGGTGCTGCCGCTGGGGTGGGCCGCCGGGCCCGAGCGGTGTGCCTCGCTGGACGCGGATGTGGTGGCGCTGGCCCTGCCGCGGTTCGTGCTGCGGCGCCGGGTGGATGTGACGGAGCAGCTGGGGGAGTTGGGGGCGGGGGCGGTGCTGGGGGCTCGGGCGGACTTCTCCCTGATGTCGCCGGAGCGGCTCGCTGTGTCGGAGGTGGTGCAGGAGGCTGTGGTGCGGGTGGGGGAGGCGGGGGTTGAGGCTGCGGCCGTTACCGCTGTTCCCATGGCGCCGGGTGCGGCGCCGCCTGTCCGGCGGGTGGAGCGGGTGGCTTTTGAGCGGCCCTTTGGGGTTGTTGTGGTGGTGGGGGACGAGGGGGAGGTGGGGGTGCCGTTGTTTGTGGGGTGGCAGGGGAGTGTGCCGCGGGGGTAGCGGGATTTTCCTTTTCCCCGATCCCGCCCCTTCCCGAATACGGCGACTCCGTCGCCCTGGGGCGCCCTCCTGAGGCTTCGCCCCTCGCCCCCTATCGGCGCTGAACGCGCCTCGTCCTCAATCGCCGGACGGGCTTCACTATGGGCGGGTGGGCCGGCGCTTGAGGACGAGCTGGCCGCAGACCGCGATCAGGGCACGCCAGGGGCGACGGAGTCGCCGTTTCGGGAAGGGGGCGGGGTCGGGGAAAGGGAACCCCTACCGCTCCACCGCCGGCGGTGAGCCGGGAAGTGGCCGGCCCGCCGACTCCGACATGAACCACACCGCGACGCCACCCACCACAGCCGCCGCCATCATGTAGTACGCGGGCATCATCATGTTCCCCGTCGCCCCGATCAGCGCCGTCACCACCAGCGGAGTCGTCCCGCCGAAGATCGACACCGAGATGTTGAAGCCGATCGAGAGCGAGCCGTAGCGGACCTTCGTGGGGAAGAGGGCCGGCAGGGTCGACGGCATCGAGGCCGTGAAGCAGACCAGGAGCAGGCCGAGCGCAGCCATGCCGAGGCCGATCGCCCACAGCGAGCCCTGGCGGATCAGGAGCAGCGCGGGGACGGAGAGGAAGAGGAAGCCGGCGCAGCCCGCCGCGATGACGGGGCGGCGCCCCACCCGGTCGGTGAGCGCCCCCGCGAACGGCTGGACGCACATCATCAGCGCCATCACCACGAGCACCACCAGCAGCCCGTGCGTCTCGTCGTACTTGAGCTCGCTCGTGAGGTAGCTCGGCATGTACGAGAGCAGCATGTAGTCCGTGACGTTGAAGACCAGGACCAGGCCCATGCACAGGAGCAGGGCCTTCCACTGGCCGGTCACCATCTCGCGCAGCCGTACCTTCGGGCGCGCCTGTTCGTCCTGGTGCGCCTTCTCCAGCTCCGCCGCGAACGCCGGGGTCTCCTCCAGCTTCATGCGCAGATAGAGGCCGATCAGACCCATCGGGCCCGCGATCAGGAACGGGATGCGCCAGCCCCAGGAGACCAGGTCGTCGGCGGACAGGAGCGCCGTCATCAGGGTCACCAGGCCCGCGCCGCCGATGTAGCCCGCGAGCGTGCCGAACTCCAGCCAGCTGCCGAGGAAGCCGCGCTTCTTGTCCGGCGCGTACTCGGCGATGAACGTCGCCGCGCCCGCGTACTCGCCGCCCGTCGAGAAGCCCTGCACCAGGCGGGCCAGGAGGAGCAGCACCGGGGCGCCCACGCCGATCGTCGCGTACGACGGGATCAGGCCGATCGCGAAGGTGCCCGCCGCCATCATGATCATGGTCAGCGCCAGGACCTTCTGGCGGCCCACGCGGTCGCCGAGCGGGCCGAAGACCATGCCGCCGAGCGGGCGGATCAGGAAGGCCGCGGCGAAGGCGCCGAAGGTGGACAGGAGCTGGGCGGTGGCGTTGCCCGAGGGGAAGAAGACCTTGCCGAGCGTCACGGCGATGTAGCTGTAGACGCCGAAGTCGAACCACTCCATCGCGTTGCCGAGCGCGGCCGCCTTCACCGCGCGCTTGACCAGCACGGGGTCGGAGACGGTGACGTCCTGGCGGTCCGGGGCAAGGGGGCCGGTGGGCTCCTCGCGGAGGGCGACGGAGGTGGCGCTCGCCAAGAGTTCGCTCGCCTGCTTTCGGGGACGGGGGCACGGACGGGGCCGTCGGGGACGAGACGGCCGCAAGCGACCTTAGGTGCAAGGGGCACCATTACGGGTGGTGTTCGGCCAACCGCGCAATGCGCGGAAACGGTTGCTATACAGGCCAAACACGCCTTCTCGCGGTGTGGCCGGTATGCGCGCTGTGTGATCTTTGTCGCGGCCGGATCGTGGAACTGTGCGCACAAATGGCCGAGAGAAAGCGAAATGACTGCCAGGTGACATGAGGGTTGCGTGCGTCCCTTTTCAGGGGGCGCCTGCGTCCCCGCGGGGCTGAAACGCCCGGACCGTCCGGGCGGATCGGGGGCGGAAGGCTGACGAGGCGTGGAGAACGCGGAGCACAGCGGACCGGGAAATGCCTTCGGAACAGCGGCGACCGGCGCGGACCGGGCGCGGATCGCGGCGCTGCGCGTCGCCCTCTGGCTGATCGCCGCCGTCCTCGCGGCACGGCAGGCGGCCGTCGTCCTGCGGACCCCCGAGGGGGAGCGGCTGACGGATCTGGAGACGTGGGTCGGTCCGGAGGGTGTCCTCCATGTGAAGGGCTCGCTCTACGACGCGGACAAGTTCACCGGCACCCCGTTCTCCGGACTCGTCCTCAAACCCCTCGCGAGATCGGCCGAGCAGGCGCTCGGCTGGGCCTGGACGTTCGGGACGCTCGGCCTCGTCGTCGTGCTCGGCCTGGTCTCCGCGCGTGCCCTGCCGAAGCCCGTGTCCCGGCGCACCTCGCTGCTCGCCGCCCCCATCGCGGTCAGCCTGCTGATGCTGTCCCTGCCGGTGCGCAACACGATGTTCCTGGGCCAGACCAGCATCATGCCGGTCCTGCTCGTGCTGCTCGGCTGCTTCGCCGTGCGCGGGGAGCGGTCCAGCGGCGTCCTCGTCGGCGTCGGCGCCGCCCTCCAGCCGACCGTGCTGCTCTTCGTGCCGCTGCTCTGGTGCACCGGGCGCAGGCGCGCCGCCGTGGCGTCCGGGGGCACGTTCGCCGCCGCCACCGCCCTGGCCTGGGCCGCGATGCCGCACGACTCGTGGACGTACTGGGGGCACCACCTCGCCGGCGTCGGCCTCGGCGGCAGCCCGGCCGCCCTCAGCAACCAGTCGCTGCACGGCGTCCTGCTCCGCTCAGGCATCCAAGGGCCGCTGGAGATCGGCCTGTTCCTCGCGCTCAGCGCCGCCGTCACCGTCCTCGGCCTGCGCCGCGCCGTGACGTACGCGAAGGACGGCCAGCTGCTGCTCGCCGTCGCCGTCACCGGCTGTGTGGCGGTCGCGGTCTCCCCGACGACCTGGCAGCACCAGCTCCTGTGGGTGCTGCTCGCGGTGGTCGGCCGGGTCGGCAGGCGGAGCTCGGACCGCTACATGTGGCCGGTCCTCGTCGTCCTCGCGCTGACGCTGCCGCCGAAGATGCTGCTGCCCAACCTGGCGGTCCTGGCGCCGATCAGCGACAACATCGTGCTGATCGCGGCCCTCGCCGCCGCCTGCGCGGTGCCGTTCCTGTCCCGCACCTCGCCGCACTACCAAGAGCCGCTGCCCGCCCCGTACGCGCAGCCCGTGCCGGCGCGCTGGTCGCGGGTGCCGCTGCTGCCGTTCTGGCGCCGCGTTTTGGCCCGCCCCAACCTGCTCCTCGAACTGCTTCTGATCCGCGTCGGCTACTCCGCCTACCAGCAGGTCCGCCTCGCCGCGACCGGCGGCACGGTATCCGGGGGCCGCGCCACCGCCGAGCACCACGGTGCGCAGGTCCACGCCGTCGAGTCGGCGCTCCGCATCGACATCGAACACTGGGTCAACCACGCCGTGTACCAGGTGGGTTGGCTCAAGGGCTTCTTCAACTTCTACTACACGTCGTTCCACTTCGTGGTGCCGCTGACCGTCCTCGCGGTGCTCTACGTCCGCCGCCCCGCCGAGTACCGCTGGGCGCGCACCGCGCTCGGCTTCGCGACCGTCCTCGCGCTCATCGGCTTCTGGGCCTACCCGCTGGCCCCGCCGCGCCTGATGCCGGACCTCGGCTTCATCGACACGGTGCACGGCCTGCAGGACTTCTCGAAGCCGGACTACGGCACGCTCACCGGTCTCACCAACCAGTACGCGGCGATGCCCTCGCTGCACTTCGGCTGGTCCCTGTGGTGCGGCCTGGTCATCGCGATCATCGCGACGAAGTGGTGGATGAAGGCCCTCGGCCTGCTGCACCCGCTCTTCACGGCCTCCGCGATCGTCGCGACGGGCAACCACTGGGTGCTCGACGCGGCCGGCGGCGCCGCGGTCGTCGGCGCGGGCTTCGGCCTCGGTCATCTGCTGGCGGGGCCCCGCGTCCGTACGCCGTCGAAGCTCGCCACCGGAGCCGAGCGCCCCGCGACCGCCCCGGCCCCGGATCCGGCCGGATCCGCCGGGGTCAGCAGGCCGAAGGACGGCTCCGCGCAGGACCGTACCCCGAGCTGATCTTGTAGGTGCCCGGCCGGGGCACCCAGAGCCGCGTGAACTCGCCGAGCTGCGTCAGGCACGCGCCGCCTTCCGCCCGGAGCCACGGCGAGTACACGAGCCGCACCGTCACCGGACCGCGCCGGGGCACCCGCAGCACCACGTCCGAGCCCGAGGAGCGGACCACCTTCGCGGGCTTGGAGACCAGCGGCACCGCGTTCTTCACCTTGAAGACCTTCCAGTGCGCGTCCTGCCACACCGGCTCCAGCCACGCGGGGCCGCTCGCCACCAGCTTCGCCTCGGCCTGTGCGGGCCCGTCCGGCTTGCCCAGGGGCAGCACCACGAAGCCCACGGCCCACTGGTCCAGCCAGGCCCGGTAGGTGGTGGCCGAGAACGTGCCGTCGTAGAAGAGGCGTCCGCGCTCCACGTCCAGCTGGCGGTTCCAGCCGCGCGCCATGTTCACGTACGGGGAGAGGGCCGCGGCCTCGCGGTGGTCGCGGGCCGGGACGACCTCGACCCGCCCCCGGTCGGCGCCGAGCCGCCGCAGCTCCCGCACCACGCCGCTGGTGTCGGCCGCCCACTTCGGCACCGCCGTGTACTCCACCAGGTCGTCGGCGGTCTTCTTGACCACCCACGCCGACGACAGGACCAGCGCGACGACCAGCACGATCCGGCGGGCCCTGGGGCCTGTCCTGTGGAGCAGGGCGGCGAGCAGCGCGGCCGGGGCGAAGAGCTCGGCGAGGCGCTCCACGTTCGTCCCGATCGGGCTCGCGATCAGATACGTCAGGACGGTGCCCACCGCGAACGCGCCCGCGCCCCACCGCAGCACCCGCCACCCGCGCGGCGCCGCCAGGATCAGCGCCGCGCTGAAGAGCACCGGCGGGAAGACCCGGTCGTACGGCATCGGCTGCTCGCCCTTGAACGGGAACAGCAGCGTCGTCGTCGCCACGATCAGGACCGGCGGGGCCAGCAGCGCGGCGGCGCGCGGCCAGTCCCGTACGAAGAAGTAGCCCGCGCCCGCCACCACCAGGAAGAGCCCCGCGACCGGCGAGGCCATCGTCGACAGGGCCCCGCACAGCACCGCGACCGTCAGGCGCCGCTCCCGCACCAGGGCGAGGCAGGCGGCGAGGCCGAAGGCGACGCCGAGCGCGAACGTGGTGCGCCCCGACGCCACGTTGCACCACACCGCGAGCGAGGCGAGCAGCGCGGGCCACAGCGGCCGGCGGATCCCCGTACGGACGAGGAGCTCGGACACCAGCCAGGCGGCCGCGACCCCGGACACGGCGGTCACCGTCCGCACCCCGACGGCCGCCATCAGATACGGGGAGATCAGCGAGTAGTTGGCGGTGTGCATGCCGCCGTACCAGAAGAGGTTGTACGCGGACTTGCCGTGGTCGGCCGCGAACCGGGCCCATGCCTCCTGCGCGGCGAGGTCGCCGCCCCCGGTGGCGAGGAAGGCCCACCAGATCACGTACAGGGGGAGTGTCGCGCCGACGGCGATGAGCGCTATGCGGTGGCGCCGCCGGAAGCCTCGGAAGGACTCCTTCCACCCGCTGGCCGCACTGCCGCCGGACGGGACGAGAGAGAGCTCGGCAGAGGCCACGGCCACCATTTCTGTTCGACGCCTGGAACAGGAAGGTTCACCACTTCAGACGCGATACGCAACGGAAACGTTGGTTCCGTAAAGAAAGTTGACCGGATCGGGCCCGCTGTCGGGGGAACGAGCGGCGGTGATCCTCAGGGGGAGGCAGGGGCCGGGCGTGGGAGGTGTTCGCCCCTGCCTCCCATGAGGCAGGTCAGCGGGTGCTGACCTGAAGCTCCTTGACGCCGTTGAGCCAGGCCGCGCGCAGCCGGCGCGGGTCGCCGGTGAGGCGCAGGCCGGGCATCGCGTCGGCGATCGCGTTGAAGATGAGGTTGATCTCCAGGACCGCGAGGGACTTGCCGAGGCAGAAGTGCGGGCCGCCACCGCCGAAGCCCAGGTGCGGGTTGGGATCGCGGGTGATGTCGAACTTCTCGGGCGCGTCGAAGACTTCGGGGTCGTTATTGGCCGAGGAGTAGAAGATCCCGACCCGGTCGCCCTTCTTGATCTGCGCGCCGCCGAGCTCGGTGTCCTGTGTCGCGGTGCGCTGGAAGGAGACCACCGGGGTCGCCCAGCGCACGATCTCCTCGGCCGTCGTCTCGGGGCGCTCGCGCTTGTAGAGCTCCCACTGGTCGGGGTGGGTGAGGAAGGCGTGCATGCCGTGGGTGATGGCATTGCGGGTGGTCTCGTTGCCCGCGACCGCGAGCAGGATCACGAAGAAGCCGAACTCGTCGGAGGAGAGGCTGCCTTCGTCCTCGGCGGCCACCAGCCGGCTGACGATGTCCTTGGCCGGGCACTCCTTGCGGGCCGCGGCGAGGTTCATCGCGTACCCGATGATCTCCATGGCCGCCTCGGCGCCGACCTCCTCGGTGATGGCGTACTCCGGGTCGTCGTACGCCACCATCTTGTTGGACCAGTCGAAGACCTTGGCCCGGTCGTCCTGTTCGATGCCGATGAGCTCGGCGATGGCCTGCAGGGGGAGTTCGACGGCGACGTCGGTGACGAAGTCGAAGCTGCCGTCGTCCGGGTCGGCGCCCGCGAGCGCCTTCTCGACGATGGAGCGGGCGCGGTCGCGGAGCGCGTCCTCCAGGGAGCGGATGGCGCGCGGGGTGAAGCCGCGCTGCACGATCTGGCGGACCCGGGTGTGCTCGGGCGGGTCCATGTTGAGCATGATCAGCTTCTGGACCTCGATCTGGTCCCGCTGGATCGACTCGTTGAAGCGGATCACGGCGGTGTTGGTGTTCGAGGAGAAGAGTTCCGGGTGCGTGGACACGTACTTGACGTCCTCGTGCCGGGTCACGGCCCAGTAGCCCGCGTCGTCGAAGCCGGATATGCCGTGCGGCTGCTCGATCCAGCGGACCGGCTCGGTCTGCCGCAGCTGTGCGAACTCCGGGAGGGGGACGCGGTCTTGGAGTACGTCCGGGTCGGTGAAGTCGAACCCGTCGGGCAGCGCGGGACAGGGCATCGGTGCTCCATGTCTATGTCTGACGGTCCATCAGGAGATGCCTCGCAAGGTAGTAACGGGTTCTACAAGTGGCAAGGCTCGTGACAGGGTCGTTCCCCAAGTTCTCAAGGAACAGGGGAGGCCCCACTCGTGCAGGACGCGGGGAAGGTCAGTGCAAGACCCTTGCGGCGGTGGGGTGCGGGTCAGCAGACTGCGGGGCAGAACTAGAACGCGTACTAGTTCTCTGCGGGGCGCGCCGGGGCGTTCTGCGGGTGGTGGATGGAGAGGATCTGGTCATGGCCGCGGAACCTGTCATCGTCGAAGCCGTACGCACCCCCATCGGCAAGCGCGGGGGCGCCCTCGCCAATCTCCATCCGTCCTATCTGCTGGGCGAGACCTACCGCGAACTCCTCGGCAGGACCGGCATCCACGCCGACTGCGTCGAGCAGATCGTCGGCGGCACCGTGACCCACGCGGGCGAGCAGTCCATGAACCCGGCGCGCACGGCCTGGCTCACCATGGGCCTCCCGTACGAGACGGCGGCGACGACCGTGGACTGCCAGTGCGGCTCGTCCCAGCAGGCCAGCCACATGGTCGCCAACATGATCGCGGCGGGCGTCATCGACGTGGGCATCAGCTGCGGCGTCGAGGCGATGTCGCGGGTACCGCTGGGATCAGGCAGCAAGCACGGGCCTGGCAAGCCCTTCCCGGACGAGTGGAACGTGGACCTGCCGAACCAGTTCGAGGCGGCCGAACGCATTGCGCGCAACCGGGGGTTGACCCGCGAGAACGTCGACTCCCTCGGTCTCATCTCACAGGAGCGGGCCGCCGTGGCGTGGGCGGAGGAGCGCTTCAAACGCGAGACGTTCGCGGTCCAGGTCCCCACGACCGAGGAGGAACAGGCCGCCGGGCAGGGCATGTGGCGGCTCGTGGACCGCGACGAGGGGCTGCGCGACACCACGATGGAGGGGCTCTCCAAGCTCAAGCCGGTCATGCCGACGGCGGTGCACACGGCGGGCAACTCCTCGCAGATATCGGACGGCGCGGCGGCCCTGATGTGGGCGTCGAAGCGGATGGCGCGCGCGTTGAAGCTGAAGCCGCGGGCGCGGATCGTGGCGCAGGCGCTGGTGGGGGCGGACCCGCACTTCCACCTGGACGGGCCGATCGACGCGACGCGGGCGGTGCTCGGCAAGGCGGGGATGTCCCTGAAGGACATCGACCTGGTCGAGATCAACGAGGCTTTCGCCTCTGTGGTGCTGAGCTGGGCGCAGGTCTTCGAGCAGGACCTGGAGAAGGTGAACGTGAATGGCGGGGCGATCGCTCTGGGGCATCCCGTGGGGGCTACGGGGGCGCGGCTGATCGCGACGGTTCTGCACGAACTGGAGCGGCGGGACAAGGAGTTCGCGCTTGTCACGATGTGTGCGGGGGGCGCTGTCGCTACGGGGACGATCATTCAGCGGCTGTAGGTGGGGGGGCTGGGGCTTGCCTCCGGCGGTTCCTTCCCCGATCCCGCCCCTTCCCGAATCCGCGACTCCGTCGCCTTGGGTGGGCCTGTATCGCCTGAAGGGCTTGTCCTCAATCGCCGGACGGGCTGTCCCCACCCCCGTCCAGGGGCGGGGGTGGGGAGAAGTACACCCTGGGTTCGGGTGGTGGGCGGATACTGAAGGGGGCGCTCCCTTTCTAGCGTTTTCCGCATGACGACAACCACCAAGCGCCGCACCGCCGTTGCCCTCACCCTCCTCACCGCTCTCGCCGCCGCCCCCGCGACCGCCGTCGCGGGCGACAGGGACGGGACCGCCCCCCGAGGGGCGGTCCACGAGAGCGGTGCGCGCGGCACCCTCCTCGCCGTCACCCCCGTCGCCGACCTCACCCGCACCCAGGTCGCCGCCTTCCTCAAGAAGGGCGACATCGGCACGGACACCGTCCGGTACGGGGTGCGGGCCTACCGCCTCACCTACCGCACCGTCGACACGCACGGCCGACCCACCACCGCCACCGGCCTGTTGGCGCTCCCGAAGGGCGGCCCGCACCGGCTCGGGCTCGTCTCGGACACGCACGGGACCATGGTCCACCGCGACTACGCGCCCTCCACGGCCGAGGACTTCGGCCGCCTCAGCCCCTTCCTGCACGCCGCCGCGGGCAAGGCCGTCGCCGCCCCCGACTACCTGGGGCTCGGCAAGGGGCCGGGCCTGCACCCGTACATGGACACGGCCTCCGCCGTGACCGCCTCCGTCGACATGCTGCGCGCCGCCCGTACGGCGGCAGGGGCGAAGGGCAGGCCGCTCACCGGGGACCTGTACCTGACCGGGTTCTCGCAGGGCGGGCAGGTCGCGATGGCCCTGGGCAGGGAGCTGGCCCAGCGGGGCGGGCACGGCTATCGCGTGCGGGCCCTCGCACCCGTCAGCGGGCCCTATGACCTCGCCGGGCAGGAGATCCCCGCGCTCTACGACGGGCGGATCAACGACACCAGCGGAGTGCTCTACTTCTCGTACTTCCTCGTAGCCCAGAACCGGCTGCACCCCCTCTACAAGGACCCGGCGGAGGTCTTCCGCGCCCCGTACGCGGACCGGGTCGAGGCGCTGTACGACGGGCGGCACGGCGAGGAGGACGTCTTCAAGGTGCTCCCGAAGAACGTGAAGCAGCTCCTCACGCCCGCCTTCTACGAGCGGATGAAGCACCCGGAGGGCGGGCTGAAGGAGGCGCTCGACGCGAACGACGGCGTCTGTGACTGGAAGCCCGGGGCGCCGGTGCGGCTGTACGCGGGGGCGGCCGACACCGACGTGCCCATCGGGAACGCGCGCAGCTGCGCCGCGGACCTGGGGAAGAACGGGGTGCGGGCGCCCGTCATGAACCAGGGGGACGTGGACCACTTCGGGTCCGTGCAGGTGGCCGCGCCCAAGATCGCGCGGTGGTTCGCGGCGGTGCGCTGACCTGCCGTACGCACGACGAAGGCGGCACCTCTCGTGTGAGGGGTGCCGCCGTGCGTCAGTCAGTCAGTGGTTCGGCTCAGTACCAGCCGTGGGACTGCCAGAAGTTCCACGCGCCGACCGGGCTGCCGTAGCGGGAGTTCATGTAGTCGAGGCCCCAGGCGATCTGGGTCTTCGGGTTGCTCTGCCAGTCGGCGCCGTGCGAGGCCATCTTCGAACCGGGCAGGGCCTGGACCAGGCCGTAGGCGCCGGAGGAGGCGTTCGAGGCGTGGACGTTCCAGCCGCTCTCGTGGGAGACGATCTTGGAGAAGGCCGCGTACTGGGCCGGGTCCGGGATCATCTGCTGCGCGATCGCCTGCGCCGAGGCGGGGGCGGCGGCCGGAGCCGCGGCCGGGGCGGCCTTGGCGACGGTGGGAGTGGCTGCCTGAGCGGGGGCCGCGGCGAGGACCATACCGGTGGTGGCGATGGCCACGGCGGCACCGGTGAGGGCCTTCTTCGGGGAAGCGATGCGGCGGAGGAGCGAGGCGGACACAGGGGACCTTCCGGTCGGGGACAGGGCGGTCGCGGGCACGCCGGGGAACACGGGGGGCGTGGGGGGCATGCGGCGGCGCCGGGGCCTGGTCGACACACTCCCGTCGTCCGCCCGGAGGGCGGGCTTCGCGGTGTCTGGTGCGTGCGATCGCAAGGCGCGGGAACGTCCTTGTAGCGGAGCTACCAGGACATTTCCGCAACGCCGCGAGCGTGCGTGCCAGACACCGCGAAGCAGACGGGAGTGTGTCGACCAGGGCCCAGGGCCCGGGTGGGCTGGTCGGCGCCGTGCGACTCATCCAGAGAAGCAGGGCTGTTACCTCGCCGCAATGACCCCTTTTACTAGTGGGAGTCGCACTCACGCGGAATGTCCCTCATGTGACGAGGCTCTCAATGCGCAGGTCAGAGCGGGTTTTGACGCGTACGTATCAAGGAGAGTCCGCTACGTGCGTGCTTAGTAGAGGACCAAGGTCCTGTGGGCCGCCTCACGGAGGCGGGACCCCTTTCGTCACGGAGGGGTGGTCGCCCCTCACGGCTTCGGGGGCTCGAATGTGACGGGCGCCTCGAAGGCCGCGCGCCGGGTCGCCCGGCGCAGCGCCTTCAGGACGGCGGGGCCGAGGGCGAGGCTGAGCAGGATCGTGACGATCGCGCGCGGCAGGTCCCAGCCGAGGGAGGTGGCCAGGCAGTACGCGATGAAACGGCCCAGGTTGTCGGTGAGCGGGTCGCCGGGAACGAAGGAGACGCCGGTGGCCAGGCCGCCGAGGTAGGGCCAGCCCTGGAGGTTCATCACCGTTCCGTACAGGACGGAGGAGACCGCTCCGTACGCGGCGAGCATCCACAGCTCGCGCCGCCCGCGCAGGACGTCCGGGCCCGGGAGCAGGCCCGCCCCCATGCACACCCACCCCATCGACAGCATCTGGAACGGCATCCACGGCCCGACGCCCCCCGTCAGCAGCGCGGAGGCGAACATCGACAGGGCGCCGAGCACAAAGCCGAAGCCGGGGCCGAGCACGCGGCCGCTCAGCACCATCAGGAAGAACATGGGCTCGATCCCCGCGGTGCCCGCGCCCAGCGGCCGCAGCGCCGCCCCCGCCGCGGCGAGCACGCCCAGCATCGCGATGGCCTTCGCGTCGAGCCCGCCGTCGGCGATGGTCGCCACGACGACGGCGAGAAGAAGGGGGAGCAGCGCGGCGAACAGCCAGGGCGCGTCCTGAGCGTGCGCGTTCAGGCCCGAGTCGGGCCCGGCGAGCAGCGGCCACCCGAAGGCGACCACGCCGACGGCGCTGACGAGGGCGAGGGCGGTGACCGAGCGCTTGCCGAGACGGATGGGCCGGGCCTGGGCCGCCGCGGCCTTCACCTTTCCCTTCCCGGAGGAGGGGCTTCCCTTCCCAGGGGAGGGAAGCCCCTCCTCAGGCGAGGGCGCGCTCACGACGGCACCCCGCCCAGGGCCCGCCGCACCTGGGCGACGGTCAGCCACTGCTGCGGCGCCAGGATCTTGGTGACCTGCGGGGCGAAGGAAGGGGAGGAGACGACGATGTCCGGCGTCGGCCCGTCCGCGACGACCTCGCCGTCCGCGAGGATCACCACGCGGTGCGCGAGCTCGGCGGCCAGTTCCACGTCATGGGTGGCCAGGACGATGGCGTGTCCCTCGGCGGTGAGCCGGCGCAGGGCCGTGACCAGGCGGGCCTTGGCCGCGTAGTCGAGGCCGCGGGTCGGCTCGTCGAGGAGGAGCAGCGGGGGGCGGGCCGTCAGCACGATGGCCAGGGCGAGGGTGAGGCGCTGGCCCTCGGAGAGGTCGCGGGGGTGGGTGTCGTCCGGGATGCCCGGGAGCAGCTCGGAGACCAGGGCGCGACAGGTCCCCGGCGCGGCGTCGGCGTCCCGGTCCGCGGCCGCGCACTCGGCGCCCACGGTGTCCGCGTACAGGAGGTCGCGCGGCTCCTGCGGTACGAGGCCGACGTGCCGCAACAGCTCGCGCGGACTCGTCCGGTGCGGGACGACGCCGCCGACCCGGACGCTGCCCGCCGTGGGCGCGAGCAGCCCGACGAGAGCGGAGAGCAGGGTGGACTTCCCGGCCCCGTTGCGGCCCATGACCGCGATGGTCTCGCCGGGCGCGGCACGGAGGTCGACCCGTCGCAGGGCTTCGACACGGCCGCGGCGGAGGGCGAGGGACTGGATATGGGCGGGCAGGGCACCGCCGTCGGCCGGACTCGGACTCGGACCCGGACCCGGGCTGACGGATCCGCCGCCGTCAGCCGGACCCGGGTCCGTGGACGTCTCGGGCGCGGCCTCCTCCGCCCCCCGTCCTCCCGGCTCCGCCCCCGCCAGCCTCTCCCGCAGTGCCCCCGCCCCCCGCCGCGCGTCCCGCACCGTCAGGGGGAGGGGGGACCAGCCGGCGAGGCGGCCCAGGTCGACGACCGGGGGGTAGACCGGGGAGACCGCCATCAGGTCGGCGGGGGCGCCGAGGACGGGGGGTGCGGCGGGGGACGGCAGGAGGAGGACCTGGTCGGCGTACTGGACGACGCGTTCCAGGCGGTGCTCGGCCATCAGGACCGTGGTGCCCAGGTCGTGGACGAGGCGCTGGAGCACGGCGAGGACCTCTTCGGCGGCCGCCGGGTCCAGGGCCGACGTGGGTTCGTCGAGGACCAGGACCCGGGGGTGCGGGGTCAGCACCGAGCCGATCGCGACGCGCTGCTGCTGGCCGCCGGAGAGCGTGGCGATCGGGCGGTCGCGCAGGCCCGCGAGGCCCAGGAGGTCGAGGGTCTCCTCGACGCGGCGGCGCATCACCTCGGGGGCCAGGCCCAGCGACTCCATGCCGTACGCGAGCTCGTCCTCCACCGTGTCCGTCACGAAGTGGGAGAGCGGGTCCTGGCCCACCGTGCCCACGACGTCGGCGAGTTCGCGGGGCTTGTGGGTGCGGGTGTCGCGGCCCGCCACGGTCACGCGGCCGCGCAGGGTGCCTCCGGTGAAGTGCGGGACGAGGCCGCTCACCGTGCCCAGGAGCGTGGACTTGCCGACCCCCGAAGGGCCCACCATCAGGACCAACTCGCCCTCGGGCACCGAGAGTTCGACGCCCTGGACGGTCGGGCCCGGCGCGCCCTCGTACGTCACCGAGACGTCCTCGAACCGGATCATGGCGGTCATCGGGAGGTCTCCTCGGAGGGGGCGTCGGCGGGAGCGTCGGCGGGAGCGTCGGCGGGCGGGGCGGAAGGGCGCAGGCGGTGCACCGGCGGGACGGGGAGAGCGGGCTCGGCGGACCCTGCGTCGGGGGCCTCCGGTGCGCCGCCGGGGCGCTGCTCCGCCGCGGGCACCGGTGCCACGAACGCCGGGAGCAGCCCGATCAGGACCGCCGCCGCGGGCCAGAGCGGCAGGGAGGGCGCGACCAGTGGGACGACGCCCGGGTGCAGCGCCGTCCAGTCCACCGTCGAGGCCCAGATCGTCAGGCCGCCCACGGCCACCCCCGACCCGGCCACCAGCCACGCCCGCCACCCCCACGGATCGGGGCGGTAGCGGGTGCGCACCGAGCGGCGGCCGCCGAGCCGGAGCCCGGCGAGCGCGGCGAGGAGCCCCGCCAGCAGGACCGGCAGGCCGTAGCCCGCGCCCTGCGCCGAGAGCAGCCCGTACGTGCCCGCGCACACGCCCATCAGGCCGCCGAGCGTGAGGGCCGCCGTTGTCCTGCGGACCCGTACCGGAACCTGTGCCGCGCGCCCGAAGCCCCGCGCGTCCATCGCCGCCGCCAGCGCCACCGACCGCTCCAACGCGCCCTCCAGGACCGGGAGTCCGACCTGGAGCAGGCCCCGGATGCCCCGGTCGGGGCGGCCGCGGAGGCGGCGGGCGGCCCGCAGGCGCTGCACGTCGGCGATCAGGTTCGGGGCGAAGGTCATGGCCACCACGACGGCGACCCCCGCCTCGTACAGGGCACCCGGCAGCGACTTGAGGAGGCGGGCCGGGCTCGCGAGCGCGTTGGCGGCGCCGACGCAGATGAGCAGCCCGGCCAGGCGCACCCCGTCGTACAGGGCGAAGGTGAGGCCCTCCGCGGTGACCCGGCCGCCGATCCGCACGCCCTTCGCCCAGTCGGGCAGCGGCACTTCGGGGAGCGTGACGAGGACGTGTGTGCCCGGGATCGGGGAGCCGAGCACCGTCGCGAAGAGCAGCCGGATGCCGATGACCACGAGCCCGAGCTTCACGAACGCCCCGTACGACTTCGCCCATGGCGCGGACGTGCGGCGCGCCGCGACGACGTACCCGGCGACACCGATGAGCAGCCCGAGCAGGAGCGGGTTGGTGGTGCGGGACGCCGCCGTGCCGAGGCCGAGCGCCCACACCCACCAGGCGCCCGGATGCAGGGAGTTGCTCCGGTGCGCCTCGGGCGCGAGCATCCCGCGCACGCGGCGGTCACGCTTCACAGCTGTCATCCTGCGTGTCCAGGGCGCCCGCGTCAGCCGCGACGGCGGCGGGCCTGCCAGATCGCGGCCGCGCCGAGCAGCACGACGGCCGCCCCGCCCGCGATGAGCCCCACGGAGGGGCCGCCGTCGTCGTCCTTGCCGCTCTTGTCCGCCGCGGCCGGCTTCGTCGTGTCCTCGCGGCCGTCGCCGGAGACCTGCTCGCCGCAGCCCTTCTTCGGGTAGTCGTCGATGGCGCAGAGCAGCGCGTTGTTGTCGTAGCGCAGCGGCTTCGCGACCGCCGCGAGGGCCTCCGCGGTCGTCGCGTCCTCGGCGACCCGGGCGCAGGCGGTACGCGGCTTCGGCGGCGTCTCGCCGCCGGGGGCGTCGCCCGGGGTGCCGAAGTCGAGGACGAGCGCGATCCGCTTGCGGCCGTCCTCGGCGGGCGTCCTGGCGCAGATCGCGGCGAAGTCGGCGGCGCCGCGCGGCTGGGCGGCGTCGTCCTTGGAGTCGGCGGAGACGGCGAACCGGAAGCCCTGCACGTCCCCGTCGTCGGGCCGCGCGGTCGAGGGCCCCTGGGTGGCGTACACCCACTGCTTGCCGTCGCGGTCCCAGAACGACCAGTACCGGTACCCGGCGGCCTGGGCGGCGGGCGCGGCGGTGAGCACGAGGGCCGCGGCGAGCAGCGCCCCGAGGAAAGCGGTGACCCGCGCCCCCGTGATCCGGGCCCCCGCGCTCCGGGCCCTCGCGCTCCGGGCCCCCGCGCTCCGCGCCGCCGTGCTCCGCGCCGTCGTCACAGCTTGTTCTTCTTGTTGCGGCCGCTGATCAGGAAGCCGATGCCGCAGCCGAAGACCAGGCCGACGCCGACGATCCACCAGACGCTGACGCCGTCGTCGTCGCTGTCCTTCTTCTTGTCGCTGTCGGCGGAGCCCGCGTCGGCCTGCGGGGCCGGGCCCGTAGCGTTGAGCGCCTTGACGAGGTCGGTGCCGCCGAAGTCGCGCGGGTCGAGGCCCGAGGCGTGCGCGGCGAGGACGAGCTGGGCCCAGGCGGCGGGGCTGCCGGACTTCTTCGCCCAGTCCGCGGCGTTCTTCGCCAGCCAGTCGGCCGACTTCTTCGCCTGCTCCTGCTGGCCGGCGGCGGCGAGGGCCACCACGGCGTCCGCGGTGTTGCCGTAGTCCGGCTGGTCCTCGGAGCCCGGCAGCGTGGACGTCAGGTGGTCGTCCTTGGCGAGGGTCTTCAGGAGGTAGCCGGTGCCGTTGACGGTGGCCTGCCCGAAGTCGGTCGCCTTGGCGCACTTGGGGGCGGAGTCCTGCTTGGCGCCGGGCTTCACCACGAGGCCCTGGCCGAGGCCGCCGAGCACGCCCGCCGCCGTCGCGTCCGCGTTCGGGGAGAGCTTGCCGGTCTTGAAGTCGGCGAGGCCGAAGGCGCCGCCGTCCTTGTCGCAGTCCATCGCCAGCTTCGCCAGCGCGTCCAGGGGCGACTTGCCGTCCTGGGACTTGGCGGACGCGGGCTTCTCGCCGGTCGCCGCGAGGGCGCCGATGACCAGGCTGGTGGAGTTCGCGTCGCTCTTCAGGCCCGGGTTGTAGCCCCAGCCGCCGTCCTGGTTCTGCACCGACTTCAGCCAGGACACGGCCTTCTTCACCGTCTTGTCCTGCCCGCCGAGCGCGGCGAGGGCCTGCACGGCGGAGGCGGTGGAGTTGCTGTCGACCGGCGTCTTCGCGTCGCAGGGCTCGGAGACGTCCGCGCGGAAGGCCGCGAAGCCGCCGCTCGCGCACTGCTGCCCGGTGAGCCAGTCCACGGCCTTCGTCGCGGGCTTGACGCCCGCCGTGTCCTGGGCGAGCAGGGCGTACGACTGGCGGAAGACGCCGTCGGCCTTGGGGTCGCCCTTGCCGTACAGGCCGGACGGGAGCGGGGCGCTGGAGGGCGAGGGCTTCGCGCTGTCCGCGACGGCGGCCGGCGCGGCGGCCGCTCCGACGACGACAGCTGCGGCCACGGCGGCCAGGACCGCTGAGCTGCGGCGAACGTTCATGATGCGGCGGGTTGCCTCTCCCTGCGGGGAGCGGGGCAGCACGGGCGCGTGCGGACACGGGCTCCGGGCGGCTCCGGCTCCGTATGCCTCGACGGTGCCGGCCATCGGACGTCCCGATGGCGCGAGCCGGTCACGTCCCGTACGAGGCATTCCGGCTCGCCACTCGCGGTGGCTGACGGCTGCGGGTCAGCGCCGGATTTCCACCGGCTTCCCCCCGTACGGGCATGATGACGACGGGCCCACTCTACCGGCCCGTACGCCGCCCCTCCGCTGCCCGCTCCTTACACCGCCACGTACGTGACGGGGTCGCTGCCCACCACGGCCTCCGCCCGGCCCAGCTTCACGAGCCGCCGCAGATGGGCCTCCGCCTCCGAGACGGCGATGTTGCGGGAGCCGTACGGGATCTGGTCCCAGGGCCGGTTCCACTCCATGCGCTCGGCGAGCTGCCACGGGGTGAGCGGGGCGGCCAGGAGGGTCGCCAGGTCGCGCAGCCGGTCCTCGTGGTGGGCCAGCAGCTCGCGCACCCGGCCCTGCGCGTCGGTGAAGGCGTGCTGGTGGGCGGGGAGCACCTCGGCGGCGCCCAGGCGGCCGACGCGCTCCAGGGAGTCGAGGTAGTCACCGAGGGGGTCGGTGACGGTCTGGTCGTCCGGGTCCTCGTACAGGCCGATGTGCGGGGTGATGCCGGGCAGCAGGTGGTCGCCGCTGAACAGGCGGCCGTGGCCGGGGAGTTCGGCCGGGTGCCGCTCCTCCAGGTGGAGGCAGACGTGGCCGGGGGTGTGGCCCGGGGTCCAGATCGCGCGCAGCCTGCGGCCGGGCAGGGTGAGCAGCTCGCCGGGGGTGATGGCGCGGTCGGGCAGCGCGGCGCGGGCACCGGGGAGGCTGGGGGTGCGGCCTGCGTCGCGGGCGGCGAGGAGCGGGGCGACGTGCTCGGCGGGGGCGCCGCCCGCGAGCAGCTTGTCGGCCATGTACCCGTACCAGCGCTGGACCGGGTACTCGCGCATCCGGCGCACCACCGCCGCGTCCGCCTCGTGCATCGCGATCCAGGCCCCGGACGCCTCGCGGACCTTCGCGGACAGGCCGTGGTGGTCGGGGTGGTGGTGGGTGATGACGACGCCGTGCACCTCCTCGACGCCCACGCCGCAGGCGGTGAGCCCGGTGGTGAGGGTGGTCCAGGAGTCCGGGTCGTCCCAGCCGGTGTCGACGAGGACCGGGCCCGCGTCGGTGTCGACGAGGTGGACCAGAGTGTGGCCGAGGGGGTTGTCCGGGATGGGCACCTTGATGCTCCACACGCCCCCGCCGTGGTCGGTCACCTGCGGTCCGGTCACCTCTGCCATGGGGTGCCCCCGTCTCTCGTTGTCAACTCACGGTGGCCGCGCGGCCATTGCTCACTATAACTAGAACTGGTATCAGTTCTGAAACAGTGTCAGACAGCGTAGGACGGCGTCAGCAGCGGCACGGGTCGCAGGAGGCAGTCACCATGACGGAACGCGCGGACATCAAGGAATACGGACAGCTCGTCATCGGCGGGGAGTTGGTCGATCCGCTCGGCCGGGACGTCATCGAGGTGGTCTCGCCGCACACCGGCGAGGTCTTCGCGCGGGTGCCGCACGCCGCCCCGGCCGATGTGGACCGGGCCGTGGCCACCGCGCGCAAGGCGTTCGAAGAGGGTCCGTGGCCACGGATGACCGTCGAGGAGCGCATCGAAGTCATCGGTAAAATAAAGGACTTGTTCGCGGCGCGGCACGAGGAGGTCGCGCGCACCATCAGCTCCGAGAACGGCACCCCCTTCACCGCCAGCGTGATGGTGCAGGCGCTCTCCTCGATGATGGCGTGGGACGCGGCCATCGCCATCGCCCGCGACTTCCCGTACGAGGAGGCGCGCGACGGCGTCCTCGGCAAGCTGCTCGTGCGGCGCGAGCCGGTCGGGGTCGTGGCGGCCGTGGTGCCGTGGAACGTCCCGCAGTTCACCGCCGCCGCCAAGCTCGCGCCCGCGCTGCTCACCGGGTGCCCGGTGATCCTCAAGACCTCGCCCGAGGCGCCCCTGGACGCCTACCTCCTCGCCGAGATGGCCCAGGAGGCCGGGCTCCCCGAGGGGGTCCTGTCGATCCTGTGCGCCGACCGGGAGGTCAGCGAGTATCTGGTGGGGCACCCCGGTGTGGACAAGGTGTCGTTCACCGGGTCCGTGGCGGCGGGCAAGCGCGTCATGGAGGTCTGCGCGAAGAACCTCACCCGGGTCACCCTGGAGCTGGGCGGCAAGTCGGCCGCGATCATCCTGCCCGACGCCGACGCGGCGGGCGCCGTCGCGGGCATCGTGCCCTTCGCGTGGATGATCAACGGCCAGGCATGCGTGGCCCAGACGCGCATCCTCGTGCCGCGCTCGCGCTACGACGAGTTCGCCGAGGCGTTCGCGGCGGCGGCCTCGGCCCTGAAGGTCGGCGACCCGATGGACCCGGCCACCGAGCTCGGCCCGCTCGTCGCCGAGCGCCAGCAGCAGCGCTCGCTCGACTACATCCGCATCGGGCAGGAGGAGGGCGCCAAGATCCTTACGGGGGGCGGGCGTCCGGCCGGTGACGGGCTCGACCGCGGCTGGTACGTCGAGCCGACGCTCTTCGGTGGTGTCGACAACTCGATGCGGATCGCCCGCGAGGAGATCTTCGGCCCGGTCATCTGCCTGCTCCCGTACGGGGACGAGGAGGAGGCCGTGAGGATCGCCAACGACTCCGACTACGGCCTGAGCGGCAGCGTGTGGACCGGTGACACCGAGCGCGGCATCGACATCGCGCGCCGGGTGCGCACGGGCACGTACTCCGTGAACACCTTCAGCCTCGACATGATGGGCCCCTTCGGCGGCTTCAAGAACTCCGGTCTGGGGCGGGAGTTCGGGCCCGAGGGCTTCGGCGAGTACCTGGAGCACAAGATGATCCACCTGCCGGCGGGCTACGACGGGGCGGGTGCCTGATGGGTGATCGCTGGCACGTGGAGGTCGACCGGTCCGTGTGCATCGGCTCGGGCATGTGCGTGAGCACGGCGGAGGGCCGCTTCTCGCTGGACTCCGCCCGGCAGTCGCACCCGACGGACCCGGAGATCGACGCCAACGAGAAGGTGCTGGAAGCGGCCGAGGGCTGCCCCGTCGAGGCGATCACGATCACGCTCGTGGGCAGCGGTGAAGTGGTGTTCCCGCCGGAGGACTGACTTTCGGTCAGTGTGGGTTGGCCCGGGGCATGTTCAAGTCGCGCCCGCGTTCGAGGGCTTGGGCGTTTGCGATGTGTATGCGAATTGTGAACATCGTGCGCTCAATGTGTTCTCGAACGCGGGCGAACGGGACTTTACCCGTGCGTTCCGCACGGTGATCTGATGACAGCCGTTACTGTCCCCGCCCTTTGCGCCCTGGAAATCTCTCTCCCGACGCCGTGCAGGGAGGGGACGCCATGGACAAGCGGTACGAGGTCTACTGTCTGGCCGACAGGCACTTCTACGAGACCCCGGACCGGCTCTCCGTCCCCTCGCGCACCCAGAACACCTCCGTCACCGGGGAGTTCGCCACCGCCGAGAGGCCGGTTCCGCCCGGCTGGCGGCAGCGCCGCGCCGGCGACTGGCTCACCCTCGTCCCGCTCGACGACGCCGGCGAGCCCAGGCCCGGCCCGCAGCAGGGCTGGAAGGTGCACGTCAGCGCCACCCTGGCCAACGCGGACGCGATCGCCGCCGCCGTGTGGGACTACTGCGTGCCGCGCGCCGTGCCCTTCAAGTTCGTGCCGAGCCGCCAGCTGCTGCACCTGCGCAACAGCAAGTACGCGGGCCGCGACGGCAGCGGCAAGGCCGTCACGGTCTACCCCGCCGACGAGAGTCAACTCCACGAGATACTGAGGGAGTTGGGCAGGCTCCTGGAGGGCTTCGAGGGCCCGTACATCCTCACCGACCTGCGCTGGGGCGAGGGCCCGCTGTACGTCCGCTACGGCGCCTTCACGCGCCGCGTCTGCGCCGACGAGAAGGGCAACCTCGTGCCCGCCGTCGAGGACGGCGAGGGACGGCTCGTGCCCGACACCAGGGACCCCGTCTTCAAGGTGCCCGCCTGGGTGACCCTCCCGCCGTTCCTCGAACCCCACCTGGCCGCGCGCAACACGACGACCGTGACCGACCTGCCGTACCGCATCGAGAAGGCGCTGCACTTCTCCAACGGCGGCGGCGTCTACGTGGGCACCGACACCCGCGACGGCCGCAAGGTCGTCCTCAAGGAGGGCCGCCCGCACGCGGGCCTCGCCGCCGACGGGGCCGACGCCGTCACCCGCCTGGAGCGCGAACGCGACGCCCTGCGAGCGCTGTCGGGCCTCGGCGTCGCACCCGAGGTGCGCGACTGGTTCCTCCTCGGCGACCACCGCTTCCTCGTCATGGACTTCCTCGAGGGCCGCACCCTCAACTCCTTCTACGCCGAGCGCCACCCGCTCTGCGTCGGCGACCCCGACCCGGCCGACGTCGCCGAGTACACCCAGTGGGCGCTGCGCATGCACCGCGCCGTCGAGGAGGCCGTCACGGCCGTGCACGAACGGGGCGTCGTCTTCAACGACCTGCACCTGTTCAACATCATGGTCGCCCCCGACGAGAAGACCGTGGCACTGCTCGACTTCGAGGCCGCCACCACCGGCGGCGAGGCGGGCCGCCAGGTCGTCGCCCACCCCGGCTTCGTGGCGCCCGCCGACCGCACCGGACCCGACGTCGACCGCTACGCCCTCGCCTGTCTGCGGCTCGCGCTGTTCCTGCCGCTCACCACGCTGCTCTCCGTGGACCGGGGCAAGGCCGCACACCTCGCCCGGCTCGTCGCCGCCGAATTCCCCGACGTGCCACGGGAGTTCCTCGACGAGGCCGTGCGCGAGATCGAGCGGCCCGGGTCCGCGCCCACGGCGGCCGCCACCGCGCCCGTGACCTGGGAGCGGCCCCCCGTCGAGCCGGGGGACTGGCCCGCGAGCCGGGACTCCATGGTCAGGGCCATCCTCGCCGCGGCCACACCGGACCGTGACGACCGCCTCTTCCCCGGCGACATCGCCCAGTTCAGCGAGGGGGGAGGACTGGGCATCGCCCATGGTGCCGCCGGGGTCCTGCTCGCGCTCCACCAGACCGGGGCCGAGCGCTACGAAGAAGGGGAGCGCTGGCTCCTCAAGCACACCGACCCGGTGCCGCAGGGCACCCCCTTCGGCCTGTACGACGGGGCCGCGGGCATCGCCCACGTCCTGGACGCGCTCGGCCACCGCGGCCGCGCCCTCGACCTCGTCGACGTCATCCTCCGGGAGAACTGGCAGCGGCTCCCCTCCCACCTGTACGGCGGGCTCGCGGGCCTCGGCCTCGTCCTGCACGGCCTCGCGGACACCACCGGCGAGCGCACCCTGCGCGACCACGCCCTGCGCGCCGCGCACCTCCTCGGCGAACGCCTCGACCGGGCGGCCGCCGACCCGCCCAAGAGGCCCCGCGCCGGACTCCTGCACGGCCACGCCGGCTCCGCGCTGCTCTTCCTGCGCCTGTACGAGAGCGAGGGCGACCCCGCGCTGCTCGAACTGGCCGCGCGGGCCCTGCACGCCGACCTCGACCGGTGCGTGCCGCAGCGCGACGGAAGCCTCGCCGTGGACGAGGGCTGGCGCACCCTGCCCTACCTCGGGGACGGCAGCGTCGGCATCGGCATGGTCCTCGACGACTACCTCGCCCACCGGCCCGACGAACGCTTCGAAGCCGCACGCCCCGACATCCTCGCCGCCGCGCGCGCCCGGTTCTGTGTGCAGCCCGGGCTGTTCCGCGGGCGGGCCGGGCTCCTGCTGCACCTGGGCCGCACCACCACGCCGAACGTCACGTCCGGCGAGGTCGCCGCGCAGGTCGAGGCGCTCGGCTGGTTCACGATGCCGTACCAGGGCCAACTCGCCTTCCCCGGCGACCAGATGATGCGTCTCTCCATGGATCTGCACACCGGGACGGCCGGCTGCCTGCTCGCGCTCGGCGCGACGCTCGGCGACGGCCCGCACACCCCGCACGTGCCGTTCCTGCCGCCGCCCGAGCGGCCCCAGAACCGGCTCCGCACCCCTGGACCAGGGGCCGCGGAGTCGTGACCGCACCACCGAACGTCCCCGCATCCCCAGAAAGAGAGGAACACCATGTCGCTCCTGGACCTGCAGACGATGGAGACCGAAGAGGTCACCGGAGGCGGTGGCGGCGGCAGTGTCGCCAGCCTGCTGCTCTGCTGGAGCGCCGTCAGCGTCACCGTCTGTCTCTGAACCGCAACCGCTCGCTTCACATCGAGAAAGGGAACACCATGTCGCTTCTGGACCTGCAGACGATGGAGACCGAAGAGGTCACCGGTGGCGGCGGCGGTGGCGGCGGCAGCGTCGCGAGCCTGCTGCTCTGCTGGAGCGCGGCCAGCGTCGTGCTGTGCCTCTGACCGACAACCACCGCTGTAGCGCCATCGACGCGCGGCGTCCACTGCGCTGACGCGCCGTCATGACGACGGGTCCGGACGGCACTTCCCCCAGGAGGTCCGTCCGGTCCCCGTCTCTCCCGCCACGGACGCGAGGCCCCCGACCGCTTATGGCAACTCCTCTGGTGGACCCCCCAGTCGGCCCCGACCACATGGTGCGCACCGAGCTGCGGGCGAGCGCGCGCCGCTGCGCGGTCCTGTGCCTGCTCACCGTCGCCGTCGCGGGCGCCAACCTGATCCTCCCGCTCGCCATCGGGCACGCCCTCGACCGCCTGGTCGCCGGCGCCGACGCCACCCGCTGGGTGCTCGCCTGCGCGGCCCTCGTCGGCGGCATGGCCCTGCTCGACGGCTGCGAGGAAGTCCTCACCGGCACCACCAACGCCCGCACCACCGCCCGGATGCGCGAGCGCCTCGTGCGCCAGGTGTGCGGCGCCGGGCCGCGCGCCACGGCCCGCTTCACCCCCGGCGACCTCGTCGCCCGGCTCATCGGCAACGCCAACCAGGCGGGCGCCGCACCCGCCACCCTCGCCGCGCTGCTCGCCGCCCTCGTCGGCCCGCTCGGCGCCGTCGTCGCGCTCGGTCTCATCGACCCCTGGCTGGCGGCCGTGTTCCTCGGCGGGGCACCCGTACTGGCCCTTGTCCTCAAGGCGTTCACCCGCGCCTCGACCGACTGCGTCGCCCGCTACCAGCACACCCAGGGCGAGATCGCGGGTCTGCTCACCGAGGCGATCGGCGGCGCCCGCACCATCGCCGCCGCGCACACCCACACCAAGGAAGAGGCCCGCGTACTGCGGCCGCTGCCCGAACTCTCCCGCCAGGGCCACCGGATGTGGCGGGTCCAGGGCCGCTCCCAGGCCCAGGCCCTCGCGGTCGCGCCCCTGCTCCAGCTCGGCGTCCTCGCCGTCGCGGGCCATCTCCTCATGAACCACCGGGTCTCCCTCGGCGACGTGCTGGCCGCCTCGCGCTACGCGATGCTCGCCACCGGCATCGGCGTCCTCGTCGGCCAGCTCTCCACACTGGTGCGCGCCAGGACCGCCGGACGGCGCCTCGACGAGGTCCTCACGGAACCCATGACGCCCTACGGCGCATCCGAACTACCGGCAGGAAACGGCAAGTTGGAGCTGCGCGGCGTGACGGCACGCCGCGGGAAGCGCACCGTCCTCGACGGCGTCGACCTCGTCGTGCCCGCCGGACACACCCTCGCCGTCGTCGGCCGCTCAGGGGCGGGCAAGTCACTGCTCGCCGCCCTCGCGGGCCGCCTCGCCGACCCCGACGAGGGCACCGTGCTCCTCGACGGCGTGCCCCTGCGCGAGCTCGGCCACGAGGAGCTGCGCCGCGCCGTCGGCTACGCCTTCGAACGGCCCGCGCTGCTCGGCGCCACCATCGAGGGCACGATCGGTCTGGGCCTCCCGGCGCCGGGCGAAGCGGGCCCGAAGGGCTCCACCCGCATCCGCGAGGCCGCCCGCGCCGCCTGCGCCGACGCCTTCGTGCGCAGCCTGCCCGAGGGGTACGCCACGCCGTGCGCCGAGGCCCCGCTCTCCGGAGGCGAGGCCCAACGCCTGGGCCTGGCAAGGGCGTTCGCCCGCGGCGGGCGGCTGCTCGTCCTCGACGACGCGCTGTCCAGCCTCGACACGGTCACCGAACACCGCATCGCCGAGTCGCTGCTGCGCCACACCCCCGAGTCCAGCCGCCTGATCATCGCCCACCGGGCCGCCACGGCGGCCCGCGCCGACCTGGTGGCCTGGCTCGACGGCGGCCGCATCCGGGCGATGGGTGCGCACGCGGAGCTGTGGCAACTCCCCGAGTACCGGGCCGTGTTCGGGGAGGCGGAGGAAGCAAGTGAAGCGGAGGGGCCGGAGTGGGCGGGGGAGGCATGAGCGTGGCCGAAGGCACGGACCGCAAGGGTACGAGCGGGGCCGAAGGCACGTACCGCAAGGGCATGCGCTTCCTCTGGGCCCGCCGATGGGTCGTCGCCCAGCTGGCCTTCTGGTCGGTCCTGGAGACGGGCCAGACGTTCCTCACCGGGTACGCCCTCGCGCGCGCCCTCGACGAGGGGTTCCTCGCGGGCCGGGAGCGGACCGGGCTCGGCTGGCTCGGCGCCGCCGCGCTCGGGGTGCTCGCGGCGGCGTACGGGACGGGGCGGGTCTACCGGGCCGTCGCCCGGCTCGTGGAGCCGCTGCGGGACGCCCTCGCGCGGCGGGTGGTGGCGCGCGGCCTGCGGGACGCGGACGGCGCGGCGGTCTCCCGGCTCACCCAGCAGGTGGAGATCGCGCGGGACACCTTCGCGGGCCTCGTCATGGTCTCGCGCTCCTTCGTCTTCACCGCGGCGGGCGCCCTGATCGGCTTGTTCAAGCTCTCTCCCGCGCTGCTCCTGATCGTGGTCCCGCCGCTGTTCGCGGGGCTCCTCCTGTTCGCCCTGACGCTCGCGCCGCTGGCCCGCCGCCAGGAGGAGTTCCTGATCGCGGACGAGGCACTCGCGGCCCGGCTCGGCGAGGTCTGCCCGGGACTGCGGGACGTCACGGCGGCGGGCGCCGAGGAGCAGACGGCCACCGCGCTGAACGCGTCCATCGCGGCGGAGGCCCGCACGGCCCGCACCCTGGCCCGCTGGGGCGTCCTGCGCCTGCTCGCCCTCACCGTCGGCGGCCAGCTGCCCATCGTCCTGCTCCTCGTGACGGCGCCGTGGCTGCTCGACCACCAGGTGACGCCCGGCGATCTGGCGGGCGCCCTCGCCTACTTGACGCAGGCGCTCCTCCCGGCGCTGCACAACCTGGTGCACGGGCTGGGGGCGGGGGGATCGCGGCTGGTGATCGTGTTGCGGCGGCTGACGTCGGACACCTCGTCGCGACGGCCCGAACTCCCCGACTCCTCTGCGGGACCTGCTCCTTCGGAGGCGGGGACGCCACCTCCTGCCGTGCGGCTGACCTCCGTGACCTTCGCCTACGGGCCCCGCGCCGAACCCGTCATACGGGACCTCGACCTCACCGTCGCGCGGGGCGAGCACCTGGCCGTCGTCGGGCCCAGCGGGGTGGGGAAGTCCACCCTGGCGGGGCTCGTCGCGGGGCTGCTCGTGCCGGGGGCGGGGGGCGTGCGGGTCGAGGGGCGGGAGGCGCGTTCGGCGGACGCGGTGGGGCGACGGGTGCTGATCCCGCAGGAGGCGTACGTCTTCAGCGGGACCCTCGGGGAGAACCTGCGCTATCTGCGGGCGGAGTCCGACCCGCCGCCCGACGGGGAGCTCGCGGCGGCCGCCGAGGCCGTCGGCATGGGCGGGCTGCTGCGGCGGCTCGGCGGCCTCGAGGGAGCGGTCGATCCGGCGCAACTCTCGGCGGGGGAGCGGCAGTTGATAGCCCTGGCCCGCGCGTACGTGTCCCGCGCCGCCCTCGTCCTGCTCGACGAGGCCACCTGCCATCTGGACCCGGTGGCGGAGGCCCGCGCCGAGCGGGCGTTCGCGGCCCGGCCGGGGTCCACCCTCGTGGTGATCGCGCACCGCATCAGCTCGGCCCGCCGTGCAGGGCGTGTCCTCGTGATGGACGGGCCACGCACCCTGTGCGGGCGGCACGGCGAGCTCATCGAGCGGTCTCCGCTCTACCGCGACCTCGCGGGGAACTGGTCCCCGCAGGCCACGGCGGCGGCCTCACACCCAGCCCTCCCCCTGGGATATCCGTATGGCGTCGATCCTGTTGCGCGCCCCGGTCTTCCGGGTGATCGCGGCCATGTAGTTGCGCACCGTCCCGTTGGACAGATGGAGCCGGCGCGCGATGTCCGCGATCGACGCACCCCCGGCGGCGAGTGAGAGCACGCTCAACTCCCGCTGGGTCAACGGCATGTCGGCCGCTTTCAGAAAACCGAAACCCAGTGACTCGTCCACGAAGCGGGCGCCCGCCGCGACCTGACGGATCGCGGTGAGCAGCCGTTCCGGCGGACTCGCCTTGTCGACGTAGCCGAGCGCCCCCGCCTCCATGGACCGCCGCAGCAGCCCGGGACGGTGCGCGCTGGCGAGCACGAGCAGCGGTGGGCCCCCTCGGCCCGTCGCGCTGTTCATGAGCTCGCCCAGCGGGGCGATTCCGTACGTCGTCTCACAGTCCAGGTCCGCCACGCAGACGTCGGGGCGCACCGCAGTGGTGTGACCCCGCGCTCCGCGCCACGGAGCGTGAAACACCTCCAAGTCAGGCTCGCGGGCGAGTCGTTCCGCCAGAGCCGATCGCAACAGACAGGCATCGTGCACGAGCAGTACCCGGATCACGCTCTGCCCCTCCAGCTCCGCATTTTCCGGTCCGTTCGCCTCGTGGGCCCCGTCCGGAGGGTCTGGCCGGACGGGTCCCCAAGCACGCCAGACCATTCATAGCGGCGCCACCGGCGCCATGGACGCAGAGATCTGGCCAAGGGGAGGCCAAGAGGGGGCACGGGGCGCATCGGCCGCGCGGGCGTGCGCCCCCGCGCATCCGTCTGTGCTACTGGGCGGACCGGCCCGTGCTACTGGGCGGGGCCCGTTTTCGGCGGTGGCGTGGTGAGGTCGATGAGCCGGCAGACCGTCTCGATGTCGATCTTCACCTGGGCGATCGAGGCCCGCCCGGAGAGCCAGGTGATCAGGGCCGAGTGCCAGGTGTGCTCGATGACGCGGACCGCGGAGAGCTGCTGGGCGGTCGGCGGCTCGGTGAGGCCCATGGCCTCCAGGATGATCGCCGTGGTGAGCCGCGAGACCGTGTCCACCTCGGGGCTGACGCTGCGGTCCGCGAAGGTCAGCGCCCGCACCATCGCGTCCGCGAGGTGCGGCTCCCGCTGCAGCGCGCGGAAGGCCCGCATGAGCGTCTCCGCGACCCGCTCGGCCGGGCTCTCGCCGCCGGGCGGGCGCTTGCGGATCGTGGTGTGCATGTGCTGGAGCTGGTCCTGCATGGTGGCGACCAGCAGATGGACCTTGGACGGGAAGTAGCGGTAGAGCGTGCCGAGGGCGACGCTCGACGACTCGGCCACCTCACGCATCTGCACCGCGTCGAAGCCGCCCCGGCTGGCCAGCTGGGCGCTGGCGTGCAGGATGCGGCGGCGGCGCGCCTCCTGGCGCTCGGTGAGGGGCGGCGACGCCGGAGTGCCTGTGTTCGCGTCCGCTGTCATAAGTCGCGTCAGTCCCCGTAAATCCCGTAAATCCCGTAAATCCCGTAAGTCCCGTTGTTCCGAACCAGGTCCCGTTGTCCCGAACCTGCTCCCGTTGTCCCGAACCGGGGAAGCTCCCCCGGGATCGCACAGCATGGCAGGGCCTGCGCCGTGGCGCGAATCACCTGATCCGGGCCTTACAGCTCGACTACCTGCCGGTAGATTCGAAGCGCATCGAGCGATCAAGTCTGAAACTTGTTCTAGATTACCGTCCCGGCGTAACCTCGCGGACAACTGCAGGGAGAAGGGGGCCGAGAGTGACCGCTGAGGCCGTGGAGGCGGGCCCCCGAGAGGGGTCGGACGGACCGGGAGGAGCCCAGGGGGACCGCCCGCTGCGCATCGCTCTCCTCACGTATAAGGGGAACCCGTTCTGCGGGGGCCAGGGCGTCTACGTCCGCCATCTCTCGCGCGAGCTGGCCCGGCTCGGCCACAGCGTCGAAGTCATCGGCGCCCAGCCCTATCCGGTGCTCGACGAGGGTCCCGGCCTCGAAGGGCTCAAGCTCACCGAGCTGCCGAGCCTGGACCTCTACCGCTCGCCGGACCCCTTCCGCACGCCGAAGCGGGACGAGTACCGCGACTGGGTCGACGCCCTCGAAGTCGCGACGATGTGGACCGGCGGCTTCCCCGAGCCCGCCACGTTCAGCCTGCGCGCCCGGCGCCATCTGCGGTCGCGGCGCGGCGAGTTCGACGTCGTGCACGACAACCAGACCCTCGGCTACGGGCTGTTGGGCGACCTGGGCGCGCCGCTCGTCACGACGATCCATCACCCCATCACCGTGGACCGGCAGTTGGAGCTGAACGCGGCACCCGACTGGAAGCGCCGCGCCTCCGTCCGCCGCTGGTACGCGTTCACGCGCATGCAGAAGCGCGTCGCCCGCCGCCTCCCCTCCGTGCTCACCGTCTCCGGCACGTCCCGCCAGGAGATCATCGACCACCTCGGCGTCCGCCCCGGCCGCATCGACGTCGTGCACATCGGCGCCGACACGGACCTCTTCTCCCCGGACCCTGCGGTCGCGGAGGTCCCCGGCCGCATCGTCACCACCTCCAGCGCGGACGTCCCCCTCAAGGGTCTGGTCCACCTCGTCGAGGCGCTCGCCAAGGTGCGCACCGAGCACACCGCCGCGCACCTCGTCGTCGTCGGCAAGCGCCCCGAGGACGGCCCCGTCGCGACGGCCATCGAGCGATACGGGCTCGAGGGCGCCGTCGAGTTCGTCAAGGGCATCTCGGACGAGGAGCTGGTCGACCTGGTCCGCTCGGCCCAGGTCGCCTGTGTCCCTTCCCTGTACGAGGGCTTCTCCCTGCCCGCCGCGGAGGCGATGGCCACGGGGACGCCCCTGGTGGCCACGACCGGCGGCGCCATCCCCGAGGTCGCGGGCCCCGACGGCGAGACCTGCCTGGCGGTGCCGCCCGGCGACGCGGGGGCGCTGGCCGCTGGGCTCGGACGGCTTCTGGGTGACCCTGCCCTGCGGGCTCGGCTCGGCTCGGCGGGGCGGGAGCGGGTGCTGGAGAAGTTCACCTGGGCGCGGGCGGCTCAGGGCACCGTGGCTCGTTACCGGGAGGCGATCGAGCGCTCCGCGGACCGGGGTGCGGCCCGCGCGGTGGCGCGCGGACAGGCCCGCGCCACGGCCGGAGGAACCGTCGCCCGCGAAGTAGCAGGCCCCCACCACGAAAGCAGGAGCACGTGCTGACCGTCGACTTCACCCGCTTCCCGCTCGCCGCAGGCGACCGCGTGCTCGATCTGGGCTGCGGCGCGGGCCGGCACGCCTTCGAGTGCTACCGGCGGGGGGCCCAGGTGGTGGCCCTGGACCAGAACGGTGAGGAGATCCGCGAGGTCGCCAAGTGGTTCGCGGCGATGAAGGAGGCGGGGGAGGCCCCGGCGGGCGCGACGGCCACCGCCATGGAGGGCGACGCCCTCAACCTCCCGTTCCCGGACGAGTCGTTCGACGTCGTGATCATCAGCGAGGTCATGGAGCACATCCCGGACGACAAGGGTGTGCTCGCCGAGATGGTCCGCGTGCTCAAGCCGGGCGGCCGCATCGCGGTGACCGTCCCGCGCTACGGCCCGGAGAAGGTCTGCTGGGCGCTGAGCGACGAGTACCACGAGGTCGAAGGCGGCCACATCCGGATCTACAAGGCGGACGAGCTCCTCGGCAGGATGAAGGAGGCCGGGCTCAAGCCGTACGGCACGCACCACGCCCACGCGCTCCACTCTCCCTACTGGTGGCTCAAGTGCGCGTTCGGAGTCGACAACGACAAGGCCCTGCCCGTCCGCGCGTACCACAAGCTCCTGGTCTGGGACATCATGAAGAAGCCCCTGGCCACGCGGGTCGCCGAGCAGCTCCTGAACCCGGTCGTGGGCAAGAGCTTCGTCGCGTACGCCACCAAGCCGCACCTGCCGCGGGCCGAGGCGGCGACGACCGAGGCGGCGGCTGAGGCGACGCCCGCGAAGACGCCCGCCAAGGCGACCGCGAAATCGACCACCAAGACCGCCACCAAGACCGCCACCAAGACCCCCGCCAAGAAGACGACCCGGGCTGCCGCCAAGTGACGAGCCCCGAGCGGACCGAACGCCTCGTCCTGCCCGGCGTGCTGACCGCCGCCGAGGCCGCCGCCACCGTCCGCGGCATCCTCGCCGTCCAGCGCCCCGACGGTGCCATTCCGTGGTTCCGGGGCCACCACCTCGACCCGTGGGACCACACCGAGGCGGCCATGGCCCTGGACGCGGCGGGCGAGCACCAGGCCGCCGCCCGCGCCTACGAGTGGCTGGCGCGCCACCAGAACCCGGACGGGTCCTGGTACGCGGCCTACGCGGACGGCGACGCCGAGGCGGTCACCGACCGGGGCCAGGAGAGCAACTTCTGCGCGTACGTCGCCGTCGGCGTCTGGCACCACTACCTCTCCACGGGCGACGAGGCGTTCCTGGACCGCATGTGGCCGGTCGTGGTCGCGGCGATCGAGTTCGTCCTGGCGCTCCAGCAGCCCGGCGGCCAGATCGGCTGGAAGCGGGAGCCGGACGGCACTCCGGTCACGGACGCGCTCCTCACCGGGTCCTCGTCCGTCCACCAGGCCCTGCGCTGCGCCCTCGCCATCGCCGAGCAGCGCGAAGAGCCGCAGCCCGACTGGGAGTTGGCGGCGGGCGCGCTCGCCCACGCGGTGTGCCACCACCCCGAGCGGTTCCTGGACAAGGACCGCTACTCGATGGACTGGTACTACCCGGTCCTCGGCGGCGCCCTGACCGGGACGGCGGCCAAGTCCCGTATGGAGGAGGGCTGGGACCGCTTCGTGGTGCCCGGCCTCGGGGTGCGCTGCGTCGTGCCCAACCCCTGGGTCACGGGCGGCGAGAGCGCCGAACTCGCCCTCGCCCTCTGGATCCTGGGCGAGTCCGACCGCGCCCTGGAGATCCTCCAGTCGATCCAGCACCTTCGCGACGCGGACTCGGGCCTCTACTGGACGGGATACGTCTACGAGGACAAGGCGATCTGGCCGGAGGAGCTGACCACCTGGACGGCGGGCTCACTGCTCCTCGCGGTGGCGGCGCTCGGCGGGGACGAGGCGACGTGCGCGGTGTTCTCGGGGGAGCGGCTGCCGACGGGCCCGCGCCCGGACTGCTGCACCTAGGGCCTGTCCGGCGGATCAGGCCCTAGCCGTACCTACTTGTTGAGGCGCCGCAGCCGGCCCGCGATCAGATGGCCGACCACGAGGTAGACCGCCGCGGCGAGGCCGTAGCCCGCGACGACCCGGGCCCAGGCGTCGTCGAACGTGAACAGGTCGTGGGACCAGCTCGCCAGCCACCGGGCCGCGCCGTGGACGACCCGGACGAGGTCGTTGGCCCGGTTGGCGTCGAGCAGGTACATCAGGATCCACAGCCCCAGGATCAGGGCCAGCACGTCGGCGACGACCACGATGACCTTGGCTGCTTCGTTGTTGCCGTAGCGATGTCGCAGAGAAGTCGGAGACATGGCGTACGAGTACCTGACGTGAGCGCGTCGAAACCCCCGGTGACTCCGAGCCCCCCGGCGGCCGTCCCCGGATGGGCTCGCCCGAGTGGCGGCACCCGAGGGGCAGGGCGAGGCTGCGATGAGAACCGCCCACCTCCCTGGAGGCCGCAGCCGTGGCAACACCGATATCTGCTGTATCCATCCGCCGTGCCGGAGTGTCCCTCACTCTCTGCTGCACCCTGCTCGTGGGCGCGACGGCCTGCAACGACGACGACAAGGACTCGGCGGCGACGCCCACCGGCACCAGCTCCGCCGAGAAGCAGAAGTTCGCGAAGACCCGCTTCGTCACCAACGCGGGCCTCGCCGCGGGCGCGACGTACCAGTGGATCGTGAAGCCGTTCCGCGCGGGCAAGTTCAAGAACGGCGCGGACGGCCGCAAGTTCGCCCTGGTCAAGGCGGGCCTGGCGGGCGCCTTCACCTACAACCGCCTGAAGGCGGCGGTGAAGAACGCGCAGGGCGATCCGACGCTGGCGAAGGCGGTGGCCCCGCTGTCCGCGGGCATCGACGCGCTGAAGGACCTCCCCTCCAAGCTCCGCAAGGGCGACTCCACGGACTCGGTGGTGAACTCCTTCGACGGGATCATCAACTCGGTGAAGGACGCGGGCAAGAGCGCGGGCGCGGAGGTCAAGGACAAGGTGCCGTCGGCGGGAGAGCTGGCGAAGGGGTAGAGCCGGTCGCGCGGATCACGCCCTAACCGTTGAGCTCGGCCAGCACCCGCAGCGTCTCACGGTCCGGTGACAGCACCAGCAGGTCCGTCACCGGACCCTTGCGCCACAACTCCAGCCGCTCGGCGATCCGTTCGCGCGGTCCCACCAGCGAGATCTCATCGGCGAACGCGTCCGGCACGGCGAGCACGGCCTCCTCCCGCCGCCCCTCCAGGAACAGCTCCTGGATGCGCCGGGCCTCCGCCTCGTATCCCATGCGCGCCATCAGGTCGGCGTGGAAGTTCCGCGCGGAGTGCCCCATCCCTCCGATGTAGAACCCGAGCATCGCCTTGACGGGCAACAGCCCCTCGCTCACGTCGTCGCACACCTTCACCCGCGCCATGGGGGCGATGGTGAACCCCTCGGGCAGATCGGTGAGCGACGCCTCATAGACGTCGGTCCGTGTCGGCGACCAGTACAGCGGCAGCCAGCCGTCCGCGATGCGCGTGGTCTGGGCGATGTTCTTGGGTCCTTCCGCGCCCAGCAGGACGGGCAGTTCGGCCCGCAGGGGGTGGGTGATCGGCTTCAGCGGTTTGCCGAGCCCCGTCCCGTCCTCCCCCCGGTACGGCAGTGGGTGGAAGCGCCCGTCCGCCACCTCCACCGGCCCTTCGCGCCGCAGCACCTGCCGGATGACGTCCACGTACTCACGCGTCGCGGTCAGCGGCGACCTCGGGAACGGCCGCCCGTACCACCCCTCCACCACCTGCGGCCCGGACAGCCCGAGCCCCAGCATCATGCGCCCGCCCGACAGATGGTCGAGGGTGAGGGCGTGCATGGCGGTGGTGGTGGGGGAGCGGGCCGCCATCTGCGCGACGGCCGTGCCGAGCCGGATCCGCGAGGTCTGCGCCGCGATCCAGGTCAGCGGCGTGAAGGCGTCCGAGCCCCAGGACTCGGCGGTCCATACGGAGTCGTACCCGAGGCGCTCGGCCTCCTGCGCGAGGGGCACGTGCTCGGCGCTCGGTCCGCGCCCCCAGTAGCCGAGTGCGAGTCCGAGTCGCATGGCGTGCCTCCCAGAGATCTTCCGACACCGTATCGCTATATCTGACGGTACGTCAGTTGCCGTCAGGGAGGCGACTGTACGACAACAGCCCCCCGCCCGGAAGGGGCGAGGGGCTGCTGTGCGGTGTGCTGGTCGGGGTCAGCCGCGCTGGATCCCCGTGGTGTCCTGCAGGACGCCGCGACGGCCGTCCTGCGTCTGGGCCACCAGGCTCTGGCCGCGCTGCTCGACGGCCAAGTACCAGGTGCCGGGCGCCAGTTCGGCGATCGGCGTGGGCGAGCCGTCCTCCGCGTACAGCGGACGCGGCACCGGCACGGCGAACCAGAACGGGGAGAAGTCCCCGGCCGGAGCGGCGGCCTGCTGCTGCGCCTGCGGCGGCGGGGTCTGGCCACCGCCCTGCGGCTGCCCGCCGTAGGGCTGACCCGGCTGACCGCCCTGCGGCTGACCCGGCTGCGCACCGTACGGCTGCTGCGGCTGACCCTGCTGGGCGCCCGGGTAGCCGTAACCACCCTGCGGCTGGCCGCCGTAGGGCTGCGGGGCCATGGGCTTCGGGCCGCCCATGAGGGGGGCCTTGAGGGCGGGGACGAGGTTGGTGGCGACGGCGGCGGCGGCGAGGGCGAGGGCGCCGATCAGGCCGAGGATGAGGCCGACGCCGGCGTCGGGAGTCTTGCTGCCCCCGAGGCTGGTGTCGAAGAAGAAGCCGTAGGACTGGTCGGTGTCGAAGATCGCGCCGAGGGCGCTCCAGGCGGAGGCGACGGTGAAGGCGGCACCGACCTGGCCGAGGTCGAGGCCGATGACCTTGGTCTGCGCCGGCAGCGCACGGCCGAAGACGATCAGCGCGGCACCGATGATGCCGAGCAGGTACACGCTCAGCAGGAGGTTGCCGTTTTCCCAGGCGTTGGGCAGCTTGTCGCTGGGGGCGCCGTCGATGTCGAGGGTGTCGAGGAACGAGGCGATGAAGAGCAACACCGCTGCTCCGATCACCACGCCGTCGCCTCGAGTGAGGGAGCGGAAATTCACTTCAGGTCCTTCGTCAGTCGTCTCGTCAGTGGAGGCGTCGCTGTCGCCGTAGTCGCGGTCGTGTCGCGGTGCGCGAAGCGCGGGGGTGGCCCCTCATCGTACGGAGGACAATATCGTCCATGCGGGTGGGGTGTCTGCTCGGGATAAAGAGATCACAGGCAGCTGTGACCTACCCCCGCAGAAACCCCACGATTCCCTCAGAGATCCCCTGCGCGGCTTTCTGGCGCCACGCGCCGCTCGTGAGCTGGGCCGCGTCCTTGGCGTCCCGCATGTTGCCGCATTCGATGAACACCTTGGGGACGGTCGAGAGATTGAGGCCGCCGAGGTCCCCGCGAACGTCGAGGCCCGTGCCGTTGCCCACGTAGTTGGAGGGGGCGCTGCCCGTCACCCGCAGGAACTTTCCGGCGATGCGCTCGCCCAACTCCTTTGACGGGGCGACGATTCCGGACGTATTGGCGGAACCCGACTGCACCTTCGCGGGGAGAATGACGTGAAAGCCGCGATTTCCGGCGGCCGAGCCGTCCGCGTGCACCGAGACGACGGCGTCCGCGTGGGCCTTGTTGCCGATCTGTGCGCGCTCGTCGACGCAGGGACCCCAGGGGCGGTCGCCGTCCTGTGTGAACTTGACCGTTGCGCCTTCCTTTTCGAGCAGGGTGCGCAGGCGGCGGGAGACGTCGAGGGTGAACTGGGCTTCCGTATAGCCGTTGTTGGTGGATGTGCCCGTTGTGTCACATTCCTTTTGGTTCGTCCCGATGTCTACCGGTCGGTTGATCTCGGCAGTGTGGCGGAAGTTACCGGAGTTGTGGCCGGGGTCGATCACGACGACCTTGCCCTTGAGGGGGCCGGAGGCGGCGGGGCGGGAGGAGTGTGAAGGTTTGGAGGACGCGGCCGGTGCGGACGGTCCGGACGGCTTGGAGCTCGATCCGTGCCCCTTGCCGTCCTTGTCCTTGTCCTTGTCCTTGCCCTTGTCCTTGTCCTTGTCTCCGTCCGGTCCCGTTTCGCCCTTGCCGTCCGGACCGGAGGACGCCGAGGAGCTCGACGCGGGCGGGGCGCCCTGCGGGTCCTTGCCGCCGTCGTCCGCCGTCGCGTCCCAGATCAGCCAGCCCGCCAGACACGCGGGGACCAGCGCGGCGGCAGCCACGGTGAGGGGACGGCCGCCGAAGCGGCGACGGCGGGGGGACCCTGAGGGATCCGCGGGCTCGAATTCCGGACCTACGTACGACACGCCAGCGAGCCTAACCGCCGTGTCAGATGCCCGCTCCCGTTCGCCGCAGGACGCGGAGCGACTCGGTCGCCGACACCTCCGTGAACGCGCCGGAGGCCAGGGCCCGCAGATAGATGCGGTACGGGGCCTGGCCCGTCCACTCGTCCACCGGGTCCGGGAAGACGTCGTGGATGGCGAGGAGTCCGCCCTCGGCGAGCTTCGGGGCCCAGCCCTCGTAGTCCGCCGTCGCGTGCTCGTCGGTGTGGCCGCCGTCGATGAAGACGAAGCCGAGGGGGCCGCCCCAGGCCGCCGCCACCTTCGGCGAGCGGCCCACGAGCGCGATCACGTGCTCCTCCAGGCCCGCCTTGTGCAGGGTGCGGCGGAAGGTGGGGAGCGTGTCCATCAGGCCGACCTCCGGGTCCACGGTCTCGGGGTCGTGGTAGTCCCAGCCGGGCTGCTGCTCCTCGCTGCCGCGGTGGTGGTCGACGGTGAGCGCGCTCACGGATGCCTCGCGGGCGGCGGCGGCGAGCAGGATGGTGGAGCGGCCGCAGTAGGTGCCGACCTCGAGGAGGGGGAGGCCGAGGCGTGCCGCCTCGGTCGCCGCGGCGTGGAGGGCGAGGCCCTCGGTGAGCGGCATGAAGCCCTTCGCCGCCTCGAATGCGGCGAGGATCTCGGGCTTGGGTTCCGAGGTGGGCTCCATGGGGGTTCCTCCGGGGGTACGGGTGTCTGGCCGCCCATCGTGCCGCACGGGTTTCCTTTCCCCGATCCCGCCCCTACCCGAATCCCGCGACTCCGTCGCCCTGGGGCGCCCTTCCTGGGGCTTCGCCCCTGGACCCCCTGTCGCTGATTCGGGGAGGGGCGGGATCGGGGAAAGGGAAGGAATCAGGCCGGAACGCCACTCTCCCCCGGCAGCGCCAAGTCCACCTCGACCGCCGCATCCGCCCCGGGATGCGCCGCGGAGGAAGCCCGCGGGGCATGCCCCGCGGCCGTCGCGGCCAGCACATAGTTCCCGTCACCCGGCACGGCGAGTGCGTAGTGCCCCTCGTGGTCGGTGAGCGCGGCCCCCGCCTGTCGCCCGCGAGGGTCGATCAGCGTGACCTTGGCCCGCGCGACCGGCGCCCCCGTCGGGTCGAGCACTCGCCCGTGGAAGCCCGCCAGGGCAGCGGTGGCGCGCTCCAGCGCCGCGTCCTCCTCGCTGCTGGCCCGCAGCTGCGGCTTCTGCGGCGCCGCGGCCGCCGCCCCACGCCCCCGCGACGGCAGCAGCAGCGCGAAGAGCAGCCCCACCGCCACCGCCCCGGTGGCGATCAGGAACGACACCCGGAACCCGTGCATCGTGGGCACCGCGACCGGCCCGACGTGCTGCGCCGTATTGGCCAGGACCATGCCGATGACGGCGCTCGACACCGACGTACCGATGGAGCGCATCAGGGTGTTGAGGCCGTTGGCCGCGCCCGTCTCGGACGGGTCGACGGCGCCGATGATCAGGGCCGGCAGCGAGGAGTAGGCGAGGCCGATGCCCGCGCCGAGGACCACCGCGATGACCACGGTCTGCCAGGCGGCGCTCATCAGGCCGAGGCCCGCGCCGTAGCCGATGGCGATGACCAGCATGCCGAGGATGAGGGTGAGCTTCGGGCCGTACTTCGCCGAGAGGCGGGCGTAGACCGGGGCGATCAGCATCATCGTCAGGCCGAGCGGCGCCACGCACAGGCCCGCGACGACCATCGACTGGCCGAGGCCGTAGCCGGTCGAGGCCGGCAGCTGGAGGAGCTGGGGCAGGACCAGCGAGACCGCGTAGAAGGCGACGCCGACCATGATCGAGGCGAGGTTGGTGAAGAGCACCGAGCGCTTGGCCGTGGTGCGCAGGTCCACGAGCGGCGCCGCCATCCGCAGTTCCAGCACGCCCCAGAGGACGAGGACGACCGCCGCCGCTCCGAACAGGCCAAGCGTGGTGGCCGAACTCCAGCCCCAGTCGCTGCCCTTGGTGATGGGCAGGAGGAAGAGGACGAGTCCGGCGGAGAGGCCGAGCGCCCCCAGCACGTCGAAGGTGCCCTCCGCCCGCACGCTGCTCTCCGGTACGAAGACCAGGGTCAGGATGATCGAGAGGGTGCCGAGTCCCGCCGAGCCGAAGAAGAGGGCGTGCCAGTCGGCGTGCTGTGCGGTGAGCGCCGCGAGCGGCAGGGCGAGGCCGCCGCCGACGCCGATGGAGGAGCTCATCAGGGCCATCGCGGAGCCGAGCTTCTCGCGGGGCAGCTCGTCGCGCATCAGGCCGATGCCGAGCGGGATGGCGCCCATCGCGAAGCCCTGCAGCGCTCGGCCGACGATCATCACGAGGAGGTCGTCCGTGAACGCGCAGACGAGGGAGCCGACGACCATGACGGCGAGGCTCGTGAGGAGCATGCGGCGCTTGCCGTAGAGGTCGCCGAGCCGGCCCATGATCGGGGTGGCGACGGCGCCCGCGAGCAGGGTCGCGGTCATGACCCAGGTGGCGTTGGACGGTGCCGTGTGCAGCAGGGTCGGCAGGTCCTTGATGACCGGGACGAGCAGCGTCTGCATGACGGCGACGACGATCCCGGCGAAGGCGAGTACGGGGACGACTCCGCGGGTGCCGCGTGTGCGGGAGCCGCGTATGGGGGTCGTCGACTGCGACATTACGGGGGGCCTCCGGTGCGGAAGTGGTTCTTGGCAGGCGTGCGTGGGCACAGGTACGTGCTGGTTGAACCTGTTTCCTGGGGCGACTATTCCGACGGGTGTCGTACCAGGGGAAGTCTTGACCTTCTGTTAACCAGGACGTTTGGCGGGCCCGTGGGGAGCAGCGATTCTCCGCCGAACCGGGTGTCCGCACCGGACGCCGCATCTGACCTTCCGTCAGATTGAAACGTGTTCTACTCTGGCGCCGTTCCGCAAGCAAGCACGCAAGCATGCACGCTGCTACCGGCGAGGACGGACGCGCATGGGGATCGGAATCACCGAAGAACAACGGGAGTTGGCGGCGGCCGCACGTGGCTGGATCACCCGCGCCATGCCCCCCGAAGAGGTCCGCAAGCTGCTCGACGCCCCGCCCGGCGGCGGCCGCCCCGCCTACTGGGACGGGCTCGCCGAGCAGGGCCTGCTCGCGGCGCACCTGCCCGAGGAGTACGGGGGCGGGGGCGGCACCCTGGTCGACCTGGCCGTCGTCGTGGAGGAGGCGGCGCGGGCCGCGCTGCCCGGGCCCTTCCTCGCCGGCGGCCTCGCCTCCTCGGTGCTGCACCGCGCCGGGGCCCGCGCGCTCGCGGCCGACCTCGCGAGCGGTGCGCGTATCGGGGCCGTCGCCCTCGGGCCCGGCACCCTCACGGCCGTCGTGGACGCGGACGGCCTCACCCTGGACGGGACGGCGCCGCCCGTGCTCGGCGGGGCCGACGCCGATCTGCTGGTCCTTGCCGCCCAGGGCGCCGACGGCACCGTATGGGCCGCCGTCGACGCGAGCGCGCTGACCCTCCGTACGCACGAGAGCGCCGATCCGACCCGGCCCACCGCCGAGGTCCGCGCCGACGGCGTGCGGGTCCCGGCCGGGCGGATCCTCGCCGTGGACTCCGCGACCGTCCGCGACCTGGCCGCCGTCGTGCTCGCCGCCGACGCCTGCGGCACCGCTGCCTGGGCGCTGCACACCGCCGCCGAACACGCCAAGGTGCGCGAGCAGTTCGGGCGGCCCATCGGGCAGTTCCAGGGCGTCAAGCACCTGTGCGCCGACATGCTCGTCCGCGTCGAGCAGGCCCGCGCCCTCGCCTGGGACGCGGCCCGTGCCGCCGACGAGGCGGTGGCGCCGGACGTGCGCGCGCTGACCGCCGCGCTCGCCGCCGCGACGGCGCTCGACGCCGCGTACTCCTGCGCCAAGGACTGCATCCAGATCCTCGGCGGCATCGGCTTCACCTGGGAGCACGACGCCCATCTGTATCTGCGGCGGGCCGTCGTCGCCCGGCAGCTCCTCGGCGCCGGGGACGCGCACCGGCTGCGGGCCGTGCGGCTCGCGGCCGACGGTGCGCGCCGCGAACTCCGCCTGGAACTGCCCGCGGAGGCGGAGGCGTACCGGGAGCAGGCGCGCGAGGTCATCGAGCGGGCGCGTGGCCTCGACCCCGCCGCCGCCCGGACCGCCCTCGCGCCCACCGGCTACGCGGCCCCGCACCTGCCACCGCCGTACGGGCTCGGTGCCGGACCCGTCCAACAGCTCGCCGTGCAGCAGGAGTTGGCCGCCGCCGGGGTGAAGCTGAGCGACCTCGGCATCGCCACCTGGGTGGTGCCGTCCCTCATCGCGTACGGGACGAAGGAGCAGCAGGAGCGCTTCCTCGGGCCCACCCTGCGCGGCGAGCTCCTGTGGTGCCAGCTGTTCAGCGAGCCCGACGCCGGATCCGACCTCGCCTCGCTGCGCACCAGGGCCGAGCGCACCCCCGAGGGCGGCTGGCGGATCAGCGGCCAGAAGGTGTGGACGAGCGCCGCACAGTGGGCGGACCACGGCATCCTGCTGGCCCGCACCGACCCCGAGGCGCCCAAGCACAAGGGGCTCACCTACTTCCTCGTCGACATGAAGGCCGCGCATTCCGAAGAGGGGTCCGGCATCGACATCCGGCCGCTGAAGGAGATCACCGGGGACTCCCTCTTCAACGAGGTCTACTTCGACGACGCGCCGCTGCCCGCCGACGCCGTCGTCGGCACGGTCGACGACGGCTGGCGCGTGGCCCGCAACACGCTCGGCAACGAACGCGTCCACATGGCAGACCAGTTGACCTTCGACACCGGCCTCGAAGCGCTCATCGCCCGCGCCGCCGACCTCGACGGCGCGACCCGCGCCCGGATCGGCGCCCTCGCCGCCGAGGCGCACGCCCTCGCCTGTATCGGCCTGCGCACCACGACCCAGCAGGTCGCGGGCGCGGAACCGGGGCCCGGCGCCTCCATCCGCAAGCTCGTGCAGACCCCGCACCAGCAGAAGGTCGCCGAACTCGCCCTCGAACTCCTCGGACCGGACGGCGCGGTGCGCGAGGGCGCGGGGGAGCGGTCCGTGCACGGCTTCCTGCTCTCCCGCTGCCTGACCATCGCGGGCGGCACCACCCAGGTCCAGCTCAATGTCGTCGCCGAGCGCATCCTCGGCCTGCCCCGCGACTGACCCATCACGGAAAGGGACCCCATGAAGGCGTACATCGTCGGCGTAGGCATGACGAAGTTCGAGAAGCCCGAGACGCGCGACTGGCAGTACTGGGACATGGCGAAGGAGGCGGGCACCAACGCCCTTGAGGACGCCGGGATCCCGTACGAGAAGGTGGAGCAGGTCCCGGTCGGCTACTGCTTCCAGGCGTCCACCGCCGGACAGCGCGCCGCCTACGAGCTGGGTCTGACGGGCGTCCCCGTCTACAACGTCAACAACAACTGCGCGACCGCCTCGACCGCGCTGATGATGGCCCGTCAGTTCGTCGAGGGCGGCCTGAACGACTGTGTGCTGGCGCTCGGCTTCGAGAAGATGGCGCGCGGCTCGCTCGGCGGCGGCAGCGACGGCGGCGACTTCAAGACCTCGCCCGTGGCCCGCCACTACGGCGTCATGGCGGCCAGGCACGGCTTCGAGATGTCCCCGCCCACCGCGCAGATCTTCGGCAACGCGGCCCGCGAACACATGGAGAAGTACGGCACGACGGCCGCTCAGCTGGCGGCCGTCGGCGCCAAGAACCACCGGCACTCGGTGAACAACCCGTACGCCCAGTTCCAGGACGCGTACACCGTCGACGAGATCCTCGCCGCCAAGACCATCCACGAGCCGCTCACCAAGCTCCAGTGCTCGCCGACCTCGGACGGCTCGGCGGCGGCGGTCGTGGTCTCCGAGCGGTTCGTGGAGCGGCACGGCCTGGAGGCGAAGGCCGTGGAGATCGCGGCGCAGGCCATGACGACGGACACCGCCGAGTCCTTCGACTCCGGCTCCTGCATCGACGTCGTCGGGCAGCCGATGTCCCGGGCGGCCGCGCACCAGGTGTACGAGGCGTCGGGCCTCGGCATCGAGGACGTCGACGTCGTCGAGCTGCACGACTGCTTCTCCATCAACGAGCTCCTCACCTATGAGGCGCTCGGCATGTGCGCGGCGGGGGAGTCCGGCAAGCTCGTGGAGAGCGGGGCGACGACGTACGGCGGGCGCTGGGTGGTGAACCCCTCGGGCGGACTGATCTCCAAGGGCCACCCGCTCGGCGCCACCGGCATCGCCCAAGTCGCCGAGCTCACCTGGCAGTTGCGCGGCGAGGCGCAGGCCCGGCAGGTGGCGGGGGCCCGGGTGGGGCTCGCGCACAACATCGGGCTGGGGGGTGCGGCGGTGGTGACGCTGCTGCGGCGGGGCTGATCCCGTCGGTGTCGGCGGGGGCCTGACGCCGTCGCCGACGGTCGTTGTCAGTGGGCGGGGCTAGGGCCTGTCCGGCGGATCAGGCCGCAGGATTTCGAGCTGGCCCTTGCGTCGCCGGTGAGCGGGCTGTGGTGCGTGCAGCTGCAAGGCGGAGGAGGGAGTCAACGCGGAGCGTTGGCGAGCGACGACAACGCCGCAGATGTGCGTGCCACAGCCCGCGACCGCGGCCAGATCCGCCGGACAGGCCCTAGGGTCCAGGTCCATGACTGAAGCCGCCTACATCCAGACCGCCCGTGCCGCGTACGACGCCATGGCCGGCGACTATGCAGAGCTCATCGGGCCCGTGCCGATCCCGGACCCCTACGACCGGGCGATGCTCGCCGCATATGTGGAGATGCTCGGCGACGGCGCGGGACAGGTCGTCGAGGTGGGCTGCGGGACCGGGCGCGTCACGGCGCACCTGGCCGCGCTCGGCCTCGACGTCTTCGGCGTGGACCTGTCGCCGGGGATGCTGGCACAGGCCCGGCGCGACCACCCCGGGCTGCGCTTCGACGAGGGCTCGATGACGGCGCTCGACCTGGCGGACGGCGCGCTCGCGGGGGTCGTCGCCTGGTACTCGCTGATCCACATCGTGCCGGAGCGGCTCCCGGACGTGCTCGCCGAGCTCGCCCGGGTGCTCGCCCCCGGCGGTCTGCTGGTGCTCGCCTTCCAGGTGGGCGACGAACCCTTCCACGTGAAGGAGGCGTTTGGCCACCAGCTCGGCCTCGACTTCCACCGCATGCGACCGGAGCGCCTGGAGGAGCAGCTCGCGACGGCCGGGTTCACGGTGGACTCCCGGCTCGTACGGGCGGCCAAGCCGACGGAGCGGACGGAGCAGGCGTACGTCATCGCGCGCAAGGGCGGCTCTCCCGACTCCCGCACCGACGTGGCCTAGGTCTGGCGGCCGAGACCCCTCGGGCCAAAATCCCATGTACGGGGCATCCGGTGGCTGAGAGGATGTCCGTCATGCCCTCAAGCTCGACCGACACGTACATACCCACGCCCGGCGCCGCCGCCCGCAAGGCCGCGCCGCTGTGGGCCGTCCTCTTCACCGCCTGCGCCGGCCAGTTCCTGGTCGTCCTGGACGTGTCCGTGGTGAACACGGCGCTCCCCTCCATGCGCGCCGACCTGGGCATGAGCGCGACCGGGCTGCAATGGGTGGTCAACGCCTACTCGATCGCGTTCGCCGGGTTCATGCTGCTCGGCGGCCGCGCGGGCGACCTCTTCGGGCGGAAGCGGATGTTCCTCGTCGGGCTCGGGCTCTTCACCGCGGCGTCCCTTGCGGGCGGCCTCGCCCAGGCCGAGTGGCAGCTGCTCCTGGCGCGCGCCGTGCAGGGGCTCGGCGCCGCGGTGCTCGCGCCGTCGACGCTGACGATCCTCACCTCCGCGGTGCCGGAGGGCCCGGAGCGGGTGCGGGCCATCGGGACCTGGGCGGCGGTCGGCGCGGGCGGCGGCGCGGCGGGCGGCCTGGTCGGCGGGGTCCTCACGGACCTGCTCTCCTGGCGCTGGGTGCTCCTGATCAACGTGCCGATCGGTGCGCTCGTCCTGGCCGCCGGGGTGCTGTGGCTGACGGAGAGCCGCGCGGGCGAGGGCCGCAGGATCGACCTGCCGGGCGCGGTCCTGGTGACGGCCGGGCTCGCCACCCTCGCGTACGGCATCGTGCAGACGGAGGCGGAGGGCTGGACGGCGGCGAAGACCCTCGTCCCGCTGGCCGCGGGCCTGCTCCTGCTCGCCCTCTTCCTCCTGGTGGAGGCGCGGACGAAGGCGCCGCTGATGCCGCTGAAGCTGTTCAGGGTGCGCTCGGTGTCGGCGGCGAACGCCGCGATGTTCGTGTGCGGCGGCGGCATGTTCGCGATGTGGATGTTCATGACGCTGTACGCGCAGAACGTCCTCGGCTACTCCCCGCTCAAGGCGGGTCTGGCGCTCATCCCCTCCTCCCTCACGATCGTCCTCGGCTCGAAGCTGGCGCCGCGCGTGATGCCGGTGATCGGCGCGAAGAACGTCTCGGTGCTCGGCGTCCTGGTGGCGGCGGCCGGCTTCGGCTGGCAGTCGACGATGACCGCCGACGGCTCCTACGTCACGTCGATCCTGTTCCCCGGCATCGTGATGATGTTCGGCGCGGGCTTCGCCACGACCCCGCTGGCCTCCCTGGCCACGTCGGGTGCGGCTCCGGGCGACGCGGGTCTGGTCTCCGGCCTGATCAACACGTCCCGCACGATGGGCGGCGCGCTCGGCCTCGCGGTGCTCTCCACGGTGGCGGCGTCGAAGATGGCGGGCTCGACGAGCCCGGAGGCGCTGACCGCCGGATACGCGATGGCGTTCCGTACGAGTGGATTCATCCTGCTGGTGGCGGTTGTGGTGCTGCTGGTGTGGATGCCCGGACAAAAGGCGAACTCTCGCCCCTGACCGGGGAATTGAACGGCCCGGCTCGCCCCTTTCGGCTCTCTCCCCGGGGTTTTCTTCTCCCTCCCCGGGATGCGAGGCAACGGTTTTCGACCCCCATGGACTCCCTTATGCAAGGAGGTACTCATGGGGGAGCGAAAGCAGACTCTGGACGATGAGTTCCAGGGGTTCGTCGTGCACCGCTGGCCACAGCTGATGCGCACGGCATTCCTTCTCACGGGGGAGCAGCACGCCGCGGAGGACCTGGTGCAGTCGTCCTTGGAGCGGGCCTATGTGTCCTGGCGCAAGGTGACCGCGGCCGGTGACCCGGACGCGTACGTGCGCCGGATCATGATCAACGCACATGCCCGCAAACACCGCAGAAAGCTGAAGGAGTTCCTCTCCTTCCAGGACTCGGCCCCGATATTCGAGGCGGCCGACGGACCCGAGCAGGGCGACCGCATGGCCCAGTCCGACGACCGGGCGGCCCTGCTCCAGGCCCTGTCCCAACTTCCGCTGCGCCAGCGCGAAGCGGTGGTCCTGCGCTACTGGGAGGACCTGAGCGAGACCCAGACCGCCGAGGCCATGGGCTGCTCGGTCGGCGCGGTGAAGAGCAACGCCGCGAAGGGCATCGCCAAACTCCGCGCCATACCGGTACTGACCGCGACGGTCGCCGCCCGAGGGGAGAAGTGAACCAATGACCAATGGACCGATGACCGGTGAACAGGACATGGCACACCACGACATCGCCCTCCGCCTGGCTGAGGCGGCGGACGAGGTGGAGGTCGGCATACCCCCCTACGCCGCGGTGATGCGAGGCGGCCGCCGCCGCAGGGCACGCCGCTGGGCGGTCGGAGCAGCGACGGCACTGGCCCTCGCGGCCTCGACGGGGACGATCGCGCTGGCGGTGGTGGACGGGCGGGAGCAGTCGCAGGTGGCTTCGCGGTACGGGACGGCGGAGGAGCGGCATGTGTACATCCCGCAGTTCACCAGCCTCACGGATCTCTACGACGAGAACGTGGAGGAGGTGGGTAAGGCGGAGCTCCAGGTCTGGGGCGCACCGCGAACCGACGCCGAGGCGAAGGAGCAGAAGAAGCGGATGATCCAGGCGGGCGTCTGGAAGGCCCGCGAGGCGGATCCGACGGCCGCCGAGGGCCGGTCCTGGCACGTCGTGATGGTGACCGTCGACGGCAAGAGGAATCCGACGTCTTTCGGCTTCCAAGAAAAGCAGACGAAGGGGGACGACGGCCTGGGATACGAGGCGGCGCGGGTCGCCGTCGGAGGCCGCCATCTGACCGTTGGGCATGTGGGCCCCAAGGTGAAGGACGTCTCATTCGAGTACGACGGCGGCACGGCGGAGCCTCCCCTGTTGAAGGCGAAGGGCGCCACGGACAAGTGGTTCGTGCAGGACGACGACGACCCGGGCCCGGACGGGAAGTTGCTGACGGTGAAGGTCTTCGACGAGAAGGGCAAGGCGAAGGTGGTGAGCGTGGAGGACTGAGCCCGTCCGGCGTTTGAGGACGAGGCCGTTGAGGCCGATCGGGGGGCAAGGGGCGAAGCCCCAGGACGGGCACCCAAGGCCGCGGAGCGGCGGGTTTTGGGAAGGGGCGGGCTCGGGGAAGGGAAAACCCCCTACAACCACCCCCGCTGCCGCGCCTCCCGGACCGCCTCCATCCGGTTCCGCGTCCCCGTCTTCCCGATGGCCGCAGAGAGGTAGTTCCGGACAGTCGACTCCGACAGATGCAGCTTCCCGGCGATATCGGCGACCGTCGCCCCGTCCACGGAAGCCTTCAGCACATCCGCCTCCCGCCCCGTCAGCGGACTCGGCCCCGCACTCAACGCCGCCGCAGCCAGCGCCGGATCGATGACGGTCTCACCCCGCAGCACCTGCCGAATCGCCTCCGCGAGCTCCTCGACCGGCCCGTCCTTGACGAGGAACCCCGCCGCACCCGCCTCCATGGCCCGCCGCAGATACCCGGGCCGGCCGAAGGTCGTGAGGATGAGCACCCGGCACTCGGGACACTCACTGCGCAGGTCGGCCGCCGCGTCCAGCCCACTGCGGCCCGGCAGTTCGATGTCGAGCAGCGCGACATCCGGTCGCGCCGCGAGGGCCGCGTCCACGATCTCGTCGCCCGCCGAGACCTGCGCGACGACCTCGATGTCCTCCTCCAGGCCGAGGAGCAGCGCGAGGGCGCCCCGCATCATGCCCTGATCCTCGGCGAGCAGGACTCTGATCATGGGGCGGGCTCCTCCTGGCCGGGGCCGGTCCCGTCGACCGGCAGCGCGGTGACCGGCAGCTCGGCGGTGACCCGGAAGCCCCCGCGCGGCGCGGGACCCGACTCGAGGGAGCCGCCCGCCGCCGCGAGGCGCTCGGCCAGTCCCTTCAGCCCGCTGCCGGGCGTGCCCGAGCCTACGCCGCGCCCGTCGTCGGTGATCACGAGACGGGTCCGTTCGGTGGTGCCCGCCACCTCGATCTCACAGTGGGAGGCCTTGGAATGACGTACGACATTGGTGGCGCTCTCGCGCACCACCCAGCCGAGCAGGGCGGCCGTCTGCGGGTCGAGCGGCGGCCCCGACTGGCGGACGACCGTCTCGATCCCGGCGGCGCCGAGCAGATCGCGGGCCCGGTCGAGTTCCGTGGCGAGGCTGCCTTCGCGGTAGCCGGTGACGGCCTCACGGATCTCGGTGAGCGCCTGCCGCCCGACGGCCTCGATGTCGGAGACCTGGCCGAGCGCCGCGTCCAGGTCGCGCGGGGCGAGCCGCCGGGTGGCCTCCGCCTTCACGACGATCACCGACAGCGTGTGGCCGAGCAGGTCGTGCAGGTCGCGGGAGAAGCGCAGCCGCTCCTTCTCGACGGCGGTGCGGGCCAACTCCTCGCGGGTTTCCCGCAGTTCGCGGACCGTGTCGGAGAGCGCGAGGATCGCGGCGGTCACCATGACGGAGATGAAGGTGCCGTACGCGTATCCGGCGGCGTCCCACCCTTCGTGCACACCGCCGATGACCCCCGCCGTGATGGCGAGGCCGAAGGCGGCGGGAGCGAGCTGCTTGCCGCGCAGCACCGCGCCCGTGGCGAGCCCGAGGACCGGGAAGAACATCAGGAAGTTGCCGCCGTAGCCGATCCCGAGCGCGCACGTGACGGTCGCCATCAGGACCAGCATGACCTTCGTGGCGGGCGCCTCCCGCGCCTTCTTGTGGAAGGCACGGAACGCCACGTTGATGTACAGGGAGTTGAAGACGATCAGGCCGAGGCCCCCGAGCCAGGGGTTGGCCGCCTCGCCCGAGACGAGGTTCGTGAAGGCGCCCATGCCCATCATCAGCCAGGGCAGCAGGGCGAAGCCGCTGGCCGGTCCCACCTCCTCGGCGCGGGAGGAGCGCTCGCACTTCTTCTCGGCGCGGGTCTGTGCCGCCTGCTCCTTGGCGCGGGCCTTGCGCTCCGTCCACTCGGCCTTCCACTCCCGCCGCTGGCGCCGGTACTCCGACCAGGCCCCGGGGGCCTTGGACGTGCCCTTGTCCGTCATCTCTGCTCCTGTCGCGCCCATCGTGCCGTCACACGGTCCGCGCGGCCCGGCGGTAAGAGATCACAGCGTACGAACCGAAGGCCAGCAGCCATAGGGAGAGCACCGCCACCGTGGCCAGGCCGGGCGCGCCGCCGGCGGCCGCCGACCAGCCGAGCTCGCCGAAGCGGTTGGCGGGGGTGTAGCTGCCGAGGGTGCGCAGCCAGTCGGGGAACTGGCTGGTGGGGAACCAGAGTCCGCCGATCACCGCGAGCCCCAGGTTGCACGCCACGTTCACCACGCCGGTGGTCTGCGCGGTGAGGCGGTAGCCGTTGCCGATGCCGAGCAGCGTGAAGGGGAGGGAGCCGAGCCAGAGCAGCACCACGACGGACGCCCACTGCCAGGCGTCGAGCGCGATGCCGTTGACGAGTACCCCGGAGAGGAGCACCGCGACGATGGTGGGAAGGACCGTGACGGAGCCGGACAGCGCCCGGCCGAGCACCACGTCACGGGGGCGCATCGGGGTGACCCGCAGCTGCCGCAGCCAGCCGTTCGACTTGTCCTCGGCGACACCGGTCCCGGTGGCCAGGGCCGCGCCGAGCGCCCCGTACGCCGCCATGCCGACCATCGAGACGGTCTTCCACTCGCCGCTGTTGCCGTCGTCGCCGCCGATGTTGGTGAAGAGGAGGTACATCAGGACGGGCATCCCGATGCCGAAGAGGACGAAGGTGATGTCCCGCAGGGTCCTGCGCACTTCCAGCTTGATGTACTCGAACATCACACGGTCTCCAGATCGGCGCCGGACGGGTCGGAAAGGGATGAAGCAGAGGCAGCGGAGGCAGCAGACGGAGCAGAGGCAGCGGCGGGGCTCGTCAGGGCGAGGAACGCGTCCTGGAGGGAGGCCGGGGCGACCTCGAGGCCGCGGACGGCGCCGAGACCGGCCAGCGCGACGACGGTGGCGTCCGAGTCCTCGGTGCGCAGCCGCGCCCGGTCCCCGCGCACCTCCAGGGCGACCACGCCCGGGAGGTGGGCGAGACCTTCGGTGCCGCGGCCCGCGAGGTCGAAGGAGACGAGGCTGCCGCCCCCGGCCCTGCGCAGCTCCTCGCCGCTGCCGTCGGCGACGATCCGGCCCTGGTCGATGACCACGATCCGGTCGGCGTGGGCGTCCGCCTCCTCCAGGTAGTGCGTGGAGAACAGGACGGTGTGGCCGCGCCGGGCGTAGGCCCGCATCGAGGTCCAGAACGCCTGCCGCGCCTCGACGTCGAGGGCGGCGGTGGGCTCGTCGAGCACGATGAGCGCGGGGTCACCGGCGAGGGCGACGGCGAAGCGCACCCGCTGGATCTGGCCGCCGGACAGCTTGTCGACGCGGCGCCCGGCGAGTTCGCCGATGCCCGCGAGCCGCAGCGCCTCGTCGACGGGCATGGGCCGCGGGTAGCGCCCGGCGACGAAGGAGACGAGTTCGCGGACGGTGACGCGGCGGGCGGGCCGGCCCTCCTGGAGCATCGCCCCGACGAGCCCGGCGCCGACGACCTGCTCGGGGGTGCGCCCGAAGAGCCGCACGCTGCCCCGGTCCGGCTCGTCGAGACCGAGGAGGAGGGAGAGGGTGGTGGACTTGCCCGCGCCGTTGCGGCCGAGCAGCGCGACGGTCTGGCCGCGCGGTATCTCCAGGTCGACGCCGTCCACGGCGCGCACGGGCCCGAAGTGCTTCACGGCCCCCGCGAAGGCGACGGCCGCCCCGGTCGCCCCGCTCTCTGCTGTCTTCGTCATGGCTATGACGCTACGAAGCGGAGGTGTCCGCGCGGCAGATGCGGATATCCGGACTCGGCCAGGACAAATGTCACCGCTCGGGCCGCGGGGACCGGATCTGACGTAACGTCAGGAGTCTTCCCAACTCCTCTGTGCTGGGCTATACATGGGGACACCCGGCCCTAGAACGCGTTCTAGAACGGACGGTTCGGCCGGTCGCAAGCGACCTCGGTGCGGCCGACGGTGCGGACGGTCGCGCCGAGGTCTTCGTTCAGCCAAGGAGCAGATGCCGAATGCCCATCGATGCCGCCAAGGCCGTCGCCGCCGAGCCCCGGTCCGCAGAGATCAGCTGGGATCACAAGGACATCCAGCTCTACCACCTGGGCCTCGGCGCGGGCGTGCCCGCGACCGACCCCGACGAGCTGCGCTACACCCTCGAGTCCAAGCTGCACGTCCTGCCCAGCTTCGCCACCGTCGCGGGCGCCGGGATGGGCGTCGTCGGCGGGCTCTCCGCACCCGGCGTCGAGATCAACCTGGCCTCCGTCCTGCACGGCGGCCAGACCATCGAGCTGCACCGGCCGATCCCCGTCAAGGGGAAGGCCACCACCACCTCCCGGGTCGCGGCGGTCTACGACAAGGGCAAGGCGGCGATCCTCGTCCTGCGCACCGAAGTGGCGGACGCCGAGGGCCCGTTGTGGACGAGCGACGCCCAGATCTTCGTGCGCGGCGAGGGCGGCTTCGGCGGCGACCGCGGCCCCTCCACCCGCCTGGAGGCCCCGACGGGCGCCCCCGACAAGACGGTCGAGCGGCCCATCCGCGAGGACCAGGCGCTGCTCTACCGGCTCTCCGGGGACTGGAACCCGCTGCACGCCGACCCCGAGTTCGCCAAGCTCGCGGGCTTCGACCGGCCGATCCTGCACGGCCTGTGCAGCTACGGGATGACGCTCAAGGCCGTCGTGGACACCGTGCTCGGCGGCGACGTCTCGCGCGTGACCTCCTACAGCACGCGCTTCGCCGGGATCGTCTTCCCCGGCGAGACCCTGCGCATCGCCCTATGGGAGTCGCCGGGCCGCGTCCAGGTCAGCGTCACGGCCGTCGAGCGGGACGACGCACCGGTCCTCGCCGACACCCTCGTCCTGCACAACTAGCCGGCCCAGTAAGGACAATCAGGCACGACCCGGTCAGGACCTTGCCGAAAGGAGCCGCACCGTCATGCGCGCAGCCGTACTGCATGAGATAGGCCAGGACAAGCTCGAAGTCCTCGACGACGTGGAGGCGGTGGGCTTCGGCCCCGGCAAGGTCAGGATCCGCGTCCGGGCCACCGGACTGTGCCACTCCGACGTCTCCGCGATGAACGGGGTGCTCCCGCAGCCCGCCCCCTTCATCCCCGGCCACGAGGGCGCAGGGGAGATCATCGACGTGGGCGACGGCGTCACCCACGTCAAGCAGGGCGACCGGGTCCTGGTCTGCTGGCTGCCCGCGTGCGGACAGTGCCCGGCCTGCAAGCGCGGCCAGACCCAGCTGTGCCTGGCCGGGTTCATGAACGCGGGCACGCCCAACTTCAAGCGCTCCGGCGGGGATCTCTTCGGCTTCGCCGGTACGGGCACGTTCACGGAAGAGGTCGTGGTCGACGCGGGCTGCGCCGTGCCGATCCCCGAGGACGTGCCCTTCGACATCGCGGCGCTGATCGGCTGCGGTGTCACGACGGGCCTCGGCGCGGCCATCAACACCGCGGACGTCAAAGCGGGTTCGTCGGTCGCCGTCATCGGCTGCGGCGGCGTCGGCATCTCGGCGATCCAGGGAGCCCGGCTCAAGGGCGCCGCACAGATCGTCGCCGTCGACCCGGTCGAGTCGCGGCGCGAGGCGGCCCTCCGGTTCGGCGCTTCGGAGGCGGTGGCCCCCGACGCCCTGGACGACGCCAAGCAGCGGATCACCGGCGGCGAGGGCTTCGACTACGTCTTCGAGGTCGTCGGCAAGTCCGCCACGGCCCGCACCGCGTACGAGAAGACGCGGCGCGGCGGCACGCTGTGCGTCGTCGGCGCGGGCGCGCTCGACGACTTCTTCCAGGTCAACATGTTCGAGCTGTTCTTCGACGAGAAGAAGATCCTGCCGTCCATGTACGGCGGGGGAGACGTGCTCGAGTCGTACGAGCGGGCCATCGCGCTGTGGCGTGCGGGCCGCATCGACCTGGAGGGCCTCATCACGCACCGGGTGCCGCTCGCGGAGATCAACGAGGCCCTCGACCAGATGCGGACGGGCGTGGCGCTGCGCACGTGCATCGAGATCTGAACCACTCGTACCTGTCTCATACCTGCCTCGTACCTGCCTCGTACCTGTAGAGCGTTGAAGGGACTTTGATGTCACTGCCACTTGACGGCCTGTCCGCGATCGTCACCGGCGCGGGCCGCGGACTCGGCCGTGTCGAGGCCCTCGAACTCGCCCGGCTCGGCGCGCGCGTCGTCGTCAACGACTTCGGCCAGCCGGGCCGGGACGGCTCGGGCGAGGCGTCGGCGGGCCCCGCCGAGGAGGTCGCCGCCGAGATCCGGGCGGCGGGCGGCCAGGCCGTCGCCCACACCGGGGACGTCGCGGACCACGAACAGGCCCGCGGACTCGTCCAGTTGGCGATCGACACGTACGGAAAACTCGACATCCTCGTCAACAACGCGGGCATCCTGCGGGACAGGATGATCTTCTCGATGAGTGAGTCCGAGTGGGACTCGGTCATCCACGTCCACCTCAAGGGCCACTTCAACACGGTGCACTTCGCGTCCGTGCACTGGCGCGAGCGCTCCAAGGCGGCGGGCGCCCCGGTGTACGGCCGGATCGTCAACACCTCCTCGGAGGCGTTCCTGGCGGGCTCGGCGGGCCAGCCGAACTACGCGGCGGCCAAGGGCGGCATCGTCGGCCTCACCACCTCGACGGCGCTGGCCCTCGCCAAGTACGGCGTGACGTCCAACGCGATCTGCCCACGGGCGCGTACGCGGATGACGGAGGACGTGTTCGCGGGGTTCGCGGAGCCGGGCGACGGCCAGCTCGACCCGCTGGCTCCCGAGCATGTCGCCCCGCTCGTCGGCTACTTGGCCTCACCGGCGGCCGCGGGCGTGAACGGGCAGCTGCTCGTGGTGCACGGCGGGATGGTGGCGGTGGTCGAACGCCCCAAGGTGAGCGCGAAGTTCGACTCCGCGAAGGAGACGTTCACGTTCGAGGAACTGGACGAGGTGCTCACCCCGCACTACGCGGGCCGCCCCGCGAAGGAGACGTTCGCGGCGGCGGAGGTGCTGGGCCTGAAGAGGGGCTGACCAGCGCCGAACGGGCTGAGTGATGTCAGCCCGTCCGGCGTTTGAGGACGAGCCCCCAAGGCGATATCGGGTGCCCCAGGGCCGCGGAGCGGCGGTTTCGGGAAGGGGCGGGATCGGGGAAAGAAAAAAAGCCGACCTCAGCCGTTCTGACGGCGATGCCGCCCCCGAGGAGTCCCCTCCCCGTCATGAGAGGCGGACGCCCCCCGGTGCCGACCGGAACCCGCGGCGACGGCCGCCCGCGGGTCCTGCCGCTCACCGTCCCTGCCGCCGTCCCTGTCCCTCTCGGTCCCCGTCTCTGTACTGGTGTCCGTCATCACACAACTCACCCCGTAACAAGATCCTTCGGTACAGCCGGGCGAGTCTAACCGCCCGTCCCCCGACCGGCGAGCGGCGCCTGCCCCAAGGGCACCGGCCGCGGCGCGGTGGGCGTCGGTGGTATGGCGCGCACCCGGACCGCCGACTCCACGGGCGCGGGCGCGGGTGCCGGTACCCGCACCACTCCGCACGGCACCGCCTCCGTGGCATACGGAAGGTGCAGCACCCCGTCCCCCGACCAGAATCCGCACCCCGTCAACCAGCCGTCCGGTGCCCCGAGTTGATGGACCGTCCGGTCGGCGGGCCGCCAGAAGCCGAGCCACGCCGCCCCGCCGGGGCCCCCTCCCGGCCCCTCGCTCATCCGCAGCGCGAACGCCACCCCGCAGCTCTCCGGCATCAGTACCTGCCCCGGCTGGATCGCGAACGGCGTCACCGTCAGGTCCGGCAGCAGCAGCGAGTCGGGGAAGCGGACGGGCAGGGAGCTGCCCAGCACGCCCCAGCCGAGCCGGGGTCGGCCCGGCGCGTCGGAGCGGATGAGGAGCAGTCCGCTGTCCGCGTCGGCGAGCAGCAGCCGGTCGTCGCTCTCCTCCGAGATCTGGAGCAGCGGGGAGACCTCGCCGCCGCGCTCCAGGTCGACGGCGACCGTCTTCGTGCGGCCGTCCAACTCCCGGTCCAGGGCGAGCAGTCGGCCCGCGCGGTCCAGCCACACCCCGCCGGAGCAGCGCCCGGGAACCTCGGCGACATGCTCGGGCCCGAAGGCGCCGCCCGCCACGAGCCAGACGGCGGACGACCGTTCGCCCGCCGCGACGGCGTACGCGTGGGTGCCGCCGGGTGCGGGCGGCAGCAGCCGCAGCGGCTCGCCGTCCGGGCACTCCACGGCGCCGAGCGGCACCTCACCGGTCGCCGAACCGGTCGCCGAGCCGGTCGCCGAGCCGGTCCCCGACCCGGTCCCCGACCCTCCGGGGCCGGGCGCCCGGCCCGTCGGGTACAGCAGCGTGAACGTGTGCCGTCCGTCCGTGCGCCGGTGGATGAGCACCCGTCCGTCGCCCATGGCCTGCACCTCCGTGCCGGGCTCCTCGGGCTGGCCGCCGGGGAGCGCGACCGCGTAGGGCTCGGACGAGTCCAGGGTCCAGCGTTCCGGGAACCAGGCGTCGCCCGTGCCGTGCGCGCGGGTGAGCCGGGCGGCGTACGACCCGTCGGCGGTGAGGGTGAGGCCCGGTACCGGGGGCGTGGGGGAAGCCGGGGATGCCGTGGGCGGTGCGGGGGAAACCGGGGTCACCTTGATCGTCGTCGTCGGCGCTGTCATCTGTGGGAGCCACCTCCGGCGTCGAAGCTAGTTTTCGTACGCACTCACGTGGCACCGCCCGCCATCGGCTTCACGCATAAGGGTGGCGATGCGCGGGTTCGCCTGAGCAACGAGGGGTGGTTGTGCTGAGCGGGGGCGAGGCGCTTAAAGTAAGGCGAACCTAAGTGAGCGGGCCGTCCGCGTCCCTCGTGACTTCGCGACTCCTCGCGATCCCTCACGACCTCGCGCGCCCGCCGTACCCCCTGGAGCACCGATGTCCCCGTCGTCCATACGCAGCCGCCGCCACCGCGGCACCGCCGCCGTCGCCCTCGCCGTGACCGCGGCCCTGTCGCTCGCGGCCTGCGGCGCGGCGGACTCCGACGGCTCCGGGAAGTCCGGCGACGGCAGCGGCAGCAAGGCCGTGGCGCAGGGCGGCGAGGACTTCGCCAAGGCCGCCGACCAGACCGCGAAGATGGGCACCAAGGCCGAGCCGGGCCGGTTCCCGCGCACCATCGAGCACGCCCGCGGCAAGACCGAGCTCAAGGCCGCGCCGAAGCGCGTCGTGGTCCTCGACGTCGGCGAGCTCGACAACGCGGTCTCGCTCGGCGTGCGGCCCGTCGGCTACGCCCCGACCGAGGGCGACGACGGCGTCCCCGGCTACCTGAAGAAGGCCGCAGGGGACCCGAAGAACGTCGGCACGATCAACTCCCTCAACCTGGAGGCGATCGCGAACCTCAAGCCCGACCTGATCCTCGGCAGCGAGCTGCGCGCCGCCAAGCTCTACCCGCAGCTCTCCAAGATCGCCCCGACGGTCTTCTCCATCCGCCCCGGCTTCACGTGGAAGGAGAACTACCTCCTGAACGCGGCCGCCCTCGACAAGACCGCCGAGGCGAAGCAGAACCTGGCGGCGTACGAGAAGAAGGCGAAGCGGCTCGGCGAGGACGTGGCGAAGCAGGACGGCGGCAAGAAGCCGACCGTCACCATGCTGCGCTACATGCCGGACCGCACCCGCCTCTACGCCAAGGCGTCCTTCATCGGCACGATCCTCGACGACGCGGGCCTGCCCCGCCCGAAGAACCAGCAGGTCAACGACCTCGCCACGGAGATCAGCCCGGAGAAGATCGACGAGGCCGACGCCGACTGGATCTTCACCGGCGTCTACGGCGACGCCCAGAAGACCGGCCGCTCCGAGGCGGAGAAGAACCCGCTGTGGAAGAAGCTCGGCGCGGTCAAGGACGGCCAGGCCGAGAACGTCCCGGACGAGACCTGGTACCTGGGCCTCGGCGTCACGGCGGCCGACTCCGTCCTGGACGACCTCCGGGGATTCCTGGTCAAGTAGGCAGCGCCGACCGGTGGGGCGCGGGGGGAAGGTAGCCTTTTCTGCGTGCCCCGTCTGTCTGAAGTCATCGCCGAGCTCGACGCCCTGTGGCCCCCCGAGCGGGCCGAGCAGTGGGACGCCGTCGGCACGGTCTGCGGGGACCCGGACGCCGAGGTCTCCCGGGTCCTGTTCGCCGTCGACCCGGTCCAGGAGATCGCCGACGAGGCGGTCCGCCTGGGTGCCGACCTGATCGTCACGCACCACCCGCTCTATCTGCGCGGCACGACGACCGTGGCGGCCTCGACCTTCAAGGGCCGGGTCGTCCACGACCTGATCAAGCACGACATCGCGCTGCATGTCGCGCACACCAACGCCGACACCGCCGACCCCGGAGTCTCCGACGCCCTCGCGGGCGCGCTCGACCTGCGGGTCACCGGACCCCTCGTACCCGAGAACGGCCTCGGCCGGATCTGCGAGCTCGACCACCCCCAGACCCTGCGGGAGTTCGCCGAGCGCGCCGCGAAGCGGCTGCCCGCCACCGCGCAGGGCATCCGGGTCGCCGGGGACCCGGACGCGATCGTGCACCGCGTCGCGGTGAGCGGCGGCTCCGGCGACAGCCTCTTCGACGCGGTGCGTGCCGCGGGCGTCGACGCGTTCCTCACCGCCGACCTGCGCCACCACCCGGTGTCCGAGGCGACCCAGCACTCACCGCTCGGCCTCATCGACGCCGCCCACTGGGCGACCGAGTGGCCCTGGTGCGAGCTGGCCGCCGCCCAGCTCGACGAGATTTCCGACCGCCACGGCTGGGACCTCCGCGTCCACGTCTCGAAAACGGTCACCGACCCCTGGACCGCCCACGCGGCGTCCTCGACCTACACATCCTCTGGAGCCCCCAACTGAACGCCGCGCCCGCCGACCAGATCCGACTCCTCGACGTCCAGGCCCTCGACGTACGCCTGACGCAGCTCGCGCACAAGAAGAAGTCGCTGCCCGAGCACGCCGAGATCGAGTCGCTCACCAAGGACCTCACGCAGCTGCGCGACCTGCTCGTCGCCGCGCAGACCGAGGAGGGCGACTGCGCCCGCGAGCAGACCAAGGCCGAGCAGGACGTGGACCAGGTGCGCAAGCGCGCCTCGCGCGACCAGCAGCGCCTGGACTCGGGTGCCGTCACGTCCCCCAAGGACCTGGAGAACCTGCAGAAGGAGATCGCCTCCCTCGCCAAGCGCCAGGGCGACCTGGAGGACGTGGTCCTCGAGGTCATGGAGCGCCGCGAGTCGGCGCAGGAGCGGGTCGCCGAGCTGACGGAGCGCGTCTCCTCGGTCCAGTCGAAGATCGACGACGCGACGGGCCGCAGGGACACCGCCGCCGAGGAGCTCGACGGGGAGACGGCCACGGTCGGCAAGGAGCGCGAGGTCGTGGCGGGCGCGATCCCGGCCGACCTGCTGAAGCTCTACGACAAGCTGCGCGAGCAGCACGGCGGCGTCGGCGCGGCCAAGCTCTTCCAGCGCCGCTGCGAGGGCTGCCGCCTGGAGCTCAACATCACCGAGGTCAACGAGGTGAAGGCGGCCTCCCCGGACACGGTCCTGCGCTGCGAGAACTGCCGCCGCATCCTGGTGCGCACGTCCGAGTCGGGCCTGTAAGGACCCCCGCGCATGGGCGAGTTCATCGTCGAGGCCGACGGCGGCTCCCGGGGCAACCCGGGGCCCGCGGGCTACGGCTCGGTCGTGATCGACGCGGCCTCCGGGGAGACCCTGGTGGAGGCCGCGGAGTACATCGGCGTCGCGACGAACAACGTCGCCGAGTACCGCGGCCTGGTGGCCGGTCTCCGGGCGGCCCACGCGCTCGACCCGGACGCCACGGTGCACGTCCGGATGGACTCGAAGCTGGTCGTCGAGCAGATGTCGGGCCGCTGGCAGATCAAGCACCCCGACATGAAGCCCCTGGCGGCGGAGGCGGCCCGCGTCTTCCCGCCGGACCACGTCACGTACGAGTGGATCCCGCGCAAGCAGAACAAGCACGCGGACCGGCTCGCGAACGAGGCGATGGACGCGGGGAAGCGGGGCGAACAGTGGTCCCCCTCGGCTTCGACGGCTGAGCTCGACGCCGACGCCCGCGCCGCCACGAACGTCGGGACGGGGGCAGGGACAGGTACCGGCACAGGGACCGGCACCGGTTCCGGTACCGGGACAGGTGCCGGGACCGGAACCGCCCCGTCCGTCGGCTGGGCCGCGCCCGACCTCGGCGCCCCCGCCACCCTCGTGCTCCTGCGCCACGGCGAGACGGCGCTCACGCCCGAGAAGCGGTTCTCGGGCAGCGGCGGCAGCGACCCCGCCCTGTCGGACGTCGGCCGCGGGCAGGCCGAGCGGGTCGCGGCCGCGCTCGCCGCGCGCGGGACGGTGCAGGCCGTCGTGACCTCGCCGCTGCGCCGCTGCCGGGAGACCGCGCAGGCCGTCGCCGCCCGGCTCGGACTCGACGTACGGGTCGAAGAGGGCCTGCGCGAAACGGACTTCGGGGCGTGGGAGGGGCTGACCTTCGGCGAGGTCAGGGAGCGGTACCCGGACGACCTGAACGCCTGGCTCGGCTCGGCGAAGACCGCGCCCACGGGCGGCGGCGAGAGCTTCGCGGCGGTGTCCCGCCGGGTGGCCGCGGCGCGCGAACGGCTCGTCGCGGAGTACGCGGGGCGCACGGCCCTGCTCGTCACGCACGTCACGCCGATCAAGACGCTGGTCCGGCTCGCGCTCGGGGCGCCGCCGGAGTCCCTGTTCCGGATGGAGCTCTCGGCGGCTTCGCTGTCGGTGGTGGCGTACTACGGGGACGGGAACGCGAGCGTGCGGCTGCTGAACGAGACGGCGCACCTGCGCTGAGCCGAGGGGTACGGGGGTGCTCCAGGCCGGACGCGGCCTAGCGCCCCAAGTCCGCTGCCTCGCGGGCCAGTTCCGCCACGCGGGCCCAGTCCTTCGCCGCCACCGCGTCCTTCGGGAGCATCCAGCTGCCGCCCACACAGCCCACGTTGGGCAGCGCCAGGTACGACGGGGCGGACGCGAGGTTCACGCCGCCCGTCGGGCAGAAGCGGGCCTGGGGGAGGGGAGCGCCGAGGGACTTCAGATAGGGGACGCCGCCCGCGGCCTCCGCCGGGAAGAACTTCATCTCGCTCACCCCGCGCTCCAGCAGCGCCACGACCTCCGACGTCGTGGAGACCCCCGGCAGGAAGGGGACCCCGGACCCCTTCATCGCGTCCAGGAGCGTGTCCGTCCAGCCGGGGCTGACCAGGAAGCGGGCCCCGGCGGCGACCGAGTCGGCGACGTTCCGGGGGCTGATGACGGTGCCCGCGCCCACCACGGCGTCCGGCACCTCGTCCGCGATCGCCCGGATCGCGGCGAGCGCGGCCGGCGTCCGCAGCGTCACCTCGATCGCGGGCAGCCCGCCCGCGACCAGCGCCCGCGCCAGCGGCACGGCGTCGGCGACGTCCTCCACGACGACGACGGGCACGACGGGGGCGAGGTCAAGCACGGAGGGCGCAGGCGCGGAGGAAGTCATGCCGTCATCCTGCCCCGGCGTTCACAACATGCGCAAAGGGCGTTGCGCAGCACGCAACGCCCTTCTGGGGGGGAGGATTCAGTGGATCTCGTCCACCAGGACGTCCAGGCTCCACGCCCGGCCCGCCTTCGCGGGCGTCTCGACCTCCACCTCGTAACCCAAGTCCCGCAGCGCGTCGACGAGTTCGGCGGGGTCGCGCGGCACGGCGCCCGCGCTCAGGAGCGAGCGGACGATCCGCCCCTTGGTCGCCTTGTTGAAGTGGCTGACCACCTTGCGGGTCGGCGCGTGCAGCACCCGCACCGTCGCCGTCCGCCCGGCCACCTCGCCCTTCGGCTTCCACGCGGCCGCGTACGCCGAGGAGCGCAGGTCCAGCACCAGCCCGTCGCCCGCCGCCTCGGGCATGACCGCGGCCATCGGCGTCCGCCAGTACGCGCCGAGCGCCCCGAGCCCCGGCAGCTTCACCCCCATCGAGCAGCGGTACGAGGGGATGCGGTCGGCCACGCCGACGGCGCCCCACAGGCCGGAGAACACGAGCAGCGAGCGGGCGGCACGCCGCTTCGCGGCGGCGTCGAGGGAGGCCAGGTCGAGGGCGTCGTAGAGCACGCCCGTGTAGATCTCCCCGGCGGGCCGCGCGCCCGCCGTGCGCAGCTCCGCGTTCTTCGCGACCTCGCCGCGCAGCCCCTCGCTGAGCCCGAGCACCTCGCGCGCCTTGTCCTCGTCGGCGGCGCACAGCTCCACCAGCTCGTCCAGGACCGCCGCCCGCGCCTCGGCGAGCCCCGGCAGCGAGAGCGACTCCGCCTTGAGCGGGGCGCCGCGGCCGGAGGCGGCCTTGCCTTCGGAGGGCGGCAGCAGCGTGAGCACGTGGTTCTCCTTCTACGGGGGGTGGGTGGGCGTGCGGGCCCCGCGCCACCTTACGCGGGGCCGCCCTCGCGGGGGCTTCGCCCCCGGCCCCCCTATCGGCCCGAACGGCATCGTCCTCAAACTCCCCCAAGCTCTTGAGGAGCACGGGACCCCCCTTGCCGGGCTGTCGCGGACCGGCCATCGAGGTGCCGCCCGCCTCACCCCGCCCTACGCTCGATCTCATGCCCCGCCGCCAGCTCCACGTCACCGCCGCAGCCGAGACCGCCCCCCTCCGCGACGCCCTGCGTGAGCTGCGGACGAGCCTCGACGTGCCCGACGGCTTCCCCGCGGACGTGCTCGCCGAGGCGGAGGCCGCGGCCAAGGCGCCCCGGCTGCCCGGCTACGACGCCACGGACCTGCCGCTGTTCACCATCGACCCGCCCACCTCGGTCGACCTGGACCAGGCGATGCACCTGGCGCGGCGCGCGGACGGCGGCTACCGCGTGCACTACGCCATCGCCGACGTGGCGGCCTTCGTGACGCCCGGCGGTGCGCTCGACGCCGAGGCGCACCGGCGCGTGCTCACCCTCTACTTCCCGGACGGCAAGGTCCCCCTGCACCCGACCCTCCTGTCCGAGGGCGCCGCGAGCCTGCTGCCCGACCAGGTCGCGCCCGCCGTCCTGTGGCGCATCGACCTGGACGCCGACGGGCGCCGCGTCGCCACCGACGTGCGCCGGGCCCTCGTGCGCAGCCGGGCCAAGCTCGACTACGCGGGCGTGCAGCGGCAGATCGACGAGGGCACGGCGCCCGAAGCCCTCGCGCTCCTCAAGGACATCGGGGAGCTGCGTGAACGTCTCGAAGTGGAGCGGGGCGGCATCTCCCTCAACGTTCCCGAACAGGAGATCGTGGCGGGCGGCGACGGCGCGTACAGCCTCGAATACCGCGCCCCGCTGCCCGCCGACGGCTGGAACGCGCAGATCTCCCTGCTCACCGGCATGGCCGCCGCCGACCTCATGACCGCGGCCGGCACCGGCATCCTGCGCACCCTGCCCGTCGCGCCCGGCGGGGCGGTCGCCCGGCTGCGCCGCTGCGCGAAGGCCCTCGGCGTCGACTGGCCGCACCACGTCCCGTACGCGCAGGTGGTGCGCTCCCTCGACCCGGCCGACACCCGGCACGCCGCCTTCCTCCAGGAGTGCACGACGCTGCTGCGCGGCGCGGGCTACACCGTCTTCACCGACGGGAAGATCCCCGAGCAGACCGTGCACGCCGCCGTCGCCGACGAGTACACGCACTGCACCGCGCCGCTGCGCCGCCTCGTCGACCGGTACGCGAGCGAGCTGTGCGTCGCGGCCGTCGCGGGGGAGGAGCCGCCGGAGTGGGTGCGCGCCGCGCTCGACGCGCTCCCCAAGGAGATGGCGGACGGCTCGCGCCGGGCGGGCACCGTGGAGCGCGAATCCATCGACATCGTGGAGGCGGCGCTGCTCAAGGACCGGGTCGGCGAGATCTTCGACGCGACGGTCATCGAGGTGAAGGAGCACGAACCGGCCGTCGGCACCGTGCACGTCCAGGACCCGGCGGTGGTCGCCCGCATCTCCGGCGGCACCTCGAAGCTCCCGCTCGGCGAGCGCCTGCGGGTCCGGCTCACGCAGGCTGATCCGCTGACGGCGAAGGTCCAGTTCGCGCCCGCCTGAGCGCGGCCACGAGCCCGGCCGGGTCGTCGGCGTGCAGCCGCACGGTGCGGGCGGTGGCGCGGCGCCCCAACGGCCGTACGAATTCCAGGGGTCGGTCGAGTTCGACGGTGACCGTCGTCTGGCCGCCCACCGCCACGTCGAGGACCCCGTCGGCGCTCAGCTGCACCTGTCCGCCCTCCGGATAACGGCGCTCCACGCGCGCGTCCCGCACGCCCCCGGCCGGTATCCGCACGTCGAGGAACTGCCCGTACCGCACCCTCAACGACCCGTCGGCGCCCGCCACATGAGGCCGCGTCACACACGCGGCGTGCAGCGCGACGATCTGCACCACGGTGTAGGCGTCGAGGAACAGCAGGATCGCGTGCACGAGGGGCCAGGGGACGAGCACGGCCAGGACCACCGTCTCGACGACCGCGGCGAAGGCGAGCCCGAAGAGCATGGCGGTCTGCGGCCCGGTGTACGGGGCGGCGAGCGCACCGTCACCCGCCGTCCGCACCCCGTGCCGCCGCCGCGCCACCCAGAGCCCGAGGCTGTGCAGCCCGCGCAGCTCATGGCCGGCGAGCCGCACCACCACCCGCACGGCCCGCCTCATGACTGCTCCCGTTCCTGCTCCCGTTCCTGCTCCCGTTCCTGCTCCCGTTCCTGCTCCCGCTCCCGCTCCCGCAGCCGGGCCGCGAGGGCGTCCAGCATGATCCGTACGGCGGCGGCCTGCGCGGGCGCGAAGTCGGCGAGGAACGCCTCCCCGAACCCGTTCTCCAGCCCCTCCCGCACGCCCTCCTCCTGGCCGATGACCCCGAGCAGCCCGTCCGGCACGCTCGCGGCGAGCTCGGCCCCGAGCGCCGCGACCCGCGGATCACGGGCATCGGCGTCGGCCAGCCCGTCGAGCCGCCGGTACAACTCCCCGAACCGCTCGGTGAGTTCAGGCTCTTGGGCGAGCGGGGTGAGCGCCGCGTAGAGCCGGTCGCGCTGCTCCGGGTCGGCGGCGGTGTCGAGCAGCGTCAGGTGCTCGCGGTCCTTGGTGGCGGCGGGGGAGTCGGTGGGCCCGAAGGCGCCGAGCAGCCCCGCGAGCCCCGGCGACACGGGCCCGTCGGCGGGCAGCCGCCCTTCCCGCGCCTCCTCCAGGAGCACGCGCAGCCGCTCCCGCCGCTCCTGGATCGCCCGTTCCTGCCGGGCCAGGTCCTCGTCCAACTCGCCCAGGACCTCGGCGAGTTCGCGCCCTGCGTCGTCCGCGAGCACGTCCCGCACCTCGTCGAGGCCGAGCCCGAGCTCGGTGAGCCGCCGGATCCGCGCGAGCGCGAGGGCGTCGCGCACCCCGTAGTCCCGGTACCCGTTGGGGCGCCGCTCGGGCTCGGGCAGGAGCCCGAGGTGGTGATAGTGCCTGATGGCCCGCGTGGTCACACCGACAACCCGGGCGATCTCTCCGATCCGCATGGCTTCAGTAGAAACGTTGACGCTGCGGCAAGGTCAAGCGCCGTGCCGCCGGGGGCAGCAGGTCCCGTGGGGCGCGCACCCCTTGACGGCTAACTAAGTTAGCCATACTGTTCTGGCTAACTTAGTTAGCCCGCCCGCCTCGCTCGAAGGAGACAGCCATGAGCGGAACAGTCGCCGTCACTCCCCGCAGGACCGCCCCCCTCACCGTGATCCGCCGGTCCGCGTGGCTCGCCAACGCGCTCTTCTGGTCCGCGTTCGCCGTCCTGGAAGGCGTGAACCACGGCTGGCTCGCGGGCGGCCTCGCCTTCTTCTTCTTCATCGCACCCGACCTGACGTTCCTGGTCGCGCTGCGCGACGCGCCCCACATGGAGCACGGCCGGCTCGCCCCCAAGGCGGTGCCCTTCTACAACACGGCCCACCGCGCCCTGATCCCCTTGGCCCTGATCGTCGCGTACACCTACGCGCCCTTCACCTGGGCCCCCGCGTTCGCGGCCCTGTGCGGCTGGCTGGCCCACATCTCGTACGATCGCGCCTTCGGCTATGGACTGCGTACGAAGGAAGGCTTCCAGCGTGGCTGACCGGCTCACCCCCCGTGCCCGGGAGATCGTCGAGGCCGCCAGGGCCGTGCTCGAGGAGTCCGGCGCCGGCGCCCTGACGATGCGCTCCCTGGCCGACCGCCTCGGCATCAAGGCGCCCTCGCTCTACAAGCACTTCCCCGACAAGTCGGCCGTCGAGGTCGAGCTGATCGCGCTGATGCTCAGCGAGTTCGCGGTGGCCTGCGAGGCGGCCGAGACCGCGTCGCCGGGCTCCCTCGCGGCGCTCACCACGGCCTACCGCGACTACGCCCTCGCCCACCCCCACCTCTACCGCCTGGCCACCGAGCGCCCCCTGCCGCGCCACGACCTGCCACCGGGCCTGGAGGACCGCGCCGCCGCGCCCCTGCTGAGGGTGTGCGACGGCGACGGTGATCTGGCCCGCGCCGCCTGGGCGTTCGCGCACGGCATGGTCATCCTGGAGATCAACGGACGCTTTCCGGAGGGCGCGGACCTCACGGCGGCATGGAAGAAGGGCACGGAGGCGTTGCACTCCTGAGGAGGGCCGGCAAGGGCCGGCGCAGCGGAGTCCAGTGCATACGCGAAGGGGGCGCAAGTGACCGGGACGGGGGAGCGCGGACGTGAGCAGGCCCTGTGGACCCGTGCGCCGCTCGGCCCGTGCCAGTCGCTCGACCTGCTGACCGCCCGCTTCGACCGGCACCGCTACGCGCCGCACTTCCACGAGGAGTTCACCGTCGGCGTCTGCGTCGGCGGCTCCGAGATCATCGACTACCGGGGCGGCAGGCTGCACCTCGGACCCGGCTCCATCGTGGTGCTCGCCCCCGGCGAGGTGCACACGGGAGGCCCGGGTCCCGGCGGGGGCTACGCGTACCGCGCCCTGTACCCCGGCAGCTCCCTCCTCACCGAGGGCACCGCCCTCCTCCCGCACTTCCGCGACCCCGTGATCGACGACCCGGAGCTGGCCGCCGCGATCCGCCTGGCCCACCGCGAACTCAGCGCGGACGGCGCCGCTCCGGACGCCCTGGAGGCGGAGTCACGCCTGCCCTGGCTGCTCACGGCCCTCGCCCGCCGCCACGGCACCGCCCGCCCCCTGCGCGAGACGGTCCCCGGCGCCGCCCGCATCGCCCTGGAGGTCCGCGACCGCCTGGCCGACGAACTCCTCGCCCCGCCCACCCTCGCCGAACTCGCCGCGCCCCTCGGCCTCTCCCGCTACCAGCTCCTGCGCGCCTTCCGCGACACGGTGGGCCTGCCCCCGTACGCCTGGCTGGCCCAGCACCGGGTGACGCGCGCCCGCGCGCTCCTGGAGGCCGGACACCGGCCGGCCGAGGCGGCGGCACTCGTGGGCTTCGCGGACCAGGCGCACTTGACGCGCTGGTTCCGCCGGGTGGTGGGGGTCACCCCGGCCGCGTACCGCACGAGCGTGCGCGCGTCGCGCCGCTGACCTCTGACGGCGAGCAGCCCACCGCCCCCGGCCCGTAGCCCATCACCCGCCGTCGGTTGTGCGGTCGTCGCCGTTCGCCGTCTGCCGTCTGCCGTCTGCCGTTCGCCGTGCGGTGTTCGCCGTCCGCAACGACGTTCAAGACGCCCCGGGGCACCCCGCCCCACACTCCCCCCATGACTGCACGCGCCTGGCTCCTCTTCTCCCTCATGGGAGTCCTGTGGGGCATCCCGTACCTGATGATCAAGGTGGCGGTGGACGGACTGTCCCCCTCCATGGTGGTGTTCACGCGCTGCGCGCTCGGCGCGGCCCTCCTGCTCCCCTTCGCCCTGCGACAGGGCGGACTGGCCCGTGTGGTGCGCGCGCACTGGCGCCCCATGCTGGCCTTCGCGTGCATCGAGATCCTGGGCCCCTGGTGGACCCTGACCGACGCCGAGCGCCACCTCTCCAGCTCCACGGCGGGCCTCCTGATCGCCGCCGTCCCGATCATCGGCGCCGTCCTCGCCCGCTTCTTCGGCGACACCGAACGGCTCGGCGCCCGCCGTCTCGCGGGGCTCGCCCTCGGCCTGTCCGGCGTCGCCGTCCTCACCGCCCCGCACCTGACCGGCGGCGACGCCCGCTCCCTCACCGAGGTCCTGCTCACGGCGCTCGGCTACGCCATCGCCCCGCTGATCGCCGCCCGCCACCTCAAGAACGTCCCCACCCTCCAGCTCATCGCCCCCTGCCTCCTCCTCGCCGCCCTGGTCTACGCCCCGGCGGCCGCCGCCACCTGGCCCACCACTCTCCCCACTCCAACCGTCCTGCTCTCCCTCGCGGGCCTCGGAGTCCTGTGCACGGCCCTGGCCTTCGTGGTCTTCCTCGAACTGATCCGCGAGGCGGGCCCGACGCGGGCCGTCGTCTTCACGTACGTCAACCCGGCGGTGGCGGTCGCGGCGGGGGCGGCGTTCCTCGGCGAACCCCTCACCGCCACGGTCCTGGTGTCCTTCGCCCTGATCCTGGCGGGCTCCTTCCTCGCCACCGCGGCCTCCGGACCTGGGAGGACCACGCGCCGGGTACGATGGTCGGCACGGCAGACGAGCCGGGCGGACGGCCGCGTGGGGACCCCTCTCACCAGGGTTCCTCCCGAGGAACGTCCGGGCTCCACAGGGCAAGGTGGTGGCTAACGGCCACCCGGGGTGACCCGCGGGACAGTGCCACAGAAAACAGACCGCCGAGGACTCCGGTCCTCGGTAAGGGTGAAACGGTGGTGTAAGAGACCACCAGCGCCTGAGGTGACTCAGGCGGCTAGGTAAACCCCACCTGGAGCAAGGTCAAGAGGGAGCGGCCGGTAAAACGGCGGCTCCTGCGCGGACGATCGAGGGCTGCCCGCCCGAGTCCGCGGGTAGACCGCACGAGGCCGGCGGCAACGCCGGCCCTAGATGGATGGCCGTCGCCGCGACGTCCGCGAGGACCCGCGGCACAGAACCCGGCGTACAGCCCGACTCGTCTGCCCCTCGCCCGGCTGAGCTGGCGCGGACCTGCTTGCTTCATGACCCGGAGGGGCCATGGGGAGTCCCTGGGGAGTGTGCCGTTGGCACCACGGGCGCAGGACTGCCGCGGAGAGTGCCGCGGCAATCCGGCGCGGCAATAGCTGGGCCACGGCAACGTCGATGTTCACACCTTGCCCATGTTCTTCCTGCTGTGTGCGGCGCGGCGCACAGCCTGGTTGATCGCTTCTACAAGGAAAGAAGCGGTGACGACGGTGACGAAACGCTGCCACCATTCGAAGTCGTAGTACTCGCCGAGGATGAAGGCGACAACGAAGCCGATGGGGACGGTGACCCATATAGGCAGGCTCGGGATCTCTGGCTTCTTCGCGTCGCTCGTGGTGGGGGTCACGATGATTCCTTGTCTCCTTGGGTCGAAGCCCCCGGCTTGAAGGCGCCGGGAGGCTCCGTGCGTGCGTCAATGCACCACTAATCCGAGACGGAATTAAGGGTCGAGCTTGCCGCCCTTGGTGCGCAGGTAATCGCCGTCCGCGATGGGCTGCAGTTCGGCTCGCTCTTCCCGCCAGTTCGCGGCCTGGTCCGGACCTGGCTGGCGGCGGCATGAACATACCTTGACTCGATCATTACCTTCAAACCATGCATTCCATGAGCCGCTTCACTTCGGAAAGAGTGGGTAGGATTCGCATCGGGCTTTGCGATCCAAGGTTCGGACCCCGTTCTGGCGTGGGCGTCATCCTCGCTTTTGCGGTTGCTCATCGGGCCTCCTGTGTTTCACCGCAACGAATCGTGTCGGCCATCGCGGACATGGATCATTAGCGCCCTTTCGTTCTTTCAATTCTTGACGTCTGGTCAACTGGCCTGCCGGGCAGTGCTGTTAAAGGGGCGCCAATCCCCTTGGGAGTGCATACCGCCTTCTGTGGGGCTGCCAATTGTTCGGCGCCCCTTCAGTGGCGCCTTCTCCGAGGCGAACGCCCGCACCTGGGATGAGATCGCCCGCAACGATCCGCTCGGTTGGAAGAAGAACAGGACACGGCTCGCTCATGCCTGGGGGGTCACGCGACGGGCGCCCCTGTGGGGCGCGCGGCATGCGGGGGAATGTGTGCCCGTGACGCCCCGATGAATTCGTAGATCAGGGTGCGCGAGACCTCTCGCTCCCGGGCCAGTTCGTCGCGGGTCTCGGCCGTGGCGATCCGGCTGATCGCCTCCAGGGCCCGGCGGCCCATGGTGTGCAGGGCTGCCGAGTCCGTGAGCAGCTCCGCGCGGAACATCGCCTCCATCGCCGCCGCCCGCAGCCGCTGGGCCTCGCGGCGCATCTCGTGCAGCTCGGACTCCTCGGAGACGCGCCCGCCGTGCCGGGCGAACCAGTAATCCACCTGACCACGCCGGTAGTTGGCGAGTGCGCCCCCGTACGAGGAGTAGGCGTCGATGCGTTCCTGGCGGAGGCGTTCGCGGCGGGTGAACTCCTCCGTGCGCAGCGTGGCGCGGCGCTGGAACAGATGGGTCAGGGCCGAGCCGAGGAGGGTGCCGAGCACGGCTATGACGCTGGTGGCGAGCGGTTCCATGGGGCAAGCGAAGCATGCCGGGGCGGTGCGGGCGCGGCCTAACGCGTCGTGTGGGCACCGCCGTTGACGTGGATCGTCTGTCCGGTGATGTGGCGGGCGCCGGGGGAGGCGAGGAAGTACGTCGTCTCGGCGATGTCCTCGGGGGTGCCGGGGCGCTTGTTGTGGGTCTCCTCGACGAGCGCGGCGCGGCGCGCGGCGGCCAGCTCCCCGCCGAAGAAGGCGGTTCCCTCGACATAGCCGGACGCGATGACGTTCGCGGTCACGCCGTGCGGGGCGAGTTCGGCGGAGAGCGTGGCGTTCCACGCGGCGAGGGCCGCCTTCGCCGCCCCGTACGAGCCGCCCCCGCGCTCCGCGCCGATCGAGCCGATGCTGATGACCGAGGCGCCCGCCGCGAGCCGGTCGCGCAGCGCCGTCGTGGTGAGGACCGTGCCGAGCAGGTTCTGGGCGAGGTTGCCCTGCCACTCGGCGAGCAGGTGCTCCAGGCGCTCCAGGGGAGCGTCAGGAGTGCTGGAAGTGGTCGGAGTGCCAGAAGTGGTCGAAGTGGGCGAAGTGGTCGAAGTGGCTTGCGCCGAAGGGGCGTTGAACAGGCCGCCTGCCGCGTTGACCAGGACGTCCACCGATTCCAGTACGTCGGTACGGGCGGCCAGCGCCGCGACCTGTGCCGGGTCGGTCGCGTCGCAGACGATGCCGTGGCACGGGGCGCCCGAAGCGGACAGCTCCTTGGCGGTGAGCTCGACGGTGTCCGCGTGGCGTCCGGTGACGACGACCCGCGCGCCGTCGGCGGCGAAGCGGGCGGCGACGGCGCGGCCGATGCCGCTGGTGCCTCCGGTGACGAGTGCGGTGCGGGGCACGGCTCCTCCTGTGCGGTGGGTGGTGATCTTCTGCCTCCTGCTATGTTTAGGTCTAAACGTAGCGCGCGTCAAGAGAGTCCGAGAGAGTCCAGGAGAGGCGTCGAGAGAGGCGTCGAGAGAGATGAGAGAGGGGTCGCAGGATGCGGGACGACGCCATGCCCCCGGTGGGTGATCTCCAACACCCTTATCCGGTACGGGAGATCGCCGCCGCCTGGCAGCGTGAGCGGCCCGGCACGCCGACCGAGTCGATCGAGGTCGTCACGCCCATCTGGCGCCTCGCGAAGCTCTTCGCCGACGACCGGGCGCGGATCCTGCGCGTGGCGGGGATCGACGCCGCCACCCTCGACCTGCTGTCCGTGATCCGCCGCTCCGGACCCCCGTACGCCCTGAGCACGCGCGAGATCGCACGCCGCACCCTGGTGACGGCGGGGGCCGTCTCGCAGCGCGTCGCCCGCGCCGAGCGGCAGGGGCTGGTGGAGCGGGGGCCCGGCGAGGAGGGGCGGCGGACCGTCATGGTGTCGCTCACCGACGAGGGGCACGCGCTCGTCGAGCGGTCCGTCGATGTCGTGCTCGGGCGGGAGGCCACCCTCGTGAGCTGCCTGTCGGAGGAGGAACGGGGGCTGTTGGTGGGGGTGTTGGAGAAGCTGAGCGCCGATGTGCACCGGCGGGTCGCGGGGGATTCCTGAGGTGTGTGGTGACTGCGGCCGGAATTGGTCGTGACATGTCAATGCGAGGAGGGGTCTGCCTTGCCCCCTCGCGCCACCTGTGCCTCAATAAGCGCGATCCCGGTCGCTGACAGACCGTCAGGGACGGGATGCAGGCGGCGCTAGCGCTCGACGGGATCACCCCCCCCCCACCCAAGGACGGGATCACCCCCCACCGACGGACGGGATCCCTCCCCACCGAAGGCAGGCCCCTCATGAGACATGGCACGCACGGCCGAAGGCTCATATGTTCGGCTCTGGGCGTCGGTGCCCTGAGCCTCGGCGCGCTGGTCCTGGCACCGGCCGCGCAGGCGGTCGACCCCCAGACCGCGACCATCGACTTCGACTGCGGCACCTACGGCAAGGGCAACGCGACCCTGAAGGCCACCCAGGACGGCACCTCCGCGACCATCGAAGTGTCCACCTCCGCGATCAAGGCGCCGATCGACATCGGCGCGAACTCCGTGAAGTCGACGCTGACCCTCACCAAGAACGGCTCCGGCACCACGGACTTCACCGGCAACTCCAACCCGGCCATTCCCTCCGGCGGCGACGTCTCCACCGGCCCGCTCACCGGCACCGTCGCCGCGGGGGACAGCCTGGAGGGCAAGTCGCTGACCGTCACCGTCCTCGGCGTGACGGCGACCTGCAACGCGACGTCGGCGCAGGCGCCGGGGCCGTTCAAGTTCTGAGCCGCCGGGTGACTCTTCAAGTCCCTGATGGTGCAAGGCAGTTGTGAGGCGGCGCCGTCCACCCCCGTGGGCGGCGCCGTCCGCGGTGCGGCCTCAGCCCACCGGGGCCAGCGTGAGATACGCGAGGCCGAGCACGTCCCGGTACCCGCGCAGCCAGCTGGAGCGCTGCGTGTCCACCCGCGCGCGGGTCTCGGCGGCCAGCGGATGGTCCGGGTGCGCGGCGAGCCACTCCTCCGTGTCGGTGCGGTAGCCGGACTCGAACTCCTCCCACTCCGCGCCGCTCGCCGTCTCCACCCACAGCGGCCTGAACCCCGCCGCGACGGCCTCGTCCACCAGGTCCCCGAGGAAGATGTGCTGGCCCGCGTGGGCGTCCGGCCACATGTGGGCGAGCTCGTCCGGGGTCGGGGTGCGCTGCCAGAAGCCCTCGCCGAGCACGACGCGGCCGCCGGGGGAGACCAGGCGGCGCAGGGCGCGCAGGGCGGCGGCGGAGTACAGGGGTGGCTCGGCCTCGCTCAGGGCGTGGCTGGCGCCCAGGCACAGCACGACGTCGGCGGGGCCGCGCGCGCTGTCCAGGCCCGACTCCTCCACGAACTCGACCCGGTCCGCGAGCCCGCGCCGCTCGGCCTCCGCGCGGCCGCGGGCCAGGTCCTCGCCGTTCAGGTCGACGCCCACCCCGGTCGCGTCCGGCGCCGCCGCGAGGACGCGCAGCATCAACTCGCCCCAGCCGCAGCCCATATCGAGCACGGTGCGCGGGGCACGGCCGCCCCCGGTGAGCCGCTCCACGATCCCCGTGGCGCGGGCCTCGGAGAGCGGGCCGTGGAAGGCGAGGCGGGTGAGACGGGGCGGGGCGTCGGCGGACGTGGCTGCGGCAGAGGTCTCAGGGGTCTCAGAGGTCTCAGGGGTCTCAGAGGTCATGGAGGCGAACCGTAGTCCGGGACGATCGGCGGGGGCAGCGATTTTCCCGGCGCCGGGCGACACGGGCGCCCGTCGTGCCCGTCGTGCCCGTCGTGCCAGGGCGAGGCCGGCGCGATTCCCGCCAACCTGTTGGGGTACGCCCGGTGGCGGCCCGGCCCGCCCGGTGTGACCGTGGGCCCATGAGCATCCAGGTAAACAGGCTGAGCGACCCGGTGGTCCGGGCCTTCGTCACCGCGGTCAACGCCCACGACCAGGAGGGCTTCCACGCCCTTCTGACCCCGGGCGCCACGATGTCCGACGACGGCTCCGACCGCGACATCGCCGACTGGACCGAGCGCGAGATCTTCTCGTGCAACGGTCACATGGACGTCGAGAACGAGTCGGACGGCGGCCGCGCGCTGCTCGTCACGTACCGGAACGACACGTGGGGCGAGATGCGGACGAAGTGGCGGTTCACGGTGGAGGGGGACAAGATCTCCCGCTTCGAGACCGGACAGGCGTGACCCGGCGGGGCGGCCCCATGCTGAGAACCAGCCCCGCAACGGGCCTTCGTAACGAGAGCTAGCCCCGCCCCACGTACGGCATGGCTGTCGCGAGAACCGTCGCGAACTGCACGTTCGCACCCAGCGGCAGCTCCGCCATGTGCCGCACCGTGCGCGCCACGTCCGCCACGTCCATCACCGGCTCCACCGCCAACTCGCCGTTGGCCTGCAGGATTCCGGACCGCATGCGCTCCGTCATGTCCGTCGCCGCGTTGCCGATGTCGATCTGGCCGACGGCGATCCGGTACGGACGGCCGTCCAGGGACAGGGACTTGGTGAGCCCCGTCAGGGCGTGCTTCGTCGCCGTGTAGGCGACCGAGTGCGGGCGCGGCACGTGCGCCGAGATCGATCCGTTGTTGATGATCCGGCCGCCCTGCGGCTCCTGCTCCTTCATCTGCCGGAACGCGGCCTGCGCGCACAGGAACGCGCCGTTCAGGTTCGTGTCCACGACGTGCCGCCATGCGTCGTAGGGGAGCTCCTCGACCGGGACGCCGCCGGGCCCGAACGTACCGGCGTTGTTGAAGAGCAGATCGAGCCGGCCGAACTCGTCGCGCACGGCGGCGAAGAGCCCCTCGACGTCGTCCGGCCGCGCCACGTCCGTGCGCACGCACAGCGCACGCCCGCCGTCGAAGGAGTCCGGCACGAGGCCCGCCGTCTCCTCGAGCGTCTCGGCCCGCCGCCCGGCGAGCGCCACCGACCAGCCGGAGCGGAGGAGTTCGACGGCGACGGAGCGGCCGATGCCGGAACCCGCCCCGGTCACCACGGCGGTCCTCGGGGACGTGCCCGCGGACCCGTCGGCGGCTCCGGTCGGATGCTCAGTTCGCTCAGCGTTCATGGCCCCGCAGCGTACGGGAGGCTGGACACCGCGGGCATCACCCATCCGCCATCCGGCTGTTGTGTACGTGACAGAATTCCGTCGTCCCCAGGACCCCGTGCCCTCCTGTACTTGCCCCTGACACCAATCGTCAGGGGAGGGGCACATGACGTACGCAGGTCAGCCCGCAGCACAGCACGCACCCGAACTCCGCGCCGCCGCACGCCACTTGGGCCGCCGCGGGTTCCTCACCGGCACCGCGGCCGCCGCCGCGCTCGCCTTCGCCACCAACCTGCCCACCGTGGGCGTCGCGGCCGCCGCCGAGCTGGACGCGCGGGGCATCAAGGCCGACCCGTTCACGCTGGGCGTCGCGTCCGGCGACCCGCTGCCCGGCTCCGTCATCCTGTGGACCCGCCTCGCCCCGTCCCCGTACGAGCCGGGCAGCGGTCTGCCGCAGCAGCGCGTCACCGTCGCCTGGGAGCTGGCCCACGACGCCCGCTTCCGCCGGGTGGTCCGCAGAGGGACCGTCACCGCGCACCCCGAGTTCAACCACGCCGTGCACGTCGAGGTGGACCACCTGGAGGCCGGGCGCGTCTACTACTTCCGCTTCCGCGCCGGGAAGTGGGTGAGCGAGACGGGCCGCACCCGCACCGCGCCCGCCGCCGGGTCCCGCCCCGCCGGGCTGACCCTCGCCGCGGTCTCCTGCCAGGCGTACCACGACGGCTACTTCACCGCGTACAAGCACCTGGCGCAGGACGACGTCGACGTGGTCTTCCACCTCGGCGACTACCTCTACGAGTACGCGGTGAACGCGGTGGGCGGCGCCCGCAACTACACGGACCGCACGCTGCCCGCGCACTTCAACAAGGAGACCCTGACACTGGAGGACTACCGCCTGCGCTACGCCCTCTACAAGTCCGACCCGGACCTGCGGGCCGCGCACGCCGCGCACCCCTTCGCCGTCACCTGGGACGACCACGAGACCGAGAACAACTACGCGGACGAGACCAGCGAGAACGACGACCCGCCCGCCGAGTTCCTGCTGCGCCGCGCCTCCGCGTACCGCGCGTACTGGGAGAACCAGCCGCTGCGCCGCGCCCAGCTCCCGTCGGGCCCCGACGCCCAGCTGTATCGCCGCCTGGTCTGGGGCCGGCTCGCGCAGTTCGACATCCTCGACACCCGCCAGTACCGCTCGGACCAGGCGTACGGGGACGGGGCGCACATACCCGGGCCCGAGTCCCTCGACCCGGCGCGGACCATCACCGGGGCCACGCAGGAGCGCTGGCTCATCGACGGCTGGCGCCGCTCGCGCGCTCTGTGGAACGTCGTCCCCCAGCAGGTCACCTTCTCCGAGCGGAAGCTGGACCTGAACCCGGTGGCGAAGGTGTCGATGGACGCCTGGGACGGGTACGTGGCGTCGCGGCAGCGGGTGCTGGCGGGCGCGCGGTCGGCGGACGTGGAGAACCTGATGGTCCTCACCGGGGACGTGCACGTCGGGTACGCCTTTGATGTGAAGGCGGACTTCGCCGATCCGTCGTCGAAGGTGGTCGGTACGGAGATCGTCGCGACGTCGGTCGCGAGCGGGAAGGACGGGGCGGACAAGCCCGCGAACTGGGACACGTACATGAAGGCCAACCCGCACCTGAAGTTCTACAACGGGCGGCGCGGCTATGTGACGGTCGGGCTCGGGCGGGAGTCGGCGCGGGCCGACTTCAAGACGGTGTCGGCGGTGACGACGCCGGGTGCGCCGATCGTGACGGCGGCGTCGTTCGTGACGGAGGCGGGCAACCCGGGACTGCACCCGGCGTAGCATCCGGCGGTCACTTTCCCCAACCCCGCCCCTTCCCGAAACCGCTCCCGCGGCCCTGGGGGCGGAGCCCCCTGCGCGCGCGGAGCGCGCCAATAGATGCAGCCGGGAAGGGGCGGGATCGGGGAAAGAGCACTCCTCCTCAGCTGCGACCATGGATGGTCGAGCCAACCAAAAGGGGAGGGGCGCCATGCCTGAGAGTGCAGAGACGGCGATAGCGGGGGCGACGGGGGCCAAGAACCCCGTCGCCGCCCGCCGCGTGGCGACCGGCGCCCTCGTCACCCTCGTCCTCGGCGGCCTGACCGCCACCCCGCCGCTCTCCATGGACATGTACCTCCCCGCGCTCCCGGAGGTCACCGACTCACTGCACGCCCCCGCCGCCACGATCCAGCTCACCCTCACCGCCTGCCTCCTCGGCATGGCCCTCGGCCAGCTCGTGGTCGGCCCGATGAGCGACAAGTGGGGGCGGCGCAGGCCCCTCCTCGCGGGGCTGCTCGTCTACATCGTCGCCACCGCCATCTGCGCCCTCGCCCCGAACGCCGAGCTCCTCATCGCCTTCCGCCTCCTCCAGGGCCTCGCCGGAGCCGCCGGGATCGTGATCGCGCGCGCCGTCGTCCGGGACCTCTACGACGGGGTGGAGATGGCGCGGTTCTTCTCGACGCTGATGCTGATCTCCGGTGTGGCGCCCGTCGTCGCGCCGCTCATCGGCGGGCAGGTGCTGCGCGTCACCGACTGGCGCGGCGTCTTCGTCGTGCTCACCGGCGTCGGCATCGCGCTGACGCTGCTGGTGTGGCGGGCCCTGCCCGAGACGCTGCCCCCGGAGCGGCGGCACAGCGGGGGCACCGGCGCCGCCCTGCGCACCATGGGCGGACTCCTCAAGGACCGCGTCTTCAGCGGCTACATGATCGCGGGCGGCTTCGCCTTCGCCGCCCTGTTCGCGTACATCTCGGCCTCCCCGTTCGTCATCCAGGAGATCTACGGGGCCTCGCCGCAGACCTTCAGCCTGCTCTTCGGGATCAACTCCGTCGGACTGATCGTCGCCGGGCAGATCAACGGGAAGGTCCTCGTCGGGCGGGTCAGCCTCGACAAGGTGCTCGGGCTCGGGCTCGCCCTCATCGCCCTCGCCTCCGTCGCGCTGCTGCTCATGGCGAGCGGGGTCTTCGGCGACGACATCGGGCTCTTCCCGATCGCGGCCGGGCTCTTCGTGCTGATGTCCTCCATGGGGCTCGCGATGCCCAACACCCAGTCCCTCGCCCTGACCCGCACCCCGCACGCCGCCGGCTCCGCGTCGGCCCTGCTCGGCACCACCTCCTTCCTCGTCGGCGCGGTCGCCTCGCCGCTCGTCGGCATCGCGGGCGAGGACACCGCCGTGCCGATGGCCGTCGTCCAGTTGGCCTGCGCACTGGCGGCCATCGCCTGCTTCGTGGGACTGTGCCGCCCCTGGCAGCACACGTCCCGCGAGGAGGCGGAGCACTGAGCGCAGCACCCCGTTCCCTGCGGCCCGGCACCCCGGAGCGCGCGGGTCTCGATCCGGAGGAGATGCGTCAGCTCGTACGCGAGGTCCGCGCGCTGACCCACGGCCCGCGCCCCTGGTGTGCGGGCGCCGTGGTGCTCGCGGGCCGCGGCCCGGTCATCGCCGTCGAGGAGGCGGCGGGCTGGGCGGTGCGCTACACCGCGTACGACGAGGAGACCGACAGCGGCGTCGAGCTGCCGCCGGGCCTGCGCACCCCGATGCGCACCGGCACGCCCTTCGACCTCGCCTCGCTCACCAAGCTGTTCACGACGGTCGCCGCCGTCCAGCAGCTGGAGCGCGGCACGCTGCGCCTGGACGCGTGCGCCGCGGCCTACGTCCCCGAGCTCACCGCCGCCGCCCGGCACGGCATCACGGTCCGCCACCTCCTCACCCACACCTCCGGGCTGCGCCCCGAACTCCCCCTGTACGCCAGCCCGGACGCCCCCGCCCGCACCGCCGCCCTGTGCGCCGAGGCCCCGCTCACCGCGCCGGGCAGCACCTACGCCTACTCCGACCTGAACCTGCTGCTGCTCCAGCAGGTCCTGGAGCGGATCACCGGACGCACCCTCGACGTCCTCGTCCGCGACGGCATCACCCGCCCCCTCGGCATGACCGCCACCTCCTTCGGCCGGCACGCCGACGCCGCCGCCACCGAGGACCAGCGCACCCCGTGGGCCAAGGCCGACCGGGGGCCGCTGCGCGGCGAGGTGCACGACGAGAACGCCTGGGCACTCGGCGGCGTCGCCGGCCACGCCGGTCTCTTCTCCACCGCCGGCGACCTCGCCGTGTTCTGCCGCACCCTGCTCTGCGGCGGCTCCTACGGCCGGGCCCGCATCCTCGGCGCCGACCACGTGGACCTGATGCTGACGGCGCCGGGCCTCGGCTTCGGCGTCGACCAGGAGTGGTTCATGGGCGAGCTCGCGGGGCGCGGCGCCGCGGGACACACCGGGTTCACCGGCACGTCCCTGGTCCTGGACCGGGCCACCGACACGTTCCTGGTGCTCCTCGCCAACACGGTGCACCCGAAGCGGCGCCCGCCGGACAGCGGACCACGGGCCAGGGCGGCCACCAGGCTGGCCCGGGCGGCCGCGGCGCCCACCTCCGCCGGGCGCCTAGAATCACCGGGTGAGTGACGTCGTTTCCCCAGCTGAGACCCTGCGCACGGCCCTGGCGGGGCTGCTCGCCGACCTTCCGCCCCGGCAGGCGGCCCAGGCCGTGGACCGGCTGATCGCGAACTACCGGGGACACATCCCCACCGACGCCCCGGTCCTGCGCGACCGCGCCGACGTCGCGGCCTACGCGGCGTACCGCATGCCCGCCACCTTCGAAGCCGTACGGTCGGCCCTCACCGCCCTCGCCGACGCGGCCCCCGCCGACTGGGCCCCCGCAAGCCACGTGGACGTGGGCGGCGGCACCGGAGCGGCGATCTGGGCGGCGAGCGCGACGTGGGACGGCGAGCGCCCGGTCACGGTCCTGGACTGGGCCGACCCCGCACTCGCCCTGGGCCGCCAACTGGCCGCTGCCCTGCCTCAGTTGACGGACACCGACTGGCGCCGTGCCCGCATCGGCTCGGCCCTCGCCCTGGACCCCGCCGACCTGGTCACCGTCTCGTACGTCCTGAACGAGCTCACCGAGGGCGACCGCCACGCCGTCGTGGACGCGGCCGCCCGCGCCGGACAGGCCGTCGTCATCGTCGAACCGGGCACCCCCGACGGCTACGCGCGCATCATCGAGGCCCGCACCCGCCTGCTCGCGGCGGGCTTCCACATCGCGGCCCCCTGCCCGCACGGCGCGCCCTGCCCGATCGTCCCCGGCACGGACTGGTGCCACTTCTCGGCCCGGGTCAGCCGCTCGTCCCTGCACCGCCAGGTGAAGGGCGGCTCACTGGCGTACGAGGACGAGAAGTTCAGTTATGTCGCCGCCACTCGCTTCGACTCCTCCCCGGCGGCCGCCCGCGTGGTGCGCCGCCCCCAGATCCGCAAGGGCCAGGTGCTCCTGGACCTGTGCGGGGCACCGGAGCCGGGCCTTGCGCGGGAGACGGTCACGAAGCGGCACGGGGCCTTGTACAAGGCGGCGAGGGACGCGCAGTGGGGCGACTCCTGGCCTCCGGCCGGAACTGACTAGCCCGTCCGGCGATTGAGGACGAGCCGTTCAGGCGATGGAGGGCGACTCGGGGCCGCGGCGGCGGTTTCGGGAAGGGGCGCCCACGCGCGGAGCGCGCTCACAGATTCAGCGGGGAACTTAGAAACCTCTTAGAACCCCCGACTATCCACATCCTCATGCCAACCACCAACCCTCAGTCCCCGAGCCACGCCCGCAAACGCTCGGAGACAAGGTTCCTAGCCCTGAGCCTCGCCCTGGCGGCCGTGGCCGCCGGAGCCACCACCTACGCCTTCACCGCCGGAGCCGAGCAACCCCACGGAAACCACGTGGAGTTGGACGTCACCGGCGGCCGGACCACCATCGACACCGCGACCCTCGCCGTCACCGCCCGCACCCGCGCCGGCCGTGAACTCGCCCTCTCCGCCCCCTCGCCCACCGACCTCGGCAAGCCGGGCCCCGTCAGGTCGACCGACAACGGCCGCTCGAAGAAGTGGAGTTACCCCGACCGCGGCCTCGACGTCACGGCCCGCACCGACCACGGCCGCCTCTCCCTCTCGGTCACGTCCCGCCGCGACACCACGCTCGACTGGCCGGTCACCGAGGCGGGCAACGACTCCGCGAGCCTCCAACTCCCGCGCGGGGAGGGGCTCGACATCCCGGTGAAGGACGCCTTCTGGACCGGGAAGAAGGGCCAACTGGGCGGCGCGGCCATCGACATGGGTGCCGACCTGTCCCTCCCCCTCTGGGGCTACTCCCTCGGCCACGGCCGGGGTGTCAGCTACCTCACCCCCACCGACCTCGGCACCACCCTGAAATTCGCCCAGGACTCCCACGACCGCCTCCGCACCACCGCCCGCCACACCTTCGACGGCGGCGACGGCACCCGCACCTACACCGTCACCCTCGCCCTCACCGACGGCAACCCCGTGGCCCCCGCCGCCGACTACCGCTCCTACCTCGCCGAGCGCGGCCGACTCGGCTCCCTGGAGCGGAAGATGAAGGAGAACCCGGATACCCGCAAGCTCCTCGGGGCCTTCCACGCCTACACCTGGGGCGACGCCCGCACCGCCGCGGGCGTCAAGAAGCTGCGCGCCCTCGGCGTGGACCGCATGTGGCTCGGCTACGACGCCGACGAGCACCCCATGGACGCGGCGGCCGTACGGGAGGCCAAGAAGGCCGGATACCTCGTGGGCCCGTACGACTCCTTCGACAACGGCCAGGACCCGAAGAGCTCCGACTCGCCGGTCTCCACCTGGCCCGGCACCGTCTACCCGGACTTCTGCGTGCGCCGCGCGGACGGGAAGCCGGAGACCGGGTTCGGGGGCCGGGGCTGCTACTTGAGCTCCGAGGCGTTCGAGCGGGCCGAGTCCCGCCACCACTATCTGCGCGACCGCACCCGCACCATGCTCGCGAACGGCTCCAACAGCTACTTCCTCGACGTCGACGCCACCGGCGAGCTCTTCCGCGACCACGCGGGGAGCCACCCGATGACCAAGGCCGAGGACCGCGAGAACCGGCTCGCGCGGATGCGCCGCACCACCGGCCAGGGCAGCCAGGGCAGCCAGGGAGGTCAAGGAGTTCGGGGGCCCGTCCTCGGCTCGGAGTCCGCCCAGCCCTGGGCCAACGGGGTCCTCGCCTTCGACCACGGCGCGGCGACCCCGACCGCGGACGGCTACTGGGCGGTGCAGAAGGACCGCGAGAAGTGGGGCGGCTACTACCCGGAGAACGCCCCGAAGGTGTTCTTCAAGCCCGCCGAGCTGCCGGCCGACGTCGCCAAGGCCATGTACGACCCGCGCTACCGCGTCCCCCTGTACGAGACCGCGCTGCACGGCTCCCTGGTCAACACGGAGCGCTGGGAGCTGTCGTACGAGAAGCTGCCGCGGCAGAAGACCACCCGGGCCCTCCTCGCGATGCTCTACAACACGCCCCTCAACTACGTCCTCGACGGGCCGTCGTTGAAGCAGCACGGTCGCGAACTCGCCGCCCTGCAGCGGTACTTCGAGCCGCTCCACAAGGCGGCGGGAGCGAAGGAGCTCACCTCGTTCCGGAACCTGACCCCGGACCACCTGGTCCAGCGCACCGTCTTCGGGAAGGGCACGCTCACCGTCACCGCCAACTTCGGCAAGAAGGCGTACAAGGGACTGCCGGGCGGCTGTGCCGACGCCCGCCTGAAGGGCGACGACAAGCCGCGCCGGCTCTGTCCGGGTGACCTCTCGTGACGGTTCTCCTGACGGCTACGGACGCAGCTCCTGCGTGCAGCACTTCACGCTGCCACCGCCCTTGAGCAGCTCGCTCAGATCCATCCCGACGGGTTCGTAGCCGCGCTCCCTGAGCGGCTCGAAGAGGCCGAGGGCGGCCTGCGGAAGCAGCACGTGCAGGCCGTCCGAGACCGCGTTGAGGCCGAGGGCCGCGGCGTCCGGCTCCTCGGCGATCAGCGCGTCGGGGAAGAGCCGCTCCAGGACGGCGCGGCTCCCGGGCGAGAACGCGGGCGGGTAGTACATGACCTCGTCGGTCGCGTCGTCGAGGACCGCGAGCGCCGTGTCGAGGTGGTAGTAGCGGGGGTCGACCAGGTCGAGTCCGATGACCGGGCGGCCGAAGAACTCCTGTGCCTCGCCGTGCGAGAGGGGGCTGGCCCGGAAGCCGCGCCCGGCCAGGACGTAGGAGGAGGTGACGGCGAAGTCGCCCTCTCCCTCGTTGATGTGGTCCGGCTCGTGGATGTCGGTGTAGCCGTGCGCGCGGAACCACTCCACGTGGGCCGCGGCCTCCAGCTCCCGCTCGGCATGGGCGAAGCGCGCGCCGAGCACGCGGCCGCCGATGACGGTGGCGCCGTTGGCCGCGTAGACCATGTCCGGCAGTCCGGTCCGAGGGGTGAGCTCCTCGACGGTGTGGCCGAGCGAGCGGTAGCGGTCGCGCAGGTCTTCCCACTGGGCGACCGCGAGGGGGACGTCCACGGGTTTGGCCGGGTCCATCCAGGGGTTGATGGAGTACGTGACCTTGAAGTGTGCCGGTGAGCACATCAGGTAGCGCCGGGGTGTGGCGCGCCGGGCAGTTCGCAGCAAGGAGGGCTCCTCACATACCGCAGGGGCAGATGCTGCCCATGGTGCGGTCTGAGGAGCCCTCCCGCAGTGAACTGAACGGGTGGTTCGGACGCCACCCGTTCTCTGCGCTCATGACCGTCCGTCGGCCGAGCGGCCCTCCTGCAATCTACGCAGCAGCTCACGCTTCTGTTCCTGCGGGCTGAGCCCGCCGCCCACGCGCCCGGCGCCCCCTCCGCCGCGCAGTGCCCTGCGCGACAGCTTGCTGCGGGTGCCGCCGACGCCCAGCATGTTTCCGGATCCGCCTCGGGTCATGTCCGGCCTCCGTTTCCGTGGACGACTTCGAAGGGCGATCTGCGACCTGCGAGAGACGCCCTTCGAATTGGTGAGACGGTTCGTCTCGCTTGGCCTTCACTCTGGACGAGACGGGGCGTCTTGTCAATGCCAAAAGAGACGGTACGTCTCGCCTCGTCGAGTGCTACCTTCGACGGCATGGCCCAGAAGACCGCTCCTGACTCCACGCGCCGCAGCGAGCGTTCGCGCCGCGCGATCTACGACGCCGCCCTCGCCCTCGTCGGCGAGGTCGGCTTCAGCAAGATGACGATCGAGGCCATCGCTTCCCGCGCGGGCGTCGGCAAGCAGACCGTGTACCGCTGGTGGCCCTCGAAGGGTGACGTCCTGCTCGACGCCTTCCTCGACCTCGGCGGCCAGGCCCACGCGGAGGCCAACAAGGACGGCGAGGGTGCCGACGCCCCGTACGAGATCCCGGACACCGGGGATCTGGAGGCCGACCTCAAGTTCGTGCTGCGGGCCACCGTCGACGAGCTCGTGAACCCGAAGTACGACGCCCCCTACCGCGCCCTCGCCGCCGAGGGCATGCTCAACCCGCAGCTCGGCGCCGAGTTCGTGGAGCGGCTCCTGGAGCCCTCGCTCCAGCTCTATGTGAACCGCCTGCGCGCGGCCCAGGAGGCGGGCCAGGTCGCCCCCGCCGTCGACCCCCGCATCGCCCTGGAACTGTGGACGGGCCCGCTCGCGCAGCGCTGGCTGCAGCGAACGGGCCCGCTCACGCACGAGTACGCCGACAAGCTCGTCGAGTACGCGCTCTACGGCATCACACCGCGCTAGGACCCTCCCGGAAAGGGTCCTCGTTCAGCGGCCAATCGGCGTTGCGCCCGGGGGACTTGAGCCCCTTCGCCGGGGTGCGCGCGAGCCGCCCCGGGGCGTCCGTGATGATGCCGTTGCAGCCGAGCCGCAGCGCCCGGTCGCGCTGCTTCGGGGTGGTCACCGTGTGCGCCCACACCCGCGGGATGCCGGAGTTGACCGCACGGATCAGGTCCTGGTCGCGCGCCTTGTAGTCGACGTCCAGGAGGTCGACGAAGGACGCCCACTGCTCGGGCTGGTCGGTGCGCATCTGCTTCTTCGATCGCCACAGCTGCGCCAGCAGACCCATGCGGTGCGCGCGGTGGGCCACCGCGGGCTTGTTGGAGTTCACGAAGACCGAGCGGGCGAGGCCCCGGGACTTGATGGCCGCGCCGAGCGCCCGCAGGCTGCGCGGGTCCTTCGCCTCCAGCATCAGCATGATCCGCCCGCCGAAGCGGTCCAGGACCTCCGCCACCGTCGGCGGCCGCTCCGGGCGCCAGCGGCCCGGCAGCTCCGTCCTGGGGCGGATGCGCACGTCCTGCCAGCCGCGCCGGTCGAGCCGGTGCACCGAGCCGGACTGGTAGGTGGTGCGGTCCAGCATCTCGTCGTGCATGACCACGAGCGTGCCGTCACGCAGTATCCGCGTATCGAAGTCGAGGACCTGGGCCGTGCCGCGCTCGTACGCCGCCGCCAGGCCGGACATGCTGTTCTCCGGCACTTCGAGGGCGCCGCCGCGATGGGCGGTGTAGACGACGCGGGGGAGTGCGTCCACGGTGAGGGGGCCGCCGCCCCACTCCAGGGGGGCGAGGAAACCTGAGGGCCCGGCGAGGGCCAGAGTCGTGAGACCGGTGAGCACAGTCCGAGTGACCATGGCGACCACGGTAGGGGGGTAAATCCCTTCTTAGTACGCAATGACGCGCTAAGTCACCCAGCGGCTGGCATCCGCCCCCGTACCCCGGATGTGGGCTCTGGCCCCCCGGAGAGCAGGATGGTGGGACCATAGGTCATGCTGACGGGCATCACGGTGAGGAATCACAGTGAGGTGACCAGAGCGAGATGAGGGGATAGATGGGCGCGGAGTTCGGCCGCCGCACCGGCGGACAGAGCAGGTTTTCCCAGTGGCTCGGCCGCGGTCGCCGTCCGAAGAACGCCACGGACCAGGCGGACGGCGCGGGCGGACGCGAGCGCCTGCTGCTCGCCGCCGCGGCCGCGGGACTGCCCCTCGCCCCGGCCGCCCACCCCAGCGGCTACCGATGTTCCTGCGACCGCATCGGCTGCCCCACCCCGGCCCGGCACCCCGTCTCCTTCGCCTGGCAGACGCAGTCCACGACCGACCGCTCGCAGATCGAGCGCTGGGCCCGGCACCAGCCGCAGGCCAACTTCATCACCGCGACCGGCATGGTCCACGACGTCCTCGACGTCCCCCTCGAAGCGGGCCGCGCCGCCCTGGAGCGGCTCCTCGACGCCGGGATCGAAGTCGGCCCCGTGGCCGAGTCCGGCGCCGCCGACGGGCAGGGTCGGATGCTCTTCTACACGGCGACGCGCGGCACCCCCGAGGACGAGGACGAGTGGTGGCCCTGCGAGCTGGACTGCCACCCCGAGACGATGGACGAACACCCCGGCCTGCGCTGGCACTGCCGGGGTTCGTACGTTCTGGTGCCGCCCGCGCGGCTGCCCGAGGGGCTGAGCGTCGACTGGGTGCGCGGCCCCGAGCATCCGCTGCCGGATCCGCTGACGCTCCTGGAGACGCTCACCGACGAGTGCGCGCGCGTCGCGGGCGAGCCCCAACACGACGTCGCCGCCTGGCCGTTGCGCGGCTGACCGTCACGCATCCCGGTCCCCGCGCGGGGGCTAGGAGCCCTTCGCGCCCGTGAGTCCCTGGATGCGGCCGAGGAAGGCCACCTTGCCGCCGCCGGACTTCTTCGGGTCGAGGACCACCTGGTTCGAGACGCGCTCCAGCGTCACCGACTCCTTCGCCTCGCCCTCCATGAGGGCCTTCGCGTCGCCGTCCACGTTCAGGTCGAGTCCCTTGGCCGCCGTCTGCTTCTCGTAGTGGTGCGTCGAGAAGAAGACCAGCGCGCCGCCGTCCTCGGTGCGCATCGCCACCGGGGCGAACGCGCCGCCGTTCTGCGGCTGGTCGATGTACTGGTAGCCGATGCCGCCGCGGCTCTTCTTGCTCTTGTCGCGGATCGCCTTCCACCGCGTCGTGTGGTCGCCCGGCGCGAACTGGTCGCCGCCCTTGTTCAGATACGTCGTGTACTGCTCGCCGAGGTCCGCGGGCGCCACCGCGAGCCGGGCCGAGTCGGCCGGCACCGGCTCGATGTAGCCGTCCTTGTCCTTCTTCAGCTCGGGGACGCGCTCCGGTGCCACCAGGTTCAGGTACGAGGCGCGCCACACCTCGTCGGGGCCGCTCTTGGTGAAGACGAAGATCCAGCGGATGTTCTCCGGCCTGCGGTTGGTCGCCTTCGTGTCGGCGACGAACCAGCGCGGCCAGCCCGCCTTCTTCGGGATGGAGTACTTGGCGTCGGTGAGCTTCAGTGGGGTCCCGTTGGGGTTGCCGCCCGGGTGCTGCACGCCCCGCGACTTCAGGCCCGCCTGGTTGATGGCGCCCAGCGGGCCGTTGATCCGGTCCGCGTCCAGGGCCGGGTCGTACGCCTTCTCCGCCTTGTTGTACGCGGCCAGGAAGGACTGCAGGGCCTTTGCCGCCTCGGCCTTGGTGGCCGACGGCACGACCTCCCGCTCACCGTGCACGGTCACACAGCCGCTCGCCGCCAGCGCCAGAGCGGTCACCGCGGCCGCCGGCATGGCCAGCCGGCTCAGACGTCGAACCCTACTCATCGGATTACCTTCACCTAGCCCTTCCCGGGCCCGAACCATATCGGGCCCGGGAAGCGAGCGAGCAGCCGGTCAGAGCTCCTGGAGGTACGTCTCGTAGACCCAGCCGCGCTTGCTGGAGCGCGGCAGGTCGCCGTAGAACCACTTGTTGTGGTGGCTGTTGATCTTGTAGCAGCGGACGTAGAAGCCGTCGAAGGACTGCAGCCGCGTGATCTGGCCGTACTTGGCGGCCGGGCCCTTGCGTGCGGGAGCGCCGAAGCTGCCGACGAGCATCTGGTGGTTCTTGATGTTCTTGCTGCACGCCGTGCCGCCGACGGTGCCCGCCGCCGAGGCGGTGGGGGCCGCGACGAGCGTGCCGCCGAGTGCGACGGCGGCCGCGGCGGTCACCGTGGCAAGGGTCGTCCCGATACGGGAGTTTCGCATGAGTTTCTTCCCCGCTGATCAGCCTGTCGGGCGAGCTCCGATGGCAGCGCCCGTTGAGTCAAGGCTGATCCTAGACACGGGAGTTCGACGGGGGGACGGCGGTACGGATGTTGCGTCCGGATCGGAATGAGGGCGCGAGGAACAGCGCCAGCGTCGGCACCAGGTACAGGAGCCAGACCACGACCTGGAGCACCGTCGGGTCGGGCTGGAAGTTGAGGACGCCCTTCAGGAGCGTGCCGTACCAGCTGTCCGGCGGGATCGCCCCGCTGATGTCGAACGCCTTGTTCTGCAGACCGCCGAGGAACTCCGCCTCCTGCAGGTCGTGGACGCCGTACGCGAGGACGCCCGCCGCCACGACCACCAGCAGACCGCCGGTCCAGGTGAAGAACTTCGCGAGGTTGATGCGGACCGCTCCCCGGTAGAACAGCCAGCCGAGCGCGATGGCCGTGAGCAGGCCCAGGATCACGCCGATCAGCGGGCCGTGCGTGCCGTCGTTGGAGGCCCGCACCGACGCCCACACGAACAGGGCCGTCTCCAGGCCCTCGCGGCCCACGGCGAGGAACGCGGTGGCGACCAGGGCGCCCGTGCCCATCTGCAGCGCCGCGTCCAGCTTGCCGTGCAGCTCGGCCTTCAAGTGCCGCGCGGTGCGCCGCATCCAGAAGACCATCCACGTCACCAGGCCGACCGCGAGGATCGACAGGGAGCCGCCGAGGGCCTCCTGCGCCTGGAACGTCAGCTCCTGCGAGCCGAAGGTCAGCGCGCAGCCGAAGCCGAGCGCGAGCGCCACCGCGACGCCGATGCCGATCCAGATGGGGCGCAGCGCGTCCCGGCGCCCCGTCTTCACCAGGTAGGCGATGAGGATGCAGACGACGAGGCTGGCCTCGAGTCCCTCGCGCAGGCCGATCAGATAGTTGCCGAACATGGACTGCTCACGCCTCCTTGGAGCTCTTGGCGAACAGCGCCCGGCCCCACCAGTCGTCCTTGTCGCGGACGCCCGGCGGGATCGCGAAGACCGCGGAACCCACGTGCTGGATGTACTCGTTGAGGGCGTCGTTCTTCTCGGACAGGCTGCGCTGCACCGGGATGAAGCCCTTGCGGACGTCGCGCTGGTACGCGAGGAAGAACAGCCCCGCGTCCAGGCGGCCCAGGCCGTCGGTGCCGTCGGTGAAGGAGTAGCCGCGGCGCAGGATCGTCGCACCGCCGTTGCTGTCGGGGTGCGCGAGCCGCACGTGCGCGTCCGGCTTCATCGCCTTCAGGAACGGCTCGTCGCGCTCCTTGGCCTTGCCGACCGGCGCGCCCTCGCCCTTGTCGCGGCCGAAGACGTCCTCCTGCTCCTGGAGCGACGTCCGGTCCCAGGTCTCGATGTTCATGCGGATGCGGCGCGCCACGAGGTACGAACCCCCGGTCATCCAGGCCGAGTTCGCGTCTGTGTCCCTGCCGTCCACCCAGACGTGCTCGGTGAGCCGGCGCGCGTCCGTGCCCGCGATGTTCCGGGTGCCGTCCTTGAAGCCCATCATGTTGCGCGGGGTCTGCGCGTCCGGCGTCGTCGACGACGTCTTGCCGAAGCCCAGCTGGGACCAGCGGATGGCGACCTTGCCGAAGCCGATGCGGGCGAGGTTGCGGATGGCGTGCACGGCGACCTGCGGGTCGTCGGCGCACGCCTGGATGCACAGGTCGCCGCCGCTGCGGGTCCTGTCGAGGTTGTCGCCGGGGAACTTCGGCAGGTCCACGAGAGCCTCGGGCCGCCGGTCCGCCAGGCCGAACTTCTCGAACAGGGAGGGCCCGAAGCCGATGGTGAGGGTGAGCCGGGACGGCTTGAGGCCGAGGGCCTCGCCGGTGTCGTCCGGCGGCGCCTCGGCGAGCGAGCCGTAGGCGCCCTCGCCGACCTCGTGGCCGGCGGTCATGCGGGCGGCCGCCTTCGTCCAGTCCTTGAGGAGCTGCACGAACTCGTCCCGGTCGGCGGTCTTCACGTCGAACGCGGCGAAGTGCAGCCGGTCCTGGACGGCGGTCGCGATGCCCGCCTGGTGACGGCCGTGGAAGGCGACGGCCGCGCCCGCCTCGCCGGCGGGTACCGCCTCGTTCTCGTCGTCCCGGGCGAGGGCGACCGCGCCGCCCGCCACGGCGGCGCCGAGCGCGAGCCCCGCGCCGCCCCAGCCGAGCAGTGAACGCCGCGACGGGGCACGGGAGTTGGTCGCCTCGTCCGGTGCCGGTTCCGGCACGGTCTCGGTAGTGGTCTCGGTGTCCGCCATGACAGGCTCCTCGGCTCTCCCTGAACTCCTGCTGCGCCTGCGCTACTTGCTCTTGACGACGGCCGCGGCCAGCTTCGAGAGCGGCTCGGCGAGCGCGTTGACGGCGTCGGACAGCTCCTTCTGCTCGGGCTTGCCGACCTTGTCGTACGAGGTGAAGTCGTAACCGCCCTTGTCCTCGCGGTACTTGTCGAGGAGCTTGCTCATGGCCGCGAACTGCTTGTCGAGCTCCTTGGTCAGCGCCGGGTCGTTCTCGGCGGCGACCGGCTTCAGGAGCTCGTACGACTTCTCGGCGCCCTCGACGTTGGCCTTGAAGTCGACGAGGTCGGTGTGCGAGTAGCGCTCCTCCTCGCCGGTCACCTTGCCGGTGGCGACCTCGTCGAGGAGCTCCTTGGCGCCGTTGGCCATGGAGGTCGGGGTGATCACGGCCTTGCCGACGCGGTTCTGCCAGTCCTTGAGGTCCTTGTCGAGCAGGTCGGCGAGCTCCTTCTCGCGCTCGCCGATCTTCTTGTCCTTCCACAGCGCCCGCTCCAGGCGGTGCCAGCCGGTCCAGTCCTTCTCGATGCTCTGGCCCTTGGCGAGGCCGTCCTCGCGGACGTCTACCTTCGGGTCGATGTCGCCGAAGGACTCGGCGACCGGCTCGGTGCGCTCCCAGCCGATGCGGGAGGGGGCGTACGCCTTCTTCGCGGCCTCCAGGTCGCCCTTGCGGACGGCGTCGGTGAAGACCTTCACCTTGGGCAGCGTCTGATCGGCCTGCTCCTGCGCGTAGGCGCGGTAGTCGGCGACGGCCTTGTCCAGGCGGGGGTCGCGCTTGGCGGTCTTGCCGCCGCCGGTCGCCTTCACCTGCTGGCGCACGCCCTTGCCCTTCATGCCGGGGATGCAGGCGATCTGGTAGTCGCCCGCCTTCACCTCGGCGGTGACGGTGTGCTTGGTGCTGGGGCCGATGTTCTCGCGCTCGGTGACGATGCGGTCGTCCGGGAACAGGATCTCGACCTCGGTGACGCGGGAGCCCTTGTTCTCCACGGCCAGCTCGACGTGCCCGGCCGGGAACTCCTTCTTCGACACCTCGCACTTGTTGTCGGACGCGGTGACCTTGATCGCCCCGTCGCCGCCCTTGGCGTCGCTCTTCTCGGTGCAGCCCGTGACGGCGGCCAGGGCCGCGACGGTCGCTGCGGCGGTGACAACGGAGAGGCGGGCGGGTCGCATACGGGCTCCAAGACGCTTCACGGACGGGTGCTGCTCGACTGAGGCGGACCTAACTTAACCGAGCCTTACCTCGGTAGTACCCACCCGTCCGGTGATTCAGCTCTCACGCATCGCGCCCTGCTCACGGGCAGGTCACGGCCCGGCGATGGGCCGTCCATGGGCAGGCAAAGGGAGGGTCAAGGGGTGCGATCAAGGGGGCTGGGAGGACTGGGAGGGGTGGAGCCGGAGTCAACGGATGGGGCGGGCCGGAGTCACGAGCGGAACCCCTGTCCGCGGATGCGGAAAGACGTCCACGCGCTGCCGGTACACCCGCGACAGCAGCTCCTCCGTGAACACCTCGCCGGGCGCCCCCTCCGCCGCCACCCGCCCGTCGCACAGGACCGCCGCCCGGTCGGCGTACGCCGCCGCCAGGCCCAGGTCGTGCAGGACCACGACGACCGCGTCCCCGGCCGCCGCCCGCTCCCGGCACAGCCGGAGCACTAGCTCCTGGTGGCGCAGGTCGAGCGCGGCGGTCGGCTCGTCGAGGAGCAGCAGGGGCGCGCGCTGCGCCAGTACGCGGGCCAGGGCGACGCGCGCCCGTTCCCCGCCGCTGAGCGCCGCGAAGGGCCGCGCCGCGAAGGCGTCCACCTCCGTGGCGGCCAGCGACTCGGCCACCACCCGGTCGTCGTCTTCGTCGGACCCGCGGCGCGTACCGGCCCAGGGCGCTCGCCCCATCCGGACGACCTCCTCGACCGTGAACGGGAAGGAGAGCGCGGCCGACTGCGGCAACACGGCGCGGCGCAGGGCGAGTTCGGGGGCGCTCCACCCGGTGGCGGGGCGCCCGCAGACCCGTACGACTCCCTCGTCCGCCGGGAGGTCGGCGGCGAGCGCGGCCAACAGGGTCGACTTGCCCGCCCCGTTGGGGCCGACGAGGGCGAGGACCTCGCCCGCGCGCGCCGCGAGCGTGACCCCGGCGAGGACGTCCCGGCCGCCGAGCCGGACGCGCACCCCGTCGGCCTCGGCGAGAGGCTCGCCGGGCGCGGCGGGAGCGGGCGGCTCGTGCGCGAGTCCGCTCAGCTGTCCGCTCAGCCGTCCGGTCAGCTGTCTGCCCAGCCGGAGGATCATGCCCAACCCCCTTGCCTGCGCCGGGTCCTGCGCAGCAGCCAGAAGAAGAACGGGCTGCCGAAGAGCGCCGTGAGCACTCCCAGCGGCAGCTCGGCCGGGGCGGCCACCGTGCGGGCCGCGAGGTCCGCGCCGACCAGCACGACGGCGCCGCCGAGCGCGCTGCCCGGGACGAGGAACCGGTGCCCGGGACCCGCCGCCATGCGCAGCAGGTGCGGCACGAGGAGGCCCACGAACGTGACGATCCCGGCGACTGCCACGGCCGCCGCGGTGAGCAGCGCGACGACGAGGATGAGCACGATCCGCAGCCGCTCGACGTCCACGCCGAGGTGCCGGGCGGGCCGCTCCCCGAGTGCGAGGAGGTCCAACTTCCGTGCGTACCACGGCGCCACGGCCAGCCCGGCGAGCGCGCACGGCAGCACCGCGAGCACCTTCGGCCAGGTCGCCTGCGCCAGCGAGCCGAGCTGCCAGAACGTGATCTGGCTGACCTGGGCGTTGTCGGCGAAGAAGAGGAACAGGCCGATGAGGGCGCCCGCGAAGGCGTTCACGGCGATCCCGGTGAGGATGAGCGTGACGACCTCGGTGCGCCCGCCGTTGCGTGACAGCGCGTACACGAGGAGCACGGTCGCGAGGCCCGCGAGGAACGCGCACACCGTCACGGTCCAGTTCCCGAAGAAGCCGAGCCCGAACGCGAGAGAGGCGACGGCGCCGACAGCCGCTCCCGAGGAGATCCCGATGACGCCCGGCTCCGCGAGCGGATTGCCGAACACGCCCTGCATCAGTGCCCCCGCGCACCCCAGCGACCCGCCCACGAGCAGCGCGAGCGTCACCCGGGGCAGCCGCACGTTCCACAGCACGCTCTCGCCGACCCGGCCCAGGGCGGCGCCGCCGAGCCCCATGCGGTGGCGCACCGAGCCGAGGACGTCCCCGAGCGGGATGTCGTAGGCGCCGATCCCGGCGGAGAGGAGGCAGAGGAGGAGCAGGGCGGCGAGCAGGGCGAGGGTGAGGACGGGGGCGACGGGGCGGCGGCGTGGCGGCGCGGTGGCGGCAGCTTCCTGGGCGGTCAACTCGCCCGTGGCGTCCGCCGGTTGTGTGGCCGTCACTGTCCGTCCGCCCGGTACAGCTGGTCCACCAGGGACTTCAGGACCTGGTCGGTGCGGGGGCCGTAGTTGAGGAGCGTGCCGTCGTCGATGGCGACGACGCGGCGGTCGGCGCCCGCCGGGGTCTCGGCGACGCCGGGGATGCGCACGAGCCCGTCGACGCCGTCCACCGACTCCAGGCCCTTGGTCATGACGAGGATCGCGTCCGGCGCGGCCGCCGCGAGCGCCTCGCTGGTGATCGGTGTGAAGTCCTTCTTCAGGCCCGACGCCTTGCCCGCGTCGACGGCGCCCGCCGCCTCCAGGAGCGAGCTCGCCCCCGACGCGCGCCCGCCGAGCAGGTACACGGAGGCCGAGCCGCGCAGATAGAGGAAGGCCACCCGGGGCTTGCCGGTGTGCGCGGGGACGGACTTCCGCACCTGCGCAATGCGCTCCCGCGTACGGGACTTGAGTTCCGTGCCCGCCTTCTGCACGCCGAGGGCGCCCGCAACGGCGTCGATCCTCCGGTCCACGTCGCCCAGGTTCTTGGCCGGGTCGAGCACGACGACGGGGACGCCCGCGTCACGTATCTGGCCGAGGGCCTCGGCGGGGCCCGTGGTGGTGTCGGCGAGGACGACGGTGGGCTTCAGGGACAGCACGCTCTCGGCCGACACGTCGTGGGCGCGCGTCACCACGGGCAGCTTCCCGGCCTGCTCGAAGGTGGCGGTGATGTCGCGGGCCACCACGTGCTTGCCGAGGCCGAGGGTGAACACGATCTCATTCAGGGACCCGGTGAGCGGCACGATCCGGCTGGTGTCCTCGACCGTCACCTTGTGACCGTCGGCGGAGCGGACGGTGACGGGCAGTTGGGGCCGGGGCGTCGACTTCAGGGGCTCGACGCGGTCGGCGGGCGCGCTCTTCGCGTGCGCGGCGCCGGGCCCACCGTGACCGCCGCCTCCACCACCACCTCCACCGCCGCTACCGCCTCCGTCGCCGGAGGTGCCGCACCCCGTCAGAAGGAGGGCGAGCGCGGTGGCGAGCGTGCCCGCGAGGCGAAGAGCGCGGGGCTGTGAGCGCTGCGTGCGCACCGAAGTCCACCGTCCTGTCGTGCTGTTGGGGTGCCGGGCGAGGTTGCCGGGGCGGGAGGGGTTCCCGCTCCCGGCGATCATAGTTTAGGTTAGCCTTACCTAAATCGCCAGGTCCCGAGTGGACCTGACATGTGCACAGGTGCAGGAGGAGTCCGATGTCCACGTCGGCACACATACGCGCGGCCGTCCGCAGGCCGGGCATCACCCTGATCGCCGCGCTCGTCCCGCTCGTCGTGCTCGCCGGGGTGCTGCTCACGGCGACGGCCGCGCACGCCGAGGAGCGCACGGTGCGGGGCGGGCGGCTCGACTGGGGCATCAAATCCTCCTTCCAGAGCTACGTCACCGGGCCTGTGGCGCACGGCAGTTGGACCCTTCAGGGCGGTGCCGCGACGGTCGGCGACAGCCAGTTCCGCTTCCACTCCGCGAGCGGCGGCTACGACCCGGAAAGCGGCGCCTTCCGCGCCTCGTTCTCCGGCGCCGTGCACTTCACCGGCCACAAGAAGGGCGGCTCCTACGAGCTCGACCTGACCATCGGCCGCCCCACCGTGAAGGTCTCCGGCGGCTCCGGCACCCTCTACGCCGACATGGTCAGCAAGGAGAAGGGGACCGGAAAGGTCACCACGGCCGCCCAGGTCCCGCTCGCCTCGCTCGACGTGTCCGGCCTCGCCATGAAGGGCGGCGGCGGACCGATCGCGCTCACCGGCCTTCCCGCCACGCTCACTTCGCAGGGCGCCAAGGCGTTCGCCGGGTACTACGCGTCGGGCACCCGGCTCGACCCGGTGAGCCTCTCCGCGGACCTCGCACCGAAGTCCACGGCCGGGAACCCGTCCGGGAAGGGCGCCGAGAGCCCCGCGAAGGACAAGGACGACAAGGGCGAGGACAAGGGCAAGGACAAGGACGGCAGGGGCAAGGGCAAGAAGGGGGCGAAGGCGGCGGGCCGCATCGAGGACGCCGCCGTCGACTGGGGCGTGCGCCGCACCTTCCGCGAATACGTCACCGGCTCCCTCGCCCACGGCAAGTGGACCCTGTCCGGCGGCGCCCAGGACGGCGGCGCGCTCTTCCGCTTCCCGCGCGGCGAAGGCACGTACGACCCGAAGAAGCACACCCTCGACGCGGACTTCGCGGGCGGGATCCGCTTCACCGGAAAGCACGGCCTCGACATCGCGCTCAGCAAGGTCACCGTCGCCGTGCGGGACGGCAAGGGCACCCTGTCCGCCGACGTCGACAGCAAGGACCTCACGGCGAAGAAGGCCCCGCTCATCACCTTCAGAGCCGGTCGGCTCACCCCGAAGGACGGCCTGGTGACCCTCGCCGAGGCCCCCGCCGAACTCACCGCCCAGGGCGCCAGGACCTTCGGCTCGATGTACAAGGCGGGCACCGCGATGGACCCCGTCTCCCTCGCGGTCGCCCTCGACGCCGACGCGCACCTGCCCGCGCTGCCGGACCTCGGCTCGTCCGCGAGCCCGCAGCCCGAGGCGAAGAAGGCCGCCGTCGGCACCGGGAAGACGGCGAAGGCGTCGGACGGCTCCTCCGCGGCGGTGCCGATCGGGATCGGCACGGGCGTCGCGGTGCTGCTCGCCGCCGGGATCACCTTCGGGGTGCTCCGCAGGCGCCGCGCCGCCAGCGCCACCAGCACCACCGACCCCGCCAACTGACCTGCAAAGAACGCCACTTCACCACCGCAACAGCAACTCCAGGCCGCTTCTCGCACTCCCGACTTCCCTCAAGTTCCCTCAAGGAGACCCCCGACCATGGCTGCCATCCGCCGCCCCATAGCCCTCGCCTCGGCCGCCGCCACCGCCGTGGCCCTCGGCGCCACCGTCCTCGCGGCCGCCCCCGCCGCCGCGGCGGACACCCCGCTGAAGGACTACCGGCTGACCTGGGGCGTGAAGGAGAGCTACCGCACCTACGTCACCGGCATGGCGGCGGGGAAGATCACCCCCGCCGGGGGCGCCGAACAGGCCAAGGACAACGGCCCGTTGACGTTCGTGGACGGCACCGGGTCGTACGACACGGACAAGCACACCGTCTCCCTCGCCTTCAAGGGCAGCGTCAACTTCACCTCGAAGCTGCACGGCTTCGACGTCAAGCTGTCGGACGTCCGCTTCGACAGCGCCAGGGCGAGGATCACGGCCGACGTCAGCAAGGACGGCGGCGCCGCGCAGGACGACGTGCCGCTCGCCGACGTCACGGTCACGCGTTCCATGACCGACATGAAGACCAAGCTGACCAAGGAGGCCGACGAGGCGCTCGGCGGGGGCGGCCGCTACACCGGCGCGGCCGGCGACCCGCTGACGGTCGCGCAGAAGTCCCCGGAGCCCACGCCGACGCCCACGCCGCCCCCCACGCCGACCCCCACCCGGACGCCCGCGCCCACGCAGACCCCGACACAGAACCCCACGGGTACCGCGTCCCCGACCATGGCCCCGACCACGCGGCCGACGGGCACCTCCGCCCCGACGGAGACCACGCACCCCGAAGGCGCGGTCTTCGACGGCTCGCTCGCCTGGGGCGTCAAGGAGTCCTTCCGCCGCTACATCGAGTCCGGCGGCACGGCGGTGCCCTCCGGCGGCGCGAGGAAGAACGACAACGGCTACGACTTCCCGTACGCCAAGGCCGACTTGGACTCCGACGCCAAGAAGCTGACCGCGTCCTTCGGCGGTGCCGTCCGCTTCCAGTACAAGGCGCACGGCATCGACATGAAGTTCAGCGACATCAAGGTGGCCGCCGACGGCGCCAGGGGCACGCTGACGGTCGACGTCACCACGCCCAAGGGCACCCACGACGACGTGAAGTTCGCGACGCTCGACCTCTCCAAGGTCTCGTACGGGCCGAAGGACGACGTCGTGGTCCTCGACCAGGTCCCGGCGGCGTTGACGGCGGCGGGCGCGCGGCAGTTCGCCAGCGACCAGGCCCCCTCCCAGTACAAGGAGGGCGACCCGATCGACCCGGTGACGCTGGCGCTCACGCTGACCGCGGACGGCAAGCTCCCGTCGGGCGGGACCGGCGGACCTGCCGGGTCGGGGGACTCCGGCAACTCCGGTGATTCCGGCAACTCCGGTTCCACGGGCGGCGGTTCGGTCTCCCTGGGCGACGGCGCGGACACCGTCGGCGGCGGCTCCGGCTCGCTGGCCAGCACCGGTGCGGGGGTCCCGTCGGGGGCGCTGCTCGGCGCGGCGGGCGCGGTCGTGGCGGTGGGCGCGGGCGCGATGTACGCGGCGCGGCGTCGGCAGCGGACGGATGCTTCAATGCGGGGATGAGCGAATTCCCCGATGCCCTGGACTCCCTCGACGTGGTGCGTGTCTTCTGCGGGCCGGACGGTCGGCACGGCAACGAGCTGGGAGTGGCCCGCGACGGAGCCCTGCTGCCGGACGTCGCGGACCGGCAGGCCCTCGCGGGCAAACTCGGCTACAGCGAGACGGTGTTCGTCGATGACCCCGAGCGCGGGGTCATCGACATTTACACCCCCTCGCAGCGCCTGCCCTTCGCGGGGCACCCGTGCGTGGGCTCCGCCTGGCTCCTCGACCTGCCGGAACTGCGCACCGAGGCGGGCGTCGTGGAGGCGCGCCAGGACGGGGAGTTCACGTGGATCACGGGGCGGGCGGAGTGGGTGTCGGGGAAGGCGACGCGCCAGTACGCGAGCGTCGCCGAGGTGGACGCGCTGGGGATCCTGCCGCCCGGTGAGTGGATCTACGCGTGGGCGTGGGAGGACGAGGCGGCGGGGAAGGTGCGGGCGCGGGGGTTCCCCGGGCGGGGGGACGGGATCGACGAGGACGAGGCGACGGGGGCGGCGGCGCTGCTGCTCACGCAGGAGCTGGGCCGAGCGCTGAACGTCCGCCAGGGGCGGGGATCACAGGTCCTGACGGCGCCCGGTCCGGGTGGGCTGATCGAGGTGGGCGGGAGGGTTTCCCTTTCCCCGGCTTGATGAGGGGTTCACGCGGTGAGAGGGAACTCGGCCCCGAGCTCGGCGAAGACCCTCGTATTCAAAGCGAAGGCGTTCTTGCACTCGTCGATGATGCGCTGGCGCTCCAGATCGTCCCGCACCACCGCGTCGAGGCCGTCCAGGAGTTCGCGGTAACTGCGCTTGAACGCGGCCGGGTTGGAGATGTCCTCGAAGACGTAGAAGCGCACGCCGTCGCCCTTGCGGGCGAAGCCCCAGGTCTGCTCGGCCTTGCCGCGGATGATCTGGCCGCCGGAGAGGTCGCCCAGGTAGCGGGTGTAGTGGTGGGCGACATAGCCGCCCGGCCAGGTGCGCGCGCACTCCTCGACGCGGGCCGCGTAGGCCGCCGTGGCCGGCAGGGGCGTGAGGTGGGCGCGCCAGTGCGGGCCGCGCAGGTGCGCCAGGTCGCGCTCCAGTTCGGTGACGCGGAGCAGCTCCGGTCGTATGAAGGGGCCCGCGACGGGGTCGTCCCGCAGGGCGTCGGCACCGTCCTCCAGGGCGCGGTAGACGAACCACAGCTGCTCCGTGTAGCGCGCGTACGCGTCGACGCCGAGCCTGCCGCCGAGCAGGTCGCTCATGAACGTGGACGTCTCCGCCTCGGTGTGCTGTTCGTGCGAGGCGGTGCGGATCAGCGTCGAGAACGGCGTGTTCATCGGGGGCCTCCGATGCCGAAGAGGAAAGGCGGGAACCAGTGCGACCGCGGTCGATCATTCCAAGTTAGGCTTACCTAAGTCAACTGGTTCCCGACACCCTGTCGGTAAAAACGCTACCCGCGGTCGGTTCAGGGAAGCGTGAGGATCTCCGCTCCGCTGTCGGTCACCACCAGTGTGTGCTCGAACTGCGCGGTCCGCTTCCGGTCCTTGGTGACCACGGTCCAGCCGTCCTCCCACATGTCGTACTCGTACGTGCCCAGGGTCAGCATCGGCTCGATGGTGAAGGTCATGCCGGGCTGGATCACGGTGGTGGCGTGCGGGCTGTCGTAGTGCGGCACGATCAGGCCGGAGTGGAAGGACGAGTTGATGCCGTGGCCCGTGAAGTCACGGACGACGCCGTACCCGAACCGCTTCGCGTACGACTCGATGACGCGCCCGATGATGTTGATCTGACGGCCCGGCTTGACCGCCTTGATCGCGCGGTGCGTGGCCTCCCGGGTCCGCTCGACCAGGAGCTTCGACTCCTCGTCGACGTCCCCGACCAGGTACGTGGCGTTGTTGTCGCCGTGCACGCCGCCGATGTACGCGGTCACGTCGAGGTTGATGATGTCGCCGTCGTTGAGGACGGTGGAGTCCGGGATGCCGTGACAGATGACCTCGTTGACGGAGCTGCACAGCGACTTGGGGAAGCCGCGGTAGCCGAGCGTCGAGGGGTAGGCGCCGTGGTCGCACATGTACTCATGGGCGACCCGGTCCAGCTCGTCGGTGGTGACGCCGGGTGCGATGTGCTTGGCGGCCTCCGCCATCGCCTGCGCGGCGATCCGCCCGGCGGTCCGCATCAGCTCGATGGTCTCGGGGGTCTGCACCTCGGGCCCGGTGTAAGGGGTGGGTGCCGGTTTGCCCACGTACTCCGGGCGCCTGATGTTGCCGGGGACGGGGCGGGTGGGGGAGATCTCCCCTGGTACGAGCAGTGACTGGCCAGACATGCCAGCGAGTCTAACCAGCGGGCTTGGGGCAGCATGGCTCAGAGAGCGGGACAGTGAACGGGACGGAGAGGAGCTCGACGATGGCCCTGTTCAAGAAGCGGACGCCGGTCGGTAAGCCGGGTGAGTGGTTCTACTGCCTGGAGCACAAGAAGGTCGAGGAGGGCCCGGAGTGCCCGGCCAAGGACCGCTTCGGGCCGTACGCGACCCGCGAGGAGGCGGAACACGCGATGCAGACGGCCCAGGACCGCAACCTCGAATGGGACACGGACCCGCGCTGGCACGACCGCAAGGGCGAGGCGGAGGACGGGGACACCTGACCCCGAGGCCCGACCTCGACCGGCCCCGGGCCGCAGGAAGCTCTCTTCCCCGGCCCACCCGCCCACGACCTCGGCCGGGGTCCGTGGATGCAGGGCTCTGTCCCTCCCGGCCCGCCGTCCGCGACCTCGGCCGGGGTCCGTGGCCGCAGGGAGCTCTCTTTCCCGGCCCACCCGCCCGCGACCTCGGTCGCCCTCGCGTCGCAGAGAACGGGTGGGTGGGTGGGAGACCCGCCGCGGAGCGGCGAAGCAGTCACGCCGCGGAGCGGCGGAGTTCCGTCGCGGAGCGACGTGGTTGCCGTCGCGGAGCGGCGTGGTGGTTGCCGTCGCGGAGCGACGGGGCAGGGCAACGCACTCAGAGGGCAACCTTCTCCCCGGCAGCCCGCCGCCGGCGCACCGCGTCCGAGTCCGTCGAAGCGTCGTAAGACATCAGCTTCGGCAGCGTCGCCGTGAGCACGCCCACCGCGGCCACGCACGCGAGCCCGCCCGACCAGATGGCGGACCGGGTCCCCGTCCAGCCCGCCGCGGCGCCCGCGCGGACCTGGCCGAGCTGGGGGCCGACGCTGTACGAGAGGACCTCTATCCCGGCGAGCCGCCCGCGCAGCTCGTCGGGGATGGTCTGGTTCCAGATGGTGGAGCGGCCGAGCCCGCTGAGCATGTCGCCCGCTCCCGCGAGCGCCAGACAGCACAGCACCACCCACACGTTCCCGAACCACCCCGCCGCCGTGATCGCGAGGCCCCACCCGGCGGCACCGAAGACGACGAGCAGCCCGTGCCGCCGCACCCGTGAGGTCCAGCCGCTGGTGAGGCTGAGCAGGAGCGAACCCACCGCGCCCGCCGCGTACATGAGGCCCAGCGACCACTCCGCGTCCAGGTCGTCCGCGAGGAACGGGAAGATCGTGTTGGGGAAGGCGAAGAACATCGCCGCCATGTCGATGGCGTACGTGCCGAGCAGCACCGGGCGCGACCAGGCGTAGCGGGCACCCTCCGCGAGCCCCCGCAGCGACGGCTTCTCCGCGTCGTGCGCGGCGGGCGCGGGGGAGAGCCGGGTGCACAGGGCGACCGAGGCGGTGAAGCCGGCGACGGTGATCGCGTACGCCGTGGCGTGGCCCGCGTAGGCCACCACGACACCGGCGAGCGAGGGCCCCGCGATCGCTCCGACGTTCCAGCGCAGCGAGTTGAGCGCGGCCGCCGCGGTGAGCTGGTCGTGCGGCACGATGCGGGCCATCAGGGAGTCGAGGGCCGGGCGCTGCAGGCCGGACAGGGCCGAGACCCCGGCCGCGACCACGTACAGGGGCCAGAGCAGCGGCTGCGGAAGCAGCGCGTTCACCAGCAGGATCACGGCCAGCACGCCGAGTGCCGCCTCGCTCAGGAGGATCACCTTGCGGCGGTCGACGGCGTCGGCGAGCGCGCCCCCGTACAGGCCGAAGACGATCAGCGGGACCAGCTCCACGGCCCCCATCGCGCCGACCGCGAGCGGCGAGTCCGTGAGGTCCTTGATCTGCAGCGGCAGCGCGATCATCGCCATGAAGCTGCCGAAGTACGTGACCAGTCCCTGCACCCACAGGAGCCGGAAGTCGCGGGTGGAGCGCCACGGCGAGAGGTCGGGCAGGACCGCGGCGAGCCGCCGCCGCAGCGGGAGCCGGGGGCGGAGTGGAGAGGGATGGTCGTCGTCGTTCACGAACAGTCATGCTCAGCCGCAGGTCGTGCCCGCGGCAACCGAATTACCAGCGCGCGGGCGGCGGCGCCGTCAACTGGTCGGCCAGGCGCGAGAGTCGGTCCCGGAAGCGGCGCCGGCCCCGCGGCGCGGGCAGCGAGTTCTCGCCCGCCGCCGCGCTCACCAGGTGCTGCACCGTGTCCAGGTCGAGGTCGGGCGTCTCGGGCACCGTGAGGGCCTCGTGCGCCATCGCGCGCAGGTCGTGGTCGCCGCCGGCCGCGTCGCCGCCGTCCAGGGTGAGCACCGTGGCGCCCGCCGTGCGCGCGTCGTGCACCCGCTCGAGGAGCGGGGCGCCCGGCGCGTCCGGGGCCACCACCAGGAGGGTCTCGCCGCGCCGGGCCGCCTCGATCCTGCCGAGCCCCACCGAGAGGTGCGCGGGGCCGCCGGGGCGCGCCTCGTGCCGTACGAGGGTGGGGGTCAGTTCGGGGGTGCCGGACCAGGCCGCCTCGTCCACCAGGTGCGCGGCCAGGTGCCAGGGCTCGTACGCCGGGGTGCCGACGAGGAGCAGACCGCCGCCGTGCGGCACGACGGACGAGCGCAGCGTGCCCGCGAAGCGGCGCGTCGCGGCGAGACAGTCGGTCCCGGCGAGCACTTCGCGGAGGAGTGCGACCCGTACGGCGTCCATGGAGTCGCATCCTGCCCCAACTGTGCAGTGGTCAGGCCGAGTTCACTTCGAATTCGCCCGGAGAGGGGAGGTGAGAGAGATGGCATATGAGACGTCAGTTCCCTTCCGGGCGGGCCGCGAGGGGTACGCGAGCTTCCGCATCCCCGCCGTCGTCGCCACGAACACCGGCTCCCTCCTTGCCTTCTGCGAGGGCCGGGTCGGCTCCTCCAGCGACGCGGGCAACATCGACATCGTCCTGAAGCGGTCCACCGACGGCGGCCGCACCTGGGGCCCGCTCCAAATCGTCGGCGCGAACGGCGCCGACCTCGCGGGCAACCCCGCCCCCGTCGTCCTCGACACCGGGCGCATCCTCCTCGTCCAGGTCAGGAACGCCGCCGCCGCGACGGAGGACGCCATCCGGCGCGGCCAGGTCTCCGCCGCCGACGGCCGCCGCGTCTGGCTCCAGCACAGCGACGACGACGGGCTCACCTGGTCGGCACCCCGGGAGATCACCGGCCAGGTGAAGCGGCCGAGTTGGCGCTGGTACGCGACCACGCCGGGCCACGCGCTCCAAGTGACCGGCGGCCGCGTCGTCGTGCCCGCCAACCACTCGCTGCCGCCGACAGGTTCCGACAACGGCACCGAGGGCAAGTACAACGGCGGCCACGGCCTGCTCAGCGACGACCGGGGCGAGACCTGGCGCATCGGCTACGTCGACGACAACGTCAACGGCTACATCAACGTGAACGAGACCACCGGCGCCGAACTCCCCGACGGGCGGCTCTACTTCAACACCCGCAACGACTCCCCGGCCCCCGGCAACCGCGCCGACGCCCACTCCCTCGACGGCGGCGAGAGTCTGGTGAAGCCCTTCCGGCCGCAGGCGGGCCTGGTCACCCCCGTCGTCGAGGGCTGCGTCCTGCAGCTGCGCGACCCGGACGTGCTGCTCTTCTCCGGACCGGCCGACCCCGGCGGCCTGCGCGCCCTGCTCACCGTCCGCCGCAGCCACGACGGCGGCACCACCTGGGAGCCCGCACACACCGTCGACGGGCTGCCCGCCGCCTACTCGGACCTGGTGCGCGCCGACGCGGGCACCGTGGGACTGCTCTACGAGACGGGGGACTTCAGCGCGTACGAGACGATCACGTTCCGGCGGATACCGGTGGGGGAGCTGACCCGGCGTACGCCTGAGTAAGGTCACGGTATGACCTCTACTGACAGTGTGCAGAAGGCCCCGGCCAAGGACCCCTGGGAGCTGCCCGATGTGTCCGGGCTCGTCGTCGGCGTGCTCGGCGGCACCGGCGACCAGGGGCGCGGGCTCGCCTACCGCCTGGCCCGCGCGGGCCAGAAGGTGATCATCGGCTCCCGCGCGGCCGAGCGGGCCGAGGCCGCCGCCGCCGAGCTCGGCCTCGGCGTCGAGGGCGCGGACAACGCGGAGTGCTCGCGGCGCAGCGACATCGTGATCGTCGCCGTGCCGTGGGAGGGGCACGGCAAGACGCTGGAGTCCCTGCGCGAGGAGCTGAGCGGCAAGCTCGTCGTCGACTGCGTGAACCCGCTCGGCTTCGACAAGAAGGGCGCCTACGCCCTCAAGCCCGAGGAGGGCAGCGCCGCCGAGCAGGCCGCCGCCCTGCTGCCCGACTCCCGGGTGACGGCCGCCTTCCACCACTTGTCCGCGGTCCTCCTCCAGGACGCCGAGGTCGAGGAGATCGACACGGACGTGATGGTCCTCGGCGAGAGCCGCGCCGACACGGACGTGGTGCAGGCCCTGGCCGCCCGCATCCCCGGCATGCGCGGCGTCTTCGCCGGGCGGCTGCGCAACGCCCACCAGGTGGAGTCGCTCGTCGCCAACCTGATCTCGGTGAACCGCCGCTACAAGGCGCACGCCGGGCTGCGCGTGACCGACGTCTAGGACGTTCGGGGCATGGGGGACACTGGTTCCGTACGCCGTACCGGAACGCCTCGACAGGAGCCTCCCCCCATGCCCCGCCTCGCGATCTATGCCCTGGTCGTCTGCGTCCTCTCCGTGGTCGCGGCCGTCGTCTCCTTCTGGCGGGGCGGCCTGATCGGCATTGTGTGGGTGCTGCTCGCGGGGCTCTCCTCCAACATGTGCTGGTACTACCTGCGCCGCGCGACGCTCGCTAAGAGCTGAGCGCCGGGGGCACTTCCTGCGTGCCCTCCCAGAAGCGGTAGAGCTTCTGGCCCCAGTACGTGTCCCAGTCGCTGACGCCGAGCGAGCGCAGCACGGCGTCGATCGCGTCGAAGAACCAGCCGTTGACCTCCGGGATCCACAGGATGCCGAAGACCGCGAGCAGCCCGAAGGGCGCGAACGGCTCCACCTGGCGGCGGATGTTGTACGAGAGCCAGGGCTCGATCACCCCGTAGCCGTCCAGGCCCGGGATCGGCAGGAAGTTGAGGATCGCGGCCGTCACCTGGAGCAGCGCGAGGAACGCGAGCGCGTACCGGAACGTGTCCGGCACGCCGTCCAGCGCGTGCAGCCAGAACGGGGCGGTGCAGACGACCGCGAACAGCACGTTCGTCAGCGGGCCCGCCGCCGAGATCAGGCTGTGCTTCCAGCGTCCGCGGATCCGCCCCCGCTCGATGAAGACGGCGCCGCCGGGCAGACCGATGCCGCCCATGATCACGAAGAGCACGGGCAGCACGATGCTGAGCAGCGCGTGCGTGTACTTGAGCGGGTTGAGGGTCAGATAGCCCTTCGCGCCGATGGAGATGTCGCCGCTGTGCAGGGCGGTGCGTGCGTGTGCGTACTCGTGCAGACAGAGCGAGACGATCCAGGCGGCCGTCACGAACAGGAAGACGGCGAAGCCCGGCTGGGACGCGTACCCCGTCCAGGCGGCCCAGCCGGAGACCGCCGTGACGGCGGCGATCCCGAGAAAGACGGGGCTGATCCGCCGGTCGCTCTTGCGGGTGGGGGCGGTGGTCATGGGGCTCCTGGTCCTGCCGGGTCGTGGGGCGTGCTCGACGACCGTACTGGGCGTGCTGGGAAAACGTCTCGCAATCGCCGTTGAGTTCCGGGGAGGCTAGGGGCATGGCGCTCTGGCACGTGAGGTACGACGACTGGCAGATGGAGTGCTGCGGCACGCCGTTCTCGGTGGGGGACGAGGTGGCGTGGCCGCTGCTTCTTGCGGAGCGGGGGCAGCTGTCCGATCCGGTCGGCTGGGAGGGCGAGTTGAGCGTGGTGGAGGGGCTGGTGGAGAAGGTCGAGGACTTCGACGACGAGGCGGATCTCGATGAGGAGTCGGACGACGAAGAGGAAGACGACGAGGACGACGAGGACGACGAGGACGAGGGCGACGGCGATGACGACGACGAAGGGGGCGACCGTGGCTGGGTCGCCGTCGTCCGTGACCGGGGGCTGACCGTCTGCTGGGGCGCCGACGACCCGCTGCCCGAGCGCGTCCGCCTCACCGGACTGCTCTCCGTGGAGCGGCACGGTGCGCAGTGGCCGCGTACGGTCGGGCGGGTCCGGGCCATCCACGTGGTCAGCGAGGGCTTCGCGGAGACGCACCCGGGCTCCCGTACGTACGAGGTGGTCCCCGGCGAGCGTCGGCTGCGTTCCGTCGACACCTGCCCCAAGTGGTTCAAGAGCCACGAGGACCAAGGGCAGGTGCGGGACGGGCGCGGCTACCGGCACGACGAGACGGGGGTCCTCGTCGAACTGGAAGTGACCCCTCCGGGCCGCTGAGCCCGAGCCCTCATCCGACCGAGCCCACCAGGGACAATGGCACCGTGCGATATCGCGTTCTCGGCACCACTCAGGCACTCCGCCCCGACGGCAGCTCCGTCCCGGTCGGCGGGGCGCGGCTGCGTGCCCTGCTGACGGTGCTCGCGCTGCGCGCCGGGCGCCCCGTACCGGCGGCCGTGCTCGTCGACGAGGTGTGGGGCGACGAGCCGCCCGCCGACGCGACGGGCGCGCTGCAGGCGCTGGTCGGGCGGCTGCGCCGGGCCGTCGGCGCGGACGCCGTCGCCTCCGCAGAGGGCGGCGGCTACCGGCTGTGCGCGGACCGGGACGACGTGGACGTCTTCCGCTTCGAGCGGCTCACCGGGGAGGGCGGCCGCGCCCTCGCCGACGGCGACCCGGCCAAGGCCGCCGACGCCCTCGACGCCGCCCTGGCGCTGTGGGCCGGGCCTGCCCTCGCCGATCTGCCGGACCGGTCGGCGGACGCGGCCCGGTGGGCGGGCCTGCGCCTGGACGCGCGCAGACTGCGGCTCACGGCGGCGCTCGCCCTGGGCGACGCCGAGCAGGCCCTGCCCGAGCTCACCGCGCTCTGCGACACCCACCCCCTCGACGAGCCGCTCCAGGCGCTGCGGCTGCGGGCCCTGCGCGACGCGGGCCGCCCCGCCGAGGCCCTGGCCGCGTACGAGGAGGTGCGCCGCCTCCTCGCGGACCGCCTCGGCACCGACCCGGGGCCCGAACTCCGCGCCCTCCAGCATGAGTTGCTCAACCCGGCCTCGGCTCCGACTCCGCCCCCGGCTCCGGCGGCCCCGGCCCCTGCGCCCCCGCCTCCGGTCGCCCCCGCCCCCCGCCGGGGCAACCTCCGCGCCCGCCTCACCTCCTTCGTCGGCCGCGAGTCCGACATCGACGTCATCCGCGGTGACCTCGGGCGGGCCCGGCTCGTCACGCTGCTCGGGCCCGGCGGCGCCGGCAAGACCCGGCTCTCGCAGGAGGCCGCCGAGACCCTCGGGGACGCCGCGCCGGACGGGGTGTGGCTGGCCGAGCTGGCGCCCGTCGACCCGGCGGCCGACCCGGACGCGGTGCCCGAGGCCGTGCTCACCGCGCTCGGCGCCCGGGAGTCCCTGCTGCGGGGCGCGGGCGCCGACGAGCTGCGCGCCGTCGCCGAGCGCGGCGGCGACGACCCGCTCGTCCGGCTCACCGAGTACTGCGTCCCGCGCCGCATGGTGCTGATCCTCGACAACTGCGAGCACGTCGTGGACACCGCGGCCCGGCTCGCCGAGCGGCTCCTGGAGCGGTGTCCGGGGCTCACGATCCTCGCCACCAGCCGTGAACCCCTCGGCGTGCCGGGGGAGTTGCTCCGTCCCGTGGAACCGCTGCCGACGCCGGTCGCGCTGCGCCTGTTCGCCGAGCGCGGCGCGGCGGCGCGCCCCGGCTTCTCGGTCACCGCCGACCCGGAGGCGGCCGCCGAGATCTGCCGCCGCCTGGACGGCCTGCCGCTCGCCATCGAGCTGGCCGCGGCCCGTCTGCGGATGCTCACGCCCCGCCAGATCGCCGACCGCCTCGACAACCGCTTCCGCCTCCTGACCAGCGGAGCCCGCACCGTCCTGCCCCGCCAGCAGACCCTCAGGGCGGTCGTCGACTGGTCCTGGGACCTCCTCGACGAGGCCGAGCGCGCCGTGCTGCGCCGCCTCTCGGTCTTCTCCGGCGGCTGCGACCTGGCCGCCGCCGAGGCGGTGTGCGGCGGGGCGTACGGGGGGAAGGCGCCCGACGTCCTGGACGTGGCCGACGTGCTCGGCTCCCTCGTCGACAAGTCCCTTGTCGTCGCGGCCCCTTCGGCCTCGGCGGACGGGGAGATGCGCTACCGGCTCCTGGAGACCGTCGGCGAGTACGCGGCCGGGCGGCTCGGCGACGCCGCCGAGCGGCCCCTCGCCGAGCGCGCCCACCTCGCGTACTTCAACGAGCTGGCCCGCACCACCGACCCCGAGCTGCGCGGCCGCGGCCAGCTCGCCGCCATCGAGCGGCTCCAGACCGAGTACGAGAACCTGCGCACCGCCCTGCGGCACGCCGTCGCCGCCGGGGTCGAGCAGGAGGGGCTCTGCCTGGTCCTGTCCCTCGCCTGGTTCTGGCAGGTCCGCGATCTGCGCACCGAGTCCCGGCACTGGTCGAACCTGGTCAAGGACCTCGGCCCGGACCCCTTCGCGGACCCCCTCGTCCCCGCCGCCCCGCTGCACGAGCGGTGCACGGACCGCCCGCTGCCCTGGACCGGCGAGCTCCTCCAGGAGGCCCGCCGCGGGGTGCACCTCATCCAACTCGCCTCCATGGACATGGAGTTGGACATCTGGGAGACCGCGGAGGGGGAGGCGAAGCTGCGCCGCATCCGCAACGCCTACCGGCCCGGCATGCCGCAGACCTGCTGGGCCCCGGGCAACCTCTGGTTCTACGCGGTGATGCTGACCGGCGGCACCACGGACGTGCGCGGCATCATCGACGCGACGGTGGCGGCCTGCCGCGAGCACGGCTACACCTGGGAGCTCGCCCTGTCCCTGCAGATGCGGGCGAACATCCTCGCCAACCGCAGCGACTGGGCGGGCGACGCGCTCGGCGACGCCGAGGAGGCGCTGGCCATCGTGCGGGAGCTCGGCGACGCCTTCGGCGAGGCCGAGACGCTCGCCGTGCGCGGCGAGGCCCGTGAGCGGAGAGGTGAATACGCCCTGGCGGCACGGGACTTCGAGGAGGCCATCGCGCGCGCGGAGGTGCTCGGGGCGCAGTCGCAGATCGCGCTGCTGAGGTCCCGGCGCGCGGAAGTGCTCATCGAGGCCGGTGAGGGCGAGCGGGGCGAGGCGATCCTGCGGGACGTCCTCGGCGACGAGCACCGTCCCGCCAACGAGGCGTGGCCCGCGGCCCGGATGTACCTCGCCAAGCGGCTGGGCCTCACCGGGCGCACCGCCGAGGCGCGCGAGCAACTCGACCTGCTGTCCGAAGAGTTCAAGGTGATGCGCTTCCCGCTCTTCGAGAGCTTCATCCTGAGCGCCCACGCCTGCCTGGACCTCACCGAGGGACAGTACGCGCAGGGGCTCGTCAAGGCCCGCCGGACCCTGGAGCTGGCAGCCGACCCGGTGTCGATCGTGATCGCGCCGCACATGCGCGCCATGACGCTGCTCATCGCGGCCTGGGCGCTCTCCGCTCTCGACGGCGGTGGCCGCGCCGAGGACGCGGCACGGCTCGTCGGGGCCGCCCACCGCCACGCCCCGCCCGGCCATGTCCCGAACTCGATGGAGCGGCAGATCCACGACGAGGCCGAGCGCCTCGCCCGCGCCGCGCTCGGCGAAGCGCGCTATGCCTCGGCATACGCCGAGGGCGGCGACCTCTCTCTCGAAGAGGCCACCGCCCTCGTCTGACGTCCGGCGCGAACCGACGGGACCCACACCCCCCGTGGCCGCACGCGAGCCGTGCGTCCCAGTGAACGTCAGCTCTTGGTGCGGAACTTGTGGATCGCGACCGGGGCCATGACGACCGTCAGGCCGACCGTCCACGCCAGCGTCACCCACAGGCCGTGCGCGATGGGGTAGTTGCCGCCCAGCATCAGGCCGCGGGCCGCGTCCGCGAGCCCGGACATCGGGTTGTACTTCGTGAAGCTCTCCAGCCAGCCCGGCATCGACTGCGGCGGCGCGAAGATCGACGAGCCGAACTGCAGCGGCATCATCACCAGGAAGCCCATCGCCTGCACGGACTGGGCGTTCTTCATGGTCACACCGAGGACCAGGAAGATCCACATGATGGCCGAGCCGAACAGCACCGACAGGCCGACCGCGCCGAGCAGACCGGCCCAGTGGCCGTTGATGTCGAAGCCGACGAGCATCGCGACGATCATCAGGATCGTGGTGGCGATGAGCATGCGCAGGAGCTCGACCGAGATCTTGGCGACCAGGACGGAGGCGCGCCCGATGGGCAGGGACCGGAAGCGGTCCATGATGCCCTTGTGGAAGTCCTCGTTGAAGCCGGTGCCGACGCCCTGGGCGATGTTCATGCTCATCATTGCGAGCATGCCCGGTATCACGTACTGGACGTAGGCGTCCTGGCCGCCGCCGAGCGCCTGGCCGATGGAGCCGCCGAAGACGTACACGAACAGCAGGGTGAAGACGACCGGCATCAGGACGGCGTCGAACATCGACTCCGGGTCGTTCTTGATCCACAGCAGGTTGCGGCGGACCAGGGCGCCGGTGTGGCGGAGGTTGCCGCGCAGCCCGATGCGGCCGTCGGCCTCGCCCTTGCGCAGGGCGGGGGCGTCGACTGGGGCTTCCAGGGTGGTGGTGCTCATACGGCGACCTCCTCGAGAACGGGCGCCGCGTCCTGCGGAGCGCTAGCCTTCTGGCCGGTGATGGAGAGGAACACCTCGTCCAGGCTGGGCAGTTCGGTGCTGACGTCGGCGAGGCCGTAGCCGCGGGCGGCGAGGGCGCCGATGATCGCGGTGAGCTGCTCGTCGCTCTGCACGGGGACGAGGACGGTGCCCGCTCCGGCGTCGACCGTGGTGGTGGCGAGGCCGGTCAGGCCCGACTCGTCCAGGTCCTGGGCGAGGGAGCGCAGCTGCAGCGGGTCCGAGGGGCGGATGCGCAGGGTGCGGCCGCCGACCTTGGCCTTGAGCTCGTCGATCCCGCCGTTGGCGATGATGCGGCCGCGGTCGATGACCGTGAGCTCGGAGGCCAGCTGCTCGGCCTCCTCCATGTACTGGGTGGTGAGCAGCACGGTGACGCCCTCGCCGACCATGCGCTTGACCTCGTCCCACACCTCGTTGCGGGTGCGGGGGTCGAGGCCCGTGGTGGGCTCGTCCAGGTAGAGGACGGCGGGCTGGCCGATCATGGACGCCGCGAGGTCGAGGCGGCGGCGCATGCCGCCGGAGTACGTCCCCGCCGGGCGCTTGGCGGCCTCGGTGAGCGAGAACCGCTCGAGCAGCTCGCCCGCGCGGCGCTTGGAGTCGGCGCGCGACAGGTCGAGCAGGCGGCCGATCATGTACAGGTTCTCGAAGCCGGAGATCTTCTCGTCGACCGAGGCGTACTGGCCGGTGAGACCTATCTGGCGGCGCAGCTGGCGGGGCTGGCGGACCACGTCGTAGCCGGCCACGAAGGCGCTGCCCGCGTCGGGCTGGATGAGGGTGGACAGGACCCGCACGAGCGTCGTCTTGCCCGCGCCGTTGGGGCCGAGCACGCCGAGGACGGTGCCCTCGCGGACGTCGAGGTCCACGCCGTCCAGGGCCTTCGTCTCCCCGTAGTGCTTGACCAGCCCGCGTACTTCCACGGCGTGCTCGCCGCTGCTGGTGTTGGTGTCGATTCGCGTCATGGCCCCTATGAGAGCAGCCGCCACCGACAATCCACCGACAAGCGACCGACAGCCCGCCGACAGGGGGAGATCGGCGGGCTGTCGTGGTGCCGCAGTGGCTCCTGGGGGGCCGGCCGAAGGGCCGGACAGGCCCTAGTGGACGGCGTGCTCGGCCGCCGGGAAGGTCCCGCCGACCACGTCCTCCGCGAACGCCCGCGCCGCGTCGCCCATGACGCCGCGCAGATCCGCGTACTGCTTCACGAAGCGCGGCATCTTGCCGGGGGTGAGGCCCATCATGTCCGTCCACACCAGGACCTGCGCGTCGCACTCGACGCCCGCGCCGATGCCGACGGTGGGGATGTGCAGGATGCGCGTGACCTCGGCGGCCAGCTCTTCCGGTACGAGTTCCAGGACCACCGCGAACGCGCCCGCGTCCTGCACCGCCTTGGCGTCCCGGAGCAGCTGCTGGGCGGCCTCCTCGCCGCGGCCCTGCACCCGGTAGCCCATGGTGTTGACCGACTGCGGGGTCAGACCGATGTGGCCCATGACGGGGATCCCGGCGTCCACGATCAGCTTGATCTGCTCGTGGGAGCGCTCGCCGCCCTCCAGCTTGACCGCGCCGACCCCGGCCTCCTTGACCAGGCGGGTCGCCGAGCGCAGCGCCTGCACGGGGCCCTCCTGGTACGAACCGAAGGTGAGGTCGCCGACGATCAGGGCGCGCCTGGTGCCCCGTACGACGGCGGCGGCGAGCAGCGTCATCTCGTCGAGCGTGACGGGCACGGTGGTGTCGTAGCCGAGGTGGCAGTTGCCCATCGAGTCGCCGACGAGCATCACGGGGATGCCGGACTCGTCGAAGACGGAGGCGGTCATCGCGTCGTACGCGGTGAGCATGGGCCACTTCTCGCCGCGCTCCTTGGCGGCGGTGAGGTCGCGGACGGTGATGCGGCGGTTGCTCTTGCCTCCGTACAGCGCCTTGCTGCTGTCGGGTGTCGGCGCAGAGCTCTGGCCCGGCTTCTGGGCAGCCGAAAGCTGCGTCATCGCAACGGCTCCTTCTGTCGTCTCGAGGCGCCCTGACGGCGTCCCCGGATCACGTCCATCGTCGCACCGCGGGGCAGGGGGAGGCTAGAGGGGCCCGCGCACAGTCGTTCGGTAAAGTCTCTTCCAATACGAGACGGTCTCGTATCGAAATGGCCTTAGGCTGAGACGCATGACAACTCCCGCCCTGCCCACGCCTCCTCGCATACCGGAGGCGGTGCACCGCCGCCGCTGGGCGATCCTCGGCGTCCTGATGCTGAGCCTGCTCATCGTGGTGCTCGACAACTCGATCCTGAACGTCGCCATCAAGACCATCTCGACCCCCGCACCCACCGGACTCGGCGCCACCCAGGGCGAGTTGGAATGGGCCATCAACTCCTACACGCTGGTCTTCGCGGGCCTGCTCTTCACCGCGGGGCTCCTCGGTGACCGGCTCGGCCGCAAGAAGGTCCTCATCGGCGGCCTCGTCGTCTTCGGCATCGGCTCCGCGCTCGCCGCCGAGTCCGGCTCGCCGGTCCAGCTCATCGCGTTCCGCGCTGTGATGGGCCTCGGCGCCGCCTTCGTGATGCCCGCCACGCTCGCCGTGCTCATGAACGTCTTCGAGCGCGAGGAGCAGCCCAAGGCCATCGGCATCTGGGCGGGCGGCGTCGGCCTCGCCATCGCCATCGGCCCCATCACCGGCGGCCTGCTGCTCGACCACTTCTGGTGGGGCTCGGTCTTCCTGGTCAACGTGCCGATCGTGATCATCGCCGTCGTGCTGATGATCGCGCTCGTGCCCGACTCCAGGGACCCGAAGCCGGGCCGGATCGACCTCGTCGGCGTCGTCCTGTCCGTCGTCGGCCTCGTCCTGCTCGTGTACGGGATCATCAAGGGCGGCGACGAGGGCGACTTCACCAGCGCCCAGGTGCTCGCCACCATCGCCGCGGGACTGGCCGTCCTCGTCGCGTTCGTCGTCTACGAGAAGCGCAGCGACCACCCGTCCATCGACATCAACTACTTCAAGAACAAGGTCTTCTCGGCCGCGATCGGCGCCATCGCGCTCGTCTTCTTCGCGCTGATGGGCGTGACCTTCTTCTCCGTCTTCTACACCCAGAGCGTGCGCGGGTACTCGCCGCTGGAGACCGGCGCCCTGATGCTGCCGCTCGCCGCCGCCCAGTTGATCTTCGCGCCGCGCGCCCGGCTCGTCGTCGACCGGATCGGCGTCCGCGCGACCACCACGGGCGGGCTCGTGCTGCTCGCGGGCATGCTCGCCGCGTTCACCGCCCTCGACGCGGACACCCCCATCTGGATCCTGGAAGTCATCTTCTTCCTGATGGGCACCGGCATGGCGCACGTCATGACGCCCACCAGCGTCGTGATCATGCAGGCCCTGCCGCGCGAGAAGGCCGGTTCGGCGTCCGCGCTCAGCAACACCTTCCGCCAGGTCGGCGGCGCACTCGGCATCGCCGTGCTCGGCTCGGTGCTCTCCACCGCGTACCGCAGCGGCATCGAGGACAAGCTCGGGCTGCTCCCGCCCGGGCTGCGCGACACCGCGGGAGCGTCCATCGAGGCCACGCTCGGCGTCGCCGAGAAGCTCGGCCCCAAGGGCCAGGCACTGATCGGCCCGGCCAACGACTCGTTCCTGCACGCCATGCACGTCACCGCCCTGTGGGGCGCGGGCGTCGCCCTGATCAGCGCCGTCGTGACGGCCCTGTTCCTGCCGGGCAAGGCCCCCGCGGCACCCACCGAGCAGACGGGTGCGCCGGAGAAGGTGGGCGCGGGCCAGTGAGGCGCACCGGCCCCCACCGCCGAGGGCGGCGGGGGCCGGGTTCGTGACCAGGGACAATCGACGGTGTGGCGGGGGCAGGCGAGGAAGCGGGAGTTGACGTGACGGACACGGTGCGGACGGGCGCCCGGGGCAGACCCCGCAGCGAGGCGGTCGAGCGGGCCATCCTCGAGGGCGTGATGAAGCTCCTGGAGGACGGGGTGCCCCTCACCGACCTGTCCATCGAGCGGATCGCCCGCACCGCCGGCGTCGGCAAGGCCACCATCTACCGGCGCTGGCCCGGCAAGGAGGCCCTCTTCGTCGACGTCCTGCGCGGCTTCGAGGACCCCGACCCCCAGCTGCCCGGCACCTCCATGCGCGACGACGTGGTCAGCCTCCTGGAGTGGCAGCGCCGACGCGGCCTCAGCCTGCGCTCGTCGGCGCTGCTGCACAACGTCTTCGCGCAGATGAAGAGCCTGCCCAAGCTGTGGGACGCCTACCACACCACGGTCATCGGCCCGCGCCGCCGCCTCATGCACGAGGTGCTGCGCCGCGGCGCCGCGAACGGGGAGCTGCGGGCCGACGTCGACGTCGAGATGGCGGCGGACCTCTTCACCGGGCCGATGCTCCTTCGCACGGTCATGCGGCACGACGCGCCCCTCGACGAAGGGCTCGCCGAGCGCATGGTGGACTGCGTCCTCGACGGGCTCGGACCGAAACCGGCCGCCCGGCCCTGACCCGGGCCCCCACCAGGGAGTTCCGCCCAGACGTTTGTGCGCGTTTCGTCACAGAGAACGCTTGCGCCACCGCCGGCCGGAACCCCGGCCGCCGCCTCGTTCGTCCTCGTGCCCGTACGGCCGTCACGGACGGCGCAGTTCGACGCCGGATCATCGCCTAGGGTTTCCAGGGCGGAGAGATGGCGGGCACGGCAGGCAAGCGAGGCGACAGCAGTGATGGCGCAGGCGTATGTGACGGAGACGGGCAACGGCGGCTCGGGGCCCGAAGGCCCGCAGTCCTGGCGCCGTCGGCTCCGGCGCCTGCTGGACACCCTGCGCAACGACCCCGGCGTCTGGCGGCGCGGCATCGCCACCGCCGCCGTCGCGGTCCTGCTCGCCCTGGTGATGCTGTTCCACGCGCAGATCCCGAACGACATCGGCAACCTCGGCAGCCTCACCGAGACCTTCCTGCCCTGGCTCGGCGTCTTCATCCCGGTGCTCCTAGTCATCGGCGTGGTCCGCAGGTCCGCGACCGCCCTGATCGCGCTGCTGCTCCCGGTGATCGTCTGGCTCAACGCCTTCGGCGGCCTGCTCACCGACAAGCAGGGCACCGGCGGCGACCTCACCGTCGCCACCCACAACGTGAACGCGGACAACCCCGACCCGACCGGCACCGCCCGCGACGTCGCCAAGTCCGGCGCCGACGTGGTGGCCCTGGAGGAGCTCACGGCCTCGGCCGTCCCCACGTACGAGAAGGCGCTCAAGGACACGTACAAGTACCACTCCGTGCAGGGCACCGTCGGCCTGTGGAGCAAGTACCCGCTGACCGGCACGAAGCCCGTCGACATCAAGCTCGGCTGGGTCCGCGCCATGCGCTCCACGGTCGAGACGCCCAAGGGCGAGGTCGCCGTCTTCGTGGCGCACCTGCCCTCGGTGCGGGTCAAGCTCGACGCGGGCTTCACCGCCACCCAGCGCGACAACAGCGCCGACGCGCTCGGCAAGGCCATCTCGCACGACACGACCGGCAAGGCCATCCTGCTCGGCGACCTGAACGGCACGATGAACGACCGTGCGCTGAACGCGGTCACCTCGCAGATGCGCTCCACCCAGGGCGCGGCGGGCAGCGGCTTCGGCTTCAGCTGGCCCGCGTCGTTCCCGATGGCCCGCATCGACCAGATCATGGTCAAGGGCGTCGAGCCGGTCTCGTCCTGGACCCTGCCCGAGACGGGCAGCGACCACCTGCCGATCGCGGCGCGCGTCGAACTCTGAGCCGTACCCTTGAGGGCTCCGCCCCTCCTGCCCCACCCGTGGAAAGCCCTCCCTCATGCCCCTGGCCCTGCTCGCCCTCGCCGTGGGCGCTTTCGGTATCGGCACCACCGAGTTCGTGATGATGGGCCTGCTGCCCAACGTCGCGGACGACCTGCACATATCCCTGCCCACCGCCGGACACCTGGTCTCCGCGTACGCCCTCGGCGTGGTCATCGGCGCCCCGCTGCTCGCCGCCGTCACCGCGAAGCTGCCGCGGCGGCGCGTGCTCATCGGCCTGATGGTGCTCTTCGTCGTCGGCAACGCGCTCTCGGCCGCCGCCCCCGACTACCACCTGCTGCTGGCGGCGCGCTTCCTCAGCGGACTGCCGCACGGCGCGTTCTTCGGCGTCGGCGCCGTCGTCGCCACCGGGCTCGTCGCGCCGGAGCGCAAGGCCCGCTCGGTCTCGCTGATGTTCCTCGGCCTGACCGTCGCCAACATCGTGGGCGTCCCGGTGGCCACCGCCATGGGGCAGCAGCTCGGCTGGCGCGCCACGTTCCTCGCGGTCAGCGCCATCGGCCTCGCCGCGATCGCCTCGCTCGCGCTGCTCGTCCCCGCCGACCACGGCCACGGCGACTCCGTCGGCCTGCGCGGGGAGCTGCGGGCCCTCGGCAGCGTGCCGGTGTGGCTGGCCCTCGGCACGACCGTCGCGGGATTCGGCGCGCTCTTCGCCGCCTACAGCTACATCACGCCCATGCTCACGGACGCGGCGGGCTACGCGGAGTCCACCGTCACGCTGCTCCTGGCGCTCTTCGGCGTCGGCGCGACCGCGGGCAACCTCCTCGGCGGCCGCCTCGCCGACCACTCCCTGCGCGGCACCCTCTTCGGCGGCCTCACCGCGCTCGCCGCCGTGCTCGCGCTCTTCCCGCTCCTCATGCGTACGGAGGCCACGGCCGCCCTCGCGGTGGTCCTGCTCGGCACGGCCGCGTTCACCACAGGATCCCCGCTCCAGCTCATGGTCATGGAGAAGGCGTCGGCGGCCCCCTCCCTCGCCTCCTCCGCGAACCAGGCGGCCTTCAACCTCGCCAACGCGGGCGGCGCCTGGATCGGCGGCCTCGCCCTCGCGGCGGGCTTCGGCGTGGTCTCCCCGGCGGTCGCGGGCGCGGGGCTCGCGGTGCTCGGCGTGGCCGTGGCGGGGGTGGCGTACGGGGTGGACCGGCGGCGGGGCGTGGACCTCGGCAAGGGGCGCCTGGTGGCGGCCTCCCCGGGGGCCGAGGGAGCCGACTCCTGCGAGTCGGCCCGCACCTGACCCCCGGGTCGGACCTCGGGGCGAACCTCGGGAGGAACCCCGCGGCGAACCCCGCGGCGAACCCCGCGGCGAACCTCGGGAGGAACCCTCAACTGCCCTCGCGCCACTGGTTGGTGATCGGAAGGCGCCGGTCCTTCCCGAACCCCTTCGGGGAGATCTTCGTGCCCGGCGGATACTGGCGCCGCTTGTACTCGGCGGCGTCCACCATCCGCAGGGTCTTGGTCACCAGGGCCCGGTCGTACCCGGCGGCGACGACCGCCTCCGCGCCCTGGTCCCGGTCCACGTACAGCTCCAGCATCCCGTCGAGCACGGGATAGTCCGGCAGCGAGTCCGTGTCGACCTGGTCGGGACGGAGCTCCGCGCTGGGCGGCTTGGTGATGGAGTTCTCCGGGATCGGCGGGGTGTGGCCCTGCTCTGCGGCGGACCGGTTGCGCCACTTCGCGAGCCGGAAGATCGAGCTCTTGTACACGTCCTTGATGGGCCCGTACGCGCCCACCGAGTCGCCGTACAGGGTCGAATACCCCACCGCCAGCTCGGACTTGTTGCCCGGCGCGAGCACGATGTGGCCCTCCTGGTTGGAGAGCGCCATCAGCATCGTGCCGCGAAGCCGCGACTGCAGGTTCTCCTCCGCGAGGCCGGTGAGCCCCAGCGCGCCCATGTAGGCGTCGAACATCGGGGCGATGGACACCGTGCGGAGGTTGAGGCCGGTGCGCCGTGCCAGCTCCTCCGCGTCGCTGATCGAGTGCTCCGACGAATAGCGGGACGGCATGGCGACCCCGTACACGTTCTGCGCGCCCAGGGCGTCGCAGGCGATGGCGGCGGTCAGCGCGGAGTCGATGCCGCCGGAGAGCCCGATGAGCACGGACCGGAAGCCGTTCTTGGCGACGTACGCCCGCAGCCCCACCACCAGCGCCGAGTAGACCTCTTCGTCGTCGTCGAGCCGCTCGGCGTACCCGCCGGTGAGCTCGGGTTCATAGGCGGCGAGGGGCTCCTCGGAGACGGTGACGTGCTCGATGCGCAGCCCGTCGTCCACGACCCCCGACGGCACGTCCCCCGCGGCGGGCAGCTCCAGGTCGAGCACCACACACCCCTCCGCGAACTGCGGTGCGCGCGCGATGACTTCACCGTCCTTGTCGACGACGATCGAGTCCCCGTCGAAGACCAGCTCGTCCTGCCCGCCGATCATGGCGAGATAGGCGGTGGTGCACCCGGCCTCCTGCGCCCGCTTCCGCACGAGTTCGAGCCGCTGGTCGTCCTTGTGCTGCTCGTACGGCGACGCGTTGATGGACAGCAGCAGCCCCGCCCCCGCCGACCGGGCCGCCGGCACGCGCCCCCCGTCCTGCCAGAGGTCCTCGCAGATGGCGAGCGCGACATCGACGCCGTGCACCCGGACGACGGGCAGGGTCTCGCCCGGCACGAAGTACCGGAACTCGTCGAAGACGCCGTAGTTCGGCAGGTGGTGCTTGGAGTACGTGAGGACGGCCTCCCCCCGGTGCAGCACGGCACCCGCGTTGCGCGGCGCCCCGGCGGGCTGCCCGTACTTGGGCTTGGCCTCGTCGCACCGGTCGAGATAGCCGACGACGACGGGCAGTTCCCCGAACCCCTCGTCCCGCAGCCGCACGGCGAGCGCGCGCAGCGCGTCCCGCGAGGCCCGCACGAAGGAGGACCGCAGCGCGAGGTCCTCCACGGGGTACCCGGTCAGCGCCATCTCGGGAAACGCCACGAGGTGCGCCCCCTGCTCGGCGGAGTGCCGGGTCCAGTGGACGATCGCCTCGGCGTTCCCGGAGAGGTCGCCGACGGTGGAGTCGATCTGGTTCAGTGCGAGACGTAGTTGAGGCACGCGGCCCAGTTTAATCGTCAGAGCGACGCGATGTCCTGTCGGACGGTGGGGCGGGGCCTACTTGACCGTGCCGGTCCAGCTGGCGTCCTCGTAGTCGAGGAAGCCGGGCTCGACGTCGGCCTCCAGGGAGGAGGCGGCATCGGCGGGGAGGGAGACGGCATACGTCGCGACGGCCTGCTTGCCCGGACGCAGCTTTCCGCTGAACTCCTTCGGCATCCCGTCGTCGTAGATCTGCTCGGCCTCGGCGCCGTTCGCGTCCTTGAAGTGGACGGTGGAGAGGCTCAGGTCGACCTTGTCCTTCGAGCGGTTCACGACGGTGATGCGCACCTGGACGGCCTTGTTGCCCTTCTTGTGGCCGACGGCGGAGTCGCCGGGGCTGTACGCGGCAGGCTTGGCGACGGTCACCTTCATGCCGTCGTCGTACGCGAAGGTGTCACCGAAGCCGAGCTCGTCGGAGCCCTTGGAGTCTCTGTCGGCCGACGACTCCTTCTTTCCGCCCGTCCCCTTGAGCGAGTTCACGGCGTCGTCGACGGCGGTGACGGTGATGACGAGGCCCACGACCGCGAGCACCGCGGCGACCGCGCCCAGCGAGGTGCCCCAGATCGCGGTCTTCTTGTTGGTGGCCTGCCCCTTGCGGGCCCGCCCGACGCCGATGAGTCCGAAGACGAGGGCCAGCACCGCGAGGATGCCCGCGAGCCAGAACAGCAGCGGGATCAGCCCGCTCAGCACACCGATGATGCCGAGCACGAGGGAGGCGGTGCCGAGGCCGTTGCGGGCCTGGTGCACGGGGAAGGGCGGTGGGGGCGAGAAAGTGCTGGGTGTGGACATGTTCGGACGGCCTTCCGGCAGAGTGGAGTGGGGGGATCCATCCACTCTGCCGGAATCTTTACCTCCTGCTTATCCCTCCAGGGTCCCTCCTCGGGGACCGATGGGCCTCAGCGCCGGGACCATCGGGCCCTCGGGCCCCGGGCCACCCGGTACGCGACGGGCGTCAGGCCCGGTACCCCAGAACCGTCATCATCCCCGACTCCGAGTGGTACACGTTGTGGCAGTGCACCATCCACAGGCCCGGGTTGTCCGCGTCGAAGTCGACCGTCAGGGTGCCGTTCGGCAGGACGATCGCGGTGTCCTTGCGGGGGCCGCCCGCGACGTTCGCCAGGGCGAAGGTGTGGCCGTGGAGGTGGACCGGGTGCCACATCGACGTGGAGTTGGCGAAGACCAGGCGGACGCGTTCGCCCGCGCGGACCGGGTGGCGCTGCGAGGGGGAGTAGGGCTTCTTGTCGAAGGCCCAGTCGTACTTGGCCATGCCGCCCGTCAGTTGGAGCTTGACCGTGCGGTCCGGTGTGCGGGACTTCAGGGCCACGGAGGCGTCCGCCGTGAGCTTGTCGGCGGTCAGGAGGCGGCCCTCCAGCTCCTTGGGGCGGGTCTTCGCCGACGGGGCCGCGCCGCCTCCCGTACGCAGGAGCGCGAGCGCCGACGCCTTCTTGCCCTCGGCGAGCGCGGTCAGCGGGAAGACCCCGTCGCCCGCGGTCACCAGGACGTCGTAGCGCTCGCCCATGCCGAGCAGCAGCGCGTCCGTCTTCGCGTGCCGGACCGGGTAGCCGTCCGTGTGCGTCACCGTCATCTCGTGGCCGCCGAGCGCGACCCGGAAGGCGGTGTCGCCGCCCGCGTTGATGAAGCGGATCCGGATGCGGTCGCCGGGGCGGGCCTTGAAGGACGAAGGGGCCCCGGGCGTACGGCCGTTGACGAGGTAGTGCGGGTACTCCACGTCGCCCGCGTCGCCGCCGAGCAGCTCGCTCTTGGCGCCCATCATCATGCGGGAGGGGCCGGAGGCCGAGGCCGACGGCTTCGGTGAACCGTCCGTCGCCATCGACATGTGGGACATGTCGTGGCCGCCACCGCCGTCGCCGCCACCGCCGTGGTCCATGCCGCCCATGCCGCCGGAGTCGCCGCCCATGTCGTGGCCGCCCATGCCCTTGCGGAGCTCCGCGAGGACCGCGTCCGGGGTCGAGCCCTGCACCCCGTCGACCCAGTCGTCCAGGACGACGACCCACTCCTTGTCGTACTTCAGGGGCTCCTTCGGGTCCTCCACGATCAGTGGCGCGTACAGGCCGCGGTCCTGCTGCACGCCCGAGTGCGGGTGGAACCAGTACGTGCCGGGGTGGGCCACCGTGAAGCGGTACGTGAAGTCCGCGCCGGGCTTGATGTCCTTCTGCGTGACGCCGGGCACGCCGTCCATGTCGTTGCGGAGCGCGATGCCGTGCCAGTGCAGGGACGTGGGCTGGGGCAGGTGGTTGGCGAGGGTGAGGGCGAGGGTGTCGCCCGCGGTCACCCGGACCTCCTTGCCGGGGAGCCGCCCGTCGTAGGCCCAGGTCCGGACCGCCGCGCCGTCGCCGAGCTCCACCTTGCCCGCCATGGCCATGAGCTTGACCTCGCGGACCGGGCCCTTGCCGCGCTTCTTCTCGGCCGCGGCGACCTCCTTGCCGGAGGGGGAGACATAGCCCTCGGGTGCGGCGTCGGTGCCGCCGTGGCCGCCGTGCCCGGACCCGCTGGAGCCGCCGGAGCCGTCGGAGCCGGAGCAGGCCGACAGAAGTCCCGTGCCGGCGACGGCGATCGAAGCGCCGAGCAGGGTGCGGCGCGAAGGGGCGCCGGGAGTGTGCGTGCGCGGAGCGGGGGTGCGCGGAGTGGGAGTGCGCATGTCTGAGTACACCTCGTCTCGATGGTGCGTGTGAAGGGACGCGTACGCCGCTCCGGCCCGGTTCTGGGCAGCACGGAGCAGCCGGTACGCGGCCTAGATGCGCAGCACCGACAGGCGGGCGAGGAGTATGCGGGGCGGCGGCGGACGCGGCCGCAGCGCGGCGGCGAGCAGGGCGCGCGGGCGCACGAGTCCGGCCCCGCCCCACGTCCGGGCCACGGCGGCCGCGAGCAGCAGGACGAGGGTGAGGCCGCCGAGGACGGCGAGACAGACGGAGAGCGGGTCCATGCCGCCGTGCCGGGCGGGGACGGGGTCCGCCGTGGTGCGGGACGCCGTTTCGAGGAGGGGCTTCGTTCCGAGGAGGGGCTTCGCTTCGGCGCGGGGCTTCGTTTCCGCGCCGCCCGTCGCGTGCGGCGGCCGCTCTTCGTGAGCGGTCATGCCCTGCCCGGCGGTCACGTCCTGCCCGGCGGCCATGCCCTGGGCGTGCGTCATGGCGGAGGCTTCGGACCCCCCGGAGCCGGAGCCGGAGCTGGAGCCGTGCCCCGTCGGATGCCCCAGCGTATGCATCGTCACGATCCCGAAGAGCAGCGCGGCGAGCAGCAGCAGCTGCCGCGCCCCCGCCCGCCTCTTCGTGGTCGTCGCCATGGACCGCACCCTACCCCCGCCCGGTATCCCGCGACGTGCGGCCCCCCGGCACTCCCATGATCATGGGCGCATGACGACTGCGGACAATGCGGGCGAAGCGGGAAGAGCGGCCATGGCGGGAGCGGCCGCGGCGGGCGGTGGCGCCGACGAGCTCGCCGGGGACACCGGCACCCGGCGCCAGGGGGTCCGGGGGGAACTCCCGGGAAGAAACAGCATCTCCTGGGTGACCCTCGCCCTGATGACCACCGCCTCCGTGGCGAGCCTGCGTCCCTCGCCCTCGATGGCCATCTACGGGCTCGCCGCGGTCTTCCTCTATCTGCTGCCCGCGATCGTCTTCCTGCTGCCCACCGCCCTCGTCGGCGCCGAGCTCGCCTCCGGCTGGTCCGGCGGCATCTACCGCTGGGTCAGCGAGGCGCTCGGCAAGCCGCTCGGCTTCGTCGCCGTCTGGTGCCAGTTCGCCCTGACCATCGCGTACTACCCGAGCCTGCTCGCGTACGTCGCCTCGACCTTCGCGTACGTCATCCACCCGAGCCTCGCCGAGAACGGCCCGTACGTCGCCTGCGTCATCATCGTCGTCTACTGGACCGGCGTGTGGGTCAGCTCGCGCGGGACCAAGGCGATCGCCGGTCTCTCCTCGTTCGGCCTCATCATCGGCACCCTGATCCCCGGCGTCCTGCTCGTCGTCCTCGGCCTCGTCTTCCTGGGGCAGGGCAACGCCTCGGCCGCGCCCATGAGCGCCGATCACTGGCTGCCGCCGTGGACGGGCCTGTCCAGCCTCGTCCTGATCGTCAACAACTTCCTCTCGTACGCGGGCATGGAGATGAACGGCGTCCATGTGACGTCCCTGCGCAAGCCCCGCGCCGAGTACCCGCGCGCGATGTTCCTCGCCACCGGCCTGGTCCTGCTGATCTTCATCCTTCCGGCCCTGGCCATCAGCTGGGTCATGCCGTCCGAGCAGCTCAGCCTCACCGCGGGCCTCATGCAGGCGTTCGACGCCTTCTTCGGGCACTTCGACATCGGCTGGATGACGAAGGTCGTCGGCATCATGCTGGTCTGTGCCGCGCTCGGCGGCATGCTCACCTGGCTCGGCGGACCGGCCAAGGGCCTGCTCCTGATCGCCCGCCAGGAGGGCTATCTGCCGCCCTTCCTCCAGCGGTTCAACAAGCACGGCGCCCCGCAGAACATCATGGTCGCGCAGGGCGTGCTCACCACCCTGATCGGCATCCTCTACGCGTTCAGCAGCGACGTCTCCAGCGCGTACTGGATGTTCTCCGTCATCACGATCCAGATCTATCTCATCGCGTACCTGCTGATGTTCCTGGCCGTGGTGCGGCTGCGCGTGACCCGGCCGCACGTCGAGCGCGGCTTCGTCGTGCCCGCCGTGAAGCTGGTGGCGGGCACCGGCTTCGTCGCCTCGCTGCTCGCCCTCGGCATCGGCTTCGTGCCGCCCGACCAGTTCGGCAGCGGCCCCCTCTGGCGCTACCTCCTGATCGTCGGCGGCGGCCTCCTGCTCATCGGCGTCCTCGCGCCCTTCGCCTTCCTCAAGTTCCGCAAACCGGAGTGGATCCACCCTGACCACCAGGACACACGGCTCGCCGAATAGCATTTGTGCGGATATGTCCAGCCCTCGCTTCCGTAAGCCACCCGCCGCGTCCTCCCTCGAGGGAGTCCTCGTCGCCGCCTGTGCCGTGCTCCTCGCGCTCGGCGCCGTCGCCTACAGCGCCTGGGTCCTGGAGGCCCTGCTCACCACCGGGCTCGACCCCGTCCTCGCCTACGTCAGCGAACTCGCCGCCCAGGACCAGCCCTACGGCGTCCTGTTCCGCACCACGGACCTCGTCGCCGGGCTCCTCGTCCTCGCGGGCGCCGGCTGCGGACTGTTCTCCCGCGCCCTGCCCCGGCGCCCCCTCGCCGTCGCGGGCTGGGCGGCCCTCGCCCTCTTCGGGGCGGCCACCGCGGCCGACTCCCGGCTCCCGCTCAGCTGCGCCCCGACCTCCGACTCCGCGTGCGCGGCACGGGAACGCGACGGACTCGTGCCCGCGACGCACACCGCGCACTCGGTCAGCAGCAGCGTCGCGGTCACGGCCGCCCTCGTCGCCATGGTCCTGCTCACCCTCGCCGCCCGCCGCTACGGCGCCCTGCCCCCGCTGGCCCGCCGCGGCCCCGCTTTCGTCGCCCTCGAACTGGCCGCCACCGTATGGACTCTGGCGGGCATCGCCGCCCTCGACACGGGCCGCGGCTCCTGGGCCCTCGGCCTCGGCCAGCGCCTCCAGGTGCTCCTGATCGCGGTCTGGCTGGGCCTGCTGGCGGGGACGGTGACCAGACGACGACGGCGCACGCCATGACGTTCGTGCGGTTCGTGCGGTTCGTACGGATCGGGGGAGTGCCGCACCACGCGCAGGTGACCGGCGACGGTGCGGGGCCCGTCTGCGTCCTCAGCGCCGGACTCGGACTGCCCTGCTCCCACTGGGACCTGGTGGTGCCGCTGCTCACCGGCGCGGGCTGGACGACGGTCACCTTCGACCGCCCGGGCGTCGGCCGCAGCGCCCCCGCCCGCACGGCACCCGCCCTCGAGGCGGAGGCCGACCGGATCGCCCACGTCCTGGACGCGCTCGGCCTGGGCGCCCGCCGGGTCACGGCCGTCGGCCACTCGCTGGCCGGATTCCACGTGGAGGCGTTCGCCCGCCGCCACCCCGACCGGACGGCGGGCCTGGTCCTGATCGACTCCAGCGTGCCGTTCCACCGGGGCGGCCGCCGGGTGCGGCCGCTGCCCGCGAGAGCGGCCCGTCTCGGGGTGACCCGTGCGGTCGGGCGGGTGATCCGGGGTGCGCGGGGCGGGCTCATGGAGTACGCGACGTACGGCGAGGTGGCGCAGCAACTGGGCGCGCTCCGAGGTGAGTTGCCGCTCCCTGCCGGGGTGCCGGTCGCGGTGCTCGCGGCGTACGCGGGGGGATCGCGGGGGTGGCTGGAGCAGCAGCGGGGGTTGGCGGAGGAGCTCGGGGCGAGCTATCAAGTGGCGTACGGGGCAGGGCACTTGGTGGCGCGGGACGCGCCGGGGGAAGTGGCCGAGGTGATAGGGCGGACGCGACAAGAGCCGCGGTAGGTCTCGGAAAGTCGCAGAGTGCCGGGTGGGCCGGGTGGGCCGGGTGGGAGACCGCCGCGGAGCGGCGGGTTCACGGCGCGGAGCGCCGGAGAGGCACGGCGCGGAGCGCCGCAGACACGGGGGCGCGGAGCGCCGCGAAGCCAGGCCGCGGCGCGGCGAGAGCCCCGGCGCGGAGAGCCGGAGAGGACCAGTCACCCCCGCCGCGGCGCCCGCACACTCTCCCGTACGACGATGTGCGTCCCCAGAACGTGCCGCTCCTGAGCCCCCCGGGGCCCGCCCGCCAGGGCCCGCCGCACCGCCATCCGGCCCAGCTCCTCCCCGGGGATGTGCACGGTCGTCAGGCCGGGTACGACGTCGCCCGCGACGGGGTCGTCGTTGTACCCCACCACCGAGACGTCCTCCGGAATCCGCAGGCCGAACTCCCGCAGCGCCGTGCAGGCCGCCGCCGCGGCCCGGTCGTCGCCGCCGAACACCGCCGTGAACTCCGGTTTCCCGTCGGCCTTTTCGAGGAGTTCCCGCATCGCCTGGTAGCCGTTGTGCCGGCCGAAGCCCACGCCGTGGAGGATCGCCTCCTGGCGCGGCACCCCGTGGTCGTCGAGCGCGCGCAGATACCCGGTGACGCGGTCGTCGCCGGTCGTGTTGCCGGGGGAGTAGCCGATGAGGGCGATCCTGCGGTGGCCCGCGCTCAGCAGATGGCTGGTGATCGCGTGCGCGCCCGACTCGTTGTCGTACTCGACGACGAGCGCGGGCACGTCCGGGGCCGGGGCCGGGCGGCCGCACAGCACGAGCCGGGAGCCCGCCGCCGCGAGCGCCTCCGCGTACCGCGCCATCCGTGAGCGGTACTCCTCGTCCTGGGTGACGCCGCCGACCAGGACCACGGCCTCGGCGGCCTGTTCGCGCATCATCTGCACGAGGGCCAGCTCCCGCTCCGGGTCGCTGCCCGTCGACGCGACGAGGGTGAGCCTGCCGTGCCGGGCGGCCTCCATCTCCACGCCCTGGGCGACCTCCCCGTAGAAGGACCCCACCACGTCGTACATGAGGACCGCGATCATCTTGCGCCCCGCGCCCGCGAGCGCCCGCGCGTGCGCGTTGGCGACGTAGTCCAGGTCCTTGACGGCCCGCAGGACCTTGGCGCGCGACGCCGTCGACGTCGGATAGTTGCCCGCGAGCACCCGCGAGACGGTGGCTACCGAGACGCCCGCGCGCGCGGCCACATCGCGGATGGTGACCCGCTCACCCACAGTTGTCTCTCCTCAACTCGCCCCGTCCGAGGCGTGGTTGTGGACCACCACGCCCCGTCACCACGCCCCGGCATCCCGCGCCGGCCTCCATCATCGCGAACCGCCCCGCAGGGCGGTTCGCAGGGGTCAGTGCGCGGCCTCCCACTCCTTCTCGAACTCCTGGATGGTCTTGCTGCCGCCCTGCGCCAGCCACTTGTCGTGGATGGAGTCCCAGTCGGAGACCTTCTTGCGGCCCGCGACGATCGCCGTCACCCCGTCCTCGATGATCTGCTGCATGGTGGCTTGCTGCCGGTTGTACGTCGAGGACTGCAGCCCCCAGTGGTCGTTCGGCACCAGCTGCGGGGCGACCTTCTGCTGCCAGGCGTGCAGCCGCTTGGTGAGGTCCGGGTAGCCGGGGTTGTAGAGGACCTGCGGGGCGTCCATGAGGTACGCGAAGGGCAGGTTGGTCTTGGACTCGACGAGGCCGGTGGAGGTCGGCACCGGGTCGCCGTTCTTGTCGTACGTGAAGTGGCGGCCCTCCAGGCCGTAGTGCATCAGCTGGTACTCCTTGGAGCCGAACGGCGAGGCCAGCCAGTCCAGGACGCGCAGGATCAGCTTGATGCGCTCCTTGGACGCCTTCTTGAGGACGGTGTAGCCGAAGCAGCCGCGGTTCTGCTGGTAGACGGTGGACGCCCCGCCGACCGTGTACGGCACGGCGCAGTCGAGCGTGAACTCGTCCTTGATTCCCTGGGCGTTGGAGAGCACGGCGCCCCAGCCGTCCGTCATGGAGCGGACCGTGCCGTTGTAGAACTGCGTCTTCAGGTCCACCTGCGAGATCGACGTGGCGTCCGGGGTGTACGAGCCGTCCTTGCGCATGTCCGACATGAACTCCAGGGCGGCCTTGAACTCGTCCGTCCCGTACATGGGAGTGACCTTGCCGTCCTTGATCTGCCACTCGTTGGGCGCCCCGTGCCACATCGCGTGGTACAGGTAGCCGAAGATCCCGACCGTCGACGCGCCGAGCGCGAACTTCTTGCCCTTCGAGGCGTCCTTCGCCATCGCCGCGAAGTCCTCGGCCGTCATGCCCGGCTTGTAGCCGGCCTCGTCGAACGCCTCCCGGTTGATGAACATCGCGCCCTGCACCTTGGCCCGCTCGATGGGCAGCCCGTAGATGCGGCCCGCGATGCGGCCCATGCCCTCCCAGGCGTACGTGGGGATGTTGGCGAGGTTCGGGTAGTGCTTGATGTTGTCGCCCGACAGGTGGTCGGAGAGGTCGGCGCAGCGGCTCTTCACGAACTGCTGCTCGCGGGGCAGGAAGTAGCCGCCGCCGAAGTTGATGACGTCCGGCAGGTCGTCGCCCGACATCAGCGTGGACATCTTGGCCCGGTAGTCCGCGTCGGGCACGACGGTGAACTCGATGTCGACGCCGAGGGCCTCGTTGACCGCCTGCCAGTACTTGTTGGAGCCGAGGGGCTTGGGCGGAGTGCCGTACGTGATGGAGAGGACCTTGATCTTCTCCTTGCCGGTGCCGGGCTTCTGGCTCATCGCCTGGACGAGCTTCTCCGGGTACTTGGTGTAGCCCGCCTGCACGCCCTTGATGTCGGGGGCGAGGTCGGGCGCCGGGCCCTTGACGGCGGTGTACGTCGGCCAGGGCGCCGCCTTCTTGCCCGCGTTGGAGACGTCCCCGCCCCCGCTGGAGCCGGTGGAACACGCGGTGAGCACCGAGGGCGCGGCGATCGCGGCGCCCCCGACGGCGATGGAGCGCAGCAGCGTCCGGCGCGACATCGAGGAGATCGAGGAGGACGAGGAGGACGAGGAGTCCGGAGCAGACATGAGTGTCAACCTCTCGGTGGGGAGGGGGGAGTTGGCTCAGCTCTTGATGGCGCCGGTGAGCACGCCCTTGGTGAAGTACTTCTGCAGGAAGGGGTAGACGAGCAGGACGGGCACGGTGGCCACGACGAGGATGGCCATCTGCATGGTCTGCGGTGCCGAGACGTTCGCGGCGTCGCTGAGCCCGGTGTCGGCGATCTGCGAGCCGCCCATCACATACGTCCGCAGGACCTGCTGGAGCGGCCACTGGTCGGAGTTCAGATAGATCGAGGCATGGAACCAGGCGTTCCAGTAGCTGACCACGTAGAAGAGCCCGACCACGGCGAGCGCCGCCTTGGACAGCGGCAGGACGATCCGCCACAGCACGGCCCAGTCGCCCGCGCCGTCGATCCGCGCCGCCTCGTACAGCTCCTCCGGGATGCCCTGGAAGAAGCCGCGCAGCACGACGAGGTTGAAGACGTTGATGAGGACGGGGGCGATGATCGCGCTGTAGCTCTCCAGCATTCCCATGCCCTTGACCAGCAGGAAGGCCGGGATCATGCCGGGCGGGAAGAGGAAGGTGAACAGGACGAACAGGAGGATCGGCCGGCCGCCGAAGACCTTGGGACGGCTCAGCGCGTACGCGAGGAGCGTGGTGCACGCGAGCGAGAAGGCCGTGCCGATGACGGTGACCCCGACACTCACCCACAGCGCCTTGGTGACGACCCCGCCCTCGAATATCTGCTCGTAGGCGCGCAGCGTCGGATCGCTCGGCCAGATCACCCAGCCGCCGTTCTCGACGACCTCGCGGTTGGAGGCGAAGGACGTCGAGACGATGACGAGGAACGGCACCAGGACGAGGGCGAGGACGGTGACGACGGCGAGGGTCTTCGCGATCTTCGTGACGGGCTTCGGCTTCTCCATCCAGGAGGGCCTGACCGGCGCCAACCGCGGTGCGTCAGTGCTCACTTGTAGACTCCCTGCTCGCCGAGACGGTGGGCGATCTTGTTGGCCGTGAAGACGAGGATCGCACCAACAACTCCCTTGAAGAGGCCCGCCGCGGCCGCGTAGCCGGTGTCGCCGCCGACGATGCCCTGCCAGAACACGAAGGTGTCGAGGACCTCACCGGTCTCCGGCCCGACCGACTGACGCTGCAGCAGCATCTGTTCGAGGCCGGTGTTGAGGAAGTCGCCGAGCCTGAGGATCAGCAGCAGGATGATCACGGGCCGGATGCCGGGCAGCGTGACGTGCCAGAACCGCCGCCAGGGCCCGGCCCCGTCGATCGCGGCGGCCTCGTACTGCTGCTCGTCCACCTGCATCAGCGCGGCGAGGAAGATGATCGTGCCCCAGCCCGCGTCCTTCCAGACCACCTGGGCGACGACGAGCGCGGGATACGCGTCCGGGTTGCCGATGATGTCGATGGAGTGCAGCCCGGCGTCACCGAGCACGGAGTTGAGCAGTCCCGTGTCGGAGAGCACCTGCTGGAAGAGCGCGACGACGATGACCCACGACAGGAAGTGCGGCAGATAGACGATCGACTGCACGAACCGCCGGGTCAGATCGTGGGTCAGGCTGTGCAGCAGCAGGGCGAGGCCGAGCGGGACCGGGAAGAAGAAGACGAGCTGCAGCGTGGCGAGGAACAGGGTGTTCCCCGTCGCGTGCCAGAAGTCCGGATCCCCGAACATCCGGCTGAAGTTGTCGCCCCCGACCCAGGGGCTGGCCCAGAGTCCGTCGAAGGGCACGTACTCCTTGAAGGCCACCACGTTGCCGAAGAAGGCGCCGTAGTGGAACACCAGGAAGTACGCGACTCCGGGGACCATGAGCAGCAGGAGCACCCGGGAGGACTGAAACCGTTTCCACGCCCCACCGGCGCCGCCTTTACTTGCTTTTGCCCGTTTCTCGCTCCCGCCGGGCGGCTTCACCGCCCCGGATTCCGTCCGGTCCTTCGTCACCGTTGACACAGCAGCCCCTGACTTGAGTACGGCCGTCCGAACAAGGTGCCGGGAATCTAAAGCGGTTACTGCGCCCGGTCAACCCCCCTCGCCTGCCTGTCTCTTGACCAGGCTCCCGTCCTCGTCCTAGCCTCCTGCCGCTGAGAGGTAACCGGTTACTACGAGGGGCGGCCACGCGTGGCAGACCAGGTAGAGACTCCGATCACGGCGCTCGCCATGAGCGCCGACGTGGCGGCCCGGGTGTTCGCGCCCGACATCCGCGAACGGCTCGCCCGCAGCGTGGAGTTGGCGCCCGCCCTGCTCACCGGCACCCTCCTGGGCGCCGAGGCCCGCACGGTCCTGGCCGAGACGGAGATCCTGATCACGGGCTGGAACTGCCCGCCCCTGACCGCCGAGATCCTGGCTCCCGCGACCCGCCTCAAGGCGGTGGTGCACGCCGCCGGTTCGGTGAAACCGGTGGTCACGGACGCGGTCTGGGACAGGGGCGTGGTGGTCTCCTCGGCGGCCGACGCGAACGCGGCCCCCGTCGTGTCCTACACCCTCGCCGCGATCACCTTCGCGGCGAAGGGGGCGCTGCCGACGGCGGCCCGGTACGCGGCCGGGTGGCCCTCGTTCACGGAGCGGACCGGGGCGGACGCGCGGACGGTGGGCGTGATCGGCGCGTCCCGGATCGGCCGGGGGGTCATCGCGGCGCTGACCGCGTCGGACGCGGGGTACCGGGTGCTGCTCGCGGACCCGTATGTGACGCGGGAGGAGGCGGCCGCGCTCGGGGCCGAACTGGTGGAGCTGGCGGAGCTGTGCCGCTCCAGCAGCATCGTGACGGTGCACGCGCCGCAACTCCCCGAGACCCGGGGCATGGTGAGCGCGGACCTGCTGAAGCTGATCCCGGACGGCGGGGTGGTGATCAACACGGCGCGGGGGTCGCTGGTGGACACGGAGGCGTTGGCGCGGGAGTGCGGGGCGGGGCGTCTGGACGCGTTCCTGGACGTGACGGATCCGGAACCGCTGCCTGCGGGGCATCCCCTGCTGGGGCTTCCCAACGTGCTGGTGACCCCGCATGTCGCGGGGGCGCAGGGGAGCGAGGTGCGGAGGCTGGGGGAGTTCGCGGTGGCGGAGGTGGAGAGGTTCGTGCGGGGGGAGGAGCTGGTGGGGAGGCTGAGGCGGGAGGAGCTGGGGCGGTTGGCGTAGGGGCGGCGTTGGGGGCGCCTCCGGCGGTTCTTTCCCCGACCCCGCCCCTTCCCGATACGGCGACTCCGTCGCCCCTGGGGTGCCCTTCCTGGGGCTTCGCCCCTAAACCCCCGATCGGCCTGGACGGCCTCGTCCTCAATCGCCGGACGGGCTATAGATAGCCCGTCCGGCGATTGAGGACGAGCAGGCCGCGATCAGGGCGCCCCAGGCCCCGGCGGAGCCGGGGAATTCGGGAAGGGGCGGGATTGGGGAAAGAACCGCCGGAGGCGCGTCCGCCACACATCAAGTGGCGGACGCGGCAGAAGAAGGAGGCCGTCAGCGACGGTAGGAGCGGATGTAGCCCGCCGCCGGCGAGCCCACCCCTGTCACCGGGTCGTACCCCCGCACCGCCTTGAGCGAGCTGTCCTTGCCCAGGCTCCGCACCGACGTGGTGAGCCCGCCCGACGCGTCGTGCCCGTTGACGAAGTCGACGCGGGCGACGGCGAGTTCACGCCCCTTCGGGCGGTCGGTCACGTCGTGGTACACGCGCCCCGACCCGTACCGGTCGTAGATCGCGGGGTTCGCGAACCCGACCGGACGGCCGCCGCGCTCCTCCTGCGCCAGCGCCTGGACGCCCGCGATGACCGGCGCCGCCAGCGACGTACCGCCGATGCGGTACTCGTCGTAGCCGAGGGAGCCGTCGGGCATGGTCTGGGTCTGGCCGACCAGGAACCCGGTGTTGGGGTCGGCGACCGCCGAGATGTCCGGGACGGTGCGCATCGCCTTGCCGCCGCCGTTCGCCTTGGCGAGACCGCCCGGTACGACGCCGCGCTGGTAGAACGGCTGCGGCACCGTCTTGCTGGTGCCGCCGCCCGCGCCGCCGCTGAAGGCGCCGGGGAAGTCCTTCCAGCTCTTGCCGTCGGGCGCGAGCGTGGCCTTGAGGGTGCCCCACCCGGTCTCGAAGCCGTACTTGTCGTGCTTGCCCACGGCGAGCGACGTGCCGCCGACCGCCGTCACCCAGGCGGAGTTGGCGGGGACGTCGACCTGCTTGGTGCCGGTGTTGGCGACCTCGTCGCCGTTGTCGCCGGAGGAGAAGTAGAAGCCGATGCCCTGGACGGCGCCCAGCTGGAACAACTGGTCGTAGGCGGCGAGCAGTTCAGGCGTCTGGTTCGCCTCGATGTCGCCCCACGAGTTGGAGACGATGTCCGCGAGGTGCCCGTCCACGATCTTGCCGATCGAGTCGAGGAAGTCGTCGTCGTAGCAGGACGCGGCGCCCACGTACACGATGTCAGCGGCGGGCGCGACGGCGTGCACGGCCTCGACGTCGAGGGTCTCCTCGCCGTACCAGCCGGCGGCCCCGCACTCCTTGGTCTTCGTGTACTCGCCGGGCAGGACCTGGCTCAACTGCCCGTTGCGGTAGGCCGGATCGCCGTTGCGCTTCGCGTACGTCGCGGCGTCCTTGGCGATCGTCGGCGAGGCGTACGCGTCGGTGATGGCGACGCGGACGTGCTTCCCGGTCCGCTTGCCCGCCCCGTACGCGGCGCGCAGCTGCTTGCCGGTGTACCCCTTCACGGCGTACGGGATCTTCGCTCCGTACGCGCTCGGCAGCGTCTTCGCGGTCTTCGAGCCGTAGTACGAGGAGAAGGGCCCGGAGTTCCTGAACACCGCGTCCGGCGGCGGCAGTTCGTCCTGGTGGCTCGCCTTGTGCGGGGCGGTGTCCAGGCCGGTGACGGTCAGGACGGCGCCGTCGAGGGAGGCGGGCGCGGAGGCGGTGGCGGCGGGCGCGCGGTAGGTCCTGTCGCCCTTGGCGTACTGGCGCAGCTGGGTGCCGAACGCCTTCTCGGCGGCGGCGACGTCGCCGGTGACCGTGAGGTAGTGGCGGGTGGTGCCGGTGACGGTGAGGCCGGAGTCCTTGAGCCACGCCTTCACGGCGGATATCTGCTCGGCCGTCGCGCCGAAGCGGGCCTGTGCCTGACGGGCGCTGAGGTACTTCCCGTACGAGGGTGAGGCCGGGTCCGAGACCGCCTTCGCGTAGGCGGCGAGGCCCTGCGCGTCGCGCCCCGCGAGGTAGACGCGGGCGGAGACCTTGCCGCTGTCCGGGGTGGCACCCCGGTCGGCCTTCGCCGTGGCCCACGAGGGCTTGGTGCCGTGGAAGGTGTCGCGGGCACCGGACGGCCGGTGCGGTTCGGCGTGGGCGGCCGCGGGCAGCGCGAGGGCCAGGGCGCCGGCGAGCAGCGGGAGGGCTGCGATGCGGGTGTGTCTTCTCATGGAACCCCCCTGAGAGTTGGGTGGACATGTTGGGCACATGCCAGAGCCACTCTGGTGGGGAACGGTTCACGTGGGGGGAATGCGGAGATCAAGAGGCCGTCAAGTGGGGTTGACCGGGGGTGGGTTGGCGGGCGGTCCGGCGTCGGGTGGCCCGACACCGGGCCGGGCGGGTCAGCCCCGGCCGCGCCGCAGCGCGTCCACCGCCACCCGCGCCGCCGTCCCGATCACCGCGTCCGCGGCCGGCAGCGTCGCCGCCCCGCTCGCGGCCCGGGTGAACACCGCCACCGCGTACCGCCCCCCGTCGGGGTACTCCACCACCCCCACCTCGTTGCGCACCGTGGGCAGGCTCCCGGTCTTCCCGGCCACGTGCACGTCGTCGAAGGGGAACCCGGAGGCCAGCCGGTGCGGCCACACCTGCAGCCCGAGGATCCGCCGCATCGCCGCGCCGTGCTCGGGCGGGGCCGCCTCGTCGCGCCACACGGCGGCCAGCAGCCGGGTCATGTCGCGCGGAGTGCTCCGATTGGTGCGGGACGGGTCCAACGCCCGCAGATGGCTGATGACATGAGGCTCCGTCAGCATCGCCGCGCCGCCGGGACCCGCGTCCTCCCGCATCGTGTCGAGCAGCTCGCGGAAGGTGTGCGTGGCGTGCGTATGGGTCAGGCCGAGGCGGGCCATCGAGGCGTTGACCGCCGCCAGGCCGACGCGCCGCACGAGTTCCTCGGCCGCCGCGTTGTCGCTGACCGCCATCATCAGATACGCGGCGTCGCGCACCGACATCCGTACGGGGTCGAGCATCGCGGCCGTCCCGGTGGGCCCGGGAGCGCGCCCGTCCGGTGCGCACTCCACCTGCTCGGTGAGGTCCAGCCGGCCCTCGGCCGCGGCCTGGTGAAGGGCCACGAGCAGACAGAGCTTGTGCACGCTGGCGGTGACCACGGGGTGGTCCGCACCGACGCCGGTCTCCGCGCCCGAGTCGATGTCGAGGGCGTGCAGCCACCCGGTGACGCCCGCCTCGGCGAAGGCCGACTGCACCCGGGCGACGGGACTCCCCGCCGCGTGCCCGGCCGGCTGCCGCACTGGATCGCTCATACCCAGAACTCCGCGGCCGGCCGAAGGTGGACGGCCCGCGCGGGTGCGTCCGGGCTCACCGCCGCCGTGTCGAGCAGCGCCCGCGTGGCCGCCTCCGCGAACGCGCCGACCGCCGTGTCGCTGCGCCCCTGCGGCCAGGCCACCGACTGCCGCCAGGCCAGCGGCGCCCCGGCGAGCGGCCGCCAGACCACCTCCGCTTCCCCGGCGGCGACGGCGGGGCCCTGTGCGTCGCGCGGGCTGAGGGCGACGGCCTTCGAGGAGAGGATCAGGCCCCGCACGAAGCTGGCGCCCAGGCCGTGCCGGACCGCGGCGGGCGTGAAGCCGTTGCGGGCGCACGTGGTCAGCACGTCGTCGTGGAGCGCGGGCGCCGCCGCGCGCGGGAAGAGGATCAGCTCGTACCCGCTGAGCGAGGCCAGTGGCACCTCGGGCAGCGCGGCCGCCGTCGCGCCCCGGGGCAGCAGCACCCCGAGCTCCCGGCGCAGCACCTGGCCCAGTTCGAGACCGGTGACGTCGCACGGGTGGTGGATGAGGCCGACGTCCAGGTCGTGCGCGGCGAGCTGGACGAGCTGCTGGGCGGTGGACAGCTCGTGCAGCTCCACCTCGACCCCGGGGTGCTCGCGCCGGAACTCCGCGAGGATCGCCGCCACCGCCTCGCCCGCGACGTCCGGCGGAAGCCCGGCCCGCAGCAGCCCGCTCTCACCGTCGCGGACGCGGCGGGCGGTGGCACGCAGCGCCTCGGACCGGGCGAGCAGCTCGCGGGCCTCGGCCAGCAGCAGCGAGCCGCCCTTGGTGATCGTCACCTGCCGGCTGGTCCGCTCGAAGAGGCGCACGCCGAGCTCGCGCTCCAGGCGCTGGATGCGCTGCGACAGCGGTGGCTGGGCCATGCCCAGGCGCTCGGCGGCACGACCGAAATGTGACTCTTCGGCAACAGCCACAAAGCACTCCAGGTGCCGTATCAGGTCCACAACCAGCGACGATATCGCATTTGTATGAATTACTCGCCCATATCCATCTTGGACATGGACCACACCGGACTGTTCCCCTCGCACCATGAACAAGACCGTGCAGCACATAGCCGTCGCCTGCGGAGTGCTGGTGATGGCCCTTCTCATCCGCATCACCTGGTTGCAGTTCGTGCAGGCCGACGACCTCGCGGACGACACCAAGAACCGCCGCGTCACCATCGACGCGTTCTCCCAGCCCCGCGGCAACATCGTCGTCGGCGGCGAGCCGATCACCGGCTCCCGGGCGACGCCGGGCTCGGACCTCAAGTACAAGCGGACGTACAAGGACGGCCCGATGTACGCCCCCGTCACCGGCTACTTCTCGCAGGCGCAGGGCGCCACCTTCCTCGAAGGCGTCCACAAGGACGTGCTCGGGGCCAAGGACAGCAGGCTCCTCAGCGGCCCCGTCGACCTGCTCACCGGCAAGAAGCCGCGCCCCGGCGACGTCATCACCACCATCGACCCGGCCGCGCAGAAGGCCGCGTACAAGGGCCTCAAAGACATCGACGCCAAGGGCGCGGTGGTCGCCCTCGACCCCCGTAGCGGCAAGATCCTCGCGATGGCGAGCACGCCCTCGTACGACCCCTCGGTCTTCGCCGGGATCTCCGCCAAGGAGGGCGAGGCGTTCAAGGAGCTGGAGCGGGACAAGCAAAAGCCCCTCAACAACCGCGCGCTGCGCGAGAGTTACCCGCCCGGCTCGACCTTCAAGATCCTCACCGCGGCCGCCGCCCTGGAGCACGGCACCGTCACGGACATCGACGCGGCCTCGGGCGCCCGGGCCCCCTACCGGCTGCCGCAGAGCAACACCGAGATCGGGAACGTCGTGCCGAACTCCCAGTGCGACAAGGTCTCGATGAAGACCGCCATGCAGTGGTCCTGCAACAACGTCTTCCTCGACGCGGCGCTGAAGACCGGCAAGGACAAGATGCGCGAGACGGCCGAGAAGTTCGGCTTCAACAAGGAGCAGTTCACGCCCGTACGGTCCGCCGCCAGCGGCTACCCGGCCGAGCTCGACCGGCCCCAGACCGCCCTGACCGGCATGGGCCAGGGCAGCGTCACCACCACTCCGCTGCAGATGGCGATGGTCGCCGCCGGACTCGCCAACGACGGCGAGGTGATGAAGCCGTACATGGTGGACGAGCTGCGCGGCCCCGACCTCGCGGTGATCGAGAAGAACGAGCCCGAGGTCCTGGACCGGGCCGTCTCCGAGAGCACCGCGAAGAAGGTGCAGCAGATGATGGAGCACACCGTCACCGACGGCACCGGCGACAAGGTCAAGATCCCCGGCGTCACGGTCGGCGGCAAGCCGGGCACGGCCCAGCACGGCGCCGACGTGCGCGACGAGCGGCCGTACGCCTGGTTCGTCTCCTACGCCAAGCAGGCGGACGGCAGTTCACCGGTCGCGGTCGCGGTGTTCGTCGACCCCGAGGACATGGACATCTCGCGCTCGGACATCGCCGGCGGCCGGCTCGGGGCGCCCATCGCCAAGGCGGTGATGGAGGCGGTCCTCAAGCGCTAGCGGGACGGCTGGTGGCGCCCGGACGTCACGGCTGCGGCTGCGGCTGCGGCTAGGGCTTGGCGCCGCGCGCCTTCAGCATGCCCGCCATCAGCTCGATCTCCGACTGCTGGGAGTTGACCATGCCCTCGGCCAGCCGGTGTTCCACGCCCACCTTGCAGCGGTCCACGCACCCCTTGGCCATGTGCACACCGCCCTGGTGGTGGCGGGTCATCAGCTGGAGGTAGCGGACCTCCGCGTCCTTCCCGCTCAGCTTGCCCAGCTTCGCCAGCTCCGTGTTGGTCGCCATGCCCGGCATCAGCGCCCCGTCCTTGCCGGGCGGCATGTCCCCCATGCCCATCCACGTCATGGGCGCGTCCTCCGACACCTTCGGCAGGTCCCACATGTCCAGCCAGCCGAGCAGCATGCCCCGCTGGTTGGCCTGCGTCTGCGCGATGTCGTACGCGAGGCGCCGCACCTCCTCGTTCTTGGTGCGGTCGCGGACGATGTACGACATCTCGACGGCCTGCTGGTGGTGGACCGCCATGTCGCGGGCGAACCCGGCGTCCGCCGAGGAGTCGGCGGGGACGGAGGAGGACGAGCCGTCCGAGTCCGTCGCGGCCACCGCCGCCGTGATGCCTCCCGCCGCCACGACGGCCGCGGCGGCGCCTCCGATCAACCAGCCCGTGCGCCGGTTCACTTGGCGAGACCGTTGGTGCAAGCGGCGCCCGGCTCCGGGGTCTGCTTGCCCTGCACGTACTTGGCGAAGAACTTCGCGACGTTCGTGTCACCCGCACCCGTCACCGTGCGCTGGTGCCCCCACGCGGTCAGCATGATCGGGTCCTTCTGCTCCTTCACGGGGCTCATCAGCGAGTACGGCGTCGACTTCACCTTCGCCTCGAGCTTCTTCAGGTCGGCGGGCTTCGCCTTCTCGTTGTAGGTGACCCAGACGGCGCCGTGCTCCAGGGAGTGCACGGCGTTCACCTCCGGGAGCTCCTTGGTGTAGACGTCGCCGTTGCAGTTCATCCAGACCTGGTTGTGGTTGCCGCCCACCGGCGGGGTCATGGGGTAGTCGACCTTCTCGGCGACGTGCGTACGGCCGAGCTTCTTGGCGTCCCAGACCCGCTCGCCGTCCTTCGTCACCGTGGACTTGGGCCACTTGCCGCTTGCGGGCTTGTCCGAGGAGCCGTCGTCGGTCTTCTTGAAGAGGACGACTCCGCCCACGACGAGACCCGCGACGACGACCGCGCTCAGCGTGATCGTGAGGATGCGGCCCCGGCGGTCGCGGGCGCGCTCGGCGCGGCGCATCTCCTCTATTCGCGCCTTGCGCGCGGCCGTGCTGCTGTTCTTGGCGGAACCCATGCTGTGTCCTTCTGCGGAAAGGGACGAGCGGTGACGAGTAAGCGAGCAAGCAAGCAATACGAAGTACGAGCTACGAAGTACAAGTACGAGGTGCAAAGTCGTGCGGTTCGCTGATCGTAGTGGGCAGGGGGCCCGCCCCGGCAGGGGAGCCAGGAGGAATGGCGGGAGGGAATGCCTAATTTGAACCCCAGATGCGCATTATCTACGCTGCCCGTATGCGGCTCCTGCGCTCCACCGACCTCGCCCTGCGCGTCCTCATGCGGCTCGCCGTGGCGGACGGCGACGCCTGCCCCACGACCCGTGAGGTCGCCGCCGACATGGAGGTTCCGTACACCCACGCGGCCAAGGTCGTCGCCGAACTCCAGCGCATGGAGCTCCTGGTGGCCCGCCGCGGCAGGGGCGGCGGGCTCGCCCTGACCGAGCAGGGGCGCGGCGCCTCCGTCGGCGCGGTGGTGCGGTCCTTCGAGGGCGGCGCGGGCGACGTCGTCGACTGCGAGGGCTCCGCGCCCTGCCCCCTGCGGTCCGCCTGCCGCCTGCGCGCCGCGCTGCGCGAGGCCCAGGAGGCGTTCTACGCCTCGCTCGACCCGCTGACCGTCGCGGACGTCGTCGCCGCCCCCACCGGCCCGCTGCTCCTCGGCATCTCCAGCCGCGACTAGCGGGGGCCGGCCAGCCACAGGTCGGGCCCGAACACCTCGTAGTGGATGTCGCGCGGCGCCACTCCGCCCTCGACGAGCTGGCCGCGCACCGCCCGCATGAAGGGCAGGGGTCCGCACAGGTACGCGCGCGTGCCCGCGGGGAGCGGCACCCGGGACAGGTCGGCGTAGCCGGTGAGTTCGGCCGGGTGGCCCGCCTCGGGGTGCTCGTAGAAGAAGTACGCGGCGGCGTCCGGGAGCTTCTCCGTGTACGCCTCGTGGTCGGCGCGCAGGGCGTGCCGGGCGGGGGAGTGGTCGGCGTGCACGACGGCGACCGGGCCGCGGTGTCCCGCGGCGGCAAGGTGCTCCAGCATCGACATCATCGGCGTCACCCCGATGCCGGCCGAGGCGAGCAGGACGGGCGCGTCCTCGGCGAGGTCCTCGCCCAGGACCAGGTCGCCGTAGGCGGCGGAGACCCGCAGCAGGTCACCCTCGCGGACGTGGGCGTGCAGATGCCGGGAGACCTCGCCGTCCCGCTTCACGCTGATCTGCCGCACCGGGGCGCCGGCGGAGGCCGGGGCGCCGGAGAGGCTGTACTGGCGTATCTGGCGGGCCCCGTCGGCGAGCTCGACCTGGACCGACACGTACTGCCCCGGCCGGAAGGCGGGGACGGGCACGCTCTCGTCCGCGGCCCGCAGCAGGAAGGTCACGACCTCCGGCGTCTCCTCGATCCGCCCGGCCACGCGCCACTCACGGAAGGTCTCGGCGGGCGTGACCCCGCGCTCCGCGTACAGGCGGGCCTCGATGGCGACGAGGGCGTGCGCCATCAGCCAGTACACCTCGTCCCAGGCGGCCGCGACCTCGTCCGTCACGACGTCGGCGCCGAGGACCTCGACGATCGCCGCGAAGAGGTGCTCGTGCACGATCTCGTACTGCTCCGGGGCGATGCCCAGGGAGGCGTGCTTGTGGGCGATGCGGCCCAGCATCACGTCCGGCCGCTCGTCGGGGTGGTCGACGAGATACGTGGCGAAGGCGGCGATGGAGCCCGCGAGGGCGCGGCTCTGGGTGCCCGCGGCCTGGTTCCCCCGGTTGAACAGATCGCGCAGGAGCTCGGGCCGGGCGGCGAACATTCCACCGTAGAAACGCTCGGTGATCTCGCCGATGGCGGCGCCGACGGCAGGGAGGGTGGCGCGCACGGTGGCGGCGGACTGCTGGGACAGCAACGGGACTCCTCAAGGCCGGTGCGGAAGGGGCCGGTTCACCGACCACCCGGCGATGGGCCGATCGACGCCATATGGCACCCCATGTCTGATCCGTACCGTATGAAACTGGCATCTGAGATGCAAATTTAAGTGCTGAGTGCGGGTAAGGGGACGGGTCGGGTCGTCAGGGGCGCAGGTCGGCAGGCAGTATGTGCACTGGGGGAGCCGATCGAGGTCCGCCGACCTCCGCAACGTGCGTGAAACGGCGGGATGGGATGCTTCGGGTGTCCCGGACGGTGTCTCCGTCGCGCGTGGAGGCAAGCGGCCTGACCAGCAAGGATGGGTGGAAGCGGAAGATGGACAAGCAGCAGGAGTTCGTGCTCAGGACGTTGGAGGAGCGCGACATCCGGTTCGTGCGTCTGTGGTTCACGGACGTCCTGGGCTTCCTGAAGTCCGTGGCCGTGGCCCCCGCCGAGCTGGAACAGGCTTTTGACGAGGGCATCGGCTTCGACGGCTCGGCGATCGAGGGCTTCGCCCGGGTCTACGAGTCCGACATGATCGCCAAGCCGGACCCCGGCACCTTCCAGGTCCTGCCCTGGCGCGCGGAGGCCCCCGGCACCGCCCGCATGTTCTGCGACATCCTCATGCCGGACGGCTCCCCGTCCTTCGCCGACCCGCGCTACGTCCTCAAGCGGGCCCTGGCGAAGACCTCCGACCTCGGCTTCACCTTCTACACCCACCCCGAGATCGAGTTCTTCCTGCTCAAGGACAAGCCCCTCGACGGCAGCAGCCCCGTCCCCGCCGACACCTCCGGCTACTTCGACCACACCCCGCAGCACGTCGGCATGGACTTCCGCCGCCAGGCGATCACCATGCTGGAATCGATGGGCATCTCGGTCGAATTCAGCCACCACGAGGGCGCCCCGGGCCAGCAGGAGATCGACCTCCGCTACGCCGACGCCCTCTCGACGGCGGACAACATCATGACGTTCCGCCTGGTCATGAAGCAGGTGGCCCTGGAGCAGGGCGTCCAGGCGACGTTCATGCCGAAGCCGTTCTCGGAGTACCCCGGCTCAGGCATGCACACGCACCTCTCGCTCTTCGAGGGCGACAGGAACGCCTTCTACGAGTCGGGGGCGGAGTACCAGCTGTCGAAGGTCGGCAGGTCGTTCATCGCCGGGCTGCTGAAGCACGCGGCGGAGATCTCCGCCGTAACCAACCAGTGGGTCAACTCCTACAAGCGCATCTGGGGCGGCTCGGAGCGCACGGCGGGCGCGGGCGGCGAGGCCCCGTCCTACATCTGCTGGGGCCACAACAACCGCAGCGCCCTGATCCGGGTCCCCATGTACAAGCCCGGCAAGACCGGCTCGGCCCGCGTCGAGGTCCGCTCCATCGACTCCGGCGCGAACCCGTACCTGACGTACGCGGTGCTCCTCGCGGCGGGCCTCAAGGGCATCGAAGAGGGTTACGAGCTCCCGCCCGGCGCGGACGACGACGTCTGGGCACTGAGCGACGCCGAACGCCGCGCGATGGGCATCGAGCCCCTCCCGCAGAACCTGGGCGAGGCGATCTCCCTGATGGAACGGTCGGAACTGGTCGCGGAGACGCTCGGCGAGCACGTCTACGACTTCTTCCTGCGCAACAAGAAGCAGGAGTGGGAGGAGTACCGGTCCGAGGTGACGGCCTTCGAGCTCCGCAAGAACCTGCCGGTCCTGTAAGGCCAGTTCAGAGCGCTATTTGCTTGCCAGTCCTTGAGGGTCCACGGTCGACGGCCGTGGACCCTCAAGGCTGTCTGCCTACCGCTGGGCCGTCTGTGGGCCGTCGGACGCCGAATCGGTGCGCTGGAACACGGAGTCCACGGCCTTGCGGCTACGCCCCTCGCTGCTCGGCAGAAGGTGTGTGTACACGCGAAGCGTGAAGCCCGGATCTGTGTGCCCCAGGTACGTACTCAGTGCCTTGATGTTCTCTCCAGCGTCCAGAAGTACCGATGCGTAGAAGTGCCGAAGGGCGTGCATTCCGTGCTGGCGTGCCGCCTGGTGACGCTTGCCTGGCTCGGGCTCGGGGATGACCCCAGCCGCCACGAGAGCGGGCTTCCAGAAGCGCGTGTTGAAGTCCGTGCGACGCACGGCACCATCGCCATCGGGGCGAACGAACAAGAGCTCCTTGGTGACCAGTGGGCCATCTGGACGCAGCCACGGCAACGTGACTTCGACCGGGGGATAGGCCCCCATGTGCTCCTTGAGGGCGTGCGCCACTGAGTCGGCGAGCGGTACGTCACGCTCCTTGTCGCGCTTCGGTGGAGCGAACACAAGCTTCCCACCCGACACCTTCACCTGATACCCGACGTGCAGCCAGCCAGTATCGAACCCCACCTCGTCGACGGGAAGCCCGAAGATCTCGCCTTGCCGCAGACCACATCCTCCACCCAGGTCGACCGCGGCGCGGTATTGCTCCGGTAGCGCGGCACGTACAGCGAACGTGCGCTCCACCGTCCACGGCACCACGCGGCGATTGTTCGGGCCGGGCGCACGAACGGTGCTCGCTTTGCATGGGTTCCGGTGCAAGTGGTCGTCATCCACTGCCGCCGTGAACACGGCCGACACGCTCGCGAAGATGACGCGGCGATACGACGATGCGGGGATCGCTCGCTCCAACTCGGCGAGCCAGTCGCGGATGTGCTCGGGCTTGAACGAACCGAGCGGGCGCGAACCCAGGTACGGGATGGCATGGCGCCTGATCTGCACGCCGACGGGCTCTCTCGTGGTTGGGTCGGTGGTCTGCGAGGTGAGCCACTTCTCGGCGTACTGGCGGAAGGTGGTGCGGCCCGCTTTCGGGTCGATGTAACGGCCGCTGTCCATATCGGCCTTGATCTTTGTCAGCCACTGTTCGGCGAGGCGCTTCTGTCCGTCGGGGAAGCTCTGGGCCTTTTCGGCGCCGTCGGGGCCGACGTAGCGGGCCCGGTAGCGCAGGCCCGTGCCGTGCCGGTCCGTCCTGACACGGCGGATCTTGCCGTCTGCGTTGGTCTCGGTCTTGAACCAGCGGTCTTGGATGTGGCCTGCCATCTGAGGCGAGATCCCTTCTGGGAATGCCTCAGGGAGGGCCACGGGGCGGCCCTCCCTGAGGAGTTGGGTTCTGTGTGGGGGGTGGTGTCAGGCGGCCGCTGCGTCGGTCTCCCTGAGTCCTGCGACGTAGTCGCGTACGTCGACGGGGTCGTAGCGCACGTGCTTGCCGATGCGGAAGCCGGGCGGGCCGGTGCGCTTCTTGCGCCACTGGTAGACGGTCTCCAGCGGGACGCCGAACATCTCGGCTATGTCGTCGGGGGTGAGGTACCGGTCGGGCAGGCCGCCGCGGAGGGTGGCGCGAGGGTCGGGTTGAGCGGGTCGGGTTCGGCTCATGGCGTCCTCGGGAGGGGTGTCGGGAGGCCGCGTGTGTCCGAGGTTGGGATTTCTGCGTCACCGCGTCATCTGCGTCACTTGGGCCGCTGACCTGCGGGTTTCAGTGACGCAGAGGGTTTGGGGGTGTGTCACCGGCGCCGGGGCTCTGTCATCGGTGACGTGGGTGACGCGGGGTGACGCAGCTTTCGTCTGTCTGCGTCACCGCTGTAGCGGCAGGTCAGGGCCTGTTTTCCGTCCTCGGATGACGCGGGTGACGCAGGGTCTCTTTCCTTAGGAAAAGAGAAAGGGGTGGTGTCTGTTGGTGGTGCGCGCGTTCAAGCGCGAACAGCAGAGAAGGAGCCGCTTCGCGGCACGACCACCGGGCGGCGGCGAGCCGCCGAACAGCAAGAAGAGCACCACTGGCGGCGGGTGCTCTTCTTGCTTGTCCGAGACGGCCCCCGCGGCAGATCAGAACGCCTGCTCCTGCTCATGTGCGGGCGGGGCAGGCGGGCGGCTCATCTCGATGAAGCGGGCTGCTTTGGTGCGGCCCCAGTCGATGAAGACCCCGCGGGCGGCGAGGGTGGGCTGAAGGCGCTTGAGACGGTCGGAGAGCACCTTGCCCGTGGTCGGCCACCCCTTAGGCAGCGGGCGGCAGTCCTCGCCGCTGTAGAGCCGGGTCAGGCAGTGCAGCCACTCGGCCGACGTCATCCGCTCCTCGGTCCCCGCGTCGATGCCGGCGGCGTGCTGCAGCACCGTCTGGGCGAGCAGGTCGCCCTCAATGACGTCGTCGTTGAGGTCGTCCAGGCTGCGCCGGTAGGCGTCGAGTGCTCCCAGGCCGGTGGCCGCGTCCAACTGCGCGCACAGGTGGGCGAAGTCGGCCATGCGCAGGTCGGTGGGGATGTCGGCCTCGGCGGCACGGACCTTGACGGTGAGGTCGAGGAGCGAGCCGAGCACGACGGGAAGGATCTCGTCGTACTCCGCCCACAGCTCCGCCTCGGTGCGGCGGACCTTGGGCCGCTCCAGGCGCAGCGGCAGGAGGCGTTCGGCGAGGTCGGGGCGGATGACGCCCACGTCGATACCGGTCATGAGCAGGGGGCGGCGGTAGCGGGCGCGGACCACGTCGCCGTCGGTGTAGAGGGCGCGTTTGACGGTCTCGGCGCCGGTGACGATGCAGCACATGGCGTCGGAGAGGTCCGGGGAGAGGTAGGAGAGGTTGTCCAGGGCGGTGACCCAGCCTGCGGCCACGGCCGCGATCAGGTTCTCCTCGTCCTTCGGGGCGCGGCGCAGGTCGCCGCTCATGCCCTCGATGATGCGCACGAGCATGCGGCCGCCGGTGGACTTGCCGGCGCCTTGGGGTCCGGTGAGGAAGGGGGCGGGGACGGGCACGGACGGGCCGAGGCAGCCGATCAGCCAGGCGATGGCCAGGCATTCGGTCTCCGCGGTGGCGAAGTTGCACAGCCTCAGCAGCAGATCGATGCCCTTGCCGTCGGTGTCCTTGGCGGGCAGGGGGAGTTCGCCGGTGAGCTGGGTGCGTCGCCAGCACACCTCGGCCGGATCGGGGACAGCGATGTCCCAGCCGGTGGGGTGGATGCGGACGGACTTGCCGTCGTTGCGGCCCAGGTCCAGCCAGGTTGCGCCGCCGAATCCGGGGGCGACGCGGATGTGCACGGGCTGTACGTCTTGGCTCAGTGCGAGTGCTTCGATCAAGTCCAACGCCTCCTTCAGGGCGGTGCCGTTGAACACGCCGCGGCCGTCGTTGAACAGGCCGACCATGAGTTCCTGGCGGTGGCTTCCCGCGGTGCCCTGGGAGCGGATCGGGCGGGCCACGGGGTGGCCGTTCTGCTGCGCGTAGACGGTCCCGTCGGCGGTGCGGAAGTAGCGGAAGTGCGCTTTCGCGTAGTCGGCGATGACCTCGCGGGCGGGGGTCTTGTCGTCGTCGGACATGGTCACAGTCCCAACTTGGCGCGGGCGTTGGTCCATGCATCGGTGCAGTGCCGGGCGGTTTCGCCCTTGGCCTGCGCGGCGGCGAACAGCCGCGCCACGTGCGCCTCGGTGAGGCAGCCGCACCGGCCATGCGTGGACAGCACGGCGAGGAACGTGCTGTAGACGGTGGCGTGGATCCCGTCGCGTGCCTCGGTGATGCGCCCCTCGGCCATGGCGAGGCCACGCTCCAGATAGGCGGGCGTGCGGTGCCGGCACGCCCCGCCCCCGGCACCCGCGGGCACCGGGACGGCCTGCGGCACATGCGGGGCCGTGGCGGGCTGTTTCACGGCCAGTGCGCGCACGACGTCCGGCAGTGCGGTGAGGGTGCCAGTGCCAGGGCCGAGCCACCGGGCGTAGGCCATGGTGGACTTGATGTCCACACCGGGCCGTACGGCGTTGGCGGAGCGCATGGCGCCCTGGTAGAGCCAGTGCTCGCCGCGGGTGGTGGGCACGGTACGGGTCACGGGCAGCGTCTCGCGGGCCCACATGACTGCGTCGGTGTCGTCCAGGTCGACGACGGTGAGCCCGGCGCCGCCGGGGTGGTAGGCGACCGCCCCGGCGCCCTGCCATGCGGTCGCCCATGCGGGCGAGATGATGATGCTGGTGTCGGTGGTGGCGGCGGCCCAGCCGTGGCAGGGGGCGGGGCAGGTGCAGGGGCCGGGGGTCTTCATGTGCGGGCGCCCGCCACACGAGGTGTACAGGCATGCGGGGCAGTTGGCGAAGGGCGCCTTGCCCTTGCGCAACGGCAGCACAGGCAGCCCCTCGGCCGCGAGGCGGAGGGCGGTGCGCAGGTGGTTGCTCATGCGGCGGCGCTCCCTTCGAGGGCGAGGTACTGGGTGGCGATCCACTGGGCGTAGGCGGGGGGTACGGCCTGGCGGGCTTCGAGGTTGGTCATCCAGGTGCAGCCCATGGCGTCGGCGTAGGCGCGCTCGCCCTTGTGCTGGAAGGCGAGCAGTCCCTTGTGGTGCCAGCAGGGCGGGACCAGGTCTCCGCCGCCGCCCCAGGAGGTCTCGAAGGTGCGGTGGCGGCGGACGTTGAGGCCGAACTGGGTGCCGCACAGCCGGTAGTCCGGCCGCAGCGGAGCTTCGGGGACGTTCTCCATGACCCATGGCAGGCCGGAGGCTTCGAGCAGTGCGCGGCCGGGGGTGAGCAGGTTGGGATGGTCGGCCTGGTCGCCGCGCCAGGCGGTGACCTTGGCGAAGTGCTGGCAGGGCCAGGAGGCGTGGACCAGGTCGAAGCCGTCGAGGGGGAAGGTGAGGGCGTCGGCCTGGTGGAAGGTGAAGGGATAGCGGGGCTGGGGGCGGTGGTCGACGCCGACGACGTCGAATCCGGCGAGGTAGTAGCCCATCGACAGGCCGCCGGCACCGCAGCACAGATCCAGCACCCGTAGCCTGTTGGGCCGCCGCAGCGGCAGCACGCGCGCGTTCACGCGGCCACCTCCAGCGGCAGGGCGGCGGCAAGGAAGGCGCGACCGATGAACTCGGTGTAGGCGGGTGGGATGCACTCGCGGATGCCGTCGCGGTTCATCCAGGGCACGCCCATGACCTGGCGGGCCTGGTCGACGCCGGAGAAGTTGCCGACGTACTGCCCGTAGTGGCCGGGCGGGACGGGGCGGCCCATCTTGGCCTGCGGCGACCTGTGTTCGGGGTGCGGGGGCGGGGTGAGGGTGAAGCCGCCGCCGGTCTCGAAGTAGCGGTGGCGGTAGGTCTTCAGGCCGAACATGGCCCCGCACAGCATCACGGGGTTGTGGAGCTTGGCGGCGGCGCCGCGGACGTTCTCCATCACCCACGGCCGGCCAGTCGCGTTCAGGGCCTCACGGGTCGGGCCGATCAGGTCGGGGTGGGGGTTGCCGCGCAGCCGCTGGCAGTCGGTGTCGTGCTGGCAGGGCGGCGAGGTGTGGATGAAGTCGAAGTCCGCGCCGAACTTCAGGATGAAGGCGATGGCGTCGCTCTGGTGGAAGGCGAGCGGGTAGCGGGGCTGAGCGTCCTTATCGACACCGGTCACGTCGAATCCGGCCTGGTGGTAGCCCGTGCCGGCGCCGCCCTGGCAGCAGAAGGCATCGACCAGGCACGGCCGGGAGCGGTCTCGCCGGATCAGGGTGGGTTGGGTCATGCTGGGGGTTCTCCTTGTTCTGTCGAAGGGGCATGGAGCCGGGGCGGCCGCGGTCTTTGGCGAGAGGGCGGCCGCCCCGGGCGCATCTAGAACGGGGGCTGCTCCGTGACCGGTGCAGCGGGGGTGATGGCCCTTGCGTCGTTGGCCGGTGCGGAGGCCACCGCGGCCGTTGCGCATTCAGGCTTGGCCGTGGCGAAGTCGCTGTAGCCGAGCGGACTGGCGGAACTGTGGGCGCTGTTCAGGGCCTCCCCGAGGCGGTCGGCATACACCGCCGCATCGATTAGTGCGTCTTGGACGTCCGTGACGTGCATGACCGGGGTGCCGTGACAGGCGGTGAGGCGTCCGGTCTTATCCAGGCGTTCCAGATCGGTGCTGATCTGCTCGAACGCCTGCGGGAGCCGCTGGGCCAGCGAGGAGAATGAGCCGAGGGCTTCGTACGCCCCGCCCGGGTACAGGCTCGGGGTGCCGCGGGTGGGCAAGGTGGCGTGGTTGAAGGAACGGACGGCATCGGCGGCACGGCGCGAGTGCTGCTCGGGGTCGGTCGCGAGGTGGTCGGCGGTGACGTACAGGCGGACCTTGCCCGCGGGGCGGCCGAGGAAACAGCGCTCCGGCCCGGTGTCGAACGCCTTGGCCAGGACGCAGGCGATGTGCTCGCGGTCGGCTTCGTCGCAGATGACGCGGATCTCGAACATGGGGTGTCCTTCCGGGGCTAGTTGCAGGTGCAGTCGGGGCGTTCGCTGCTGCCGTCGGCGCCGCAGCCACAGCAGTGCGGGTAGTCGTAGGGCTCGCTGCCGTCGGACGGGGCGCAGTGCTCGCAGTCGTAGGGGTTGAAGTCGTCCATGGGGCGGTGCTCCTTGTCGTCGAAATCAGGCGGCGCGGTCACGGCGCCGGGCGTCGAGGGAGACGACGGGGGCGAGCCGTGTCTGTACCTCTGCGGGGTCCGGCTCGGGTGCGGGGGCCGGGTCGCCGGGCCCGCACGGACCGCCCTGCGGCGGGCCCTTGGTGGCGGCGCGGTGGGCGGCGAAGGCGGCGGCGAGGGCGTCGGCCCGGCGGCCTGCCCAGCGGTGGCCGAGCAGGGACACGGTGGTGACGACGGCGGCCGGACTGGCGAGCGCGATAGCGGCGATGAGGTTCGGGTTCACGGCCGCTCCTGCCCTACGGCGTCCAGGAGTTGGGGCAGGGTGCCGCCCATCGCGGCGAGGCGGTCGGCGATGGCCTGCCAGGACGTGGCGTCGATGCTCATGAGCGCGGCCACGGCAGCGGGCACGTCGCCGCGGGTGTGGGCTTCCAGGGCGGTGCGCAGCTCTCCTGCGGCCATCAGGGTCGGTGGTGCGGTCACGGTGAACTCCTCTCAATTGCTGGCGTCTTGGGCCGCGTCGATGACGGCGGTGGTCAGGTTGTTGATGGGGGTGGCGGCGCCGGTGGAGGCGAGGAAGAAGCCGAACATCACGGCGATGAACGCGGCGCCGAAGCCGAGGGACTTGCCGCGCAGGAGGAAGAACAGGACCAGGCCGAACAGGAAGACCAGGGAGACGGTCACGGCCATGCCGGGGCTCCTTTCTGGGTGGTGGGGGCGGGAGTTGGGGCGGTGTCGTGGCTGGGGCAGGAGGCGAGCAGCAGGCCGAGGGCGACGCCGAACAGGGCGAGGCGGATCGTGGTGCGCATCAGCGGGTGCCTGCGCGGTAGGTGCGGGAGCACAGGTTGTAGAGGTGGCGGCCCAGGCGTATGCGTTTGCCGGTGGTCTTGCAGCGGCGGCAGGGCTTGCCGCGCTTGGGCCGTCCCTTGCGGTCGGTCTTGATCAGGTGGCCGATGCCGGAGCACTTGCGGCAGTCGCCGAACGGCGACCCGGCACACAAGGCGGCGTAACAGAGTGTGATGCCGATGGTGAGGGTGATAGCGAGCAGGGCAGGGGGCATGACGGGCCCTTCCAGGCGGTTTTCCAGGGTTTCCGCAGGTGGGCCGCTATCCGCTAGCGGCCAGATCAGATGGGGTTTGGGGCGCTAGCGGGGCCGCTAACGTTAGCGGGGTGTGCCGCTATCGCTAGCGGCCCCGGCGGCTCAGCTCGCGTCCCGCTTTCCGTCACGCTCCGCAATGGCGGTGGTGATGTGGGAGCGGTCGATGCCGCGCCGGTTGACGACCTTGCCCTTCACCCGGCGGCCCACCTGGATGGTGGTGATGCCGTGCGGCTTGAGGGCGGCGGCGAGCGCGTCGGGATCCCATCCGTCGTAGACCTCGGGGCGCAGTTCGGCGAGGCGAGCTGTGACGGTCTCCGACCACGCCTTGGTCTCTTTGGCGGGGACGACGGCGAGGATGTCGGCGAGCAGGTCGTAGGCGCTTACCGTCACCTCCGGCTCCTGGCCCAGCGCGTGGCCGGACAGGGTGCCGGCGGCCTCGCGCGCCTTGCGGGCGCGCAGTGCGATGCGTTCGGCGGCGGGTGCGTCCACGTAGACGCTGCGGATGATCCGGGCATCGGAGCCGTCGCCGACGAAGTAGGCGATGCCCTTGTCTGCCCAGGCGAACATGGTGGCGCGCACCCCGCGTTTGTGGGCGGAGGTGCCCAGCACCATGTCGTTGGCGGTGTGGTCCATGACCTTCATGCACAGTCGCACGCCCGCGTTCGCGGAGATGCCGGTGGGCAGCGACTTGGCGTCCGGGCGCTGGGTCGCCGCGATCAGCACGATGCCGGTCGCCGGTCCCCGCTTGACCAGGTCGACGCAGATCTCCTCGAACTCCTTGCCGTACTTGTCGTGCTCGAACCACACCTGGCACTCGTCCACGCAGATGACGATGGGGTGCAGCCCGAGCGAGCGCTTGGAGGCGAGTTCGCTGGTCACCTTGGACTCCGGGCAGATGTCGCGGGGAAGGGAGCGGATCACCTTGGCGCGGCGCCGCAGCTCCTGGCGGACCTCGCGCATGTCGGCAATCGCATACTCGATGTCCTCGTCTTCCTCGCCCGCCCGGTGTCGGTGGGCAACGTGCTCCCCGACCGGGTCCAGGTCGCCGGTGCCCTTCAGGTCGTAGGTGTGCAGCTCCGCCCGGGGGTCCAGGGCGGCGATCAGCGCGAACAGGCGCAGCAGGAAGGTCTTTCCCATGCGCGGGATCGCACCGATGACCGCCGCGATGTACATGAGGGTCAGGCCGACCCAGCGGCCGCGCTGGTCGGTGGAGAAGTCGACCGGCTTGAACAGGTCGACCGTGCCGGACTTGGCCAGCGGCCAGGCGGGCTGCTTGGCCTTGTTCATGTCCTGGTCGCCCACCCACAGCACGAGGTGGCCGGTGTGTTCGTCGGGGACGGCCTCGGGCCACACACACCCCAGTGGGCGGCGCAGCCCGGAGGCCAGGCGCTCGCGCCGTTCGATGATGTCGGTGACGGTGACGCCGTAGGGGAGGTTGCCCTCCGCCCGCCAGCCGGGGCCGTCGCGGGTGATGGGGGCGGTGAACTCGAAGCCGTCCTTGCCCTTGGCGTGCGCCTGGTTGATGGCCTTGATGTCCACCGCGCCCAGCGCGCGCAGCACGATGTCCGAGGTGAGCTTCATGGCCTTGGGCAGCTCCACCGCACGGTGGATGACCGGGTCATCTGCCCGGCGCCCGACGCACCCGAGCCCCATGACCAGCGCTGAGACAGACACCGCCTGAAGCCAGGCGGGCGCCAGCACATACAGGGTCAGCGCCGTGACCAGGCCGACGAAGCCGCTCACCAACGCAATCAGGGTGCGCAGCCGCACCCGTCCATCACGCTGGCGCGACAGGGTCAGGTACTCGGCCGCGTCCTCGCGGCGCACGGCGGCCAGGCGGACTGGTTCGCCCTCGCGGTCGGCCACCCACCGCATGGTGCCGCCGATGAACCGCGCGGCCCCGGTGGGGGCCTGGAGTGTGAGGCGGGCGGCGTAGACCGGGGTGCGCAGCGCGTGATAGCCGACCGCGTGCGCGTAGTGGCGAGCCACCCACGAGGCGGCCGTCTTCAGCTCCGTGGTGGAGCGCAGCCACTCAGGCACGATCGTGCGGCGCCGCGCACCCTGGAGCCGACCCAGGTAGCCGGGCCCGGCCGCCTTCGCGGTCGGCTTGTCGACCCACACCCGTGCGGTCGGGTCGCCTTCCAAGTCGGCCGACTCGACAGGCGTCGGGTCGGGTGCGGAATCGCGCGTCGGGTCGGCCGACTCACTGCGGGCGGCACGAGCCGACTCAAGGTCGACCACCGTGCCGCCCGAGTCAGGCGACGCGTCGGCGGCCCGCTCATCTTCGAGTCCGTTGAACTCGGCTTCGAGCCGCTCGAACAGCTCGCTGTCATCGTCGGGGTGCTTCACTGAGGGCTCCTCTTTCGGGAGGAAAACAAGGGGCCCGGCCGTCGCTGTAGGAGGTGGGCGGCCGGGCCTCACGGGCAGGGAAGTTGAGGCGTCAGACGGTGGGGCGGGGCGCGGCTACCACCAGCGGGAGGAACGCTGCGCGGTCTTGGCCGCCTTGTCGGCGGCTGCCTCGTTGACGGCCTTCTGCCGCTCGGTCTCAAGGGCGGTGAGTTCCGCGTTCAGCCGGGTCTCGGCCGAACTCCAGGTGTCCTCCACCTTGTGCTCGCCGCGGACGCCGCTCTTGCCGCGGGCGACCTTGAGCGAGCCACCGGCCGCAGCAGACAGGGCGGCCCGCGCTTCGCTGCCGTTCAGCGCCCACAGCTCGCGTTTCTGCACGGCGGCGAGTTCGCGGCGGGTCTGCTGAATCGCATAGTCCAGGCGGCGCGTGTTGGGCTTGGACATGGTCGGCCCTCCTAGCGGGCGGCGTGGTCGTGGTGGGGGTGGTCGGCGGCAATCTCCTGCCACCTGCGGCTCTCTGCGGCGTCGCCATCGCTGACGCGGACTTCGAAGTCGCAGTCATCGGCGGGGCAGCGGTGCACAACGCTCGTCAGCGCCTCCTTGGCCTGCCCGAGCACGCACAAGACCGAGGAGACGGTGGCCAGTGCGCAGGAGATGAGCAGCAGCACCGGCACGTGATAGGCGGCGAGCTGGGCACCGGTGAAGGCGCCGCAGCCCAGCGCTATCGCGCACATGAGCGGAAAGGCCAGGCGGCGGCGTAACGGCAGGCGTGAGTGATCCATGAGAACTCCCAGATCTGGGTGGGGTGTTCAGGCGGCGCGCTGGTCATCGGGGTAGGCACAGAGCACGCACATGCCGAGCGAGGTCGGCAGGCAGTAGCTGTACGTGAGGCCGCAGACGGGGCAGGTGCGGCGGGCGAGCATCGCCAGGCCAAGCGCGCCCCACTTGCGCGACGTCATCGGCCGCACCGGCTTGGCCAGGTCTTCGCGGTAGAGGTAGGCCACCCGAAATCCGCCGGCACGGCGGTTGGCGAACATGACCTGCGCGGCGATCGGCTGTCCGCCCGGCCGCAGTCCGCGGGCGCGCAGCTGGCGGCGGGTGGCGTAGCCATCGGGCGCCAGGCGCCACGGGTAGGTGGGCACCCCGTAGCGGACGCCGTGGGGGTCGTAGCACTTGCTGTACGCGGCCACCGTCATGCCGCCACCTCTTCAGGTGCCGCACTGGCGAGCGCAGGCTGAGGCTTGAGTTCCTGGTAGCGGGCGTTGACCCAGCCGACCGACCAGCCGCACAGCTCCGCCGCCTCCCGCACCGACAGGTCCGCCGAGAACGCGGCGGCCACGATCCGGCGCGCCTCTGCCTCGGGCAGCTTGCTCTGCGCGGGGCCGCGGCTCAGGAGCGCGGCGCGTTCACGCTCGGCCCGCTCCTGGCGTTCACGGCGTTCACGCTCCACCGCCAAGGAACGCTCGCGCTGTTCCGCTTCGGCACGCTCGCGGGCCTGGCGTTCACGCGTGAGACGCTCGCGTTCACCCTGTTCATGCTCGCGTTCACGGCGTTCACGAGCCTCCCGCTCGACAGCCTCCAACCGCTCCCGGGCCTCGCGCTCCTCACGACGGCCACGCTCCTCACGCTCAGCCCGTTCACGGGCCAGGCGTGCTTCGTGGTCGCGTTGTTCACGCGCCAGCCGCTCGGCGTGCTCGCGCTCCTCGCGGGCCTCAGCACGTGCCCGCTCGGCACGCTCCCGAGCCGCCCGCTCCCGTTCCTCGCGCTCAGCCTTCTGCTTGGCCTCCAGGGCACTGACGGCCTGCGCGATGGCCCGCCGGTAGGCAAGACCGGTCTCGGCCGTGACGATGAGCAGGAGGGGCGCCACGGCGTGCACGGCCGTGCCGACCAGGTCCTTCTTCAGCGCGGAGTCGGCGGTGTTGAGCGCCAGCGTCATCAGACCGGTCATCCAGCGCAGCACCACAGGCCAGCGCCCGCCGTGCCCACCCAGGCGGGCCAGCACGTCATCGAGCTTGACCACGATCACCACGGCCGCATCGACCACGAGCGGCAGAATCGGCGCCGTCCAGTCCCACGCGTCGGCGGTGTGCTTGGCCATCAACGGCGTCACGGTGAGGATGGAGAAGAGCATCGCCCCGAACACGATCAGCCACGTGCCGGCGGACAGTGCCTTCTCCGCTGAACGGATATGAACAGCGTTCACGCCGCACCCCCGACCGGTTCCGCCACCGGGGTCAGCGAGCCGCGGAAGCCGTGCGAGGCGGGGTCGTACGTGAACGTTGCGAGCACCCACTCCGCATCCGCCCAGAAGTGCCGGGCCGGACCCCACGGGCGGTCCGCCGGAGCACCGTGGGTGGCGGTGTCGGCGTAGGCGTCCTCACGGCTGCGGTAGACCATCACCGGGGTGCCGTAGTGCACGAGCACGAACACCTGCCGCGCCGGTACGAGCGCCTCGGTGAGTTCCTCGCGCAGGCGCCGCAGCTCGATGTCCTTGAGAAGAAGGTCCTCTTGAGCGGCGCTCAGCTCGTCCACAGCACGGCACAGGAGCGTGCCGACCTCCTCCGTGGCCGTCTCCGCGCGCTCCGCGCGGCCGGTGACGGCGAACAGCTCGACCGTGTGCCGGGCAGATGCCTTGTCCGCCGCCTCGGTCGCCTGGCGGGCCCGCTCGAACGCGGCCCGTGTGTCGGCTTCGAGGAGCGAAAGGCGCTTCCTGGTGACGATGCGGATCATGCCGCCGCCCCCTTCCGGACCCGACGGGTGCGGGCGGTGGGCCGGGCGAGCGGGACGACGTTGAACAGCTCCGGCGCGTGCGCCTCAATCGCCACGGCGGCGACGCGGAGCGCGTCATCGGGCAGGTGCGGGTTCACCGCGAGGATGTCGCGGGCCGCATCCAGCCGAGCATCCCGCTCTTCCTGGCTCTCGCCCTCCACCCCGAGCCACAGCTCAACCGGGGTACCGAGGGCAAGTTCGACGAAGTCGAGGTCAGTGACGGCCTGATGGCCGCCGATGTAGCTACGCATGGGGGTCTCTCCCGTGTCGAAGGGGCATGGAGCCGGGGCGGCCGCGGTCTTTGGCGAGAGGCGGGCCGCCCCGGCGAGAAGGTCAGACGGTGGCGATGAGGAGCGCGGCGACCAGCAACCACAGGTGGTGGAAGGACTGATCCAGCGCGTAGGCGCCGGTGCCGATGTGCGGGTTGTCATCCCGGTCCGGCCGGGGCGTGCCGAGGCGGTAGAACTCGGCCTTGCCCATCACGCGGGCCAACCACGCGAGGGTGGTGCGGCGGTCGGCCCACCAGTGCGTGACGGCGTCGATGCCGAGCCCCAGCACCAGGCCAGCGACGGTCAGCGACATGTCCAGCAGCCAGGCCACCGGCGCTAGGACGGCGAGCTTGGTGGCGGTCAGAGTGGCCACGTGCCGGGCATCGGCCAGGCGGCCGACCCAGCCGGGGCGGCCCTTGTGGGCGGACTGGTGCGAGGTCTGCACCCAGTGATCCCCCACGCTGTGAGCCACGTACAGGGCGGCGAAGACAGCCGCGAATAGGGCGGCGGGCTGGGAGTCCATGCCGGTCACCGGTTGCGGACGTGGCCGGAGACGCTGTTCGCGCTCACGGCCAGGTGGCGGGCGCCGGAGAGACGGACATCGCCGGAGACGCTGCGGGCACGCACAGTGCCCGACGAACCGGCCGTGGCGGCGAGGGCAACGTCCCCAGAGGTGCTCTTCAGCTCCGCGACATGGCCGCCGTAGACGGCCACGTCGATGTCCCCGGAGACCGAGCGGGCCGAGACACGCTCACTGACACGGGCCACGTCCACGTCCCCGGAGGTGGTCGACGCGCTCAACTCCCGCGCCCCATCTGCGATGAGGTCGCCGGAGACGGAGCGGAACTCCAACCGCTCCACATCGCCGTGAACCTTCGCGTCGGCCGAGGTGGAGACCACGGCCAGGGACGATCCGGCGGGCAGGTACACGGTCGCCTCGATCGGACTCACGGCCAGCATGCCGCTCGACCTCCCGGAAACGATGCGGCCGTTGACGATGGTCATGCCGGTCACAGAGCCGTAGACGGTGCCGACGCTCTGCACGACGCGTCCACCGTGGTAGCTCTGCACGATGACGTCGCCGGGCATCTCCGGCACCTCGATACCGAGCGCCTGCCCGGTCTGCTCCGAGCGGGTCCGCTGTACGGCGTCAGCCGCCGGCCCCGTGCTGTCCTCGGTGGACAGCACCACGCGGGCGGTGGTGTGACTCTCGCTGACGGCCACGTCCACGTGGCCCACCGGCAGAGACAGACCCAACACGACCGGGCCGGTCGTGCTCGATTCGAACGTGCGCTGGGGCATGACGAAACTCCTTCAGTACGCAGGGATGTTGGGTGCGTGCGAAGAGCCAGAGCAGGTGCCCCGGCCGGGAGTCGAACCCGGCCTTGCGACCATCGGGGCGGACACGCCACCGGTCAGCGGCCGGTGATGGACTGCCTCAGCGCCACCAAGAACCCTCCTCGGCGTGCGCCTCACACCAGGCACAAGGCAGACCCTTGCCGCCCTTGTGCAGCAGGTAGTGCGCCTTACAGCCGTCGCAGTGCCAGTAGTCGTCATCCGACGGAGAAGAGAAGATGCCCATCAGCGCGCCCCCTTCCTGCCGAGCCGCAGCACACTGCCGACGACAGCAACAGCGGTGAGCGTGACCACCAGGCACAGCCCGCCGACGCCCGATTCCTGGGCATGCATCACGGCATGCTGCTCGCACTGCGCACAGGGCTCCTGGCCGATGCCTAGCCAGTTGCCCTTGTGGAGTTCGGCGTGCTGCTCGCACGGGATACAACGCTCTGCCATGACGTGCTCCCCTCAGGTCAGATCCAGGACCATCCCGGCTCCCCTCAACTCCGCCCGTACGACACCGCGAAGGCGGTCCCGGACGGGCGAAGGAGGCAACCGGCGCAGCGCTAGCCGCCGCGATTCGGTAGAAGGTGACCGGTTGGCCGCGAGGCTCTTTCGCGCTCACGGGCCGGGGGTGAGGCGGCGCCACCGTGCCGGTCAATCACGGCTGCGCCCATTGCTTTCGTCGACTCACTGCCACTCCTTCAGGCCGCTGAACAGGGGAAGTGCACTGCAAGGGGGACCAGATCCCCACTCTCCGGCCGTTGCTCGCGGTCACCGGGCCACCTCGCCAGTCGGGCCGAAGCCCTGTCCCCTGGCCTTTAGCGGGATTGCAGCGTCCCCGCCCTCTGCATTCGTGCAGGTCAAACAGGTCGTAAGCGACGCTCTCCCCTTCGAGAGGGGGCGAGCCGTTCACTCAACTCTGCCTCAGAGTGCACTGTGAGGCAGAGTGCGTCAAGTCCCCTTGCGGAACAAGGCGCGTCGCATGCTGGTTCTCCCTGTGCCGCTTGGGCACTATGAGGCAGAGACGACGAAGAACTTGGGGTGCAGATGGTCGAGTGGACCGGTAAGCCCGCCTACCAACAGGTGGCGGAGACGCTGCGGGCGAGGATCGCGAAGAATGAGTTCGCCAAGACTGGCAAGTTGCCGTCGCTGACGGAGCTTCAGGAGGAGTACGAGATCACGGTCACTGTTGCCCGTGCCGCCGTCAGGCAACTCGCTTCGGACGGACTCGTGGTGAGTCACCAGGGCAAGGGGGCGTTCCTGACGGCGGACTCGGTGGACGCGGCTAAGAGCGCCGATCCCGCGAGGGCCATCGCTGAACTGCGTGACGAGGTGGGGCAGCTCCGTAACGCCGTCGACGAGCTTCGTGAGCGGATGGCGGACCTGGAGGGCAAGTAGCGGCCCGACCGGGTCCTGTTGGCGCGGCCATTGGGTGGCCGCGCTGCTCTTGATGCTGTGCATGAGCACCTCCTGTTCGGATGTGCTCAATTCCACAGCCGAGGCCCGGAAAGCTGTATCACGATCCACTACCTGACATAGCCTCAACTCTTTTAAACGTTCTCTTATACGCGCAGCATCACGAAGTTTCGTAGGGCTAGTTGAGCCGCTACACTCGCGGTTCCTAGCGGGTATCCGAGGAGGGGACAGATGGCTCGCAGGGAGACAGATAAGAAAGTGAATCTGCTGCCGCAGTACCGGAAAGAGTTCGAACTCACCTTGGAAGAGCTCGGGGAGAAGCTGCGAGACATCGCCGAGCGGCACAAGCTCAACGTTGCTGCGAACTTCCAAACTCTGTGGAATCACGAGAACGGAACGCACCCCAACCCTCACTATCGGCGGGCGTACTGCATTCTCTACCGCTGCACTGAGTCTCAACTCGGCTTCCGTCCATCACTTCCCGGAGAGGAGCCCCCAGTGGCCAGCGTCCCGATACAGGCGACACCTCCATTGGCTGAACCGTCACAGGCCATCCTGAAGGCGCTTGGCAGTATCCGAGCTGGAACGGATGACGTAGACGCCGACGCCCTGCGGGAGCGCATCGTCAACGCATGGCGTCGACGCAATGGTGTGCCAGGTGGGGAAGTCGATGGGGCCTCCGTCATCCTTGTCGGAGGGTTTGCCGGTTCGGGGAAATCTGAGATGGCGAAGTTCCTTGGCGGACTGACGGGTTGGACCATTCTTGACAAGGACACACTCACCCGCCGCTTGGTGGATCAACTCCTGGTGGCGCTCGGTGGTGAAGCGCATGACCGCAGCTCAGACCTGTACCGCGAGAAAGTTCGGCCACTCGAATATCACTGCCTCATTGAGGTAGCGAAGGAGAACATTCGCTCAGGCGTCTCGGTAATTCTCGACGCCCCGTTTGTTGCCGAGTTCTCGCAAGCGGCATGGATGCAGCGATTTCAGAACTTCTGTCGACCCAAGCAGGTATCACTCTCGACGATATGGGTCGAGTGCGACCAGGAATCCATGCGTGAGTACATTGAGTTCAGAGGTGCCGCCCGCGACATGTGGAAGATGGAGGCATGGGACGAATACCTCGCCACGTTGGATATGAAGATGCGCCCTCAGGGTCCGCACTTCGTCGCAGACAATCGCCTCGGCGCAGCCATGACCCTCGTTGATGAGGCACGCGACGTACTGAACGGCGGTGGATTGTGACCTCCTCCGGCGTCATCCTGTACGGCCCCCCGGGCGCCGGAAAGGACACCATTACCGGTGAACTTGTCGCTCGACGACCTGAGTTCGAGCTCTTCGAGCGCCTCAAGGCCGGGCCTGGTCGAACGGCTGGCTACAGGCTCACCTCGTCCGACCACATCGAAGAGCTATCGCGTGCCGGGGAGCTCCTCTACCGCAATGCTCGGTACAACGCCGAGTACGCCATCGACCGCCAGGAGGTCTCACGACTCGTGAACTCCGGACGTGTTCCTGTTCTGCACATGGGGCAGGTCATCGGCGCACAAGCCGTCAGCGCGTTCCCGCTGCATTGGGTCCGTGTACTGCTCTGGTGTCCTCGGGACGTGACGGCAGCGCGTTGTCAGGGCCGTATGGACAAGGACGTCGATGCTCGCCTGAAGGTCTGGGAAGAGACACGGCAAGACCTACTGGACCACATGGAAGAGCCCTGGTCACTCGTCATTCGGACCGATCAGCTCACGCCTCCCGAGTCTGCACGGGCCATCGACGAAGCCCGGTTGGCCGGTGTGGGAGCCGAGGTTCGCGATATTCGAGAGTTGATCGGATGACGGTTCTCGGCATCCTGCACCCTGGGAGCATGGGTGCGGCTGTAGCCGCACAGGCGAAGAAGGGCGGCGTAGAGGTCCTTTGGTGCTCAAGCGGGCGCGGCCCTGAGACCAAGGAACGGGCTGAGCGGGCCGGGCTCACCGACGTACGCAGTGTTGCCGAGATGGCTAGGCACTGCGACATCATCATGAGTCTGTGCCCGCCGGCCAATGCGGAGGACCTTGCCGCCGAGGTCGCCGCAGTTCGCTTCGGCGGGATCTACGTGGACGCGAACGCGATTGCCCCCGCCACGATGTCGGGCGTCGCAGCGGCCTTGCTGCCCACCTCCGCCACGGTGATTGATGGCTCTGTTGTTGGGTCGCCTCCGGCAGCGGGCAAACACACCAGACTCTATCTGTCGGGGCCCGAAGGTGCCCTTGCCGTCGTCTCCAGAGTCTTCACGGAGTCGGTCGTGGACGTCCGTCTTCTCGGGGATGAGGTCGGTCGGGCCTCAGCCCTGAAGCTCTCGTACAGCAGCTTCCAGAAGGCCAGCCGTGTCCTTGCTTCCGTCGCCTACGCCCTGGCCAGTGACCACGACGTTCAGGATGAGCTCCTCGACATCGCGCAGGAGCGGACGACCAGTTACCTCTCGGAGACGGCATACATCCCGAAGGTCGCCGCTCGGGCATGGAGGTGGGCCCCAGAGATGCGTGAGGCGGCGAGCGCGCTGGTTGAAGCCGGGCTACCTCCTGAGCTCGCGGAAGCCGCCGCGAGCGTGATGGAGCGGTGGAAGGGCGTGAAGGATACGAAGTTGGGTCTGGAGGAGGCCCTTGAACGGCTCCACGGCACGGGCTGACTGGCTATTCGCTCTCGGCCAGGAGCTCGGAGATGGCGGCGGCGGTAGTGTCCGCCACCCGGTCTGGAGTAGCGCCCTCGGTCGTCCAAAGGCGGCCGAGGGCGATCCACATGGTGTGGAGACCCACAGCGGCGCCGCCGCCGATGTCGGTCACAGCGCCGTCCCCGACCATCCATCCGTGTCTGGTCAGGTCCACACCGCAACGCTCGGCCGTTGCGTGGAAGATTCGCGGATCGGGCTTCCGTACTCCGACCTCTTCTGAGACGCAGACGGTGGCGAAGTACTCGCACAGGCCGACGTGTTCGAGCTTCGCTCGCTGAATGTCTGCTGCTCCATTGGTGACGACTGCCAGGGCCCATCCGCCCGCGCGCATCCTGTCGAGCCCTGCGGTCACGCCAGGGAGACACGTCACACGAGTAGAGACGCCATCGACGTACGACTCCCAGAGAGCAGACGCAGACTCGGCGAGCCCCCAACGCTGCCTGAGTGCCTCGAAGTCCTTCGGGTAGGCGCGGGCCCCCAGCAACGTCAGCATTTCACGCTCTGCTGAGGCGCCCAACTCGCGCGCCCGGCAGAATTCGGCGGCGTAGCTCTCCAAGGCGCCCTGACGGTCGATGAGAGTGTTGTCGAGGTCGAAGAACGCCAAGGGCTGCATGATGCGACCCTACGAGGGGCCGCCCGGCAGGGCTCATGGGCTACTCCTCTACGCACGAGCCGGGCCGTCTGTGGGCCGTCGAAGGGCAGCCCACAGTGACCAATGACGACCAATAACAACCGTTCGACCGCTGGTCAGCGCTGCGCCGACTTTGATCGCAAGAGGTCGCTACGGACCGTCGTCACTTCCTGCGCAACAAGAAGCAGGAGTGGGAGGAGTACAGGTCGGAGGTCACGGCCTTCGAGCTCCGCAAGAACCTGCCGGTGCTGTAAGGCTGTGCGGAGCGCCCCGTCCGGGACGCTCCGCCCCCGCCTCTCCTACTGGCTCCCGGCCCGCTCGGCCAGCAGCTTGTGCAGCGGCTTGTCGACTCGCTGGCGGTACTCCTGGATCGACCAGCCGTTCCCGTCGGGGTCCTTGAAGTACATGAAGGTGGCCCCGTCGTCCGGCGTGAAGGCCACGGGCTCACTGACCTCAAGACCCCGTGCGGTCAGCTCCGCGTGCGCGGCCTTGGCGTCGGCGACACAGAGCTGGAGCCCCTGGTACGACCCGGGCGCCGGCGGATTCTCCTGCCCGGGCAGGGTCCCCTCCACCAGCGCGATGGAACACCCCGAACCGGGCGGGGTGAGCTGCACGATGCGCAGCCCCGGCATGACCTCCCCGTCGATGTCGGCGTGGAAGCCGACCTTGTTCACGTAGAAGTCCTTGGCCCGGTCCACGTCCGAGACAGGCACCAGGATCACTTCGAGTGTCATGTCCATGGAGCGGTTTCCCTTCGTCCGAGGGGCATGTCATCCAGTGGATGCGTACCTTACGAAGTCGAGCCAGGAGGTGTCTCCGACAGTGGGCTTGAGGCTCATGTTTCTCCCAGCACTTGCTCGATGAAGGCCAGCGACTCCGCTGGCGCGAGAGCCTGGGCCCGGATGATGCCATTCCTCCTGGACAAAACTGATGTCGGGCGCGGGTGATCGGTCGAAGATGCTCTGCCGGTCCAGCCGGGCGGCCAGCGCCTGTTCCAGCTCATCGTGCGAGAGCGTGGGGCGCCGTACTCGGAACAGGGCCTCTGCGTACTCCTTCGTCTGCAACAACCCATGCAGGTTGTGGTTGCTGTACAGCGAGAGCTCGACCGCCCGCTGCTCCAACTTGGCCAACTTCCGTACCTTCTTGGGGTACCGGGCCTTGGCCAGGTCCTCCTTCAACCCGGAGATCATCCCGTTCGCCCCGAGCACCTCGTCGGCCTTGTCCAGATACTCCGGCCTCGGAATCCGCGCCCCGCGCTCGACCTTGCGGATCTGGTCCTCGCCATACCCCACAGCGTCCGCGAACTCGACGACGCTCAGTCCCGCCGCCTGCCGCCGCCGCTTCTGCAAGTGGCCGAGAGCCTCGACCGCCGGGTCAACCTCCTCTCCCGGCTCGACGTCCCAACCCAGCTCGCTCTCGACCTCGTGCATGCGCGCCACCCTCCCGAAGTCCCGTACGTGCCCAACGCGCACCCGTACCCCCTGTACGCACAGACGTCACTGCTGTTCAGGGCAGTCGCACACGACCACGCTGAGTGACGTGAACTCAGAGACCGCCCAACCCCCCACCACCTTCCGCCACTTCACAATCCTGCTCTCGGCAACGCCAAGAGGTGCCCGCCTGGCCCGGCGCCTGGCGGTGCAGCAACTCATCGAGTGGGAGCGGCCGTTCGAGACGGCGGAGCAGATCGTGGCCGAGCTGGCGAACAACGCGGCGCTGCACGGCCGCGTGCCCGGCCGTAACTTCCGTACGACTCTCAGGCTGTCAGGCGCGGGAACCCTCCGCATCGAAGTGACCGACACGTGCCCCGAGAGGCTGCCCCGGACCGCGCAACTCGCACGAGCCGGAGCGGAGTCGGAGTCGGGACGCGGCCTGCTCCTGGTGGAAACCCTGGCCGACCGCTGGGGCACAGAGGTCGGCCCCGCACCGCGCAAGACGGTCTGGGCGGAGCTGGACTTTCCCTGGCTTCCCCCGGCTTCCCTCGCTCCTCAGGCCCGCCAGCGGGAGACGAGATAGACGAGCAGGGCGAGGGCGGGGACGGCGGCCGGAACGACGATGCCGACGGTGCTGTCCGGGGTGTCCCACAGAGTGTTCCCGGCGGGAAGCCCGAGCGTGATGGCGGCCGTGCTCCCCATCCCGCTCTCTAGACGGGTGTGGGGCAGACGCTGATCCTTTAGCCGGTGGAAACAGATCCACCCGGCGATCAGGGCCAGAGCGGCCAGGGAGACGGGGATCGCGACCACGAGCGGCACGCGCTGCTCGGCGGCCCACCACAGGGCGGCGAAGAGGGCGAGAGGGGAGAGGAGCCCGAGGACGCGTTCGCGGAGGGAGGAAGACCGGTAGGACGAAGGAGCGCACTCGTCGAGGGCAGACTGCCCGGCCCCGTCGGCCCCGTCGGCCCGGTCGGCCTCTTCGGCGGCGGTGTGCGGATTGGTCGTCATCGAGCGGTTCCCCCAGGTGGTACGAGCTGTGCACGTGCGATCCTCGCAATTCGCATGGCAAATGGCCAACTAGACCAAAGGGGATATGAGACAAGCCCCTTCACAGGGGCGCACCACAGCAACTTGAGGGGGCGCGCGAACTCCCCCAACACAACCTTTCCAAAAGAGGTGCCGGGCCCCCGCCTCCCGGCACATCCCGGGACCACGCACATTCCGGCACCCTGCCCCCCGGGACCCCGCCTCCCGGGCCACTCCACGAAACCGGCCCCCTCCGCCGGAACGGCGAAGGCACCCACCACCGGCCGTGCACTCGGCTACGAGCCCTCGGCCCCCACCCACCAAGGCCGCTCCGGTCGGACCGGGCACCGCAGGGCGGCACAGTCGGTGCCGGGCAGCAGACGGCAGCGAAAGCCGCGTCATAGCGACTGCCGTTTCCAGCCCGTGCGGCCACTGTCATACTCCCCGGGCGACACGGTCAGTGCCGGGCAGCAGACGGCAGCGAAACCGGTACCGCCCACCGGGCCGGACCCGTGGGGCCGGGCCCCGGGCCGCCCTGCCAAGAGGGCAACTCGCGGTGGAGGAGGGGCAGTCAAGGGTGGCCCGCAGGGCCATCGGCGCAGCCGACGCGCAGCGCAGCGGAGCGCCCTTTACTGCGGCTCCGCAACCGCCAAAATCCAATACGGCAGGGCGGCCATGAGCACCCACGAACCCACCGGGCACCACACCCCCACACCCCCGACCGGAGGGGACCCCTCAGCGAGGGGCTGAGGCACAACAACCCGAGCGGGACCAACTCGCAGAGCAACGGCACCCGCCGCGCCGCACACCCCGGCGGAGGGGGTGGCGGGTGGGCCAGGACGGCACCCGGCCAGTGAGGCGCACACCACGACAGTTCAGGAACCACGGCGCTGAGCTCCCCGATGGCAACGCGGATCCGGACAAGTCGGCCTAAGAGCAAGCCAGTCGACGAGCTGCACAGCGGATACCGGAGCTCCGGCGGAGCGGGCGGCGCGTGGGCCAAGACGGCGCCTCGACCGAGAGCCGGACACCGTTCAGGCGGCGTGCGGTTCGAAGAGCAGCGATCCGAGATCGTGACCAGGCGTGAGGCGTACGTCCGCATCCAAGGCGCCCGCCAGCAGCCGCAGCAACTCCAGCGTGGGCGCAGTGCCGCCTTACGCCTGTCATACAGGGCCTTCCCGAAGGCCATCGCTTCCCGGATAGCGAGGCGCTCGGGGTCGTCCGTGTCCGCTGTATTCGGCGTCCGATAACCGTTCGAGCCATTCCCTCACCTCCGGCTCGATCTCGAACGCCTACAGCTCTCGCATCGCACCCTCCCCAGACGACGTCACGGAGGACAACGTCGCCTTCGTCGAGAAGGCCACGTGATGCGATCACAGGTAGACCGGTGACACCGCCGCCTTCATCAACCGCCGAGGCGCCCCCGACCCATCCGCAGGAACCTCATACAGATCGGCCCCGTAGTCCCCCGGCAACCCATAAACCACGGCCCGCCCCCCACCCCCACTCCCACTCCCACCCCTCCACACCACCTGATCATCCACACTCCGCGTCTCCGCCAGCGCCACTTCCCGCATCGACCGCAGATCCAGCACATACAACCGCCAAGGAGCATCGGCCGACCGCCCCTCGACCCGCTTCTTGAAGGCGATCCGCGTCCCGTCAGGAGACAGGGACGGACACTCGACGTTCGCCCGCAGCGTGGTCACCGTACGGGCGCGCAGATCCCCTCGTACGAGATAGGTCTTCCCCCGCGTCGCCAGCGTCGCGTAGAAGTGCCGGTCGTCCGAACTGAACGTCACACCCCAGAAGTTGGCGTCCGCCGACCGGTACACCCGCCCGTCCTTCACGATGCGGAACGCCTCCAGCGAGGGGATGAGCTTCCCTGTCCGCACATCCAGAATCGCGGTCCGCGTGGAGAAGTTGGTGCCCGCGTACGAGTCCCCGCCCACGAACGCCGTCCAGGCCGCCAGATGCCCGCTCGGAGAGACCCGCGCCCGCGACGGGATACCCGGCACGTCGTAGTGGGCCTTCTCCCGCAGCCGGGAGTCCAGGACCACCGCCCGATACGTGTCCCGCAGGGCCCCATGCCGGGCCTGGAGGCAGATCCCGGTCCCCGAACTCGCGTGAAAGCGCAGGCACTTCACACCCGACGCGACACGCGGACCTCCCGGATCCCCGGCCGGAACCCTGGTCAGCTCGTCACGGTGCGGCCCCCACGCCATGTTGCGGAACACCATCAGCCCAGAGGAGGAGGGGGAGGCGAGGGAGACCCGTCCCGCGGTGACCCGCGGCCCACCCGGCTGCACATGGTTCCGACGGTCGGCACGATCGGCGGCGTGCAGCACGGCGACGGTACCGACACCGGCCAGCACCAGAACGACGCCCAGCAGAACCAGCAGCCGGGCACGGGGAGTCAGGGTCAGGGTCATGGTCATGGTCATGCGGAAGCCTTCGAAGTGAGAGCGGAGCGGGAAGTCGACCGGGAAGCCGATGACGGGCGGAGCACCGTCGCCACGGCCGCGCAGCCCGCCAGCGCGACCGCCGCCCCGCTCAGCGCCGCCCGGTCGCCCCACGCCGTCCACGCGGCACCGAAGGCGATCGAGCAGGCGAAGCGGGCCAGCGCCTGCCCCGTCTGCACGACGGCCAGCCCCGACGAACGCAGCGCGGCCGGCACACTCTCCGACGCCGCCGCCATCAAGACCCCGTCCGTCGCCGCGTAGAAGGCGCCGTGCAGCAGGAGCACCGCGTACGGGAAGGCGGACCCGTGCCAGCCGGACAGCAGCAGCCCGTACGCCGCGAGCAGCGCCCCGTGCCCGCACAGGAACACCCGCCAGCCGCCCCACCGGTCCGCGAGCCGCCCCAGTGGAACGGCCAGGAGCAGGAAAGCGGCCGCCGTGCCCAGCGGCAGCAGCGCGAACCACCGCTCCGGCACGCCGAGTCGGCGCTGCAGCAGCAGAAAGACGAAGGAGTCGCTGACGGTCGCCAGCCCGAGGAGGAGGGCGCAGACGGTGATACGGCGCAGGGGCCGCCCCCGCAGCAGGGCGACCGCGGCACGCAGGGTGGGCCGCTCCCGGTCCGGCCGCTTCCGATCTGGCCGCTTCCGATCCGGCCGCTCCCGGTCCAGCTGCTCCCGATCCGGCCGCGTGTGAGGCGCAGCCTCTCGCGGTGGCACGAACAGCACCAGCACCACCACCCCCACCACCGCCACACAGAAACTCACCGTGAACACCGCGTCGTACCCGTCCACGGTCGCCCGCAGGATCAGGAACGCGGCCAGCGGCCCGAGCAGCGCCCCCGCCGTGTCCATCGCGCGGTGGACGCCGAACGCCCGCCCCCGCTGGGCGGGTTCGCAGGACAGGGAGATCAGCGCGTCGCGCGGCGCCGTCCGCAGCCCCTTGCCCGTGCGGTCCGCGGCCAGGACGAGCCCGATCAGCGGCAGCGACTGCGCCAGCAGGAGCAGCGGCTTGCACACGGCCGAAAGCCCGTAGCCGAGGCCCGCCACCAGTTTGTGGCGGCCGCCCCGGTCCGCGAGGTGCCCGCCGACGAGGCGGACGAGCGCGCTCACCCCGTTGTAGACGCCGTCCAGCAGGCCGAAGCCGAGCGGGGACAGGCCGAGGCCCACCACCAGGTACAGCGGGAGCACCGCCGTCACCATCTCCGAGGAGACGTCGGTGATGAGGCTGACCGAGCCGAGGGCGAAGACGGTGGGTGCGACCGTGAAGCGGCGCCGCCCGGCACGAGTCGTGCGGGCGGCACCCTCCTCGGTCGCGGACGCCGGAGTGGCACGGCTGTCCGCTACGTACATGTCACGAGGTCCCGTCGACTACGTACATCTCGCGTACGTACATGTCACGTACGTACATCTCACGCACGTACATCTCAAGAGGCCCAGACGCCCGTGATGTCCTTGGCGTTCGCCGCGTTCCCCGCGTGCGGCAACCCGTGCATGTCCTCCAGCGTGCGCAGCAGGTCGTAGTGGTTGTACTTCGTGGTCGACGACGAGCCGGGGGTCACCGGCTGGCCGTACAGGACCGTCGGGATCCGGTTGCCGCTGAGCCGGTTGTCCTCGTCGAACGTGACGACCAGCAGGCTGTTGTGGGTCTTGGCCCAACTCGCGTACGCGCTCAGGTTGTCCTTCAGCCAGGTGTCGCCCGTCTTCACCGAGCAGTCGTGCATGTCGCTGCACAGGTCCGGCACGACGAAGGAGACGTCGGGCAGCTTGCTGTAGTCGGTGGGGAAGGCGGAGAAGGTGTGGGCCGTCGACGTGGAGACGTTGCTGAAGCCGAACCACGGGTTGTGCTTGCGCGCGTAGTCCCCGCTGGAGCAGGTCGTCGAACCCTCGCTCGGCAGGCCCTCGTTGTAGCTCGCCCACGTCTTGCCGGCGGCCGTCAGCTCGGCGGCGAGGTTGGGCGCGGAGCTGAAGCCGGGCGTGTAGCAGCTGTCGTCGGTGATGCCCTGGGTGGCGCCCGAGAACAGGGCGAAGTAGTTGGGCTGGCTCGGGTGCGTCTCCGCGTACGACTGGGAGAGGTCGGCGCCGCCGCTCTTCAGGGAGTTGATGTACGGGGCGCTGGACGAGCCGACGACCTGGCCGTACGCGTGGTTCTCGAAGACCACGACGACCACGTGGTCCGGGGTGGGCACCCCGGCGACTGCCTGCGCGGACGAGCCGCCGAGCCCCGTCCACAGGCCGACGGCGGCTCCGGCGAGGGAGAGGGAGGCGGCTATCAGGGCGCGGCTGCGCCGGGACACGTTTCTGCCGGACACGGGAGACCTCCGGTGGGGGGAGCGGTCTGGGGGCGGGTCTGTGCGGTGCGGACAGAGCATGCTCACGCCAAGGTGCTCCTTGAGTACGAGGCTCCGCAAGCCTCATGAAGATCGGGTGAACCTTGGGGGAGGCGGGCGGCGCAAGCGGCAAGAGGGGCGCCGTCCCGAGCGGTGATACATGCGGAGCCCTTTGCTGCCGCTCTCGGTAGGCTCAGGCCCAGGAATGATCGAACGGAGGCGCGGAATGACGGTGCCGCAGGGCCGGAGAAGCAGCACGTTCACGAGGCTCCTCCGGCATGGCTTCACCGACCCCTCGGCGGCCGAGCGGCTCCTTGACGCGCCCGCGCTCGCCCAAGTCCGCTCCGACCCGCTGCTCCTCGACGCGCTCGGCGCCACCGCCGACCCGGACCTGGCGCTGCTCGGCCTGGTCCGCCTCGTCGAGGCGGAGCAGGAGTCCGGCGGCGACACCGGCCGCCGCGAGCTGCTCGACACCCTCGTCACCGCCAAGCCCCTGCGCGACCGCCTGCTCGGCGTGCTCGGTGCCTCCGAGGCCCTCGCCGACCACCTCGCCCGCCACCCCCGGGACTGGCGGGCCCTGGTCACGTACGAGTCGGCCGATCTGCACCCCGGCGTCGAGGAGTTCGAGGCCGGGCTCGCCGAGGTCACCGACCCGGTCTCGCTGCGCGTCGCCTACCGCCGCTGTCTGCTCGCCATAGCGGCCCGCGACGTGTGCGGCACCACCGACGTCGCCGAGGCCGCCGCCGAGCTCGCGGACCTGGCCACGGCGACGCTGCGGGCCGCGCTCGCGCAGGCCGAGAAGGCCGCGCCCGCCGACGCCGCGCAGTGCCGCCTCGCCGTCATCGCGATGGGCAAGTGCGGTGGCCACGAGCTCAATTACGTCTCGGACGTCGATGTCATCTTCGTCGCGGAGCCCGCCGAGGGCGCGGCCGGTGCCGACGAGGGCAAGGCGATCCAGGCCGCGACCCGGCTCGCCTCGCACATGATGCGGATCTGCTCCGAGACGAACATCGAGGGCACCATCTGGCCCGTCGACGCCAACCTCCGCCCCGAGGGCCGCAACGGCCCCCTCGTGCGGACCCTGAGCAGCCACCTCGCGTACTACCAGCGCTGGGCCAAGACCTGGGAGTTCCAGGCCCTCCTCAAGGCCCGCCCGGTCGCCGGGGACGCGGAGCTCGGACAGGAGTACGTCGACACGATCGGCCCGCTCGTCTGGCAGGCCGCCGAGCGCGAGAACTTCGTCGCCGACGTGCAGAAGATGCGCCGCAGAGTCGTCGAGAACATTCCCGCGGGAGAGGTCGACAGGGAGCTCAAGCTCGGGCCCGGCGGGCTGCGCGACGTCGAATTCGCCGTCCAGATGCTGCAGTTGGTGCACGGCCGCAGCGACCAGAACCTGCGCAGCGGCTCCACCCTCGTGGCCCTCGACGCGCTCGCCGCGGGCGGGTACGTGGGCCGCGTCGACGCCTCCCAGCTCGACGACGCCTACCGCTTCCTGCGCTCCCTCGAACACCGCATCCAGCTCTACCGGCTGCGCCGCACCCACCTGGTGCCGGAGGACGACGCCGACCTGCGCCGCCTCGGCCGCTCGCTGGGCATGCGCACTGAGCCCATCACGGACCTGGGGCGGGAATGGAAGCGGCACACCTCCGTGGTGCGCCGGCTGCACGAGAAGCTCTTCTACCGGCCGCTGCTCGACGCCGTCGCCCAACTTGCCCCCGGCGAGACCCGGTTGAGCACCGACGCCGCCCGCGAACGCCTGGTCGCGCTCGGCTACGCGGACCCCGCCGCCGCCCTGCGCCACCTGGAGGCCCTCGCCTCCGGTGTGACCCGCAAGGCCGCCATCCAGCGCACCCTGCTGCCCGTCCTGCTCGGCTGGTTCGCCGACTCCGCCGACCCGGACGCGGGCCTCCTCGGCTTCCGCAAGGTGTCCGACGCGCTCGGCAAGACCCCTTGGTACCTGCGCCTGTTGCGCGACGAGGGTGCCGCCGCCGAGAACCTCGCCCGCGTCCTGTCCGCCGGGCGCCTCGCCCCCGACCTGCTCCTGCGCGCCCCCGAAGCCGTCGCCCTGCTCGGCGACCCCCGTGGCCTGGAGGCCCGCGCCGCCGCCCCGCTCACCCAGGAGGTCCTGGCCGCGGTGGGCCGGGCGAACGGCGCCGAACAGGCCGTCACGGCCGCCCGCGGCGTCCGCCGCCGCGAGCTGTTCCGCACCGCCGCCGCCGACATCATCGGCTCGTACGGCACCGAGGACAGCCCCGCCGAGGGGGACCAGGGAGCCCTGGTCGACCGGGTCGGCGGCGCCGTCTCCGACCTGACGGCGGCCACCATCGCGGGCACGCTGCGCGCGGTCGTACGCGACGGCTGGGGCGACACCCTGCCCACCCGCTTCACCGTCATCGGCATGGGCCGCTTCGGCGGCCACGAACTGGGCTACGGCTCCGACGCCGACGTCCTGTTCGTGCACGAGCCCCGCGAGGGCGCCGACGAACAGGAGGCCGCGCGCGCCGCCGCCACCGTCGTCGCCGAGATGCGCCGCCTGCTCGCCCTGCCCAGCGCCGACCCGCCGCTCCTCATCGACGCGGACCTGCGCCCCGAGGGCAAGTCGGGCCCGCTGGTGCGCACCCTCAAGTCGTACGCGGCGTACTACCGGCGCTGGTCCCTCGTCTGGGAGTCCCAGGCGCTGCTGCGCGCCGAGCCCGTCGCGGGCGACGAGGACCTCGGCCGCCGCTTCGTCGAGCTGATCGACCCGCTGCGCTACCCGGCGGAGGGGCTCGGCGAGGACGCGGTCCGCGAGATCCGCCGCCTCAAGGCCCGCATGGAGTCGGAGCGGATGCCGCGCGGCGCCGACCCCACCCTGCACACCAAGCTGGGCCGGGGCGGCCTCTCCGACGTCGAGTGGACGGTGCAGCTGCTCCAGCTCCAGCACGCCTGGGCCGAGCCGGGCCTGCGCACCACCCGCACCCGCGAGGCCCTCGCGGCGGCCTGCGCGGCCGGGCTCATCCCCACCGAGGACGCCGCGACCCTGGACGAGGCATGGGTCCTGGCCACCCGGGTGCGCAACGCGGTGATGCTGGTGCGCGGCCGCGCGGGCGACACGTTCCCCTCGGACGTACGGGAGTTGGGCGCCGTCGGCCGCTACCTCGGGTACGACGCGGGGCACATCGGGGACATGCTCGACGACTACCGGCGCATCACGCGCAGGGCGCGGGCGGTGGTGGAGGAGCGCTTCTATGGAGCGTAGGCGGGCTTACGGGGCTTCGCCTGTCGGACGGGCTCGACGTGCTTCGGGAGCGCGTACGGCAGGTGCCCGTACCAGAGCCGCGCCACCAGGAAGCCGAAGGCCAGGCAGAGCATGCCACCCACCGCGTCCAGCCAGAAGTGGTTGGCGGTCGCGACGATGACGATCAGCGTCGCGGCCGGGTAGAGCAGCCCGAGCACCCGCACCCACGGCACCGACGCGAGCGCGAAGATCGTGAGCCCGCACCACAGGGACCAGCCGATGTGCATGGACGGCATCGCCGCGTACTGGTTCGACATGTGCTTCAGGTCGCCGGAGGCCATCGAGCCCCAGGTGTGGTGGACGACGACCGTGTCGATGAAGTCCTGTCCGTTCATCAGGCGGGGCGGCGCCAGCGGATACAGGTAGTAGCCGAGGAGCGCGACCGCCGTGGTCGCGAAGAGCACCAGGCGCGTCGCCGCGTACCGCCCCGGGTGGGAGCGGAACAGCCAGACGAGGACGCCGAGCGTGACGACGAAGTGCAGTGTCGCGTAGTAGTAGTTCATGCCGGTGATCAGCCATGTCACCGAATTCACCGCGTGGTTGACGGACTGCTCCACCGCGATGCCGAGGTGCTGCTCGGCCTGCCAGATCCAGTCCGCGTTCTTCAGGGCCTGGGCCTTCTGCTCCGGGACCGCGTTGCGCACCAGCGAGTACGTCCAGTAACTCACCGCGATCAGCAGGATCTCGAACCAGAGGCGCGGACGGCGTGGAGTGCGCAGTCGGCGCAGCAGCGCGCGGCCGTCACGGCTCCGTGGCTCCTCGCCCGCGACGGGTGAGTTGGGGGGCCGCTCCTGGCCTTCCAGTGTCGTCACAGTCATCTCACCCATGTGGACAGAGTCTGCCAGATCCCCACCCTTCGACCGATCATCCCTTGGTTGGGTTCACTGCGCATTCTCTACGTCCTGCGGACGATTCGGTCCCGTGGGGGCCGAGGCAGTTGAACCCCGGACGACCAGCTCCGGCATGAAGACGAATTCGCTGTGCGGCGCGGGCGTTCCCGCGATTTCCTCCAGCAAGGTGCGCACCGCCGCCTGGCCCATCGCGGGCACCGGCTTGCGCACCGTCGTCAGGGGCGGATCCGTGAAGGCGATCAGCACGGAGTCGTCGAATCCCACCACCGAGACGTCGTCCGGAACCTCCAGACCCCGCTGCCGCGCCGCCCGCACCGCCCCCAGCGCCATCATGTCGCTGGCGCACACGACGGCGGTGCAGCCGCGGTCCAGGAGCGCGGAGGCCGCCGCCTGGCCGCCCTCCAGCGTGTACAGCGAATGCTGTACGAGACGTAGCTCGATGTCGGCAGGCGCCAGGCCCAGCTGGTCACGCACCGTGCGCACGAAGCCCTCGATCTTCCGCTGTACGGGCACGAACCGCTTCGGGCCGAGGGCGAGCCCGATGCGCGTATGACCGAGGGAGACGAGATGCGTGACCGCGAGCCGCATCGCCGCCCGGTCGTCGGGGGAGATGAACGGCGCGCGCACCTCGGGCGAGAAGCCGTCGACGAGGACGAACGGCACCCCTTGAGCGCGCAACCGCTCGTAGCGCTCCATGTCGGCGGTGGTGTCCGCGTGCAGCCCCGAGACGAAGATGATCCCGGCGACGCCCCGGTCGACCAGCATCTCGGTCAGCTCGTCCTCCGTGGACCCGCCGGGGGTCTGGGTGGCGAGCACCGGCGTATACCCCTGCCGGGTCAGGGCTTGCCCGATGACCTGGGCGAGCGCCGGGAATATCGGGTTCTCCAGCTCCGGCGTGATCAGCCCGACCAGGCCCGCGCTGCGCTGCCGCAGCCGCACCGGACGCTCGTAGCCGAGCAGGTCGAGCGCGGCAAGCACGGACTGGCGGGTGGCCGCGGAGACGCCCGGTTTGCCGTTGAGCACGCGGCTGACCGTCGCTTCGCTGACCCCCGCCTGCGCAGCGATGTCGGCCAGCCGTGCGGTCACGGGACCGGACCCTACATGTCGGCCCACCAAGCCGTCGTATCGGCGGGCAGGACCGTCTCGCGGGCACCGGGGCGGCGCAGCGGGGCGCTGGCGAGCAGGAGGCGGCCCGGGGTGGGCAGCGTGACGTCGGCGCCGGTCAGGTTCACCGTGCAGACGACGGCGCCCCCGGAATCCGTACCGCCGCCTCCGCCCCCGGAACCCGTACGCCGGAAGGCCAGGACACCCTCGGGGGCGTCCAGCCACTCCACGGCCGAGCCCGCGCCCAGGGCCCCGTCGGCGCGGCGCAGGGCGAGGGCCGCGCGGTACAGCTCCAGCGTGGAGTCCGGGTCGCCCTCCTGGGCCTCGACGGTCAGGTCCTTCCAGGACGCGGGCTGCGGGAGCCAGGACGGGCCCCCGGGAACGGGGCCGAAGCCGAAGGGCGGGCGCTCCCCGGACCAGGGCAGCGGGACCCGGCAGCCGTCGCGGGTGCCGTCCTGGCCCGAGCCGCGGAAGAACGCCGGGTCCTGGCGCACCTCGTCCGGCAGGTCCGTCACCTCGGGCAGGCCCAGCTCCTCGCCCTGGTAGAGGTAGGCGGAGCCGGGCAGGGCCAGCATGAGGAGGGTCGCGGCGCGGGCCCGGCGCAGCCCGCACGCCCCGTCGTCCGCGAGGCGCGTGGCGTGCCGGACCACGTCGTGGTTGGAGAGCACCCAGGTCGCGGGCGCGGCCACGGCGGCCATCGCGTCCAGGGAGCGGTCGATGACGGCGCGCAGCTCCGCGGCGTCCCAACGTGTCGTCAGATAGGCGAAGTTGAACGCCTGGTGCAGCTCGCCGGGGCGCAGATAGCGGGCGCTGCGCTCCACGGTCGGCGTCCATGCCTCGGCGACGGCGATGCGCGCGCCGTCCTCCCCTTCGGCGTACGCGTCGAGGATGGTGCGCCAGTCGCGGTAGATCTCGTGCACGCCGTCCTGGTCGAAGTAGGGCACGGCCTCGCTGCCGAGGAGCTTGACCTGCTCGCCGTGGCCGACGTCCGGCAGGCCGGCCGCCTTGACCAGGCCGTGCGCCACGTCGACGCGGAAGCCGTCCACGCCGAGGTCGAGCCAGAAGCGCAGGACGGAGCGGAACTCCTCGCGCACGGCGGGGTGTTCCCAGTTGAAGTCGGGCTGCTCGGGGGCGAAGAGGTGGAGGTACCACGCGCCGTCGGAGACCCTCGTCCAGGCGGGGCCGCCGAAGACCGACTCCCAGTCGTTGGGCGGGAGTTCGCCGTCGGGGCCGCGCCCGGGGCGGAAGTGGAAGCGGTCGCGCAGCGGCGAGCCGGGGCCCTCGCGCAGGGCCTGCTCGAACCACTCGTGCTGGTCCGAGCAGTGGTTGGGCACCAGGTCCACGATGACGCGCAGGCCCAGGGAGTGGGCCCGGCGGATCAGGTCGTCGGCGTCCGTGAGGGTGCCGAACATCGGGTCCACGGCACGGTAGTCGGCCACGTCATAGCCCGCGTCGGCCTGCGGCGAGGCATAGAAGGGGGAGAGCCACACGGCGTCCACGCCCAGGTCGCGCAGATAGGGCAGGCGGGCCGTGACGCCCGGCAGATCGCCCATGCCGTCGCCGTTCCCGTCGGCGAAACTGCGCGGGTACACCTGGTAGATGACCGCGCCGCGCCACCACTGACGGTGCGCGTCCGCCGGGTCGGGGTGCGGGGTGGGGCGTGCGTCGGTGGCGTGCTGCGTCATGACGTCCCTTGCTGCGGTCGGTGCGGAGGCGGACAGTGGTCGATGCGGAGACAGACATTCCGGTCAGTCCGGTCAACGTCGCGCACCCGGTGCAGGTCACGAGGGGCCCGGGAAAGAGCAGATCTTACCGTCAAGGGGGGCGTGCGTGACGGGAGTTCGCCGCCGGTCCACCGCAAGGAGGATGCGGCGCCCGACCGCTCGCCGGGCGAGGGCGGAGGGTTTAGCGTGGTCGAGCAGGCCCGAGGGGGGTCTGACCCGCCCTCACCCCGAGGGGCAGCACGCGTGAGTGTCGACTCAACGGCTGATACGACCGTCCTGGTGGTCGACGACGTCGCCGCCAGCCGATACGCCCTGGGCGCCGTCCTGCGGCGGGACGGGCACCGCGTCGTGCTCGCGGCCAGCGCGGGCGAGGCGCTCATCCAGCTCGACCTGCGGCTGCGCACCGGCGAACTGCCTGACGTGGCCCTGGTCGACGTCGGCCTGCCCGACATGAACGGCTACGAACTGTGCCGCCGCCTGAAGGCGTCCCCCGCCACCTCCGCGCTGCCCGTCGTGCACTTCTCGGCGGCGTCCCTCGCGCCCGCCGACCGCTGCCGGGGCCTCGACTCGGGCGGCGAGGCATATCTGACGGTGCCCGCCGAACCGGAAGAGATCCAGGCGGTCGTACGGGCGGCGGCGCGCGGCGCCCGGGACCGCACCGCGGCCCAGGACCACGCGGGCCGGCTCACGCTGCTCGCCGGGGCGGTCATCGAGGTGCAGACCGCGCGCTGTCTGCGGGAGCTCGCCGAGGTCGCCGCGGTCGGCGCTGAGCGGCTCACCGGCGGGCCCGCCGTCGTCTTCGTGCCCGGCGCGGACGGGGCCCTGCGCCACGGCCTGTCCCGGCGCCGCACCGCCGCCTCCCTGCCCGGCGACGAGGCGCACCAGGCCGTCGTCCGCCTCGTCCGCCGCTTCACCTCCGGGCGCGGCCGGATCCGCTCCACCGTCGTGCCCGCCCCGCTGTGGCCGCCCGGCTTCTTCCGCCCCGAGGACCTCGCGGGCCACGACACCGACCCCGACGACGCCCGCCTCGCCCTCGCCCGCACCGCCGAGGGCTGCTTCCCCGTCTGCATCGCCACCCCCGCGAACCGCGCCGAATCCACCCCCGACACCGCCGCGCTCGTCGACCGGCTCGCCCACGCCACCGCCCTCGCCGCGGAGCCACTGCTCATGTACGAGAAGGAACGCCACGTCGCCCTGACCCTCCAGCACAGCTTCCTGCCCGCGAGGTTGCCGCCGATGCCGGGCGCCGAGGTCGTCGTCCGCTATGTCCCCGCCTCCCGGCACACGGAGATCGGCGGCGACTTCTACGCCGCGATGCCCACCGACGCCGGGCTGCTCACCGCGATCGGCGACGTCGTCGGCCACTCCCTCGACGCCGCGACCGTGATGGTGGAGCTGCGCCACGCGCTGCGCGCGTACTGCCTGGAGGAGTCCGACCCGGCCGTCCTGGCCCGGTGCCTGGACCGGATGCTGCAGCGCTACCACCCGGACGTCACGGCCACGCTCTGCCTCGCCCTCATCGACCCGGACACGGGCCGGGCCCGCGTCGCGAACGCGGGCCACATCCCGCCGCTCCTGGTCCAGGACACCGGTGACGCCCGCTACGTCGCGGCGAGCGGACCGCTGCTCGGCCTCGGCCTGGACCGCCCGCCGCCCACCGAGACGGCGCTCACCGCCGCCGACCGGCTCCTGATGGTCACCGACGGCCTCATCGAGAACCGCGGCACCGACCTCGCCATCTCCATGGAGCACCTGCGCACCGCGGCGGCCGACGCCCCCCTCGGCGTCACCGCCCTGTGCGACACGCTCCTGAACTGCTTCGGGCACGAACGGGACGACGACATCGCCCTGTTGGCGCTCCGCCTGCACAACTCGGGCTAGCCGAGCGGCTTTTCGAGGCGGATCACGCTGTACTTCCGCTCCCCGTTCTCCTTCTTCCGCGGCTCGCCGACGGCCGCGTACCCGGCCCCTTCGTAGTACGCCCGCAGCCGCGGGTTGGCCGACTCGCAGTCCAGGCGGGACAGGGCGCGCCCCGCGTCCCGGATCCGCCGCTCGGCGTCGGCGAGCAGCAGCCGGCCGGTCCCGGGCGGGGCCGCGCGGTGCGTCATCAGCCGGTGCACGTACCCGGCGACCGGCGGCTGCGGCCCCCACGCCTCCTCGTCGGACCACCACAACTCGTAGGCACCGGCGACGGCGCCGTCGCGGTGGGCGAGCCAGACCTCGTCCTCGCCGGCGGTGATCCGCTTGCGGAAGTGCGCGGCGTCCCGCTCGCCGGGGCGCCACTGCTCGATGCCGTGGTCGAGCATCCAGCGTGCCGCCCCGTCGAAGAGGTCCACGAGGGTGGTGACATCTCTCTCGCCCGCCCTGCGGACCACCAGCTGTACTGTCATGACGATCACGGTAAGGCTGCCCGTTCGGGCACGCGCACGCAGGAGGTCTCCATGCCGCAGATAACCGTCGACTACTCCGAGCAGCTCACCGACTCCTTCGACCGCGGCGGCCTCGCGCTCGCCCTGCACACCCTGCTCCACGAGACGGTCGACAACGTCCCCCTCGACGCCTGCAAGGCCCGCTTCGTGCGCACCGACACGACCGTCGTGGGCGCCGCGGCCGACGGCCACGACGTCGTGCACCTCGTGATCGGGCTGCTGCCCGGCCGCCCCGCCGAGGTCAGGGCGCGGCTCTCGGAGGCGGCCCTGGAACTCGTACGGGATCATGTGAAGCCGACCCCGGGGCGCACCCTGCACGCCTCCGCCGAGGTCCGCGAACTCGACGTCACCTACCGGAAGTTCGCGCAGCAAGCCTGACGCGAGCCCCCGCGGCTCAGGGGGCGGCGGCCGGCTGCGGGGCGAGCGCGAAGAGGCGGGCGATCAGGTCGGCGAACGGCCCGTCCGCGGGCTCCGCCGCAAGGACCCGGCGCAGCACGGCCGCCATCTCCTCGTCGTACGCGGCACTGACCGCCGTGAGCGCCGCGAAGTCGTGCACCAGCTGGAGCTCCAGCTCGGCGCGCGGGATGCGGCGGCCGTCCAGCCAGATCAGGGCCGTCGACTCGGCGAGCGAGATCCAGGAGCGGATGACCAGCTCAAGCCGGGCCGGCGGATCCTCGATGCCCAGGTGGGCGAGGATCTGGACGTAGGCGGCCTGCCGTACGGAGTCGATGAGGGCGTTGGTCGTGGAGGACCCCACCGCCGGTCCGCCCCGCATCAGCGCGGAGAACCCGGGCCCGTGCTCGTCCACGAACGACAGGAACCGCTCCATGACCCGCAGCAGCCGGGCGCCGAGCGGCCCTTCGTGGGCCTCCACGAACCGCTCCGCGAGATCGTCGGCCGCCCGCTGCAGCGCCGCCTCGTACAGGCTGAGCTTCCCGGGGAAGTAGTGGTAGACCAGCGGGCGCGAGATGCCCGCGGCCGCTGCTATCTCGTCGATGGAGACGTCGTCGGGAGAGCGGTGGCTGAACAGATCGAGCGCGACCCCGATCAACTGCTGCCGCCGCTCCTCGACTCCCATCCTGCGGCGCACCCCGGTTGTCATGCGAACACCTTACCGAGCGCGGCCGGGTGCCCAACGGCCCAGGTCCTTCGGCCCGTTCGCCTTCCGGATCGCGCGTCTCACATGTCGAGCACGATCCGCTCGCCACGGGCCCGGGAGACACAGATCAGCATCGCGTCGCCACGCTCCGCGTCCGTGAGGAGCTCGTCACGGTGGTCGATCTCACCTTCCAGGACGCGCTGTTGGCAGGTCCCGCAGAAGCCCTGCTCGCAGGAGTACGCGGTGTTGGGCAGCTCCTCGCGCACGGCGGCGAGCACCGTGGTGTCCGCGGCGACGGCCACCGTGCGCTTGCTGCGCCGCAGTTCGACCTCGAAGGCGGTGTTGCCGTCGGACGAGGTGTGCGGCGCGAACCGCTCCAGGTGCAGTGCGCACCCCTCGGGCAGGGCGCCGGCGACGGCGTCCATGAGCCCTTCGGGCCCGCAGACGTATACGGCGGCACCGGCGGCACCGGCTGCACCGGCGGGGCCGGTACCGGTGGCGAGGTAGGCGTCGAGATCGGGCCGCCCGCTCTCGTCCTCGGCGACGACGGTGACCCGGCCCTCCGCGGCCCCGCCGGGCGTTCCGCCGAGCTTGTGCACGTCTTCGAGGAAGGGCATGGAGGCCCGGGTGCGCCCGCAGTACAGCAGCCGCCAGTCCTTCCCGGCGGCCTCGACGGCCCGCACCATGGACAGGATCGGGGTGATCCCGATGCCGCCCGCCACGAAGACGTACGCGGGCGCGTCGGCCAGCGGGAACCGGTTGCGCGGCCCGCGCACCTCGACCTCGGCGCCCGCCCGCAGCTCCTCGTGCACCTCGCGCGAGCCGCCGCGGCCTCCCTCGTCCGGGCCGATGAGCCGGGTGGCGAGGGTGTAGGAGGACCGGTCCTCCGGATCCCCGCACAGGGAGTACTGCCGTACGAGCCCCGAGGGCAGCACGAGGTCGAGGTGGGCCCCCGGCTCCCAGGGCGGCAAGTCCGGCCCTTCCAGGCGCAGTTGGACGACGCCCTCGGCGACCGTCTCGTGCCGCGCGACGGTGAGGGTGAGCGCGCGCGAGCGGGGCCGCCCGGAGACGGGCTCCTCCAGGGCGGGCAGCGGCCACAGCGGGGAGCCGTCGATGCGGCGCCGCATGGCCCGCTGGACGCGCCGGGCGGTGAGGGCGGCTCCGGCGACGAGGAGGACGGTGCGGATGCGGGGGCGGGGCATGTCAGGCGGCACCCTTCTCGGCGGCTCGGGCAGCGGGGGAGGAGGCGAGGTAGGCGACGGCCTGCTCGGTGCTGCCTTCGTGGGAGGGGTGGTAACTCCGGCTCAGATAGCGGGGGATGGAGCGGATCATGGCGCCGGTGGTGGGCAGCGTCCCCGCGCGCCCCCGCCGGTAGAAGTCCTTGAAGCTCGCCTTGCCGTCGACGAGCGTCGGGTCGTTCTCCATGAAGAAGCGGGCGCCGCGCTGCCAGAGGAAGACGAGGGCGGTGAAGGCGGTGGCCCAGGTCCTGGCGCGGCGCCGGTAGCCCCCGTCGACGTGCATGAAGAGCTCGAAGGCGACCGACCGGTGCTCGACCTCCTCGGCCCCGTGCCAGCGCAGCAGGTCCAGCATGGTGGGGTCGGCCCCGCGCCGGTCCAACTCGTCGGCGTTCAGCACCCAGTCGCCGAGGAAGGCGGTGTAGTGCTCGATGGCCGCGATCATCGCGACGCGCTCCATGAGCCACCACGTGCGGGGCTTGCCCGGCGGGAGGGTCCGGTCACCGAGCAGCTTCTCGAAGAGCCAGTCGACCTGGGCGGTGTAGGGGGTGGGGTCGAGGCCCTGCTCCCTCAGGTGGGGCAGGACCTCGTCGTGAGCCTGCGAGTGCATGGCCTCCTGGCCGATGAACCCGATGACGTCCTCGCGGAGGCGGTCGTCGGTGATGTACGGCAGGACTTGCTTGTAGACGTGCACGAACCAGCGTTCGCCCGCCGGGAGCAGGAGGTGCAGGACGTTGATGGTGTGCGTCGTGAAGGGGTCGTCCGGGACCCAGTGGAGGGGGGTGTCCTCCCAGGAGAAGGAGACCTTGCGCGCCTTGAGCGGCACGCGTTCCTCGACTATGGGCTCGGGCTCCGTCGACCGGCTCTTCGTATTAGACATGGCGTCAATGTACTGATGGGTAGGTGGCGGGGGGTAGGGGGTGTGCGGCCCCTTTTCCCGTCGCGATGGGTCAGCGCAGCGTCGACACCTTCGCCCCGTTCGCCAGGCGTCCGCTCAAGCTCGCCTTCGCCGACCGCTTCGTCGGCACCGCCAGCACGTTGCCCGGCACCTTCTTGCCCCCCGAGGCCGTCACCGAAGTGACCCCCTTGCTCCCGGCGCCGAGCAGATACCACTGCCCCGCCCGGGACTTCCACAGCACCCCCGCAAGCACCAGCGGATCGCGCTCGCCGCAGGCGGGGGAGTCCTCCGCCTTGGCCGCCACCGCGGCCGCCCCGGAACCGGGCCCCGCGAACTGCGCGAGCACCCGGCTCCCGCCGCCCCGCCACGTCTCCGCCCGCGTACACGCCCACTCCGCCGCCCCGTTCCCCTCGGGCAGCGTCTGGCGGGCGTAGCTCCAGGAGTTCACCGACCGCACCCCGTGCGCCCGCACGGACGCCAGCGAGCAGGCGAGCCGCGACCACGCCGCGGGGCTCGCCTCGTGCGGCGCGGCCGGGCCGCCCGACGTGAGGTGGGCGGGGGCGAGCTCCCCGAGGTCGGTCATGAGGCGCGACGTGCCGCTGTTGTCGCGGAGCTGCAGCGTGTTCCAGGACGCGCAGGTACGGGCGAGCGCGGGGCTCGTGAAGGGGCTCGTCACGCCGTCGGCCGACCGGTGCAGGGACGACGCCGCGGCCCCCGGCTTCAGCAGGTCCCGCACCGACGCGCCACTCACCCAGGGCGCCGTCAGATAGCGGACGTTGCCGTCGGCGCGGTTCAGCACCACGGCCCCCGCCTCCGCCCCCGTCGCCCCGTCGACCCGCGCGAAGTCGAGGGCCGCGCCCGCCGTGCCCGACGCGGGCTCGGCGTACCGGACGAGCCGCAGACCGTCGTAGAACAGCACCACGCGCGCCGCGTCGACCTCGCCCGCGTACAGCAGTTGGGCGGGCCCGGGCGGGGCGCCCGCCGGGGTGGCGGGCGTCGCCGAGACCTGCACCGACTCGCCGGGCCGCGCCCACACCGCGAGGGCCCGCCGCAGCAGCGCCTTGTCGCCGGTGAGCGATCCGCGCGCGGGCCACACGGAGAAGTCGGTGCGCGCCGAACGCTTCCACGCGGCGGGCGCGACCTTCGTCAACTGGCCCGGGTCCAGGGCCGCTTGACCCGCCGGGTTCTGCGCGTACGGGGGTGCGGCGGCGCCGTCAGGGCCCCAGCCGTCGCCCGGGAGCCCGAGCAGCGCCCCGCACAGCAGGGCCGCGGCGGCCGCGACCCCGGCGGCCTTCATGTGCTGCCTGCGCCGCATCAGGTCGGTGGGCCGCGCCTGCAGCGAGCAGGGGTCGAACTCGGGGGAGTCCAGCAGCGCGTACTGCGGCGCCACGGACTCGGCCTCCACGAGGGCGTCCGCCGCGGCCGCCTCCGTGAGCCCCGCGGCGGCCAGCACCTTCCGTACGTCGGTGTCGCCCAGCTGCTCCAGGCCGCGCAGCACGTACGCGGCGCGGGCGGGCCCGGACAGCGCGGAAAGCCGCTGATCCAGGGCCAGTTCATCGGCGCCCCCCGAACGCGGGAAGAGCCGCAGGCCCCACACGTGCGGCAGCAGCGGCGGCAGCTGGGCCCGCTTCGGCCACGCCTTGCGGCGCAGCGGAAGCCCGGCCTCCAGCGCGGTGCGCAGCACCCGCAGGCGTACGAAGGCGTAGCCCGGGTCCCCGTTGCGCCCGCCCTCCGCGCTGCTCCCCCACTGCCTTGAGGGCGTGGGAGGTGCCCCCTGGCCCGGGACGACGGCGGCGTCGCCCGTGGTGCGGTTGCGGGGGAGGGCGCGCTGGGTGAGCGCGTGGGCGGTGAGCACCCGGCGGTTGCGGCCGAGGCTGGGCGGCAGCACCAGGTAGGCGAGCCGGACCAGCCGTGGGTAGTGCTCGACGAGAGCGGCCTCGGCCTGGTCCACGTCGACGACGGGGGCGGCGGCGGTCTTGGGGGCGGCTTCCGGGGACTGCGCTTGGGACGACACGTTCAGCAAAACGAGCGATTCGTCTTACGGTCACTTTTCACGGGCGGGGGCGCCTGACCGGTGGCTGGTCAACCCCCTTGCAGGGCCGCTCCTTTGGGTGGGGCACCCGTCCCGGGGCTGCGCCCCTGGACCCCCTGTCGGCGCTGAACGCGCCTCGTCCTCAATCGCCGGACGGGCTGAATCAGCCCGTCCGGCGATTGAGGACGAGCCCTTAGGGCGATATCGGGTGCCCCAGGGCCGACGGAGTCGGCGGGTTCGGGAAGGGGCGGGATCGGGGAAAGGCCGCCGGAGGCGCTAGCTCAGCCCCCACTCACCGAACTCCACCGTCCCGCGCCCCCCGTCACCCCCATTCGTCGCGCTCATGAACATCCCCACATCCTGAGCCCCGCCCGCCCCGGAAGCCGGCACCGTGGCGACGGTCCGCCAAGACGCCCCGTCATCCGTCGAGCACGCCCCCGTGACCGAACCCCCCGCCCACGAGAGCCGCAGCAGCACCGGCGCCTTCACCCCCGTGATCCTCTTGTACGTGTCCAGCGTCCCGTCTCCGTTCGTGTCGTACGACAGCACGACCCCGTTCGCCGGGGTGACCGCCAGGTCCACGATCCCCTTCGAGCCGGGCGTGGCCATGCTGTCGCGGGCGATGATCCCGGCCCGCGCCCACGGCCCCGTCGCGTCCTGCGACGTCACCTTCACCGTCACCGAGACGCCGTCCTTGAACGCCCCCGCCCGGTAGAGCGCGCCGAACTCCGTCGTGCCCTTCCACAGGTCCGCGCCCGCCCCGTTGATCGCGTACTTGCCCTCCAGTTCGCCGAAGACCGCCGCGCTGTTCGTGTACGTCTTCCAGCCCTCGCTCAGCGGCCCCGCCTCGTACAGCGTGCCCTCGTGCACCGAGGTCACCCGGGGCTCGCCCTTCGGGCCGTACTGGACGGCGATCTTGTAAGGAAGGGGCCGCAGCGGCCGGTCCAAGGGTGAACTCGGCGCGCTCGCCTGCCACTTCACGCTGCCCTTCCCCGCCGCCGGAACGCTCGGCAGCGACGTCGGGCCCTCCGGCTCCGCGTCGATCCCGGTGAGCGCGAAGTCGACCTTGCCCGTCGCCCGCAGCCCGTTGACGTTGCGGAACTCCGCCTCCACGCGCGCGTGTCCGCCCGGCGGGAACGCCGGCGGGTCGGCCGTCACGGACAGCGAGCCCTGGTAGGGCGCCGCCGCGAGGGTGTCCCGGACCCGCGTCGCCGTCCGGTACGGGTCGGCCACCGGGCGCAGCGGGTAGTCCTTGCGTTCGCGCGTCCACGGTTCCTCGACCGCGAACCAGTCCACCGGCTTCGGCTCCCGGCCCGCCGCGAGCGCGTCCGCGAGTTCGTCCAGCCACTTCTTCCAGCGGGGCGTGTAGAAGTCGGCCATCAGGCCGTGCCACTCGCGGTTGCCGTACTCGTGCAGCTTGCCGGGGTCGGAGGTGGGCCGGTCGCCCCACACCGTGATGAGCACCTTCGCGGTCCGCTCGAACTCGGCCCGCTCGGCGTCGTTCGTCGCGAGGCGGCGCGCCTGGTCCACCCAAGGCCCCAGCAGGAACGCCGAGTTGGTGCCCGTGATGTCGTCCGAGAGGGCCATCAGTTTCAGCCACAGGGTCGACAGGGCCTTGAAGGTTTCCCGGTCTTTGCGCGTGTACGCCGAGCGCAGCTGCGGCAGGAGCTGGCGGCTGCGGTGAGCCACCGCCTGGCGGGCCACGTCGACGAGGTCGTACTTGTAGGCGGCCGAGCCGCGGAGCGTTCCCGTCACTGCCAGCAGGCCCGCGAGCGCCGCGTCGAAGCGGGCCGGGTCGTAGGTGAGCGCGCGCGGCGCGTACTCGGCGGCGCGGTTCGCGGCCAGGTCGGGGCGGGCCGCGAAGAGCGAGTCGTGCGGGTCGCTGCGTTCCACGGCGGTCTGCTGGTAGGCCGTGTCGTGCAGGGCCCGCCACGCGGACCGGGCGTTCCGGTCGCGGTCGCCGTAGCGGAAGTCCGCGTAGTCCGAGAACCACGCGGCCCGGTCGATCTTCCGCTCCGTCCACGCCAGTTCGGAGAAGAGCTCGAAGGCCGCCGGGTCGCGGTCCGTCGCCTCCGGCAGATACGCCGTGCCCGCCAGGGCGCTGTCCTGCTTGTCGCGCCAGGCGAAGAACTTGTCCATCCAGATGTGGGCGCGGGCGCCGATCGTCGTGCGGCCGCCGAAGTTGGGGATCGTGCCGAAGCAGTACGGCGTGCCGCCCCAGTCCTTCTCGCGGTCGGTGACGCTCGTGAAGCGGTCGGAGACCCCGTCGACGATCAGCATCTTCTTCTTGTCGATGGCGTCCAGGAGCTCGGGCAGGGGGTTCGCCTCCCAGCCGAGGATCACCCAGGTCGCCCCGGGTCTCGCCGCGCGCAGCGCCCGCTCCACGCCCTTCGCGGCGTCCGGCACCGGCACGTCGCCCGCCGTGCCGCCCTCGTGCAGCAGGTCCATCTTGAAGTGGCCCGCCTCGCCGAAGAGGTCGTCCTGGTGGCGGTAGAAGGACGCCGCCACCTTGGCGAAGGACTGTGTGCGCGGGTCCAGCCAGTCGGGGCGCTTGAAGCCGTGCCAGGTGCCCTGCGGCACGACCCGCGCGTCCCCGCCGTTGCGGCTCACGAAGCCGTCGGGGACGTGGCCGTAGTAGCCGGGCAGGACCGGGGCCATGCCGAGCGCGCGCAGCCGGTCGCAGATGCGTTTGCCCAACTCGGCGCGCCGCGCGATGAGTTCGGGGGAGAGCGGACCCCCGTATCCGGAGAGGTTCTGCAGCAGCCACCACGGCTGGTGCGAGGGCGCGGGGAGCCAGGCGCGGGCCTCGGCGTCGGAGTAGCCGAAGTCCTTCAGGACGCGGTGGTAGACCGCCTCGGCGCCCGCCATCACGAAGACCTCGTTGCAGCCGTGCAGCGCCAGGACGTCGATCATCCGCTCCCAGTACGCCCAGTCGGCGTACGGGGCGGTGTACCCGTCGTTGGTGTCGTTCAGCGCGAACCGGTGCGGCAGCGCCGTCTCGCGGGTCAGCTCCTTGCCGGGGGCGGGCAGGCGGCGCGGCAGGTCGAGCTGGCTGCCGTTCCACGCGATGTGCGCCCCGCACGCGTACTTCAGGTACCAGTGAACTCCCGTCAGGAGTACGGCGGGTGAGGTGCCGGACACCTCGATGCGGCCGGTGGCTCCCGTGACCCGGAAGCGATCGCGGTTCCCCTGGGCGGGGACGAGTCTGAGGTGGAACTGGTCCGCGTGCTGCGGCAGGACTCTCTTGAGCGCTGCGCGCGCGGAATCCGTACTTGAGGCGGGGCGCTCCACCGCCTGTGCGGGCAGCGCCACCCCGCTGAGAGCCGTGCCGATGCCGATGGCACCGGCCGCGCCGAGCACGGAACGTCGGGACGGTTCGGACATGTGTACCCCCTGTGTCGCGGGCCGCTGGCTGCGGCGCACGGTATCCGGGCGTACGTCGGTGCTCAACGGTGCATACGGAGATGGCGAGTTGGGATCGCCTGAAGGGATGAGTGAGGACGTGCGGGTCATGCGGGCAGCGCGAGGCGCGCTTTTGGGCATGGGTGTGGGAGTGCTGGCGCTGGTGGCGGGATGCGGCTCAGGCGGTGACGGCACACCTCGGACGGCACACGGAAGTCTGGAGCAGCTGGCGGTCAGGGCGCGCTGTGCGCCCGACATCACGACGGATGCCGCCGACCTACGGCAGGCCACCTGCAAGAAAGGTTCCCGTCGCTTTGTCCTCGCAACCTTTACAACTGACCGTGGCCAGTCAGAGTGGTTCGCGGAGGCGCGGGCCTATGGGGGCACGTATCTGATCGGCCGGAAGTGGATCGCGGTCGGCTCGGCGCGGACGGTCGCCGAGGTGCGCGAGCGGCTGGGCGGGACCGTGGTGGCCGCCGGGCATGAACACGGGGACGGCGGCCACCACGGTGGCATGTGACCCGGCCGCGATCAGGCGCAGGCGCGGCCCGAGTTGAGGCAGTCGGCGACCCTGCGCATCAGGCGCTGGTCGAAGACGTTGATGAAGTCGCCGTGGTCGGTGACCGGCTTGTGCAGCTGCTCGGGGAACGAGTCGACGGCGAAGCCGGGCCCCGGCGGCACGTCGTACACGATGCGCTGCACCAGCTGGGGGATGGCCCGGAACCCCTGCGGGCAGGCACCCGTGCGCCGGTCCGCGAACGCCACGTGCGTGCGGTGGCCCGCGCTGTCCGTGTTCCGCCCGTCCCAGCAGCTCTGGAAGCGGAAGGTGCGCACGACCTTCGAACCGCGCGGGCAGATGGGGTACTTGTCCTTCAGCTGCCGGTTCTCGAAGCCGGTGCAGCTCCACGAGGCGTTGGCGTTCGCGTCGCCGTTGGTGAACGCCTTCGCGTCGCCGGTGATGATGCGCAGGAAGCGCGGCATGGGGGCGACCTTGCTCACCGGGCTCCCGGCGAACTTCAGGGTGACCGCGGCCGGGGTCTGGATCTCCCCGACGTTCTGGTCCTTTCCGCCGCCGTCGGCTCCGGCGTCGTTCTCGGCCTTTCCGTTCCGCAGGCGGAGCACCGGCCAGTAGTACGTGGATTTGTCGCCCTGATTGCGGCAGCTCGTCGCCCCGTTCGCGAGATCGTCGTCGCTCGCGAAGGCGTCCGTCGCCTGATTTCCCACGTAGTCGTGCATATGGTGCGCGCCATTGCTCACACCGGGCGCCACGATGACGTTGTCGGGATTGAATTTGCCGTTCTCGTTGCGCCCGCATTTCGTGGTGAAGCTGCCACGGGACGCGCCCCGCCGCTCGCGGGGGAGGGCCGCGTTCGGGCGGACGGAGGTGATGGGGACGAAGTCGCCCGCGTCGGGGCCGTTGCCCTGCGGGGGAGGGGCCGCTCCGCCGCCGCTGGGCTGCCCGGTGCCGTCGGCGGCGCGCAGGGTGCAGGGGGCCAGGTCGTCGAGGCCGGGGCCCAGCTGGTCGAGCGTGGTACGGCGCTGCTGCTCAAGGGGGCCGAGCACGGACTGCTGGTCGGCCGACTCCTGGAAGCGCGTGTACGCCTCGGTGATCTGACTGTCCAGGTCGGCGAGCCGGCGGTCCCGCTCGGCCTGCTCGTCCCGCGGGACCTCCGGCAGCCGGTCGGTCGCATCGGGGCAGTCGATGGTCGCCATCCGCGCCGCCGGGTCGGGCGGCGCGGCATCCGGTCCGTCCTCGGCATTCGCGTAGAAATTCACCGCGATCAGGCCGCCACCCCCCAGTAAGAGCGCGGCTGCGGCGGTGACGAGACGCCGGGACAGTTTTGATCGTTTCCGTGAACTGCGTTGTGGGGTACGTCGCATGGGGCTACATACGCATCAGAACCCCATCGCGTTCAGCGATCAGCGGCCCTGGTCCAGATATGCGAGAACCGCGAGCACCCGGCGATTGTCGTCGTCCGAAACCGGCAGATCGAGTTTCCCGAAGATGTTCGACGTGTGCTTTGCGATCGCCCGTTCCGTCACCACGAGCTGCGCCGCGATCGCCGCGTTCGACCTGCCCTGCGCCATCAGTTCAAGGACCTCCCGCTCGCGCGGCGTGAGCTTGGCAAGGGGGTGGTCGGCCGCCGAGCGCCGCGACAGGAGCTGCTGGATCACCGTGGGGTCCATCGCGGTGCCGCCCGCCGCGACCCGGCGCACCGCGTCGATGAACTGGTCCGCGTCGAAGACCCGGTCCTTGAGCAGATATCCCACCCCGCCGTTCCCGTCCGCGAGCAGCTCGCGCGCGTACAGCTGCTCCACGTGCTGGGAGAGCACGAGCACCGGCAGCCCCGGCCGGGCCCGGCGCGCGGCGAGCGCGCACTGCAGGCCCTCGTCCGTGTGGGACGGCGGCAGGCGGACGTCCACGACGGCGACGTCCGGCTCCAGCTCCGCGAGGGCCTTGGTGAGTTCGGGGCCCGTCTCGACGGCAGCCGCGATCTCGAAGTCGAATGCCTCCAGCATCCGCACCAGGCCGTCGCGCAGCAGGAAGAGATCTTCGGCTAGGACAACTCGCAAGGGATCTCCATGGTCACCATGGTCGGGCCGCCAACGGGACTGCTGACGGCCAGTACGCCGTCGAATGTACCGAGTCGGCGTTCGATCCCGCTCAGCCCCGAGCCCGTCCCGACCTGGGCACCGCCCTTGCCGTTGTCCGTGACCGCCATCCGCAGCATGCCCTCCGCGTGGTGCACGTCCACCCAGACGCGGTCCGCCGCCGCGTGCTTGACCACGTTCGTCAGGACCTCGCTCACCGCGAAGTACGCCGCGGCCTCCACCGGCGCCTCGGCCCGGCCCGGCAGTTCGACGTCGACCTCGATGTCGACGGGCAGGCGCAGCGCCACCGCCTTCACCGCGTCGCCGAGGCCGCGCTCGGCGAGCACCGGCGGGTGGATGCCGCGCACCAGGTCGCGCAGCTCGGTCAGGGCCTCGCCGGAGTTCTGCCGCGCCTGGGCGATCATCTCCTTGGCCTTCGCCGGGTTCTTCTCGATCAGCGCCTCGATGGTGCCGAGGTCCATGCCCATCGCGACCAGCCGGGCCTGCGCCCCGTCGTGCAGATCGCGCTCGATGCGGCGCAGCTCGGCGGCGGAGGTGTCCACGGCGTCGTGCCGGGTCTCGGTCAAGTGGTCCACGCGCAACGCCAGTTCGCGCTCGCGCATCGCGGCGGTGGGGGCGATCATGCCGCGGGCCAGCAGGAAGTGGGCGCGGAGCAGGGCGGGCGTGGTGAACAGACCGACGACGAGCAGCGCGGTGCCGAGCAGCGCCGCGTAGTTGGCGTCCGTCTGCGACTGGACGTGGATGAAGCCGTACCACTCACCGCCGCCCGCCTCGTGGATCGGCTTCCACACGCCGAGGGCGAGCACCCAGCCGTACACCGGGTACAGGGGGGCCAGCAGGGCCGCGAGGAGCGCGATGACGTAGCCCGCCGTCATGTCGGCCAGGAGCCACTGCAGATCCCGCCAGGTCGCCGGGTCCTTCAGCATCAGCGAGCAGCGCTGTGCCTGCCCGCGCACGCCGGTCTTCATGTTCGGGGGGAAGGCCCGGTACGGGATCGGGATGTGCACGCCGGACCACTCGCCGGCCTGCACCCGGCGCAGGTTCGCGTGCTTGCGCAGCCCCGTGAGGACCACGGGCGTGGTGAAGATGCCGATGCCCACCAGGATGAGGCAGATCGACACGACCGAGAGCACGAAGTAGATGATCCCGCCCGCCAGCGAGACGATCGACAGCTGCAGTCCGCGCACCCCCGCGACCACTGCTCGCCCCACCCGTGACTTCCCCATGATGTCCCTCTCCTCGATCTGTTACGACAGACAGTCTCCCTGGTCGGCCCGCGCGAGGTCATTGGGCCCGGCACCCGGCCCGTGGTGTACCTGACGACACCCCCCGGCCTCGCCCTGTGCTTCACCGAGAGGGGGCCTCGGCGGCTGGGTGGGGGAGCCCCCGATTTCTAGCGTTGGCCGCGTCTTCATCGGCTTGTTCGACGTTTACTCACTCGGGGGGAAACCCATGGACGCCAAGAGGCAGAACCTCGCGGCACGGCTCGGTGTGTGGAGCGCGCACCACCGCAAGAAGGCCATTCTCGGCTGGCTGCTCTTCGTCGTGCTCGCGACGGTCGTCGGCGGCGGCACCGGCATGGTGACCGCGGACGACGACGAGATGGGCACCGGCGACTCGGGCCGGGCCGCCGCCATCCTCAAGGACGCGGGCGTCGACGAGCCCGCCGGCGAGCTGGTCATGGTCTCGGCGCGGACGGCGGGGGGCTGGAAGGAGGCGGCCGCCGACCTGTCGGGCGCCCTGCGCGACACCGGGAAGATCACCGGGCTGCAGCCGCCGCTCGCCTCCGAGGACGGCAAGGACGCGCTGCTCCGCTTCCAGATGAAGGGCGCCTCCGACAAGGCGGCCGACCAGGTGCAGCCCGTGCTCGACGCGGTGGACAAGGCACGGGAGGCCGGGGCGGAAGACGGCGTCCACGTCTACCAGTTCGGCGATGCCAGCTCGGAGAAGCACCTCAACGACCTGCTCTCCGACGACCTCAAGTCCGCCGAGTTCACGGCCGTCCCGCTGGCCCTCGGCATCCTCCTCGTCGCGTTCGGCGCCGTGGTGGCGGCGCTGCTCCCGGTCGGACTCGCGCTCACGGCGTGCGTGGCGGCCTTCGGCCTGCTCGGTCTCGCCAGCCACGCCGTGCACATCTTCGAGACGACGTACTCGGTGATGTTCCTGATGGGCATGGCCGTGGGCGTCGACTACTGCCTCTTCTACCTGCGCCGCGAGCGCGACGAACGGGCCGCGGGCCGCGACGCGGACACGGCCCTGCGCATCGCCGCGGCCACCAGCGGCCGCGCGGTCCTGGTGTCGGGCCTGACGGTCATGGTGGCGATGGCGGGCATGTTCCTCTCCGGCCTGCTCCTCTTCAAGGGCTTTGCGGTCGCCACGATCCTCGTGGTGTGCGTGGCGATGCTGGGCTCCGTCACGGTCCTCCCGGCGCTCCTGGCCGGGCTCGGCGACAAGGTCAACGCGGGCCGCATCCCGTTCCTGAACCGCCGCCGCCCCAAGCGGGGCGCACCCGCGGGCGGCGGCCTCGCGAAGACGTTCCTCCGGCCGGTCCTGGCCGCCCCCAAGTTCTTCACGGTGGCGGGCGTGGTCCTGCTCCTCGCCCTCGCGGCCCCCGCCGTCGGCATGAAGACCGAACAGCTCGGCCTGGAGAAGCAGTTCGGCTCCGACGCGCCGCTCTCCGTCGCGTACAAGAAGATCACCGACGAGTTCCCGGGCGGACCGGCCCCGGCGCGGGTGGTGGTGAAGGCCCCCGACATCACCGACCGGAAGCTCACGAACACCCTCGACTCCCTCACGGAGCAAGCGGGCCGGGACGCCGAACTGACCGTCCACAAGGGGGCGGACGTCGCCGAGATCGCGGTCCCGCTCCCCGGCAGCGGCACGGACGCGGCGGCGAAGAAGGCCCTGCACGACCTCCGCGACACCACGGTCCCCGCGGCCTTCGAGGGACAGGACGACGTGGAGGCGTACGTCGGCGGTGACCTGGCCGAGTCCGAGGACTTCAGCGATCAGCTCAGCAGCGGCATCGTGCCGGTCTTCGCGTTCATCGCGGCGGTCACGTTCCTGCTGATGCTGTTCAGCTTCCGCTCACCGGTGATCGCGGTGACGTCCATCGCCCTCAACCTCCTCTCCGTGGGCGCGGCCTACGGCGTCATGACGGCCGTCTTCCAGCACGGCTGGGGCGCGGAGCTGATCGGCTCCGAGAAGGTCGGCGCGATCGAGAACTGGATGCCGCTGTTCGTCCTGGTCGTCCTCTTCGGCCTCTCCATGGACTACCACGTCTTCGTGGTCTCCCGGATCCGCGAGATGCGCGACCGCGGCCTCGACAACAGCTCGGCGATCCGCGAGGGCATCACGCGCACGGCGGGCGCGGTGACGGGTGCGGCGGTCATCATGGTCGCGGTCTTCGCGGTCTTCGGCACCCTGTCGATGCAGGACATGCAGCAGATGGGCGTGGGCCTCGGCGTGGCGGTCCTCCTCGACGCGACGGTGGTCCGCATGATCCTCCTCCCGTCCCTGATGGCACTCCTGGGCGACCGCAACTGGCACACACCGCGCTGGCTGCGCTGGCTCCCGAAGGTCTCGCACGGCGAGGAGGACCACATCCCGGCACAGCAGGCCCACCCGTCCCAGCACGCCGAGCCGTCTCTGCTGTGGGCAGGCGTTCCGCACGGCGGAACGGGTGGGCACAGCCCCCACTCGCCGGGTGCCGACTACTAAGAGGGCAAGTCGCCGAAACCCGGAGCGCCCCTCAGCAAGGCCGCCTCCTTCTCAGGAGCAAGCCCCACCACGGGCCGGTCGGCCCGCTGAGGGGCGGCCCCGCCCAGAGAGACCAGCCACTCCCACGTATCGGCGACGGTCTCCCGGACCGGCCGGGCCACCAGCCCCGCGGCCACGGCCTTCTCCGTGGACGTCCGGTGGATCGTGTCGTGCAGCTCGCCCGGCGGAATCCACACGGGAAGCTCGATCCACGGCTCGACCCCCGCCGCCGCGAGCGCATCCGGCTCCACCCACCGCAGCTCGGCACCGGCTCCGGCTCCGGCCACGTCCACGCACGCCTCCAAGAACTCCCCCATCGTCGTGTGCGCGATGGGGGAGATCAGGTTGTACGCCCCGTGCAGCCCCGCCCCCGCCGCGTCGAGGACCCACTTGGCGAGATCCCGCACATCGATGTACTGCAGGTCCAACTCCCGCGGCCCGGGCGCGAGTACGGGCCCACCGCGCGCGACCCGGTTCAGCCACCACGGCAGCCGCCCGATGTTCTCGTACGGGCCCAGGATCAGACCGGCCCGCGCGAACAGCGTCCGCTCGTCGCCGAACTCGGCAGCCGCCGCCAGCTCGCCGCCCCGCTTGTCCTGCGCGTACGCCACGGAGTCCGCGTCCGGGTCGCCGTCCACGACGGGGTGGCTCTCGTCGGACCCGGCCGGCAGCGGGTGCGGGTACACCGACGCGCTCGACACGTACACATACCGGCCCGCCCGCCCCGCGAGCAGCCGCGCCGTGTCCCGGACCACGCGCGGCGCCCCGGACCAGGTGTCGACGACGACGTCCCACTCGCCCTCGTCCGCGGCGAGCGCGGCAAGTCCGTCAGGGGCGAGCCGGTCGCCGTGGACCGCCCGGGTGCCCGGGGGAGCCGGGTGGTGTCCCCGGTGGAAGACGGTCACCTCCCAGCCCCGCCCGAGCGCCGCCTCCGTGACGGCTCGCCCCACGAACTCCGTACCGCCCAGCATCAGAAGTCTCATGCCGCCGACTCTGCCTGCCGGACCCCGCCGAGCGGAACAGCTTTCTGCTGCCGGCAGACCTCAGCGGCACGCAACGGCACGCAACGGCCCGGATCTGCCCGGATCTGCCCAGATCGGTCCTACGGCGCGTACTTGTACCCGACCCGCCGCACCGTCTGGATCGCCTGCCGGTGCTCGGCGCCGAGCTTGCGCCGCAGCCGGGCGATGTGGACGTCGACGGTGCGGCCGTCGCCCACGTGCCCGTACCCCCAGACCGTGGTGACCAACTGGTCGCGGGTGTGCACCCGGTGCGGATGCGCGACGAGGTGGGCGAGCAGCTCGAACTCCAGATACGTGAGGTCGAGCGGCCGCCCGCCGACCTGCGCGGAGCGCTGCGCGGCGTCGATCCGCACGGGCCCGTCGGCGACGGGCTCCGCCTCCTCGGGCGGCGCGCCGACGGCGGCGGGCGGCTCGGCGGCCACGGGGGGCTCCTGCCCGGCCGGTACGAGGACCAGGTAGCCGATCATCGGCGGCCGGCCCGGCAGCGTCGGCAGGGTGTGCTGCGGTGCGGGCAGCCAGGTGGCGCCCGGCGGCAGGAAGTCGGTGATCTGCACCACCTCGTCGGGCGCGACTGCCCGCAGCCGGCCCCGTGCGGAGGGCGGCGCCGGGACGGGGCCGGCGGGGGCGGCGGGGGCGGCGACGGTGGAAGTGGCCGTGAAGGAACGGGAGTTCGCCATGGCAGGTCAGCTCTTTCGCGCGAAGGAGTCGTCGAGGACGTACGTCATGCGCGTCAGGCCGAAGGCCGGTACCGGGGTCGGTGCAGCGAGGGAGCTGTGGAGAGGACCGGGGTAACGGCTTTAGAGGGCCCGCGCGTTCATCGCGCGGCAACACACCCGGTCGAAGTCATGGTGCTGACGGGAAGGCCAGAACGGCTCGAGGTCGTGACGACCCGGCGCGGCGTTCGCAAAGCTTCCCATGCCCCCATTGAAACAGATGGGCCCGGCCACGACAGTCCCCCCTCCACACTCCGATACGGATCCTTCTCACCCTGTGAGCCGCTTGCGCCAGTCCAGGCCGCCCAGCTCGATGGCCCGCTCCGGCGATCCGTCCCACTCGGCGGTCAGCCCCGCGCGGGTGAGCGCCGCGACGACCTCGTGGCCGACCTCCGCCGTCGTCGTGGTGCCCGCCTCCTCGAACTCGCCGTAGTACAGGGCCAGTCCGTGCCCCTCGGCCGCGCTCTCGGTGCCCTGGTGGTGGAAGAAGACGAACCCGCGCTCCCCGTCCGCCCGTTCCGCCCCGATCTCCGCCGTCCCGCAGCCGTGGCAGCAGGTGAAGTCCTCGCGCGCGGTGATGCCGCTCGCGGTGAGCTCCGCGAACGCCCGCTCAAGGCGGTCCGGGTCGGTCTCCCCGGTCCAGCCGTCCTGCTCGTCGAGCCGCTCCAGCCACAGCCGCTCCACGATCTCGCGGGCCTGCGGCTTCGAGACGGGGCCGGGCTCCGCGCCCGGGTCGTCCATCAGGTAGACGGTCTCGTCGGCGAGCTCGGCCAGGCCGAGGTAGCCGTGGCGCAGCATCCGCCGCACATGCTCCTCGGCCCGCTCCCGCACGCGCGGCTCCAGCGGCTCCACCTCGGCGGCGGGGCCGAGGTCGTCCACCTCCCAGTCGATGCCCGCGTCCCACGCCGTGTCCCGCCGCGCCCAGCGGGCCATGGCGTCGGCGACCCGGTCCGGGTCCGTGAGCCGGGTGCTGAACATGTGGCGCACGCCGGAGCCCGTACGGTGCTGGAGCTCGTACTCCCCGCCCTGTTCGTGCCACACCTGGACGAAGACGCCCGGCCTGGCCGGTATGCCCTCGACGATCAGGAAGCGGTCGCCCGCGCCCCCGATGCGGTGCACCAGCTCGCGCAGCCGCACCGCCGAAATGCGGCGGTGCGACTGCCGGTTCTCCGTCTCGACCTTGATGGGAAGCATGGCGCAACCCTCGCACGCGCCACTGACAGGGGGAGGCTCAGACCTGTCCGGCCTTCTCCAGGGCGGCGCAGCAGGTGTCGACGAGGAGGCGCGTCACCACGTACGGGTCGACATTCGCGTTCGGGCGGCGGTCCTCGATGTAGCCCTTGCCGTCCTTCTCGACCTGCCAGGGGATGCGGACCGAGGCGCCGCGGTCGGAGACGCCGTAGGTGTACTCGTTCCAGGGGGCCGTCTCGTGCAGGCCGGTCAGGCGGTCGTCGATGCCCGCGCCGTAGTTCTTGACGTGGTCCATCGGCTTGGAGCCCTCGCCGAGCGACTCGCACGCGGTGATGATCGCGTCGTAGCCCTCGCGCATCGCCTTCGTGGAGAAGTTGGTGTGCGCGCCCGCGCCGTTCCAGTCGCCCTTGACCGGCTTGGGGTCGAGGGTCGCGGAGACCTTGAAGTCCTCGGCGGTGCGGTAGAGCAGCCAGCGGGCCACCCACAGCTGGTCGGAGACCTCCAGCGGGGAGAGCGGGCCGACCTGGAACTCCCACTGTCCGGGCATCACTTCGGCGTTGATGCCGGAGATGCCGAGGCCCGCCTTGAGGCAGTTGTCGAGGTGCGCCTCGACGATGTCGCGGCCGTGGATCTCGTCCGTGCCGACGCCGCAGTAGTAGCCGCCCTGCGCGGCCGGGAAGCCGCCGACGGGGAAGCCGAGGGGGCGCTCGCCCTCGAAGAAGGTGTACTCCTGCTCGATGCCGAAGATCGGCTCCTGCGCCTCGAAGCGCGCCGAGACCTCGGCGAGCTCGGCGCGGGTGTTGGACGCGTGCGGCGTCATGTCGATGTCGAGCACCTCGCACAGGACGAGGATGTCGTCGCCGCCCCGGATCGGGTCCGGGTAGGAGGCGACGGGGCGCAGCACGCGGTCCGAGGCGTGGCCCTCGGCCTGGTTGGTGGAGGAGCCGTCGAAGCCCCAGATCGGCAGCGCGTCGAGACCGGCGGGGGAGCCCGCGATTATCTTGGTCTTCGAACGGAGCTTGGCGGTCGGCTCGGTGCCGTCGATCCAGATGTACTCAGCCTTGAACGTCACGGGCTCATCCTTAGGGCGCTCGGGTCGACGCAGAACGTGCGGGTGCTGCGTGCTGTCGAGCAGCCTGCCAACGGGCGATTTCTCGTCCGTTGCTCTCATGTGAACCGCGTGTTACCTGGGGTGTTTGTGGCGGGCGTCACCCGGGATGCTCCGTCGGGCGTCACTCAGCAGGCTTCGGCGGCGCGCTACTTGATCACTGCGTTGGCCGCCGCGATGCCCAGCGCGATGGCCGAGTCGGCGAACCCGATCAGGACGGCCGAGCGTCTGCGGTAGCCCATGCGCAGGGCGCCGACGAGGCCCCAGCCGAAGAGGAGCGCCGCGTTCAGCATGAGCCCCACGTAAGTGACGTGCGTCTCCGGCCATTTCATGAGCCCGGAGAGGACCAGCAGGATCACGGTCGGCCAGGAGGCCACGATCACCGGCCACTCGTCGCCGAGCACGCGTATCAACTGCCGCCAGCGGTGGGCGCCCGAGCCCGGCGTGTGCGTGGACATGTGCCGCGCGTAGCCGTGCGCGAGCGCCGCCGTGCCGGCCGTGACCAGGACCCAGGACGCGTCGTAGTACGGCGTGTAGGGCTGCTCCCCTCGCTGCAGCGCGGCCAGCAGGGCGCTCGCGAGGATCGTTCCGTATACGCCGCCCGACGTCGCGTGCCCCATGCCGCGCCCCTTCCCGTGGTGTGTGCGTTCGCTATGGAGCGGTCCACCGTACGGGGCGGTGTGTAACGGTTTTATGGTCGCTTGGCTGCGACTATGGGACGGTTGGCTATGGATTCGGCGGACTCTTTATGCTTCGCGAACGCGACTCTCGCGAGGTGTTCGGCGACTCAGCGTGAGAGTGCGTCCCGCACGGCCTCTTCCGAGCGCGCCACGACCGCCGTGCCGTCGGCCGCGGTGATGATCGGCCGCTGGATGAGCTTCGGGTGCTCCGAGAGCGCGGTGATCCACCGCTCACGGCCGGAGGCGTCCCGCGGCCACGCCGCGCGGTCGGCGAGACCGAGCTCCTTCGCCACGGCTTCCTGGGTGCGGGTGATGTCCCAGGGCTCGAGTCCGAGGCGGTCCAGGACGGCGCGGATCTCGTCCGCGCTCGGCACGTCCTCCAGGTAGCGGCGCACCGTGTAGTCGGCGCCCTCCGCGTCGAGCAGGCTCAGGGCGCTGCGGCACTTCGAACAGGCGGGGTTGATCCAGATCTCCATGGGCGGCACGGTATCGCGCCGGAGTGGATGTTCGAACTCTCAACACCCGTCCAACACCCGTCTGGCCAGGGACGATTGTCAGTGCCCGGCAGTAGAATTAAGGAAGTGTTCGAGGGTACCCGACGGGGGACCCTGACCGCGTCAGGAGGATGCCTGTGCCCGCTGCCGCACTGATACCGAAGCCCCTGCTCATCGACATGCCGTACGCCCCGCTGGCGAAGAAGCCGCTGCCCGCCGGGCGGCCCCGCGAGTGGTACATCACGCACAACCGCCGCCTCAAGGCCATGCGCCTGGCCATCGCCCTGCTCGACTCGGGCGTCTACGTGCCGAACCAGGCGAGCAACAACCGCATCCGCAGCATGGCGGAGGACGTGGGCATCCACCCACCGTCGGACATCACCTGCCACATGGTGCGCGCGCTGATGCGCTACAGCCGCTGACGCGGGAAGGGCGGGGCCCACCGGGCCCCGCCCGACTCGTGTCCGCGTGGACCTCCGCGGCCAGGGCGGGGCCACCCCGCACATCACCGACCACCGCTGCCGCGACCACGGCTACCGCCCACTCGTCTCCCGCCACCCTCTTCCAAGGCCGCGCTTCGCGCCTTCCCTTTTGCTCCTTGTGCCTGGGCCAAGTCCGGGGGCGCGCCCTCGCCCGGCGGGTGGCCGACTGGGCCGCGGCGGCCGCCCCGGCCGCTCCCACGGCACCCTGATTCGGTCACCCGTTCGCCGTACCCGGCATGCGGGTACGCCTCCGTCCGTTTTGGCTGCTGTCCAGGGGAGGCCGTTACCCGCTACGAAGGGAAAGCCACGCCGACCGAGAGGGGAGCAGCGGGCATGACCACTCCGGCCGCACGGGCCCAGACGGGCAGAGCCGCCCGCAAGCGCGCCTCGCGCTCCTCGCACGCGGCCTGGATCCCCGCGGCCGACCGGCCCGACCCCGTCGCCGTCCTGGAGCGGCAGGGCGTGGACCGGGTCCAGGAGCTGCTGCCCATCCGCTACGGCCGGATGTCCGCGTCGCCCTTCTCCTTCCTGCGCGGCGCGGCCGCGATCATGACGGGCGACCTCGCCGGGCAGCGCAGGACCGGACTGACCGTCCAACTCTGCGGTGACGCCCACCTGTTGAACTTCGGCGTGTTCGCCTCGCCGGAGCGCTCCCTGCTCTTCGACCTCAACGACTTCGACGAGACCTACCCCGGCCCCTTCGAGTGGGACGTCAAGCGCCTCGCCGCCAGCGTCGCCGTCGCCGCCCACGAGAACGGCCACACCGAGGCCCGCGCCCACCAGGCCGCAGGCGCCGCCGCCCGCGCCTACCGGACCGCGATGCGGCGCCTCGCGGGCCTCGGCGAACTGGCCGCCTGGTACGAGCACATCGACGCCCACGCGCTCCTGCCGCTCATCCGGGAGGGCCGCAGCCGCGAGCGCGCCGCCGCGAGCCTCGACCGGGCCCGGCGCCGCACCAGCCTCCACGCCCTGGGCAAGCTCACCGAACTCGTGGACGGGCGCCGCCGCATCATCCACGACCCGCCCCTCCTCGAACCCGCGGGGGCCCCCGACATGGCCGCTCTGCGCAAGATCTTCGGCGACTACCGCTCCACGCTCGCCGAGGAGCGCCGCCTCCTCCTCGACCGCTACCGCTTCGTCGACGCCGCCCGCAAGGTCGTCGGCGTGGGCAGCGTCGGCACCCGCTGCTTCATCGTCCTGCTCGCCGGGCGCGACGCGGGCGACCCGCTCTTCCTCCAGATCAAGGAGGCCGTCCGCTCCGTCCTGGAGGACCACCTGCCGACCGGCCCGTACGTCCATCCCGGCCACCGCGTCGTCGCGGGCCAGCGCCTCCTCCAGGCGGCCGGCGACATCTTCCTCGGCTGGATGACCGGACCCCAGGGCCGCGCCTACTACTGGCGCCAGCTGCGCGACATGAAGGGCTCCGCCGACGTCACCGTGATGGACCCCGCGGAGCTGCGCACCTACGCCCAGCTCTGCGGCACCGCCCTGGCCCGCGCCCACGCCCGCTCCGGCGACCGCATAGCCATCGCGGCCTACCTCGGCTCCTCCGACACCTTCGACCGGGCCCTCGCCGACTTCGCGCTGCGCTACGCGGACCGGAACAAGGCGGACCACGCGATGCTGAACGCGGCGATCGCGGCGGGAGTGATCAGCGCGACACCGGGCGTATGAGAGCATCCGCCGTACGCGCAGGGGGAGTTCGCACAGGGGGAGCCGAGGCAGCCATGGCGGCAACCGTCACCGTCTTCACGCTCGGCGGCACCATCTCCGCACACGGCGGGGGAGTGGGCCGCCTCAGCGGCGCCGAGGTGCTGGCCGGACTGACCGGACTGGCCGGACCGGCCGGAGCGGCGGCGACGGGCGGGGCCGAGGCCGAGGTCCGGCTGCGCGACTTCCGCCGCCTGCCCAGCTCCTCCCTGACCATCGACGACATCACCGAGCTCGCGGCGGCCGTCGACGAGGAGACCGGGGCCGGGCACGGCGTCGTCGTGGTGCAGGGCACCGACACCCTGGAGGAGACCGCGTTCCTCCTCGACCTGCTCTGCGCCCCGGGCGCCCCCGTCGCCGTGACGGGCGCGATGCGCCGCCCCGACCGGCCGGGCGCCGACGGCCCCGCCAACCTGGCCGCGGCCCTCGCCGTCGCCGCCGACCCCGGCTGCCGGGGCCTCGGCGTCGTCGCGGTCCTCGCCGACGAGATCCACGCCGCCCGGCACGTACGCAAGACGCACACCACCTCCACGGCCACCTTCGCGTCCCCCGGCGCGGGCCCCCTGGGCGTGCTGGTGGAGGGCCGCCCGCGCATCCTGCTCCGTCCCGCGCACCCCACGGTGCCCCGCCCGCTGCGCCCCCGCCGCCCCGTACGGGTGGCTCTCCTGACCCTCTCCATGGGCGACGGCGGCGAGCTGCTCGAAGCCGTCGACGAGCGCTTCGACGGCCTGGTCCTCGCGGCGTTCGGCGCGGGCCACGCCCCCGCCTGGCTCGCCGACCCGCTGGCCGCCCTCGCGGCCCGCATCCCCGTGGTCCTCGCCTCCCGCACCGGAGCGGGCCCCCTGCTCAGCGAGACCTACCGGGGACCCGGCTCCGAGCACGACCTGCTCACGCACGGCCTGATCGGCGCGGGCCACCTGGACGCACCGAAGGCACGCCTGCTGCTGCACGCACTCCTGGCGGACGCCCCGGAGCCCCCGGAGCGCCCGGCCCTCGTGGCGGCCTTCAGCGAATCTGCTCGGGCGTGACGGTCAGCCACCTCTTGTCGGCGGTCACCTTCTGCCCCAACTCCCGCTGCCGCTCGGCGTTCTTCTTCTTCATCCCGTCGAGCTGCTTCATGTACTTGTCCTTGCGGTTGACCCACACCCGCACCCCACCGTGCTCGACATCGGCGGAGTGGAACAGCATCGGCCCGTCACTGACCGGCGTGTCACCGGCCACGAGCAGAGGCTTCTTCCACTCGTCGATATAGGTGCTGATCGCCGCGGGCTTGCCCTGGTACCAGGTCAGCGGCGCCCACAGCTTCGGCGTCAGCTCACGGCCCGCGAGCTTCTTCGGGTCGTACGTCCCGGCGGCGATCTCCTTGCGCGCGGACGTCACGTCACCGGTCTTGCGGTCCTTGAGGAGCGCGGCGACACCGAGGACGTTCTCGGGCTTGACGTTGTACCCGTACTTCGGATCGGCGAGCACCATGCGCACGAGATCCTCACTGGCGGCACTGACGACATAGACCTTGATGCCGTGCTTCTGCAGGGTGTTGTACAACTCCCGCATGCCGTTGGAGAGTTCGGGCGGGCTGACCTCGGTCTTGGTCAGCTTCCCGTCCTCGTAGTACTCGGCCGGGATCGGCTTCTTCGAGGCGAGCAGCTCGTCCACGTACTTCTTGAGCTCGGTCAGCGTGAACCCGGAGAAGATCTGCGCGGCCCACGGATAGCAGACCTGGTCGTCGACCTCGCACAGCCGGTTGTAATAGCTGTAGAGGCTCTCCTTGTGCGTGGCGGTGTCCTTGAAGGGGATGACCTTCAGGGACGGGTCCATCGACTTCCGGGTGAGGACGCCCTTGTTCTCCAGGAAGGGCAGCAGCGCCTCTTCCAGGTCATTGCGGTACGAGGTGTTGTCCGCGTCGAAGACGGCGTACGCACCCTTGTCGCCGTTCTTCGCGATGACCTTCCCGAGCTGCTTCGCGACCGGCTTCGGCCAGTGCTTCAGCTCCCGCGCCGTCGAGGCCGAGGCGTCCGCGGCGCTCGCGTCCGAGGTCGGCCAGAGCGCGCTCCCCGCGAGCACGGCGGCCGCGACCGCCCCCGTGGCCCCGACGACGGCAAGCTTGCCCTTTGCCCGTATTCCCATGGTTTCCGTGTCCCTCAGATCCCTCGAAGCGTTGAGCGCCCCATCCGGAGCGGCGCGCAATGCTATGAGGCAGGGCGTTGGTTTCCCATGATCGAAGTCACGGTGAATGGGGGGCATAGCTCGGGCGAACAGGGGTAGCCGCTTTCCGTCGCCGCACGGCCTCGTCGGGCCGGTCCGGGCACAGCGCCGCACGGTCTCGTCGGGCCGGTCCGGGCACAGCCGGGAAGAAGTCCCGCCCTCCGCGCATACTGGCCCCATGGACCCCTTGGACCCCCCGTCCACGGAATTCGTGAGAGCCGAGCCCCACCTCGGCGGAATGGTCGTCTCCGCGGTCGGCTACCGCAGCGAGCACCAGCCCCCGGCGATACACCGCGGCCTCCCTTCCCCCTACCTGACCCTGGTCTTCTCCCTCGACGGCCCCGTGACGGCGGGCACCACCCTCGCCCAGGCAACCGGTGCGGAAGCAACCCGCACCGACATCGTCGTGGGCGGCCTGCACCAGAGCCCCGCGTACCTGCTCCAGCCCGAGCGCGAGTCCGGCATCCAGCTCGCGGTCCACCCCCTCGCGGCCCGCGCGCTCCTCGGCCTGCCCGCGGCCGAACTGGCCGACCGGCTGGTCACGTCCGGAGCGGACGTCCTCGGCCCCGCGGCCACCGAAGTCCGCGACCGGCTGCGCACGTTGACGAGCTGGGAGGACCGCTTCGCGCTCCTCGGCGCCTACTTGAGGAAGCGCGCGGCGGCAGCGGAGAACGAGAAGGGCGCGCGGACCGCCGACGTGCGCCCCGAGGTGACCGAGGCGTGGACCTGGCTGGCCCGCCACCGCGGCACCGGCACCCTCCGCGGCCTCGCCGCCCACGTGGCCCTGAGCGAGCGCCGCCTCGGCACCCTCTTCCGCGCCGAGACGGGCCTCACCCCCAAGCAGGCGGCCCGCCTGATGCGCTTCCAGCACGCCCGCTCGGCCGTGGTCCGCGCCGTCGCCGCGGACGCCCCGCCGGACCTCGCCCGGGTCGCGGCGGACTGCGGCTACTACGACCACTCACACCTCGTACGCGACTTCCGGCAGTACACCGGCCTCAGCCCCTCCGGGTGGCTGGCCGAAGAGTGCCGGAATATCCAAGCGGGCGGGAACCGGTACGGCGAAGAGTGGGAGTGAGCCGGAACACCGGAGCTGGCACACCAGAACGCCGGAACCGGACCGAAACCACCACGGGAGAAGCCATGCCCACCAACGCGGACAACACCACGGAACGCGCCCCCGACGTCTGGCCCACCCTCCAGGCCACCGACGCCCCCGCCCTCATCGACTTCCTCGTCGACACGGTCGGCTTCGTGCGCACGGCCGTGTACGAGGACGGCGGCCGCGTCGCCCACGCGGAGCTCGACTGGCCGGAGGGCGGCGCGATCATGCTCGGCTCGTACGACCCGCAGGCCGCGTCCCAGGGCTGGTGCCAGACGCCCGGCACCTTCGGGGCGTACGTCGTCACGGACCACGTGGACGCGCTCTACGCCAAGCTCGGCGCGGCGGGCGTGAAGGTCATCCGGGAGATCGAGGACCAGCCGTACGGCAGCAGGGAGTTCGCGATCGAGGACCCCGAGGGCAACAAGTGGTCCTTCGGCACCTACCGGGGCTCACCCCGACCCGCCTCCTGACCTCCTGAGCGGGGCCGGGCGAGCCCGGTGTCGTAGGCGAAGATCGTGGCCTGCACCCGGTCGCGCAGCCCCAACTTGCTGAGCAGGGCGGTGACATGGGACTTCACGGTCCCCGTGGTCACCCCGAGGGAGCCGGCGATCTCGGCGTTGGCGAGCCCGGCCGCCACGAGCGAGAGGACCTCGCGCTCCCGGGGCGTGAGGGCGGCGAGGGCGTCGGCGCCGGGCCCGGGCTCGACCGGGACGGACACGCCGTGCGCACCGTGCGGGCCCTCGGCGAAGGCGTCGATCAGCCGGCGCGTGACGGTCGGGGCGAGCATCGCCTCCCCGGAGGCCACGATCCGGATCCCGCTGAGCAGCTCCTCCGGCTGCGCGTCCTTGAGCAGGAACCCGGACGCCCCCGCCCGCAGCGCGTCGTGCACATGGGCGTCCTGGTCGAAGGTGGTCAGGACGAGGACGCGGGGCCCGTCCTCGTACGAGGTGAGCAGCCGGGTCGCGGTGAGACCGTCCATGCCGGGCATGCGGATGTCCATGAGGACGACGTCGGGCAGCACGTCGCGCGCCAGCTCCACGGCGTGGGCGCCGTCGGCGGCCTCGGCGACGACTTCGAGGTCGGGTTCGGAGTCGACGACGGCCACGAAGGCGGTGCGGACGACGGCCTGATCGTCGACGATCATCACTCGGACAGTGATGGGGACACCTCTTTCTGGGGCTGGGGCTGGGGCTGGGGCTGGGGCTGGGGCTGCGGCTCACCGTCCCGAAGTCTCTCACCGGAGACCTCCCGCAACGCGGCGAGCAGTTCACGCATGGCGGCGAGCCCGGCCCGGGCCCGCTCGGCGACTCCGTCGAGGTCGCCGCGGCCCGCGTCGTCCACGACGGAGCGCGCGTGCGGGAGCACGGTGCCGCGCAGCTCGGCGGCGATGCGCTGCCGCTCTTCGTACGCCTCGACGACGGCGGCCTGCACGGTCGCGGCGAGCACGCTGCCCTCCCGGCTGCGCACGCGCTCGCGGCGGCGGTGCAGGGCGGCGCCGAGGCCCCAGACGGCGGCCAGCGGCAGGGCGGCGAAGAGGGCGGTGACGACGACCACGAAGACGACGAGCCCGACGCCTCCCTCACCGTCGTCCCCCTCCCACACCAGCCCTGTCCCCGCGGTGGTCATGCCCGTCATCCCGACGGCGAGGAAGAGGCCGGGCAGACTGCGCGCGGCGGGCCCCGCGTACCGGGCCACGGAGTACAGCGCGACGCACACCGCGATGCCACCGCCCACCATGAGGGCACCCACCGCATCCGCGGGAACCACCCCGAAGGCGAGGGTGACCGGCCCGACCCAGGCGGCGGCGAGCACCCCGCCCAGGGCGGCCCAGGGCGCCCTCCGCCGCCACAGCAGCGGCAGGGCGTGCAGAGCGGTGGGCGCCGAGAGGAGAGCGTCGGAAGCGGACCGGTCGACGAGCACGAACATGCTGGGCACGACGGCGACGGCGAGCATGACGGCGGCGTCGGCGAGCAGGTCCTTGCTCGGGGGAGAGGACCGGAGCCGCCGCACAACAGCGCGCCCGCCACCGCGCCCCCCGACAAGCCCGCCGTCACGCGGGCCCTCATGCCCGTCCCTGAGCCCGCCACCTCGCCCGAGGCCACGCCTCACCCCCCGCGGTATCCGAGCCCGCACCACCCAGCCCCCACCATCCGCCCGCCACCCCGCGTCGAACGTCCCCCCGAGCCCGGTGGCCCGCTCCCGCATGCCGACGGTCCCGCGCCCCCCACCGAGCCGTTGCCGCACCACATCAGCACGCGCACCGCCCGAGCCACCGCCCGGCCCACCGGCCGAGCCACCCCCCGACCCACCCCCGTCATCCTCGACGACGACCTCCAGCGCCCCCGCACGCCCGGCGACCCCCTGATCCAGCCCGCTCTCGCACCCCCGCACCACCACCCGCACCTCCGCCCCCGCCGCATACCGCAGCGCGTTGGTGAGGGCCTCCCGCACGATGCCGAAGACCGCCTCGGCCACCGGCCCGGTGAGCCCGTCGAACTCCTCCTCGATCCGTACGGCCACCGGCTGCCCCAACCGCTCGAACCCGGCGACCAGTTCGCCGACCCGGTCCCCGAGCCCGCTGCCCTCGTCGGCCGCCGCCGTCTCCATCACGGCCACCAGACGGTGCAGCGCGGCGACCGTCGCACGACCGCTCTCGGCCGCGAACTCCAAGGCTTCGGCGGCCAGTTTGGGACGCCGGTCGCCCAGGCGCCGCGCGGTGTCGGCGGTGACGACGACGGAGGTGAGGTGATGGGCGCTGACGTCGTGCAGCTCACGGGCGAGCCGCTGCCGCTCGGTGGTCGCCGCGGTGCTGCGCTCGGCCTCCGCGAGGGCCAGTTCCCGGGCGGCGGCACTGCGCCCGGCGTGCCAGCGGCGGCGTCTGTGTCCGGGCTCGACGACGGCGGCGAGGATCGCGAGATTCAGGACGACGCTCGCGACGACGTCGACCCCCGATTCACTCCCGACGAGCGAGCGGAGCAGCGACGTGCAGACCAGAACTCCCGTCACCGGGAGCGCCGTCCGCGCGGACCGGCGCACCGCGACCGAGTAGAGCGCGATGAAGACCCCCGCCTCATGGACGAGCGTCGCGTTCATCGGCAGCAAAAGCCCGGCGAAGAGCACGGCATCGACGACGAACGCCGCCACGACGGGGTGCCTGCGCCGCACCCCGAGACCGGCGGTGGCGACGACGGTGAGCGCGAGCGCACCGCCCCACTCCCACACCGCGATGCCCGCCCCGTCCCCGCGCAGCACCGCCGCCCCGGGCCAGATGGCCGATTGCAGGACCGCGAGCAGCACGGGCAGCAGCCAGTTCCGTATGTGCTCCATGATCCCGAGATCATACGAATGCCCCACGCCGTTTCCCGCCCCCGGGACCCGCCCTCTATCCCAGGTCGGAGACCCTGATCATGCCGAAGACCGAGGCCACGGCCCCCGGGGACCGGAAGGCTGGACCCATGACGCCCCCGCCCTCATCCCTGCCCTCATCCCTGCCCTCGCTCCCGCCCCAGCTCCCGCCCCAGCTCCCGCCCTCAACCCCGCTCCCGTACCACCGCCAGGCCCTCTCCACCGGCCGACACCGCTGGTGGCGCCCCCTCGCGGGCACGGCGATGATCCTCGGTGCCGCCCTGGTCCTCACCCTCCTCGTCTTCGGCGCGGGCGAACTCGCGGGGGCCGCCCTGGACCGCCCCCAGGACGCCGACGGAATACGGGAGTTGGGCGGCATCGGCGAGACGGCCGTGGCGCTGCTCTCCCTCGCCGTGCTGACCCCCGCCGTCCTGCTGGCCGCCCGCTGGACGCAGCGGCGCCCGGCGGGAACCGTGTCCTCCGTGACCGGACACCTCCGCGTACGCAGGCTGGGCCGCTGCCTCGCCGTGGCGCTCCCGGTCTCGGCCGCGAGCCTCGGCATCATGCTGCTGCTCCCCGAGTCGTCGGGCGGCGGTACCGGCACGGACACGGAGTGGGCGGGCCTGCTGCCCTTCCTGACGGGCCTCGCCGTCGTCTGCGCCCTCGTCCCCTTCCAGGCCGCCGCCGAGGAGTACGTGTTCCGTGGCTGGCTCGTCCAGGCCGTCGGCGCCTGGGTCCGCTCACCCTGGATCGCCGTACTGCCGCAGGCCCTGCTCTTCGCCGCAGCCCACGGCTGGGGCACCCCGTGGGGCTTCGCCGACCTGCTGGTCTTCGCCCTGGTGGCGGCCTATCTGACGCACCGCACGGGAGGGTTGGAGGCCGCGATCGCCCTCCACATCCTCAACAACCTCCTCGCGATGGGCATCGCCTCCGCCGTCGCGGGCGGCCTCGCCTCCGACGAGACGGCCGCCGACATGGACTGGCTGTCGGTGGCCGTCGACGCCCCGATGGTCTGCCTGTACGCGGCGCTGGTCCTCAAGCTCGACTCCAAGACCAGGGAACGCGACCCCGAAGCCAAAGAAAAGACCGTCGGCCGCGCCTCCCGAGAGCGGAAGAACACGGCCGACGGCCCACAGACGGCCCGGGAGAGCGAGCAAGCGCTCTGACCCGCGGCGACCTCAGAGGTCGGATCTTAGATGTCGAAGTACAGCTCGAACTCGTGCGGGTGCGGACGCAGCTGGATCGGGGCGATCTCGTTCGTGCGCTTGTAGTCGATCCACGTCTCGATCAGGTCGGACGTGAAGACGCCGCCGGCCTGGAGGTACTCGTTGTCCGCCTCCAGGGCGTCGAGGACCGCCGGGAGGGAGGTCGGGACCTGCGGGACGCCCGCGTGCTCCTCGGGGGCGAGCTCGTAGAGGTCCTTGTCGATCGGCTCGGCCGGCTCGATCTTGTTCTTGACGCCGTCGAGGCCCGCGAGGAGCAGCGCCGAGAAGGCGAGGTAGGGGTTGGACGACGGGTCCGGGGCGCGGAACTCGACGCGCTTGGCCTTCGGGTTCGAGCCCGTGATCGGGATGCGCATCGCGGCCGAGCGGTTGCGCTGCGAGTAGACCAGGTTGACCGGGGCCTCGAAGCCGGGGACCAGGCGGTGGTAGGAGTTCACCGTCGGGTTGGTGAAGGCGAGGAGCGAGGGGGCGTGCTTGAGGATGCCGCCGATGTAGTAGCGGGCGGTGTCCGAGAGGCCCGCGTAGCCCTGCTCGTCGTAGAAGAGCGGCTCGCCACCGGCCCACAGGGACTGGTGGACGTGCATGCCCGAGCCGTTGTCACCGAAGATCGGCTTCGGCATGAAGGTCGCGGTCTTGCCGTTCTGCCAGGCGACGTTCTTCACGATGTACTTGAAGAGCATCAGGTCGTCGGCCGCGGCGAGCAGCGTGTTGAACTTGTAGTTGATCTCCGCCTGGCCGGCGGTGCCGACCTCGTGGTGCTGGCGCTCGACCTGGAGGCCGTTCTTGTCCAGCTCCAGGGAGATCTCCGCGCGCAGGTCCGCGAAGTGGTCGACCGGCGGGGCCGGGAAGTAGCCGCCCTTGTAACGGACCTTGTAGCCGCGGTTGTTCTCGACGGCGCCGGTGTTCCAGGCGCCCGCCTCGGAGTCGATCTCGTAGATCGAGCGGTTCGCGGAGGTCTCGAAGCGGACCGAGTCGAAGACGTAGAACTCGGCCTCGGGACCGAAGTAGGCCGTGTCCGCGATGCCCGTCGAGGCGAGGTACGCCTCGGCCTTCTTGGCCACGTTGCGCGGGTCACGGCTGTACTGCTCGCCCGTGATCGGGTCGTGGATGAAGAAGTTGATGTTGACGGTCTTGTCGCGGCGGAAGGGGTCCACGCGGGCCGTCGAGAGGTCGGCGCGCAGCGCCATGTCGGACTCGTGGATCGCCTGGAAGCCGCGGATCGACGAACCGTCGAAGGCCAGCTCCTCGGCGGGGTCGAACGCCGCCGCCGGGATCGTGAAGTGCTGCATCACACCCGGCAGGTCGCAGAACCGGACGTCTACGAACTTGACGTCCTCGTCCGCGATGAACTTCTTTGCGTCGTCGGCGTTCTGGAACATCCAACTCCTCCTACTCCCGTCCCGGGAGGGGCGGGGTTGCAAGCTCGTGGTGCGGCCAGTGCGGTGGCACACGCTGGGACCCGACCATAGGGAGACGGGATTTCTCAAGCATGACCCATTTGTTTCGTCGAAGTTAACCGAGCCGGGTGGCGCGCGTCCCACCCCGCCCGTCCGTGTGCGAAATGGGGCGCAGTACCGTGGACGGGTGGACAACAGGCAAGCAATCGGATCGTGGCTCTCCGGCCCCCGCGCGGCCGCCGAGGACGCGGGCGTCGACTTCGGATACCGGGGCGAGCAGCTCGGTCTGCCGGAGGAGGGCCCGGGCTCGATCGCGCGCCCGGGGCGGCGCATCGGGGCGATCGCCGTGGACTGGGCGCTGTGCATGCTCATCGCATACGGCCTGTTCGCTCGCGGTGACCAGCAGGCGATGGGCAACTGGGCGCTCGGCCTGTTCTTCGTGATGGGCCTGCTGACGGTGGGCACCGTGGGGTGCACGCCGGGCAAGCTCCTCTTCAGGCTGCGGGTCGTCGCGGAGGGCGGCGGCCGCCTCGGCCTCGGCCGGGTCCTCGTACGGACGCTGCTGCTGTGCGTCGCCATCCCGGCTCTCATCTGGGACCGCGACGGCCGCGGCCTCCACGACCGCCTGGCCCGCGCCGTGCAGATCAGGGTCTAGAACCCTTTCCCGCATACGTCGATGGGGCGCCGAACCAACCGGTTCGGCGCCCCATCGACGTATGAATGACGGTGGCGTCAGCGCGCCTTCGGCCCGCCGCCGCGCGGCATCCGCATGCCCTTGGGCATCGGCCCCTTCGGCAGCGGCATGTTGCTCATCAGGTCGCCCATCGCCTTGAGGCGGTCGTTGGTCGCGGTGACCTGCGGGCCCTGCATGACGCGGGGGAGCTTGAGGAGCGTGGTGCGGAGCTTCTTGAGCTCGACCTGGCCCTCGCCGGTGCCGACGATGAAGTCGTGGACCTGGACGTCCGGGCCCACGACGCGGGCCATCTTCTTCTTCTCGGCGGCCAGCAGGCTCTTCACGCGGTTCGGGTTGCCCTCGGCGACGAGGACGATGCCCGCCTTGCCGACGGTGCGGTGCACGACGTCCTGGCTGCGGTTCATCGCCACCGCCGGGGTCGTCGTCCAGCCGCGGCCGATCTTGTCGAGCACCGCGGCCGCCGCTCCCGGCTGGCCCTCCATCTGCCCGAAGGCGGCCCGCTCGGCCCGGCGCCCGAACACGATCGCCATCGCGAGGAAGGCGAGCACGAAGCCGAGAATGCCGAGATAGATCGGGTGCCCGATCAGAAAGCCGATCGCGAGGAAGACACCGAAGGTGACAATTCCCACAGCGGCGATGACAAGACCGATCTTGGAGTCGGCCCTACGCGTCATCTGGTACGTCAGAGCGATCTGCTTGAGTCGCCCGGGGTTCGCGGCGTCCGCCGCGGTTTCCTTCCTCGCCATGCCAGGGAGTCTACGTGGCCGCGGAGGCGACTACGACGTGCGGGTGCCCACGTCCTCGAAGACGCGCTGAGCCTCGACCCGGTCCTTGGCGCGGCGCCGGTCCTCGAGCACGGACGTCCAGGCGTTGCGGCGAGCGGTGCGCTGGCCGCTGCTCATGAGCAGCGACTCCACGGCGCGCAGTGCGTCGGTGACGGACGGGATGGCGGTGGCGCGTACGGGCGCGGCCTGCATGGTGATGCCCTCCTGGGGAGCGACGTGAGCGGCTCGAGCGGCTATGGGTAAGGCTGTACGTGCGGTAATAGCAGGGTCACTGATTGGTGTTACCAGGACGTGACCGAGCGGTCAAACACCGATGAAGCCTTGACGCGAGGGCCCTGAATCCTGACGCGGCCCGTACGTTCCCCCTCACCTGCGGGGATCGTACGGGCCGTGGTCAACGCGCCAATACTGGGCGGTAGTTGCTTGTGCGCGGATTCACACGCGGGCGCTCGCGGGCATGCCCGAGCGGGCTCACACCGCCTGCGAGGCGACGTACGCGCCGCGCTTCTCGACGGCCATCTGGAAGAGGCGGCCCGCGCGGTACGAGGAGCGGACCAGCGGCCCGGACATGACGCCGGAGAAGCCGATCTGCTCGGCCTCCTCCTTGAGCTCCACGAACTCGGCCGGCTTCACCCAGCGCTCGACGGGGTGGTGGCGCGGCGTGGGGCGCAGGTACTGGGTGATGGTGATGAGCTCGGTGCCCGCCTCGTGCAGCTGGCGCAGCGCCTCGCTGACCTCCTCGCGGGTCTCGCCCATGCCCAGGATCAGGTTGGACTTGGTGACCAGGCCGGCCTCGCGGGCCTTCGTGATGACCTCGAGGGAGCGCTCGTAGCGGAAGCCGGGGCGAATCCGCTTGAAGATGCGCGGCACCGTCTCGACGTTGTGGCCGAGCACCTCGGGGCGGGACGAGAAGACCTCGGCCAGCTGGTCCGGCTCCGCGTTGAAGTCGGGGATGAGCAGCTCGACCTTGGTGAAGCCCTCGGCGCGCTCCGCCGTCATCGCGTGGATCTGGCGGACCGTCTCCGCGTACAGCCAGGCGCCGCCGTCCTCCAGGTCGTCGCGGGCGACGCCGGTGATCGTGGCGTAGTTCAGGTCCATCTTCACGACGGACTCGCCCACGCGGCGCGGCTCGTCGCGGTCGAGGGCCTGCGGCTTGCCGGTGTCGATCTGGCAGAAGTCGCAGCGGCGGGTGCACTGGTCACCGCCGATGAGGAACGTGGCCTCGCGGTCTTCCCAGCACTCGTAGATGTTGGGACAGCCCGCCTCCTGGCAGACCGTGTGCAGGTCCTCGCTCTTCACGAGCTTCTGCAGGGCGTTGTACTCGGGGCCCATCTTCGCCCGGGTCTTGATCCACTCGGGCTTGCGCTCGATGGGGGTCTGGCTGTTGCGGACCTCCAGGCGCAGCATCTTGCGTCCGTCGGGTGCGACTGCGGACACGACCGGCTCCCTAAAGCTTTGATTCCTCGGCGTACCTCAGGGTACGCCCGTGATGTTCATGGCCCTCACGGACAGCCAACCTCTGGCCGTCGGGGTGCATTCCCCCGGTCCCGCGCCGGGCCCGTCGGCCGTGGCCGTCAGGCGGTGGCCTTCTCGACGGTGCGCGGCTTGAGGTCCGCGTTCTCCAGGACGGCGCGGACGTGCTTCTCGGCGACCGGGAGCACCTCTTCGATGGTGACCTCGCGCCCCAGCTCGTACGCGAGCGAGGTGACGCCCGCGTCGCGGATGCCGCACGGGATGATCTTGTCGAAGTTGGAGGTGTCCGGGTTCACGTTCAGCGCGAAGCCGTGCATCGTGACGCCCTTGGCGACGCGGATGCCCATGGCGCAGATCTTCCGGTCCTGGCGGCGCTGCCCGGCGTTGGACGGCGCGTACTCGGGGCCGACGAGCCGGTGGTCGAACTCCTCGTCCAGCTGGAGATCGGGGTTGAAGTCGAGCGAAAGCCCGCCGAGCGCGGCCTGCTGCTGTACGGGGTCGCCCAGGACCCAGACGCCCGCCCGGCCCTCGATCCGCGTGGCCTCGATGCCGAACTCGGCGCAGACCCCGATCATCGCGTCCTCGAGGCGGCGCAGATGGGCCACGACGTCGACGGGGCGGGGCAGCTTCTGGATCGGGTAGCCGACGAGCTGGCCGTAGCCGTGCCAGGTGATCTTGCCGCCGCGGTCCACGTCCACGACCGGGGTCCCGTCCAGGGGCCGCTCCTCGGGGGCGGTGCGGCGGCCCGCGGTGTAGACCGGCGGGTGCTCCAGGAGCAGGCAGGTGTCCGGCACCTCGTCGGCGAAGCGGGCGGCGTGCACCCGGCGCTGCTCGTCCCAGGCTTCTTGGTACTCGACGGCGTCCGCGCCAAAACCCAACCGGACGAACTGCATCTCACTCACGGCAAGTGCCTCCCTAAAAAACCTTCGCCGTGCACGTATCGCGCCCCGCGCCACTGTACGACCCGAGGTGGCGCGTCAGCCCACCGGTCAATCCTCACACGATCGGATGAATGCGCAGAGAAGGTCCCGATGCGAGCGGCCCCGGCCGCTACATTCGCGCCGTTCACGAGGCCATAAGGGCTGCTCACAGCACCGCCCGGAAGGCAGGAGACCGCACAGCCGATGACGGAACGACCCCCGCAGCGCACGCCCAACCGCCAACTCGCCGCACTCATCGCGGAGGCGGGCTTCTCCAATGCGGGGCTCGCGCGCCGCGTCGATCAGCTCGGTCTGGAGCACGGCCTCGACCTCAGGTACGACAAGACCTCCGTCACCCGCTGGCTGCGCGGACAGCAGCCCCGCGGCACCACCCCCGCACTGATCGCCGAGGTCTTCACCCGGCGCCTCGGGCGGCGCCTGTCCGCCCAGGACCTCGGGCTCGACGCCTGCGCCCCGGTCTACGCGGGGCTCGAATTCGCCGCGACGCCGGAGGAGGCCGTCGACATCGTCGGCGGCCTCTGGCGCAAGGACTCGGGCAGCCACGCCGAACTGCGGAAGATCGCCTTCACCCCGGCGGGCCTCGTGGTGCCGAGCCGGGACTGGCTGATCGGCCGGGCCGACGAGCGCGTCGGCCGCGGCGAACCCGCCCCGCACGGCCCGCACGGCCAACCCCGGGTGCCGTCCCAGGGCCGCCCGGTGGTGCCCCGGCAGCAGCGCAGGGAGGCGGACCGCGGCCCCGGACAGCGGGTGACCAGCGGCGACATCGCGGCGCTCCGCTCCGTCGGCGACCTCTTCCGCGCCCTCGACCACGCCTACGGCGGCGGGCACGCCCGCCAGGCCCTCGTCCGCTACCTGGAGCACGAGGCCGAGCCGATGCTGCGCGGCAGCTACGGCGAGCAGGCCGGCCGGCGCCTGTTCGCGGCCACCGCCGACCTGACCCGGCTCGCGGGCTGGACCTCGTACGACATCGCGGCGCACGGACTCGCCCAGCGGTACTACGTCCAGGCGCTGCGCCTCTCCCAGGCCGCGGGGGACCGGGCGTACGGCAGCTACGTCCTGGTCACAATGAGCCGCCAGGCCGTCTACCTGGGGCACGGGCGGGAGGCGGTGCAGCTGGCGCGGGTCGCGCAGCAGGGCGTCGGGTCCTCGGCGCCGCCCCTCGTCCAGGCGCTGCTGCACGCGGTCGAGGCGCGCGGGCACGGTGTGCTCGGCGAGGTGCGGGCCTGCACCACCTCCATGGCCCGGGCCACCAACGCCTTCGAGGCCGCCCGGCCCGGCGACGACGTGCCGCACTGGGCGCGCTTCTTCGACGAGGCCCAGCTGACCGACGAGTTCGGGCACTGCCACCGCGACCTCCAGCAGTACCGCGCGGCGGTCCAGCAGGCCGAGCGCTCCCTGCAGTTGAGGGCCGCCGGCTACGCCCGCAGCCGGCTCTTCTGCCGGGTCGTGCTCGCCACCGCGCGGCTCGGCCTCGGCGAGCTGGAGCAGGCGTGCGCGCTCGGCGCGGAGGCGGCGCAGGCGGCCGGCGAGATGCGGTCGGTGCGTGCCCATGAGTACGTACGGGACTTCGAGCGCCGCCTGGAGCCGTACCGCGACGCCGGGCCGGTGCGCAACTACCGGGACCGGGTGGCCGCCCTGGGCTGACCGGCGAGCTGCCGGGGCGTCAACTCCTCGTCCCATACGAGGAGTTCGTCCAGGTCGCCGCGGAGGCTCGCCTTCTCGGTACCGAGGGAGCGGAGGGGGAGCGGGATCGAGTCGGCCACCGTGCCCACGCGCTTCCCGTCCGCGTACAGGGTGGTGTGCCCCGGTGTCGTCACCCACGTCAGCCGGGTCCAGCGGTCCAGCGGCAGTGTGAAGTCGAAGCTGTGGTCGACCGCCCCGTACCGGGTGAAGCCGACCCTGCCCGTGCCGTGCTGCATCAGCTTCAGGGCGCCCGCCCGGGAGCTGAGCAGCACCTGGTCGGCGGTGCGGGCGGTGGGCCGGACCGCCACCGAGACCGTCCAGGGCTCCGCCAGGTCCACGCCGCCGAAGCCCACCCCGTCCCGGTCGGAGTCGAAGCGCCAGGCCCCGCCGCGCACGCCGTCGGCCACCGGTGTGGGGTTGTCGATGATGTACGAGGTGCCGGGCAGGTCGCCCGCCGTGTCCTCGGCGAACAGGGTGTTGCCGGGGCTGCCCGCCCAGGTCCAGCCCGCCGGGTAGGGGGCGGTGTCGAAGGTCCAGTGGTGGCTCGGGCGGCCGTCGTCGACGCGGGGCGGGGCCGGGTCGTGGGTGAGGGCAATGGGGTCTCCCCTGCTCGAACGGAGGTGAGAGCTTGGGGAAGGGTCGCCGATCCGCCGCACACGGGCGCGGAAGTCGGTGAGGGAGTCGGGCGTCGCGGACTTGTTCCAGGCGCGGTCGGCGAGGATCGCGCGGGCGCCCGCCATGTGCTGCTCGAAGTAGGCGTCGTCGGACCAGAAGTTGTAGTCCGCCCAGTTGGTGACGCCCGAGCCGAGCATGTCGGGGTCGGTGTTCGGGGCCCAACTGTCGTACATCCAGGGCTCGTCGGGGTACTTGTGGTGGTAGTTGTTCGGGGTGTCGTAGAAGGGGCCGATCGCGATCTCGTCGTGGCCGGGGATCTCGGGTTCGGCACCGCTGCCCTCCCAGGTGAGGAAGACGACGGGGGAGTGGACGCGCTGCCGGGGCGCGGTGAGGTGCTCCGAGCCGTTGTAGACGGCGGTGCGCTTGCCGTGGGAAGTCACCACGTCGTCAAGGGTGTTGATGGTGCGGTTGAGGAGGTCGCCGAGGGTGGCGACGTCGGGGGCGGTGGCCAGGTAGTCCTTCACGCGCGGGCACTCGGCGAGCCGGTCCGGCACCTCCTCGGCGCCGATGGAGAACAGCGGCGCGTCGAACCAGCCCGCGAACTCGTCGACGATCGCCTTCGCCTTCGCCATGGCCTTTCCGCTGGTCATGTCGATGATCCAGTCGGGCGTGAGGTGCGAGTGGGTGTGCGCCCCGGTGCAGGGGTGCGCGCCCGAGCCGAAGCCGATGCCGAACGTCTCGCTGATCGCCGTCGCGTGCCCGGGGAGTTCGAGGCCCGGCATCAGCTGGACGTGGCGGCGGGCCGCGAAGGACTTGAGGTGCTCGATGTCGGCGCGGCTGTAGCTGTGCCGGGGGTCGGCGAGACCGGGGAACTTCGGGCTGTAGAGGCGGAAGCCCTCGGACTCGGACAGGTGCAGGAAGAGGGTGTTGAGCTTCTGGTCGCCCATCCTGCGGATCAGGTTCTCCAGGTAGGAGATCTTCCAGTACTTGCGGCCCGCGTCGAGGTGGACCATGCGCACGGGCTGCGCCGGGACGTCGGTGGCGCGGGCCCGGGGGAGGGTGCGGTGGCCGGGGTCGGTGGCGCGCAGGAGCTGCAGGAGGGTGCGGGTGCCGTAGTACAGGCCGTGGGTGGAGGCGGCGGTGACGCGGACCGGGCCCGCGCTGTCGAACCGGTGGCCCTCGGCGCCGAGTCGAGGGTCGTCGGCGAGCGTGAGGGCGATGTCGCCGGGGGCCGGGTGGGCGGTGTCGGTGCTGATGCGCGGGGCGAGGCCGCTGGTCCGCCGGAGGTCGGCGCGCAGCTGCTCGGCCAGCCCGCGCACGGACTCCCTCACGGGGCCCGGGAGTTCGGCGCGGCCGGAGGGGAGCGCGGTCGCGGACGCGGTGCGCGGGTCGAGCAGGATGCGGGAGCGCGGGGTGAGCGCGGTGCGGCCGTCGAGCGGGGTCCAGTCGGTGGGGCGGGGGACGACGGCGGGCGGGGCGTCGGCGGCATGTGCGGGCGGTGTGGTGCCCGGAAGCCCGAGAGCTCCTATGAATAGGCCGAGAATCAGAGCGAACACGGGCACGGTGCGACGCACGTCGGTCCTCCCGGGGCTTGACGGTCCGGTGGGACGGTAGCGGTCAAGACATGCTGGAGCAAGGGGAGTTACGAGGTTCGGCGCACTGCTCGGCCCACGCCGCGGGGAACAGGGCGAAGCCCCCGCGTGGGGGGCGCGGGGGCTTCTCGGGGGGTGGCTCGGTCGGCCCAGAGGTCGGATGAGTCAGGCGGCGGTGGGTAACGCCCGCTCGGCGTTCACGGTCCGGATGCCGAAGTCGGCGAGGGCGGCGTCGGCGGCGCGGCGGCCCGAGTGCAGCGCGCCCTGGACCGTGCTGGTCTCCCGGTGGTCCCCGCACACGTACAGGCCCGAGAGCAGCCGCACCGGGCGGCGCGGGTCGTGCGGCGGGGGCATCGCGGGCACGGCCTCGCGGGTGTGGTGGACGGTGAGCAGCTCCCAGTGGGTGGTGGACGTGCCGTAGAGCTCGGCGAGATGGGCGAGGACGGCGCGCTCGGAGGGCGGGGGGCCGAGGACCGTCGAGGAGATCAGGGCACGGCCCGCGGGGGCGCGCGTCGGGTCGACCTCGCTGATGACGGAGGTGTGGGCGACGGGGCCGCGGCGGTCGGCGTCGAGGAGCAGCGCGGGCTCGTGCAGCGGGGGCTCGGGGGCGGCGTGGTGCACCACGGTCACCTCGTGGAACGGCGGCACGCGCAGCCCCGGCAGGAGCGCGGCGGCGGCGCGCGCGTCGGTCGCCAGCAGGACGGAGCGGCAGGCGATGTCGCCGTGCTCCGCGGTGGTGACGGAGGTCGTGGAGATGTCGGTGACGCGGACGTTCGTGTGCACCGTGCCCGTGGGCAGCGCGGCCGCGAGGAGGTCGGGCAGGACGTCGCTGCCGCCCTCGGGCAGACAGAGGCGGCCGCCGGCGAAGGCGTGCAGGGCGAGGTCGGCGCACCGGCTGGACGTCGTCAGGCGCGGGTCGCACAGCAGGGCCGACAGGAGCGGCCGCAGAAAGCCGTCGATGGTGCGCGCGGGCAGCCCGCGCGCGGACAGGGCGGCCCGCGCGGGGAGTTCGGGGCGGGCGAGGAGGCGCTCGACGGGGGTCGCGGCGATCCGGGCGAGGGCCGCGCCGAGGCGGGCCTGGTCGAGGCCGCCGCCGAGCGGGGTGGTGGGCCGGAGGGGGGCGCTCGCGAGGGCGCGCGCCGCAGATAATGCGCCCCTCGCGCTCCGGGCACTCACCGGCACCGCCGCGCGGTGGTGGCGCCCCTCGCCGTGGACCAGGATGCCGGGCGAGAACGGCCGCAGCACCAGAGAGTCCAGGCCCGGGGTGCGGCGCAGTTCGGGATACGTGGTGGTGAGGAGCTGCCCGATCCGGTCGAGCCGGAAGCCGTCGACCTTCTCGGTCGACATGCGGCCTCCCACGTAAGGGGCGGCCTCCAGGACGACGGTCGTTACTCCCGCACTGGTCAGGCGATGTGCGGCCGAGAGCCCGGCGACCCCGGCTCCCACGATGACGACATCCGCATGGCGCGCAGGCTCTGGCACGTGCCCCTCCCCGAGGTCGTGCGGCTGTTGGAGACGTCATGCCCCCAACAGAGTTCCGGAATACGCGAGTTCGCAACGAGGGTAGGAGCCGGGTCCTCCAGAAGCAGTCGCGCATCGGCCGGGCACGGGCGCACGATGGCGCATCCGCCGGGCGCGCGGGCCGCGGGCCGGGGGGGGACCGGGGCCGCCGGGGCGGCGGGGCGGCGGGGCCCGGGTTCGCCGGAGGTTCGGGCCGGGGCCCGGCGCCGCGTGTTCCTGGCGTGCCCTCAGGCGAGCGCCGCGCGGAGCGCCTCCTCGATGCCGGGGAACGCGAAGGTGAAGCCGGACTCCTCCAGGCGGGTGGGCAGCACGCGCTGGCTCGCCAGGACGTCGCCTGCCATCTCGCCGAGGACCAGGCGCAGCGCGGGTGCCGGAGCCGGGAAGAGCGTGGGGCGGCGCAGGACGCGGCCCATCGCGGCCGTCACCTCACGGTTGGTGCGCGGGTGCGGCGCCGTCAGGTTGACCGGGCCGGAGAGGTCCGTGGCGTCCAAGAGGTGGCGCAGGGCGGCCACTTCGTCGTGCAGGGAGATGAAGCTCCAGTACTGGCGGCCGTCGCCAAGGCGGCCGCCGAGGCCCGCCTTGAAGAGCGGGAAGAGCCGTCCCCACGCGCCGCCCCCGCGCGCCACGACCAGGCCGGTACGGGCGAAGACGGTGCGGATGCCCGCCTCGTGGGCGGGGGCCGCGGCCGCCTCCCACTCCACGCACATGGAGGGCAGAAAACCCTCTCCTGGAGGGGCCGTCTCGTCCACGGCGCGCTCACCGGTGTCTCCGTAGTAGCCGATCGCGCTGCCGCACAGGAACACCCGGGGCGGCTCGGCCAGCGCGGTGACGGCTCGCGCGAGCGTCTCCGTGCCCCGCACCCGGCTGTCCCTCAACTCCCGCTTGTACGCGTCCGACCAGCGGTGGTCCCCGATCCCGGCACCCGCCAGGTTCACCACCGCCGTGCACCCCGCGAGACCGTCCGCGTCGACCTCGGAGCGCGCCGGATCCCAGCGCACCTCGTCCCGCGCGCGCGGGGCTCTGCGCACGAGCCGCACCACTTCGTGGCCGTCGTCGGCGAGCGAGCGCGTGAGGGCCGAGCCGATCAGCCCGGAGGCCCCGGCGACGGCGACGCGGTACCGCTGGCCCGGCTGCCCGGACTGCTCCTGCTGCGTAGGACGCGTGGGTTCCATGGCTCCATCCTCCCGCGAATATCCGCTCCGGGCCGTCGCACCTCCGCCGTACAGTGGCGCTCATGCCGGAGACGTACATACGCACCGCACGACCGGAGGACGAGGAAGCGCTCGGCCTCCTGGACCGGGTCACCTGGTCGACGCTGCACTCGGTCCAGCCCAGCCCCCAGCCGCCGTACGACCCGTTCTTCTCCGGGCGCTTCGGCCCCCGCGACCATCTGGTCGCGGAGGCCGACGGCAGAGTCGTCGGCTACATCAGACTCGGGTTCCCCACCCCGCTCGCCGTCAACGCGCACGTCCGTCAGATCCTCGGCTTCGTCGTCGCCGAGGAGGCGCGCGGCACGGGCGTCGGGCGCGCCCTGGTCCGCGCGGCCGTCCAGGAGGCCCGGCGGCAGGGCGCCCGCCGCATCACGCTGCGCGTCCTCGGGCACAACACCCCGGCCCGCAAGCTCTACGAGACGGAGGGCTTCGTGATCGAGGGCGTGCTGCCCGGCGAGTTCCTCCTGGACGGCGCCTACGTGGACGACGTGATCATGGGCCAGGCCCTCTGACGGGCCCTCTGACATGGGCCGGGCCCGCTGAGCGGTCCGCTCGCCGAGAGCCCCGACGGACCGGCCCGGGGTGCGGCGGCCCCGCGCGCGTAGGAGCGTGAGAGGGGGCCGCCGGAAGGAGCGAGCGGATGTTCAGGGCCGCCGCCGGGCGCCGGAAGGACGAGGGGCACGGCTGGCTGCGCGGTGCGACGCCCCCGCCCAGCTGGCTGCGCTGGCCCGCCCCCGTGCTCCTGGTGGTCATCTGCGTCGTGCAGCTGGCCACGCCCGAGTCGGTCGACCTGACCTTCCTCCTCGCCGCGGTCCCGCCGCTGGCCGGACTCTCGTACGGGCCCGGCGCCACCGCCCTCTACGGCGCCAGCGTCGTCCTGCTCCTCGCCCTGCCCGACTTCGGGCTCGGCCACCCCGGCCAGAGCGACCTGCTGACCGTCGCCTTCGTGGCGCTGCTCAGCGTGGTCATCTCCTGGGTGCGGGTGCGGCGTGACGCCCAGCTCGTGACGGTGCGCACGGTCGCGGAGGCCGCCCAGTTCGCGGTCCTGCCGCCGCTGGCCGAACGGGTGGGGCGGGTGCGGTGCGCGGGCCTGTACCGGGCGGCACAGCACGAGACGCTGGTCGGGGGCGACCTCTTCGACGTGCGCAAGGGGCCGCGCAGCGTCGTGGCGGTGGTCGGCGACGTCCAGGGGCACGGGCTCGCCGCGGTGGGCACGGTCGCGGCGCTGATCGGCGCCTTCCGGGAGGCGGTCCTCGACTCGGCGGACCTGGCGGGCGTCGCGGAGCGCCTGGACCGCAGGCTCGTCGTGGACGCGGCCGAGGAGGAGCACGCCGAGCTGTTCGCGACGGCGGTGCTCCTGGAGTTCCCGGACGACTCCGACGTCGTGCACGTGATCTCCTGCGGCCACCCGCCCCCGTTCCTCCTGTGCGGCCGCGACATCAGCGAACTCTCCGTCTCCGCGGGCCCGCCCCTCGGCCTCGGCATCGCCGGACTCGCCCCGCCCGCCCCCCTCACCGTCCGGCTGCACCCCGGCGACCTGCTGCTCGCCCTGAGCGACGGGGTGCTGGAGGCCCGGGACGCGTCGGGAACCTTCTACCCGCTGGCCGACCGGCTGGCCGCGCTCATCAAGGCCGACGGGGCGGTCCTGGACGCGCCGGCGGAGCTGACCAGGAGGATCTGGGACGACGTCGTGCGCTTCGCGGGGAGCATCAGGGACGACGCGACGATGCTGGTCCTGGCACCTCAGGCGGAGCCGGGGGCGGAGGTGGACCACTCGGTGCACGAGGAGGTCTCGGTGCATGAGGTGGTCTCGGAGCGTGGGGCGGTCTCGGGGCGCGAGGTGGTCTCGGAGCGTGGGGCGGTCTCGGGGCGCGAGGTGGTCTCGGAGCGTGAGGCGGTCTCGGGGCGCGAGGTGGTCTCGGAGCGTGAGGCGGATTCGGAGCGTGAGGCGGAGTCGGAGCGTGAGGCGGTCTCGGCGCGTGAGGCGGAGTCGGATTCGGAGTGCGAGGCTCCCTCGGCGCATGAGCGCCCGTAATCCCGCCCCCTAGGCCCTGCTGCCCGACCCTGCTCTCCAGGCCCGCTCTCCGGGTGCTGCTCCCCAGGCCCCGCTCTCCGGGTCCTGCTCCCCAGGCCCGCTCTCCGGAGTCCCGCTCTCCAGGTCCGCGCTCTCGGTCCCGCCCCCTAGGCCCCGCGCTCTCGCTCCCGCCCCCTACCCCTGACGCCCCCTCTGGCGAGTCCCCAACACGCCCATCCCGCCCATCAGTTCGCGCAGGCACCGCACCGCGAGGTCCGCGGGGGAGCCCGGGCCCGTGACGTCCGCGTCCGTCTCCGCCCAGCTCTCCAGGGCGATGCGGATCGCGTCCGTCGCGGCGGCCGCGGCCAGGCGGACCTCCAGCGGGTTCGCGCCCTCGCCCGCGAGGCGGGCCACGACCGGCCGGAGCTGCTCCTCCGAGTCCTGGTTCACGCGGTACCAGACCGCCCGCAGCGCCGGGTCCTCGGCGGCGGCGCGCAGCAGCCCGCGGGCCTGGCGCAGCCCGTCGGCAGCCGCCTCGTCGGGCGCCGCGAGGGCCTCCGCGATGGCCTCCTCCAGGGCCGTCGGCACGGCCGCGCCCGGCTCGCTCGCGGCCAGCAGCGCGCGCCAGCGCTCACCGCCGACGGCGAGCAGCGGCGCCACCGCGTCCTGCTTGTTGCGGAAGTAGCGGTAGAAGGTGCGCAGGGCGACCCCGGCCCGGCTCGCGATGGCCTCGGCGGTGGTGCCGTCGGGGCCGTGCTCGGTGAAGAGCTCGGCGGCGGCGTTCGCGATCTCCAGCTGGGTGGCCAGCTTGCGGCGCTCGGTCAGGGAGAGAGCGGGGGGCGCGGACGGGGCGGGGGACGGCTGGGTGCTCACGTCTCGAAGCCTACGCCGTGCCGGACAGCACGGCATGCTGCGCAGGGGTGGCAAAACGTGCCACAAAGGCGTACCGTGTAGTTCGGGTCGGGGTCACGGGACCGCGATCCGGGGCCGCCGTCGACAGCGCGGCCGAGATTCGGCACATCCGGGAGTACGTCATGCAGACCCTCAACCGCTACGAAGGCCGCCGCGCCCTGGTCACCGGCGGTGGCTCCGGCATCGGCCAGGCCACCGTCCTGCGTCTGCTCGCCGAGGGCGGCCGGGTCGTCGCCGCCGACGTCAGCGAGGACGGCCTCCAGGACACGGCGGCCAAGGCGGGCGCCGACGCGGAGCGGCTCACCACGATCGTGGTGAACATCGCCGACGAGACCTCGGTCCGCGAGGGAGTGGCCGCCGCCACCACCGCGCTCGGCGGCCTGGACGTGCTGGTGAACGCGGCGGGCATCCTCCGCTCCTCGCACACCCACGAGACCACCCTCGACGCCTTCAACCAGGTCATAGCCGTCAACCTGACCGGCACGTTCCTGATGATCCGCGAGTCGATCCCGGCGCTCCTGGAGGGCGACGGCCCGGCGGTGGTCAACTTCAGCTCCACCTCGGCGATGTTCGCCCATCCCTACATGGCGGCGTACGCGGCGAGCAAGGGCGGCATCCAGTCCATGACCCACGCGCTGGCGAGCGAGTACGGGAAGCAGGGCATCCGCTTCACCGCCGTCCAGCCCGGCTCCATCTCGTCCGGCATGACCGACGGCTCCGGCCGGTCCCGGCAGAGCGCGGGCCCCGGCCTGCCCGAGGACGCCGACATGAGCCTGTTCATGAAGCTCGCCCCGGCCATCGGCCAGGGCTTCGCGGGCCCGGAGACCGTCGCCTCCGTGGTCGCGATGCTGGCCTCGGACGACGGCAGGTTCATCACCGGCACCGAGGTCCGGATAGACGGCGGCACGCACTTCTGAGCGAGAGAGTCCGGAAGGAGCCGGAGCGGGGAGGGAGTCCGGAAGGCTCAGGCTTCGGTGCCGAACCGCTCCCACAGCTTCGGGTACCGCTGCGCCATGACCGCCTCGTTCTCGAAGTCGAGAGGCGTGCCCTCGGGCTCCGGCGGGGCGGGCGGGATGCCGAGGTCGGGGGCGACGACCCCGGTGAGCCGCTCGTACGCCTCGTCGGCCGCGTACCCCAGCTCCTCCCCGTCGCCGTCGATCTCCTCGTCGAAGTCGTCGAGGAGGTCGGCGAGCGAGTCGGGGTCGTGCAGGGCGCCTTCGAAGACCTCCCGGCCCTGGCCGATCAGCCAGCACCGGAAGTAGTCGAAGGCGTCGTCGCTCGCCCCGTCGAGGAGCACCCAGGCCGCGCCCCACAGGTCCCAGCGGTAGGCACGGTTGTAGCGGGACTCGAAGTGCCGGGCGAAGTCGAGGACGGCGTCCGGATCGGACTGCAGCAGCCGCTCCGTGAGCAGATCGGCGTGCTCCTCGGGGTCGCCCTCGGCGGCCTCGCGGGTACGGTCCACGATCTCCCAGAACTCCGTCTCGTCCATCACGGGTCCAGCATCGGCCCTGGGACAGGCGGACGCACGCGGAGCGCGAGGGATGCTGCTGTGTCGTTATGCATGCACATGCCCATGGAAACCCCCGGAATCCCCGACAACAGGTGTCTGGTTTCGGTGCCACGCTCTCCGTATGGAGAACGCGAAGGACACGCAGGACACGCAGGACGCGCAGAACACACAGGGCACACAGGGCTCGCAGAACACTCAGGGCAGCCAGGGCACGCAGACGCAGGGCACCGGCGGCAGCCTCGCCGGGAAGGTCGCCCTCGTCGCCGGGGCCACCCGCGGCGCGGGCCGGGCCATGGCCGTCGAGCTCGGCCGGGCCGGGGCGACCGTGTACGTGACGGGGCGGACGACCCGCGACCACACCAGCGAGACCGGCCGCGCCGCCGAGACCATCGAGGGCACGGCGGACCTCGTGACCGAGGCGGGAGGCACCGGGATCGCCGTCCCCACCGACCACTTGGAGCCCGAGCAGGTGCGCGCCCTGACCGAGCGCATCGACCGGGAGCAGGGCCGCCTCGACATCCTCGTCAACGACATCTGGGGCGGCGACGTCCACGTCGAGTGGGACAAGAAGATGTGGGAGCACGACCTCGACAAGGGGCTGCGGATCCTGCGGCTCGGCGTCGAGTCCCACATCGTCACCAGCCGGTACGCGCTGCCGCTGCTCGTCCGCAACCCCGGCGGCCTGGCCGTCGAAGTCACCGACGGCACCGCGGAGTTCAACGGCGGCACCTACCGCAAGCCCTTCTACTACGACCTGGCCAAGGCGGCGCCGCTGCGGATGGCCCGCGGCCTCGCCGAGGAGCTGGCGGAGTACGGCTGCACGGCCGTCTGCATCACCCCGGGCTGGCTGCGCTCCGAGGCGATGCTCGACACGTACTTCAAGGTCACCGAGGAGAACTGGCGGGAGGGCTGCGCGCAGGACCCGCACTTCGCGATCTCCGAGACTCCCGCCTTCATCGGCCGCGGCCTGGCCGCACTCGCCGCCGACCCCGACGTGCACCGCTTCAACGGCGCGTCCCTGTCGTCGGGCGGCCTCGCCCAGGAGTACGGGGTGACGGACGTGGACGGCTCGGCGCCGGACGCGTGGCGCTACATCGCGGAGGTCCAGGAGCCCGGCAAGCCGGCGGACGTCACGGGCTACCGGTAGCCGGGCTGCCGGTAGCCGAGCTGCCGGTGGCAGCGGCCGTACCCCCGTCGCCCCCGTACAGCGCCGCGAGCCGCGCCCCGGTCTCGGCGAGCCGCTCCCGCAGCTCGGCCGGTTCGAGGACCTCCACCTCGGCCCCGAGCACGAGGAGTTGGGAGTAGGCGACGGTGACGGACTCGATGGGCAGGCCGATCGTGATCCAGCCCTGCTCATCGGGTGCGCCCGCGCCGTCCAGGACCTCCTGGGCGACGGCGCGGTCCATGACGTACGGGAGGTGCCGCGCGCCCTCGGCGGTCAGCCGCAGCACCGCCTTCTCGCGCAGGATCACCCGCGCGAACTGCGCGGCCCGCTCCTCCCAGAACCCCGGCAGGTCGAACTCCTCGTCCCGCGCGAAGCGTTCGTCGCCCGCGCTCCGGACGGACGTGAACCGGTCGATGCGGTACACCCGGAACGCGTCCGCGTCGGCCGCGCGGGCGCACAGGTACCAGACGCCCGCCTTCAGGACGAGCCCGTACGGCTCCAACTCCCGCTCCACCTCGGTGTCCTGGCGCCGGTAGCGGGCCAGGACCGGGCGGTCGTCCCACACCGCGTCCGCGAGGGCGGGCAGCAGTTCGGGCGCGGGCGTCTCCTTGAACCAGCCTGGCGCGTCCAGGTGGAACCGCTGCGCCGCGTTCTGCGAGGCGTCCCGCAGCGAGGGCATGAGCGCCGCCGACACCTTGAGCCGGGCCGCCGACGCGGCGTCCTCCAGGCCCATCTCGCGCAGGGCGCCCGGCACCCCGGACAGGAACAGCGCCTCCGCCTCGCTCCGCCCGAGCCCGGTGAGCCGGGTCCGGTACCCGCCGATGAGCCGGTAACCACCGGCCCGCCCCCGGTCCGCGTACACCGGAACCCCCGCCTCCGACAGCGCCTGCGCGTCCCGCGTGATGGTCCGCTCGGACACCTCCAGCTCCTGCGCCAGCTCGGCGGCGGTCATGGAGGGCCGGGACTGCAGGAGAAGCACCATCTTGATGAGGCGGGCGGCACGCATGGCTCCATGATGCCGGGTGCCCTACAGGGGCGCGGGGCTGTGACATATGCGGCTCCGCCGCGCGGGCGCGACCAGCCCCCACAAAGAGAGCGGGCCCCCACCCCGAAGGGCAAGGACCCGCTCCCGCATCCAGCCGAAGGCTTACAGCGCTTACAGCCCGTACTTCGCGCGCGCTTCCTTCACTGCGGCAGCGGGCACCTCGCCCCGGCGGGCCAGCTGGGCCAGCGCCGCCACGACGATGGACTCCGCGTCGACACCGAAGTGGCGACGCGCCGCCTCACGGGTGTCCGACAGACCGAAGCCGTCCGCGCCCAGCGACGAATAGTCCTGCTCGACCCACTGCGCGATCTGGTCCGGGACCTGCCGCATGTAGTCGGAGACCGCGAGGACCGGGCCCTCGGCACCCTCAAGTGCCTTGCGGACGTAGGGAGTACGCTCCTCGCCGCGCAGGATCGCCTCGTCCGCCTCCAGGGCGTCGCGGCGCAGCTCGGTCCAGGACGTCGCGGACCACACGTCGGCGGCCACGCCCCACTCCTCGGCGAGCAGCCGCTGCGCCTTGAGGGCCCAGTGGATGGCCGTACCGGAGCTGATCAGCTGGATGCGCGCGGCGTTGGCGGCCGGGGAGAGCCCGGCGGTCTCGGCGGTGTTGAAGCGGTAGAGGCCCTTGATGATGCCCTCGTCGATCGCGTCGCCGGACGGCTTCGCGGGCTGCGGCATCGGCTCGTTGTAGACGGTCAGGTAGTAGAAGACGTCCTGGTCCTCGCCCGGCTTGGCCTCGCCGTACATACGGCGCAGACCGTCCTTCATGATGGCGCCGATCTCGTACGCGAACGCCGGGTCGTACGTCACGGCCGCCGGGTTGGTGGCCGCGATCATCGGCGAGTGGCCGTCCGCGTGCTGCAGGCCCTCACCGGTGAGCGTCGTACGTCCCGCGGTGGCGCCGATGACGAAGCCGCGGCCCATCTGGTCGCCGAGCTGCCAGAACTGGTCGCCGGTGCGCTGCCAGCCGAACATCGAGTAGAAGATGTACAGCGGGATCATCTGCTCGCCGTGCGTCGAGTACGACGTGGCGGCGGCGATGAAGTCGGCGAGCGAACCGGCCTCGTTGATCCCCTCGTTGAGGATCTGGCCCGACTCGGACTCCTTGTAGTACATGAGCTGGTCGCGGTCGACCGGGTCGTACGTCTGGCCCTTGGGCGAGTACAGACCGAGCGACGGGAACAGCGACTCCATGCCGAAGGTGCGCGCCTCGTCGGGGATGATCGGCACCCAGCGCTTGCCGGACGTCTTGTCCCGGACGAGGTCCTTCAGGAGCCGTACGAGCGCCATCGTCGAGGCGACGTTCTGCGTGCCGGAGCCCTTGTCGAACGAGGCGAACGCCTTGTCCGCGGGCGCGGGCAGCGGCGCGAGCGGCTGCGTGCGGCGGGCCGGGGCGGGACCGCCCAGGGCGGCGCGACGCTCGGTGAGGTAGCGCAGCTCGGGGGAGCCCTCGGCGGGACGCGCGTACGGGACGACGCCGTCCTCGAAGCGGCTGTCCGGGATCGGCAGGTCAAGGAGGTCACGCATGTCCTTGAACTCGTCGATCGTCAGCTTCTTCATCTGGTGGTTGGCGTTCTTCGACTCGAAGCCCTTGCCGAGCGTGAAGCCCTTCACCGTCTGGGTGAGGATCACGGTCGGCTTGCCCTTGTGCTCGACGGCTGCCTTGTACGCCGCGTACACCTTGCGGGGCTCGTGGCCGCCGCGCGAGGTGTGGAAGCACTCGGAGACCTTGTCGTCGGAGAGCACCTTGGCGAGCTCGATCAGCGCGGGGTCCGTGCCGAAGAAGTGCTCGCGGATGTAGGCGACGTCGCGGGTCTGGTACGTCTGGAACTGGGCGTCCGGGACCTCCCGCAGACGGCGCAGGAGGGCGCCGGTGGTGTCGAGCCGGAAGAGCTCGTCCCAGGCGTTGCCCCACAGGGACTTGATGACGTTCCAGCCGGAGCCGAGGAACTGGGCCTCCAGCTCCTGCACCACGCGGAAGTTCGGGCGGACCGGGCCGTCCAGGCGCTGCAGGTTGCAGTTGATGACGAAGGTCAGGTTGTCCAGACCCTCGCGGGCGGCGAGCGTGAGCGCCGAGGTCGACTCGGGCTCGTCCATCTCGCCGTCGCCGAGGAACGCCCAGACGTGCGAGTTCGACGTGTCCTTGATGCCGCGCGCCGACAGATAGCGGTTGAACCGCGCCTGGTAGACGGCCGACAGCGGGCCGAGGCCCATCGACACGGTCGGGAACTCCCACAGCCAGGGCAGGCGCCGCGGGTGCGGGTACGAGGGCAGGCCGTTGCCGCCGGCCTCGCGCCGGAAGTTGTCGAGCTGCTGCTCGCTGAGGCGGCCGTCGAGGAACGCGCGGGCGTAGATGCCGGGAGAGGCGTGGCCCTGGATGTAGAGCTGGTCGCCCGAGCCGTCGCCCTCCTTGCCGCGGAAGAAGTGGTTGAAGCCGGTCTCGTACAGCCAGGCGGCCGAGGCGAAGGTGGCGATGTGGCCGCCGACGCCGTGCTTGCTGCCACGGGTCACCATCGCGGCCGCGTTCCAGCGGTTGTACGCGGTGATCTTGGCTTCCATCTCCTCGTCGCCGGGGAAGTCCGGCTCGGCGGAGGTGGGGATCGAGTTGACGTAGTCCGTCTCGAGCAGCTTCGGCAGCGCGAGACCGCCCGCCTCGGCGCCCTCCAGCGTGCGGCGCATCAGGTACGCGGCACGGTGCGGCCCGGCCGCCTGCGTAACGGCGTCCAGGGAGGCGCGCCACTCGGCGGTCTCCTCGGGGTCGCGGTCCGGGAGCTGGTCGAGCTCGCTCGGCTGGATAGCGGAGGGGTCGGTCATAGTCGCCGCCTTCCTGAGTCGGAGGGGGGTGCCCTAACGGAAAGGGTCGGGGGTGCCCTTGGTCTCTGGCAGGACAGGGCGTGAGGCTCTGGTGAGAGCCCGTCGTCGACTGTAAGCCTGCGATCGATGATCGATCAAAGCTTGAGGGGAAAAACTTCTCCAGATCGAGAAAGTCGGCATCCGGTGCCAGCTAAACGGGCACCGGGTGCCTTGGAAATGAAGGTTTGTGCAGGTGGGGAGAGGTGCGGGCGCGACGTTTGAAGCGCGGCCGCTTCGGATGAGCGGCGGCTCGCCCAGGTAAGGCTCAGGCGCGCGGCGCGCAGCCCAGCACATGGGACTTGACCAGCTCGGCGATCGCCGGGTCCCGCCGCCGGAACGCCGCCACGAGCTCCTCGTGCTCCTCCGCGTACGACTGCTGGACCGTGCCCAGCCACCGGATCGACAGGGCGGTGAAGACCTCGATGCCGAGCCCCTCCCAGGTGTGCAGGAGCACCGAGTTCCCGGCGGCCCGCACAAGCTCCCGGTGGAAGCCCACCGTGTGCCGGACCTGCGCGGTGCCGTCCGCCGCGCTGTCCGCCTCGTACAGGGCGGCGACATGGGGTTCGAGGGCCGAGCAGTCCTCGGCGAGCCGCTCCGCCGCGAGCTCGGCGGCGATCGCCTCCAGGCCGGCCCGGACCGGGTAGCTCTCCTCCAGGTCGGCGGCGGTCAAGTTGCGCACGCGGACGCCCTTGTTGGGCGCCGACTCGATGAGCCGCAGCGTCTCCAGCTCGCGCAGCGCCTCGCGCACCGGGGTCTGCGAGACCTCCAGCTCCACCGCGATGCGGCGCTCCACGATGCGCTCGCCCGGCTTCCAGCGCCCGCTGACGATCCCCTCCACGATGTGCTCGCGGATCTGTTCGCGCAGCGAGTGAACGACGGGCGCGGTCATGTGGGCTCCTCAGGCGGGGGCAGGCAGGCGCCCCAGGGCGTGGTGACCCCTAGACAATACGGCGACGCCCCCGCCCGGAAACCTCCGGGCGGGGGCGTACGCGCTGATGAGACGAGTGTTACAGCGTCTCGTACGCGACCTACAGGCCGAGTTCGACCTCGAACTCGCCGGCCTCGAGGATCTGCTTGACCGTGGTCAGGTAGCGGGCGGCGTCGGCGCCGTCGACCAGACGGTGGTCGTAGGACAGGGTCAGGTAGACCATGTCGCGGATGGCGATGGTCTCGCCGAGGTCCGGGTGGTTGATGACCACGGGACGCTTGACGGTGGCGCCGATGCCGAGGATGCCGACCTGGTTCGGGGGCACGATGATCGTGTCGAACAGGGCGCCGCGCGAGCCGGTGTTGGAGATGGTGAAGGTCGCGCCGGACAGCTCGTCCGGGGTGATCTTGTTGCCCCGGACCTTGCCCGCGAGGTCGGCGGTGGCCTTGGAGATGCCGGCCAGGTTCAGGTCGCCCGCACCCTTGATGACCGGGGTCATCAGGCCCTTCTCGGAGTCGACGGCGATGCCGATGTTCTCCGAGTCGTGGTAGGTGATGGTGCCCTCGTCCTCGTTGATGCGGGCGTTGACGACCGCGTGGGCCTTCAGCGCCTGGGCGGCGGCCTTGACGAAGAACGGCATCGGGGACAGCTTGACGCCCTCGCGGGCGGCGAAGGAGTCCTTGGCCTGCGCGCGCAGCTTCATGATCTTGGTGACGTCCACCTCGACCATGGACGACAGCTGGGCCTGGCCGTGCAGGGCCTTCATCATGTTGTCGCCGATGACCTTGCGCATGCGGGTCATCTTGACGGTCTGGCCGCGCAGTTCGGACGCCTGGATGGCCGGGGCCTTCGCAGCGGCGGCCGGAGCAGCCGGGGCGGCGGCCGGAGCCGGGGCGGCGCTCTTGGCGGCCTCGGCGGCGGCCAGCACGTCCTGCTTGCGGATGCGGCCACCCACACCGCTGCCCTTGACCGAGGAGAGGTCCACGCCGTTCTCGGTGGCGAGCTTGCGCACCAGCGGGGTGACGTAGGCGCCGTCGTCGGCCGGGGTCACCGCAGCCGGAGCGGCCGGAGCGGCCGGGGCCGCGGGGGCAGCCGGAGCCGGGGCGGCCGGGGCGGCGGGCTGAGCCGGGGCCGGGGCAGCGGCGGCGGGCGCGGCCGGAGCAGCCGGAGCAGCCGGAGCCGCGGGGGCGGCGGGCTGGGCCGGAGCGGCCGGGGCAGCGGCGGGCGCGGCCGGGGCAGCCGGAGCGGCGGCGGCCGGGGCGGCACCGGGAGCGCCGATGACGGCGAGCTTGGCGCCGACCTCAGCGGTCTCGTCCTCGCCCACGACGATCTCGAGCAGCACGCCCGCGGCCGGGGAGGGGATCTCGGTGTCGACCTTGTCGGTGGAGACCTCGAGCAGCGGCTCGTCCTCCGCGACCTCCTCGCCGACCTCCTTCAGCCAGCGCGTCACCGTGCCCTCGGTGACCGACTCGCCCAGCGCGGGGAGGGTCACGTCGGTGCCGGAGGCGCCGCCGGCCGGGGCGGCGGGGGCAGCGGGGGCCTCAGCCGGAGCCGCGGGGGCGGCCGGGGCCTCGGCGGCCGGGGCCGGAGCGGCCTCGGGGGCGGGCTCGGCGGCCGGAGCCGGAGCGGCCTCGGGGGCGCCGGAGCCGTCGTCGATGACGGCCAGCTCGGCGCCGACCTCGACGGTCTCGTCCTCGGCGACCTTGATGGAGGCCAGGACGCCGGCGGCGGGGGAGGGGATCTCGGTGTCGACCTTGTCGGTCGACACCTCGAGCAGCGGCTCGTCGGCCTCGACGCGCTCGCCTTCGGCCTTCAGCCAACGGGTGACAGTGCCCTCGGTGACGCTCTCGCCGAGCGCCGGAAGGGTTACGGAAACCGCCATGGTTTCTGTTGCTCCTTACGAAAGATCAGGTATGTGGTCGTCGCGCCCGTGTGACTGAAGGTCAGTCGTGGGAGTGCAGAGGCTTGCCCGCGAGGGCGAGGTGCGCCTCGCCGAGCGCCTCGTTCTGCGTCGGGTGAGCGTGGATGAGCTGCGCGACCTCGGCGGGCAGCGCCTCCCAGTTGTAGATCAGCTGCGCCTCGCCGACCTGCTCGCCCATGCGGTCGCCGACCATGTGGACGCCGACCACGGCACCGTCCTTGACCTGGACGAGCTTGATCTCGCCCGCGGTCTTGAGGATCTTGCTCTTGCCGTTGCCCGCGAGGTTGTACTTCAGAGCGACGACCTTGTCCGCGCCGTAGATCTCCTTGGCCTTGGCCTCGGTGATGCCGACGGAGGCGACCTCGGGGTGGCAGTACGTCACCTTCGGCACGCCGTCGTAGTCGACCGGGACGGTCTTGAGACCGGCCAGCCGCTCCGCCACCAGGATGCCCTCTGCGAAGCCGACGTGCGCGAGCTGGAGCGTCGGGACCAGGTCGCCCACGGCCGAGATGGTCGGGACGTTGGTCTGCATGTACTCGTCGACCAGGACGTAGCCGCGGTCCATGGCGACGCCCTGCTCCTCGTAGCCGAGACCGGCGGAGACCGGGCCGCGGCCGATGGCGACGAGCAGCACCTCGGCCTCGAAGGTCTTGCCGTCGGCGAGGGTCACGCGGACGCCGTCCTGCGTGTACTCCGCCTTCTCGAAGAAGGTGCCGAGGTTGAACTTGATGCCGCGCTTGCGGAACGCGCGCTCAAGAAGCTTGGAGCTGTTCTCGTCCTCGACCGGGACGAGGTGCTTGAGGCCCTCGATGACGGTGACGTCGGTGCCGAAGGACTTCCACGCCGAGGCGAACTCGACGCCGATGACGCCGCCGCCCAGGATGATCGCGGACTGCGGGACGCGGTCCAGGGTCAGGGCGTGGTCCGAGGAGATGATGCGGTTGCCGTCGATCTCCAGGCCCGGCAGCGACTTCGGCACGGAGCCGGTCGCGAGGAGCACGTGGCGGCCCTGGACGCGCTGGCCGTTCACGTCCACCGAGGTCGGGGAGGAGAGCTTGCCCTCGCCCTCGATGTACGTCACCTTGCGGGAGGCGACGAGACCCTGCAGGCCCTTGTAGAGGCCCGAGATCACGTCGTCCTTGTACTTGTGGACGGCCGCGATGTCGATGCCCTCGAAGGTCGCCTTGACGCCGAACTGGTCGGCCTCGCGCGCCTGGTCGGCGATCTCGCCGGCGTGCAGCAGGGCCTTCGTGGGGATGCAGCCGTTGTGCAGGCAGGTGCCGCCGAGCTTGTTCTTCTCGATCAGTGCGACGTCCAGGCCCAGCTGCGCTCCGCGCAGGGCCGCGGCGTAACCGCCGCTACCACCGCCGAGGATCACTAGGTCGAAAACGGTGCTGGCGTCGTTCGCCACGTCACGTCCTCCATGCATGTGCGCCGTACGCCGGACCGCTCTTCCCGGGGGTTGACCGGTCGGTCGGCTGGTATTCGGCCGCTCTTGTTTCGGCCCTGTGGTGGGGGCCCTGTCCTGCCGAGAACCCATCTTCGCACTTGTCGGCGAGAGACGGGACGCCGGGCCGGGCTGTGAGATGGCTGATCGCCCGGCACAAGGGGTTGCCCCTGCGTGTGAACATACGGATTTCGTTCAGGGCGAAATCACCGCGGGCCCGGACAAGCTGTGAGACACGGCGTGAGGCCCCGGGCGTGAACGTCCGGGGCCTCACAGTGCGCGGTGAGCCCGTATCAGCCCAGGTCACCGGAGGCGGTACGTTCCGCCAGCCGGACCAGGGTGCGGACCGCGGAGCCGGTGCCGCCCTTGGGGGTGTAGCCGAAGGGGGCGCCCTCGTGGAAGGCCGGGCCCGCGATGTCCAGGTGGGCCCAGGTGATGCCCTCGCCCACGAACTCCTGCAGGAACAGGCCGGCCACCAGGCCGCCGCCCATGCGCTCGCCCATGTTGGCGATGTCGGCGGTGGGGGAGTCCATGCCCTTGCGCAGGTGCTCCGGCATCGGCATCGGCCAGGACGGCTCGCCGACCTCCTCGGCGATCTCGTGGACCGCGGTGCGGAAGGCGTCGTCGTTGGCCATGATCCCGTACGTGCGGCTGCCGAGGGCGAGGACCATGGCGCCGGTCAGCGTGGCCACGTCGACGATGGCGTCCGGCTTGTCCTCGGACGCCTTGGCGAGCGCGTCGGCCAGGACCAGCCGGCCCTCGGCGTCGGTGTTGAGGACCTCGACGGTCTTGCCGCTGTACATCCGCAGGACGTCGCCGGGGCGGGTCGCGGAGCCGGACGGCATGTTCTCGGCGAGCGCCAGCCAGCCGGTGACGTTCACGTCGAGCCCCAGGCGGGCGGCGGCGACGACGGCGGCGAACACGGCGGCGGCGCCGGCCATGTCGCACTTCATCGTCTCGTTGTGCCCGGCGGGCTTCAGCGAGATGCCGCCCGAGTCGTACGTGATGCCCTTGCCGACGAACGCGAGGTGCTTCTTCGCCTTGGAGGACGTGTACGAGAGCTTGACCAGGCGGGGCCCGGCCGCCGAGCCGGCGCCGACGCCGAGGATGCCGCCGTAGCCGCCCTTGGCGAGCGCCTTCTCGTCGAGCACCTGGACCTTGATGCCGTGCTCCTTGCCGGCGGCCTGGGCGACGGCGGCGAACGCCTCGGGGTTGAGGTCGTTCGGCGGGGTGTTGATCAGGTCGCGGGCGCGGTTGAGCTCCTCGGCCACGGCGACGGCGTTCTCGACCGCCGCCTTGTACGCCTTGTCGCGGGGCTTGCCGCCGAGCAGGGCGACCTCGCCGAGCGGGCCCTTGGCGTCCTTGGCGCCCTTCTTCGCGGACTTGGCGCCGTTCTGGCCCTTGTACGCGTCGAAGGAGTACGCGCCGAGCAGCGCGCCCTCGGCGATGGCGCCGGCGTCGTCGGCGTCCTCCAGGGGCAGCGCGAACGCGGCCTTCTTGGCGCCGGTGAGGGCGCGTGCGGCGGTACCGGCGGCGCTGCGCAGGGCGTCCGTGCCGTACGTCTCGTCCTTGTCCGGGACCGTGCCGAGACCGACCGCGAGGACGACGGGCGCCTTGAATCCGGTGGGCGCGGGCAGCTTCGTCACCTCACCCTCGCCGCCGGTGGCGCCGAGGGTCTCCAGGACGGAAGCGAGCTTGCCGTCGTACGCCTTGTCCACGGACTCGGCGCCGGGGGCGACGACCGGGGCCCCCTTGGAGCCCTTCGCGACACCGACGACGATCGCGTCGGCGCGCAGCCCGGACGCGGCCGCGGTGCTGAGAGTCAGAGCAGTCACGGTGGTGAGGTCCCTCTTTCAGTGAGTTTCTGGCGGGCTGGGGTGGGAGCCCGTCGCGAGCCTACGCCCGTAAGCGCTGCGGTGCGCCTCACGGTCCGTGTTCGGCGCGGTGGCCCGGTTCGGTGCGGCGGTCCGGTTCGGTGCGGCGGTCCGGCCGCGGTCAGGCGGCAGCGGCCAGGGGCCGGGCCGGCAGACCGAGACCGGTGACCGCGGTCCCGGCCACCCGGTCGGCGAGGGAGCGACCGGTCGGCGTGAGCGCGGCGAGGGCGTTGGCGAGGAAGACGAACACCGCGATGAGCCAGCACAGCACGGACAGCAGGAACTCGCCCTCCACCAGCAGGCAGCAGGCGAAGGAGTACACCGCCACGTCGGCAGCGGTCGACACCCCGGCCCGCAGGGCGGCCCGGCTCGGGGTGCTCGGCGTGACGCGCATGCCCGCCAGGGCCTTGCCGAGCGTGCGCCCGATGAGCGTCAGACACAGCCACTGGTAGAGGAACGTGGCGAGGACCAGGATCCCGAACGCCTGCTCCACGTAGAGGACCGATTCGTTCCACACGTGCCGGGCCGTGTCGATGACGTCGCCGCGCGAGGTGAGGATCCACCAGGCGGACTTGTCGCCGAGCTCGGGCACGTCGGTGACGAGGGCGGAGATGCGGTGGAAGGTGAACACGGCGAGCCCGATCGCCGCCGCGAACACCAGCGCGAAGTCGATGAGCCAGGCCACGGCACGGCGTAGTTTCGGCATGAACGTCCCTATGGTGAGCGGCAGTTGAGTCAGCCGATCAGCGTAGCGAGGGACCCGGCGCGTGCCCCAGCGATGCGTTCAACTGCTCAGCCGAGCGCGAGGACCACCAGGGCCGTGGTCGCGGCGGTCTCGGCGAGGCCGCCGAAGACGTCCCCGGTGACGCCGCCGAACCTGCGCACGCAGTGGCGCAGCAGGAGCTGGGCCGCCCCGCAGGCGGCGAGCACGGCGAGGACGCAGCGCCCGGTGTCGTACGGGCCGAAGAGCGCGCCGGTGCCCGCGGCCGCGCAGCCGGCGGCGGCGAGCACGAGCAGCGCGGCCCGCGTCGGCACGGTGCCCGCGACGGCGGCGCCGAGCCCCTCGGGGCGGGCCGGCGGAACTCCGCTGCGGGCGGCCAGGGTCAGGGCGAGCCGGGCCGCGGTCGCCGAGAGCGCGGCCGCCGCGGCGCCGCGCGCCCAGCTCTCCCCGTACAGCTGGAAGAGGACGGCGACCTGTGCGAGCAGCACGAACAGGAGCGTGAGGACGCCGAACGGGCCGATGTCCGACTGCTTCATGATGCGCAGCGCGTCCTCGGCGGGCTTGGCGCTGCCGAGCCCGTCGGCGGTGTCGGCGAGCCCGTCGAGGTGCAGCCCCCGGGTGAGCGCGGCGGGCACGGCCGCGGTGGCCACCGCCGCGAGCAGCGGCCCGGCCCCGAGCGCGAGCAGCACCCCGCCGACGGCGGCCGCGCACAGCCCGACGACGAGCCCCGCGACCGGCGCGCAGAGCATGCCCCGGCGGGCCGCGTCGCGGTCCCAGTGGGTGACCGTGACGGGGAGCGCGGTGAGCGTGCCGAAGGCGAACCGGATCCCCTCGGGAAGGGGGGAGCGATGGGGGGAGCGGGGCATCGCGGAAGGGTACCTCCGGGGCCGGAGGGGTCGGTCGGGGGCTCTCGGACTGCGAGCCGCGCGCGGGGAACGCAGGATGTCTCCATGGGTGACTGGTGGCACCGGAACATCATCGAGCCGGGCAAACTGCCCTTGCTGCTCGCGCTCGCCGCCTTCGTGCTGTCGTTCGTCGTGACACGGACCATCACCCGCCTGATCCGGGCGGGCAAGGGGCCGTTCCGCAACATCACCACGGGCGAGGTGCACGTCCACCACGTCGTGCCGGGGATCTTCCTGATGCTGGTCGGGGGGTTCTGGGCGGTGGCGGCCGGGCGGCACAGCCTGGGGGCGGGGATCGCCGCGGTGATCTTCGGCAGCGGCGCGGGGCTCGTGCTCGACGAGTTCGCGCTGATCCTGCACCTCGACGACGTGTACTGGAGCGAGCAGGGCCGCAAGAGCGTGGAGCTCGTGATCCTGACGGCCGCGCTCGTGGTGCTCATCCTCACCGGCTTCACCCCGTTCGGCGTGGACGACGTCAGCCCCGGCGAGCGCAGCAGCCGCGGCTCCTTCGCCCTGAACATCGGCGTCAACTGCTGCTTCGCGCTGATCTGTCTGGCCAAGGGCAAGCTGCGCACGGCCCTGCTCGGGGTGGTCATCCCCTTCGTCGCGCTGGTCGGCGCGATCCGGCTGGCCCGGCCCGGTTCGGCCTGGGCCAAGCGGTTCTACGGCAGGCGCCCGCGCGCCCGGGCCCGCGCGGGGATGCGGGCCTACCGGCACGACCGGCGGTGGGCGGCCCCGCGCCGCCGGATTCAGGACTGGATCGGCGGCAAGCCCGACCCGGACCCGGCCCCCGGCCGCGTACCGCCCGCGGAGCCGTCGCCGGACGCCCCGGACCCGTCGGACTCGCCGGACTCCGGCGGCGTGGGCGCCCCGCCCCGCCGGTGACGCCATGAGGAGAGCAGGCACACCGCCGCCACCGCGGCGATCGCCGCGATGTGCTCGCGGCCCGCGAGGTTGTTCTTGACGAGCACCTCGCCCAGCATCACCACGGTCACGAGCGCCGCCGTGAAGTACGCCCGGTAGCGCCAGCACACGAACACCGCGAGCCCGACGACGGCCGCCGACGGTCCGGTGTCGACGACCTGTGCGTCCGACGCGGGCAGCCCCACCGGGCTGTCGGGCCCGAGCGCGATGCCGATGCGCGCGTACAGCGTCCCGGCGAGCGTCGCCGCGTACCCGACGACGAGCGTGCGCCACCAGCCGAGGCAGATCTCCGCGATGCCGAAGACCAGCAGGATCTGCGCGAGCGCGCCCCACACGGGCAGGTCGAGGGCCGGTACGAACAGGGAGAGCGGGGTGCGGACGAGGGCGAGCCAGAGCGGTTCCTCGGCGCGCACGGAGCCGATGTTCTGGACGAACTGGTAGCCCCAGGACTGGTTCTGGGTGAACTGCAGCAGCGCGGTGAGGCAGACCGCGCCGAGCGTCATCGGGACCGCCCGCCACTTCCTGGCGACGAGCCCGGCGCGCACCGTCGAGAAGAGCGGGCCCCATTCGGCGCGGGCGAGGCGGGCGATGGTGCTCATCGGGGGGACTCCAGGTGTTTTCGGTGCAGCCACTTCGGCAGGCCGGGAGCTTCCAGGAAGCCCTCGGCCCGGGCGGACGCGACGCCGATGCGGAGCAGGTCGCCGCTCTTCTCGAAGAGAAGGAAGCGCGGTTCCCAGATGGGCCGGTACTTGGCGTTGGCGCGGTACAGCGACTCGATCTGCCACCAACGCGAGAAGAAGCTGAGCAGCGACCGCCACAGGCGGAGGACCGGGCCCGCGCCGAGCCGCGAGCCACGTTCGAAGACGGAACGGAACATGGCGAAGTTGAGTGAGACCTGGGTGATCTTGATCTCGGCGGCCCGCTGCAGGAGTTCGATCACCATGAACTCCATCAGGCCGTTCTCGGAGTCCCGGTCACGCCGCATCAGATCCAGCGAGAGCCCGTTCGGCCCCCACGGCACGAACGAGAGCAGCGCCCTCAACTGCCCTTCGCCATCGGTGCATTCGAGCATCACGCAGCGTCCGTCGGCCGGGTCGCCGAGCCGCCCGAGCGCCATCGAGAAGCCCCGCTCGGTGGCCCCGTCGCGCCAGTCGTCGGCGAGCTTCACGAGCTGCGCCATCTCGTCGTCCGGGATGTCCTCGTGCCGCCGGATGCGGACCTCGTAACCGGCGCGCCTGACGCGGTTGTACGCCTGCCGGACGGTCCGCATGCCCCGCCCCTCCAGCGTGAACTCCGCCGTCTCGACGATGGCTTCGTCGCCCAGCTCCAGCGCGTCGAGGCCGTGCCGGGCGTAGATGGTGCCCGCCTCCTCGCTCGCGCCCATCACCGCCGGGATCCACCCCTGCACCCGCGCCTGCGCCAGCCACGGCTCGATCGCCCCCGGCCACGCCTCGGGGTCGCCGATCGGGTCGCCGGAGGCCAGCGAGACGCCGCTGACCACGCGGTAGGCGACCGCGGCTTTGCCGGTCGGCGACCAGACCACGCTCTTCTCGCGGCGCAGCGAGAAGTAGCCCAGCGAGTCGCGCTCGCCGTGCCGTTCGAGGAGTTCGTGCAGCCGGGCCTCGTCCTCCGGAGTGAGCGGGTCGACGGCCTTGCGGGAGCGGAACGCGGCGTACAGGACGGCCAGGAGCAGCAGCGTGCTCAGGACGTTGATGGTGACGTTGACCCAGCCGGGGGTGGTGATGCCGGGGAAGCGGGAGTCGTCGGCGGCGAGCGAGACCAGGCGCATCGTGCCGTAGCGCCAGCGGTCGAGGAAGGTCGAGCGGTGGTCGTCGAGCGCGTGGTTGGTGACGGTGACCAGGAGCGCGGCGAGCAGCGAGGTCACCAGGAGCCCGCCGACCGCGACGGCCGCGGCGAGCTTGGGGTTGGAGCGGTCGCCGCGGGCGTAGAACTCGCGGCGGCCGAGCAGCAGCGCGCCGAAGAAGCCCGCGGTCAGGGCGAGCGAGATCCAGTTCTGCGCGTACTGGTTGATCTCCGGGAAGACCATCGCGAACGCGAAGAGCAGCAGAAAGAGGCCGCTCAGCACGGTGTTGAGGATCCAGGCCGCGCGCTTGCGGCGGCGCATGGTGATGGCCAGGAACATCGTGAAGACGCCCGAGGCGAACCCCGCGGTCAGCAGATACGGGGTGAAGTAGTTCTCGGTGTTGTGCCGCCGCAGGTCCTGGCCGAGCGAGACCCAGACCGCGCTGAGGAAGTTGATGAACGTGACAGCGCGCAGATACCAGACGGAGAGCGCGGCGGCCCTGCGTGAGGTGGGGCTGCTGTGGGGTTGTATTGCACGTGCGGCGCCAAGGCGTTCATCTCCCATGAAAAGGGATCATATGGTGCTAGATGTGCCGAGGCGGGGCGCGCGAGCTGCGCCGCTGCCGTCTACTCCTCGTCGGGGGCGCCCTCTTGCGTGTCCTCGTGCGTGTCCTCGGGCTCGGTGTCGGGCTTCCGCTCGGGCAGCTCCGCCGCCAAGGCCGCCGCACTGCGCACCAGCGGCAGCGCGAGCAGCGCCCCCAGGCCCTCGCCGACCTTCACGCCCTGGTCGAGCAGCGGCTCCAGCGCCATCCGGTCAAGTGCCTTGGCCTGCGCGGGTTCCCCGCTGTTGTGGCCCGCGAGCCACCAGTCGGGGGAGCGGAAGGCGACCCGCTGGGCCACCAGGGCCGCGGCCGACGTCACCACGCCGTCGAGGATGACCGGCGTGCGCCGCACCGCGCACTGCAGCAGGAAGCCGGTCAGCGCCGCGATGTCCGCGCCGCCCACCGCGGCCAGGAGCTGCAGCTGGTCGCCGAGGACCGGCCGGGCCCGGCGCAGCGAGTCACGGACGGCGGCGCACTTGCGCATCCAGGTCAGGTCGTCGATGTGCTCGCCGCCGCGGCCGGTGACCACGGACGCGTCCGTGCCGCAGAGCGCCGCGATCAGCGTCGCTGCGGGCGTCGTGCCGCCCACGCTGATGTCGCCGAGCACCACGAGGTCGGTGCCGGAGTCGGCCTCCTCGTCGGCGACCCGCATGCCCGCCCGTACGGCCTGCTCGGCCTCCTCGGCGGTGAGCGCGTCCTCGATGTCGGTCCGCCCGGAGCCGCGCCGCACCCGGTGCCCCGCGACCTCGGCGGGCAGCGAGCCGGGCTCGCAGTCCAGGGCCAGGTCCACGACGCGCACCGGCACGTCCAGGCTGCGGGCGAGCGTCGCGACCGGGCTCGCCCCGGACAGCACCGCGCGCACCAGCTCGGCGGCGCTCCCCGCGGGCCGCGCCGAGACGCCGAGCTCCGCCACCCCGTGGTCGCCCGCGAACAGCACCACGCGCGGGCGCTCGACCGGTCGGACGGGCACCGCGGACTGAGCCGCCGACAGCCACTCGCCCAGCTCGTCGAGACGGCCGAGCGCGCCGGGCGGCACGGTCAGGCGCGCCCTGCGCTCCTCGGCGTCGCGGCGCACACCGCCGTCGGGCCGCTCGATCAGGTCGGTGAAGTCGTCGAGAATCAGCGAGCTCATTCGCCGAACAGTACCGGGGGCCGCGCCTGGCTGCCGCCGGGCCCCTGATCGCCGCTGACGAAGCGTCAGTTACGCCATGTGATGCATCGACTCCATAGCGTCATTGCACCTGCGTCGATGATCCCTTACGTTCCCGTCTGTATCGGATTGTCGTACCACTCGCCTCTCCGCAGAGGAGCCCTCTCCCGTGACGCACCCGCGTGCCGCCGTCATCGGCGTCAGCCCGTTCGGAGAGCCGGACGCCCGGCTCGCCGCCGCCGTCAGCCGGGCCGGCGGACTCGGCATTCTCGACCTCGGCACCGGCGACCGCCGCGCCCGCGAGGCCCTCGCCCTCGCCCGCACCTGGTCGCCCGGCGACTTCGGTGTCCGCATCCCCGCCGAATGCGCCCTGCACCCCGACGAGTTGCACGCCCCCGACGGCACCGGACCCCACACCGTCCTCCTCGCCCCGGACGCCCCCTGGCGCATCGCTCACGTCCAGGCGCCCACCGTGCTCGCCGAGGTGCGCAGTGCCGCCGAGGCGCGGGCCGCCCTCGCCGAGGGGGCCGCCGGACTCGTGGTGCGCGGCAGCGAGAGCGGCGGGCCGTGCGGGGAGCTCTCCACCTTCGTGCTGCTCCAGCAGGTGCTGGCCGAGGCCGGGAACGCCGGTGCCGGGGACGGTGCCGGGGACGTTCCCGTCTGGGCGTGCGGCGGCATCGGGCCCCGCACCGCGGCCGCCGCCGTCCTCGCCGGCGCCACGGGTGTCGTCCTCGACGTGCAGCTCGCCCTGCTCGACGAGGCCCAGCTGCCGCCCGCCGTCGCCACCCTGCTGCGCACCGCCGACGGCACCGAGACCGTCCTCGTGGGCGGCCGCCGCGTGCTCGACCGGCGCCGCCCCGGCACCCCCGCCGAGCTGCGCGAACGCCTCCTCCCGCTCGGGCAGGACGCCTTCCTCGCCGCCCGGTTCGCCGAGAAGTACGGCAGCGTCAGCGACGCCGTACGGGCCGTCCGGGAAGCCGTCGACGGGTGCCTGCGGGCGGACGGCGCCGCCGCCGCGCTGCGCGGGGGTGACGCCCAGCCGATGTGCCGCGCGCTCGGCACCCGGCTTCCCATCGCGCAGGGACCCATGACCCGCGTCAGCGACCAGGCGCGGTTCGCCGCCGCCGTGGCCGACGGCGGCGGGCTCCCCTTCATCGCGCTCGCCCTCGCCGCCCCCGCCCAGACCCGCTCGATGCTGGAGCAGACGAAGGCCGCGCTCGGCGACCGCCCCTGGGGCGTCGGCATCCTCGGCTTCGCGCCCGAAGAGGTGCGCACCGCCCAGCTGGAGGCCGTACGGGAGCTGCAGCCCAGCCACGTGATCATCGCGGGCGGGCGCCCCTCGCAGGCCGCCGACCTGGAGGCCGACGGGATCAGGACCTTCCTGCACGTGCCCTCTCCCGGGCTGCTCGGGCAGTTCCTCGGGGCGGGCGCGCGGCGCTTCGTCTTCGAAGGCGCCGAGTGCGGCGGGCACATCGGGCCGCGCAACAGCTTCCCGCTGTGGGAGGCGCAGCTCGCCGTCCTGGACGACTTCCTCGACGCCCACGAGGACGTCGACCCCGGTGACGTGCAAGTGCTGTTCGCGGGCGGCATCCACGACGAGCGGTCCGCCGCCATGGTCGCCGCCCTCGCCGCCGGGCTCACCGCGCGCGGGGTCGCCACCGGTGTCCTGATGGGCACCGCCTACCTCTTCACCGAGGAGGCCGTCGAGTGCGGGGCCATCCAGCCGCTCTTCCAGCGCCAGGTCATCACCGCCGAGTCGACCGCCCTGCTGCACACCGCCCCCGGGCACGCCACCCGCTGCGTGCCCAGCCCCTTCTCCGACACCTACCAGGCCCTCAAGGACGAGCTGCGCGAGCAGGGCGTGCCCGACCGGCAGGCGTGGGAGGAGCTGGAGCGGCTCAACGTCGGCCGGCTGCGCATCGCCAGCAAGGGCATCGAGCGCGTCGGCGACGAGCTCTGCGACGTCGACGAGCGACGCCAGCTCGGCGAGGGCATGTTCATGGCCGGGGAGGTCGCCGTGCTGCGCGGCGCCACCACCTCCGTCGCCCGGCTGCACGCGGGCGTCACCGACGGGGCCGCCGCCTTCTACGAGCGGCGCGTCGCGGAGCTCTCGACTCCCGTGCGGGACACGGCCGTTGCCGTGCCCGAGCCGCTCGACATCGCCGTCGTCGGCATGGCGGGCATGTTCCCGCAGGCCCCCGACCTCGCCACCTTCTGGGCGCACGTCCTCGGCGGCGTGGACTCCGTCACCGAGGTGCCCGCCGAGCGCTGGGACCCCGCCCTGCACTACGGGGACGACGCCGAGGCGCACGACGTGTCGGCGTCCCGCTGGGGCGGCTTCCTGCCCGACATCCCCTTCGACCCGCTCGCCTACGGCATCCCGCCCACGTCCCTCGCGAGCATCGAGCCCGTCCAGCTGCTCGCCCTCGAGGCCGCGCGGCGGGCGCTCGCCGACGCCGGGTACGACCCGGCCGCCAAGGACGGGCGGGACTTCCCGCGCGAGCGCACCTGTGTCGTCTTCGGCGCGGAGGCGGGCAGCGACACCTCGAACGCGACGACGCTGCGCACCGTCCTGCCCTCCTACCTCGGCCGCCTGCCCGACGAACTCGCCGAGCAGCTCCCGAAGCTGACCGAGGACTCCTTCCCGGGCGTGCTCGCCAACGTCATTTCCGGCCGCATCGCCAACCGCCTCGACCTGGGCGGCGCCAACTACACCGTCGACGCGGCCTGCGCGTCCTCGCTGACGGCCGTGGACGTCGCCTGCAAGGAGCTGGCCTCCGGCGCCGCCGACGTCGCCCTGTGCGGCGGCGCCGACCTGCACAACGGCATCAACGACTACATCCTCTTCTCCTCCGTGCACGCCCTGTCCAAGACCGGGCGCTGCCGCACCTTCGACGCCGGGGCCGACGGCATCGCGCTCGGCGAGGGCGTCGCCTGCGTGGTCCTCAAGCGGCTCGCGGACGCCGAGCGCGACGGGGACCGCGTCTACGCCGTCATCAAGGGCGTCGGCAGTGCCAGCGACGGCCGCTCCCTCGGCCTGACCGCGCCCCGCCCCGAAGGCCAGCGCGCCGCCCTCGACCGGGCCTACGCGCAGGCCCGCCTCTCGCCCGCCGACGTGGGCCTCGTCGAGGCGCACGGCACCGGCACCGTCGTCGGCGACCGCACCGAACTCGCCACCCTGTCCGGGGTGTTCGAGGAGGCGGGCGCGGCACCCGGCGGCTGCGTCGTCGGCTCCGTCAAGTCGCAGATCGGGCACACCAAGTGCGCCGCCGGGCTCGCGGGCCTCATCAAGACCGCCCTCGCCCTGCACACCGGGGTCCGCCCCGCCACCCTCCACGTCACCGAGCCCAACCCGGCCTGGACGCCCGACGGCCCCTTCGCGCTGCACGACCGGGCCCTGCCGTGGCCCGCGCCCGCCGCGGAGCGGATCGCAGGGGTCAGCGCCTTCGGCTTCGGCGGCACCAACTTCCACGTGGTGATGCGGGGCCACGAGGGCGGGGCGCCGCCGCGCAGAGGCGCCGACGCCTTCCCCGCCGAGCTCTTCCTCTTCCGCTCCGAGGGCGCCGCCCAGGACCTCCTCGACCTGTGCACGGGCGAGGGCCACTCCTGGCGGCTGCGGGACCTGGCGCTCACCGCGGCGCGCCGGGCCGAGCAGAGCGCGGCGGCGGGCCCCGTGACGGCCGCCGTCGTCGCCGAGTCCACCGGCGAACTCGCCGTACTCCTGCGCAAGTTGCTCGCCGGAGAGTCCGCGCCCGGCATCCACCGGGCGGCCGAAGAGGGCCACGAGCCCGGCGGCCAGGTGGCCTTCCTCTTCCCCGGGCAGGGCAGCCAGCGGCCCGGCATGCTCGCCGAGCTCTTCGCCGCGTTCCCCGAGACGCAGCGCCACCTGCGCGACGCCCCCGCCGACGCGATGTTCCCGCCCGCCGCCTTCACCGACGCCGAACGCGCCGCCCAGCGCGACCGGCTCACCGACACCCGCCGCGCCCAGCCCGCGCTCGGGGCGGTGTCCCTGGCCGCGTACGACATCCTCGGCGGCCTCGGCGTGCACCCCGACATGGCGGCCGGACACTCCTACGGCGAGCTCGTCGCTCTGTGCGCGGCGGGCGCCCTCGACCCGGCCGGGCTCGGCGCCCTCAGCCGCGAGCGCGCCGCCGCCATCCTCGACGCCACCGGCGAGGACCCCGGCACGATGGCCGCCGTGGCCGCCTCCGCCGAGGAGGTGGAGCGCGTCCTCGCCGAGGAGCACCTCGTGCGCGAGGTCGTCGCCGCCAACCACAACGCCCCGCGGCAGACGGTCATCTCGGGCCCCACGGACGCCGTCGCCCGCGCCGTCGAGAAGCTCACCGGGGCCGGGTTCGGCGCCCGCCCGCTCCCGGTCGCCTGCGCCTTCCACAGCCCGCTGGTCGCGGGCGCCGTGCCGCGCTTCGCCGAGCGCCTCGCCGCGCAGCGCGTGCGCACCCCCGAGTTCCCGGTCTGGTCCAACCTCACCGGCACCCGCTACCCGTCCGCCCCCGACGACGTACGCGGCCACCTCGCCGAACAGATCGGCGCCCCCGTCCGCTTCGCCGAGCAGATCGAGGCGATGTACGACGCGGGGGCCCGGGTCTTCGTCGAGGCGGGCCCCGGCACGGTCCTCACCGGCCTGGTCGGCAAGGTCCTCGGCGACCGCCCGCACACGGCCGTCCCCTTCGAGCCCCGCCCCGACGCCGGGGTCCGCGGCCTCCTCGACTGCCTGGCCCGGCTCGCGGTGGCGGGCGTCCCCGTCGCGGCGGCCCGGCTGCTCGCGGGCCGCGACGCGGTGCCCGCCGACGCGGCGGCCGCGCCCCGGCGGCCCGGCTGGACGGTCAACGGCCACCTGGTCCGCACGGCCGACGGCGCCCCCCTGCCGGGTGCGCTGGGCCCGGCCCGGCGGATCTCCCTTCCCTCCCTCTCTTCTTCTTCCACCTCTTCCTCGGTCCCGACGGAGACGAGCACTGTGAACGACGACTTGCTCCAGGAGTTCCTGCGCAACAGCCGCGAGATGGTCGCGGCCCAACGGGACGTGCTGCTCACGTACTTCGGGGCGGGCGGGGCGCCGGCCGCGGCATCTGCGGCCCCCGTGGCCCCGCCGCCCGTCGCCGTGCCGGTCGCGGAGTCGGCCGCGGAGCCGGTTGTGCCTGCGGCGCCCGTGGAGATCCCGGAGCCGGAGGCTCCGGCGGCCCGGCTCGACGTGCTGGGCACGGTGTTGGGCGTGATCGCCGAGCGCACGGGTTATCCGGTGGAGATGATCGAGCCGGATCTGGATCTGGAGGCGGATCTGTCCGTCGATTCGATCAAGCGGACGGAGATCGCGGGGGAGTTGGGCAAGCGGCTGCTGGGTTCGGGCGTCGATCTGCGGTCGTTGCCGGACGCGGAGCTGGAGGAGCTGACCCGGGCCCGCACGGCCGCCGGGATCGCCGAGTGGCTCAAGGCGAAGACGGCTCCGGCCGCCGAGACGGCCCAGGTTCCCGAGGCGGCCGCCCCGACCCCCGTAAGGGAGCAGGAGCCTGCCGTACGAGAGCACGAACCCCTCGTGCAAGAGCAGGAACCCCCCGTACAAGAAGAAGCTCCCGACGCCCCCGAAGAGGCCGCGGCACCCCTCGTCGCCGCCCCCACCCGCCACCTCCTGACCCCCGCCCCCCTCGACCCGGCCCCCGCCCCCGGCGCGGTCGCACAGGACCTGCGGGGGAAGCACTTCCTGGTCGTCGGGGACGGGACGCCCGTCGCCCAGGCGCTGGTCACGCGGCTGACCGTGCTCGGGGCGAGCGCCGTGCGCGGGAGCGGGGACCTCGAAGGGCACGAGGGACCGCTCGACGGCGTCGTGCACGTCGGGGCGCTCTCGCCCGTGGGGGAGCCGCTCCTGCCGGGGCAGTTCCCGGTGTTCAAGGCGGTGCTGCGGCGCGCCCCGCGCTGGCTGCTCTGCGCCCGCTACGGCGGCGACGCCAACGGCCTCAGCGGCTTCTTCCGCACCGTCGTCCGCGAGTACCCCGACACCGTGGCCCGCGTCGTCGACCTCGACGGCTCCTGGTCGCCCGCCGACCAGGCCGAGGCCCTCGTGGAGGAGCTGCTCGCCCCGGACCGGGAGCCGGTCGTGCTGCGCACCGACGGCAGCCGGCGCGGCCTGGAGACGGTCGCGCGGCCGCTCGGGCTGCTCGGCGGCGGTGGCGCGGGACCGGCCGGTGACGGTTCCGCGGAGGCGGCCGTCCTCGGGCTCGGCCCCGAGTCGGTCGTGGTGCTCGCCGGCGGTGCCCGCGGCATCACCGCGCGCCTCGCGATCGCCCTGGCCGCCGCGTCCCGCTGCCGGGTCGAACTCCTCGGCCGCACCCAGCTCTCCGAGCACGGCGACGAGTTCGAGGAGGCCCGCGACAAGGTCGCGCTGCGCGCCGCGCTCGCCGCACGGGGCGGGCTGCGCCCCGCCGAGATCGAGCGCGAGGCGGCCCGCATCCTGGCCGCCCGCGAGGTCGGCGAGACGCTCGCCGAGATCCGCGGCGTCGGCGGCACCGCCGGCTACCGCTCGGTCGACCTGCGCGACTCCGAGGCCGTCCAGCAGGCCGTCAAGGACATCTACGCCCGCTACGGCCGCGTCGACGGCGTCGTGCACGCCGCCGGGGTGATCGAGGACCGGCTCATCGAGGCCAAGGACCCCGAGTCCTTCGCCCGGGTCTACGGGACCAAGGTCGACGGCGCCAAGACACTCCTCGCCGCCCTGCACCGGCTGCCCGAACTCCCGCGCTTCACCGTCCTGTTCGGGTCCATCTCCGCCGTCTACGGCAACCGCGGCCAGATCGACTACGCCGCCGCCAACGACGCCCTCGCCGGTCTCGGCCGCCGCTGGCGCGACGCCACCGGACGCCGCGCCCTCACCGTCCACTGGGGCCCGTGGGCGCCGACGGGCCCGCACGGCGGCATGGTCTCGCCGGAGCTCGGCCGCGAGTACGCGCGCCGCGGCATCTCCCTCATCGACCCCGAGGAAGGCGTGCTCGCCGTGCTGCGCGAGCTCGCCTGGGGCGACGCGGACGCCGACGAGGTCGTCTACACCGCATCGGCCTGGTGACATGAGCGGATCCCAGACGCAGCAGGCCGGTCCGGCCGCGACGCCGGTCGCGATCGTGGGGATGGCGGTGACCCTGCCGGGCGCCGGCGACCTCGACACGTACTGGCACAACGTCCGCACCGGCGCCGACGCCATCTCCGAGGTGCCGAAGGGCCGTTGGGACCCCGAGTACTACCGCCCGGACGCGCCGGACCGGGAGAACGGCGGGACGGGGAGCCCGGACGCGATCTACTGCCGCCGCGGCGGCTTCGTCGACGGGCTGTCCGCGCTCGCCGAGTTCGACCCGACGGCCTTCGGCATCATGCCGGGCTCGGTCCCCGCGACCGAGCCGGACCAGCTCATCGCGCTGCGCACCGCGGCCGCCGCCATCGCCGACGCGGGCGGCCGGCTGCCCGACCCCGCGCGGGTCGGCGTCGTCCTCGGCCGCGGCGGCTATCTGACGGCCGGCATCGCCCGCCTCGACCAGCGCGTGCGCACCTCGGGCCAACTGATCCGCACGCTCCGGGAGTTGCTGCCCGACCTCGACGAGGAGCGCCTCACCGACATCCGTACGGCGTTCTGCGACGCCCTCGGCGGCCCGCAGACCCCCGAGTCCGTGATCGGCCTCGTGCCCAACTTCGCGGCGTCCCGCATCGCCAACCGCCTGGACCTGCGCGGCCCCGCGTACACCGTCGACGCGGCCTGCGCCTCCTCGCTGGTCGCCGTCGACCACGCGGTGGCCGAACTCGCCTCCGGCCGCTGCGACGTGATGCTGGCCGGGGGAGTCCACCACTGCCACGACATCACCCTCTGGTCCGTCTTCTCCCAGCTGCGCGCCCTCTCCCCGTCGCAGCGCATCCGCCCCTTCCACCGCGACGCGGACGGCGTCCTGATGGGCGAGGGCACGGGCGTGGTCGCCCTCAAGCGCCTCGACGACGCGGTCCGCGACGGCGACCGGATCTACGCCGTCGTACGAGGCGTCGGCATCGCGGGCGACGGCCGGGCCGCGTCCCTGGTCAACCCCGACCCGGGCGGCCAGGCCCGGGCGGTCCGGCTCGCCTGGCAGGCGGCGGGCCTCGACCCGGCCGCCCCCGGATCCCTCGGCCTCCTGGAGGCCCACGGCACGGGCACGCCGAACGGCGACAGCGCCGAAATGGCCACGCTGGCCGAGGTGTTCGGGGCCGCACACGGTGGCCGCCCGGACGCGGTGATCGGCTCGGTCAAGTCGATGATCGGCCACACGATGCCCGCGGCGGGCGCGGCGGGCCTCATCAAGGCGGCCCTGGCCATCCACCACGGCGTCCTCCCCCCGACCCTGCACTGCGACGACCCCCACCCGGACCTCCTGCCCACCCGCTTCCGCCCCCTGAACGAGGCGCGCCAGTGGGAGGGGGAGGTCCGCAGGGCGGGCGTGAACGCGTTCGGCTTCGGGGGGATCAACGGCCATGTGGTCCTGGAGTCGTTCGACCGTCGTGGGCAGGCGTCCCGTACGGCGGGCCCCGTCCCGAGCGGCAAGGCCGCCCACGTGGCGGAGCCGGACGTCCTGCTGCGCGCGGCGGCGAGAACCCCCGCGGAGCTGGCGCGTTTGCTGGACGCAGACGACGCAGAGCTCCGCGCCAGGGCAGACACCCCGGGCGAGGGCACAGCCCGAGTGGCGATCCTCAACCCCACCCCGAAGCGCCTCGCCCTCGCGAGGAAGGCCGCCGCGGCGCCCCGCCACTGGGGCGGCAGGAGCGACGTCTGGCTGGCCCCCGAGCCCCTCCTCGGCCCCGGGCCGGGCCAGGGCAAGGTCGCCTTCCTCTACCCCGGCCTGGAGGCCGACTTCACCCCCCAGGTCACGGACGTGGCAGCCCACTTCGGCCTCCCCCGGCCGGAAGGGCTGGACGCCGAGGTGGGCCACGTCGCCGAACACGGCGCCGCCGTGGTCCGCGTGGGCCGCCTCCTGACGGAGGCCCTGCGCCGCATCGCCGTCACCCCCGACGCCGTCGCGGGCCACAGCGTCGGCGAGTGGACCGCCATGGTCGCGGCGGGCATCTTCGCGGACGACGAGGTCGACGCGTTCCTCCGGGACTTCGACCCCGCGGCCCTCCGCGTCCCCGGCCTCGCCTTCGCCGCCTTCGGCGCCCCCGCCGCCCAGGTCTCGGCCGCCCTCGCGGACCACCCCGGCGTGGTGCTCTCGCACGACAACGCGCCCCGCCAGTCCATCGCCTGCGGCCCGTACGGCCAGGTCCAGTCCCTCGCGGAGAGGCTGCGCGACGACGGCGTCCTGGGCCAGGTGCTGCCCTTCGAGTCCGGCTTCCACACGCCGATGCTGGCGCCCTACCTCGGGCCCATCGAGGAGGCCACCGGCCGCTTCCGGCTGCACCGGGCGAAGGTCCCGGTGTGGTCCGGCACCACCGCGTCGGTGTTCCCCGCCGAGGAGCGGGCGGTGCGCGAGCTCTTCGTGCGGCACCTCCTGGAACCCGTGCGGTTCCGGCAGCTCACCGAGGCGCTGTACGCGTCCGGGGTACGGGCGTTCGTCCAGCTCGGCACCGGCCAGCTCCCGGCCCTCGTCGGCGACACCCTCGACGGCCGCGACCACCTCGCGGTGAGCGCCAACTCGGCCCGCCACAGCGGGATGTCGCAGCTGCGCCGGGTGGCGGCCGGTCTGTGGGCGTGCGGCGCAGACCCGGACCTGACCGCCCTCGCGGCCCCGTCCAGGGATACGGGTTCCAGGGGCGCCGTCTCGCACACGGTGCCGCTGGACCTCGGGGCGGGCCTGGTCTCGCTCGACTCCGAGGTGCGGGACCGGCTCCGCGCGAGCCTGCGCGGGGGCGCCCGAAAGGATCAACTGGCGGCCGTTTCGGCCCAGTTCCCCGCGGCTTCGGAGCTCCGGACACTCCTCGACGACACGGCCGCCGTCGCCGCCGAACTCTTCGCCGCACGCGGCTCGTCTCCGGCCCACCCACCCGTTGCCCGGCGACTGCCGGCCCCCGAGCCCGACGTGGCGGCCCCCCGCGTACCGGCGGCGCCCCGGGAACCCGTAACGCCCCAGGAACAGCCGGCCACTCTCGACATCAGCATCGACGCGATGCCCTACCTCCGCGACCACTGCTTCTTCGACCAGCCCGCCGACTGGCCCGACATCGCCGACCGCTGGCCCGTCGTCCCCGCGACGACCATCGTGCAGCTGATGGCGGACGCCGTCGCCGACCGCACCGGACAGGTGCCCGTAGGCATCCGTGACGCCCGGTTCCTGGAGTGGGTCGTCGCCGCGCCCGCCACCACCGTGGAGCTCGACGTCACCGAGTCCGCCGAGGCCCCCGGCCACCACGCCGTCTCCTTCGGCCGCTACGCCCGCGCCACCGTCGAGACCGCCCCCGCCCACGGCCACCGGCGGCCCCCCGCCCCCTGGCCGCCGGTCACCCCCGAGTGGACGCCCGCCACCACCGCGCAGGAGATGTACGACGAGCGGTGGATGTTCCACGGGCCCCTCTTCCAGGGGGTGACCAGCGTCGAGGCCGTCGGTGACCGGCACGTGCGCGGCACCCTCGTCGCGCCGCCCGCGCCCGGCGCCCTGCTCGACAACGTCGGGCAGCTCCTCGGGTACTGGCTGATCGCCACCCACACGGACCGCACCGTCGTCTTCCCCGTGGGGATCCGGCACGCCCGGTTCTTCGGGCCGCACCCGGAGCCCGGCGCCGAGCTCGACTGCCGCATCCGGATCACGGCGCTGACCGAGACCGTCCTGGAGGCCGACGTCCAGCTGGTGCGGGACGGCACCGTCTGGGCCGAGCTGACGGGCTGGCAGGACCGGCGCTTCGACTCGCCCGCCCGCGTCGACCCGGTCAAGCGCAGGCCGCAGGAGAACACCCTCTCCGACGAGCAGCCGGGCGGCTGGCAGCTGGCCTTCGAGTACTGGCCCGACCCCGCGTCCCGCGACCTGATGATGCGCAACCAGCTCGCGGGCGCGGAGCGCGCCCAGTACGCCGCCCACCCGCCGCGCGGCAAGCGCCAGTGGTTCCTCGGCCGGATCGCCGCGAAGGACGCCGTGCGCCGCCACCTGTGGGCGCACCACGGCGCCGGGCCGCTCTACCCGGCCGAGGTGCGCATCGGCAACGAGGAGAGCGGACGCCCGTACCCCGAAGGCGTCAACGGGCTCCGACTCCCGCCGCTCTCCCTGTCGTTGGCGCACTGCGCCGAGGCCGCCGTCGCCCTCGTGCGCGGGGCGGGGCCCGTCGGCATCGACATCGAAGAGATCGCCGAGCGCCCCGACGCCACCTACGACGCCGTCCTCGCCCCCGCCGAGCAGTCCCTCTTCGACGTGCTCGCCGAGGCCGACGGCGACCGGACCCGCGTCCTGACCCGCTTCTGGGCCGCGAAGGAGGCCGCCGCCAAGGCCGAGGGCACCGGCATGGGCGGCCGCCCCCGCGACTTCACGGTGACCGCCGCCCCCGACGGCGGTCTCCGCGTGCGCACTCCCACGGGCCGCACCCACCACGTGCGGCTCACCGAGACCGCCAACCCGCCGGGCCTGCCGCCCCGCGCCTATGTCGTCGCCTGGACCGAACCGATCGACTCCCCACAGGAGACCGCACCATGACCAGCCCCGCCCGCCCCACCACCGCTCCCGTCGACGAGACCACGATCCTCGCCGACCTCACCGACGCCCTGCGCAGCGTCCTCGACGACGCCGAGCTGGAGGCCACGCCCATCACCCTGGAGACCCGGTTCGTCGAGGACCTCGACCTGGAGTCCATCGACCTGGTCACGCTCACGAGCGAGCTGCGCCGGCGGTACGGCGACCGCGTGGACTTCCCGGCGTTCTTCGCCTCCCTCGAACTCTCCGAGATCATCGGTCTCTCGGTGGGCCAGGTCGTGACGTACGTCAGCGGGCAGCTGCGATGACCGCCGTCGAGGCGGGCGGCGCGCGCCTCAACGTGGAGCGGCTCGGCACCCCGGGCGGCGAGCCGGTCGTCCTGGTGCACGGCATCGCCACCGACAACCTCACCAGCTACTACTTCACCGTGGCCCCGGCCTTCGCGGCCGCCGGCTACGACGTCGTCATGTACGACCAGCGGGGCCACGGCCGCAGCGCCCGGCCCGAACGGGGCTACGGCATCGAGGAGTTCACCGCCGACCTCGGCGCGCTCCTCGACGAGCTCGGCATCGACCGGCCCGCCCACCTGATCGGGAACTCCTTCGGCGGCACCGTCGCCCTCGACTTCGCCCTGCACCACAGCCACCGCGTCGCCAGCGTCCTCGCCGTCGAGTCGGAGCCGCCGACCGCGCCCTGGGCGCAGAAGATGAGCCGGCTGCTCGCCGGATCCGCGTACCAGCTGCGCGACGAGCGCACCCTGCCGTGGATCGAGGAGCGCTACGGACGCCACGAGGCCCGCCTGGTGCGCTGGGCGCAGCGGCTGCTGCACGGCACGAGCATCGCCGACGACATCGCCGCGAGCCGCATCCCCGACGAGGAGCGCTGGCGCGGCCTGGACCTGCCCGTGCTCGCCATGTACGGCGCCAACTCCGACCTCGCGGTCCTCGCGCCCTGGCTGGAGGGGCTGCTGCCGCGCTGCCGCACCCTCCTCGTCGAGGGCCACGGCCACTCGGTCCTCGTGGGCACGCCGAAGACCGTGGAGCCGATGCTCCTGGAGTGGGTGCGCACCGGGCACCGGGAGCTCGCGGGGGTGGCGACGCCATGAGCCGCTTCCTGTTCGTCGTGCCGCCGCTGGTGGGGCACATCAACCCGCTGGTCGGGGTCGCCGCCGAGCTCACCGCGCGCGGCCACCGGGTCGCCTGGGCGGGCCTGCCGCGCGTCGTCGAGGAGCTCACCCCGGCCGAGACCGAGGTATACGCGTGCGCGGTCCCCGAGAACGTGGAGCGGCCGCCCGAGCTGCGCGGCGTCGCCGCCCTGCAGTTCCTGTGGCAGGAGTTCTTCGGGCCGCTCGCCCGGGCCATGGCGCCCGGCGTCGAGGCGGCGGCCGAGGAGTTCCGCCCCGATGTCGTCGTCGCCGACCAGCAGGCCCTCGCGGGCGCCCTCGTCGCCGAGCGGCTCGGTCTCCCGTGCGCCACGTCGGCGACCACGTCCGCCGAGTTCAGCGGGGCCCTGGAGAGCATGCCGAAGGTCGAGGAGTGGATCGGCTCGCTCCTCGGCGACCTGCGCGCCGAGCTCGGGGACGCGCGGCGCACGCACGACCCGCGCTTCTCGCGCGACCTCGTCCTCGCCTTCACGACCAGGGAGTTGGCGGGGGAGTGCCGCCACGAGAGCCCCGTGCAGTGGGTGGGGCCCGCCATCGCGGAGCGGCCCGCGCCCGACTTCCCGTGGGAGTGGCTCGACCCCGGGCGCGCCCTCGTCCTGGTCTCGCTCGGCACCGCCAACGCCGACACCGGGGCCCGCTTCCTCGCCGAGTGCGCCACCGCCGTCCGCGAGCGCGCCCCCCGGCTCCAGGCCGTCGTCGCCGACCCCGGCGGCGTCCTCGACACCGGCTCCGACGCCGACGTCCTGATCGCCCACCGGGTGCCCCAACTCCCGCTCCTGGCAAGGGCGTCCGCCGTCGTCTGCCACGCCGGGCACAACACCGTCGCCGAGTCCCTGTGGCACGGCGTCCCGCTCGTCGTCGCGCCCATCCGGGACGACCAGCCGGTGGTCGCCGCGCAGGTCACCGGGGCGGGCGCGGGGGTGCGGGTGCGGTTCGGGCGGGCCGGGCGCACACAGCTGGGCGCCGCCCTCGACGCCGTCCTCGCCGAACCCGCGTACGGGGCCGCCGCGCGCCGCGTCCGCGACTCCTTCCGCGCCGCGGGCGGGGCCGCCGCGGCCGCCGCCCACCTGGAGAAGCTCGCCGTCTGACCCCCGCCGCCCGGCAGTCCGCCGCCCCACAGTCCGTCGCCCCACAGCCCGCCGTCCGACAACCCGCCGTCCGCCCCACGGCGCGCCCCCACCCCGTACGCAGACCCAGGAGTACGACCATGGACCTCGCCCAGCAGGTCGCCGAACGCCGCCCCGCCTACCTCTCCGAACTCGCCCAGGGCACCGACCGGTTCCACGAGCCGCGCCGCGCCGACTGCCCCTGGTGCGGCTCGCGACGGCTGCGCACCCGGCTGCGCACCACCGACCTCCTCCAGCACAAGCCGGGCCGGTTCGTCGTCGACGAGTGCCGCGACTGCGCGCACTCCTTCCAGAACCCCCGCCTGAACCCGGAGGGCCTGGACTTCTACTACCGCGACTTCTACGACGGGATCGGCGCGAAGAACGCGGAGCGGACCTTCGCCAACGGCGGCAGCCGCAAGCGCTACCTCGCCAGCGCCCGCGCCCTGCGCGTCCACGACGAGCCGGAGAGCTGGCTGGACGTCGGCACCGGCCACGGCCACTTCCCCGCCACCGCCAAGGAAGTCCACCCGTACACCGCCTTCGACGGCCTCGACCTGAGTGACGGCGTCGAGAACGCGAAGCGGGACGGGCGCATCGAGGAGGCCCACCGGGGGCTGCTGCCCGAGCTCGCCGCCTCCCTCGCGGGCCGCTACGACGCGATGAGCATGTTCCACTACCTGGAGCACTCCACGGACCCGCGGGCCGAGCTGGTCGCCGCCCGCACGGTGCTGCGCCCCGGCGGCCACCTGATGATCGAAGTCCCGGACCCCGACTGCGGGTTCGCGAAGCTGCTCGGCAAGTGGTGGGTGGCGTACCTGCAGCCGCAGCACCTGCACCTCATGCCGCTGAAGAACCTCCGCCGCGAACTGGAGTCGCTCGGCTTCACGGTCGTCGCCACCGACCGGCGCGAGGCCCACGTTCCCGCCGACCTGACGGCCGCGCTGCTGCTGGTCCTCAACCACGTCCTGCCGCACGGCGACGACCCCTGGCGCCCGCGCCGCCCCTCCAAGCTGCACCTCAGGGCGCGGGCCGCGCTGTTCTGGTGCGCCGTGCCCGCGCTGCTCGCGACCCAGGTGGTGGACCGGCTGCTCGCGCCGCTCCTCAGCCGCCACGGCTTCGCCAACGCCTACCGGGTGATCGCCCGAAGGGGTGCCGACACGTGAACAGCCCTTACGCGGAGCGGGAGTTCGCGGGCCGCACGGCCCTGGTCACGGGCGCCGCCTCCGGCATCGGCCGCGCCGTCGCGCGCAGGCTGGCCGCAGGGGGAGCGGCCGTCGCCGTCGCCGACCGCGACGAGGAGGGCGCCGCCAAGGCCGCGGCGGAACTCACCGCGACCGGCGCGCACGCCATCCCGGTGCCGGTCGACGTCACCGACCCGGACCAGGTGCGCACCGCCGTGGAGACCACGGTCTCCGTCTTCGGCGCGCTGCACCTCGCGGTGAACAACGCGGGCGTCGCGGGCCCCACCGCGCTCACCGCCGACGTCGAACTCGCCGACTGGCGCCGGGTGGTGGACGTCAACCTGCACGGCGTCTTCCACTGCCTGCGCGCGGAGATCCCGGCGCTGCTCGCGGCGGGCGGCGGCGCCATCGTGAACATGTCGTCGGTGCTCGGCGCGAACGGCTTCATGGGCTCGGCCGCGTACAGCGCCGCCAAGCACGCCGTCGTCGGCCTCACGAAGACCGCCGCCATCGAGTACGCCGCCCAGGGCATCCGCGTCAACGCGGTCGGCCCCGGCTTCGTCGACACCCCCCTGCTCGCGGGCGCCGACACCGGCGTACGCGACCTGCTGACCTCCCTCCACCCCGCCGGCCGGCTCGGCACCCCCGAGGAGGTGGCCGAGCTGACGGTGTTCCTGCTGAGCGACAGGGCGTCGTTCCTGCACGGGGGCCACTACTTGGCGGACGGGGCGTACGCGGCGCAGTGAGAGGGCGCCCTGCAAGGGGCGCGGGGAACTGCGCGACCAGCCGAAACGGACCCGCAGTTCCCCTCCGGCCCTATCCGAAACGAACCTGAGTGACCGCAGGCGAAATGGACCGGAACATGGGCACCCGGTGCTGATGCTCGATCAGCCGCCCGAGCCGCCCGCGCCCGCGGGGCATGGTCAGGGCCCGCACATCCCGCACGGCGGGGTGGGCCGACCGCAGCTTCTCCCGCTCATCGGCCGCCATGGCCCACCGCATCGGCGGAATGGTGAGTCGGCCGACCTTCAGCCGGCCCTCCCTCGTGGCCTTGGTGACCCACCGCGGCATGGAGTCGAGCACCATCTCCCCGCCCGGCAGCCGCTCGGCGCACGCGGCGATGATGTCCCGCACCTCGCCCGGACGCAGATACATCAGCAGGCCCTGCGCCGTGACGATGACGCCGTTGTCCCGGTCCCTGACCCGGTCCAGCCAGCTCAGATCGGTCGCCGAGCAGGCCACGACGTGGTGGCGCGGGCTCGCGGGCAGCAACTGCTCGCGCAGCGCGGCCACTTCGGGCAGCTCGACGCTCAGCCACTGCAGGCGGCCGTTGTCGGTGCGCCAGAACCCGGTCTCCAGGCCCTCGCCGAGCGCCACCACGGTCGCGTACGGATGCGCGGCGACGTACTCCTCGACGGCCCGGTCGAAGGTGACCGACCTGAGCCCCTGCACCTGAGAGAAGAGCGGGTGCGGGGGCCCGAGCCGCTCCTCGAAGGGGTAGTCGATGGCGTCCACGAGCTCCAGGGCCATGGGGTCGTGCAGCACGGAGTCGGGGCGCCGGGCCTCACAGGCGCGGTTCCACAGGGTCCACAGCAGGGTCTCGGGCACCCCGTCGAGCCGGGGTCTCACTCTGGCGTCGGCTGCGGCCACGTCGGGCCGCTCTTCGGCGATGGTCATAAGAGCAGCTCAGGGCAGAGGCCCCGGCCGGGGCAAGGCGACACGAGGGGCATCCGAGGGGCGTACGGGGATGTCAGCCACGTAGCGGCAGGGCCTGCCCCGCGACGACCAGCAGGACGTGCTCGCACTCCGCGGCGAAGGCCGCGTTCAGGCGGCCGAGTTCGTCCCGGTACCGCCGCCCCGAAGCAGTCGCGGGCACGATCCCGGAGCCCACCTCGTTGGAGACGGCCACGACGGTGCGCCGCGTCGCCCGCACCGCCTCCGTCAGTTCCTCGGCCCGCTTGCGCAGCGCCCGCTCCCCGCCGCCCGCCCACTCGGCGTCGTCCCAGGCGCCGACCTCGTCCATGGCGTGGGTCAGCCACAGCGACAGACAGTCGATGAGCAGGGGCGGCCCGTCCTCGGCGAGCAGCGGCACCAGGTCGCAGGTCTCGGCGGTCCGCCAGGACCCGGGCCGCCGCTCCCGGTGCAGGCTGACGCGCTGCGCCCACTCGGCGTCCCCGCCGCGCGTCCCGCCCGTGGCCACGTACAGCACGTCGGGGAAGGACTCCAGGCGCCGCTCGGCCTCCACGGACTTCCCGGACCGGGCGCCGCCGAGGACGAGGGTGCGGCGCGGCACGTCCGGTACGTCCTCATAGGCGCCGACCTGGAGCGTCGTCCCGTCCGGCACGGCCCGCGCCCCGGCCGCCGCGAGCCGGCGCGGCAGCTCGGCCCCCGGCGGCACCTCGTGGTCGAGGTGCACGGCGATCACGTCGGTGGTCGGGCCGACGTGCCCGGCGGCCCGCAGCCGCGCGAGCCCGTCCGGCCGCCCGACGACGTCGGCGACGACCATCTCGTACGGGCGTCCGCCCTCCGCGGGCCCCACGAGTCCCACGAGTCCCGCGGGCGCCCCGCCGGGCGGCAGATACAGCAGCCGCTCGCCCTCGGGCCCCGTGACCTCGTACCCGGTCCCCGGCGCGTCCATCGCCACCGCCCGCACCCGGTGCCCGGTCAGCAGCGCCAGCTCCCGCCCGTCGGGCACCCGACCCGGCTGCGGCAGGCCCGCAGGGACCTCGACGGCGGGCCCGTCGTGCGGATGGGAGAGCAGCACCTGCCGCACCCCGCCGAGCGTGTGCCCCGCCCGGGCCGCCGCGAAGGCGGCCCCCGGCGTCAGATCGAGCAGCAGCACCCCGTCGATCAACAGCGCGGTCGCGGCCCGCGCGGCAGGACCGAGCGCGGTCGCGCACACCGCGCAGGGGCAGCCGGGTCGGGGCAGTCCTTCGGGGGCTCCGGTGCCGAGCAGAGTCAGTTCCACGGGAAGATCCTCCCGCGTCGGCCGCGGGGGCGCGCGCCCGGATAGGCTTCTGGGCAGTTCGTTGGACGTGAACGGACGTGAACGCAACGGAACCGGTGACCGGGCGCTCGGGAGGCTGACATGACGGCATGGACGTGGCGGTTCGAGACGGCGGACGGGACGGAGGTCCAGCCCGCGGTGCAGCCCGAGGAGTTCACCACGCAGGGCGACGCGGAGTCCTGGGTCGGTGAGAACTGGAAGGCCCTCGCGGAGGGCGGCGCCGACCAGGTGACCCTGTTCGAGGACGCGACGGAGATCTACGGGCCGATGAGCCTGCACGCGTCATAGGACCCGCCCCCACAGGAACGGACCGAGGCGCCCGGCGAGCACGATGCCGGGCACCTCGTCATGCGCGGGGGACCTCTACATCTCGCCCAAGGTCACTTCCGCACTCTTCTCCGCGCCGTCCCGCACATACGACACCTTCACCTTGTCCCCGGGCTTCTCCGCGGCCAGCGCCTCCGACAGGGACGTGATCGTCGTGATCTCGTCGTCCCCGAGCCGCGTGATGATGTCGCCGGGCTCCAGCCCCGCCTTGTCCGCGGCGCCGTCCTTCTGCGCGTTGACGACCGCGACGCCCGCGGGCTTGTAGTCGTCGCCCAGGACCGTGCGGCCCGTGATGTCGAGCGCGGCCCGCCCCGAGTCCGTGACCTTGCCGTCCTTGACGATCTGGCCGGCCACCGTCGTCACCATCGACGAGGGGATGGCGAAGCCGATGCCGGGCGCGGCGCTGTCGCCCATGTCCGGGTCGGTCGCGGCGAGCGTGGGGATGCCGATGACCTCCCCGTCGAGGTTCACCAGGGCGCCACCGCTGTTGCCCGGGTTGATCGCGGCCGAGGTCTGCACCATGTTGGCGATCGTCGCGCCGGTGCCCCCGCCGGAGCGCCCCTCGCTGACGGTCCGCCCGGTCGCGGAGACGATGCCCTGCGTCACGCTGGAGGACAGTCCGAGCGGTGAGCCCATCGCGAGGACGATCTGCCCGACCTCCGCCTTCGTGGAGTCCCCGAACTTCGCCGCCTTCAGCCCGCTCGGCGGGTTGTCCAGCTTGATGACGGCGAGGTCCTGGTCGGGGTAGGCGGAGACCAGCTTCGCGGCGAGCGGCTCCTTGCTGGTGGCCGTCGTCACCTTGAAGTTCTTCTCGTTGCCCACGACATGGGCGTTGGTGACGATGTGGCCCTTGTCGTCGTAGACGACGCCGGAGCCGAGGCTGTCGGCCGCGTCGATCTGCACGACCGACGGCAGCACGTCCTTGATCACTTTCTGGTAGTCGTCCTGCAGATCGCTCGCCGCCATCGGCGCGGCCTGTGTGGTCGACGAGGAGGAGCTGTCCGAGCCGCCGCCGGCACACCCGCCGGCCAGTGCGACGGCGCAGACGGAGGCGGACAGGGGCAGCAGCAGGGAGCGACGCATACGAGAGGGCTTCATGCCCTGAGTGTCTGGTTTGTCCGCTCGCGCCGCCCTGCGATAGGGGGCCGATCAGGGGGTGAGGGCGAGGGCGGCCGATCGGGGCATTGCCCTTTCGTTCAATGGTGGAGCGCGAGCGCCGGTCCCTACGGTGAGCAGGGTTCGACGCACGCCTCAAGTAGATGGGAGACGAGTGTGACGTTCACTCGTCGTGTCAGCACTCACGTCTGTGCCCTCGCCGTCGGAGCCGCCGTCCTGACGCCGCTGGTGGGCACCGGTTCGGCCCAGGCCAGCGCCGGGGACACGGCCACGGCCGGTGCCGCCGAGAAGGCGGCCGTAGCCGCCGAGGCGGGCGGGTTCCACTCGAAGAAGGGCAAGCTCACCTGCCGCAAGAAGGGCGAGACGGCCTGGATCTGGGACTCGGCCGCGGGCGCCTCGCGGGTGTCGTGGAAGCCGAAGGGCGGCCACCTGGTGTCCCGCGTGTGGCGGCACACGCCCGACGGCGTCTCGACGCGCACCATCCCGACCTGGCGCAAGAACGTCACGTGGAAGGTCACGTCGCACTACGGCAACGGCAAGAACCTGAGCAAGGTCTACGGCTACTGCAGCAAGACGGGCTGGCGGGTCGGCAAGAAGTCGAGCGGCCTCGGCCAGAAGAAGACCGGGGTCAAGCGCTGCCCCGCGGGCAAGACGGTCTACATCTCGTCCGGCGGCATCGGCAACATCGTGCACAAGTTCAAGCCGGTGGGCGGCGGTTCGGTGCGCACCCACGCCTTCGGCGGCTCGCAGCAGATCCTGGTGACGGACCGCGCCACCCCGACCGAGCTGCGTGCGGTGAAGTACTCCGCGCAGGCGTACAACATCAAGCACGCCGTGCCCAACGCCAAGATCGGGCGCGTCGAGCTGAAGTGCATCAGTAAGTACTGACGGCCCGGAATCCGTCGCCGTCCTGGCCGTGGGGGCAGGGGCGGCGACGGTGCCGTTCGGCGGGCGTGGGGCTCAGCCCCGCACCCCGCACAGATGCAGCAGCGCAGCCACCCTCCGGTACGGGTCCGTGCGCCCGGCCCGTTCCTCGGCGGCGATCAGCAGTTCCAGGTCACGCTCCGAGGGCGGCGCGGCCCCGTCGGGCGCGGTGTCGGTGAACACCCGCACCCCGTACCAGGCGTGCAGGGGCGCCGCGATGCCCGCGAGCGTCGAGGTCAGCGTCCCGAGCCGGTCGGCCCTGGCCTGCAGGCCGAGCCGGTTGGTGTACGTGTCGCCCTCGAAGGCGGACAGCGCCCCCGCCCAGTCGCCGCTCAGGCCCGGCCGCATGGCCAGCGCGTCCCCGTTGCGCACCAGGACGGACAGCAGACCGCCGGGCGCCAGCATCCGGGCGAGCCCCGCGAGCAGCGCGTCCGGCTCCTCGACGTACATGAGCACCCCGTGGCACAGCACCACGTCGAAGCTGCCCGGCAGGAAGTGGACCCCGGTCTCCCTGCCGTCCCCCTCGACGATCCGCACCCGGCTCCGGATGCCCTCGGGCTCCTCGGCGAGCGCGGCCCGCGCCGCCGCGACCATCTCCGCGTCCTGCTCGACGCCCGTCACCTTGTGCCCGGCCCGGGCCAGCCGCAGCGCCTGGGTGCCCTGTCCCATGCCGACGTCGAGCACCCGAAGGCGCTGCCCCACGGGGTAGCGCGCCACGATCTGCTCGTCCAGCTGCCGGGCCACCAGCTCCTGGCGTACGACATTGCGCCCGCCCGTCTCCCGCCACCACCCTTGCAAGGAAGCGCCGCGCGCCTTTTCTTCTCCGCCCAGCCCGCCGAGCCAGGTCGTGGCCGCTCCGCCCCCGGAACCGTCCGGCGCCGTCAGGGCCGCTCTCCGCGCTTGACCTGCGGCTTCGGCAGGCGCAGGCGACGCATCTGGAGGGTGCGCATGAGGGCGTACGCGACGGCGCCCTTCTTCGGCTGGTCCGGGAAGCGCTCGTTCAGGCGCTTCTTCAGACGGAAGACCGTGGCGACGGAGTCGACGATGATCAGGACGATCACGGCGAGCCACAGCAGCAGCGCGATGTTCTGCAGCTGCGGGACCCGGACCATGCTCAGGACGAGGATGATCACCGCGAGCGGCAGGAAGAACTCGGCGATGCAGAACCGCGAGTCCACGAAGTCGCGCGCGAACTTGCGCACGGGACCCTTGTCACGCGGCGGCAGATAGCGCTCGTCGCCGCTGGCCAGGGCCTCGCGCTGCTTGGCCATCTGGACGCGCCGCTCGTCGCGCTGCCGCTTCGCGGCCTCCTTGCGCGTCGTCGGCGTATTGGCCACGCTGCGGCGCTGCGACTGGGCCTCGCTGCGCTTGGGGGTGGGGCGGCCCTTGGGGGCCTGCGGGTCACGGGGCTGCTTGGAGTCGGTCACCGGCGCCTTGTCGGCCGGGGCCTTCTCTTCCTTGGATCGGCTACGGAACACAAAAGCCAAGGGTACGGGGTGCACAGGCATGGACCCCCTTCCCGCGGGGAACGATCCGGCAACACCGGGCGTCTTCACTAGGTGTCCCATACACACCAAAGGGGCGTCGGGGCAGGTATGCCTCCCTGTTACAGGGGTGCACCTACTCCCTACGCCGGAGCGGGGCCGGACGCAGTCGTCCTTGGGGATGAGCGCATCCGCTCGCGAACAGTGCGGTAATGGATGCAGACCCCGTACCGTGGGTTCTGTTGCAGTACCTGGAGCTGGAAGTCCGTCAGAAGGGGGCGCGCGAAGCCCATGAGCGGTGTCATGAAGCGTATGGGGATGATCTTCCGCGCGAAGGCGAACAAGGCCCTTGACCGGGCCGAGGACCCGCGCGAAACCCTCGATTACTCGTACCAGAAGCAGCTTGAGCTCCTGCAGAAGGTGCGTCGCGGCGTCGCCGACGTGGCGACCTCCCGCAAGCGCCTGGAGCTGCAGCTGAGCCAGCTCAACAAGCAGTCCTCGACCCTCGAGGACCAGGGCCGCAAGGCCCTCGCGCTCGGCCGCGAGGACCTGGCCCGCGAGGCGCTCTCCCGCCGCGCCGCGCTCCAGCAGCAGGTGACGGACCTGGAGACGCAGCACCAGACCCTCCAGGGCGAGGAGGAGAAGCTCACCCTTGCGGCCCAGCGCCTCCAGGCCAAGGTCGACGCCTTCCGTACGAAGAAGGAGACGATCAAGGCCACGTACACCGCGGCCCAGGCGCAGACCCGCATCGGCGAGGCGTTCTCCGGCATCTCCGAGGAGATGGGCGACGTCGGCATGGCGATCCAGCGTGCCGAGGACAAGACCGCTCAGCTCCAGGCGCGGGCGGGCGCGATCGACGAGCTCCTCGCCTCCGGCGCCCTCGACGACCAGTCGGGTATGGCCAAGGACGACATCCAGGCCGAGCTCGACCGCCTCTCCGGTGGTACGGATGTAGAGCTGGAGCTGCAGCGCATGAAGGCCGAGCTGGCCGGGGGCTCCACCCCGCAGCAGGCCATCGAGCCCGGCCAGGGCGCGCCGCAGACCCAGCAGCCGCAGGACACCCCGCGCTTCGACAAGCAGTAACGCGTCCGAGGAGGGCGACATGATCGTACGGATCATGGGGGAGGGGCAGGTGAAGCTGGCCGACAGCCACTTCGCCGAGCTGAACAAGCTGGACGACGAGCTCCTGGAGGAGATGGAGAACGGCGACGGACCGGGCTTCCGCCGCACGCTCTCCGCACTCCTCGACAAGGTCCGCGAACTGGGCGAGCCACTCCCCGACGACGCCCTCGAACCCTCCGAGCTGATCCTTCCGTCGCCTGACGCGACGCTGGAAGAGGTCAGGGAACTGCTCAGCGACGACGGCCTGATCCCCGGCTGACACGCCTCGGCCGACCCCGCGTCGCGGAGCAACGGGTGGTCGGGTGGGAGAAGTCGAGCCGCGAAGCGGCGAGAACACCACGTCGTACGGGGCGAGGAAGTCAGAGGCTCAACCCGACGCAGCCGGGGGCGCCCCACCCACCACGGCGCCCCCAAAGGCAACAGTGCCCCAACTCCCCATCGCCGGGCGCCCCGAGCCCCCCGTAACGTTGACGGCGTGACCAACATTCAACGAGTCCGCTGCGCGGCCAAGGCGCACCCCCACGCCGTGGACGCCGCCCTCGCGCTCGGCGTACTCGTCTGCATGGTCATCGGCTCCTTCGTGGGCCCCTACGGACAGCACGGCCCCACCTGGGGCACCCACGCCCCCGACGCCTTCAGCCTGACGCTGATGGTGCTCGGCGCCGGTGCCCTGGTCTACCGGCGCCGGGCACCCTGGCCCGTGCTCGCCGCCACCGTCGCCGTCTCCCTCGTGGAGCTGATCACCGAGGGCAGCCAGCAGCGCGCCCCCGTCGTGATGTGCGCGGTCATCGCGCTCTTCACCGTCGCCTCCACCACCGACCGCCCCACCACCTGGCGGGTCGGCCTCATCACGATGACCCTGCTCACCGCGGTGGCGATGCTGGTCGGGCCGCTGCCCTGGTACGCGCAGGAGAACCTCGGCATCTTCGCCTGGACGGGCATGGCCGCGGCCGCCGGCGACGCGGTGCGCAGCCGTCGCGCCTTCGTCGACGCCATAAGGGAGCGCGCCGAGCGGGCCGAGCGCACCCGCGAGGAGGAGGCCCGCCGCCGGGTCGCCGAGGAGCGGCTGCGCATCGCCCGTGACCTGCACGACGTGGTCGCCCACCACATCGCCCTCGTCAACGTCCAGGCGGGCGTCGCCGCGCACGTCATGGACAAGCGCCCCGACCAGGCCAAGGAAGCCCTCGCTCACGTGCGCGACGCCAGCCGCTCCGCACTGGGTGAACTCCGCGCCACCGTCGGCCTGTTGCGCCAGACCGGCGACCCCGAGGCCCCCACCGAACCCGCCCCGGGCCTGGAGCGCCTCGACGAACTCGTGGACACCTTCCGCAACGCGGGCCTCCCCGTCGAGGTGGCCCGCGGCGACGGCGGCCCCGCCCTGCCCGCCGCCGTGGACCTGGCCGCGTACCGCGTCATCCAGGAGGCCCTCACCAATGTGCAGAAGCACGCGGGCCCGGACGCCAAGGCCGAGGTGAGCGTCGTCCACGTGGGCCCGAACGTGGAGATCACGATCCTCGACGACGGCCCCGCGGAAGGGGACCGCCCCGCCGAGAGGCCGGACGGCCCGCACAAGGAAGACGGCGAGGACAGCATCGGCGGCGGCCACGGCCTCATCGGCATGCGCGAACGCGTCGCCGCCCTCGGCGGCCGCATCACCGCGGGCCCCCGCTACGGCGGCGGCTTCCGCGTCCATGCGATCCTTCCCGTCGCCACGGACAAGACCCCCCGGTCCACCGATCCCCGCTCCACACCCCCCAGTTCCACCGCCCCCCGCTCCACACCCACAGGAGACACCGCGTGACGATCCGCGTCCTGCTCGCCGACGACCAGGCCCTGCTGCGCAGCGCCTTCAAGGTCCTCGTCGACTCCGAGCCCGACATGGAGGTCGTCGGCGAGGCGTCCGACGGCGCGGAGGCCGTCCGGCTCGCCAGGGCGGGGCGGGCCGACGTCGTCCTGATGGACATCCGCATGCCGGGCACCGACGGACTCGCCGCGACCCGCATGATCAGCGCCGACCCCGAGCTCGCCCACGTCCGCGTGGTCATGCTGACCACCTTCGAGGTCGACGAGTACGTGGTGCAGTCGCTGCGCGCCGGGGCCTCCGGCTTCCTCGGCAAGGGGGCGGAACCGGACGAACTGCTCGGCGCGATCCGGGTCGCCGCGGCCGGTGAGGCGCTGCTCTCGCCCGTCGCGACGAAGGGGCTCATCGCCAAGTTCCTCGCGCAGGGCGAGAGTTCACAGGAGGCGGACCCGGCGCGCGCGGAGCGCCTCGGCGCACTCACCGGCCGCGAGCGCGAGGTCCTCGTCCAGGTCGCGGGCGGCCACTCGAACGACGAGATCGCCGAGCGCCTCGAGGTCAGCCCGCTCACCGTGAAGACGCATGTGAACCGGGCGATGGCGAAGCTCGGCGCCCGCGACCGGGCCCAACTCGTCGTGATCGCGTACGAATCGGGCCTGGTACGTCCAAGGGTGGAGTGAGCGGCGGGACTGCGTACTGCGCCCGTAGTAGGCGTCGCACAAGAACCGGACCTGGGTGCGACGTGGGCGCCCGCATCGATGGCTGAAGGTGTACGGGGCGGGCCTTCCTCGACGGACCGCCACCTGCCGCGTCCGCGAAGCACGGCGCACCCCACACGCCACAGAGAGAGACCCCCATGTCCTGGCTGTCCCGGTTCAGCCTCGCCCAACGGGCCCTGGTCGGGCTGATGTCGATCATCGCGATCGTCTTCGGCGCGATCGCCATCCCGCAGCTCAAGCAGCAGCTGCTGCCCTCCATCGAACTGCCGATGGTGTCCGTTCTGGCCCCGTACGAGGGTGCGTCCCCCGATGTGGTCGAGAAGCAGGTCGTCGAGCCGCTCGAGGACAACATCGACGCGGTCGACGGCATCAAGGGCATCACCTCCACGGCGAGCGAGGGCAACGCCGTGATCATGGCCCAGTTCGACTACGGGGACGGCTCCAAGCAGCTCGTCGCCGACGTCCAGCAGGCCGTGAACCGCGCCCGCGCCGAACTCCCCGACGACGTCGACCCGCAGGTGGTCGCGGGCTCCACCGACGACATCCCGACCGTCGTCCTCGCCGTCACCTCGGACAAGGACCAGCAGGCCCTCTCCGACCAGCTGGACAAGACGGTCATTCCGGCCCTGAAGGACATCGACGGCGTCGGCCAGGTCACCGTCGACGGCGTGCGCGACCTCCAGGTCAACGTCACCCCGGACGACCGGAAGCTGGCCAAGGCGGGCCTGACCCCGGCCGCGCTCGGCCAGGCCCTGCAGGCGGGCGGCGCCACGCTCCCGGCGGGCTCCTTCGACGAGGACGGCAAGAACCGCACCGTCCAGGTCGGCGGCGGCTTCACCTCGCTGCAGCAGATCGAGGACCTGCGCGTCACCCCGGAGGCCGAGCCCGGCGGCGCCCGGGAGCCCGGCAAGCCGGTGCGCGTCGGCGACGTCGCCACCGTCAAGCAGCAGCCCGCGACGGCCACTTCGATCACCCGCACCAACGGCGCCCCGAGCCTCGCCGTCGCCGTCACCATGGACCACGACGGCAGCGCGGTCGCCATCTCGGACGCGGTCAAGGACAAGCTCCCCGAGCTCCGCAAGGACCTCGGCTCCGGCGCGAAGCTCACGGTCGCCAGCGACCAGGGCCCGGCCGTCGCCAAGTCCATCGAGGGCCTGACCACCGAGGGCGCCCTCGGCCTGGTCTTCGCGGTCCTGGTGATCCTGGTCTTCCTGGCGTCGATCCGCTCGACCCTGGTCACCGCGGTCTCGATCCCGCTCTCCGTGGTCCTCGCCCTGATCGTCCTGTGGACGCGGGACCTCTCCCTGAACATGCTCACGCTCGGCGCCCTGACCATCGCGATCGGTCGCGTCGTCGACGACTCGATCGTGGTCCTGGAGAACATCAAGCGCCACCTCGGCTACGGCGAGGAGCGCCAGGAGGCCATCCTCAAGGCGGTCCGCGAGGTCGCGGGCGCCGTCACCTCCTCGACCCTCACCACCGTCGCCGTCTTCCTGCCCATCGGCCTGGTCGGCGGGATGGTCGGCGAGCTCTTCGGCTCCTTCAGCCTGACCGTCACGGCGGCGCTCCTCGCGTCCCTGCTGGTCTCGCTCACGGTGGTGCCGGTCCTGTCGTACTGGTTCCTGCGGCCCCCGAAGGCGATCCGCGGGGCCGACCCGGAGGAGGCCCGCCGCAAGGCCGAGGAGAAGGAGGCCAGGAGCCGCCTCCAGCGGATCTACGTCCCCGTGCTCCGCTTCGCGACCCGGCGCCGCCTCACCAGCCTCGCCCTCGCGATCGTGATCCTGGTCGGCACCTTCGGCATGGCCCCCCTGCTGAAGACCAACTTCTTCGACCAGGGCGAGCAGGAAGTCCTCAACATCAAGCAGGAGTTGAAGCCCGGCACCAGCCTGTCGGCGTCCGACGCCTCCGCGAAGAAGATCGAGAAGATGCTCGCGGGCATCGACGACGTCAAGGACTACCAGGTCACGGTCGGCTCGTCCGGCTTCATGGCGGCCTTCGGCGGCGGCACCGACACCAACCAGGCGTCGTACACGGTGACGCTGAAGGACAAGGCCGACTACGAGAAGGTCCAGGACCGCATCGAGGAGGGGCTCGACGGGCTCTCCGGCGTGGGCCGGACCACGGTCTCCGCGGGCGACGGCTTCGGCAGCCAGGACCTCAGCGTCGTGGTGAAGGCCGCCGACGGGGACGTCCTGCGCAAGGCGTCCGAGGAGGTCCGCGCCGAGGTCGCGACCATCAAGGACGTCACGGACGTCACCAGCGACCTCTCGCAGTCCGTCCCGCGCATCTCGGTGAAGGCCAACGCCAAGGCGGCCGGGGCCGGGTTCAACGACACCACGCTCGGCCAGGCCGTCGCCCAGGCCGTGCGCGGCACCACCAGCGGCAAGGCGATCCTCGACGACACCGAGCGCGACGTCGTGGTGAAGTCGGCGAAGCCCGCCAAGACCCTGGCCGAGCTGCGCGACCTCAAGCTCGGCCAGGCGCGGCTCGGCGACATCGCCGACGTGAAACTGGTCGACGGTCCGGTCTCGATGACCCGCATCGACGGCGCCCGCGCCGCGACGATCACGGCGAGGCCGACCGGCGACAACACGGGCGCCGTCAGCGCCGACCTGCAGAAGAAGATCGACGCCCTGGACCTCCCGAAGGGCGCCACGGCCGACATCGGCGGCGTCTCGCAGGACCAGGACGAGGCGTTCGCCTCGCTGGGCCTCGCGATGCTCGCGGCCGTCGCGATCGTCTTCATGCTCCTGGTCGCGACGTTCCGCTCGCTGGTCCAGCCGCTGATCCTGCTGGTCTCCATCCCGTTCGCGGCGACGGGCGCGATCGGCCTCCTGGTCGCGACCGGCACCCCGATGGGCGTCCCGGCGATGATCGGCATGCTGATGCTCATCGGCATCGTGGTCACCAACGCGATCGTCCTGATCGACCTGATCAACCAGTACCGCAGGCAGGGTCACGGCACGGTGGAAGCGGTCATCGAGGGTGGCCGCCACCGCCTCCGCCCGATCCTCATGACGGCCCTGGCGACGATCTTCGCCCTGCTCCCGATGGCCTTGGGCATCACGGGCGAGGGCGGCTTCATCGCCCAGCCGCTCGCGGTGGTGGTGATCGGCGGCCTGATCTCGTCGACGCTGCTCACGCTGCTCCTCGTGCCGACGCTGTACGCCATGGTCGAGCTCCGCAAGGACCGCAGGCGCGCCAAGCGCGAGGCGAAGCGGGCGAAGAAGGCGGGCACCGTCCCGGCTCAGTCGGACACCGACTCGGGCGACCCGGAGCCCGCGCAGGTCTGATCGCGCGCGACCTCCACGACGGGGCGCTCCTCCACCAAGGGGGCGCCCCGTCCGCGTACGCCGAGGACCAGCGCGAGCAGCGCCGCGACGCCGCACACGCTCATCCCCAGGAACAGCGGCACCGCCGTCCGCTCGCCACCGAGCCCCACCAGCGGCGCGACCACCGCGCCGAGCCCGCTCTGCGCCGTGCCGAGCAGCGCCGAGCCCATGCCGGACGCCCCCGGCACCCGGGCGAGCGCGAGGGCCGCCGCATGGGCCACGACGAGCCCGAGCCCCGCGCACACCACGGCGAGCAGCACCAGGACCCCCACCACTGTCAGCAGCCCCGCGAGGGCGAGCACGAGCAGCGCGACCGAGCCCCCGAGCATCGCGAACAGCCCGCCCCGCAGCAGCCGTTCGGGCCCGGTCCGCCCCACGACCCGCGCCCCCACCGCACTCGACAGCGTCGCGACGACCGCCCCGCCGGAGAACGCCACGGACGAGGCCCCGACCCCCATGCCCAGCACGTTCTGGAGCAGGAACGGCGACCCGGCGATGTAGCAGAAGAGCATCCCGAACCCGAAGGTGAAGGCGAGGGTGTACGCCACATACTCCCGGTCGCCCGCGACCTCCCGTACCGCCGCGGCCACCCGCCGCACCCCGCCCGCGAGCCGCCGCTCCTTCGGCAGGCTCTCCGGTACGCCGACCAGGACCGCCGCGGTCACCAGCAGGGACACCCCGGCGAGCACCCAGAACACGCCCCGCCACCCGGCGGCCCCGATCACGGCACCGCCCGCGAGCGGCGCGAGGATCGGCGCGATCCCGGCCAGGGTCATCAGGATCCCGAACAGCCGCGCGGCGACGGCCCCTTGGGCCACGTCCGTCACCACGGCCCGGCTGATCACCACGCCCGCGGCCCCGCTGAACCCGGTCACGAACCGCAGTGCGACCAGCCACCCCAGCGAGGGCGCCACGGCGCACAGCGCGGTCCCGACGGTGCACACGGCGGCCCCGGCGAGCAGCGGCCCGCGCCGGCCGTACCGGTCGGAGAGCGGCCCGAAGACCAGGTGGCCAAGGGTCATGCCGACCAGGAACGCGGTCAGCGTGAGCTGCACCCCGGAGGCGTCGGTGCGCAGCTCGGCGGCCATGCGGGGAAAGGCGGGGAGATACATGTCGGTGGAGAGCGGACCGATGAAGCAGAGCAGCGCGAGCGCGCCGGTGAGCACGGGCATGGGTGAGAACCCCCTCGGTCGAGATAGAGGTCCGGGCGGCCCGCGACCTGACACCCGCGCTGTACGCGCTCTCACGCGTCCTGCGGTTCCAGGGCATGGACGAGGCGGGGCTGTGGCGACTGCCGCCCTCGGAGCTGGAGTTGATGCGCTATGTGCACGCGGAGCCGGGCGTGACGGTGAGCGTCCTCGCCCGCGAACTGGGGCTGCACGCGAGCAACGTGAGCGCGACGGTCCGCGGCCTGGTCAACCAAGGACTGCTGGAGCGCGAGAAGGACCCGAACGACGGCCGGGTGGTGCGCCTGAAGCCGACCCTCAAGGCGGAGCAGGGCATGGCCCTGATCGAGAACGCCTGGGCGGAGATCTTCGCCGACGCGCTGGCCGTGCTCAGCGACGAACAGCGGACGGCGCTCGCCGCGTCCGTCCCCGCGATGGAGGCGCTGGGTACGGCGCTGAAGGAGCGCAGAGCGCGTCAGGTGGGGGGAGCGTAGAACGCGGTAAGGGGCGCCCGCAACGGCGGACGCCCCTTACCAATGACTTCGAGTCTGATGACTTCGGGTCTGGTGAGTACGAGTCTGATGACTTCGAGCCGGACTACGGCAGCGCCAGCATCCGCTCCAGCGCCATCTTCGCGAACTGCTCGGTCTCCCGGTCGACTTCGATGCGGTTGACCAGGTTCCCCTCGGCGAGCGACTCGAGCGCCCAGACCAGGTGCGGCAGGTCGATCCGGTTCATGGTCGAGCAGAAGCACACCGTCTTGTCGAGGAAGACGATCTCCTTGTCCTCGGCGGCGAACCGGTTGGCCAGGCGCCGCACCAGGTTCAGCTCGGTCCCGATGGCCCACTTGGAACCGGCCGGTGCCGCTTCGAGGGTCTTGATGATGTGCTCGGTCGACCCCACGTAGTCGGCCGCGGCCACGACCTCGTGCTTGCACTCGGGGTGGACGAGGACGTTGACGCCCGGGATGCGCGCCCGCACGTCCTCGACGCTCTCCAGGCTGAACCGCCCGTGCACCGAGCAGTGCCCGCGCCACAGGATCATCTTCGCGTCGCGCAGCTGCTCGGCGGTGAGGCCGCCGTTCGGCTTGTGCGGGTTGTAGACGACGCAGTCGTCGAGCGACATCCCCATGTCGCGGACCGCGGTGTTCCGGCCGAGGTGCTGGTCCGGCAGGAAGAGCACCTGCTCACCCTGCTCGAAGGCCCACTCCAGGGCGCGCTTCGCGTTCGACGAGGTGCAGATCGTGCCGCCGTGCTTGCCCGTGAACGCCTTGATGTCGGCGGAGGAGTTCATGTACGAGACGGGGACCACGCGCTCGGCTATGCCGGCCTCGGTCAGCACGTCCCAGCACTCCGCGACCTGCTCGGCGGTGGCCATGTCGGCCATGGAGCACCCGGCGGCGAGGTCCGGCAGCACGACCTTCTGGTCGTCCCCGGTCAGGATGTCGGCCGACTCGGCCATGAAGTGCACGCCGCAGAAGACGATGTACTCGGCCTCCGGCTTCGCGGCCGCGTCCTTGGCCAGCTTGAAGGAGTCACCGGTGACGTCCGCGAACTGGATGACCTCGTCGCGCTGGTAGTGGTGGCCGAGCACGAAGACCTTGTCGCCCAGCTTCTCCTTGGCGGCGCGGGCGCGCTCCACCAGATCCGGGTCGGAGGGCGAGGGGAGGTCGCCGGGGCACTCCACGCCGCGCTCGCTCTTGGGGTCGGCTTCGCGGCCGAGCAGGAGCAGGGCGAGGGGAGTGGGCTGAACATCAAGGTCCTGGGCGGTGGTCACGACACGCACCCTTTCTTCTTCCGGCGGGCACACCCTCTGTCCGGGCATGCTTTTCGTCGAATTGACGTTATCTATCATAACCGCTTCACGTCAGTTTGACGATGGCGATAGTGTCGATGTGACGAATTCGCCGTTCGACTGCCCTACGGCCCCTTGATGTCCCGTGTGCGAGCATGAAGGGGAAGCCCGGAATGAATCCGGGGCCCCGCCGGTTGAACCGTCGGCAAGCAGTCTCCGTACAACCCGGGAGAGAAGCAGATGTCCGTATCGGACGAGACCACCACCGTGAGCGACGGCATCCTCCTGTCGGACGCCGCCGCGGCCAAGGTGAAGGGCCTGCTGGAGCAGGAGGGCCGGGACGACCTGGCGCTGCGCGTCGCCGTTCAGCCGGGCGGCTGCTCGGGCCTGCGCTACCAGCTGTTCTTCGACGAGCGCTCGCTCGACGGTGATGTCGTCAAGGAATTCGATGGCGTCAAGGTGGTCACCGACCGCATGAGCGCCCCGTACCTGGGCGGCGCCTCCATCGACTTCGTGGACACCATCGAGAAGCAGGGCTTCACGATCGACAACCCGAACGCCACCGGGTCCTGCGCCTGCGGCGACTCCTTCAGCTGAGCCCGGCTTGAGCTGAGACGGCGTTACGCACGAAGGGCGGCGGCCCCCTGGATTCCAGGGGGCCGCCGCCCTTCGCGCGTGCCGTACGGCTACGCGTACGGGTACGCGCGCTACTTCTGCCGCACCGTCCGGCCGCTGCCGTCCTCGACCTTCCGGTCCCCGAGCGGCTGCTTCAGATGCACGGTCTCGGTCAGCTCCTTGGCGACCATGACGCAGACCTTGCCCTTCTGCTGGGTCCCGGTCACGGTCACCTTCACGGTGTCACCGGACTCGTCCGCCTTCGCCGAGTAGGTGCTGCACACCCCGCCCCAGAAGTGCACGGTCAGCGACTTCCCGTCCGCGCTGTACGACTCGATGCGCGTGCTCGCGGGTGAGTCGTTCCCCGTGTCCCCGGGCGCCTGCGTCCGGCTCGGCTCGGGCTCGGGGGCCTTGGGCGCCGTCAGGTACTTGGGGTCGACCGCCGGGTGCGTGACCGTGAAGCTGTCCTGCCCGCCCTGCGGCTTCACCTGGAACAGCCACGACGGTACGAGGGTCTGGTGCCCCTCCACGAAGTGCACCGCGAGCCCGAAGGCCGCCCCGGTCACCGCGACCGGCTCCGGCTTCGGCGGCGCGGACGAGGGCTCGCACGGAGCCTGCTTCTTGTCGTCCTCCTGCGCCTGCGGGGCGTCGGCGTCCGAGCGCGGCACCGCCGTCGCACAGCCGCCGATCCCGACGCGCCCCGACCCGGTGCCGGACTTGTTGAGCAGCTCCAGGGTCTTCTCCGCGCCGATCACCGGATAGGTGGCGCCCTTCTCGGGAGCCTTCAACTGGCCGCTGCCGCCCACCACTTGACCGTCGGGGCCGACCTGGATGCCGGTCGACCAGCCGTACGTGGGCAGGCCGCCGATCTTCGGGTCGGCGTTCACCACCCGTACGGAGCCCATGAGCTGGCGCGCGTCCAGCTTCGCGTCGTCCTGGCCGAGCGCCTTCAGGACGGGGGTGGCCGCCTTCTTCGCGGCCTCCTCGCCGATCGCACCGCTCGGCGCGGGCTCGCCCGGAGCGACCGAGCCGCCCGAACACGCCTTGCCCTTGGGGCAGTTGTCGCTGCCGCCGGGGGCGTACCGGGAGAAGGTCCAGGTGCCCGGCGCCTGCTTGTTCACCTGGAGGGAGGGGCCCGAGCCGTCCTTGCCGGGGCCGATCTTCCAGGCGCCGTTCTCCGACGTCACGGCCCCGGTCACGCCAAGTGCCTTGGCCAGACCGGTCACTTGGTCCCGGCCGACCTCGCCCCGGGCGCGGTACACGGCGGCCGAGCCCGGTCCGTCGGGCAGGTCGCCGACCGCCTTGTAGCGGGCGCCGTTCGGGTCGGGCTCGCCGGGGGCGATGCCGTCGGTGCCGCCGGGGCTGCTGCTGGACCGGCCCTCCGTATAGCCGTCCAGGGCGAGCGGCGGGGGAGTGCCGCCGCCTCCGGCGGGTGCGCCTCGGTCGTGGCCGCCGTCGCCGCCGGACGCGGTCGCGGCGAAGTAGGCGCCGCCACCACCGACCAGCAGCACCGTCGCCGCGACCGAGGCGATGGCCAGACGGGATCGCCGCCGGGGCGGCTCGGCCGTGTCCTGAACGGGTCGCTCGGTGCTCACCGCATCGCTCCTTCGACTGCGCTGCTGTCTCTCGGGCCCCACGGGGGGTGCCCGTCGTACGTCACTTCCCCTTTACGGGGGACAGCGATGGGACGCAGCGGGGGAGCGCACGGTTCCCCTCAACGCGCGGGGCGCCTCCGGCAGTCGGAGAACGGCGCGTTCTCAGTCCCCGTATTCGGACATTCCGTCGATCAGTCGCGCGGAAGCGGTCGGGACGGTGACACCGTGGATCAGCGAGGGCGGCACCGGGGCGGCCGCGGCCGCGGCGGGCACGGCCCAGTGCGGCGCCATCCGGGCGCAGTCCCCCTGGAGTTCCTTCAGGCTGAGGTCCCCGGGGGACCAGGAAGCGGCGGCGGACTCCGGAAGAACTGTGTGCTTCGGCATGGAGCCACCGTAGGCACGCGACAGCTCCATGAAAAAGACCTACTTTCGGGTAGTTTTGCCAGTTCAGCCAGGAGGCTCCCGACCGGTAACGTGAAGCGTCACCCACCCCCTCCTCGCAGGAGACCCTCGCCGTGCGTATCGCAGTCACCGGCTCCATCGCCACCGACCACCTGATGACCTTCCCCGGCCGCTTCGCCGACCAGCTCGTCGCGGACCAGTTGCACACGGTCTCCCTCTCCTTCCTCGTCGACAACCTCGACGTCCGCAGGGGAGGGGTCGGCGCCAACATCGCCTTCGGTATGGGACAGCTCGGCACCGGCCCGGTCCTGGTGGGCGCGGCCGGCTCCGACTTCGACGAGTACCGCGCCTGGCTGGACCGGCACGGCGTGGACACCGCCTCGGTGCGCATCTCCGAGACGCTCCACACGGCCCGCTTCGTCTGCACCACGGACGCCGACCACAACCAGATCGGCTCCTTCTACACGGGCGCCATGAGCGAGGCCCGGCTGATCGAGCTGAAGACCGTCGCCGACCGCGTGGGCGGCCTCGACCTGGTGCTGATCGGCGCGGACGACCCGGAGGGCATGATGCGGCACACCGAGGAGTGCCGCTCCCGCTCCATCCCCTTCGCCGCCGACTTCTCGCAGCAGATCGCGCGCATGGACGGCGAGGAGATCCGCCTCCTGCTCGACGGCGCCACCTACCTCTTCTCGAACGAGTACGAGAAGGGCCTCATCGAGTCCAAGACCGGCTGGACCGACGCCGAGATCCTCGGCAAGGTCGGCCACCGCGTCACCACGCTCGGCGCCCGCGGCGTCCGCATCGAGCGCGTCGGCGAGGACCCCATCGAGGTCGGCACCCCGGAGGAGGAGGCCAAGGTCGACCCGACGGGCGTCGGCGACGCGTTCCGCGCGGGCTTCCTCTCGGGCCTGTCCTGGGGCGTCTCCCTGCAGCGCGCCGCCCAGGTCGGCTGCATGCTCGCGACGCTGGTCATCGAGACCCTCGGCACGCAGGAGTACCAGCTGCGCCGCGGCCACTTCATGGAGCGCTTCACCAAGGCGTACGGGGATGAGGCCGCCGCCGAGGTCCAGGCGCACCTGGCCTGACGCCTCAGCTCAGGCGGCGGACCACATAGGCGACCCCGTGGTCCGCCGCCTCCTCACCCACGTACTCCTGCTTCTGCGTCCAGCACCACGCCGGAATGTCCACCGCCGCCACCTCGTCGTCCGCGAGCACGGTGACGGTGCCGCCCACGCGCACCCGCCCGATGGCCTTGGCCAGTTCGATGACCGGCAGCGGACAGCTCATCCCGAGCGCGTCCACGGTGACGGACTCGGCTTCCCCGCCTCCGCCCCCGCCTGCGACCGGCACCCCCAGCTTCTCCCGCACACCGCGCACGACCCCCGGCAGCACCTCCAGGAACCGCTCGACCTCGGCCTCCTCGGCCCCCAGCGGCAGCGACACCCGGACGTTCCCCTCGCTCACCACGCCCATCGCCTTCAGCACATGGCTGGGCGTCAGCGTCGAGCTCGTGCACGACGACCCGGACGAGACCGAGAACCCGGCCCGGTCCAGCTCGTGCAGCACGGTCTCCCCGTCGACATAGAGACACGAGAACGTCAGCAGATGCGGCAGCCGCCGCACCGGGTCGCCCACCACCTCCACATCGGGCAGGAGCTCCGGCACCCGCGCCCGGATCCGGTCCGTCAACTCCCGCAGCCGCCCGGCCTCCCCGGCGGCCTCGGCCCGCACCGCCCGCAGCGCGGCCGCAGCCGCCACGATCGCCGGAATGTTCTCGAACCCGCTGGCCCGCCCCGACTCCCGCTCGTCGACCGGTGCCTGCGCCGCGAACCGCACTCCTTTTCGTACGACGAGCAGCCCGACCCCCGCGGGACCACCCCATTTGTGTGAACTCGCGGCCAGCAGCGACCAGTCACCGTCCACCGCCCCCCACGGCAGCGACTGCGCCGCGTCCACGAGCAGCGGCACTCCGGCCGCCCGGCACGCCTCCGCGACCGCGGCCACCGGCTGCTCCGTGCCCACCTCGTGGTTGGCCGACTGCAGACAGGCGAGCGCCGTGTCCTCGCGCAGCGCGGCGGCGAACCCCCCGGGGCTCACCGCCCCCGCCCGGTCCACCCCCACCTCGCTGACCGTCCCGCCCGCGCTCTCGTGGGCCGCGGCCGAATGGAGCACCGAGGAGTGCTCGACGGCGGACACCACCAGATGCCGTCCGACACGCCGACGCCCCGCGAGCGCCCCCGCGATCCCGGAGTGCACGGCCCGCGTCCCCGACGACGTGAAAACCAGCTCGTCCGGCCGGCACCCCACGGCCTCGGCGGCCGCCTCCCGCGCGGCGTCGAGCAGCAGCCGCGCCCGCCGCCCCTCCTTGTAGAGCCGCGCCGGATCGGCCCACCCCTCATCGAGCGCGGCGACGAGAGCCTGCCGGGCAACGGGGTGCAGGGGAGCGGAGGAGGCGACATCGAAGTAGGACACGCCGTAACGCTAAGACGTCCGGGCCGTGGGCTGCCCTACAGGGGCGCGGGGAACTGCGCGACAAGCCACGACGAGGGCGGCACCCGCCGACAGGCAAATCCCCCCACCCCGGTGGGCGCCCCGACCCCCCGTCAGAAAGCCCCAAACGGGAGGGCATCCCACCCTTCGGAGTGACCCGCGGCGCGTTAGGCACCCTCCCCGCGCGACCCCAAATAGCGTCCAGTAGGGTTTGGTCCGCATAAACATCCAAACCCCTGCCCGCAGCAGGGCGGCGACCGACCAGCGAGTAAGGCCGCAGCCGACCGCGCGGGCGAGACTCTCGGGAAGGCGCTACGTGAGTCCCAACGGCTCCGACCGCTCGTCGCGGCGCCCGATGCGGCGGAAGCTGCCGCAGGTGCTGACTGCGGGCCTGATCCTGGTGACCGCCACCGGTTGCACATATAAGGATTTCCCCCGCCTGGGTATGCCCACACCGGTGACGGAAGAGGCTCCCCGGATCCTCTCCCTCTGGCAGGGCTCGTGGGCGGCAGCGCTCGCCACGGGCGTGCTGGTCTGGGGCCTGATCCTGTGGAGCGTCATCTTCCACCGGCGCAGCCGCACCAAGGTGGAAGTCCCTCCGCAGACCCGTTACAACATGCCCATCGAGGCGCTGTACACGGTGGTCCCGCTCATCATCGTCTCGGTCCTGTTCTACTTCACGGCTCGTGACGAGTCGAAGCTCCTCGAACTCGACGCCAAGCCCGCCCACACCATCAACGTGGTCGGCTACCAGTGGAGCTGGGGCTTCAACTACGTCGAGAACGTGCCGGGCGGCGGCAAGGACAACGCCAAGACGTCCAAGGACCTGGAGGCCATCCCGGACAAGTTCCGGAAGGACTTCCCGGCCAACGCCAACGGTGTGTACGAGGTCGGTACGCCCGGTGAGCGCAACCCGCAGAACGGCAACCCCGGTCCGACCCTCTGGCTCCCCAAGGGCGAGAAGGTCCGCTTCGTACTGACTTCGCGTGACGTCATCCACTCCTTCTGGGTGGTGCCGTTCCTCATGAAGCAGGACGTCATTCCGGGCCACACCAACGCCTTCGAGGTGACTCCCAACAAGGAGGGCACCTTCATGGGCAAGTGCGCCGAGCTCTGCGGCGTCGATCACTCCCGGATGCTCTTCAACGTGAAGGTCGTTTCCCCCGAGCGCTACAAGAAGCACCTCGAGGACCTCGCCAAGAAGAACCAGACCGGTTACATCCCGGCCGGCATCGAGCAGACGGGCCACGAGAAGAACCGGGAGACGAAGACAACGTGAGCATCCTCAACGAACCTCAGGGTGCCGCGGCAGCAGACGACTCGTACGAGGACGAGCTGCCGGTACGGCGCAAGCAGCCGGGGAATGTCGTCATCAAGTGGCTGACCACCACGGACCACAAGACGATCGGCACGCTCTATCTGGTCACGTCGTTCGCCTTCTTCTGCATCGGCGGGGTGATGGCGCTCTTCATGCGCGCCGAACTCGCCCGTCCCGGCACGCAGATCATGTCGAACGAGCAGTTCAACCAGGCGTTCACGATGCACGGCACGATCATGCTGCTGATGTTCGCGACGCCGCTGTTCGCGGGCTTCGCGAACTGGATCATGCCGCTGCAGATCGGCGCGCCCGACGTGGCGTTCCCGCGGCTGAACATGTTCGCCTACTGGCTGTACCTGTTCGGCTCGCTCATCGCGGTCGGCGGGTTCCTGACGCCGAACGGTGCGGCCGACTTCGGCTGGTTCGCCTACAGCCCGCTGTCGGACGCGGTCCGCTCGCCGGGCATCGGCGCCGACATGTGGATCATGGGTCTGGCCTTCTCCGGCTTCGGCACGATCCTCGGCTCGGTCAACTTCATCACCACCATCATCTGCATGCGCGCTCCGGGCATGACGATGTTCCGCATGCCGATCTTCGTGTGGAACGTGCTGCTGACCGCCGTGCTGGTCCTGCTGGCCTTCCCGGTCCTGGCCGCCGCGCTGTTCGCCCTGGAGGCGGACCGCAAGTTCGGTGCCCATGTCTTCGACGCGTCCAACGGCGGCGCCTTGCTATGGCAACACCTCTTCTGGTTCTTCGGCCATCCAGAGGTGTACATCATCGCCCTACCATTCTTCGGAATCATTTCCGAAGTCATCCCGGTCTTCTCCCGCAAGCCGATGTTCGGTTACATGGGCCTGATCGGCGCGACGATCGCCATCGCGGGTCTGTCCGTGACGGTGTGGGCGCACCACATGTACGTCACCGGCGGCGTGCTCCTGCCGTTCTTCTCCTTCATGACGTTCCTCATCGCCGTGCCAACAGGCGTGAAGTTCTTCAACTGGATCGGCACGATGTGGAAGGGGTCACTGAGTTTCGAGACCCCGATGCTGTGGGCGGTCGGCTTCCTGATCACCTTCACCTTCGGTGGTCTGACCGGCGTCATCCTGGCCTCGCCGCCGATGGACTTCCACGTCTCGGACTCGTACTTCGTGGTCGCGCACTTCCACTACGTCGTCTTCGGCACCGTGGTGTTCGCGATGTTCTCCGGATTCCACTTCTGGTGGCCGAAGTTCACGGGCAAGATGCTCGACGAGCGCCTCGGCAAGATCACGTTCTGGACGCTGTTCGTGGGCTTCCACGGCACGTTCCTGGTGCAGCACTGGCTGGGTGCCGAGGGCATGCCGCGTCGCTACGCGGACTACCTCGCCGCCGACGGCTTCACCGCGCTGAACACGATCTCGACGATCTGCTCGTTCCTGCTCGGTCTGTCGATCCTGCCGTTCTTCTACAACATCTGGAAGACCGCCAAGTACGGCAAGAAGATCGAGGTCGACGACCCGTGGGGCTACGGCCGTTCGCTGGAGTGGGCGACGTCCTGCCCGCCGCCGCGGCACAACTTCCTCACGCTGCCGCGTATTCGTAGCGAATCCCCGGCGTTCGACCTGCACCACCCGGAGATCGCGGCGCTCGACCAGCTGCAGAACAGCGGTCACGGTGAGAAGGCGCTCGCGGGCGGCAAGGAGGCCGGCAAGTGAAGATCCAGGGCAAGATGTTCATCTGGCTGAGCGTCTTCGTCCTCGCCATGGCGATCGTCTATGGCGTGTGGTCGAAGGAGCCGGCCGGTACGACGGCGCTCTTCCTGGCCTTCGGCCTGTGCATCATGATCGGCTACTACCTGGCCTTCACGGCCCGGCGGGTCGACGCCTCCGCGCAGGACAACACGGAAGCCGACGTCGCGGACGAGGCCGGCGAGGTGGGCTTCTTCAGCCCGCACAGCTGGCAGCCGCTCTCCCTGGCCATCGGTGGCGCGCTCGCCTTCATGGGCGTCGTCTTCGGCTGGTGGCTGCTGTACTTCTCGGCCCCGATCATCATGATCGGCCTGTGGGGCTGGGTCTTCGAGTACTACCGCGGCGAGAACCAGAACCAGTAGGGACTGCTCTCCCGTCGCACCGAGGGGCCCGGACACTCCGTCAGGAGCGTCCGGGCCCCTTCGCGTGACCCGGCGTCCGGCCGCCGCCCCTCGTACGGGTCACTCGCCGCGCTGGAACTGATGAATCTTCATACCGTGTGCTCATGAGCCACTCACCTCGAATCCGCACGGTACTGAGCTGCACCCTGCTGGTGGCCGCCCTCGGGGTGGGGACCACGGCCTGCGGCAGCTCCGGCGGCCACCCGCTCTCCGCGAAGCCGTATGACGCGGCCGGCCAGATCGCCTTCAACGGCCCGGTGGGCAGCCAGAAGGCGGACCCGGACAAGCCTCTTGAGGTCACCGCTCAGGGAGAGGGCGGGCGCATCACCGACGTCACCGCCACGGACGCCCTGGGCCGCTACGTGGCGGGCGAACTCTCCGCCGACGGGGCCCGCTGGCACAGCACCACCCCCCTCGCCGCAGGCGCCCACTACTCGCTGCGGGTCAGCACCGAGGACGAGGACGGCGCACCCGGCCGCAAGGTCATGGCGTTCGACACGAACAGCGCTCCCAAGAAGAAGCGACTGGACGTCACCTTCGGCCCGGAGGACGGCAAGTACGGCGTCGGACAGCCCGTCACGGCCAAGCTCAGCGCCCCGGTGAAGGGCAAGGAGGCCCGCGCCATCGTGGAGCGCGCCCTCAAGGTCGAGTCGATGCCCGCGACGGAGGGCGCCTGGTACTGGGTGGACAGCGAGACGCTGCACTACCGCCCCAAGGAGTACTGGCCCGCCAACGCGACCATCAACGCGCACAGCAACCTCGAGGGCATCAAGGTCAACGACAAGCTGTGGGGCGGCGACGCCAAGCCCCTGAAGATGACGACGGGCGACCGCATCGAGGCGATCACGGACGCCGGTTCGCACTACATGACGGTGTACCGCAACGGCGAGGAGATCAACTCCATGCCGGTCACCACGGGCAAGCCCGGCTATTCGACCCGCAACGGCGTCAAGGTGGTCCTGGGCAAGGAGTACGTGGTCCGCATGACCAGCGCCAGCATCGGCGCCTCGGACTTCTACGACAAGCAGGTCTACTACGCGACGCGGGTCACCGATTCAGGTGAGTATGTGCACGCGGCGCCCTGGTCGGTGGGGTCGCAGGGCTACGAGAACACCAGCCACGGCTGCACCGGCATGAGCACCGACAACGCCGCCTGGTTCTACGACACGGTCCGCCAGGGCGACATCGTCAAGGTCGTCAACAGCTATGGCGAGGACATGGATCCGTTCGGCAACGGCTACGGCGACTGGAACCTGGGCTGGAAGAAGTGGCGCAGCGGCAGCGCGCTCCTGGCGGGCACCGAGGAAGGCCCGACGGCGGTCGACGCGGCCCGGCTGCGGCCGGAGGTCTGAGAGGGCGCCCACGAGGCGTACGACGGCGTGCAGAAGGGCCCGCGCGGTGAGCGCGGGCCCTTCCTCGCGTACGAGAGCCTCTCGCTGACGCCCGTGGCGGTCCGTCAGGCTTCGACGGCCAGCCGGGTGCGGAGCAGGGCGGCCAGCGCGTCGGCGAACTCCACCGGCTCGACCGGGAGGGTCACCGCCGCCTCCGCGCGGCTCCAGGTGGCGAGCCAGGCGTCCTGCGGGCGCCCCATGAGCAGCAGCACGGGCGGGCACTGGAAGATCTCGTCCTTGATCTGCCGGCACACCCCCATGCCGCCCGCGGGGACCGCCTCGCCGTCCAGGACGCAGACGTCGATGCCGCCGTGCCCGAGCTCCTTGAGGACCGCGGGCAGGGTCGCGCACTCGACGAACTCGACCTCGGGGACATCCGTCGCGGGCCTGCGTCCGGTGGCCAACCTGACCTGTTCGCGGGTGCTCGCGTTGTCGCTGTAGACCAGCACCGTGGCGGTCGGCTGCATTGTTCCTCCGATACGTCGTTGCGTCGGGCCTAGCCGTCTGTGAGATCGGGAACCGATGCGCGGATGCTACTCCTCCCGACACCCCGTCAACACCGGTTCGGACAGGCCCCTGATGGGCCATACGGGCAGGACACACCCCGTAGACACTCCGAACGGCACCCCCCGGGGTGAGGGCGGGATAAGCGACCGACATAATGTCGGTCGTGGCGACAGCAACGACAGTAGATACCGGGCACGCGCACCCGCCGGTCAATCGACCGAACCTCACCAGCGTCGGAACCATCATCTGGCTGAGTTCCGAGCTGATGTTCTTCGCGGCCCTCTTCGCGATGTACTTCACCCTGCGATCGGTGACGGGTCCTGATCACTGGAAGGAAATGGCCTCGAGCCTGAACTTCCCGTTCTCAGCGACCAACACCACGATCCTGGTGCTCTCCTCCCTCACCTGCCAGCTCGGCGTCTTCGCCGCCGAGCGCGGGGACGTGAAGAAGCTCCGGATGTGGTTCATCGTCACCTTCATCATGGGTGCGATCTTCATCGGCGGTCAGGTCTTCGAGTACACCGAGCTGGTCAAGCACGAGGGTCTCTCGCTCTCGTCGGACCCGTACGGCTCGGTGTTCTACCTGACCACCGGCTTCCACGGACTGCACGTGACAGGCGGACTCATCGCCTTCCTGCTGGTCCTCGGCCGCACCTACGCGGCCCGGAGGTTCACCCACGAGCAGGCGACCGCAGCCATCGTCGTGTCCTACTACTGGCACTTCGTCGATGTCGTGTGGATCGGCCTCTTCGCCACGATCTACATGATCAAGTAATCGGCACGCCGCTCTCCGCGGCGGACCGAACATTCCAGAAGCATCGACGCAGAAGATCCTGACACCGGGGTAATCCGTGAAAAAGCTCTCCGCACGACGACGCCATCCGCTGGCGGCGGTCGTCGTCCTACTCCTCGCGCTGGCGGCCACCGGGGGGCTGTACGCCGCGTTCGCGCCGGCGGACAAGGCGCAGGCCGATGACACCGCCCAGTCCCTCGCCATCGACGAGGGCAAGAAGCTCTACGCCGTGGGCTGCTCCAGCTGCCACGGAACCGGCGGTCAGGGCACCTCTGACGGTCCGAGCCTGGTCGGCGTCGGCGCCGCCGCGGTCGACTTCCAGGTCGGCACCGGCCGCATGCCGCTGCAGCAGCAGGGCGCCCAGGCGCCGAAGAAGAAGGTCATCTACAACCAGGCCCAGATCGACCAGCTCGCTGCGTACATCTCGTCGCTGGGCGCGGGCCCCTCCGTCCCCACGAAGAACCAGTACAGCCCGGACGGCGCGGACATCGCCAAGGGTGGCGAGCTCTTCCGCACCAACTGCGCGCAGTGCCACAACTTCACCGGTGAGGGTGGCGCGTTGACGCACGGCAAGTTCGCGCCGTCGTTGGAAGATGTCGACCCGAAGCACGTCTACGAGGCCATGCAGACCGGCCCGCAGAACATGCCGTCCTTCCCCGACACGACGATGCCGGAGAAGGAAAAGAAGGACATCATCGCGTACCTCGACGCGGTCAACAGCGACAAGACCGAGAGCCCTGGCGGTCTGAAGCTGGGCGGTCTGGGACCGGTCAGTGAAGGTCTCTTCGGCTGGATCTTCGGTCTCGGCGCCCTGATCGCGGTCGCCGTGTGGGTCGCCGCCCGGACCGCAAAGGCCAAGAAGTCATGACTACCGAAGAAATTCCAGAAGAGAACCTGCCCAGCGCGCAGGACAACGGCCACGGTGCCGTAGAGAAGGCGAAGGACAACCCCTTCGCCGACCCCGGGCTCCCGCCCCACGAGCACCGTGTGCAGGACATCGACGAGCGGGCCGCCAAGCGGTCCGAGCGCGTCGTGGCCTTCCTGTTCACGCTGTCGATGCTGGCCACGGTCGGCTTCATCGCCTCGTACGTGGCCATCAAGCCGGACAAGAGCATCTACGTCTGGCCCATCGGTCACATCAGCGGCCTCAACTTCGCCCTGGGTCTGACCCTCGGCATCGCGCTCTTCTGCATCGGCGCGGGTGCGGTCCACTGGGCCCGCACCCTGATGTCCGACGAGGAGATCGCCGACGAGCGCCACGCCATCGCGGCCGAGCCCGACGTCAAGGCCAAGGTCCTCGCGGACTTCAAGCAGGGCGCCAAGGAGTCGCAGTTCGGACGGCGCAAGCTGATCCGCAACACGATGTTCGGCGCGCTCACGCTGGTCCCGCTCTCGGGCGTCGTCCTGCTGCGTGACCTGGGCCCGCTGCCCGAGGACAAGCTGCGGCACACGCTGTGGTCCAAGGGCAAGCTGCTCGTGAACATGAACACGAACGAGCCGCTGCGGCCCGAGGACGTCCAGGTCGGCTCGCTGACCTTCGCCAAGCCCGAGGGCCTGGAGGAGAAGGACCACGACTTCCAGACCCAGATCGCCAAGGCGGCCCTGATGATCGTCCGGATCCAGCCGGGCAACATCAAGGACAAGCGCGAGCTGGACTGGTCGCACGAAGGCATCGTCGCCTTCTCCAAGATCTGCACCCACGTGGGCTGCCCGATCTCCCTGTACGAGCAGCAGACGCACCACGTCCTCTGCCCGTGCCACCAGTCCACCTTCGACCTCTCCGACGGCGCCAAGGTGATCTTCGGCCCGGCCGGTCACGCCCTGCCGCAGCTGCGGATCAGCGTGAACGACGAGGGTTACCTCGAGGCGCTCGGCGACTTCGACGAGCCCGTCGGTCCTGCCTTCTGGGAGCGCGGATGAGCACCGAGACGACGTCGGCCGGCACGGCCGACAGCCGCAAGAAGGCACCCGCCGGTGAGCGGGTCGCCGACTGGGCCGACGGCCGCCTGGGGATCTACTCCCTGGCCAAGGCCAACATGCGCAAGATCTTCCCGGACCACTGGTCCTTCATGCTCGGTGAGATCTGCATGTACAGCTTCATCATCATCATCCTCACGGGTGTGTATCTGACGCTGTTCTTCCACCCGTCGATGAACGAGGTGGAGTACCACGGCAGCTACGTCCCGCTGCAGGGTCAGCTGATGTCCGAGGCGTTCAACTCGACCATGCACATCTCCTTCGATGTGCGCGGTGGTCTGCTGATCCGGCAGATCCACCACTGGGCGGCGCTGATCTTCCTCGCCGGCATGTTCGTGCACATGATGCGCGTCTTCTTCACGGGTGCCTTCCGCAAGCCGCGTGAGATCAACTGGCTGTTCGGCTTCCTGCTGTTCGTCCTCGGCATGTTCACCGGCTTCACCGGTTACTCGCTCCCGGACGACCTGCTCTCCGGCACCGGTGTCCGCTTCATGCAGGGCGCGATCCTGTCCGTCCCGGTCATCGGCACGTACCTGTCGATGTTCCTGTTCGGCGGCGAGTTCCCCGGCGGCGACTTCGTGGCCCGGTTCTACTCGGTCCACATCCTGCTGCTGCCGGGCATCATGCTCGGCCTGATGGTGGCGCACCTGATCCTGGTCTTCTACCACAAGCACACGCAGTTCGCGGGCCCCGGCAAGTCCGAGAAGAACGTCGTCGGCATGCCGCTGCTCCCGGTCTACATGGCCAAGGCCGGAGGCTTCTTCTTCCTGGTCTTCGGTGTCATCGCGGTCATCGCGGCGATCGCCTCGATCAACCCGATCTGGGCCATCGGCCCGTACCGTCCGGACCAGGTGTCCACCGGCGCCCAGCCCGACTGGTACATGGGCTTCGCCGAGGGTCTGATCCGTGTGATGCCAGGCTGGGAGATCAACGCCTGGGGCCACACGCTCGTCCTGGGCGTGATGATCCCGCTGGCGATCTTCCCGCTGGTCCTGGTGGCCCTCGCGGTCTACCCGTTCATCGAGTCCTGGGTCACCGGGGACAAGCGCGAGCACCACATCCTGGACCGCCCGCGCAACGCCCCGACCCGTACGGCCTTCGGTGTCGCCTGGCTGACCGCGTACTTCGTGATGCTCGTCGGTGGTGGCAACGACCTGTGGGCCACGCACTTCCACCTGTCGCTGAACTCGATCACCTGGTTCGTCCGGATCTTCTTCTTCGTCGGACCGGTCATCGCCTTCATCGTCACCAAGCGGATCTGCCTCGGCCTCCAGCGCCGCGACAAGGAGAAGGTGCTGCACGGGCGCGAGTCCGGCATCATCAAGCGCCTGCCGCACGGTGAGTTCATCGAGGTCCACGAGCCGCTCAACCAGGAGCAGCTGCACACGCTCACCGCGCACGAGCAGTACGAGCCGGTCGAGATCGGCCCGACGGTCGACGAGAACGGTGTCGAGCGCAAGGTGTCCGGTTCGCAGAAGCTCCGGGCGAAGCTCTCCAAGGGCTACTACGGGGAGGACAACCAGATCCCCAAGCCCACCGTCGAGGAGTACAAGGAGATCACGAGCGGCCACGGCCACCACTGATGTTCTGACGCTCTGACCGCGAGGTCGCCACAGCGAGAGCCCTGTCCAGCTATGTGGACAGGGCTCTCCGCTGTCTGCTGGGCTGGATAGGCTGTGGCAGTACGTGTGTTCCCGCTTCCTTTCCTTTGCCCGTTGATGAATCCAGGAGCTGCTATGAGCGATGTGACCCCCGCAGGAGGCGACACCGCGGCGGCCCGTTCCTGGCCCGACGTGCTGAACGGACTGCTTGACGGGCGCGACCAGAGCGCCGACGACACGGCCTGGGCGATGGACCGCATCATGCGGGGCGAGGCGACGGACGCGCAGATCGCCGGGTTCGCCGTCGCGCTGCGGGCCAAGGGCGAGACCGTCGAGGAGATCACCGGTCTGGTGCGGGCCATGTACGACCACGCCCATGTGATCGACGTGCCGGGCCCCAGCGTCGACATCGTCGGCACCGGCGGCGACGGCGCCAAGACCGTCAACATCTCCACGATGTCCGCGATCGTCGTCGCGGGCGCCGGCGTGAAGGTCGTCAAGCACGGCAACAGGGCGGCCTCCTCGGCCAGCGGCGCCAGTGACGTACTGGAGAAGCTGGGCGTCAATCTCGACCTCACCCCGCAGCGGGTGGCCGAGGTGGCGCAGGAGGCCGGGATCACCTTCTGCTTCGCGGTGAAGTTCCACCCGGCGCTGCGTCATGTGGCGCCCGCGCGGCGGGAGCTGGGGATCCGGACGACCTTCAACTTCCTCGGCCCGCTCACCAACCCGGCCAAGGTGAAGGCCCAGGCCACCGGGGTCGCCGATGCCCGGGTGGCGCCGATCATCGCCGGGGTGCTCGCCGAGCGGGGCTCCTCCGCGCTGGTGTTCCGCGGCGACGACGGCCTGGACGAGCTCACGCTCACGGGCACCTCCCGGGTGTGGGTGGTGCGCGACGGCGCTGTCCGTGAGGAGACCTTCGACCCGCGCGACGTCGGGATCGGCGTGGTGCCCATCGAGGCGCTGCGGGGCGCCGACGCCGCGTACAACGCGAAGGTCGCGCTGCGCCTCCTCGACGGGGAGACCGGGCCGGTGCGGGATGCGGTGCTGCTGAACTCGGCGGCGGCCCTGGTGGCCCTGGAGGCGGGGGAGGGGAGCCTCGTGGAGCGGATCCGCGCGGGCATCGACAAGGCCGCCGAGTCCATCGACTCGGGCGCCGCGCGGAAGGCGCTGGAGCGCTGGGTGGCGGCGAGCAACCGCTGACACGGCATCGAGTGTGACGCAGAGCGTCGAGTGTGACGCAGGGCGCAGTCCGGATCCTGGACTGCGCCTTGCGCGTTCTTGATCGTGTGGCAAGATGCAGGGCAGGTCATGAGTGACAGCGACTACGGCCCCGGCCCGCTGTCCGGCAACCCTCCGTCCGTGGCGGGGTGCCCCGGGTGAAGACCAGGCGGTGGACAGCAAGGTCCACGGCAAGCGCGGACCCCTCGCGATCACCAGGGGTCCTGGTTTTCGAGGGAGCAGTCTCGTGAGCAAGCGAATGCGATAGGGCTTCGAAGCCCCTCTTCCGCAGACCTTTCTTCTCTTCATCACTGCGGTGCCGTCGTGCCCGAATCTGGTCCGGTACGCAGTGAACTCGCTTTTCTCTCACGGGAGTTCGCTATGTCTGTTTCCGCCGTTGCCGCCGACTCGTCCGTCTGTGCCCCGCTGCCGGTCCTCGGCCGGGACGTCACCGTTCCGCTGGTCACCGGCGGTGAGGTCACCTACGCGGCGCTCGACTACGCGGCGAGCGCCCCGGCCCTGCAGCGGGTGTGGGACGACGTGGCGGCGTACGCCCCGTACTACGGCAGCGTGCACCGCGGCGCCGGGTACCTCTCGCAGCTCTCCACCGACCTCTTCGAGAACAGCCGCAGGACGGTCGCGGAGTTCCTCGGCTGCCGCGAGGGCGACCAGGTCGTCTTCACGCGCTCGACCACCGACTCGCTCAACCTGCTCGCGGCCGCGCTGCCCGCCGACTGCCAGGTCTTCGTCTTCGAGACCGAGCACCACGCCTCGCTGCTGCCGTGGCGCGACGCCCGCGTCACCTACCTGAACGCGCCGCGCACCCCGCAGCAGGCCGTCGAGACCCTGGAGCGCGCCCTCGCCGACCGCGACCCTTCCCCGAGCTCTCAACTTCGTTCGAGCAGGGGAGGCCCCATTGGGCCCGCCCTGGTGTGCGTGACGGGTGCGTCCAACGTGACCGGTGAGCTGTGGCCGGTGCGGGAGCTGGCCGCCGCCGCGCACGCCCACGGCGCCCGGATCGTGCTCGACGCCGCGCAGCTGGCGCCCCACCACCCGGTCTCCGTCAGCGAGTTGGACGTCGACTGGATCGCGTTCTCCGGGCACAAGCTGTACGCGCCGTTCGGCTCCGGGGTGCTCGCCGGGCGGGCCGACTGGCTGCAGGGGGCCGAGCCGTACCTCGCGGGCGGCGGGGCCTCGCGGACGGTGGCGCGGCGCGCGGACGGCGGCGTCGACGTCGAGTGGCACGACACCGCCGCGCGGCACGAGGCCGGTTCGCCGAACGTCATCGGCGTCTACTCGATCGCCTCCGCCTGCAAGGCGCTCACCGAGGCCGGCTTCGACACGCTGGTCGCCCGCGAGGAGCACCTGATCGCGACGGTGCGGGCCGGGCTCGCCGAGGTGCCCGAGGTGAAGGTGCTCTCGCTGTTCGGAGACGACGCCCCGCGCGTGGGCGTCATCTCGTTCGTCGTCGAGGGCTGGAACAGCTCGCACTTCGCGGCGGCGCTCTCCGCCGAGTACGGGATCGGGGTCCGGGACGGGCTGTTCTGCGCCCACCCGCTCGTGCGCACCCTGCTGGGCAGCGAGCCGGACGAGCCCGGCGAGTGCGGGGCCCCGGAGGCCGCGCCCGGCGAGAAGTCGCTCAACGCGATCCGCGTGAGCTTCGGCGCGGGCACCCCGGACGAGCACGTGGAGCGCTTCGTGGGCGCCGTCAAGGAGCTGGTCCGGGACGGCGCGAAGTGGAACTACCGCACGGTGGAAGGGCGTTGCGTCCCGGCCGTGTGAGGGAAACCGGGACGGTGGAGGCGGTGTTCGCGCGGAGGGCTCAGCTGTCGAGCCCGATGGCGAAGGCCGCCTCCAGGTCGTGCTGGGAGTAGGTGCGGAACGCGACGTGCGTGTCCGTCCCCTCCACGCCCTTGATCTTGCTGATCTTGCCGGGGATGACGTCCGCGAGGTCGTCGTGGCGGGCCACGCGCACCATCGCGATCAGGTCGTAGGTGCCCGTCACGGAGAAGACCTCGCTGACGCTGTCCAGGGCGGCGATCGACTCGGCGATCTCCGGGATCTGGTCGACGCTGGTCTTGATGAGCACGATCGCGGTGATCACGGCTGAGTGTCTCCCTCGCTGGCCATGGCTGGACCCCTCACCTTAGCCCTCCCTTCTCCCGCCACCACCCTTGCAAAGAGCGCTTCGCGCGCACCCTCCTGTTCGTAGGCACAGCCCCCAGGCGTAGGCGAACCCCAGCGAGAAGCCCACCAGGTGCGCCAGATACGCCACCCCGTGCCCGCGTCCCCCCTGCCCCGCCGCCAGCCACTGGATCGCCACCCAGAACGGCAGCACGACCCACGCGGGAAACCGCAGCGGCAGGAAGAAGAGGAACGGGAAGAGACTGGTGACGCGGGCCTTCGGGAAGAGTCGGAGAAAGGCGCCCAACACCGCGGAGATCGCGCCGGACGCGCCCACCAGGGTCTGGTTCGAACCGGCGTGCGCCGCCGCGTAGGCGAGCAGGGCGAGATAGCCGCAGACCAGGTAGAAGAGGGCGAACTGGAGATGGCCCATGCGCTCCTCGACCATGACTCCGAAGACGTACAGGAAGAGCATGTTGCCGAGCAGATGCAGCCAGCTGGCGTGCACGAAGAGCGCGGTGCCCGGGGTGAGCGCGGCCCGCGGTACACCGCTGAACAGCTGTGCGGGTACCACGCCCCAGCGGGCGAAGTAGTCCTGCTGGGCGACCAGGAGCCGGTCGCCCGTCCCGTACACCGGGTTGAGTCCGGAGGCGGGGGAGAGCACGAAGACCAGGCAGCAGGCGGCGATCAGGGCGTACGTGACCGGGGCCGACCGGCCGCGCACGATCCGGCCCGCCTTTGCGCCCCACGTATTGATCATGAACAGAGCATGGCGTACCCGGAGCAATCAGCACAGACCGCCTCGCCGCACCCGGAGCCCCTTACAGGGCATAGGGTTACGGGCATTGAGCACCATGAGAAGTACGAGCCATGGAGCCCGACGACACAGCCGTCAGAGCCGTCAGAGACGACAGAAGGAAAGCGGACAGCCACGATGAGCGTTCCCCTGCCGACCGCCGACACCCGGTGGCGCTGCACCCTCTGCGGCAATCTCACGCGTTTTGACGTGACCCGCGCGTCGAAGGTCGTCGAGTATGTGCATCTCGACCTGGCCGGTGAGCCGAAGGTCGAGGAACGCGAGGTGGTCAGTGAGACCATCGAGTCGGTCCGCTGCCGCTGGTGCAATGCGGTGGATCAGGTGGAACTCGTGGACAGGCCGGGTGCCGGCTCCTGAGGGAGCGGGCACCCGCACAGCTAGTGGGGTGACGGATGGTGGAGACCGCAGGCGGGGAGCCGGACGACGGCGCCGCTGAGGTGCTCGACCGCCCGCTGCCCGATGGCGTGCGACGCCGGGTCATCCAGATCGTCTCGGACGGCTTCGGCGGACTCACCCTCACCGAACTGCCCGCGCAGCTGCGCCAGTACGCGCGCTTCACGCCGACCCGGCGCACCAAGTTCGCGGGCAACGCGATGGCGGCCGCCCTGGAGAGCGACCCGCTCTTCAGACAGCGCATCGGCGAACGTCTCAGAGAGTCGCAGACCGAGCTGACCGGCGCCCTGGACGCCGGTGCCCCGCCCCCGGCCGCGGACCCCCTCGACGTGGCGGCCGCGGCCTATGTGCTGCGCCCCACGGGCTGGGTGAAGCTGGTGACGGCGGCCGGCGAGGAGGCCCAGCGGGCGGACGCCGAGCGCGCCGACGAGGAGACCAGGGCCGAGCTGGACCGGCTGCGCGAGGAGCTCGCCGCGGCCCGAGGCCAGTCGAAGGCCGAGACCGAACGGCTGCGCACGGAGCTGGAATCGGCCCGCCGCGAAGCCGAATCGATGCACCGCAAGCTGCGCGGTGCGCTCAGCGACGTCAAGCGCGGTGAGGCCGCGCTGCGCAAGGCGGCAGCCGAGGCCGAGGCGGTACGGGCCGAGGGCCAGGCCCAGGTGTCGGCCGCCGAGAGCGAGACGCGGCGGCTCAAGGCCCGGCTCAGCGAGACCGAGGCGGCCCTGGAGGCCAGCCGCCGGGCCGCGCGCGAGGGGCGCAGCGTCGAGGACATGCGGGTCCGGCTGCTGCTCGACACGGTGCTCGACGCCGCGCAGGGGCTGCGCCGCGAACTCGCCCTGCCGCCCGTCTCCCTGCGGCCCGCCGAGACCGTGGACGCCGTCGAGCCCGGCCGCATGACGCCGAAGGACATCGCGGCCCGCGCCCTGTCCGAGAACGACCCGGCGATCCTGGACCAGTTGCTCGCGCTGCCGCAGGCGCACATGGTGGTCGACGGCTACAACGTCACCAAGACCGGCTACCCCACGATGCCGCTGGAGAAGCAGCGGCTGCGCCTGCTCGGTTCGCTCTCGCAGCTGGCCGCGCAGACCGGCGCCGAGGTCACCTGTGTCTTCGACGGCGCCGAGCTGGCCGCGCCGGTGCTGCTCGCGCCGCCGCGCGGGGTGCGGGTGCTGTTCTCCAAGCCCGGGGTGACGGCCGACGAGCTGATCCGTCAACTGGTGCGCGCCGAGCCGCCGGGGCGGCCCGTGGTGGTCGTCTCCACCGACCGCGAGGTGGCCGACGGGATCGCCAAGGCGGGGGCGCGGCCGGTCGCTTCGGCGGTGCTCCTGAAGCGCCTTTCGCGCGGCTGAGTGACGGTGTGCAACTCCTGTTCCCTATGCCCGAATTGGGTGCCGGACTTTCGCGACGTAGCGTCAAGTGACCGCTACTGCCTGTCGATTCTCAGTAAAGAAAACCCTTGCTGAACGGTTTTTTCTCCGTCGGGATTTGATCTGATCACAGGAAGGTCACTAGGGTCTCGCCTCGAACCTCCGCTCGGTTGATCACTCATCCAGGGTGACGGCGGCGGTCCCGCCCGCCGCGTCCCCGGCAGGCGGCCGGAGGAAGAAGGAGCCGCCTTCGTGGCGTCCCACCGTCGACCCAAGCAGCCGAGCCGCGCACGCGTGACCGTGCTCACCGCGACCGCCGCCGCTGCCGTGGCCCTCACTTCGCAGGCCGCCCAGGCCGCCCCGAAGCCGAGCAAGGACGAGGTCAAGTCCAAGGTCGACAAGCTCTACGAAGAGGCCGAGAAGGCGACCGACAAGTACAACGGCGCCAAGGAGAAGCAGGACAAGCTCGAGAAGCAGGTCGACCGCCTCCAGGACAAGGTCGCCCGCGGCCAGGAGGACCTCAACGAGCTGCGCGGCGGCCTCGGTTCGCTGGCCAGCGCCCAGTACCGCTCCGGCGGCGTCGACCCCTCGGTCCAGCTCTTCCTCTCCTCCGACCCGGACGACTACCTCGACAAGGCGTCCACCCTGGACCAGTTGAGCAGCCAGCAGGTCGAGGCGCTCAAGAAGATCCAGGAGAAGCAGCGGACCCTCGCGCAGGAGCGCAAGGAGGCCGCGGACAAGCTCAAGGACCTCGCGGACACCCGCAAGGAGCTGGGCAACAAGAAGGCGGAGGTCCAGAAGAAGCTGGGCGCCGCCCAGAAGCTGCTCAACACCCTGACCGCCAAGGAGAAGCAGGCTCTCGCCGCCAAGGAGCAGCGCGCGAGCCGCGACGCCGGCGACCGCGTGGACCTCGGCAAGGAGGTCCCGGCCTCGCAGCGCGGCCAGGCTGCCCTCGCCGCCGCGGCCACCCAGATAGGCAAGCCCTACGTCTCCGGCGGCAGCGGCCCCAACTCGTACGACTGCTCCGGCCTCACGCAGTGGGCGTACAACCAGGCCGGCGTGCAGATAACCCGGACCACGTACACGCAGCAGAACGACGGCACCAAGATCGGCCGCGGCGAGCTCAAGCCCGGCGACCTGGTGTTCTTCAACAACCTCGCGCACGTGGGCTTCTACGCGGGCAACGGCCAGGTGCTGCACGCCCCGCACCCCGGCGCCTCGGTGCGCTACGAGTCGATGAGCTACCTGGGCACCTTCCAGTTCGGCGTGCGCATCTGACGCCGTACCCCCAGCCGGGCGTCAACTCCCTGGCGACACCGTCCGAACGGGCGAATTCCGGCACCTCTCGCTGACCCCGCGCCCCGTCGATGACCTGCGTCAGAGACGGGGCGCAGGGCTGTGTGCGTACGCCAGGGTCTTTGGCCGCTCCGTAGTCGCGCGGCTACTGTCGCGCGCATTCCCCCGACAAGCGGGGGGCGTTCCCCCGGTGCGCCGGGGGTTCGTCAGCGGAAGGGAGAGCGGCTTCCTGTGGGGTCCCATCGCCGTCCCGCAGCCTCCGGCCTGGACCGGAGCACGCGCGTCACCGTCATCTCGGCCGCGGCAGCCACCGCGGCCGCCGCTCTCAGCGCGGCCCCGGCGGGGGCAGCACCGCAGGACCGTCCGACCGACACCAGCGCCAAGGTCGACCGCCTCTTCGAGCAGGCCGAGAAGGCCACCGAGGCGTACAACAAGGCCGACGAGCGGGCCGACCGGCTGCGGGCCAAGGCCGCGCGCACCAAGGACAGCGTCGCGCGTGGCCAGGAGCGCATCAACATGATGCGCGGGGCGCTCGGTTCGCTCGCGGGCGCCCAGTACCGCTCGGGGGGCATCGACCCGGCGGTGGCCCTGATGCTCTCCTCGGACCCGGACGCCTACCTCGACCGGGCGGCCGCCCTCGACCGCATCAGCGCCCGGCAGCTCGGTGAACTCACCGAGCTGCAGCGGGCCCAGCGCGCCCTGGCGCAGCAGCGGGCGGAAGCCACCCGGGAACTGGCCGAGCTGGAGAAGAGCCGCAAGGCCGTGGCCCGGCACAAGCGGTCCGTCGAGCACAAGCTGGCGCAGGCGCGGCGGCTGCTCAACGCGATGCCGTCGCGGGCCCGCGCGGAGTACGACCGCAGTTCGCGCTCCGGGAGTTCCGGGCGCAGCAGCATGCCGGACCTGTCCGGCGCCGCCGCGCCGTCGTCCTCGCGCGCCGCGGCCGCCCTCGCCGCGGCCCGGCAGGCGGTGGGCCGGCCCTATGTGTGGGGCGCCAACGGGCCCTCGGGCTTCGACTGTTCGGGCCTGACCCAGTGGTCGTACGCGCAGGCGGGCGTCGGCCTTCCGCGCACCTCGCAGGAGCAGCGCTACGCCGGGCGGCAGGTGTCCCTGTCCGAGGCGGAGCCCGGCGACCTGGTGGCCTACCGGGACGACGCGAGCCACATCGGCATGTACGTGGGCAACGGCCAGGTCGTGCACGCGCCCTACCCGGGGGCGCCGGTGCGCTACGACCCGGTGGGCATGATGCCGGTGTCCTCGGTGACGCGGGTCTGAGCCGCTCGCGGGCGGGGCACGCGCGCGTGGGCCGTACGATCTGAAACGTGGCTGGTCGCAACCGGAGTGCGCGGGTGAGAGGCGGGTGGGCGGCGGCGCTGTGCCTCGCCCTCCTTGTCGGCTGCGGCGGCCCTGAGCGCCCCGACCCCGCCTCCGGAGAGGTGACGCGGCTCCTCGACCGGCGCGCGGCGGCGGTCCTGAAGCACGACGCCGGGGCGTACGCGGCGACCGGCGGCCCCGGCACCGCCCTCGCCAACCTCCGTGACATCCCGCTCGCTTCGTGGTCGTACCGCCTGACCGGGCTCGACCGCGACGGCGCGCATGCCACCGCGACCGCCGAACTGGCCTACCGGATCAAGGGATACGACAGCGCCCCGCTCAAGGCGCAGCGCACCCTGACCCTGGAGCGGCACGGGGAGCAGTGGTCCGTGGCCGCTGAGCGCCCCGCCGAGAAGGCGGCGGAGCAACTCTGGGACCAGGGGCGCGTCGACGTCGTACGGGGCGCGCACAGCCTCGTCCTGGGCGCCGCCGGCGGGGAGCGCCTGGAGGAGTTCGCGGACCGCGCCGACCGGGCCGTGCCCGCCGTGCGGGACGCGTGGCCGGGCACGTGGCCGCGGCGGGTCGTCATCCTCGTGCCGAAGACCCTCGACGGGATGGCGGGGCTGCTCGGCGCCCCGGCCTCCGGGTACCGGGGGATCGCGGCGGTCACCACGGGCGAGGCGGGCGGCGCGGCGAAGGCCCCCGCCGACCGGATCATCGTCAACCCCGAGGCGTACGGCGCCCTCGGTGATTTCGGCGAGCAGGTCGTGATCACCCACGAGACGACCCATGTCGCGACCCGCGCGCACACCTCGCCCGCGACCCCGCTCTGGCTCTCCGAGGGCTTCGCGGACTGGGTCGGCTACCGGGGCACGGGCTGGCGCGCGACACAGGCGGCGCCGGAGCTGCGCCGGGCCGTGGTGCGGGGGCAGCTGCCGGGGAAGCTGCCCGAGGACGAGGACTTCGGGTTCGCGGGCGACGCGGCGAAGCTGGCGCAGTCGTACGAGGGTGCCTGGCTGGCCTGCCGGATGATCGCGGACCGGTGGGGCGAGCGGAAGCTGACGGACTTCTACGAAGCGGTCGGTGACCACAAGAAGAGGGCGGGTGCCGTGGAGTCGGCGCTGCGGGACGTGCTCGGGACCACGCCGGAGGAGTTCACGGCGCGGTGGCGTACGTATCTGCGGACCGAGCTCGGCTGACCTCGTCCGCCGCCGACTGCCGCTCCCGCTCCCTGGGTTCGGTGACGGTCTGGCGCCACAGGGCGCGGCAGGCGGCGAGGGAGGCGGCCACCAGCAGGCTGTTGCGGACGAGGAGCAGGGTGATGCCGAGGGCGTCGCTCGCCACCACGTGCGAGAACCAGACCGGGAACTCCAGGAACGTGACGAAGGTGGCCACGAGGACCAGGCGTGCCGGGAGCAGCATCCGGCTGCTGCGGAAGGCCAGGCACACGGCCACGACCCCGATGAGCCACAGCAGGTACTGCGGGCTGATCACCCGGCTCGTCACCGTGAACAGGAGCACCGCGGTGAAGGCGGCGTCCGCGGCCGTGCTCGCCGACCAGGCGCGGGCCCGCAGGCGCCACAGCAGCAGCCATCCGAAGGCCGCCACGGTCAGCGCTTGGGCGAGGGCGCTCACCAACGGCACGTACGGGCCGAGGAATTCGACCGAGCCGTAGTTGAGCTGCACGCCGCCCCGCCAGCCGAGGTGGCGCGCGACGTGGAAGACGAGCGCTCCGAGCGACTCGACCTCGGTGCCCCGGTCGCGCTGGAACGTCAGGAAGGCGAGGGCCCCCGGCATCGCCACGGCGAAGGCCAGCGTGAGCGCGAGGGCGGTGGCCACGGCCGCGGTCCAGGAACGCCGGGTCGCCCCCGCGCGCGGGGTACCGACCAGGAGCAGCACCGGCCACACCTTGAGCAGCGCCCCGAACCCGGCCAGCGCCCCCATCAGGCGCGGGCGGCGCGCCCCGGCGAGCAGCGCGGCGACCGCGACGGCCGTCACCATCAGGTCGTAGCGGGCGTACACGATGGGCCCCAGCAGGGCCACGCCCGCCGCCCAGACCCAGGCGCCCCGGGGGGACCTGCCGGGGCGGCGGCCCGCGTACCAGAGCAGCGCGGCCACGAGGGCGTCGGCGAGGAAGGCGAGGACGAAGAACGCCTGCGCGTAGCCGAGGACGGGCAGCAGGGCGGGGGAGAGGACCGCGAGGGCGGCGGCGGGCGGGTACTGCCAGGTGACGTCGTCGAGCGGGAAGGTGCCGGTGCGCAGGACCTCGTACCAGCCCTGGTAGATGACCGAGACGTCGCTGGTCACGTCGGGGCCGGGGGCGGTGATGACGTGGAAGACGCAGAGCAGGAGGACGGTCCGGGTCAGGGACCAGAGGGCCAGGAAGCGGGCCCAGGGCGGCAGTTGGCGTGCCGTGGCGAGGGCGGTACGGCCGGTCCTTGTCCCCTGTGCGTCCGCCATGCGCTCCCTGCCCCTTAAGTGACGTTTCGGTGTGATTCGGGCAGCCATGATGCCGGGCGGAGGGGGGTGGGGCCACGAGGCTGGCCGGACGGGGCGCGGGGCGCGGCGGCCCGGTACTGTCGGCGGCGATGCACAAGACCCTGATCGTCACGAACGACTTCCCGCCCAGGCCCGGTGGCATCCAGGCGTTCCTGCACAACATGGCGCTGCGCCTGGATCCCGAGCAGCTCGTCGTCTACGCCTCCACCTGGAAGCGCGGCCGCGAGGGCGCCGAGGCCACCGCCGCCTTCGACGCCGAGCAGCCCTTCAGGGTGGTCCGCGACCGCACGACGATGCTGCTGCCCACGCCGCGCGTGACCCGGCGCGCGGTCTCGCTGCTGCGCGAACACGGCTGTACGTCGGTGTGGTTCGGGGCCGCCGCCCCGCTCGGCCTGATGGCGCCCGCGCTGCGCAAGGCGGGCGCGCGGCGCCTGGTGGCGACGACGCACGGGCACGAGGCGGGGTGGGCGCAGCTGCCCGCCGCGCGCGGGCTGCTGCGGCGGATCGGGGAGTCGACGGACACGATCACCTATCTCGGTGAGTACACGCGCTCCCGGATCGCCTCCGCGCTGACCGACGCCGCGGCCACGCGGATGGTCCAACTGCCGCCCGGCGTCGACGAGAAGACCTTCCACCCGGGGTCGGGCGGCGACGCGGTGCGGGCGCGGCTCGGGCTGAGCGACCGGCCGGTGGTCGTGTGCGTCTCACGGCTCGTCCGCCGCAAGGGGCAGGACACCCTGATCCTCGCGATGCCGCGCATCCTGGCGGCGGTGCCGGACGCGGTGCTGCTGATCGTGGGCGGCGGCCCCTACGAGGACGAGCTGCGCAAGCTGGCCGCTCAGACGGGGGTGGCGGACTCGGTCCGCTTCACCGGGGCGGTGCCGTGGGCGGAGCTGCCCGCGCACTACGGGGCGGGCGACGTGTTCGCGATGCCGTGCCGCACGCGGCGCGGGGGCCTCGACGTGGAGGGGCTCGGGATCGTGTACCTGGAGGCTTCGGCCACGGGGTTGCCGGTGGTGGCGGGGGACTCCGGGGGTGCGCCGGACGCCGTGCTCGACGGGGAGACGGGGTGGGTGGTCCGGGGCGGGGTGCCGGAGGAGGCCGCCGACCGGATCGTCGCGCTTCTCGGTGATGCCGAGCTGCGGCGGCGGATGGGGGAGCGGGGACGGGAGTGGGTCGAGGAGAAGTGGCGCTGGGACTTGCTGGCCGAGCGGTTGCGGGGGTTGCTCTAGGCGAGGGGCGCGGCATGCGCGTGCGGGGCTCCCGTGGGAGCCCCTCCGGTGCACTGCGGCGGCGTCAGCCTCGGTACAGCGCCTCGATCTCGTCCGCGTAGTCCTTCGCGACCACGTTGCGCTTCAGCTTCAGGGACGGGGTCAAGTGGCCCGACTCCTCCGTGAACTGGGAGGAGAGGACGCGGAACTTGCGGACCGACTCCGCCTTGGAGACCGCCGCGTTGCCGTCGTCCACCGCCGCCTGGATCGCCGCGATGAGCTCCGCGTCGTCGCGCAGCGAGGACGCCGTGGAGCCCGCGGGCTTGCCGTGCTCCTCGGCCCAGCGGCCCAGGAACTCGTCGTCGACCGTGACCAGCGCGCCCACGAAGGGGCGGCCGTCGCCGACGACCATGCACTCGGCGACGAGGGCGTGCGCGCGGATGCGGTCCTCGATGACAGCGGGGGCGACGTTCTTGCCGCCCGCCGTCACGATGATCTCCTTCTTGCGGCCGGTGATGCGCAGATAGCCGTCCTCGTCGAGGGTGCCGATGTCGCCGGTGTGGAACCAGCCGTCGGCCAGGGCCTCTTCGGTCGCGCCCTCGTTGTTCCAGTACTCCTTGAACAGGTGCTCGCCGTGCAGCAGGACCTCGCCGTCGTCGGCGATGCGCACCACGGAGCCGGGCAGCGGCTGGCCCACCGTGCCGACCTTCGTGCGGTCCCAGGGGTTGAAGGCCGTGGCCGCGCAGGACTCGGTGAGGCCGTAGCCCTCCAGGACCGTGAAGCCGATGCCGCGGAAGAAGTGGCCGAGGCGCTCGCCGAGCGGGGCGCCGCCGGAGATCGCGTACTCGCCGCGGCCGCCGAGGACCGCGCGCAGCTTGCTGAAGACCAGCTTGTCGAAGACCTTGTGCTTGACGCGGAGGCCGACGGACGGGCCCGCCGGGGTGTCCAGGGCGCGGCTGTACGCGATCGCGGTGTCCGCCGCCTTGTCGAAGATCTTGCCCTTGCCGTCGGCCTGCGCCTTGGCGCGCGCCGCGTTGTAGACCTTCTCGAAGACGCGCGGGACACCGAGGATCATCGTCGGCCGGAAGGAGGCCAGTTCGTCCGTGAGGTGCTTGATGTCGGGCGCGTGGCCCAGCTTGATGGGCGCCATCAGCGCCGCCACCTCGACAAGGCGGCCGAAGACATGGGCGACCGGGAGGAAGAGGAGGACCGAGCACTCGCCCGTACGGAACAGGGGTTTGAGGCGCTCCACCACATTGCCGCACTCCGCGAAGAAGGCGCGGTGCGTGAGCACACAGCCCTTGGGGCGGCCCGTGGTGCCCGAGGTGTAGACGATGGTCGCCGGGTCGTCGGCGCCCGCGATGGCGCTGCGCTCGTCGACGGTCGCGTCCGGGACGTCCGCGCCCGTGCGGTTCAGCTCCTCGACGCCGCCGCGCTCGATCTCCCACACGTGCGCGAGCGCGGGCAGGCGGTCGCGCACCGACTCGACGGCGGCCGCGTGCGCCTCGGACTCCACGACGATGGCCACGGCGCCGGAGTCGCCCAGGATCCACTGGATCTGCTCGGCCGAACTCGTCTCGTACACCGGCACGGTGACCGCGCCCGCGCTCCAGATCGCGAAGTCGATCAGCGTCCACTCGTAGCGCGTGCGCGACATCAGGCCGACGCGGTCGCCCGGCCGCACCCCCGCGGCGATGAGGCCCTTGGCGGCGGCGCGCACCTCGGCGAGGAAGGCGGTGGCGGTGACGTCCTGCCAGGTGCCGTTCACCTTCCGGCCGATGACAGCGACATCCGGGTGCTGCGCGGCATTTCTGCGGACGATGTCGGTCAGATTGCCGTCCGCGGGGACCTCGTACAGGGCCGGAAGGCTGAACTCGCGCAAGACTGCTGCTCCTACATAGGGCGCCGGCGCCACGACGTTGTGCGATGCGACGGTGCGGTCCAAGATCGGGCAGGTGCTCAGGTGAGGGGGGCTTGAGCACTACTGGACTGCCCGGACGTTACCCATCGGTACGGGCTCTTCGATAGGGGGGCAGGGCCAGATGTTCAATGCGTCACACGTCGTTGTGGTCTGAATCGCACAGTACGCCACGCTCTTCCCGACTCGGAAGTAACCGCAGGTCCGGCGCTCTCGACCGGGTTCAAGGGCACTTTCGGGCGCCCCTTCCACGGTGTCGCGCGCCGACTTAGGGTGATCGGCATGCCAGGTTTCCGGGTTCATGTGGTCAGCGACGTGCACGGCAACGCCAAGGACCTCGCCCGCGCGGGCGACGGCGCCGACGCCCTGGTCTGCCTGGGAGACCTCGTCCTCTTCCTCGACTACGCGGACCACACGCGCGGCATCTTCCCGGACCTCTTCGGCAAGGAGAACGCCGACCGCCTCGTCGAGCTGCGCACCGCCCGCCGCTTCGACGAGGCACGGGAGTTCGGCGCCCGGCTCTGGGCGGGCATCGACCGCGCCCCGGCCATCGAGCGGGCGGTGCGCGGCCAGTACGCCGAGATGTTCGCGGCCTTCCCGGCCCCGACGTACGCGACGTACGGCAACGTCGACGTCCCGCACCTGTGGAAGGAGTACGCGGCCCCGGGCACCACCGTCCTCGACGGGGAGCGGACCGAGATCGGCGGCCGGGTCTTCGGCTTCGTCGGCGGCGGACTGCGCACCCCCATGCGCACGCCCTACGAGATCAGCGACGAGGAGTACGCCGCCAAGATCGAGGCCATCGGCGAGGTCGACGTGCTGTGCACCCACATACCGCCGGACGTCCCCGAGCTCCTCTACGACACCGTCGCGCGCCGCTTCGAGCGGGGCAGCCGGGCGCTGCTCGACGCCCTCCGCAGGACCCGCCCCCGGTACGCGCTTTTCGGCCACGTCCACCAGCCCCTTGTGCGGCGCATGCGGATCGGGGCGACGGAGTGTGTGAACGTCGGTCATTTCGCGGGCTCGGGCAGGCCCTGGGCCCTGGAGTGGTGACGGCCCGCGCACCCATGCGCGGTAGCCTTCACGCTGCACACACAGCACCGCGTACCGGACCGCATCTGGAGGAGCCACGGCGATGGCGGAACACACCAGCTCGAGCATCACGATCGAGGCGGCACCGGCCGAGGTCATGGAAGTGATCTCCGACTTCGCGCGCTATCCGGACTGGACGGGCGAGGTGAAGCAGGCGGAGGTCCTGGACACCGACGACCGGGGCCGCGCACAGCAGGTCCGCCTCGTCATGGACGCGGGCGCGATCAAGGACGACCAGACCCTCGGCTACACCTGGACCGGGGACAACGAGGTCAGCTGGACCCTCGTCAAGTCCCAGATGCTGCGCTCCCTCGACGGGTCGTACCTCCTGAAGCCGGTGGGCTCGGGCACCGAGGTCACGTACTCGCTGACCGTCGACGTGAAGATCCCGATGCTCGGGATGATCAAGCGCAAGGCGGAGAAGGTCATCATCGACCGGGCGCTCGCGGGCCTGAAGAAGCGGGTGGAGAACCCCAAGGGCTGAGGCGCACCGCCCCGCGCGGGAGCCCGGCTCTCACGTACCGTTCAGCACCATGCGCACCCTTCTCGTCACCGGCCCCGGCGGCTCCGGGCGGACCACGGTCGCCGCGGCCGCCGCCCTCGCCGCCGCGCGCGGCGGATCCCGGACCCTGGTCCTGTCCGCCGACCGCACCGACACCCTCGGCGCCGTGCTCGGCGTGCCCGTCGGCGCGGCGGTGACCGAGGTGCAGCAGGGGCTCGCAGCGGTGCGCACGGCGCCCGACGAGACGTTCCGCGACGACCTGCTCGCCCTGCAGCGGCGGGCCGGCTCCGCCCTCGACCTGCTCGGCGCCGACCGGCTCGCCGACGACGAGCTCACGCCGCTGCCGGGCAGCGAGGAACTGGCCCTGCTGCGCGCCCTGCGCGACGCCGCGGAGGGCGCCCACGGGACGTACGACACCGTCGTCGTCGACCTGCCGCCGACCCCGCGCGCCCTCGCCGTGCTCGCCCTGCCCGAGCAGCTGCGCCGCTATCTGCGCCGCCTCCTGCCGCCCGAGCGCCAGGCCGCCCGCGCCCTGCGCCCCATGCTCGGCCGCCTCGCCGGGGTCCCGATGCCCGCCGCCTGGCTGTACGAGACCGCGGAGCGCTGGGGCGGTGAACTGGCCGCCGTCCAGGGCGTGATCGAGAGCCCGGACACGACGGTGCGCCTGGTCGCCGAGCCCTCGCCCGCCGGCAGCGACGCCGTCCGCATCGCCCGCGCCGGACTCGCCCTGCACGCCCTGCGCACCGACCCGCTCACCGCCAACCGGCTGCTCCCCGACGCCCCGTCCGACCCCTGGCTCGCCGGGCTCGGCGCGCAGCAGCAGAAGGCCCTCGGGGAGTGGGAGCAGGAGTACGGGCGGGCGGAGCGGGTCCGCCACCTGGGCCGGGACCCGCGCGGCACCGACGACCTGACCGCCCTCGGGGTGGCGGCGCCCGGACCCGCCCCGGCCGCGACCGAGTGGCCCGTCGTCCAGGGCGAGCCGGGGAGCGAGGCCCCGTACGTGTGGCACATACCGCTGCCGGGTGCCGTCCGCGAGGAGCTCGGCCTGATCCGGCGCGGCGACGAACTCGTCGTCACCGTCGGCCCGCTGCGCCGGATCGTTCCGCTGCCGTCCGCGCTGCGCCGCTGCACCGTCGCCGGGGCCGGGCTGCGCGAGGGGGAGCTTCGGGTGCGGTTCGTGCCGGACCCCGCCCTGTGGCCGCGTACTCCTTGAACGTCGCTGGACGCCGCCGAACGTCGCTGAACGCCGCGCACCCCGTGAACGCCGTACCGCCGTTCGGGTAACGTCGTGAGTACGCGAGCGAGCGTACGAACCAGCGAGCGTACGAACCAGTTGGCCTTCCGCAGGAGTCAGTCCGTCATGAGCGATGCCAGCGACGCCACCGGCCGCGACCGCGAGGCGCCCGAGGCGCCCCGGGCCACCGACGCCGACGCCTGGGAGAAGGCGTGCGCGGAGGACCTCGCCGCGGAGCGGGCCCGCCGCCGTGCCCAGCACGGTCCGCCGCCCGGCTCCGCCGCCGAGGAGCTGCGCAAGCTCGTCGACGCGGTCGCCGACAAGGTCTCCGGGCTGCAGGCCCCGCTGTTCGGCGCGGTCGCGCAGGGCGCCGTCGAGCAGACCGTCAAGCAGGTGGTCAAGCAGGCGAAGGCCGCCGTCGAGCCCGTCATCGAGCGCAACCCCGACGTCTTCGACCACCTCGCGGCGGCCGGGTCCGAGCTGCTCGCCGCCTACCGCTCGGCGGTGGAGAAGCAGGAGGGCCGCTGGACCCGTCCGTCCGATGCCCCCGCCACCCCCCGCGACGCCCACGGCCCCGACGGCCGGCGGGCCCCCGGCGGCCCCGCCGACCGGCGTGACGAAGGGCCCGGAGCAGGCGAACACATCGACCTGGACTGACGACCCCTCGGGTACGGTGGGCCATAGCGGGGCTCGATCGAACTGAGGGATTCATGGGACTCACCATCGGCGTCGACATCGGCGGCACGAAGATCGCGGCCGGAGTGGTCGACGAGGACGGCAACATCCTCTCGACCTTCAAGGTGCCGACCCCTGGCACGTCCGAGGCCATCACGGACGCCATCGCCTCGGCGGTGGAAGGCGCACGCGCCGGACACGAGATCGTCGGCGTCGGCATCGGTGCCGCCGGCTACGTCAACCGGCAGCGCTCCACGGTCTACTTCGCGCCCAACGTCGACTGGCGCCAGGAGCCGCTGAAGGAAGAGGTCGAGAAGCGCGTCAGCCTCCCGGTCGTCGTCGAGAACGACGCGAACGCGGCCGCGTGGGGCGAGTACAAGTTCGGCGGCGGCAAGGGCCACCGCAACGTCATCTGCATCACCCTCGGCACCGGCCTCGGCGGCGGCATCATCATCGGCAACAAGCTGCGCCGCGGTCACTTCGGCGTGGCCGCCGAGTTCGGCCACATCCGGATGGTGCCGGACGGCCTGCTGTGCGGCTGCGGCAGCCAGGGCTGCTGGGAGCAGTACGCCTCCGGCAGCGCCCTCGTGCGCTACGCCCGCCAGCGCGCCAACGCCACCCCCGAGCACGCCGAGTACCTGCTCTCGCTGGGCGACGGCACCCCCGAGGGCATCGAGGGCAAGCACATCTCCATGGCCGCCCGGCAGGGCGACGCCGTGGCGGTCGACTCCTACCGCGAACTGGCCCGCTGGGCCGGTGCGGGCCTCGCCGACCTGGCCTCCCTCTTCGACCCGTCCGCGTTCATCGTCGGCGGCGGCCTCTCGGACGAGGGCGAGCTGGTCCTCGACCCGATCCGCAAGTCCTTCAAGCGCTGGCTCGTCGGCGGCAACTGGCGGCCCCAGGCCGAGGTCATCGCCGCCCAGCTGGGCAACAAGGCGGGCCTCGTCGGCGCCGCCGACCTGGCGCGGGAGCCCGACCCGGTGATGTGAGCCCCGACCCCGCCCGTTCGACAGGGCCCGCCGTGCCCCGTGAGGGAACGGCGGGCCCTGTCGTATCTTGATCGCCATGTCTGTGGAGACGTCTGTGGAGCAACTGCCCAACTCCCGCACCGAACCGGATGGTTCAGCCGTCGTCCGGGTGCTCAGCTACAACATCCGCTCGATGCGCGACGACGAGGCCGCCCTCGCCCGCGTCATCGCCGCCTGCGCCCCCGACCTGGTCCTGATCCAGGAGGCGCCGCGCTTCTTCCGCTGGCGCAAGAAGCTGGCCCGGCTCGCGGCCGCCTCCGGCCAGGTGATCCTCTCCGGCGGCGGCACGGCGTCGGGGCCCGCGCTGCTGTGCTCGCTGCGGGCCACCGTGGAGCGCACCGAGGACGTGCTCCTGCCCCTCACGCCCGGACTGCACCGGCGCGGCTTCGCCACCGCGGTCGTACGGTTCGGGAGTGCCCGTCTCGGCGTCCTCAGCTGCCACTTGAGCCTGCAGACCGACGAGCGGTACGACCAGGGCGGCATGCTCCTCGACCGGCTCGCCGGGATGGGCGTGGACCACGCGGTGGCGGGCGGCGACCTCAACGACCGCCCCGACGGCCGCACGTTCCGCAGGCTCGCGGGCAGCCTCCAGGACTGCTGGGCCACCAAGCCGTGGGGCGGCGAGTACACCTCCACCCCCGCCGACCCGCACCAGCGCATCGACGCCCTCTTCGCGACCTCGGGGGTCGAAGTCCTGGGCTGCGGCGTGCCGTTGGAGCTCTCCGGGGTGAGCGACGGGGATCTGAGGGCGGCTACGGATCATTTGCCGGTGCTTGCCGCGCTGCGGGTTCCCGCCGGGCCGGAGCACCGGCGGGACGTGCGGAGCTAGCACAGGGAGAGGGCCGACGGAGGGCGAGGACCAGTGCGGGCGAGGGTCAGACGACCGCCCCGCGCCCCGGGTCGTCGTCCTCCTCGTCGTCCCCCTTCATCCGGATCACCAGCGTGGCGAAGCCGCCGAGGAAGCCGCCGATGCCGAGGGTGGTCAGCCACCACGTCATGTCCCAGCCGAGGAGCACGGCCAGGAGGATCAGGACGGGGCCGCCGATGACCGCGAGCCAGGCGAACTTGGCGGTGACGTCGGCCTCGGGCAGGGGCGGGTCCGGGGGGACGAAGTGGCCCTCGTCGTCCGCGTCGAAGTCGTCCTCGGTGGGCTCGGGGGCGGTGTAGTCGCGGGGGCCGCCGACGCCGGGGGCGAAGGAGACGGAGCTGCCCAGGGGGCCGCCCTGGCCGGGGGAGTCCTTGGAGTCCTTGGAGTCCTTGGAGTCCTTGCCGTTCTTCGGTCCCTTGGTCTCTGCCTCGTCCTTGTCCCCGTCGTTCGTCTCCGGCTCCAGGAGCGCCAGGTCCTCGACGGACTTGAAGGGCTTGGCGCCGGGCGGGTCCGCGGGCTCCTCGCCGTACCCGGCGACGATGGCCTGCCAGGCCGCCTCCTCGTCCAGGGGCGTGCCCTCCCCGGGGTACTTCTCCACGGGCGCTCCGCCGTCGTCCGGCTCGCGGCTCTCGTCGCGGTCCGCGCCGTGCTGCTCAGCCACCTGTGGCCGTCCCCTCTTTGGTCGTGCCCTCGTCGAGACTCGGGGCGAGCCGGGTGAGGAAGGCGTGGCTCTCCTCGTGGATCCGGTCCGCGTCGTGGTCCAACGTCGCGACGTGGTAGCTCTGTTCCAGGAGGATCTCCGTGACGTCCGTGGAGGAGACCCGGCTGAGGATGCGGGCCGCGTCGGCGGGCTTGACCACGTGGTCCTGCGGGCTGTGCAGGAGCAGCAACGGCTGGGTGACCTGGGGCAGTTCGGCGTCTACCACGCCGCACAGCCGGCGCATCGAGTCGGCCGCGTGCAGCGGGACGCGGTCGTAGCTGATCTCCTTGCTGTCCTCCTTGGCGATGTCGCTCCCGATGCCCTTCGTCGAGCGGATCAGGTGGCGGGCCAGCGGGAGCGTGGCGGCGGCCAGGCCGTGCAGCTTGTTCAGGGGGTTGACCAGGACGAGGCCGCTGATCGCCTCCCCGTGCTTCGCCGCGAGGCGCAGGGAGAGCGCGCCGCCCATGGAGAGACCGAAGACGAAGACCTGCGAACACCGCTCCCGGAGCTCGGCGAGGGCGCGGTCCACCTCCGCGTACCAGTCCTGCCAGCCGGTGATGTTCATGTCCTCCCAGCGCGTGCCGTGGCCCGGCAGCAGGGGCAGGGAGACCGTGAGGCCGCGCTCGGCCAGGTACTCGGCCCAGGGGCGGAGCGAGTGCGGGGAACCGGTGAAGCCGTGACAGAGGAGGACGCCGACCTCTCCGCCCTCGTGGCGGTACGGCTCGGCTCCGGCGAGGACCGGCACCTTCGGTCTCCTTCGTGAGATGAAGCGGGGAGGGGTACTTCACCGTACGCGACCGGACCGACACCGACCAGGGCCGTCGGCGAGCTCCCGCAGGGAGGGACGTGCCCGTACGGGTTAAGGTCTGATCCACAGACACAGGAGGAAGTCGGTTGATCTACGGCGCAATGAAGGTGGCCATCGGAGGGCCTCTGAAGCTCGGCTTCAGGCCCTGGGTGGAGGGCCTCGAGAACATTCCCGCCGAGGGTCCCGCCATCCTGGCCAGCAACCACCTGTCCTTCTCCGACTCGTTCTTCCTGCCCGCGGTGCTCGACCGCAAGGTCACCTTCATCGCGAAGGCCGAGTACTTCACCACGCCCGGCGTGAAGGGCAAGCTGACGGCGGCCTTCTTCAAGGGCGTCGGCCAGCTCCCCGTGGACCGCTCCGGCTCGCGCGGCGCGGGGGAGGCGGCGATCAAGAGCGGCATCGAGGTCCTGGAGCGCGGCGAGCTCTTCGGCATCTACCCGGAGGGGACGCGCTCGCCCGACGGGCGGCTCTACCGGGGCAAGCCCGGCGGCCTCGCGCGCGTGGCGCTCGCGACGGGCGCGCCGGTGCTCCCCGTCGCGATGATCGACACCGAGAAGATCCAGCCGCCCGGCAAGGTCATGCCGAAGCTGATGCGGCCCGGCATCCGCATCGGCAAGCCGCTCGACTTCACCCGCTACCAAGGTATGGAGCACGACCGGTTCGTGCTGCGGGCGGTGACCGACGAGGTCATGTACGAAATCATGAAGCTCTCCGGCCAGGAGTACGTCGACATGTACGCGACCGCCGCCAAGCGGCAGATCGCGGACGCGGCCAAGGCGGAGAAGGCCGCCAAGGAAGCCGAGAAGGCGGCAGAGAAAGAGGCCGAGAAGGCGGCGGAGAAGGCGGCGGAGAAAGCGGTGGCAGAGAAGCAGGCCGGGGAGAAAGACGCCGCCAAGTAAGGACGTCGCCCGGCAAGGGCGGCGCCGAGCAGGCGGTCGGGAGCAGGCGGGGGCGTGGGGGACATGGCCAAGCGCGAGAGAGTCATGAGGATGTCGGTCGAGCAGCCGCTGTGGCGCGCGCTCACCGGCTACCGCGTTCTGACGATGCTGTACGCGATCGGGCTCTTCGTCTCCGCGTACGAGAAGTTCGCCCGCCCCTGGGTCGCCATCGGCTACTTCGTGGTGCTCGCGGGCTGGACCCTCGCCACGCTGCCCAAGGTCGCGAACGCGGCGAGCTGCACCAAGCGGTTCCTCGTCCTGGACCTGGCCGTCGCGCTGACCGGCATCCTGCTCACCCCCCTCGCCGACGCGCGCCAGCAGATCGTCGGCGAAGGCCCGACGCTGCCCTCCATATGGACCGCGGGCGCCGTCCTCGCGTACGCGATCAAGGGCGGCTGGCGGTGGGCGGCCTGCGCGTCCGCACTCGTCGGCGCCGCCAACATCGTGCAGCGCGGCGAGCTCACCCAGTCCACCGTGCACAACGTCCTGCTGGTCTGCATCGCCTCCATCGCCATCGGCTACGTCGTCGAGGTGGCCCGCGCCTCCGAGCGCACCCTCGCCCGCGCCCTGGAGATCGAGGCCGCCACCCGGGAGCGGGAGCGACTGGCCCGGGACATCCACGACAGCGTCCTGCAGGTCCTCGCGATGGTGCAGCGGCGCGGCAGCGCCATCGGCGGCGAGGCGGCCGAGCTCGGCCGCCTCGCGGGCGAGCAGGAGGTCGCCCTGCGCACACTCGTCGCCGGGGGCCTGGTGCCCGCGTCCCGGGCCTCGGAGGGCGCCGCGGAGGGGGCCGTGGTGCGCGCCGTCGAGGAGCCGGACGACGCGACGCCGTGCGATCTGCGCCCCCTGCTGGGCCCGCACGCCGGGTCGAAGGTGACGCTGTCCGAGCCCGGTGCGCCGGTGCTCCTCGCGCCCGCTGCCGGCAAGGAGCTGGCGGCCGCTGTCGGTGCCGCCCTGGACAATGTGCGCAAGCACGCCGGGGCCAAGGCGCACGCGTGGATCCTGGTCGAGGACGAGCCGGACGCGGTCATCGTGACGGTGCGGGACGACGGACCGGGCATCCCCGAGGGCCGCCTCGCCCAGGCCGAGGGCGAGGGCCGCATGGGGGTGGCGCTCTCGATCCGGGGGCGGCTGCGGGACATCGGGGGCTCGGCCGAGCTGATCTCGGTGCCGGGCCAGGGGACCGAAGTGGAACTGAGAGTGCCGCGCGCGACGCACGGCACACGGGGGAAGGCAGGAAAGGCGAGATGAGCGAGCAGCAGCCGGGCACGGCGGCCGAGGAAGCCACCGGGCCCATCAAGGTCATGGTCGTCGACGACCACCCGATGTGGCGCGACGCGGTCGCCCGCGACCTCACCGAGGCGGGCCTGGACGTGGTGGCCACGGCGGGCGACGGAGAGCAGGCGGTCCGCCGCGCCCAGGCCGCCGCCCCGGACGTCCTCGTCCTGGACCTGAACCTCCCGCTGAAGCCCGGCGTCCAGGTCTGCAAGGAGCTCGTCGGCGCCAACCCCGCCCTGCGCGTCCTCGTCCTGTCGGCCAGCGGGGAGCACGCCGACGTCCTGGAGGCGGTCAAGTCCGGCGCCACCGGCTACCTCCTGAAGTCGGCGTCCACGGAGGAGCTGATCGACGCGGTGCGCCGCACGGCGGTCGGCGACGCGGTCTTCACCCCGGGCCTCGCGGGCCTGGTCCTCGGCGAGTACCGCCGCCTGGCCTCCGAGCCCGCCCCCGCCACGCCGGACGAGCCGAAGGCGCCGCAGCTCACCGAGCGCGAGACCGAGGTGCTCCGCCTCGTCGCCAAGGGCCTGAGCTACAAGCAGATAGCCGAGCGCCTGGTCATCTCGCACCGCACCGTGCAGAACCACGTCCAGAACACCCTGGGCAAGCTCCAGCTGCACAACAGGGTGGAGCTGGTGCGGTACGCCATCGAGCGCGGCCTTGACGACGAGTAGCCCTCGTACGGGTGAACGTGAGTGATCAACTCCCCGACAATGCACCGGAATTGACCCTTCGTCCCATGCCGGAGTGACCTGGATCACCATTAGCGTGACTCGCATCAGGTCACTGAGGCGAAGGGACATCTTCCATGCGGGTCGGAGTACTGACCGGAGGCGGCGACTGCCCCGGACTCAACGCCGTCATCCGGGGCATCGTCCGCAAGGGCGTGCAGGAGTACGCGTATGACTTCGTCGGCTTCCGGGACGGCTGGCGCGGTCCTCTGGAGGGCGACACCGTCCAGCTCGACATCCCCGCGGTGCGCGGCATCCTGCCCCGCGGCGGCACCATTCTCGGCTCCTCGCGCACCAACCCGTTCAAGGCGGAGAACGGGGTGCGGCGCATCAAGGAGAACCTCAAGAAGTACGAGGTGGACTCCCTCATCGCGATCGGCGGCGAGGACACCCTCGGCGTCGCCGCCCGCCTCACCGACGAGTACGGCGTGCCGGTCGTGGGCGTCCCCAAGACCATCGACAACGACCTCTCCGCCACCGACTACACCTTCGGCTTCGACACCGCCGTCGGCATCGCCACGGAGGCCATCGACCGCCTCCACACCACCGCCGAGTCCCACATGCGGGTCCTGGTCGTCGAGGTCATGGGCCGGCACGCGGGCTGGATCGCGCTGCACTCGGGCCTCGCGGGCGGCGCCAACGTCATCCTCATCCCCGAGCAGCGCTTCGACCTCGACCAGGTCTGCGCCTGGGTGACCTCGCGCTTCAAGGCGTCGTACGCCCCGATCGTCGTCGTCGCCGAGGGCGCCATGCCCAAGGACGGCGAGATGGTCCTCAAGGACGGCTCGCAGGACTCCTTCGGGCACGTCCGGCTCTCCGGCGTCGGGGAGTGGCTGGCCAAGGAGATCGAGGGGCGCACCGGCAAGGAGGCCAGGACCACGGTCCTCGGACACGTCCAGCGCGGCGGCACCCCCAGCGCCTTCGACCGCTGGCTGGCCACCCGCTTCGGGCTGCACGCGATCGACGCGGTGCGGGACGGCGACTTCGGCAAGATGGTCGCGCTGCGGGGCACGGACGTCGTGCGGGTGCCGATCGCGGAGGCCACGGCCAAGCTGAAGACGGTCGACCCGGCGCTGTACCAGGAGGTCGGGGTCTTCTTCGGCTGACCGCTCGGGAGCGGGGCGGGGCGCCTCACCCGGCGGCCCCGCCCCACTCACCGTATATTCGCCCGTATCCGGTCAATCAATGGCAAGACGCTCGCGATACGGGAGAAGCCGTGGAGATCCTCGCCTTCGGCGTGCAGTCCGACGAGAAGCCGCTGATCGAGAAGGCGTTCGCGGGCGAGTGCGACGTCCGCTGCCTCGATGTCTTCCTCAACGAGGACACCGCCCCCATCGCGGCGGGCTACGAGATCATCTCCACCAGCGTCAACGCGACCCTCAACAACCGCGTCCTGCAGACCCTCGCGGCCGGCGGCACGCAGATGATCGCCCAGCGCTCCACCGGCTTCAACAACATCGACCTCCAGGTCGCCGAGCGCCTCGGCCTCACCGTCGCCCGCGTCTCGTACTACTCGCCGTACTCGGTCGCCGAGTTCGCCTGGACCCTCGCGATGGCCGTGAACCGCCGCATCGTGCGCGCCTCCAACCGCACCCGCGACTTCGACTTCCGCCTCGACGGGCTGATGGGCCGGGACATGCGCGGCCGCACCGTCGGGGTGCTCGGCACCGGCAAGATCGGCGAGGCGTTCTCCCGGATCGCGCACGGCTTCGGCATGGACCTGCTGGGCTGGGACGTCGCGCAGAACCCCGCCTGCGTGGAGCTCGGCATGAAGTACGTCGAGAAGGAGCAGCTCTTCGCGGAGGCCGACCTGATCAGCCTGCACGTCCCGCTGCTCCCCGCGACCCAGCACATCATCGACGCCGCCGCGCTGCGCACCATGAAGGACGACGCGATCCTGGTGAACTCCAGCCGCGGCGGCCTCGTCGACACCGAGGCCCTCGTCGCGGAGCTGCGCGCGGGCCGCTTCACGGGCGTGGGCCTCGATGTGTACGAGGCGGAGGCCGGGCTCTTCTTCCTCGACAAGTCCCTCGAGGTGGTCGAGGACGACACCCTGGCCCGCCTGGTCACCTTCCCGAACGTCGTGGTCACCTCGCACCAGGCGTACTACACCGTGGACGCGGTGGGGCAGATCATCGAGACCACGGTGCAGAACGTCCAGGACTACCGGGCGGGCCGCCGCAGCGGGAACGTGCTGGTCCCGGCGCCGCCCGCGGAGAGCTGACCGAGCAGCTCCCGCACCACCGCGGCGCCGCGCAGCGACAGCACCGACTCCGGGTGGAACTGCACCCCCGCGAAGCCGCCCCCGCGCAGCGCGTGCACCTCTCCCGTCGCCCCGTCCCGGCTGACCTCGATGTCGTGCGCGGCCAGCTCGGCCGCCGCCTCGTCGTCGCAGTGGGCGACGAAGCTGTTGTAGAAGCCGACGGTCTCCGGGCGCCCGAAGAAGTCGATGCGGGTCTGCGCGCCCTGGTACGGGACGTCCTTGCGCACGATCTCCAACCCCAGCTCCGCGGCGAGCAGTTCATGCCCGAGGCAGACCCCGAGCACGCCCTGGCGGTGGCTCGCGACGACCTCGGCGGTGAGCTGGCGCAGCAGCCGCATCTTCGGGTCGGTCAGGTCCGCGGGGTTGCCGGGGCCCGGGCCGAGGACCAGCGGCCCCTCGTGGGCGCGCACCGCCTCGTGGAGCTCCGGGTCGTCGTAGCGGCGCACGGAGACCGTCAGGCCCGCCGAGCGCAGCACGTGCCCGAGCATCGCGGTGAACGTGTCCTCGCCGTCGACCACCAGGGCGTGCCCGGTCAGCTCCGTGCCCGGCTCCTGCATCCGCAGCCAGAACGGCGCGAGCCCGGCCCGCCGCCCGTCGAGGGCCGCCCGCACCCGGGGGTCGTCCGCGAGCGCGGGCCGCGCGGCCTCCTCGCGCGCCCGGCCGGGGCGCACGCCGAGCGCGGCGAGGACCCCGGCCGCCTTCGCGTGCGTCTCGGCCACCTCGCCCGCCGGGTCCGAGCCGCGCACCAGGGTGGCCCCGACCGGTACCCGCAGGCGCCCCTCGCGGGAGATGTCGGCCGTGCGGATCAGGATGGGGGAGTCCAGGGTCTGGGCGCCGCCCGCGTCCCGCCCCACGAGCGCGAGCGCCCCCGCGTAGTAGCCGCGGCCGGTTCCGTCCCGCCCGAGGGGCTCGTGGCGCTCGATGACCCGGCAGGCGTTCTGCACCGGCGACCCGGTGACGGTCGCCGCGAACATCGTCTCGCGCAGCACGTCCCGCACGTCGAGCGAGGACTTGCCGCGCAACTCGTACTCGGTGTGGGCGAGATGGGCCATCTCCTTGAGCCGCGGGCCGATCACGACCCCGCCCCGGTCGCCGACCGTGCACATCATCTTGAGCTCCTCGTCGACGACCATGGAGAGCTCCTCGATCTCCTTGCCGTCGGCGAGGAACTCCAGCAGACCCTCGGCGGTGGGGCCCTCGGCCGGGTAGCGGTAGGTCCCGCTGATGGGGTTCATCACGACGGTCCCGCCGGACATGCGCACGTGCACCTCCGGGCTGGCCCCCACGAGGGTCCGCTCTCCCGTGTGCACGACATACGTCCAGTACGCGCCCCGCTCGCCCTCCAGGAGCCGTCGGAACAGCGCGAGGGCGTCCGCCCTGCCGAAGCCGGGGATCTCTCCCTCGTACGTCCGCCGGATCACGAAGTTGGCGCCCTCGCCCCGGCCGATCTCCTCGCGCAGTACCCGCCCGACGGTCTGCGCGTACTCCTCGTCGCTGACGTCGAAGGCCCCGCCGGTGACCCGTACGTCATGGGCGGGGAGCTCCAACAGGGCCTCGGCGAGGGGGAGTTCGTGGGTCTCCTCGGGGGTCAGGGCGAGCAGCGGGGTGCCGTCGTCGCGCACGCCGAAGCCGCGCTCCCTGATCTGCCGGAAGGGGATGAGGGCGAGGCCCTCGGGGAGGTCGGCGAGGCGCTCGTACGCGTGCACGGGGCCGATCAGCACCTCCACCGTGTCGTGGTCGCGGCCGGGGGTGCGGCGGCGGAGCAGGGCAAAGGGGCGGGGGTCGGTCAGGAGATCGGTGATGTCCATGGAGGTGTCCCTCTCTCGGTGGGTGCGGAGCGAGAGGAACGGCCGCGGTGCGGAAAACACGAAGGCCGCCCCTCGGGCGGCCTTCGCGAAGTCTGGGTACGCGCAGTCAGTGGGCCGCCGGGAGAGCGGGCCACCACCAGTTCTGGTGCGACGTCGAGATCGTCGTGAGTGCGGACATGGGGGAGACCCTACCCGACGTCGCGCCGCACCAGGGGGTCGAGCACGGAATCCAGGTAGGCGGCGAGCGGCTCCCCCGCGGGCAGCGCCGAGGGCACCGCGTGGGCGAGCTGAGTGTGCCCGAGGTAGACGCTGTAGGCGTGCAGCGCCCGGCGCCGGGCCTCGTCCTCGGTGAAGCCCAGCTCCCCGAAGAGGACGGCGACATACGCGATCCGCCGCTCCGTCACGCGGCGCAGGGCGGCGGCGACGCGGGGGTCGTCGGCGGTGGCGAGCAGCGAGACCACCAGGGGCTCGGCGGCGGCCGACTCCAGGGCGATGGCGAAGAGCCGGCGCAGGCGCCGCTCGGGGTCGGGCTCGGCCGCCAGATCCGCGATCACGGCCTCCGTCTCGGTCTCGGCCCAGCGCGCGAGCGCCGCCTCGATCAGCGCGTCACGGCCCGAGAAGTGCCAGTAGAAGCTGCCCTTCGTCGTCCCGAGCCGGGCCGCGAGCGGCTCCACCGCGACCGCCGCGAGCCCGCCCGCGCGCATCGCGTCGAGCGCCGCGTCCGCCCAGTCGCGGGCGCTCAACCGGGGCTTCTTCGCGGCCTGTTGGGCCTTCGCGGGCCGCTCGCCGGATGCCTTCGACTGCCGTTGCACCATGACCGTACGGTACCGTATGGTCGACCATACGGCAGCGTATGGAGGTGTCTGATGGGGACAGTGCGCAACATCCATGAGCGCGAGATAGCGGCCCCGGCCGCCGAGGTGGGGGCCCTGCTCGACCGGCTCTCGGGCCCGGACGACCCGCTCTGGCCGAGCCCGGGCTGGGCCGCGATGCGGTTCGACCGCCCGCTCGGCGTGGGCGCGCGCGGCGGCCACGGCCCGATCCGGTACGAGGTGACGGAGTACGAACCGGGCCGCCGCGTCCGCTTCGACCTCGACTCGCCGGGCGAGGGCTTCCACGAGCTGACGATCGAGCCGCTGGACGGCGCCCGCTGCCGTGTACGGCATGTGCTGGAGGTCCGGTGGCGCGGCGCTGACCGGCTGCTGTGGCCCACGGGCATCCGGCCGATCCACGACGCGATGATCGAGGAAGTCTTCGACAACATGGAGCGCGCGGCGGCGCACGGCCCGGCGCGCGCGGTCCGCTGGTCCCCCTGGGTGCGCCTGCTGAACCGGCTGCTCTGGCCCCGCGCCGAGACGGTCGAGCCGCCACGGGCCGCCCGCCTGCTCGCCGCCGCCGTCGACCGGCCCGGCTACCGGGACGCGTACCGCATGGCGCTGTGGCCGGGCCAGCCGCGCGACCCCGCGGCCTGGTCGGGCATCCTGCGGGACGCCTTTCCCGTGCTCGCCCGCGAGGGCGGGGAGCTGCTCCTGGACGTGAACACGGCGGGCCTGACGGCGCGCGCCTCGATCCTGATCGAACCCGGCGAGGCGGGAGGCCAGGGGAGCGAGGGATACGAGGGGCACAAGGGGCGCGAGGGGCACGAGGGATACGTCACCCTCAGCACCGCCGTGGCCGCCGAGAGCCTGCGGGCGCGGCTCTACTGGGGAGTGGTCCGCCGGGTCCACCCCGTCATGGCCCGGGCCATGCTCCGCCGTACGCACCGGGCCCTCGCCCTGGCCGCCCCGGACGCCGCCACCCGGGCCGCGGGGCGCGCGACGATCTGTTGAGCCCGTCTCATTTGGTGAGCAGTGGTCTGGACGGTCGAAACGGCCCCGTAATGTTGGGGAGGTGACCGCTACCGCTAAGACCACTGAAGCCAGTGGCAACACCTGGCGAAACCTGCCCGCGGCGCAGCAGCCCGAGTACCCCGATGCCGAGGCTCTGCGCGAAGTCATCGCGGAGCTCGAGTCGTATCCGCCGCTCGTCTTCGCGGGCGAGTGCGATCAGCTGCGCGCCCGGCTGGCCTCCGTCGCCAAGGGCGAGGCGTTCCTGCTCCAGGGCGGCGACTGCGCCGAGGCGTTCGACGCCGTGTCGGCCGACCACATCCGCAACAAGCTGAAGACCCTGCTCCAGATGGGCGCCGTCCTCACGTACGCGGCCTCGGTGCCCGTCGTGAAGGTCGGCCGCATCGCGGGTCAGTACTCGAAGCCGCGCTCCAAGCCGACCGAGACCCGGGACGGGGTGACGCTCCCGACCTACCGGGGCGACTCCGTCAACGGCTTCGACTTCACCGAGGCAGCCCGGATCCCCGACCCCGAGCGCCTGAAGCGGATGTACCACGCCTCCGCCTCGACGCTGAACCTGGTGCGCGCCTTCAGCACCGGCGGTTACGCGGACCTGCGCCAGGTGCACGCCTGGAACCAGGACTTCGTGAAGTCGTCTCCCTCGGGCCAGCGCTACGAGCAGCTCGCGCGCGAGATCGACAACGCGCTCAGCTTCATGCGGGCCTGCGGCACCGAGCCGGAGGAGTTCAAGACCGTCGAGTTCTACGCCTCGCACGAGGCGCTGCTCCTCGACTACGAGTCGGCCCTGACCCGGGTCGACTCCCGCACCGGCAACCTCTACGACGTCTCCGGGCACATGGTCTGGATCGGCGAGCGAACCCGTCAACTGGACGGCGCGCACATCGAGTTCGCCTCGAAGATCCGCAACCCGATCGGCATCAAGCTCGGCCCGACGACGACGGCCGAGGACGCCCTGCAGTACATCGAGCGGCTCGACCCGGACCGCGAGCCGGGCCGTCTCACCTTCATCGTGCGCATGGGCGCGGACAAGGTCCGCGACAAGCTGCCCGAGCTGGTCGAGAAGGTCACCGCCTCCGGTGCCACCGTCGCCTGGGTCACCGACCCGATGCACGGCAACACCTTCGAGGCGGCCTCGGGCCACAAGACCCGCCGCTTCGACGACGTGCTCGACGAGGTCAAGGGCTTCTTCGAGGTCCACAAGGGCCTCGGCACGCACCCCGGCGGCATCCACGTCGAGCTCACCGGTGACGACGTCACCGAGTGCGTGGGCGGCGGCGACGAGATCTTCGTCGACGACCTGCACCAGCGCTACGAGACGGCCTGCGACCCGCGCTTGAACCGCAGCCAGTCCCTCGACCTGGCGTTCCTGGTGTCGGAGATGTACCGGGACCAGTAGGGGCCATACGCACAGGTGGGGCGCGGATCCATGTGATCCGCGCCCCACCGGCGTATCCGGGGCTTTTGCGTCCCGCGGGTGCCGGGTAAGGTTAGGTTAGCCTCACCGATTAGTCGGGACGGCCTGACCTATCAATCCCGACGGGGAGGTGAACCGCGTGTTCGTCTGCAACTGCTTTGGTGTCACCGAGGCGCAGGTGAAGAAGCACGCGGAGGACGGTGCCTGCACCCCCCGCCAGATAGCGTCGGCCTGCAAGGCGGGCACGGACTGCGGTTCGTGCGTACGACGCATCCAGGCGCTGCTCGGCCGGGGCGCCTGCCCCCGCAGGGAGCTGCTCGATCAGGGGGAGCCGGTCGTCGCGCTGGCCCCGGAGGCCGAGCTCGCCGAGGCCGCCCGGCTGCCGGACGCCGCCTAGGGCCTGCCCGGCTGCCCGCTCAGCTCTCCGGCTGCTCGATCAACTGCGCGATGTAGAGCGCCTCGCCGAGCTTGTCGACCAGTTCGAGCTGGGTGTCGAGATAGTCGATGTGGTGTTCCTCGTCCTCGAGGATCGACTCGAAGATGTTCGCCGACGTGATGTCGCCCTTGCCGCGCATCACCTCGATCCCGCGCTTGAGGCGGTCGATCGCCTCCACCTCGATCTGCCGGTCCGCCTGGAACATCTCGGTGACCGTCTGACCGACCCGCACATGGAAGAGTCGCTGATAATTGGGCAGGCCCTCGAGGAAGAGGATCCGGTCGGTCAGCACCTCCGCGTGCTTCATCTCGTCGATCGACTCGGACCGGGTGAATTTGGCGAGCTTCGTCCAGCCGAAGTTTTCCTGCATCTTCGCGTGGAGAAAGTACTGATTGATCGCCGTCAGTTCGGCGGTCAGCTGCTCGTTGAGAAACTCGATGACCTCGGGGTCGCCCTGCATCGCAGAGGCTCCTTCCAAGCGGTTGACTGGCAGGTTCCGCGCATCCTTGCACCGCCCTTCGGAAGCCGTCCAGTAAGTGCACGCTTAGTAGGAGTTGCCCGAATCTTATTGATCTCTTTGGTGCGCGGGCCTCGTGGTCACGACCACTGCCCGGGGTCTGTCACGATGGAGACATGGGTCAGCCGGTGGATCGTGAATCTCGGAGAGCAGTGGAGCAGGACCTTCCGCCGGGACAGCGACTGCAGCGCGGCTGGCCGGTCACGCACTACGGCCCGGTGCCGAAGTTCCGCCCCGAGCGCTGGGAGTTCAGGGTCTTCGGCGCGACGGCCGACGGCGAGAAGCACTGCTGGACGCACGAGGAGTTCTCGGCCCTCCCGCACGCCACGGTCGTCGCCGATCTGCACTGCGTCACCAAGTTCAGCATGCTCGGCGCCGAGTGGGGCGGCGTCCCCGCCCGCGCCCTCCTGGAACTCGCCCCGCCCGCGGCGAACGTGACGCATGTGATGGTCTGGGCCGAGTACGGCTTCAGCTCGAACCTGCGGATGTCCGACTTCGACTCCGAGCGCACCATCTTCGCCACCCACAAGGGCGGTGAACTCCTCACCGCGGAGCACGGCTTCCCGCTCCGGCTCGTCGTCCCGCATCTGTACGCCTGGAAGGGCCCCAAGTGGGTCCGCGGCATCGAGTACATGACGGCCGACCGCCGCGGCTTCTGGGAGGAGCGCGGCTACCACAACATCGGCGACCCCTGGCGGGAGCAGCGCTACTCGTACCAGGAAGAGCCCGGGGACGGCCCCGAGCTCTGAGTTCCTGATCCGCCGGCCCCGCTGTCCCGCTCAGTGGTGGTACTGGTGCACCACCGCGTGGCCCTTGCCGCGGCCGATCATCCACTTGTTGACCGGTGTGGTGAGGAAGAAGGCGATCACCAGTGAGGCGGCCAGGGCGCCCCAGAACAGCAGGTCGTCGAGGTGCGCGTCCATGGCGTTCGGCCACAGCGCGATCACGCCGTTGTCGATGATCTCCATGACCGCGATCGACAGGGTGTCCGCGGCGAGCGCCACCCGGAACGCGGTCTTGAAGTCGACGCCCGCCTTGAGGACGCCGCGCAGCGTGAGCGAGTAGCCGAAGAAGAAGGCCAGCACGATGGCCAGGACCATCGTCGGCATGTTCCCCCAGCCCAGGGCGGTGCCGATGATCATGCCGAGGACCTCGCCGATGGCGCACCCCGTGAGGCAGTGGAGGGTGGCCTGCGCGGCCATGCGCCAGCTGACCTTGCCGGCGGCGCCGTGCCCACTGTGCGCGTGCCCTTCGTGTCCCCCGTGTCCCTCGTGTGCCCCGTGGTGAGCGTGGCCCGCGTGGCCGTCATGCCCCTCGTGGTGAGCGTGGTGCGCGTGCTCGGAGTGAGTGTCGTGCTGCATGAGAGCCCCCAACGTCGGATAACGGTTCCTGCCGATGGCAAGAACCGTATACCCCCTGGGGGTATTCCTCAAGGGCTGTCGAGAGCCCGGCGCCGACTCAGGCAGGTCCCTCAGGCAGATCCCCTCAGGTCCTTCAGGCGTGCCACGTCCGCCGCGTGCCCCTCCTTGCCGCCGGGCGTCTCGATGACCAGCGGTACGCCCTCGGTGGCGGGGTGGGCCATCAGCTCGCGGAAGGGGGCGGCCCCGATGTGGCCGGTGCCGATGTTCTCGTGGCGGTCCTTGTGGGCGCCGACCACGTCCTTGGAGTCATTGGCGTGCACCAGCTTCAGCCGGCCCGGACCGACCGTCTCCACCAGCAGGTCGAGGGTCTGGCGCATGCCGTCGGGGCCGGTCAGGTCGTGGCCCGCCGCGAAGATGTGGCAGGTGTCGAGGCAGACCCCGAGCTTCGGATGCGCGTCCAATGCCTCGAAGTACGGCCCGAAGTCCCAGGTCCGCGAGCAGAGCGAGGAGCCCTGGCCCGCGGTCGACTCCAGCAGGAGGTACGGGTCGTCGTCGTGGGTCAGCTCGTCCAGGAGCGGCAGCATGCGCTCGCGCACCTGGGCCAGGGCGGTGGCCCGCTCCCGGCCGCCGGTCGCCGAGCCGGTGTGCACGACGACGCCGAGCGCCCCGATCTCCCGGCCCCGGCGCAGCGAGTGGCGCAGGGACTCCACGGACTTCTCGACCGTCGCCTCGGTGTGCGAGCCGAAGTTGATGAGGTACGGCGCGTGCACGTACGCGGGGATCCGCTCGGCGGCACAGGCGGCGCGGAACTCCTCGTCCTGCTTCGGGTTCCCGGGCGGGGTGGCCCAGCCGCGCGGGTTGGCGACGAAGACCTGGACGGTCTCGGCGCCGAGCTCACGGGCGTACGAGAGGCCGACGGAGGCGAGCCCGCCGGCCACGGGGACATGGCCGCCGACGGGGTTGCGGGGCATGGAGTTGGGGGACTTGTCGCTGCTCACGGGCTCAAGGGTGGCATGGGTGAGGGGCACCCTTTCGAGTGCCCCTCACCGCCCGGTCCGCCGGGCCCGAACTGCTCGGTCCTGCCCAGCCCGTACGGCCTGGCCTGGCCGGTCCGTACCACCCGACCTGGCCTGGCCGGCCCGTACCACCCGGCCTGACCTGGCCGGTCCGTACTACCTGATCTTGATCGTGATCGTCGAGCCCTTGGGAGCCGTGTCACCGGCGTCCACCGACTGGTCCTTCACGGTGTCGCCGAAGAGGCCGAGCAGCCCCCGGTCCTCGTCCACGTCGAAGCCCGCGCCCTCCAGCTTGTCCTTGGCCTCGTCGACCTTCATGCCCTCGACGTCCGGGACCTCGATCATCTCCGGGCCCTTGGAGAGTGTCAGCGTGACCTTGTCGCCCTTGGCGAGCTCCTTGCCCTCCTCCGGGGACTGCTTGGCGACGGCGCCCTTGTCCTCCTCGGAGTTGATCCGATCCGGAGCGATCACGACGTCGAGCCCGGCCTCCTCCAGGTCGGCCCGCGCGTCCGCCTCGGACTCGCCCGTCACGTCCGGGACCTCGATCGGGCTGCCCTTGCTGACGACGAGACGCACCGCCGTGCCCGCCCTGCGGGTCTGCCCGGCGTCCGGGTCCGAGCTGATCACGGAGCCCTGCGGGATCTCCTCGCTGAACGCCTTCGTGACCATGCCCGCGCCGAGCCCCACGTCCGCCAGCTTCGCCTTCGCGTCGGCCAGCGGCTTGTTCTTGAGCTCGGGGACCTTCACGGTCTCGGGGCCGAGCGAGATGGTCAGCGTCACGTTGTCGTTCTTGCGGATGCGCGCGCCCGCCTTGGGGTCGCTGGCCATCACCGTGCCCCGCTTGTCGGTGTCGCTGTAGGCCCGCTTGACGCTCCCCACGTCGAGCCCGGCCTCCGAGAGCCGCTTCTTCGCCTCGGCCTCGGTCTTCGCCAGGACCGGCGGGACCTTCGTGAACTGGCCGGAGTTGATGTACCAGACGCCCACGCCGATGCCGAGTGCGAGCAGCACGGCGGCTATCACCACGAGGACGCGCGGGCGCGGCGCTGGACGCCGGCCGCGACGGGTGGCCGGGGCCGCGGGCGGGCCGGGCGGCGGGGTGCGCAGCACGCTGGTGCGGTTGAGCTCCTCCTCGCCGGAGGCGGGGGGCTCCGTGGGCAGCGGCAGCTGGACGGAGCGGGCCGCGCGCGGGATCACGGTCGTGCGGTCCTCGGCGCCGTCGTGCTCCGCCTCGCTCGCCTGCGGCGGCACGGCGTCCAGCTGCTCGTCGGTCAGCGCCGCCCGGGCCGCACGGACCTGGGCGAGCAGCGCCACCGCGTCGTACGGACGGACGTCGGGCGTGCGCGCGGTGGCGGACGCGACGAGTTCGTCGAGCTCGAAGGCGAGCCCGGGGACGGCGGCGGACGGGGGCGGCACGTCCTCGTTCAGGTGCTGGTAGAGGACCTGGGCGGGGGATTCGCCGGAGTGCGGCTTGGCGCCGGTCAGCATCTCGTAGAGGACGACCCCGCACGCGTACACGTCGACCCGGGTGTCCGCGGTGCCGTACTCGATCTGCTCGGGGGCGAGGTAGGAGACGGTGCCGAGGACGGTGCCCGTGGTGTTCGTGACGGTGTCCACCGCCCGTACGAGACCGAAGTCGGCGACCTTGACCCGGCCGTCGTCCCCTATGAGGACGTTCTCCGGCTTCATGTCGCGGTGCACGAACCCGGCGCGGTGCGCGGCGCCGAGCGCGGCGAGCACCGGCTCCAGGATGTCGAGGGCGGCGCGCGGCTGCAGCGCCTGGCGCTCGCGCAGCACGTCGCGCAGGGTGCACCCGGCGATGTACTCCATGGCCAGATACACGTACGCGCCGTCCGTGCCCTGGTCGAAGACCCCGACCACATTGGGGTGCGAGAGCCGGGCCACCGACTTGGCCTCGCGGATGAAGCGCTCGACGAACGAGGCGTCCGAGGCGAGCGAGGGGTGCATCACCTTGAGCGCGAGCTCGCGGTCGAGGCGGGTGTCCACGGCCCGGTAGACCGTGGCCATCCCGCCGACCGCGATCCGTCCGTCGATGCGGTACCGGCCGTCGAGCACCTGCCCGACGAGGGGGTCCTGAAGGGTCGTGTCCACGCAGGGGAGTCTACGAGCCACCTCGGACACCGTTCCCCGCCCGGGCACCCTCGGGGCCGGACTGCAGCCGAGCTGTAACGGTTGCGAGGGGCGCGGGCGGGCCGCCGCGCGCCTCGCAACGCCGCTCGCTCCGGGGCGGGTCAGAACGCAGGGCGCTCCGGGTCGAGCCGGGCCATGCCCTCGCTCGGCGACGACGCCTCGGCGAAGTGCCGCCGCGGGATCCGCCCGGCCCGGTGTGCGAGCCGCCCCGCCTCCACCCCGTGCCGCATCGCCTCCGCCATCAGTACGGGTTCCTGGGCCCGGGTCACCGCGGACGCCAGCATCACGCCCGCGCACCCCAGCTCCATGGCGAGCGTCGCGTCCGACGCCGTGCCCGCGCCCGCGTCCAGGATCACCGGCACGCGCGCGTGCTCCACGATCAGCTGGAAGTTGTGCGGGTTGCGGATGCCGAGCCCGGAGCCGATGGGGGAGCCGAGCGGCATGATCGCCGCGCACCCCACGTCCTGGAGCTTGCGCGCGAGGACGGGGTCGTCATTGGTGTACGGGAGGACCGTGAAGCCGTCGTCGACGAGGGTCTCCGCCGCGTCCAGGAGCTCGATCGGGTCGGGCAGCAGGGTGCGCTCGTCGGCGATGACCTCCAGCTTGACCAGGTCCGTGCCGAGGGCCTCGCGCGCGAGGCGGGCGGTCAGGACGGCCTCGCCGGCGGTGAAACAGCCCGCGGTGTTGGGCAGCACGCGGATGCCGAGCCGGTCCAGGACGGAGAGCACCGAGCCCTGCACGCCAGGGTCCAGGCGCCGCATCGCGACGGTCGTCAGCTCCGTGCCGGACGCCACGAGGGAGCGCTCCAGGACGTCGAGGCTGGGCGCACCGCCCGTACCCATGATCAGGCGCGAGCCGAGGGAGAGTCCGCCGATGACGAAGGGGTCGTCTGCCATGGTGCGTCAGCCTCCCTGCACGGCGGTGAGGATCTCGATGCGGTCGCCGTCAGACAGGGTCGCGGCGGGCCACTCCGCGCGCGGGACGACGGTTTCGTTGAGGGCGGCGGCGACGCCGGACGGGGCGGTGGAGAGGGCGGCGACCACGGTGTCGAGCGTGGTGCCCGCGGCGATGTCGCGCGCCTCTCCGTTGACGGAGACGGTCAGGGTCACTGAGGAGACGGTCATGCGAGTTGCTCCGAGAGGCGAGGGGTGGCCGAGGTGGTGGCGGGGGAGAGGGCGCCGAAGCGGCGCGGGGTGAACGGGCGTGCCTCGGCGGGCAGTTCACCGGTCTCCAGGGCGTGCGCCATGACGTCGCCCGTGATCGGCGTGAGCAGTACGCCGTTGCGGTAGTGGCCGGTGGCCAGGTGCAGCCCGTCCAGGGCCGTCGGGCCGAGCAGCGGGGCGTTGTCCGGGGAGCCGGGCCGCAGCCCCGCGCGCGTCTCGGTGAGCGGCAGCTCCGTGATGCCGGGCACCAGCTCATGGGCGTCCCGCAGCAGTTCGTAGACGCCGCCCGCGGTGACCGTCGTGTCCCAGCCCAGCTCCTCGCTGGTGGCGCCGACGACCAGCTCGCCGTTCTCGCGCGGCACCAGGTAGACGTGGCTGCCGCGGACGACGGCGCGCACGGTGCGGCTCAGGAACGGCGCGTGGCTGCGCGGCACCGTGAGCCGCAGCACCTGCCCCTTCACCGGCCGCACCGGCGGAAGGACCCCCTCGGGGACGCCCGCGAGGCGCCCGCTGAGGCTGCCCGCGGCGAGCACGGTGACGCCCCCGCTCAGCTCGGTGCCGCCCGCGAGGAGCACGCCCGTCGCGCGGCCTCCCGCGACCGAGAGCCGCTCGGCCCAGTCGCGGTGGAAGACGACCCCCGCCCGCTCGCAGGCCACCAGGAGTGCGGCGGCCAGTCGGCGCGGGTCCACCTGGTGGTCGCCGTCGACCCGGAGCCCGCCCCGCACACCCGGCGCGAGCATCGGTTCGAGGCGGCGGCACTCGCGGCCGGTCAGCCACTCCGATGTGAGCCCCGACTGGCGCTGCAGGGCGTGGAGTTCGCGCAGATGGGCGCGGTCGTCGGCGTCGAGCGCGACGGCGAGGGTGCCGCAGGCGCGGTAGCCGAGGTCCTGCCCGGTCGCCTCCGTGAGCTCCGCGGCGAAGGCCGGGTAGCGCTCGGCGGAGGCGAGGTTGAGGCCGAGCAGCGTCTGCTCGCCGTAGTGGAGTTCGGTGACCGCGGCCAGCATGCCCGCCGCGACCTGCGCCGCGCCGCCGCCCGGCGCCGGGTCCACGACGGCGGTGGCGAGCCCGCGCTGCGCCGCCCGCCAGGCCGTGACCAGACCGATGATGCCGCCCCCGACGACGAGGACGTCCGCTGTCGTACGCGGCGGTCCGCCGACCTCCGCCGTACGCGGTGTCATACGTGAATGCATGGGCGTCCAGCCCCTCCCTTCGCCGGCATGACCCGGATCAGGTTCGTACGGTCGGAGGCCGCTTCAGCCTCCCTCTCAGCCCGTTGCGCCCGGGCTCCCGCGAGTGCTCTGCACGGGCCACCCTAGCCCGTCGGCCCCGACGGCAGTAAGGGGAGCCGGTCGACGGCGGACAGTGACGGTGTGTCAGAGATCTCGTCCCCCGGCTCTGAATGCGGCGTCGGCGGCCGTCCTACAGTGATCGGGTGAGCGAGCAGCAGAGGGTCGTCGTCGTAGGCGCGGGCATGGCCGGTGTGCAGACCGCCGTGGCCCTGCGCGAACAGGGTTTCGCCGGTGCGGTCACGCTGATCGGGGCGGAGCCCCACCAGCCGTACGACCGGCCGCCGCTCTCCAAGGCCGTGCTGCTCGGCAAGGCCGAGGGCTCGGCCTTCGACGTCGACTTCGAGGCCCTCGGGATCGAGGTGGGCCTCGGCCGCACGGTCACCGGGGTGCGCCCCGCGGACCATGAGCTGGACACGGCGGCGGGCCCGGTCCCGTACGACGTCCTCGTCATCGCCACCGGCGCCGAACCCATCCAGCTGCCGCACGCCGCCGCGGTCCCCGGCGTCCACCTGCTGCGCACCCTCGACGACGCCGAGCGGCTGCGTCCGGTCCTCGCCGAGCAGCACGACATCGTGGTCGTCGGGGCGGGTTGGATCGGCGCCGAGTTCGCCACCGCCGCGCGCGAGGCGGGCTGTGCGGTCACCGTCGTCGAGGCCGCCGACCGGCCGCTCGCCGGGGCGCTGCCCGCCGAGGTCGCGGCGCCCATGGCGGACTGGTACGCGGCCTCCGGAGCGGTGCTGCGCACCCACACGCGCGTGGAGCGCGTCGAGGAGGGCGCCGTGATCCTCGACGACGGGACTCGGCTGCCCGCGGGCGCCGTCGTCGTCGGCATCGGCGCCCGCCCCGCCACGGACTGGCTCGCCGACTCCGGCATCGAGCTCGGCGCCCACCGCGAGATCGTCACCGACGACCACCTGCGCACCTCGGAGCCCGACGTCTACGCGGTCGGCGACTGCGCGTCCTTCCCGTCGGGCCGCTACGGAGAGCGCCTGCTCGTCCACCACTGGGACAACGCCCTCCAGGGCCCGCGCACGGTGGCGGCCAACATCATCGGCGAGACCCCGGCGGCGTACGACCCGGTGCCGTACTTCTGGTCCGAGCAGTTCGGCCGCTTCGTCCAGTACGCGGGCCACCACGCCACCGCCGACGAACTGATCTGGCGCGGCGACCCGACGGGCCTGGCCTGGACGGTCTGCTGGCTCCGCGAGGGCACCCTGGCGGCGGTGCTCACGGTGGGCCGCCCCCGGGACCTGGCCCAGGGCAGAAAGCTGATCGAACAGGCGGCCCGCCTTGACCGGAACCTGACGGCAGACCCATCGGTGCCGCTGAAGAAGGCCGTGCTCTGAAGGGCGCCCTACAGGCGCGCGGGGAACTGCGCGAGCAACCCCCACCGCCCCGGGGAGGGGCACCCGAAATGTCCGGGCGCCCCCTCCCCGGTTCCGCCCTCCGCCAGGAGATGGCAGGCTTGATCCCGTGACCGAGATTGACGCAAAGACCGATGCTCTCGTCCCCGCCTGGCTGCACCTCCCCGACATCGCGGAGATGCTCGACGTCGAGGTGACGCGCGTGCGGCAGCTGGTCAAGGAGGGCCAGCTGATCGCCGTACGCCGTGGAGAGAACCGCACGCTCCAGGTGCCGGCCGCCTTCATCGACGGCGACAAGGTCGTCAAGGGCCTCGTCGGCACCCTGACGCTCCTGCGGGACGACGGTTTCACCGACGAAGAGGCCCTGGAGTGGCTCTTCACCCCCGACCCGACCCTGCCCGGCACCCCCGCGCAGGCCCTGAGCGAGAATCGCGGCACGGAGGTGAAGCGCCGCGCTCAGGCGCTCGCCGTCTGACCTGAACGAACCGCCCGGCGTACGGGTCTTGCTTCCCCGAGGAAGCCCGGCCCGTACGCCACGTACGTACCGAACCAACGGGGGGACTCACCATGGCCACCAAGCCCGCGGCCGCACGGCTCGCCGACGCCCGGCTCTACCTGTGCGTGGACGCGCGCAAGCGCCAGGGCGACCTCCCCGAGTTCCTCGATGCCGTCCTTGCGGGCGGCGTCGACATCGTGCAGCTGCGCGACAAGGGCATGGAGGCCGCCGAGGAACTGGAGCACCTCCAGGTCTTCGCGGACGCCGCCCGCCGCCACGGCAAGCTCCTCGCGGTGAACGACCGCGCGGACGTCGCCCACGCGATCGGCGCCGACGTGCTGCACCTGGGCCAGGGCGACCTGCCCGTCCCCGCGGCCCGCGCCATCCTCGGCGCCACCGGCGACGACGTCCTCGTCGGCCGCTCCACGCACGCCGAGTCCGAGGCCGCCGCGGCCGCCGTCCAGGAGGGCGTGGACTACTTCTGCACCGGCCCCTGCTGGCCGACGCCCACCAAGCCGGGGCGGCACGCCCCGGGGCTCGACCTGGTCCGCTACACGGCGTCCCTGGGCACGGACCGCCCCTGGTTCGCGATCGGCGGCATCGACGCGGGCAACCTGGACGAGGTCGTCGAAGCGGGCGCCCGTCGCGTCGTCGTGGTGCGCGCCATCACGGAGGCGGACGACCCGGGCGCCGCGGCCGCGGAGTTCGCGAAGCGCCTGCGCGCGATCTGAGCGCGACCGGACCCGCGCGCGGTCTGCCACCCCCGCCCGATCTGAACGGACCGTGAATGTGCTGGCCGGGAAGGGTCGCACGCCTGTCCGCAAGGTGGACGGGGATTAGGGGCGGCCGGAATCTGTCAGTAACCTGCCGGTATGGCCTTTGGCACCGCTTCCACCTGGACTGATCGCGCCCGCACCGTGCGGGACATGCTCGCGACCGGCAACACGACGTACTCGTTCGAGTTCTCCGCGCCGAAAACCCCCAAGGGCGAGCGCAACCTGTGGAACGCGCTGCGCCGGGTCGAGGCCGTCACGCCCGACTTCGTCTCTGTCACGTACGGGGCCGGTGGCTCCACGCGCGCGGGCACCGTCAAGGAGACCCAGCAGATCGTCGCCGACACGACGCTCACACCGGTTGCCCACATCACCGCCGTCGAACACTCCGTTGCCGAGCTGCGCAACATCATCGGCCAGTACGCCGACGCGGGGATCCGGAACATGCTCGCCGTGCGCGGAGACCCGCCGGGCGACCCGATGGGCGAGTGGGTCGCGCACCCCCAGGGACTCACGTACGCGGCCGAACTCGTCGAACTGATCAAGGAATCCGGCGACTTCTGCGTCGGCGTCGCGGCCTTCCCCGCCATGCACCCCAGGTCGGCCGACTGGGACACCGACGTGCGGCACTTCGTCGACAAGTGCCGGGCCGGCGCCGACTACGCGATCACGCAGATGTTCTTCCATCCCGAGGAATATCTGCGCCTGCGCGACCGGGTGGCGGCCGCGGGCTGTGACACCCCGATCATCCCGGAACTGATGCCGGTGACCAACGTGCGCCAGCTCGAACGACTGCCGCAGCTCAGCAACGCGTCGTTCCCGCCCGAGCTGAAAGAGCGCATCCTCACAGCCAAAGACGATCCGGCCGCTGTACGCTCCATTGGCATCGAGTTCGCGACGGAGTTCTGCGCGCGGCTGCTGGCCGAGGGTGTGCCGGGGCTGCACTTCATCACGCTCAACAACTCCACGGCGACGCTGGAAATCTACGAGAACCTGGGCCTGCACCACCAGCGGGCCTGACCGGCCGTATCCACGCACGGGGCGGCGGCCGTAGGGGAGAGGGGCGTACATGGGCTGGACGGTCCTCTACATCGCGTTCGGATTCGTCGCGCTGTGGCTGCTGGGCGAGGTGCTGCTGCAGTACAAGGCGCGCCTTCGGTGGCGTCTGCTCGCCTTCGTCGGCTTCCTCGGCGTGGTCATCGGCGTGCTGATGCCGTCGGTGGTGGTCATCGCGATCGGCGCGATCGCGTTCGCCACCGGACAGACGTACGTGACGCTGTCGTTCCGCCGCGGCTTCTCCACGGGCTGGGCCCTCGGCGGCGCCCCCGGTCTCAGCAAGCGGCGCCGGCAGGGTGGCCGGGGAGCGCCGACGGCGGACCCGACGCTGGAGGTCTCCGATCTCGAGTACGAGACGCCGCCCCTCCCGGAGGGCCCCCCGGCCCACGACCCGAACACCGTCTTCGAACCGCAGCCGATGCCCGAAGACACCGGCCAGTACGGCGTCTACGCCGACGCCTCGTACTCGGCCCCGGCCGCCCCGGTCGGCGCCTACGGCAACGGCTACGAGGACCCGTACGCGGGCTATGACCAGCAGCAGTTCGGCTATGACGCGCCGGGCCAGCAGCAGTACGCCGCGTACTCCGACCCCTACATCGGGACGCAGGGCTACAGCGCCCAGCCGTCCTTCGACACCTACGGCGACCAGCAGCAGTACGCCCCCTACGGCGACGGCTACGGGGGAGCGGGCCACAGCGAGACCCCGCCCGGCGGCGTCTGGGTCCCCCAGCAGCGCACCGGCGAGGACACCTACGGCGGCGAACTCCCGCCGGAGCAGCCCTACCCGTACCAGAACGGCACGGGGACGGACGGGCACGGGACGCCGTACGGCAGCAACGCTCACGACGTGGGCTACAACGAGCAGTACCGGTACTGACCGGCAGCCCAGCAGCACTGGGACCGACCCGGTAGGCCAGCTGTACCGGTACTGACCCGGTACCGGTTGACCGGCCGCCTCGGTCTCAGGCGACCAGCCCTCACTGCGAGCCGCGGAACTCCGGCCCCTCCACGATCAACCCGGCGACCAGCGCGCCCGACATGCCCGCGTGCGGAAGCCCGCCTCCCGGGTGCGCCCAGCCGCCGACCGCGAAGAGCCCCGGCACGCGCGTGCCGTTGGCCGGGTGGAGCAGCCGCCCGCCCGCCGCGGCGAGCGCCGGGGCAGGGATCGCGCCACCCTCGGCGCCGGTGGCCGCCTCGATGTCGGTGGGCGTGCGCACCTCGCGCCACAGCAGCCGCTCGCGCAGACCGGGCAGCACGGCCTCCGCGCGCGCGACGAGCCGGTCCGCGTCGGCCTCCGTGACCGGGGCGCCCGCGGGCACCGTGGCCGTGAGCGTCACCGCTTCGTGGTCCGCGTCCGGCGTGCGCGTCGGGTCCTCCGGGCGCAGCACCTCGACCGTGGGCTCCGCGGGGACCGACGGCCGCAGGCCGAACAGCTGGTCCAACTCGCCCTCGCGGTCGGCGGTGTGGAGCACCGCCCGCTGCGGGGTGCCCTCGGGGCGGGGGCCGCGCAGGGCGAGCAGGACGGAGAGGCGGCTGGTGCGCGGGCTCTGGGCGGGCACCTCACCCTCCGGCCGTGCGCCGGCCCCGGGCAGCAGCCCGGCGAGCACACCGGGGGCGACTCCGGCGACGACGAAGTCCGCCTCCACGAAGCGGGAGTCCGCGAGCTCGACGCCCGCCGCGCGGCCGTCCTTCTCCACGATCCGGGTGACCGGGGAGCCGAACGCGAACTCCACCCGCCGGGCCAGACAGCGCTCGTACACGGCCTCGGCGAGAGCGCGGGTGCCGCCGCGCACGGACCAGGTGCCGAAGGTCTGCTCCATGTACGGCAGGACGGCGGCGCTCGCGGGAGTGGTGCGCGGATCGAGGCCGTACGCGAGCGCGTACTGCTCGAGGAGGGCGCGCAGGCGGTTGTCCCCGCCCAGCTCCCACTCGGCGACCTCGCCGAGGGTGGCGGCCCGTCGCTCGCGGCGCAGCAGCCGCTTCCGGGGGACTGAGGGGTAGGGCTCGCGGTCGGCCAGCACCTGCCAGTTCGGCCAGAGGGGCTCCTCCAGGAAGGGACGGCGGGTGCGGTCCCATGCCTCCCGCGCGCGGTCCATGAACGCCGACCAGCGGGCGCCCGCGCCCGCTCCGAGGGCCGCGTCGAGCGCCTCGCCCACGCCCGCCCGGGAGGCGTTCGGCAGGTCGACGGCCGTGCCGTCCCCGAAGACGTGACGCACGGCGGGCTCCACCTGGGTCAGCTCGACGCACTTCTCCAGGGGCTCCTTGCCCGTCTTCACGAACAAGTCGCGGTAGACCGCGGGGAGTTGGAGCAGGGCGGGGCCCGTGTCGAAGCGGAACCCGGCGCGCTCGACGCGGCCGACCGCTCCGCCGAACGTCTCCGCGCGCTCGTGCACCACCACCCGGTGGCCCGCGACGGCCAGCCGGGCCGCGGCCGCCATCGCGCCCATCCCGGAGCCGATCACCACAATCCGTGCCATGTCAGGGACTGTATCGGCCCCCACTGACAGCCCCGCCGGGCGGGCCGGGCTGTCCGCCGGTCAGTCCGGTGGCCGTCCCACGCTCGCCGCGAGCCGCTTCTCCTCGCGCCGCTGCGCCCGGCGCCGCAGGAACCGCCGGATCCGCGACACCAGGAAGACCAGCAGCAGGAGCCCGAGGAGCAGCAGAACGCCCGCGATGATCGCCGCGGCCTCCGGGTGGAACATCGCGAAGCTGACGATCCCGCCGACCCCGAGGTCCTCGGCGGTGCTCAGCACGAAGTTGCTGAACGGCTCCGGCGAGGTGTTGACCGCCATCCGCGTCCCGGCCTTGACCGCATGGCTGGCCAGCGCCGTCGAGCCGCCCACGGCGCCCGCGGCGAGATCCGAGAGCGAGCCGCTCTGTCCCGCGAGCAGCGCGCCCACCACGGCACCCGACACCGGCCGGATCACCGTGTGGGCCGCGTCCCACACCGAGTCCACGTAAGGGATCTTGTCGGCGACGGCCTCGCACGCGAAGAGCACCCCGGCGGCGATCAGCACATCGGGCCGCTGCAGGGCTTCGGGCACCTCGTCGGAGACCCCGGTCGCGCCGAAGACACCGAGCAGCAGGACCACCGCGTACGCGTTGATCCCGCTTGCCCAGCCGCTGGTGAAGACCAGGGGGAGTACGGACACGGACGTGATCGTAACCAGTCCGGGCCGGTCCGGCCTGGGGATGAGCACCCACGCCTGAGTACTCGTACCTAGTGAGTGAGATGAGTACGCGCGCGGATGGGTCCCACCTGCGCAGACGGAAGAGTGAGAGCACGGAAAGGGGCGCGGCACCGGCACCGCCGACACGGGGCGGCGGAACGGTGCAGCGCCCTTGGCCGCTCCTCCCGCCGTACGTCCTATGGCGGGAGCGAGCCACGGGGGTGACTCGGGGGACGACCACCACCGGGGGCCGAACGGGGGACTTCGGGGAAACCCGAGGGGGACCATGGGGAAGGCGCCGGTCCGGGCGGGCCCGAGAGATCGGGTTCACCGGATCGGCGCCTTCTTTCATGGAGGCGATCGCGGCTACGCGCGCGTGCCGCTCACTCGCCCCTGAAGCAGCCGCGACAGCGCGGAGTGCACGTCGTCGAGCGAGCGCTCGGGCTGGAACGCCTGCCAGTCGAGGGCGGCGACCAGAACCATCCCGACGAGCGCGGCCGCCGTCAGGGGGATGTCGATCTCCTCGCTCAGCTCGCCGTTCTCGACGCCGCCGCGCAGCACGTCCTCCACCACGGCGACGGCTTCCTGCCGTACCACCATGAGGGTGGACTGCCAGGCGCGGTTGGTGCGCCACAGCTCCGCGACGTACAGCTGCGTGAAGGCCGGATAGCGGTCGATGAAGACGAGCCCCGCCCGGATCATCGCGTCCAGGGCGTCGACCTTGCTGCCGCCGCTCTCGGCCGTTCTCGCCGCCGCTTCCTTCAAGGAGGTGGTGAGCAGCCCGACTCCGTGTCGCAGCAGCTCTTCGAAGAGGACCGATTTGCTCGCGAAGTTGTAGTAGACGGTTCCCTTCGCGACCCCGGCCCGCTCCGCGATCTCGTCGACCGTGGTGGCGGAGAACCCCTGCTCCGCGATGAGGGTGACGGCGGCTTCGTAGAGCTTCTGCCGGGTGGCCTCGCGCCGGGTGCTGCCGGCGGTTGCGCTGCTGTCCATGGCCCTGATTGTCACAGGCGCTTTCGGGGCTCCGGTCACAGGCTCAGCTCCGGGTGCAGTCGGTCCAGGGTCCACACCTGCTTGCGCCGGGCGGAGAGCGCGGTGAGCGCGAGGGCTCCCGCGGTGAAGGCGGTGAGGACGGCGCACGCCTGCCAGACGGGCCCGAGGCCGCCCCCGGTGATGAGCCTGCGCAGCGCCTCGACGATGTAACTCATCGGCAGGTAGGGGTGGATCGCGCTGAAGAACTTCGGGCTGGTCTGCACCGGATAGGTGCCGCCCGCCGACGTCAGCTGCAGCATCAGCACGGCCAGGACGAGGATCCGCCCCGCCGCCCCGAAGCGCGCGTTGAGCCACTGCACGATCGCAGCGAAGCAGCACGTCACCAGGCACAGGAAGCCGATGGTCCCGGCCGCCCGCGTCATCTCGAGCCCCAGTCCCCAGTGCAGCACCGACATCAGCGCGGCCACCTGGAGGACCCCCACGGCGGCCACCGGCAGCCACCCGGCGAGCGCGATGCGCCACGCGGAGGCGCCCGCGGCGAGAGCGCGCCGGTTGAGCGGCTGGATCAGCATGTAGGCCACCATCGCGCCCACCCACAGGGAGAGCGGGATGAAGTACGGGGCGAAGCCGGTGCCGTAGTTGGGCGCCTTGTGCAGCGACTGGGAGGCGAGCTGCACCGGGTCGGCCATGACGCCCGTGCGCTGGTCGCGGTCCTTCTTGTCGTAATCGGGGATCTTCTTGACGCCGTCGTGCAGTCCGCCGGACAGCTTCCCGGAGCCGTCGACCAGCTTGAACATCCCTCCGTTGAGGTCGTTCGCGCCCGTCTCCAGCTTGCCGACGCCCGTGTCCAGGTCGGTGGAGCCGGTCTTGGCGGTGGCCAGCCCGGTGTGCAGCTTCTTGGCGCCCTTGGCGACCTTGCCCGCGCCCTTGTTCAGCTCGTTGATCTTGGAGACGGTCGTCTCCAGGTCCTCGTCCAGGCGCGGGGAGCGGTCGGCCAGCGCCTTGGCCTTCTTCTCCAGGGCGGCGAGGTTCTTGTCGAGCTCTCCGATGTCGCCGTTCTGGTCCTGGACCAGGGTGTCGAGGTCCCCGGCGATCGTCGCGACGTCGTCGGTGGTCTCCTTGGCCTTCTTCAGGAGCGGGCAGTGCGGGTCGGGCACCACGGGTGTCTCGCAGAGGTCCTTGTAGATGCCGCTCATCTTCTCGGCGTTGGACTTGGAGTCGGCGGCCGCGCCGGGAGCGAGCTTGACCCACAGCTTCAGGTTGTGGCGGACGGCCTTGGAGGAGTCGGCGACGAGCTGCGCCGAGTCGCCGATCGTCTTGCCGTTGTCCTTGAGGTAGGGCCGCACGTCGGCGGCGACCCCGTTGACCTTGTCGGCGAGGGACTGGGTGCCGTCGGCGACCCGCTTCGAGCCGTCCTCCAGGTCGCCCGCGCCCGTGTGGAGCTTCTTGATGCCCCCGGCCAGCTTGCCGCTGCCGTCCTTTGCGTCCTTCAGACCGTCGGCGAGCTGCTTGGAGCCCTTCTTCGCCTTGCCGATGCCGCCTTCGAGCTTGTCGGCTCCGTCGGCCGCCTTCTTGGTGGCGCCGTGGAGGTCGGAGAAGTTGATGAAGATCTTGTCGAGGAAGGAACGCGACGCCTTCGTGGAGGCCGCCGAGCGCACCTCGGAGAAGACCGTCCGGGAGATCTGCCCGACGATGTAGTTGTTGGCGTCGTTCGTCCGCACCTGCAGGGCGCCCGTCTCCGGAGAGTCCCCCGAACTCGACGCGACGCGCTTGCTGAAGTCGGACGGCATGGTCAGCGACAGGTAGTACGTGCCGTCCTCGATGCCCTTACGGGCCTCGGCCGAGCTCACCTCGTGCCAGTCGAAGGTCTTGCTGTCGCGCAGCCCTTCGACGATGCCGTCGCCGACGGCGACCTTCTTGCCCGCGGCGGTGGCTCCCTTGTCGTCGTTGACGAGCGCGACGGGGATCCGGTCGAGACGGCCGTACGGGTCCCAGAACGACCACAGGTAGAGCGCACCGTAGAGCAGCGGCAGCAGCAGGAGAGCGACCAGCGCCGCGCGCGGCAGCTTCCCCCTGCCGAACCGCCTGAGCTCAAGCGCGGCCAGCTTCGGCGAGCGCATCCGCCGTCTCCTTGTCGTTGTCGTCGGTCGCGTCGGCTTCGCGGGCCCCGCCGGGATCGGTGCCGGTGCCGCTGTCGGTGGTCCGGGGCGCGGTGGACACGACGACCGCCCCCTCGGGCGCCTCGCTGCACACCGCCACGACGGTCGTCCCGCTCTCCGCGAGGGACCTCAACAGGCCCCAGGCTTCGGCCCGTTCGGTGTCCGAGAGCTTGAGGTCGGTGTCGTCCACGCCCAGGAGGCGGGGGCGCCCGATGAGGGCGAGGGCCACGGAGAGCCGCAGCGCCTCGAGCCGCTCCAGGTCGCGCACGGCGGTGCGCCGACCCTTGGGCAGGGTCTCCATGTCGAGCCCGGCGGCGGTCAGGGCGGTGTCGACGCGCAGCCGGGCCTCGGCCGTCCGCTCGGCGCGCGGCCGCAGCAGGTCCCGCAGGGAGCCGCCGAACCGCCGCTCCAGGAGCGCCCGTTCGCGCAGGTGCTCGCCGACGGTCAGCGCCGGGTCGAGGTCGGTGACGCCCGGCACCGGGCCGAGCCCGCTGACGCGGCGGACGGCGGCCAGCTGCTTCGGCAGCCGTAGTCGGCCGACGGACGCCCGCCCTTCGGTGGCGCGCATGCGGCCGGTGAGCGCGAGCAGCAGGCAGGTGCGGCCCGAGCCCGAGGGCCCCTCGAGCGCGATCAGTGATCCGGGCTCGGCGGTGAATCCGATGCCGCGGAACGCCCACCCCCGCGGCCCCTTGAGCCCGAAGTCCTCGGCGCTGACGGCAGCTCCCTGCGGACCGTCCACAAGTCCCCCCTCGGAACCGGCTTTTGAACTGACTGGTCAGTGCAAAAGCTATCGGGAACCGCAGTTCGAAGCAAAGCCCCAGGTCAGGGCCGATTGTCAGTGGCGTGCTTCACGATGAGCACATACGGCCACTGCGCCGTCACCAGACGACAGGAGGTTCGTCATGGCCAGTAGTTCCGCAGCAGCCGCACGCCGGCACCGCGCCGTCGGCCCTGCCCCCTCACTGACCGGCCCGGCGAGCGACGTCCACCCCGTCCTGCGCCGCGCCACCGCACCCCCCGCCGCCCTCGAACTGCTCGCCCAGGCCCGCGCCGGAATCGACGAGGCCGCCCGCCTGGACACTCCGAACGAGCGCTATGCCACGGCCCACCTCGCCGCCCTGCGCACCGCCGCCGCCGTGCTCGCCGCCCGCGGCCGCCCCGAGACCACGCCCCGCCGCAGGCAGCGCATCCGCAGCGCCTGGGAAGTCCTCCCCGAGATAGCACCCGAACTGACCGAGTGGAGCGCCCTGTTCGCCGCCGGCGCCCCGCGCAGGGCCCGCGCCGAAGCGGGCATCCAGGGCGCCGCGACCGTCCGCGACGCCGACGACCTGCTGCGCGACGTCGCGATGTTCCTGCGCATCGTCGAGCGCATGCTGGTCCTGCAGCCGGTGCTGCCCCAGCCCCGCGGCGGGGAAGCGGTGGACCAGGAGGCGCCGGACGCGGGCTGAACACCGGGCGCACCGCCGTACGCGGGCCGTGGCGGGGTACTCCGTGCGAGGCAATAGGGTGGGAGCGTCGAAACCCCAGCGCCGAGGAGTCAACTGCTGTGTCGGACCCAACGTCGTCGCTGCGCTCCGGTCCCGCCCGCCCCCGCGCTGCGCTCCGTACCGCCGTGGTCTGGGAGGTTCTGAAGGACGCCCTCGACCGCCGGGTCAAGGCCACCGGCAGGGAGCCGCTCGACGTGCTCGACACCGGCGGCGGCAGCGGCAACTTCGCGGTGCCCGTCGCCGGCCTCGGCCACCGCGTCACCGTCGTCGACCCCAGCCCGAACGCGCTGTTCGCCCTGGAGCGCCGCGCTGCCGAGGCCGGGGTCGCCGACCGCGTGCGCGGCGTCCAGGGCGATGCGCACGGCCTCTTCGACGTCGTCGAGCGCGGCGGCTACGACGCGGTCCTGTGCCACGGCGTCCTGGAGTACGTGGACGACCCGGCCGAGGCCCTGGGCAACGCCGTCGGCGCGCTCCGTCCCGACGGCGTCCTCAGCCTGCTCGCCGCGGGCCTCGGCGGCGCTGTGCTGGCCAGGGCGCTCGCCGGCCACTTCAAGGAGGCCAAGGAGGCGCTCACCGACCCGGCCGGGCGCTGGGGCGAGAACGACCCGATGCCGCGCCGCTTCACCGCCGAGCAGTTGACCGACCTGGTCGGGTCGGCGGGCCTGCGCGTGGGCGCGGTCCACGGTGTGCGGGTCTTCGCCGATCTCGTACCGGGCGTCCTGGTGGACACCGAACCGGGCGCGATGGAAGCACTGCTCAACCTGGAAGCCGCCGCCGCGGAGCTGCCGTCCTTCCATTCCGTCGCCACCCAGCTGCACGTCCTCGGAGAAGGGCGAAAGTCGGCCACGGACTGATTCCGGTTCGCTGATCAGCGGCGCAGCGGCAGATGGAGTACGCCACAGGCCCCCCGAACGGGCTACTCGCGCCGTATGATCGAGGCACACGGTTCGGCATGACGGATCGGGCGCTGGGGAATGCACGCTTCAGCTGACCGGTGCGGAGTGATGGTCCGGTTTGGCGAAGTTGGCGCAGAGGGGCGGGTTTCACGGGGGCGATTCCCTGCCTATCCTGAAAGGGACCCCCGGTCGCCCCGGCGACTGCACGATGAGGAGGACTCCGTGCCGCTCTCGGAGCACGAGCAGCGCATGCTCGAGCAAATGGAGCGAGCGCTGTACGCCGAAGATCCCAAGTTCGCGACAGCGCTTGAGGGAAGCGGGCTGCGCACGTACACCCGGAAGCGGGTCTACCAAGCGGTCGCGGGCTTCCTGGTGGGTATCGCGCTCCTCATGGCCGGAATGGTCGCGCAGCAGATCTGGATCAGCGTGGTGGGTTTCCTCGTCATGCTGGGCTGTGCGGTGCTCGCCGTCACCGGATGGCGCAAGGCGCCGAAGCCGGGTGAGCAGCCGACGGGCCAGGCCCAGGCGGTGCCGGGCACCCAGAGCACCCGCCGCCAGAGCAGGCAGCGTCGCTCCATGATGGATCGGATCGAGCAGCGCTGGCAGCGCCGTCGCGACGAGCAGGGGCAGTAGCCGAGTAGCTCGGCAGGCCAGCTGAAGACCCGCTGCACGTCCTGCCCAGAGCGGCCGCGCGACGACGCAGACAGACGACACAGACAGACGACACAGACAGACGACACAGACATGTGTGAGGGGTGACCACTTTCGAGTGGTCACCCCTCACACATGTCTCGGGGAGCAGGCCCCTGCGCCCGGAGGCGCAGGGGCTCAGCCCTCCTGCCGCGAGGGCCGCCGCACCACCGCGGCCCACCGCTTGCTCAGCCGCTCCGACCAGCGCGTCCTGGTCCGCGACCAGCGGTCCGAGAGCGCCCACACCACCCGGGCGGCCGAACGCGGCCACAGCGTTGCCCGCAGCTGGGTGCGCCGGTTCGCGGAGGCGCGCAGGCCGTCGCGCACCCGGAGTGCGTCGTCGGCGAGGCCCGGCGCCGGGTGCGGCCGGGGCGCGTACAGGACCTGCTCCACCGCGGCGGCCATCCGGTGCACGGACTCCGCGGCCGTGTTCCCGAGGCGGCCGACCCGCACGATGCGGGCCGCGGCCTTGCGCGGCGTCTGCGACTCGTCGGGCGCGATGCCGTAGTCCCACGCCGTGTCGGTGACTTCGAGCCAGGCGGCGAGCGTCCGCGCCGCCGCGTCCGCCTCGCTGCGGCCCGGTGCGCCCAGGCGCCTCGCCCGTACGCGTGTCCGCCACAGCAGCGGCAGCAACGGCAGCCCGAGCACCGCCAGGGCCCCCAGGGCGATGCCCAGGATCAGTCCGGTCGGCGGGCCGTCGTCGCCCGAGCCGACCACGGCCTGCGGGGCCTCGCTGGCGCAGCCGCCCTGCCGCTTCATCTCCGGCGGGCAGCTGTCCGAGGCCGAGGGGCCGTCGGACGGTGCCGCCGACTGCGTGGGCTCCGGGGCGGCCGGGGCGCTCGGCCCGTCGGACGGGGTGTCCGGGCTGCTGTAGTCCGGCGGCGTGCCCCGGCTCGGGGTCGGCTCGAAGCGGGTCCAGCCCACGCCCTCGAAGTAGAGCTCGGGCCACGCGTGCGCGTCCCGCAGCCCGACCGACATGCTGCCGTCCGCCCTCGGGGTGCCCGGGGTGAAGCCCACCGCGACCCGGGCGGGGATGCCCAGGGTCCGCGCCATCGACGCCATCGCGAAGGAGAAGTGGACGCAGAAGCCCTCGCGCTGCTCGAGGAAGCGGGCGATCGCGGCCGGACCGCTGCCCGCCCGCACCTGCGTGTCGTAGGTGAAGCCGCCGTCCGTCTGGAACCACTCCTGGAGCTTGACCGCCTCCTCGTAGTGGTTCGCCGCCCCCTTGGTGACCTTGCGGGCCGTGGTCTCCACCACCGCGGGCAGCTCGTCGGGGACCTTGGTGAACTCGCGCTTCAGGTCCGTCGGCGGCTCACCGGCCGCCGCCAGCTGCTGCGCCGTCGGCTCCACCACCAGGCTGCCGACCTTGTACTGGGCGCCCCGCGTGGTCTGGCCCCGGTCGCCGACGACGGCGCGGCCCACCGGCTCGTACCGCCAGCGTCCGCTGATGTCGACGCGGCTGGCCGGGTACGGCATGGGCAGCCAGTTCTGCGCGTAGTCGTCGGCCGCCGAGATGTTCGTCTGCACCTCGGTCCTGCGGACGTCGGGGGAGAGCCCCTTCGGGTCCGGGATGGGGGAGGGGACGTCGGTGATCTTCCGGACGGTCGTCTTCCAGGTCGTGCCGTCGAACTGGTCGAGGGAGACGATCCGCAGATACAGGCCGTCGGTCTGCTTGGCGTTCGTGCGGTACGAGATGACCTGGCGGTCCTCCGGCTGGTTCAGGCTGTCCTGGAGGGCGACCAGCGGGTTCACCGCCGAGATCGTGCCGCCTCCGCCGCGGCCCCCGGCCCCGGGACCGCCGCTGCCGTCCAGGAGCCCGCCGTCCAGGGCGGGGAGGGCGAGCGGCACCACCAGGGCGATGCCGAGTGCGAGCGCGCCGATGCGCCGCCCGGTGCGTACGGGCGCGATCGCCCCGCCGCCCTGTGACTCGAGCCCGCCCGCGATCCGCCCCGGAGCGCGCGCGGCGCCCCCGAAGACCCGCCCCCACTGCGAGAGCCGGTCGCGCCCCTCGGCCAGGAGCAGCAGCAGATACCCGGCGGCCGCGAGCAGGAACCACAGCCACCCGGCCCCGTCGCCGGAGAGCCCCGCCGCGACCGAGTACAGCGCGAGCAGCGGAAGCCCGGCCGGGGCCGCCGTACGGAACGTCACCGCGAGGGCGTCCACCGCGAGCCCGATCACCAGCACGCCGCCGACCAGCATCAGCCGGATGCCGTCGCTCAGCGGCGCCGGGATCGCGAACTGCGCCACGTCGTTCCCGCCCGCGTCAAGGAGTTCGCCGAACCGGCGGAACGTCTCGGGCCCCGGAATGATCCCGGCGAGTGCCTGCTCGCGGGCGAACACCAGCGTCAGGAGCAGCAGCGTGACCACGGCCTGCACCACCACGGTGACCGGCCGGGCCAGCGGCATCCGCCGGGCCAGGGCGCCCACGCCGCTCTGTATCGCGAGCAGGATCGCCGCCTGGATGAACCACGTCGCCGGATCGACGAGCGGCAGCAGCGCGCTCGACGCCATCAGCGTGGCCGCGGTGGCGCACACCGCCAGTCGCGCGCGACCACTCATGACCGTCCCCCCATTGTCGTACGTCCCCTCATGCCCAGCCCCCGGTCGTCGTCCCCGCGGCGGGCGCGGGACCCGCGCTGGCGCGCAGGTGGTCCGCCTGCCGCCAGACGTCCACGAGGCCCACTCCCGGCGGCACCGCGAGCGCCGTCCAGCCCGCGTCGCGCAGCAGCTGCAGCCGCGTCTGTGCCGCACCGGGCGGCAAGAGGCTCTGCGTCCACGCCGAGCTGTCCAGGACGAAGGCGACCGCGGCCCCGCTGCGCTGCCGCATCTTGGCGGCCACCTGTGCCTGCTCCTCGTCCAGGTCGCCGAAGAAAGCGACAAGGAGACCTTCGTTTCCGCCCCGCAGCACGTCGTACGCGTGGCTGAGACCCGCGCCGTCCGAGTGGTCGATCACCGCGAGGGTGTCCATCATCAGCCCGGCCGCGTCCGCCGACTCCTGGCTGGCGCCCGCGAAGCCGTCCGAGCCCTCGCCCGGCACCGAGTTGCCCGTGTCCGTCAACAGCCTCACGGAGAAGCCCCGTTCGAGCATGTGCACCAGGACGGAGGCCGTGGCCGCCACCGCCCACTCGAAGGCCGAGTCCGGCCCCGCACCCTTGAAGGCGCGGTCGCGGGTGTCCAGGAGCACCGTGCACCGGGCCCGCTGCGGCTGCTCCTCGCGGCGCACCATCAGCTCTCCGTAGCGCGCGGTGGAGCGCCAGTGCACCCGGCGCAGATCGTCGCCGTGGCGGTACCCGCGCGGGATCACGTCGTCCTCGCCGGCGAGGGCGAGCGAGCGGTGCCGTCCGTCGCCGTACCCCTTGGCCTCCCCGGTGAGCCGCACCGAGGGCAGGGCCTCCACGCGCGGGATGACGGTCAGGGTGTCGAACGTCGAGAAGGAGCGCGACAGTTCACACATCCCGAAGGGGTCGGTCAGACGCAGCTGCAGCGGCCCGAGCGGATAGCGCCCGCGCAGGTCCGAGCGGACCCGGTAGGACACCTCGCGGCGGCCCCCCGCCTCCACCCGGTCGAGCACGAAGCGCGGCCGGGGACCGAGGACGTAGGGCACCCGGTCCTGGAGCATCAGCAGGCCCGTGGGCAGCCGCGAGACGTTCTCCATGCGCAGATGGACGCGGGCCTCCGAACCGGCGGGCACGCGCGCGGGAGAGAGCCTGCGGCTGCCCGCGACGCGGTAGCGGGTGCGGTAGAGGACGACCGCGCACACCAGCGGCAGGACCGCGAGCAGCAGTCCGACCCGGAGCAGGTCGGACTGGCCGAGCACATACGCGCAGATGGCCGCGGCGACACCGGCCGCAAGGAAGGAGCGCCCACGGGTGGTGAGCCCCGCGAGCGCCGTGCGCAGGCCGCCTTTGTCCTCTTCCTCGCCGTGCGCCGCGGGCGGCGCTCCGGCTGCCATCACAGCCTCCGCGCGCCGGGCGGCTGCTGGCCGTAGTAGCCGCCGCCGGGCTGGGCGGAGGCGGGCACCGGGGTGCGCTGCAGGATCTCGAGGATGACCGACTCGGCCGTACGACGGTTCAACTGGGCCTGCGCGGTGGGCAGCAGGCGGTGGGCGAGGACCGCGACGGCGAGCGCCTGCACGTCGTCCGGCAGGGCGAACTCCCGGCCGCTGAGGGCAGCGGACGCCTTGGCGGCGCGCAGCAGGTGCAGCGTCGCACGAGGGGACGCCCCGAGTCTGAGGTCCGGGTGGTTGCGGGTCGAGGCGACCAGGTCGACCGCGTACCTCCGTACGGAATCGGCGACGTGCACCGTGCGCACGGCGTCCACGAGCTTCACGATCTCGTGGGCGTGGGCCACCGGCTGGAGGTCGTCCAGGGGCGAGACGCCGCCGTGCACGTCCAGCATCTGGAGCTCGGCCTCCGGGCTGGGATAGCCGATGGAGACGCGCGCCATGAAGCGGTCGCGCTGCGCCTCGGGCAGCGGGTAGGTGCCCTCCATCTCCACCGGGTTCTGCGTGGCCACCACCATGAAGGGACTGGGCAGTTCGTACGTCTGCCCGTCGATGGTGACCTGGCGCTCCTCCATGGACTCCAGGAGCGCGGACTGCGTCTTCGGAGACGCGCGGTTGATCTCGTCGCCGATCACGATCTGCGAGAAGATCGCGCCCGGCTTGAACTCGAAGTCCTGCCGCTGCTGGTCGTAGATCGACACCCCGGTGATGTCGGACGGCAGCAGATCCGGCGTGAACTGAATGCGGCGCACCGAGCAGTCGATGGACCGCGCCAGCGCCTTGGCCAGCATGGTCTTGCCGACGCCGGGGACATCCTCGATCAGAAGATGTCCCTCGGCGAGCAGCACAGTCAGCGAAAGCCGTACGACCTCAGGCTTGCCCTCGATCACACCCTCCACCGACCTGCGGACTCGCTCCACAGTGGTGGTCAGATCAGTGAGGCTCGCTCGATCGTCATAGGTCGTCACCCGGCCCTCCTCGGCCCCGTTCTCCGGGCCGACGCTTTCCTGCGGCCCGGCCCACCCCGATTCACGGACACCGCGCGTGAATGGTTCCGCGCGACGCCACCCCCGCATTCTTGTTGGGCGTACGGGGTCGTGTCACTCGCCTGTGGATAACTGGCGCCGTTATGTCGGGTGTTGGGCCGCTTTGGCCTCGCACAATGTCCGAACTAGCGCACCTGCGGTCACGCAGGGTCGATCTCCCGGAGCAGACCGGTCGTCACGTCGAAGACGAATCCCCGTACGTCGTCCTTGTGCAGCAGGAACGGCGAGGTGCGTACCCGCTGCATCGACTGCCGCACGTCCTGGTCGACGTCGCGGAACGCCTCCACCGCCCAGGCAGGCCGCTGCCCGACCTCGTCCTCCAGCTCGTGCCGGAAGTCCTCGGTGAGGGTGAGCAGGCCGCAGCCCGTGTGGTGGATCAGCACGACACTGCGGGTGCCGAGGGCGCGCTGGCTGATCGTCAGGGAGCGGATGACGTCGTCGGTGACCACGCCGCCCGCGTTGCGGATGGTGTGGCAGTCGCCCAGGTCCAGGCCGAGGGCGGCGTGCAGGTCGAGGCGGGCGTCCATACAGGCGACGACGGCCACCTGCAGGACGGGGCGGGCGTCCATGCCGGGGTCGGTGAAGCCGGAGGCGTACTTCTGGTTCGCGTCGATGAGGCGGTCCGTGACGGTGCCGTCCACGGTTATGCCGGTGCTCGGCTCGGCGGGGGTGCGGCCTTGAGGGGATGCGGAAGTCGACATGGTTATGACGGTAGTGCGCGCCGATCTGGCGGGCCTGCTGTGAGAACGGACAAAGAACGTCAATGAGTCTTGTTGTGAGGTAGTCCACAGGGGCCGTGACGGTGCGGCCGAATGGGTGACTTCGCCGGGAATCCGGCGTCGCCGGGGGTGGCTCGCGACGCGCAGGCCGGTTGATTGACCGAAAGACACCGTGGACTAAAGTGACGCGAAGCGGGAGACGTGACCTGCTCCCTGCTGGACGGTAATTCCCCGGAGATTCCCTGAATCCCCCACGTGCGCGGCGCGTACGTACGGCTCGGCCTCCTCCCGCTCCCGGTCGGCTGACGCCTCTTCCCCGGCGCCAGCAGGCCATTCCCCTTCTCGAGCGGGCGGGGACCCGGCGGTGCGTACCGCCCGCCGGAGCTGAGAGGGCCCCTTGAGCAGCAACAGTCGACATGTCCCCGTGATGCTCCAGCGGTGCCTGGACATGTTGGCCCCCGCGCTCGCGGAGCCCGGAGCGGTCGTCGTCGACTGCACCCTCGGGCTCGGCGGCCACAGCGAGGCGCTCCTGGCCACCTTCCCCTCCGCCCGCCTCATCGCGCTCGACCGCGACAAGGAAGCGCTGCGCCTGTCCGGCGAGCGCCTCGCCCCCTACGGCGACCGGGCCACCCTCGTGCACGCCGTCTACGACGAACTCCCCGACGTGCTCGACCGCCTGGACGTCCCGCGCGTCCAGGGAGTCCTCTTCGACCTCGGCGTCTCCTCGATGCAACTCGACGAGGCGGACCGGGGGTTCGCGTACGCCCAGGACGCCCCCCTCGACATGCGCATGGACCAGACGACGGGCATGAGCGCCGCCGAGGTGCTCAACACGTACCCGGCCGGTGAGCTGGTGCGGATCCTGCGGGCGTACGGGGAGGAGAAGCAGGCCAAGCGGATCGTCTCCGCCATCGTGCGCGAGCGCGAGAAGGAGCCGTTCAGCAACAGCGCCCGGCTCGTCGAGCTCATCCGCGACTCCCTGCCGCAGGCCGCCAAGCGCACCGGCGGCAACCCCGCCAAGCGCACCTTCCAGGCCCTGCGCATCGAGGTCAACGGCGAGTTGAGCGTCCTGGAGCGAGCCATCCCGGCCGCGGTGCAGGCGCTCGCGGTCGGCGGCCGCATCGCTGTGCTCTCGTACCACTCGCTCGAAGACCGCCTGGTCAAGCAGGTGTTCGCGGCCGGAGCCGCCACCACGGCGCCGCCCGGCCTGCCCGTCGTACCCGAGCGCTACCAGCCGCGCCTCAAGCTGCTCACGCGCGGTGCCGAACTCCCCACCGAGGAAGAGGTCGCCGAGAACCGCCGGGCGGCCCCGGCACGGCTGCGGGGTGCGCAGCGCATCCGCGAGGAGGCCCCATGAGCAAGAAGCCCGAGCTGCGGGGGAGGGCGGCGAAGCTCGCCCGGCTGCTGCCGTCGGGCCCGAGCCAGGCCGCCCGCACGCCCTTCGTGTTACTGGTGGTGCTGCTGCTCGGCGGGGGCCTCATCACGCTCCTGATGCTGAACTCCTCCCTGAACGAGGGGTCGTTCCAGCTGAGCAAGCTCAAGAAGGAGACCACCGAGCTCACCGAGGAGCAGCAGGAGCTCCAGCGCGAGGTGGACGACTTCTCGGCCCCGGACGCGCTGCAGCGCCGCGCCGGTGAGCTCGGCATGGTCCCCGGCGGCGACCCCGCCTTCCTCGACCCCGACGGCACCGTCCGCGGCGTGCCCGGAGCGGCGGCCAGGCCCTCGGCGCTGCGGGTGCCCGCGCCCCGCCCGCTCGAGGTGGCCTCGCCCCCGCCCTCGGTCTCCGAGGCCCCGTCCCCCGCCCCGTCGGCTCCCGGCCCCGAGCCCACGCCCACGCCGAAGCCCTCCGCCCAGCACCCCCGCACCGCCCCTTCCGCGCAGCCCGGCCCCACGACCTCCGGCAGGTGACGTAAGTGACGGACCGTCAACCGCCCCCGCGCCGCCGAGTGCCGGGACCCGCTCGCCCGGCGCGCCCCGCCCGCCCCGGTGAGCAGCGGCGCCCCGGACCCGGCGGCCGCCCCGCCGCCCGCCGCCCGCGCCCGGCAGGTGGCTCCGGCAAGGCGGCGCCCCGCGTCATCCGCCTGGGCAGCCCCCGGCCCCGCCTGCGCATGGTCAGCCTCGGACTCACCCTGATCATGCTGATCTTCGTGGTGCGGCTGCTCCAGGTGCAGGCGGTCGACGCCAGCGCGTACACCGCCAAGGCGGAGAAGAATCGCTACCTCGGCCACACCCTGGCCGCCGAGCGCGGCGGCATCACCGACCGCCGCGGCATCGAGCTCGCGATCAGCGACGACGCGTACGACATCTCGGCCGACCCCACGCTCCTCACGCCCAAGTCGACGAAGGTCAAGGACGCCCCCGAGCAGGCGGCCGCCCTGCTCGCCCCGATCCTCGGCAAGGACCCGGTCGAGCTCACCAAGAAGCTGAAGACCCCGGACACCCGCTACGTCCTGCTCGCCCGGCGCCAGACCCCCAAGATCTGGAAGCAGATCAAGGACCTGCGCTCCGCCCTCGCCGACAAGGCGGCCGCCGACCCGAAGTCCGCCAACGTCCTCGCGGGCGTCCTCGCCGACCCGAGCAGCAAGCGGGTCTACCCCAACGCCGATCTGGGCGCCGGGATACTGGGCTGGGTCAACGCCGACGGCAAGGGCGCGGGCGGCCTGGAGCAGCAGCTCGACAAGGAGCTCGCGGGCAAGGACGGCAAGATCAGGTACGCCCAGTCCGGCGGCCGCCAGGTCCCCACCGCAGGCGGCACCGAGACGCCCGCCGTGCCGGGCTCCGACATCGAGCTCACCATCGACCGCGACATCCAGTGGGCCGCGCAGAACGCGATCACCGAGCAGGTCAAGAAGTCCAAGGCGGACCGCGGCTACGTGATAGTGCAGGACACGCAGACCGGCGAGGTCCTCGCCATGGCCAACGCCCCGGGCTTCGACCCGAACGACCTCTCGCAGGCCAACGGCGCCGCCATGGGCAACGCCGCGCTCCAGGACGCGTACGAGCCCGGCTCCACCGCCAAGGTCATGTCGATGGCGGCCGTACTGGAGGAGAACGCGGCCACGCCCGGCACGCACGTGACGGTGCCCAACCGGCTGCACCGCGGCGACCGCCTCTTCCAGGACGACATCGACCACCCCACCTGGCACCTCACGCTCAACGGCGTGCTCGCCAAGTCCAGCAACATCGGCACGATCCTCGCGACCGGCCAGCTCGGCAAGACGCAGTCGGAGGTGAACCAGACGCTCTACTCGTACCTGCGCAAGTTCGGCATCGGCAAGGAGACCGGGCTCGGCTTCCCCGGGGAGACCTCCGGCATCCTCGCGCCGCCCGACAAGTGGTCCACTTCGCAGCAGTTCACGGTCCCCTTCGGCCAGGGCTTCTCGATCAACGCGATGCAGGCGACCTCCGTGTACTCCACGATCGCCAACGGCGGCGTCCGCGTCGAGCCCACCCTCGTACGCGGCACGAAGGGCCCCGACGGCCGCTTCGCGCCCGCCCCCAAGCCCCGGCAGACCCGCGTCGTGAGCGAGCAGACCGCCAAGACGCTTGCGACGATGCTGGAGTCCGTCGTGGACGACGAGGAAGGCACCGGCATCGCCGCCCGCATGCCCGGCTACCGGGTCGCGGGCAAGACGGGTACGGCCAACCGGGTCGATCCCGCCACCGGCAAGTACAAGGGCTACACCTCGTCGTTCGCCGGGTTCGCGCCCGCCGACAAGCCCCGCGTCGCCGTCTACTGCGCGATCCAGAACGCCACCAAGGGCAGCTACTTCGGCGGCCAGATCTGCGGCCCCATCTACAAGCAGGTCATGGAGTTCGCCCTGAAGACGCTGCAAGTCCCGCCCACCGGCAAGCCCCCCGCCCGCCTTCCGGTCACCTACAAGCCCGGAGACTGACCAGGAACCCCCGTGACAACGATCACCTCCGACCCCGGGAACCGTCGCCCGCCACACGGACCGGCAAGCACCTCGCTTCGCCCTGAAGCGGGTGAGCCCGGTACGCTCACCGCCGTGCCACACGCTGATCAGTCCCAAACCACCCAGAAAGGCGCTCCCGTGACCTATCCGGGACCGCCCCGGCCGGCCCAGGTCTCCGCCACGCCCCTCGCGGAGCTCGCCGATCAGCTCGGCGTCGCCTCGCCAGGTGCGACCGACACCCCCGGCATCACCGGCATCACGCACGACTCGCGGGCGGTGCGCCCCGGCGACATCTACGCCGCCCTGCCCGGGGCCCGGCTGCACGGCGCCGACTTCGTCGCCCAGGCCGCCGACCTCGGCGCCGCGGCGATCCTCACGGACCCGACGGGCGCCGAGCGCGCCGCCGCCACCGGCCTGCCGGCCCTGGTCGTCGAGAACCCGCGCGGCGTCATGGGCGAGCTCGCGGCCACGGTCTACGGGCACCCCGGCCGCGACCTGCTGCAGATCGGCATCACCGGTACGTCGGGCAAGACCACCACCGCGTATCTGATCGAGGGCGGTCTGCGGGAGGTCCGCAGCACCGGACTCATCGGCACCGTCGAGATGCGCATCGGCGACGAGCGCATCAAGTCGGAGCGCACCACCCCCGAAGCCACCGATCTCCAGGCCCTCTTCGCGGTGATGCGGGAGCGCGGCGTCGAGGCGGTCGCCATGGAGGTCTCCAGCCACGCCCTGGTGCTCGGCCGGGTCGACGGCTGCGTCTTCGACGTCGCCGTCTTCAACAACCTCAGCCCGGAACACATGGAGTTCCACTCCGACATGGAGGACTACTTCCGGGCGAAGGCGCAGCTCTTCACCAAGGAGCGGTCCCGGCTCGGCGTCGTCAACTTCGATGACGAGTACGGGCGTCGGCTCATCACCGAGTCCGAGGTGCCCGTCACCACCTTCTCCGCCGAGGGCCACCCCGACGCCGACTGGCGGGCCGAGGACGTCGAGGTGGGTCCGCTGGACTCGACCTTCGTCGCGGTCGGCCCGAAGGGGGAGCGGATCACCGCGAAGTCCCCGCTGGCCGGCCCGTTCAACGTCGCCAACACGCTCGCCGCGATCGTCTCCCTCGCCGTCGCGGGCATCGACCCGCAGACCGCCGCCGACGGTGTCGCCGCCGTGCCGGGCGTCCCCGGGCGCCTGGAGCGCGTGGACGCGGGCCAGCCGTACCTCGCCGTAGTCGACTACGCGCACAAGACGGACGCCGTCGAATCGGTCCTGCGCGCGCTGCGCAAGGTGACCGAGGGCAAGCTGCACATCGTGCTCGGCTGCGGCGGCGACCGCGACAAGACCAAGCGGATGCCGATGGGCGCCGCCGCGGCCCGCCTCGCCGACTCCGCCGTACTGACCTCCGACAACCCGCGTGGCGAGGACCCCCTCGCGATCCTCGCCACCATGCTCGCGGGCGCCGCCGACGTGCCGGCCCACGAGCGCGGCGAGGTCGCCGTCTTCGAGGACCGCGCCGCCGCCATCGCCGCGGCCGTCGCCCGCGCGCAGCCCGGCGACACCGTCCTCGTCGCGGGCAAGGGCCACGAGCAGGGCCAGGACATCGCCGGGGTGGTGCGTCCCTTCGACGACCGCCAGGTGCTTCGCGAAGCCATCGAGCAAACCCAGGGATGAAGTTGTGATCGCCCTCTCCCTCGCCGAGATCGCCAGCGTCGTCGGCGGGCAGACGTACGACATACCGGATCCGACGCGTCAGGTGACCGGTCCGGTGGTCCGGGACTCCCGTGAGGTGGAGCCCGGCAGCCTCTTCGCCGCCTTCGTCGGCGAGCGCGTCGACGGCCACGACTACGCGGCCGCCGTCGTCGAGGCGGGCGCCGTCGCGGTGCTCGCCTCACGGCCCGTGGGCGTGCCCGCGATCGTGGTCGAGGACGTGCAGTCGGCGCTCGGCGCCCTTGCGCGCCACGTCGTCCGGCGCCTCGGCGCCACCCTCGTCGCCCTCACCGGCTCCGCGGGCAAGACCAGCACCAAGGACCTCATCGCGCAGGTGCTGCGCACCAAGGCCCCCACGGTGTGGACGCCGGGCTCGCTCAACAACGAGATCGGCCTGCCGCTCACCGCCCTGTCGGCCACCGACGAGACCAGGTTCCTCGTCCTGGAGATGGGCGCCCGCGGCAAGGGCCACATCCGCTACCTCGCCGAGCTCACGCCGCCGAAGATCGGCCTCGTGCTCAACGTCGGCACCGCCCACATCGGAGAGTTCGGCGGCCGCGAGCAGATCGCGGAAGCAAAGGGTGAACTCGTCGAGGCGCTGCCCGCGGAAGGCGCCGCGATCCTCAACGCCGACGACCCCTTCGTACGCGCGATGGCCTCCCGCACGCAGGCCCGGGTCCTCCTCTTCGGAGAGGCCGAGGACGCCGACGTGCGCGCCGAGAATGTCCGGCTCACGGAGAACGGCCGGCCCGCCTTCACGCTGCACACACCCTCCGGGTGCAGCGACGTGACCTTGCGGCTGTACGGTGAGCACCACGTGTCGAACGCGCTCGCCGCGGCCGCCGTCGCCCATGAGCTGGGCCTGTCCGTGGACGAGATCGCCCTCGCGCTCTCCGAGGCGGGCACCCTGTCCCGCTGGCGGATGGAGGTCACCGAGCGCCCGGACGGCGTGACGGTCGTCAACGACGCCTACAACGCGAACCCCGAGTCCATGCGGGCGGCCCTGCGCGCGCTCGTGGCCATGGGCAAGGGGCGTCGTACGTGGGCGGTGCTCGGACACATGGCCGAGCTCGGGGACGAAGGTCTCGCCGAGCACGACGCGGTCGGACGCCTTGCCGTCCGGCTCAACGTGAGCAAGCTCGTGGCAGTCGGGGGCAGGGAAGCGTCCTGGCTCCAACTGGGCGCATACAACGAGGGTTCGTGGGGTGAGGAGTCGGTGCACGTGTCCGACGCACAGGCGGCGATCGACCTGTTGCGCAGCGAGTTGCGCCCGGGGGACGTCGTCCTGGTGAAGGCGTCCAGATCGGTCGGTCTCGAGCGGGTCGCGCTCGCGCTGCTCGAGAACACCAGTGAGGGCGAGGTCGCCGGCCGATGAGGCAGATCCTCTTCGCGGGTGTGATCGGGCTCTTCCTGACCCTGGTCGGAACGCCGCTGCTGATCAAGCTCCTCGCCCGCAAGGGCTACGGGCAGTTCATCCGGGACGACGGCCCGCGCGAGCACCACAGCAAGCGCGGTACGCCGACCATGGGTGGTATCGCCTTCATCCTGGCCACGCTCATCGCGTACTTCCTGACGAAGATCATCACGGGCACGGAGACCACGCTCTCCGGCATGCTGGTGCTCTTCCTGATGGCGGGCATGGGCCTCGTCGGCTTCCTCGACGACTACATCAAGATCGTCAAGCAGCGCTCGCTCGGTCTGCGCGCCAAGGCGAAGATGGCGGGCCAGCTGATCGTCGGCATCGCCTTCGCGGTCATGGCCCTGAACTGGCCGGACAACCGCAACCAGACCCCGGCCTCGACGAAGCTCTCCTTCGTCACGGACTTCGGCTGGTCCATCGGCCCGGTGCTCTTCGTGATCTGGGCGCTGTTCATGATCCTCGCGATGTCGAACGGCGTGAACCTCACGGACGGCCTCGACGGCCTCGCGACCGGCGCCTCCGTGATGGTCTTCGGCGCCTACACCTTCATCGGCGTCTGGCAGTACCAGGAGTCCTGTGCCAACGCGAACACGCTGACCAACCCGTCGGCCTGCTTCGAGGTCAGAGACCCGCTCGACCTGGCCGTCGTGGCCTCCGCCCTGATGGGCGCCTGCTTCGGCTTCCTGTGGTGGAACACCTCGCCCGCGAAGATCTTCATGGGCGACACCGGCTCGCTGGCCCTCGGCGGCGCGCTCGCGGGTCTCGCGATCTGCTCGCGCACGGAGATGCTGCTCGCGCTCCTCGGCGGCCTCTTCGTCCTCATCACCATGTCGGTGGTCATCCAGGTCGGCTCGTTCCGCCTCACCGGGAAGCGCGTCTTCCGGATGGCGCCGCTCCAGCACCACTTCGAACTCAAGGGCTGGTCCGAAGTCCTGGTCGTGGTCCGCTTCTGGATCATCCAGGGCATGTGCGTGATCGTCGGACTCGGCCTCTTCTACGCGGGATGGGCAGCCGACAAGTGACCACTGCGTCCGACTGGCAGGGCAGGAACGTCACCGTCGCCGGGCTCGGTGTGAGCGGCATCAGCGCCGCCCGCGCCCTGGCCGGGCTCGGCGCCGCGGTGACGGTGGTCGACGGGGGCTCCTCGGACACCCACCGCGAGCGGGCCGCCGCCCTCGAGGGCGAGGGCATCTCCGTACGCCTGGGCGACGCGGACACCCTCCCCGAGGGCACCGACCTCGTCGTCACCTCGCCCGGCTGGAAGCCCGAGTCGCCGCTCTTCGCGGCGGCGGCCGGGGCGGGCGTTGACGTCGTCGGGGACGTGGAGATCGCCTGGCGCCTGCGCGGCCCGGACGCCGCGCCGTGGCTGGCCATCACCGGCACCAACGGCAAGACCACGACCACGCAGATGCTCGCGTCGATCCTGACGGCGGCGGGCCTGCGCACGGCCGCCGTCGGCAACATCGGTACGCCGATCGTCGACGTGATCCTCGAAGGGGACGACGCCTACGACGTGCTCGCCGTCGAGCTCTCCTCCTACCAGCTGCACTGGGCGCCCTCGCTGCGCGCCCACTCCGCGACGGTCCTGAACCTCGCCCCCGACCACCTCGACTGGCACGGCTCCATGGAGGCGTACGCCGCCGACAAGGGCCGCATCTACGAGGGCAACCGGGTCGCCTGCGTCTACAACGTCGCCGACAAGGCCACCGAGGACCTGGTCCGCGAGGCCGACGTCGAAGAGGGCTGCCGCGCCATCGGTTTCACGCTGAATGCGCCCGCCCCCTCCCAACTCGGCGTCGTGGACGGCATCCTGGTCGACCGTGCCTTCGTGCCGGACCGCCAGAAGCAGGCCCAGGAGCTCGCCGAGATCTCCGACGTGCAGCCGCCCGCGCCGCACAACATCGCCAACGCCCTTGCCGCGGCGGCCCTCGCGCGCGCCTACGGCGTCGAGGCGTCGGCGGTCCGCGAGGGGCTGCGCGCCTTCCGCCCGGACGCCCACCGCATCGCGCATGTGGCGGACGTGGCCGGGGTCGCCTATGTGGACGACTCCAAGGCCACCAACACCCACGCCACAGAAGCCTCGTTGGCCTCGTACGAGTCGATCGTCTGGATCGCCGGGGGGCTCGCCAAGGGAGCCACCTTCGACGAGCTCGTGGAGCACTCGAAGGGCCGGCTGCGGGCCGCCGTCCTCATCGGCGCCGACCGTGCCCTGATCCGCGAAGCCCTGACGCGACACGCCCCCGAGGTCCCGGTGGTGGACCTCGACCGGACCGACACTGGGGCGATGTCCGAGGCGGTGCGGCGGGCGGCCGAGCTGGCTCAGCCGGGGGACACCGTGCTGATGGCTCCGGCCTGCGCGTCGATGGACATGTTCACCAACTACAACGAGCGTGGCGACGCGTTCGCGGCCGCCGTCCGCGAACTCGCCGCCGACAGCGCCTGACCGGACCCTGCGGGGTCCGGGGCGCCCGGACCCTCGGGAGGGCAACGTGACAGCCGTGTCGTGGCTGGGGTCTCGTGGACGTACGGCCGGCGGAGGGGCCCGCTGATGCCGGGCAGCAGCGCGCGCGCCCCGCGCCGGCCGCGCGGGCCGGTCGCACCCCGGCCCGCCCGGATGTCCTCGCCGCCGCGCGAGAGCGGACTGCGGCGCCTCTACACCAAGGCCCGCCGCGCCTGGGACCGGCCGCTCACCGCGTACTACCTGATCCTCGGCTCCAGCCTGCTGATCACCGCGCTCGGCCTGGTGATGGTCTACTCGGCCTCGATGATCCAGGCGCTGCAGCTGCACCTGCCCGCCTCGTACTTCTTCCGCAAGCAGTTCGTCGCCGCCGTCCTCGGCACCGGCCTGCTGCTCATCGCCATGCGGGTCCCGGTCAAGCTGCACCGGGCCCTCGCGTATCCGATGCTCGCGGCGACCGTCTTCCTGATGGTCCTGGTCCAGGTCCCCGGGATAGGGCGCAGCGTCAACGGAAACCAGAACTGGATCTATCTGGGCGGCCCCTTCCAGCTCCAGCCCAGCGAGTTCGGCAAGCTCGCGCTCGTGCTGTGGGGCGCCGACCTGCTCGCGCGCAAGCAGGACAAGCGCCTGCTCACGCAGTGGAAGCACATGCTCGTCCCGCTCGTCCCGGTCACGTTCATGCTGCTCGGCCTGATCATGCTCGGCGGCGACATGGGGACGGCGATCATCCTCACCGCCATCCTCTTCGGCCTGCTCTGGCTCGCGGGAGCGCCCACGCGGCTGTTCGCGGGCGTGCTCTCCATCGCGGGCGTCCTCGGCGTGATCCTCATCAAGACCAGCCCCAACCGCATGGCCCGGCTCGCCTGCATGGGCAAGACGGACCCCGGCCCGGCCGACCAGTGCTGGCAGGCCGTGCACGGGATCTACGCGCTCGCCTCCGGCGGATTCTTCGGTTCCGGTCTCGGCGCGAGTGTGGAAAAATGGGGTCAACTACCCGAACCGCACACCGACTTCATCTTCGCCATCACCGGGGAGGAACTCGGCCTGGCGGGGACACTGTCGGTGCTCGCTCTGTTCGCGGCTCTAGGCTATGCGGGTATCCGCGTGGCCGGACGCACGGAGGACCCCTTCGTGAGGTACGCCGCGGGAGGCGTGACCACCTGGATCACGGCCCAGGCCGTGGTCAACATCGGTGCGGTGCTCGGTCTGCTGCCGATCGCCGGTGTCCCGCTCCCGCTGTTCTCCTACGGGGGCTCGGCCCTGCTGCCGACCATGTTCGCCATCGGTCTGCTCATCGCCTTCGCGCGAGAGGAACCGGCGGCGAAGGCGGCCCTGGCCATGCGGCAACCTCGGGTGAGATGGAACACGATGCGACGGCGCGTCAAGGCGCGTTCGTCCGGAGAGCGGTGAATTTCGGTGCATGTCGTACTCGCCGGTGGGGGGACCGCCGGCCACATCGAGCCCGCGCTCGCCCTCGCGGACGCCCTGCGCAGGCAGGACCCCACTGTGGGCATCACGGCCCTGGGCACGGAGCGTGGACTCGAGACCCGGCTCGTACCGGAGCGAGGCTATGAACTCGCCCTGATCCCCGCCGTACCGCTGCCGCGCAAGCCCACGCCCGAGCTGCTCACCGTCCCCGGACGGCTGCGCGGCACCATCAAGGCCGCCGAGCAGGTCCTGGAGCGCACCAAGGCGGACGCGGTGGCCGGCTTCGGCGGCTACGTCGCGCTGCCCGCGTACTTCGCGGCCAAGCGCCTCGGCGTCCCGATCGTGGTGCACGAGGCCAACGCCCGCCCCGGCCTGGCCAACAAGATCGGCTCGCGGTACGCCTCGGCGGTCGCCGTCTCGTCGCCCGACAGCAAGCTGCGCGGCTCCCGCTACATCGGCATCCCGCTGCGCCGCACCATCGCCACGCTCGACCGGGCCCGGGTCCGCCCCGAGGCGCGCGCCGCGTTCGGCCTCGACCCGAACCTGCCGACGCTCCTGGTCTCCGGCGGCTCCCAGGGCGCCCGGCGGCTCAACGAGGTCGTCCAGCAGGTCGCCCCGGTGCTCCAGCGCGCGGGCATCCAGATCCTGCACGCGGTCGGCCCGAAGAACGAAATGCCGCGCGTCGACAACATGCCGGGGATGCCGCCCTACATCCCGGTACCGTACGTGGACCGGATGGACCTCGCGTACGCCGCGGCCGACATGATGCTCTGCCGCGCGGGCGCGATGACCGTCGCCGAACTCTCCGCCGTCGGGCTCCCCGCCGCCTACGTCCCGCTGCCCATCGGCAACGGCGAACAGCGGCTCAACGCCCAGCCGGTGGTCAAGGCGGGCGGCGGACTGCTGGTCGACGACGCGGAACTGACGCCCGAGTGGGTCCAGGGCAACGTCCTGCCCGTGCTCGCCGACCCGCACCGCCTTTACGAGATGTCCCGCGCCGCCTCGGAGTTCGGCCGCAGGGACGCCGACGAGCTCCTCGTCGGCATGGTGTACGAGGCGATTGCGTCACGCCGCAACGCGTGAAGAAGGCAGGGGACCGTGGCCGGACCGACCACCGCCGAACGACAGCAGTCCGCACCTGGTCGGTCCCGCCCGCCCCGCCGCCTCAAGCTGCCCCGGCCGCGCACCCTGATCGCGCTCGCCGTCGCGCTCGTGCTGCTCGGCGGCGGCGGGGTGTGGGTGCTGTACGGCTCGCAGTGGCTGCGCCTGGAACACGTATCGGCCTCCGGTACGCGGGTGCTGACGCCCGAACAGGTGCAGGAGGCCGCCGACGCCCCGGTCGGGGCACCGCTGATTTCGGTCGATTCCGACGCCATCGAGGCACGGCTGCGCCGGAAATTGCCCCGAATCGACTCGATTGACGTCGTCCGTTCCTGGCCGCACGGAATCGGCCTCAAAGTGACGGAACGCAAGCCGGTCCTCCTTATCGAAAAGGGCGGAAAGTTCGTCGAAGTGGACGCGAAGGGCGTGCGCTTCGCCACGGTCGGCCGTGCTCCGAAGGGCGTCCCGCTGCTCGAATTGACGACGGATCAGGCGGCCGGATCGCCGAGTCTGCGGCGGTTTGGAACCGACCGGCTGCTGCGCGCATCTGTGCAGGTGGCCGGTGATCTGCCGGAGGCGGTCGCGCAGCGGACGCGGGCCGTCAAGGTCCGTTCGTACGACTCCATCTCGCTGGAGTTGAGCGGCGAGCGGACGGTCGTGTGGGGCAGCAGTGAGAAGGGTCGTGCGAAGGCCACGACGCTCACCGCGCTGATGAAAGCCGCCCCCAAGGCGCGGCACTTCGATGTGAGCGTCCCCACCGCCCCTGCGTCATCGACGAGTTGACGTACATCACCGCAGGCCAGCACCCTGGTTCGGCAGCGCTACGGCTGATCACATAGGGTGAAAAGAAAAACGGGAGGTTCGGCGTGTTCGTTGAACGTGCGCCACTTGTCGACTTAGTGTCCTGTTCGGAAGAGTCCAGGGAACAGACACACTGGTAACCCTAAACTTCAGCGTTAGGGTTCGGGTCGGCGTTCGGACCGTCCCATTCGGCATCAGTCGTCGCAGCGTTTCAAAACGAGGCGGCGACACGTAACTCGAGGCGAGAGGCCTTCGACGTGGCAGCACCGCAGAACTACCTCGCAGTCATCAAAGTCATCGGTGTCGGCGGCGGTGGTGTCAATGCCATCAACCGGATGATCGAGGTCGGTCTCAAGGGCGTCGAGTTCATCGCCATCAACACCGACGCGCAAGCCCTGTTGATGAGCGACGCCGACGTCAAGCTCGACGTCGGCCGTGAACTCACCCGTGGACTCGGCGCGGGAGCCAACCCGGCCGTCGGCCGCAAGGCCGCCGAGGACCACCGCGAGGAGATCGAGGAGGTCCTCAAGGGGGCCGACATGGTCTTCGTCACCGCCGGCGAGGGCGGCGGCACCGGCACCGGCGGCGCCCCCGTGGTCGCCAACATCGCGCGCTCGCTCGGCGCCCTGACGATCGGTGTGGTCACCCGGCCGTTCACCTTCGAGGGCCGCCGCCGCGCGAACCAGGCCGAGGACGGCATCGCGGAGCTCCGCGAAGAGGTCGACACCCTCATCGTCATCCCCAATGACCGGCTCCTGTCCATCTCGGACCGCCAGGTCTCCGTCCTCGACGCCTTCAAGTCGGCGGACCAGGTGCTGCTCTCCGGTGTGCAGGGCATCACCGACCTCATCACCACGCCCGGCCTGATCAACCTCGACTTCGCCGACGTCAAGTCCGTGATGTCCGAGGCGGGTTCGGCGCTCATGGGCATCGGCTCGGCCCGCGGCGACGACCGCGCGGTGGCCGCGGCCGAGATGGCGATCTCCTCGCCGCTGCTCGAGGCGTCCATCGACGGCGCCCGCGGTGTGCTGCTCTCCATCTCCGGCGGCTCGGATCTCGGCCTCTTCGAGATCAACGAAGCGGCCCAACTGGTCAGCGAGGCCGCCCACCCCGAGGCCAACATCATCTTCGGTGCCGTCATCGACGATGCCCTGGGCGACGAGGTCCGGGTCACCGTCATCGCGGCGGGCTTCGACGGCGGACAGCCCCCGGCCAAGAGGGAAAACGTTCTGGGCTCGGCTTCCGCCAAGCGTGAGGAGCCCGCGACCCCGGCCCGGTCGACCGAGTCCCGCCCGGCCTTCGGCGGCCTCGGCAGCGTGACCCCGCGCGACGAGCCGCAGACCGCGGAGCCCGCCGAGCCGGCCCCGGCCCCGGTGAGCGAGGGCCCGTCCGCGCCGGTCTCCCCGCCGCAGGTCCCCCCGGCCCGTCCCTACCAGGACAGCCAGGCCGAGGAGCTGGACGTGCCGGACTTCCTGAAGTGATAGGTCAGCGCTCCGGAACGAGCACTGTGAGCGGCGCGCACTTCGCCTTCACCGACAGGTGGGGCGGGGTGAGCGCCGTTCCGTACGAGGAGCTCAATCTCGGCGGGGCGGTCGGGGACGACCCCGACGCGGTGCGCACCAACCGCGAGCTGGCCGCCAAGTCGCTGGGGATCGACGCGGCCCGGGTCGTCTGGATGAACCAGGTGCACGGGTCCGACGTCGCCGTGGTGGACGGGCCGTGGGGCGCCGCCGAGCAACTCCCCGCCGTCGACGCCGTGGTCACCGCCCGGCGCGGCCTCGCCCTCGCGGTCCTCACCGCCGACTGCACCCCCGTCCTCCTCGCCGACCCCGTCGCGGGCGTCGCGGGGGCTGCGCATGCGGGGCGGCCCGGCATGGTCGCCGGAGTGGTGCCCGCCGCGGTGGCCGCGATGGTGGAGCTCGGCGCCGATCCCGCGCGGATCGTGGCCCGCACCGGCCCCGCCGTGTGCGGCCGTTGCTATGAGGTGCCCGACGCGATGCGCGCCGAGGTCGCCGCCGTCGAGCCCGCGGCGTACGCCGAGACGAGCTGGGGCACGCCGGCGGTCGACGTGACGGCGGGGGTGCACGCTCAGCTGGAGCGGCTCGGGGTGCGCGACCGGGAGCAGTCCCCGGTGTGTACCCGGGAATCGGAAGACCACTTCTCGTACCGCCGCGACCGGACCACCGGTCGTCTCGCGGGCTATGTCTGGTTGGAGGGCACCCCCGGTGCCCTCGAGGCGACGGGGGACAGGGCATGACGGACCGTAAGTCTCAACTCGCCGGGAATCTGGCGGACGTCGAGAAGCGCATCGCCGCGGCCTGCGCGGAAGCGGGCCGCGAGCGGGACGAGGTGACCCTCATCGTGGTCACCAAGACGCACCCCGCGAGCGATGTGCGGATCCTGTCGGAACTCGGTGTGCGCCACGTCGCGGAGAACCGCGACCAGGACGCGGCACCGAAGGCCGCGGAGTGCTCGGATCTGCCCCTTACCTGGCACTTCGTGGGTCAGTTGCAGACCAACAAGGTCCGCTCCGTGGTCAGTTATGCCGATGCCGTGCAGTCCGTCGACCGTCCCAAGCTCGTCACAGCTCTGTCGGCGGCCGCGGTGCGCGCGGAGCGGGAGCTCGGCTGCTTCATCCAGGTCGCCCTCGACGCCGAGGAGGACGGGCGGGGGGACCGCGGGGGCGTAGGACCGGGCGGAATCGAAGAGTTGGCCGATCTCGTGGCCGGGGCGCCGGGGCTGCGGCTCGATGGTCTGATGACCGTCGCACCGCTCACGGGCCCTTACGAGGGGCGCCAACAGGCGGCGTTCGAGCGGTTGATGGATTTGTCGACTGCCCTGCGCGCGACTCATCCGGCTGCGAACATGGTCTCGGCAGGGATGAGTGCGGACCTCGAGGAGGCCGTTGCGGCCGGGGCGACACATGTGCGCGTCGGTACGGCGGTACTCGGAGTCCGACCCAGGCTCGGGTAACGTCGCCAAGAAGTCGGACCACAGCAGAAAATATGGTCATTCCCGCTGTTGGGGCGGGGACCTCGTGGATCGCGGGCAGTTGGTGACGACAGCCGATCCACCACAGAGCGGAGGACTCAGAGCATGGCCGGCGCGATGCGCAAGATGGCGGTCTACCTCGGCCTCGTGGAGGACGATGGGTACGACGGTCCGGGGTTCGACCCCGATGACGAGTTCGAACCCGAGCCGGAGCCCGAGCGGGACCGCAGGCGGCACGAGCCGCCGCATCAGTCGCACCAGTCCCGCCAGGCGCACACGCCCGAACGGGACGAATCGGTACGAGTGGTGCAGCCACCCGCCCCGAGGGAGCCGGTGTCCCGCTCCGCTTCGCTAGCCGCGGAATCCGGACGTCCGGCGCGAATCGCCCCCGTGGCATCCATCACACCTGAACGCCAGAGCCTGGAGAAGAACGCACCGGTGATCATGCCCAAGGTCGTGTCCGAGCGGGAGCCCTACCGCATCACCACGCTGCACCCCCGGACCTACAACGAGGCCCGTACCATCGGGGAACACTTCCGCGAAGGCACCCCGGTGATCATGAACTTGACGGAGATGGACGACACGGACGCGAAGCGACTTGTCGACTTTGCCGCCGGTCTGGTCTTCGGTCTGCATGGCAGCATTGAGCGAGTGACGCAGAAGGTGTTCCTGTTGTCGCCTGCTAACGTCGATGTCACGGCGGAGGACAAGGCCCGCATCGCAGAGGGCGGGTTCTTCAACCAGAGCTGAGACGCAAGTGCGGTAGACGCAGGTATCGGAAACGAAGCACGGGAACAGGGGAGAGGGAAACGCGGACATGAGCGTGGTCTTGCAGGTGCTCTACATCGCGCTGATGTGCTTCCTCATCGTGCTGATCTTCCGGCTGGTCATGGACTACGTCTTCCAGTTCGCCCGCTCATGGCAACCCGGCAAGGCGATGGTGGTCGTTTTGGAGGCCACCTACACTGTCACTGATCCACCGCTCAAGCTTCTGCGGCGGTTCATTCCGCCGCTGCGTCTCGGGGGCGTGGCGCTCGACCTGTCCTTCTTCGTACTGATGATCATCGTCTACATCCTGATCACCGTCGTCAGGTCGGTGTCTGTGTGAACGATACGGTCTTGCCGAATGCCGACGACTACGTTGAGGTGAAGAGATGCCGTTGACCCCCGAGGACGTGCGGAACAAGCAGTTCACGACCGTCCGCCTCCGAGAAGGCTATGACGAGGACGAGGTCGATGCCTTCCTCGATGAGGTCGAAGCCGAACTGACGCGCCTGCTCCGCGAGAACGAGGACCTGCGCGCCAAGCTGGCCGCGGCCACCCGAGCCGCCGCGCAGAACCAGCAGCAGGGCGGAATGCGCAAGCCGCCGGAGCCCCAGGACCAGCGTGGTCCCGGTGCCCCCGTGCCCGCCGCAATATCTGGCCCGCCGCAGCCGGTCCCGCCGCAGCAGCACCCGATGGGCGGCCCGCCGCAGCTGCCCGCCGGCCCCGGTGGCCATGGACCGCAGGGCGGTCCGCAGGGTCCCGGCCCGATGGGCCAGGGTCCGATGGGTGGCCCCATGGGCGGCCCGATGGGCGGTCACGGACCGCAGCTGCCGCAGCCCGGTCAGGGCCCCGGTGGCGACAGCGCCGCGCGCGTGCTCTCGCTCGCGCAGCAGACCGCCGACCAGGCGATCGCGGAGGCCCGTTCCGAGGCCAACAAGATCGTGGGCGAGGCCCGTTCGCGCGCCGAGGGCCTCGAGCGTGACGCCCGTGCCAAGGCCGACGCCCTGGAGCGGGACGCGCAGGAGAAGCACCGCGTCGCGATGGGCTCCCTGGAGTCCGCCCGCGCCACGCTGGAGCGCAAGGTCGAGGACCTGCGCGGCTTCGAGCGCGAGTACCGCACGCGTCTGAAGTCCTACCTGGAGTCGCAGCTGCGTCAGCTGGAGACGCAGGCGGACGACTCGCTGGCCCCGCCGCGGACCCCGGCGACCGCCTCGCTGCCGCCGTCCCCGGCGCCTTCGATGGCCCCGGCCGGTGCGGGTGCCCCGTCCTACGGCGGCAACCAGTCGATGGGCGGCAACAGCCAGCCCGCCGGCGGCCCGTCCTACGGCGGCCAGCAGCAGATGTCCCCGGCGATGACCCAGCCGATGGCGCCGGTGCGGCCGCAGGGCCAGCAGCCGATGCAGCAGGCCCCGTCGCCGATGCGTGGCTTCCTCATCGACGAGGACGACAACTGACGGGTGTGACCACGCCCTTGTAGGCGTCGGACATTCAGGGCCGGGCCCCCAGAGCTATCTGGGGGCCCGGCCCTTTTGTGCACCGTGTGTCTGTGTGCGGGAGCCGCGTGCGGCTGCAGAAACGTTCAGTTGTGCCCCGGTACGCAACGCCGAAGGCCCGTACCCACCAAGATCTTTGGCGGGTACGGGCCTTCGGCCTTGCTGAGCCCGGGAGTTACGCCTTGCGGAGGCGGAACGTCAGGGACAGGGACTCGTCCGTGAAGGTCTCGCCGTACGAGTCGTCGGCCTCGCCCTGGGCGAAGTCCGTGGCGAGGACCTCGTCCGCGATGAGCTCCGCGTGGTCGGCGAGCGCCGTGAGCACCGCCGGGTCCGTGGAGGTCCAGCGCAGCGCGATCCGGTCCGCGACGTCCAGGCCGCTGTTCTTGCGGGCCTCCTGGATCAGGCGGATCGCGTCACGGGCCAGGCCCGCGCGGCGCAGCTCCTCGGTGATCTCCAGGTCCAGGGCGACGGTCGCGCCGGAGTCGGACGCCACCGACCAGCCCTCGCGCGGGGTCTCCGTGATGATGACCTCCTCCGGGGAGAGCGTCACCGTCTCGCCGTCGACCTCGACCGAGGCCGTGCCCTCGCGCAGCGCCAGGGACAGCGCGGCGGCGTCGGCCTCCGCGATCGCCTTGGCGACGGCCTGGACGCCCTTGCCGAAACGGCGGCCCAGGGCACGGAAGTTGGCCTTCGCCGTCGTGTCGACCAGCGAGCCGCCGACCTCGGAGAGCGAGGCCAGCGAGGAGACGTTCAGCTCCTCGGTGATCTGGCTGTGCAGCTCGGGGCTGAGCGCCTCGAAGCCGGACACCGCGACCAGTGCGCGGGACAGCGGCTGGCGGGTCTTGACGCCCGACTCCGCGCGCGTGGCCCGGCCCAGCTCGACCAGGCGGCGCACCAGGACCATCTGCTTCGACAGCTCCGGGTCGATGGCGGACAGGTCCGCCTCCGGCCACGCGGACAGGTGGACCGACTCCGGGGCGCCCGGGGTCACCGGCACGATCAGGTCCTGCCAGACGCGCTCGGTGATGAACGGCGTCAGCGGGGCCATCAGCTTCGTGACGGTCTCGACGACCTCGTGCAGGGTGCGCAGCGCCGCCTTGTCGCCCTGCCAGAAGCGGCGGCGGGAGCGGCGCACGTACCAGTTGGAGAGGTTGTCGACGAAGACGGACAGGAGCTTGCCCGCGCGCTGGGTGTCGTAGCTCTCCAGGGCCTGGGTGACCTGGTCGGTGAGCGCGTGCAGCTCGCTGAGCAGCCAGCGGTCCAGGAGCGGGCGGTCGGCGGGCGCCGGGTCGGCCGCACTGGGGGCCCACTGTGACGTACGGGCGTACAGGGCCTGGAAGGCGACCGTGTTCCAGTACGTGAGGAGGGTCTTGCGGACGACCTCCTGGATGGTGCCGTGGCCCACGCGGCGTGCCGCCCACGGGGAGCCGCCCGCCGCCATGAACCAGCGCACCGCGTCGGCGCCGTGCTGGTCCATGAGCGGGATCGGCTGCAGGATGTTGCCCAGGTGCTTGGACATCTTGCGGCCGTCCTCGGCGAGGATGTGGCCGAGGCAGACCACGTTCTCGTACGACGACTTGTCGAAGACGAGCGTGCCCACCGCCATCAGCGTGTAGAACCAGCCGCGCGTCTGGTCGATGGCCTCTGAGATGAACTGCGCAGGGTAGCGGCTCTCGAAGAGCTCCTTGTTCTTGTACGGGTATCCCCACTGCGCGAACGGCATCGAACCCGAGTCGTACCAGGCGTCGATGACCTCCGGGACGCGGGTGGCCGTCTCCTGGCAGGTCGGGCAGGGGAAGGTGACCGCGTCGATGTACGGGCGGTGCGGGTCGAGCTCCGACTGGTCGGTGCCCGTGAGGTCGCCCAGCTCCGCGCGCGAGCCGACGCAGGTGAGGTGGTCGTTCTCGCAGCGCCAGATGGGCAGCGGGGTGCCCCAGTAGCGGTTGCGGGAGAGCGCCCAGTCGACGTTGTTGTTCAGCCAGTCGCCGAAGCGGCCGTGCTTGACCGAGTCCGGGAACCAGTTGGTCTTCTCGTTCTCCTGGAGGAGGCGGTCCTTGATGGCCGTGGTGCGGATGTACCAGGACGGCTGCGCGTAGTAGAGGAGCGCCGTGTGGCAGCGCCAGCAGTGCGGGTAGCTGTGCTCGTACGGGATGTGGCGGAAGAGGAGGCCGCGGTCCTTGAGGTCCTCGGTGAGCTTTTCGTCCGCCTTCTTGAAGAAGACGCCGCCGACGAGCGGGACGTCCTCCTCGAAGGTGCCGTCGGGGCGGACCGGGTTCACGACGGGGAGCCCGTACGCGCGGCAGACCTTGAGGTCGTCCTCACCGAAGGCGGGGGACTGGTGGACCAGGCCCGTACCGTCCTCGGTCGTCACGTAGTCGGCGTTGACCACGTAGTGCGCCTCGGCGGGGAACTCGACCAGCTCGAAGGGGCGCTGGTAGGTCCAGCGCTCCATCTCGGCGCCGGTGAAGGTCTGGCCCGTGGCCTCCCAGCCCTCGCCGAGGGCCTTCTCCAGGAGGGGCTCGGCGACGACGATCTTCTCCTGGCCGTCGGTGGCCACCACGTAGGTGACGTCCGGGTGCGCGGCGACCGCCGTGTTCGAGACCAGGGTCCAGGGCGTGGTCGTCCACACCAGGAGCGCCGCCTCGCCCGCGAGGGGGCCGCCGGTGAGCGGGAAGCGGACGTAGACGGAAGGGTCGACGACCGTCTCGTAGCCCTGAGCCAGCTCGTGGTCGGAGAGGCCGGTGCCGCAGCGGGGGCACCAGGGGGCGACGCGGTGGTCCTGGACCAGGAGGTCCTTGTTGAAGATCTCCTTCAGGGACCACCAGACCGAGTCCACGTACTCGGGGTTCATGGTGCGGTAGGCGTCGTCGAGGTCGACCCAGTAGCCCATGCGCGTCGTGAGGTCGGCGAAGGCGTCGGTGTGGCGGGTCACGGACTCGCGGCACTTGGCGTTGAACTCGGCGATGCCGTACGCCTCGATGTCCTTCTTGCCGCTGAAGCCGAGCTCCTTCTCGACCGCGAGCTCCACCGGGAGGCCGTGGCAGTCCCAGCCCGCCTTGCGGGCCACGTGGTAGCCGCGCATCGTGCGGAAGCGGGGGAAGACGTCCTTGAAGACGCGGGCCTCGATGTGGTGGGCGCCCGGCATGCCGTTGGCGGTGGGCGGGCCCTCGTAGAACACCCACTCGGGGCGGCCCTCGGACTGCTCCAAGCTCTTGGCAAAGATCTTCTGCTCGCGCCAGAAGTCGAGCACGGCGTGCTCGAGGGCGGGCAGGTCGACCTGGGCGGGCACCTGGCGGTACTGCGTCATCGATCTTCCTCCGGCGGACTGCTCTTCCGTCGGAGGGACGAGAGCCTCGGACGCCGTGTGCGGCGCGCTCCCGCGGTACCACCCTCCTTGGCCCTCCGGAGCGTCGTGTGCGCCGGTGAGCCCCCTCATTGGGGTCGCGATGCCGGGTCTACTGGCCTTGGCCCTCGGGCTGCGGCTTTCTTCCGGCGGCTCCGGGGTGATCTTCGCGTCGCGCTCGCCCCCGGGCTCACACCGTCCCCGGGTCGCTCTTGGCTGCGTACGCCGCTACTCGTCCCCATCCACGCTTCTCGCTCCGGCCAGTGTACGGCGCCCGGGGAGGGGTGGCCGACCGGTTTTTGCGTGGACCGCGTGCGGTGTGCGGCCAGGGGCGCGTACTGACCCGAATGGCCACTGGTGGGCCGCGCGGATCCCGGCACGGCCCGGTCGGCGGATTACCCGGCGGGGAGCTGGGCACAACGCATGAAGGCTCGTCCCGCGGCACCCGTGGGGCGGGCGAATCGGGCGGCGTGCCCCGTTGCCGCGGGCCTGGAGTCGATTTATCGTCCCAGCACGATTCGCGAGCAAGATCACAATATGTGAAGGGGCCGCGGCCATGGTGGCGAAGAAGACCGCCGTACAGCAGTCGGCGACCAGCAGATCCACAGGCACGGCCGGCGCGGGCGGGACGGCAGCGCCCAAGGACGTCAGCGGCAAGAAGAGCGTGGCGAAGGGCACCGCACACGACGCCAAGGACCAGCCGCGCAAGACGACGGCGAAGAAGGCCGCCGCCAAGAAGACGGCATCCGCCGCGAAGGAGGCGTCCGTCCACAAGGAGGCGTCCGGCGGGGGAGCGGCGTCCAAGGAGACAGCGGCGAAAAAGACCGTGGCCAAGAAGGCGGTGGCAAAGAAGGCGGCAGCCACGAAGACTGCCGCCACGAAGGATGTCGCCGCACCGGCCAAGAAGGCCGCTGCCAAGAAGACGGCCGCCAAGAAGGCGGCCGCTGAGGGGGAGGCGGGCACCGCGAAGGCCGCTCCGGCGAAGAAGGCGGCGGCGAAGAAGACGGCGGCCAAGAAGACCGCCGCCAAGAAGAGCACGGCGAAGAAGACGGCCGCAGCGGCGGCCGAGGGTGCGGCTGAGGCCGCGGAGACGACGGGAGCCACGACGGTGGTTGCGAAGAAGACTCCGGGCACGGCGACGGAAGCGAAGAAGCCGACCGCGGTGCCGAAGGCACGTGCTGTGGCGGCGGCGCCCGGTGAGCTCGCGGTCCGGCCCGGCGAGGACCCGTGGACCCCGGCGGAGGTCGCCGAGGCGCGGACGGAGCTGATGGCCGAGTCCATGCGGCTGCGGACCGAGATCGAGTCGTCCGAGAGCGCGCTCGCGGGGCTGATGCGTGACTCCGGTGACGGCGCGGGCGACGATCAGGCGGACACCGGCACGAAGAACATCACGCGCGAGCACGAGATGGCGCTCGCCGCGAACGCCCGGGAGATGCTGGAGCAGACCGAGCGCGCCCTGGAGCGGCTCGACGCGGGCACGTACGGCCTCTGCGAGAACTGCGGCAACCCGATCGGCAAGGCCCGGATGCAGGCGTTCCCGCGCGCGACGCTGTGCGTGGAGTGCAAGCAGAAGCAGGAACGCCGGTACTGAGGGCCTCCTGGACTGCTGGGGCCGTACGTGTGTGCCGTACTCTCGTCCTCAGTCAGGCACCTAGGTTGAGGGACTCACGTGGCAGAGGCGGAGCGCATCATCGGTACGCCGGATATCCCTGAGGCGGCTGGGGCCGAGCCGGAGCAGTCCGACTCCGGGACCGAGGAGGCCGCTGCCGGCCAGGGCGAGCAGCAGGCCGCGGCCGGAGAGCCCGAGCAGCGGCCCAAGGGCAAGCGGAAGATCGCCGTGCTGTTCGGGGTGGCCGTGTTCGCCTACCTCCTCGACCTGGTCAGCAAGATGGTCGTGGTCGCCAAGCTGGAGCACCACGAGGACATCGAGCTCATCGGTGACTGGCTGCGCCTGTCGGCGATCCGGAACGCGGGCGCGGCCTTCGGGGTCGGCGAAGCCTTCACCGTGATCTTCACCTGCATCGCGGCGGCCGTGATCATCGTGATCGCGCGGCTCGCCCGCAAGCTCTACAGCCTGCCCTGGGCGATCGCCCTCGGGCTGCTGCTCGGCGGCGCCCTCGGCAACCTCACCGACCGGCTCTTCCGGTCGCCCGGGGTCTTCGAGGGCGCGGTCGTCGACTTCATCGCCCCGAAGGGGTTCGCGGTCTTCAACCTGGCGGACTCGGCGATCGTGTGCGGCGGCATCCTGATCGTGCTGCTGTCGTTCCGCGGTCTGGACCCGGACGGGACCGTCCACAAGGACTGAGCTCCGGTGTGGGGTGTCGGTGGGCTCCTGCATACTCATGGGGTGAGCACGATTCCCGAGATCCGCACCCTGCCCGTACCGGACGGCCTGGAGGGCGAGCGCGTCGACGCCGCCATCTCCCGCATGTTCGGGTTCTCCCGTACGAAGGCCGCGGAGCTCGCGGCGGCGGGCAAGGTGCTGGTCGACGGCGCTGCCGTGGGCAAGTCCGAGCGGGTGCACGGCGGTGCCTGGCTCGAGGTGGAGATGCCGCAGGCGGCGCCGCCGGTCGAGATCGTCGCGGAGCCCGTCGAGGGCATGGAGATCGTGCATGACGACGACGACATCGTCGTGATCGTCAAGCCGGTCGGCGTGGCCGCGCACCCGAGCCCCGGCTGGACCGGGACGACCGTGATCGGCGGCCTCGCGGCGGCCGGGTACCGCATCTCGACCTCGGGGGCCGCCGAGCGACAGGGCATCGTGCACCGCCTGGACGTGGGGACGTCGGGCCTGATGGTGGTGGCCAAGTCCGAGCGGGCGTACACGTCGCTCAAGCGCCAGTTCAAGGAGCGCACGGTCGACAAGCGCTACAACGCGCTGGTGCAGGGCCACCCCGACCCCATGAGCGGCACCATCGACGCCCCCATCGGGCGGCACCCCAACCACGACTACAAGTGGGCGGTGACCGCCGAGGGCAAGCCGTCGGTCACGCACTACGACCTCATCGAGGCGTTCCGGGCGGCCAGCCTGCTCGACATCAAGCTGGAGACCGGGCGCACGCACCAGATCCGGGTCCACATGTCGGCCCATCGGCACCCCTGCGTGGGCGACCTGACGTACGGCGCGGACCCGACGCTCGCCAAGCGGCTCGGCCTCACCCGCCAGTGGCTGCACGCCGTCCGGCTCGGCTTCGAGCACCCCGGCGACGGCCAGTGGGTGGAGTTCGAGAGCGGCTATCCGGACGACCTCCAGAAGGCGCTCGACCGGGTGCGGGCGGAGAGCGCGTGAGCGCCCGCGGGGACGGCGTCAGCTGCCGGGTGGCGGCCGGGGCCGACGACCTCGAGGCGTGCTTCGGGGTGCGCAAGGAGGTCTTCGTCTCCGAGCAGGGCGTTCCTGAGGACCTGGAGTACGACGAGTACGACGCGGGGGCGACGCATGTGCTCGCGGTGCGCCAGGACGGCGTTCCGGTGGGCACGGGGCGGCTGTTGTCCGGCGCCGCGGCCGCCGTGAAGAACGGCGGGGACGTGAGCGTGGGTTCCCTGGGCCGTCTCGCCGTCACGCGCGCGGCCCGCGGCCTCGGGATCGGGGCCGCCCTCGTGACGGCCCTCGAGGAGGCGGCGCGCGAGCGGGGCCTGACCGCGGTGGACCTGCACGCGCAGACGCAGGCGATGGGGTTCTACGAGCGGCTCGGGTACGTGGCGTACGGGCCGGAGTTTCCCGATGCGGGGATGCCGCACCGTTCGATGCGGAAGACGCTTCGTTAGAGAGCCCCCTTCATGAGGGGGTTGCTCCCGGTTTGTCGGGATCGCATGGCAGGGTTGAGGTCTTGATCGTTCGAGACCGATACCGCCGGAGGGCACCCCGTGGATCAACTGGCGCTGCTGCTCGTCCTGTTGCTGGGGGCGGTGGTGACCGTGCCGCTGGGGGACCGGTTCGGGCTGCCCGCGCCCGTCCTGATGACCCTCGCCGGGGTCGGGATGGCCCTGCTGCCCTTCGTGCCCAATGTGGAGGTGCCGCCGGACTACATCCTTCCGCTGGTGCTTCCGCCGCTGCTCTACGCGTCCGTGCAGCGGACCTCGTGGCGGCAGTTCACGGCCAACTTCCGGCCGATCCTGCTGCTCGCCGTCGCGCTCGTGTTCGTGACCACGGCCGCTGTCGCCGCCGTGGCGGGCGCGATCGTGCCCGGCCTGCCGATCGCGGCCGCCGTGGCGCTCGGGGCGCTCGTCGCGCCGCCCGACCCGGTGGCGGCGACCGCCGTCGCGGGCCAGCTCGGGCTGCCGCGCCGGCTCGTGTCGATCCTCGAGGGCGAGGGGCTCTTCAACGACGTCACGGCGATCGTGCTCTACCACGTGGCCATCGCGGCGGCGATGAGCGGGACGTTCTCCTGGCCGGAGGCGGTGGGGCAGTTGGTGCTCTCCGCGGTGGTCGCCGTCGCCGTCGGGCTCGCCCTCGGCTGGCTCACCACCAAGCTGATGGGGCTGCTCGGCGACGCCACGCTGCAGACCGGTCTGACGCTGCTCGTGCCGTTCGCCAGCTATGTGCTCGCCGAGGAGCTGTACGGCTCCGGGGTGCTCGCCGTGCTGATGACCGCGCTGTACCTCGCGGAGAAGGCCGTCGACGCCGACGACGTGCTCGGGCGGATCACGGGACAGACGTTCTGGCAGATCGTGGACACCCTCGTGACCGGAGTCGCGTTCGGGCTCATCGGGCTCGAACTGCACAACGTCTTCGGGACGGCGGACGGCCGCGAGGCGCAGATGTTCGGCTGGGGCGCCGCGATCGTCGCGGTCGTGGTCGGCGTCCGGCTGCTGTGGCTGCTGCCCGCGACCTGGCTCGCCAAGCGGCTGCACAAGCTGCGCGACTACGACGAGGACATCCCGACGACCTGGCGCGAGACCGTCGTCATGTGGTGGTCGGGCATGCGCGGGGTGGCCTCCGTCGCGCTGGCCCTCGCCGTTCCGCTGCACACGGACGACGGCGATCCGTTCCCCGGCCGCAACGAGATCATCTTCATCGCCTTCTGCGTGATCATGGCGACCCTCGTGGCCCAGGGCCTCACCCTGCCCTGGCTGGTCAGGAAGCTCGGCGTGCGCGCCGACAGCGACGCCGAGCGGGCCCTGGAGCGCGAACTCGCGGTCCGCGCCGCCAAGGCCGCCAAGCGCCGCCTCAAGGAGATCGAAGAGGTCGAGGAGCTCCCCGAGGAGCTCTCCGAGCGGCTGCAGCGCGGCGCCTTCGACATCGGCGCCCGCATCAGCCCCGACATAGTGGACGAGGAGCGGCGCGAGCGGTACACGAAGCGGGTCACCCGCCTGAAGTCGATGCAGCGCATCCAGCGGGAGATGATGTCGGCCGCCCGCCACGAGGTGCTCGCCGCGCGCAGCGAGCCCGGCTCCAACCCGGAGGTCGTGGACCGGGTGCTGCACCAGCTCGACGTACGGAGTCTGCGCTGACCTCCCGTACGGGCGCAGGGGACGCGGGTACGGCCGGGTCAGCCGCGGCCGGTGCGCGGGGCCTCCGGTGACGGGGGCGTGCGGCGCGGCCTGCCGTCGCCGTCGGGGGAGGGCTCGGCCCAGCCGGTGATGACCTTCGGGAGCGCGTAGGGGTGGTGCTCGGCCACCCAGCGCACCAGCTGCTCGCGGACGGTGACCCGGACCGTCCAGATGTCGTCCGCGTCCTTGGCGGTGACCAGGGCGCGGACCTGGATGGTGTTGGGCGTCGTGTCCGTGACGGCCAGGCCCCAGTCCCGGCCGTCCCACGCGGCGCACTCGCGCAGGATGTCGTGGAGCTTCTCGCGCATCTCCGGTACGGGCGCCGAGTGGTCGAGCTGGAAGAAGACGGTGCCGGTCATCTGGGAGCCGCCGCGCGACCAGTTCTCGAAGGGCTTCGACGTGAAGTACGAGACCGGCATGGTGATGCGGCGCTCGTCCCACGTGCGCACGGTCAGGAAGGTCAGCGTGATCTCGTCGACGGTGCCCCACTCGCCGTCCACCACCACGGTGTCGCCGATCCGCACCATGTCGCCGAAGGCGATCTGAAGGCCGGCGAAGAGGTTGCTCAGGGTGGACTGGGCGGCGACACCGGCGACGATGCCGAGGATGCCGGCGGAGGCGAGCAGGGAGGCTCCGGCCGTCCGCATGGCCGGGAAGGTGAGCAGCATCGCGGCCGCGGCCACCACACCGATGATGGCGGAGACCACGCGCTGGATGAGCGTCACCTGCGTCCGCACCCGGCGGACCCGGGCCGGGTCGCGGTGTGCGGCGGCGTAGCGCGTGTACGACGTCTCGACGATGGCCGCGGCGATGCGCACGAACAGCCAGGCGAGGGAGCCGATGAGGGTGAGCGTGAGAGTCTGGCCGATCCCCGCCTCGTGGTCCTCGGCGATCTTCGCCTGGTCGTAGGAGCCACGCAGCAGGGCGGTGCACAGGACGAGTTGGAGGGGTAGTCGGCAGCGGCGCAGCAGGCCCCACAGGGGGGTGTCCCGGTGCCGCGCGTCGGCCCGGCGCAGTATGACGTCGGCCAACCAGCCGACGAACAGCGTGAGCACGACCGAGCCGCCGATCACGATCAACGGGCGCAGGACGTTCTCCATGCGTCCGAGGGTAGGGGGCGGGGATCCAAGTGGCACGATGGCCCCATGAACATCATGCTTTTCCATTCGACGTACGGCCTTCGGCCCGCGGTGCGCGCGGCGGCGGACCGGCTGCGCGCCGCGGGCCACGAGGTGTGGACCCCGGACCTCTTCGACGGGCGGACCGTCGAGACCGTCGAGGAAGGCAGGGACCTCCGGGACGAGATCGGCAAGGACGAGCTCCTGAAGCGGGCGATCCTGGCCGCCGCCCCCCACTCCGAGCGCGGGCTCGTCTACGCGGGCTTCTCGCTCGGCGCCGCGATCGCGCAGACCCTCGCGCTCGGCGACGCCAAGGCGCGCGGGCTGCTGCTCCTGCACGGCACGTCGGACATCTCCGAGGGCGTGACGGTGGACGAGCTGCCGGTGCAGCTGCACGTCGCCGAGCCCGACCCGTTCGAGCCGGACGACTGGCTGAGCGCCTGGTACCTGCAGATGGGCCGCACCGGGGCCGACGTCGAGGTCTACCGCTACGCGGGCGCGGGCCACCTCTACACCGACCCGGACCTGCCCGACTACGACGAGGAGGCCGCCGAGGCCACCTGGCGGGTGGCGCTCGGCTTCCTTGAGTCCCTCTAGCGCGTACGCGGATCAGCGCACCGGGGCGTCCGCCCGCTCGACCTTCTGCGTGCCGCTGAGCGTGCGGTACGAACGGGCCCACTCGGACGTCGCGTTCGGGTCGCTCTTGTCGGACAGGACGTAGTAGTCCATCTGCGAGCGCTCGGCGGTGACGTCCAGGACGCCGTAGCCGTGCGAGTCCATGTCCAGCCACTTCACATGGCGGTTGGCGGCCTTGACGGCGGCCACGGCGACCAGTGAGACGGTGTGCGGGGCGACGTGCAGCATGTCGTCGACGTTGTCGGACGTCATGGACGTGACCACGAACTCCGTCGCCGCGGACGGTGACAGGGGGTACGTCGCCGCCTTCGTGGGCACGTCGTTGGCCCAGGCCATGTGGATGTCGCCGGTCAGGAAGACCGCGTTCTTGACGCCCTTGTCGTGCAGGTGGCCGAGGAGCTCCTTGCGGTCGTCGGTGTAGCCGTCCCACTGGTCGGTGTTGATGGCCAGGCCCTCCTTGGGCAGGCCGAGCAACTCCGCGAGGGGGCCGAGGAGATGGGCCGGCACGGAGCCGAAGGCGACCGGCGAGATCATCACCGAGGTGCCGATCAGCTTCCACGTCGCGTCCGAGGAGGCCAGGCCCGCCTTCAGCCAGTCCAGCTGGGCGCGGCCGGTGATCGTGCGTTCCGGGTCGTCGACCTTGCCGCTGCCGGTGCTCGCCTGCTCGGAGCGGAACGAGCGCAGGTCGAGCAGGTGCAGATCGGCGAGCCTGCCGAAGCGGAGGCGGCGGTAGACGGTGCCCGCGATCGAGGGGCGCACCGGCATCCACTCGAAGTACGCCTGCTTGGCGGCGGCCATGCGCTGCGCCCAGGGGCCCTCGCTCTCCGGCGTGTGGTTCTCGGCGCCGCCCGGCCAGGCGTTGTCGGCGAACTCGTGGTCGTCCCAGATGGCGATCAACGGGTGTGCGGCGTGGACCAGTTGGGCGTCGGCGTCGGTCTTGTGGGCGCCGTGCCGGGTGCGGTAGTCGGCGAGGGTGATGATCTCGTGCGTGGGCTGGTGCTGCCGGACGCCGTACTTGGCCTCCGGGTACTCGCCCGCCTTGTACTCGTAGAGGTAGTCGCCGATGTGCAGGACCGCGTCGAGGTCGGTGCGGGCCGCGAGGTGGCGGTACGCGGAGAAGTAGCCGGCCTCCCAGTTGGAGCAGGAGACCACGCCGAAGCGGAGGCCGGGGGCGGTCGCTTCGTGGGCGGGGGCGGTGCGGGTGCGGCCCACCGGAGAGCGCGTATCGCCCGAGGAGAAGCGGTAGTAATAGTCGGTCGCCGGGCGCAGGCCCCTTACGTCGGCCTTGACGGTGTGGTCGCTCGCGGCCCGCGCGGTGGTGCTGCCCCGGCCGACGACGCGGCGGAAGCCCTTGTCCTCCGCGATCTCCCAACTCACCTTGGTGTCCCGGCCCTTGCCCGAGCCGGGCACCGCCTCGGGGCTGGGCGTGACCCGCGTCCACAGGAGCACGCCGTCGGGCAGGGGGTCGCCGGAGGCCACTCCGTGGTGGAAGGCGGGGCCCTCGGCGGCGTGGGCCAGGGGGCTCGCGGCGAGCGGGGCGCCGAGCGCGGCGGTGGCGGCCGCGGCCTTCACGACCGTACGGCGGCGCGGCGTCGATGAGTTGCTCTGGGTGCTGCTGCTTCTACTGGTCACGGGCGATCACCATACTGACCAGTAATGACCAAGAGCGGGCGACCCCGAAAGGTTCGCCCGCTCTTTCCCTGAGTGACGCTCACATATGGAGCGTTATGGGGTGATTCAGCCCTTGATGGCCGCGTCGACCGCCTTGTTGAAGTCGGCCACCGACAGCGGCGGGTTCTTCCCGTCCGCGCCCTTGAGCTCCTTGCCGTTCAGGACGAAGCCCGGGGTGGAGTCGATCTTGTCCTTGTTGCTGTCGAACGACTTCGACATCTCCAGGGCCCAGCGGTCGTACGTGCCGTCCTTGAGGTCCTTCTTGAAGGTCGCGCTCTTCTTGAGGGCGGGCACCTGGTTCGCGATCTCCTGCAGGTACGAGTCGTCCTTGAACTTGTCGTCCTGCTCGTTGGGGTGGTACTTCGCCGAGTAGAGGGCCTTCTTGTAGTCGAGGAAGGCGTCCTGGCTCACGTTCAGGGCGGCGCCGAGGGCGCTGAGGGCGTTGCGGGAGCCCTCGCCCGGGATGTTGCGGTCCAGGAAGGTGGCGCCGATGAACTGGATCTTGTACTTGCCCTTGTCGAGGTCCTTCTCGACGGTCGGGCCGACGGTCTGCTCGAAGCCGGCGCAGACGGGGCAGCGCGGGTCCTCGTAGACCTTGAGGGTCTGCTTGGCGCTCGCCTTGCCGAGGATGACGGTGGTGCCCTTGTCGCCGGAGGTGTGGGCGGGGCGGACCAGCTTGTCGTCCTTGGCGGCGTCCCAGCCGCTGGGCTTGTTGGACTGCATGACGCCGTAGCCGACGCCGCCCGCTATCGCGAGGACCGCGACGATGGAGGCGCCGACGATGGCGGTCCGCTTGCGCTTCTCGCGCCTGCGCTCGGCCTCCTGCTGGGCCTTGATCCGCTCGCGGGCCGCCGACTTCGCCGCCTGGCTGTTGCGCTTACTCATGATCGTTTTCTCCGTGTGGGTGACATACGTGGGGGGTGGTGCGTGCTCAGGCGAATACGGCCGAGCACGGCGGCCCACGCCGCCCCACGAAATGCACCAGCCACCGCGTACGCACGACCCGCGCGCGGGTCGCGGGTCGCGGCAGCCTGAGCGGCCGCTCAGGGCGCAGCGCCACCGCGGCGACCGCGAGCAGCAGCGGCCGGAAGGTGGCCGCGGCCACCGCCCGCACCAGCTGGGCCAGGGCCTGCTCGCCCCGCCGCAGCCAGGCCGCGGCGAGCAGCCCCACCGCGATGTGCGCGCCGAGCAGCAGCCAGGCGGCCCCCGCGTCGGTGTCGGCGAGCAGGGCGGCGGAGCGGTGTCCGTCGCCGCCGCCCGCCATGCGCGCCAGGGGAGTGCCGAAGGCGGCGTTGCCGCACAGCACGTCCACGCCGAAGGAGCGCAGCGGGCCCGCGACCGGGCCGCCCGCCTCGCCGTAACAGACGTGCTGCCCGGTCGTGAAGACCGTGTCGGCGGCCAGCTCCAGGGGGATCACCAGGGCGGCGATCCGGCCGAAGCCGCGCTCCCGGCCCGCCAGCAGATACGCGAGGGCGAACACGGCGACGGCGATCGGGGCGACCGTGGTGAGCGGCAGCGGGGCCCTGGACAGCAGGACGTGCGACGCGGCGGAGAGCGTCACGACCAGCGTCGTGAACAGCGCCGCGCGCACGGCCCTGAGCTGAGTCCCGGATATGTCCATCGCAGGGGAGTGTCCCATGCACGCAGGTAGGGGTCCCCTAAAGGGTCCCTATGAGTTACGCAACGGACTACAGACCCGGAATCCGACCGTTACGGAACAGGTCGACGAAGATCTGGTGGTCCTCGCGCGCGCGAGCGCCGTAGCTGTGCGCGAAGTCCACGAGGAGGTCCGCGAAGCCGTCCTCGTCGGCGGCGATCGCGGCGTCGATGGCGCGCTCCGTGGAGAACGGCACCAGGGACTCGCCGGACTGGTCGTCCGCCGCCGCGTGCATCGTGGCCGTCGCCCGGCCCAGGTCGGCGACCACCGCGGAGATCTCCTCCAGGTCGTCGATGTCCGACCAGTCCAGGTCCACCGCGTACGGGGACACCTCGGCGACCAGCTGGCCGGCGCCGTCCAGCTCCGTCCAGCCGAGCCATGGGTCGGCGTGCGCCTGGAGCGCGCGCTGGGAGATGACCGTGCGGTGGCCCTCGTGCTGGAAGTAGCCGCGCACCGCCGGGTCCGTGATGTGCCGGGAGACGGCCGGGGTCTGGGCCTGCTTCATGTAGATCACGACATCGTTCTCCAGGGCGTCGCTGTTGCCCTCCAGGAGGATGTTGTACGAGGGCAGGCCCGCCGAGCCGATGCCGATGCCGCGGCGGCCCACGACGTCCTTCACGCGGTACGAGTCGGGGCGGGTGAGGCTCGACTCGGGCAGCGTCTCCAGGTAGCCGTCGAACGCCGCGAGGACCTTGTAGCGGGTGGCCGCGTCCAGCTCGATGGAGCCGCCGCCGGAGGCGAAGCGGCGCTCGAAGTCGCGGATCTCCGTCATCGAGTCCAGGAGGGCGAAGCGGGTCAGGGAGCGGGCGTCGCGCAGCGCGTCCAGGAGGGGGCCCTGGGCGGTGTCCAGGGTGAAGGGCGGGACCTCGTCGCTCTTCGCGCCCGTGGCGAGGTCGTGGACGCGCTCGCGGTACGCCGCCGCGTAGACCCGGACGAGGCCGGCGATCTGGTCGTCGCTCAGCGCCTTGGAGTAGCCGATCAGGGCCACGGAGGCGGCGAAGCGCTTCAGGTCCCAGGTGAACGGGCCGACGTACGCCTCGTCGAAGTCGTTCACATTGAAGATCAGGCGGCCCTGGGCGTCCATGTACGTGCCGAAGTTCTCCGCGTGCAGGTCGCCGTGGATCCACACCCGGCCCGTGCGGTCGTCCAGGTACGGGCCGCCGTGCTGCTCGCGCTCCAGGTCGGCGTAGAAGAGGCAGGCCGTGCCGCGGTAGAACGCGAAGGCCGAGGCGGCCATCTTCCGGAACTTCACCCGGAACGCCGCCGGGTCGGCGGCAAGCAGCTCGCCGAACGCGGTGTCGAAGACGGAGAGGATCTGCTCGCCGCGCTGCTCAGCGGTGGGCTGCGGGACCGACATCGCTGGGTGCCTCCTGGTGCATGACATTTGGGACAGGTGTTCCGCCCCTTCCAACGCACGACCGTACCCGCGAGTGCCCAGCGGCTGTCAGTCGCGAGTCGTAGACTTCCACGCTGTCCCCCCAGACTGTCCGCAGCCTGTCATCGACCGTTTCTGTTGGAGGCCACAGCCGTGTCAAAGCCGCCGTTCACGCACCTGCACGTCCACACCCAGTACTCGCTGCTGGACGGTGCCGCGCGGCTCAAGGACATGTTCAAGGCATGCAACGAGATGGGCATGACCCACATCGCCATGTCCGACCACGGCAACCTCCACGGGGCGTACGACTTCTTCCACTCGGCGCAGAAGGCGGGCGTCACGCCGATCATCGGCATCGAGGCGTACGTGGCCCCGGAGTCGCGGCGCAACAAGCGGAAGATCCAGTGGGGCCAGCCCCACCAGAAGCGGGACGACGTGTCCGGTTCGGGTGGTTACACGCACAAGACGATCTGGGCGGCGAACAAGACCGGGCTGCACAACCTGTTCAAGCTGTCCTCGGACGCGTACGCCGAGGGCTGGCTGCAGAAGTGGCCGCGCATGGACAAGGAGACCATCTCCCAGTGGAGCGAGGGGCTCATCGCCTCCACCGGCTGCCCCTCGGGCGAGCTCCAGACCCGGCTGCGCCTCGGCCAGTTCGACGAGGCCCTGAAGGCCGCCTCGGAGTACCAGGACATCTTCGGCAAGGACCGGTACTTCCTGGAGCTGATGGACCACGGCATCGAGATCGAACGCCGGGTCCGCGACGGCCTGTTGGAGATCGGCAAGAAGCTCGGCATCCCGCCCCTGGTGACGAACGACTCGCACTACACGTATGCCCACGAGTCGACGGCCCACGACGCCCTGCTCTGCATCCAGACCGGCAAGAACCTCTCCGACCCGGACCGCTTCCGCTTCGACGGCACCGGCTACTACCTGAAGTCCACGGACGAGATGTACGCCATCGACTCCTCGGACGCCTGGCAGGAGGGCTGCCGCAACACCCTCCTGGTGGCCGAACAGATCGACACCACCGGCATGTTCGAGAAGCGCGATCTGATGCCGAAGTTCGACATCCCGGAGGAGGGCTACACCAACGTCACGTGGTTCAAGGAGGAAGTGCGCCGCGGCATGAACCGCCGCTTCCCGAACGGGATCCCGGAGGACCGCCAGAAGCAGGCGGACTACGAGATGGACATCATCATCCAGATGGGGTTCCCGGGGTACTTCCTCGTCGTCGCCGACTTCATCATGTGGGCCAAGAACAACGGCATCGCGGTGGGCCCCGGCCGAGGTTCCGCGGCCGGTTCGATCGTCGCGTACGCCATGGGCATCACCGACCTCGACCCGATCGAGCACGGACTGATCTTCGAGCGGTTCCTCAACCCCGAGCGCGTCTCCATGCCCGACGTCGACATCGACTTCGACGAGCGCAGGCGCGTCGAAGTGATCAGGTACGTGACGGAGAAGTACGGCGCCGACAAGGTCGCCATGATCGGCACGTACGGAAAGATCAAGGCGAAGAACGCCATCAAGGACTCCGCGCGCGTCCTCGGCTACCCGTACGCGATGGGCGACCGCCTCACCAAGGCCATGCCCGCCGACGTCCTCGGCAAGGGCATCGACCTCGACGGCATCACCAATCCCCAGCACCCGCGCTATTCGGAGGCGGGCGAGATCCGGGGGATGTACGAGAACGAGCCGGACGTGAAGAAGGTCATCGACACCGCCAAGGGCGTCGAGGGCCTGGTCCGGCAGATGGGCGTGCACGCCGCCGGCGTGATCATGTCCAGCGAGCCGATCATCGAGCACGCCCCGATCTGGGTGCGGCACACGGACGGCGTGACGATCACGCAGTGGGACTACCCGCAGTGCGAGTCGCTCGGTCTGATCAAGATGGACTTCCTGGGCCTCAGGAACCTCACGATCATGGACGACGCCGTGAAGATGGTGGAGGCCAACAAGAACATCAAGCTGGAGATGCTCGAGGTCCCGCTGGACGACCCGAAGACGTACGAACTGCTCTGCCGCGGTGACACGCTCGGCGTCTTCCAGTTCGACGGCGGCCCGATGCGCTCGCTGCTGCGCCAGATGCAGCCCGACAACTTCGAGGACATTTCCGCCGTTTCGGCCCTCTACCGGCCGGGCCCGATGGGCATGAACTCGCACACGAACTACGCGGAGCGCAAGAACGGCCGCCAGGAGATCACACCGATCCACAAGGAGCTCGAAGAGCCCCTCAAGGAGACGCTGGGCCTCACCTACGGCCTCATCGTGTACCAGGAGCAGGTGCAGAAGGCCGCGCAGATCGTCGCCGGCTACTCGCTCGGCGAAGCCGACATCCTGCGCCGCGTGATGGGCAAGAAGAAGCCCGAGGAACTGGCGAAGAACTTCACCATCTTCCAGGGCGGCGCCCGGAAGAACGGCTTCAGCGACGAGGCCATCCAGGCCCTCTGGGACGTCCTGGTCCCCTTCGCCGGATACGCCTTCAACAAGGCGCACTCCTCCGCGTACGGCCTGGTCACCTACTGGACCGCCTACCTGAAGGCGAACTACCCGGCCGAGTACATGGCCGCGCTGCTCACCTCGGTCAAGGACGACAAGGACAAGTCGGCGGTCTATCTGAACGAGTGCCGCCGCATGGGCATCAAGGTCCTCCCGCCGAACGTGAACGAGTCGGTGCACAACTTCGCCGCCCAGGGCGACGACGTGATCCTCTTCGGCCTGGAGGCCGTGCGCAACGTCGGTACGAACGTGGTCGAGTCGATCATCCGGTCCCGCAAGGCGAAGGGGAAGTTCGCCTCCTTCCCGGACTACCTCGACAAGGTCGAGGCGGCCGCCTGCAACAAGCGCACCACCGAATCGCTCATCAAGGCGGGCGCGTTCGACACCATGGGGCACACCCGCAAGGGCCTGACCGCGCAGTACGAGCCGATGATCGACAACGTGGTCGCGGTCAAGCGCAAGGAGGCGGAGGGCCAGTTCGACCTCTTCGGCGGGATGGGCGACGAGTCGGGCGGCGACGAGCCGGGCTTCGGGCTCGACGTCGAGTTCACCGACGAGGAGTGGGACAAGACCTATCTGCTCGCCCAGGAGCGGGAGATGCTCGGCCTGTACGTCTCCGACCACCCGCTCTTCGGTCTGGAGCACGTCCTGTCGGACAAGGCCGACGCGGGCATCGGGCAGCTCACCGGCGGCGACTTCTCCGACGGCGCGGTCGTGACCATCGGCGGCATCATCTCCGGCCTCCAGCGCAAGATGACCAAGCAGGGCAACGCCTGGGCGATCGCGACCGTCGAGGACCTCGCGGGCTCCATCGAGTGCATGTTCTTCCCGGCGACGTACCAGCTCGTCTCGACCCAACTCGTCGAGGACGCCGTGGTGTTCGTGAAGGGCCGCCTCGACAAGCGCGAGGACGTGCCCCGGCTCGTCGCGATGGAGATGCAGGTCCCCGACCTGTCGAACGCGGGCACCAACGCGCCCGTGGTGATCACCATTCCGACGGTCAAGGTCAGCCCGCCGATGATCACCCGCCTCGGCGAGGTCCTCAGCCACCACCGGGGCAACAGCGAGGTCCGGATCAAGCTCCAGGGCGCGCAGAAGACCACGGTGCTGCGGCTCGACCGGCACCGGGTGAAGCCGGATCCGGCGCTCTTCGGCGACCTGAAGGTGCTGCTCGGCCCGTCGTGTCTGGCCGGGTGACCCAGCCCAGGGGGCGGCTCAAGGGCCCGTAAAGCACGGCAAAGAAGGGCTTTACTTACTTAAAGCGGACATCTCGCGGAGTAAGGTGCACCATGCATCTAGAAGATGCATGGTGCATCTAGTTTTTCGTGTGAGGGATGAGTTTCATGACGAACGCCGCCGCCGTCGACAAGGCCGTATTTCTGCTCAGGGAGGCGCACCAGTCCCCGTGGACGGCGCAGAGTTCCCTCAAGTCCTACTTCCCGGGCATGGAGTTGAACGAGCGGGTGTCGCACGTGCGGCTCGCCTACGAGGTGATCCAGGGCGGCCGCAAGGTGGTGCGGCCGCGCGTCTCCGAGATGCAGGATCCGCGGTCGTTCATGGTCGCCCACGAGCGGCACGGATTCGGCGAGTAGGGCGCGCGCGGGCCGTACGCGCGAAGGGGCACCCCCGGAGTCCGGGGGTGCCCCTTCGTCGTGCCTGGGGTGGATCACGTGCGGATCAATACCCCTGCCGGTGGCGTCAGTTGTGGCCAAAGCGGCGCTGGTGCTTACGGGCGACGTCCGCCGGGGAACCCTGGGCCTGCGACTCCATCGCCGACTGGGCTTCCGTCGCGGAGGACTTGGCCTGCTCCGCCGCCTGCTCCGCCGAGGACGCGCGATTCTGCTGTCCGCCCTGCTTGCGGTTCTTGTTCTTGGCCATGGTGATCTTCCTCCTGAGGGGGATCTGGGGGCCAGGATGCGACCAGATTCACATAGGGCGACAAGCTGCGCATTTTGGAGAATTACCGTGCGTGATATGGGCAGCGCGCGGCGTTGACAAGGGGGGCGTTCAGCCGAAGTTGCCGATACGCCACGCCGAAGATCGAGTTCGGGCCGTTAAGCCCCGCCAGGTCGGGCAGACTCGAAGGAAACCCGAAGCGTCCCGCAAGTGATCCCGGCGTTCCTTCACGGATTCCTGGCGGTCGCCCGGGGGTTCAGATGTTCCAAGATCTCAAGACCTCGGTACTTTCAGTTACTTCCTTCCGTTACTTCCAGGGAATATCCAGGGAAAGAGGGTGGATCGCGTGGACCGCTGCATCGTCCTGGTGGACGCCGGCTATCTGCTGGGGGCCGCCGCGAGTCTGCTCGCGGGAGAGCCGTCCCGGTCCCGGATCACCGTTGATCACACGGCCCTCATCCAGGGCCTGCGCGACCGCGCCGAATCGGACACCGAGCGCCCCCTGCTGCGCATCTACTGGTTCGACGGCGCCCCCGACCGCGTACCGCAGCCGGAGCACCGCAGGCTGCGGGTCATGCCCCGGGTCACCGTCCGGCTCGGCGCCCTGACCCGCAGCGACGGCCGCTGGGCACAGAAGGGGGTGGACGCCGCGATGCACGCCGAGCTCACCGAGCTCGCCCGCAACCGCGCCTGCTCCGACGTCGTGCTCGTCACCGGGGACGGCGATCTGCTGCCCGGCATGATGGCCGCCAAGGAGCACGGCGTCGCCGTCCACCTGTGGGCCGTGCAGGCCGCGGACGGCGACTACAACCAGTCCGAGGACCTGGTCGCGGAGGCCGACGAGCGCCGCGTCCTGGACCGCACCTGGATCACCAAGGCCGTCCGCGCCAAGGAGCTCGGCGGGGTCTGCGCCGCGCCGCCCGTGCCGCGCCCCGAGATCGCCGCGATCCTCTCGGCGCCGCTGCCCGAGTCCGCGCTCGCCGCTGCCGCCGCCCCGTCCGCCGACGAGGCCCAGGCGGCCCCGCACACCGAGCCCGCACCCGGCGGGGCCAACGGCACCGGAGAGCGCATCCCCGCCGCGAAGGGCGTCCCCACCCCCAAGGACCTCGCCGCCCTGCGCGGCCCCGGCACACCCGTCGGCAAGGAGCACACCAACGCGACGCTGCGCTGGTCCTCCGACAAGGGCTGGGTCGAGCGTCCCCCCGGCGCCGCCGAGGGGCCCGAGGCCGCCGCGCTGCCGACCCTCGCCCAGCTCACCACCGCCGAGCAGCGGTGGGCCGACCGCGAGGAGGACATCACCACGGTGGGCGGCGACCCCTACGAGGTGGGCCAGGTCTTCGCCCGCCGCTGGATGGCGCGCCTGCCCGAGCAGCACAACCTCCAGAAGCTGTCGACGATGTACCCGCGCATCCCGCACCGCATCGACGGCGAGCTGCTGCGGTACGCCGCGCGCTTCGGACTGCTCGCCCACAAGGACGACCAGATCGACGAGCACGACCGGTACGCGATCCGGGCGGGCTTCTGGCGGGAGATCGACGTCCGTACCGCGGCGGAGCACGCTCCCGCGGGGGACTGAGTCGTGGGGCGCACTCCGTGCTCCTGCCCGGCTTGGGGGAGGGGCGCCGTCCGGGGCTGCGCCCCTGGCCCCCCGTCGCCGCTCGGCGGCTCGTCCTCGATCGCCGGACAGGCTTGATATCCCCCCGTGCGCCATACCGGACATCGGACCCCGTACTCTCGTCCTTCGTGAGTACGCGCTCGGCACAGGCAGTCCGGCAGGGGCACCGGCAAGGACACGACCGGGGTGCCGTCTGCGCGGTGCGCGACCTCGTCAAGACCTATCCGGCCGCCCGGGGCGGCCGCGGCAGACCCGCGACGCCGCAGGTGCGCGCCACCGACGGGATCTGCCTGGAGGTCAGGCGCGGCGAGATCTTCGGGCTGCTCGGGCCCAACGGCGCCGGGAAGTCGACCCTCGTGCGGCAGCTCACCGGGCTGATGCGCCCGGACAGCGGCAGCGTCGAGATCCTCGGGCACGACATCGTCCGCCACCCCGAGCGGGCCGCGCGCATCCTCGCGTACCTGGGGCAGGAGTCCACCGCCCTGGACGAGCTGACCGTCTCGCTCGCCGTCGAGACCACCGGGCGGCTGCGCGGCCTCGACGCGAGGAGCGCCCGTGCGGAGCGGGACGCCGTGCTGGACGAGCTGGCCCTGACGCCGCTCGCCTCCCGGCCCCTGAAGAAGCTCTCCGGCGGGCAGCGCAGGCTCGCCTGCTTCGCCACCGCGCTGGTGGGGGAGCGGCCGCTGCTCGTGCTCGACGAGCCGACGACCGGCATGGACCCCGTCGCCCGGCGCGCGGTCTGGGCCGCGGTCGACCGGCGCCGGGCCGAGTCCGGCTCGACCGTCGTGCTCGTCACCCACAACGTCATCGAGGCCGAGACCGTCCTCGACCGCGTCGCCGTCCTGGACCGCGGCAAGGTCATCGCCTGCGACACCCCCGTGGGCCTGAAGGAGCGGGTCGCGGGCGAGGTGCGCGTGGAGCTGGTGTGGCGGGAGAAGGCGCCCGTCGACGTGCCCGAGGTGGCCGCGCTCCGGTCGTCCGCCGTGGAGTCGGGGCGCCGCTGGTCGCTGCGGCTCGCCCCGGACGAGGCGCGGGCCGCCGTCGCCGCGGTCACGGGCGGGGCCGCCTTCGCGGCGCTCGACGACTTCACGCTGGCGACGCCGAGCCTGGAGGACGTCTACCTGGCGCTCGGCGGGAGCGGGCAGGGGCTGGTGAAGGCGTGACCGGAGACGTGGCCGGAGACATGACCGGAGACATGACCGCAGGCGTGACCCAAGACGTGAGCCCTTGTACGTACGAGACCAGGAGTGGTGGCCGGTGAGCGCGGTGCCCTTGGAAGCCGTCGTGCGGGCCGAGGACGACGGGGCCCGTGCCGTGAGTGAGGCGGCGCCTCTCGGGGCGCGGGCGCGGCTGCTGCCCGCCCTCTCGGCGGTCTACCGCGCACAGCTGTCCCGGGCGCGGGTCGCCCGGATCCCGCTGCTGTTCGTCGCGACCTTCCAGTCCGTCGGGATCATGATCCTGATGCGGGGCGTCGTGGACGGGGGCGGGGAGGCGCGGGCCGTGGTCGCCGGGTCGTCCGTGCTCGTCGTCGCGTTCGTCGCGCTCAATCTGCTCGCCCAGTACTTCGGGCAGCTGCGGGCCGACGGCGGGCTCGACCACTACGCCACGCTGCCCGTGCCGCCCGCCGCCGTGGTGCTCGGCGCCGCGGCCGCGTACGCCTCCTTCACGGTGCCGGGGACCCTCGTCACGGCCGTCGTGGGGTGCGGGCTCTTCGGGCTCCCGCTGACGCACCTGTGGGTGCTCGCCGCGGTCATCCCGCTCGCGGGCGCCGCGCTCGCCGGGCTCGGGGCGGCGCTCGGGCTGCTCGCGCCGCGGCCCGAACTGGCCACGCTGCTCGGCCAGTTGGGGATGTCGGCGGCGCTGCTGCTCGGGGTGCTCCCGGCCGACCGGATGCCGCAGGTGCTGCAGTTCGCGCGGGACCTGCTGCCGTCCACGTACGGGGTCGAAGCCTTCGCGCGCACCTTCGGGCCGCACCCGGACTGGGCCGTCGTCGCCCTCGACCTGGCCGTCTGCGCGGGCGTCGGCGTCGCCTCGCTGGCCGTGGCGACCTGGGCGTACCGCCGAGCGGCCGTCCGGTGACGCGGTCCACAGCAGGGGCTGGCACCATGTGTGGGTGACCGCACCGCTGACACCCTCCCAACCGCCGCACAACGAACCCCCGCACGAGTCCTGGCCGTCCGACGCTCAGCCCTCAGGAGCCATGTCCCCGCAGGCGTACGAGGAGAACGGGCCCGGCGTGCACGTCGAAGTGCTGCAGGCCCTAGTGATCATGGTCGCGGTCGCGGTCAGCGGAGTGCTGCTCGGACTGCTCTGGCTCTGGCTCGCACCGCGCATCCCGCTCATCGCGGACAACACCGCGGTCTACCTCAAGGACACCGAGGGCGAGCAGGCGATCGGTGTAGACGGAACGTTCACCCTGCTCGGGCTCGGCTTCGGCCTGCTCAGCGCCGTCGTCGTCTTCCTGGTCCGCAGGCGCGGCGGCATCCCGCTGGTGGTCGGGCTCGCGCTCGGCGGGCTGCTCGGCTCGCTGCTCGCCTGGAAGGTCGGCGGCTGGTTCGGCCCCGAGACGGACGTCGTCGCGCACGCCAAGCAGGTCGGCAAGGGCGTCGTGTTCGACGCACCCCTGGAGCTCAAGGCCAAGGGCGCGCTGCTGGCGTGGCCCGTCGCCGCGATGGCCCTGCATCTGGGCCTGACCGCGCTGTTCGGGCCGCGCGACCCGGAGCCCGCGCTCTATCCGACGCCGTACGAGGACGCGGGCCCCGTCCAGTAGCGCTACGCCGGGCGCCTCCCGTGGTTGGCCCGGCCCTTCTTGACCCGCCACTTCCGCTTGCGCGTCTTCTTCGACATGTCCTCGGTACTTAGCCGAGGGCATGCACTTCGTCGAGGGGGTGCGCGCGGAGCAGGGGCGAGATCAGGCCCTTCCGACCGGTGCCAGGACCGCGCCCGTCTGTGCCGCCAGATCCGCGGGCGCCAGCTCCACCTCGAGGCCGCGGCGGCCCGCCGAGACGCAGATCGTGGCGTGCGCCGAGGCCGAGTCGTCCAGGACGGTGCGGAGCTTCTTGCGCTGGCCCAGCGGTGAGATCCCGCCGCGCACATAGCCCGTGGTGCGCTCGGCGGCGGCCGGGTCGGCCATCACGGCCCGCTTGCCGGAGACCGCGGCGGCCAGCGCCTTCAGGTCGAGGGAGCCCGCGACGGGCACGACGGCGACGGTCAGCTCGCCGTCGACCTCCGCGACCAGCGTCTTGAAGACCCGGTCGGGGGAGACGCCCATGGCCTCGGCGGCCTCCTCGCCGTACGAGGGGTGGGCGGGGTCGTGCTCGTAGGCGTGGACCGTGTACGCGACGCCCGCGGCGGTCAGGGCCACGGTCGCCGGGGTCCCCCCGGACTGCTGCTTCTTCTGCTTCTTCGCCAAGGTCCTCGCGCCTTACGTCAGTTGAGACTCGTCGGCCCGCGGGTGAGGTCCGTCGCGGGCAGCGACGGCAGCTTACGGATCACGGCGGTCTCCGCGCGCAGGAGTTTCAGCTCGTCGTGCAGCCGGGCCGCCGTGGTCTCGGCCTCCAGGAGGCGCTGCTTCGTGGGGGTGTCCAGGACGGCCGCCGCGGCGACCAGGTACGAGACGACCGACGGGTCGTCCGGCAGCTCCGCGCCCGTCGACAGGGACCGCTCCCGGGCCCCGGCGAGCCGCTTCTGGTAGCTCTTGAACGCCCGCAGGACGCCCTCCGCGAGCGTCCCCGCGCCCTCGCCCGGCTCCTCCTCCAGCTCCTCGACCTCGGCCGTGAGGAACGCCCCCGAGGCGTCGACGGAGTGCAGCCGCACCCGCGTCGTGCCGGTGGCCAGGACCTCGAAGCCGCCGTCGGGGCGCTCCCGGATGGTGGCCGCGTCCGCGATGCAGCCCACCGCGTGGAAGGCGTGCGCGGGGTCGTCGCCGAAGCCCGCGGCGGGGCCCAGCTCGGGCACCGAGGTCTGGTCGGGCAGGCCCGGGGCGCTCGGCGCCACCTCGAGGCCGTCGCGGATCGCGACGACGGCGAACTGGCGCTGGTCCTCCTCGGGGGACTTCAGCAGCTCGCGCATCATGGCGCGATAACGCTCCTCGAAGACGTTCAGGGGCAGCACGAGCCCCGGGAACAGCACCGAGTTGAGCGGGAAGAGCGGGAGCCGGACGGTGGTCACGAACGGCAAGCCTAATGGTCGCCCGGGTCCGCTAGCCGCGCGGAGCCCGCAGCGGCGTCGTGGAGGCCACCTCGATGCGTACGCCGTCGCGGAGTTCCAGGAACTGGCCGAGCGGATCCGAGGAGATCCGGTCCCACGGGAACGACGTCGCGTACCGCCCGATCAGGCGCAGCTGCTCCAGGGCCTCCGGCCAGCGCTCCAGCCTGACCAGGACGTAGGTGAGGAGGTTGCGGACCTCGGCGGGGTAGGGGTCGCCCGCCTCGTACTCCCGGGAGAGCGCGATCGCGAGATCGGCGGCGGCGTCCAGGCGCTCGCGCGGCACGCGCCCGCCCGTCTCCCGACCACCGCCCCTCATCGAGACGCTTCGCGCCACACCCATGGGATTCGAGGGGCTCGTGAGATACGCGAAGGCGGCCCGGACCGGCAGCGCCCGCACCAGGGACCCGGAGAGCGTCTGCCCCGCTGCCTCCTCGGCGAAGGCGAAGCACGCGCGGTGCGAGCCGTACCAGGCGGCCGAGAGGTACTGCAGGGCCGAGGCGTGGCAGCCGTAGTGGTGCGGGGAGCGGCGGACCGCCTCGGCCCACAGCCGGTCGAAGTCGGAGCGCGGGACATGGGCGCCGCGCGCGTGGTCGAGGGCGATGCGCCAGGGCACCGGGTCGCGCGGGTCGGCCTCGGCGGCCGCGGCGACCAGCGGGCCCGACCCGCGCAGGATCTCGGCGCGGGCGGGCGACTCCCAGCCGGTGAGGACCGCGAGCTCGGCCCGGACCAGGAGGGCGTCCGGGTCGTGCGGCGCCGCCTCCTGCCAGGCGTCGAACCACTCGGGCCGGGAGCGGGCGAAGGTGGCGAGCCGGGCCGTGTAGCGGTCGCGGTTCTCCCACTCGGCGCTCTCGCGGGTCGCGGCGAGGAGCTTGGCGGCGGGGCCGTGATCGCCGTGACCGGCGGCGACGAGGGCGGGCGCGAGCTGCTCGTCCGGGGCGTCGAGCAGCACCTCGTCGTCGGCGGGCAGGCCCGCGGCGAGGGCCGGGGTGTGCCGGATCATGCGGGCGGTGCGGATGAGCGCGCGCAGCAGTGGCACGACCCCCACCTCCCCCTCCGCCGGGCGGACTTGATGCTTGCGGTGGGAGGACGGCTGAGAATTTCAGGGGGTTGCCTGGCGGCCGATAACGGTTCAGCTTCTGCGCAGCAGCCGCGTCGCGCCCGCCGCCACCGTCGTCGCCAGGATCCAGCCGAGCAGGATCAGGGCCGTCGCGAACCACTGCCAGCCGCCGCGCAGCATCCAGTAGTTGCCCTGGCCCAGGTCGATCACGGGGAGCAGCAGGTCGAGCGTGAACAGCGCCGGGTTCCAGTGCGGGTGCTCGCCCGGCTTGATCGCCGGGTGGTCGGCCCGGGAGAACGCCACCGCGCTGATCGCCCACAGGACCGCCATCCACAGCGCCGCCCGGCCCGGCCGGTACCCGTAGGCGACCGTCCAGTCCTGCGCGAAGCCCCACACCTTCGCGGCCAGCGGCAGGGTCTCGCGGCGGCGCCGCTGCTTGGCGAGGAGCACCTCGCGGGCGTCCGCGTCCTCGCCGCCGTTGCGCAGGACGGTGGCCAGCCGCTCGTACGGCTCCGGGTTGTACTCGGCGGTCGCGGCCGAGACCCACTCGATCCGCCGCGACAGCGGGAAGCCGCCCTGCGGGACGAGGTTCTCGTAGGTGAAGCCGCCCATCTGGAGCCGGCCGGGGCCGGGCCAGCTGACGGCCTTGTCCATCAGGTTGACCACCTTCGCGCCGGACAGGACGACCTTGCCGCGCCGGGGGGCTTCGCCGAGGAAGCGCAGCTCGGGGGTCTGGACGCGGCGCAGCGACACCTCCTGGTCGTTCTGCAGCTCGAAGCGGGCCTGGGCGAAGTCGACGGCGTCGCCGAAGCGGCCGTCGTCCAGGCGGATGCCGCCCTGGCACTCGAAGCGCTGCACGCGGGTGCCGCGCGCCGGGGTGGCGCCGCTGGACTGCAGCGGGCTGACCCCGGCCGGGGTCAGATACAGGCTGCGCTCGACGGTCAGCTGCGGGGCGTTGAGCGCGCGCGGGCCGTACGGATTGGCCAGGCGGCTGCCGCGCAGGCTGAGCGAGACGCCGATCTTCGCGCCGCGCAGGCTGACGACGCCGTGCGACTCCATCATCTCGGCCTGCAGGTCCTGGCCCACGCTGAGCCCGTCGCCCATGATCGAGGAGCCGCGCCGGTCCCGGTAGATCACGGCCTGGTTGAGCAGCAGGTCCGTGCCGATCTGGGCGTCGGTGAGCCGGACGCCGTTGTGGATCCGGCAGCGCGGCAGGTGCAGGTCGCCCTCTGTGTGGATGCGGGCCGCCTCCAGGCGCGGGATCGAGCAGTCGACCAGGCGCAGCGTCGTGAAGTGGGCCTCGGGGAGCAGGATCTCCTTCTCGAAGCGGCAGTGCTTCAGCTCCGCGTAGGGCACGACGCTGCCGCCCGCGAGGTCGAGGGTGTCCGTGATCTGGAGCCCGGCGAGCTTCAGGGACGAGACCCGGCCGGGCAGGGCTGGCGGCCCGTCCAGCAGCAGCCAGGCGACGATGCGCGCCCGCACGCTGCGCTCGGGACCCCAGGGGTGGCCGCCGTGCGGATCGTCCTCCGCCGGGTCACCGGAGCGCAGGTCGTACACGCTGCCGTTGCGGAACGCCTGCCACATGCCCACCTCCGCCGCGGTCAGCTCGTCGGGCGGGTCCCCGATGGACGGATCCGTGGTGGTGCCGTCGACCACTGCTGTTGTCCTCCCCGTTCCTGCATGTACCTCTGCCGCGGGCGCACCCGTGCCTCGTACAACTGTTCATGCCCGTTCAGTGACGGCCTGAACGCTAGTGGTGAACGCGGTCTTACGGGACGGGTCGGCTTCGTATCAGCCAGGGTGGGGCGCTCGTATCAGCCAGTGATACGGACGTCCGGCCGGAAACCGGGGTCTGAGAGAATTGGGCATGTGATCTCTCGAATCGATCTGCGCAGCGACTCCCTCACGGACTTTCCGTCGGGTGCCGCCCTTCGCGCTCTGCTGCCCCGTGCCGACTTCGACGTCGCGGCCGCCCTGGAAAAGGTCCGGCCCATCTGCGAGGACGTGCATCATCGGGGCGACGCGGCGCTGATCGAGTACGCGGAGAAGTTCGACGGCGTGCGGCTGGAGTCCGTACGGGTTCCCGAGCAGGCCCTCAAGGACGCCCTCGCGGCCCTCGACCCCGCCGTGCGCGCGGCCCTGGAGGAGTCCATCCGCCGCGCCCGCACCGTCCACCGCGCCCAGCGCCGCGCCCCGCACACCACGCAGGTCGTGCCCGGCGGCACGGTCACCGAGAAGTGGGTGCCGGTCGAGCGCGTCGGGCTGTACGCGCCGGGCGGCCGGTCGGTGTACCCGTCGTCGGTGGTCATGAACGTCGTGCCCGCGCAGGAGGCGGGCGTCGAGTCGATCGCCCTCGCCTCCCCGGCGCAGGCCGACTTCGGCGGTCTGCCGCACCCGACGATCCTCGCCGCCTGCGCGCTGCTCGGCGTCGACGAGGTGTACGCGGCCGGCGGTGCCACCGCCGTCGCGATGTTCGCGTACGGTACCGAGTCCTGCCCCCCGGCCAACATGGTCACCGGGCCCGGCAACATCTGGGTCGCCGCCGCCAAGCGCTACTTCACCGGCAGGATCGGCATCGACGCCGAGGCCGGCCCGACCGAGATCGCGATCCTCGCGGACGACACGGCCGACCCGGCGCACGTCGCCTCCGACCTGATCAGCCAGGCCGAGCACGACCCGCTCGCCGCCGCCGTCCTGGTCACCGACTCGCCGGCGCTCGCCGAGGCCGTCGAGCAGGAGCTGGAGCCGCAGGTCGCGGCCACCAAGCACATCGAGGACCGGATCGTGCCCGCCCTCAAGGGGCAGCAGTCGGCGATCGTCCTGGTCGACGGCCTGGAGGAGGGCCTCAAGGTCGTCGACGCGTACGGCGCGGAGCACCTGGAGATCCAGACCGCCGACGCCGCCGCCCTCGCCGACCGGGTGCAGAACGCGGGCGCGATCTTCGTCGGCCCCTGGGCCCCGGTCTCCCTGGGCGACTACTGCGCGGGCTCCAACCACGTGCTGCCCACCGGCGGCTGCGCCTGCCACTCCTCGGGCCTGTCCGTGCAGTCCTTCCTGCGCGGCATCCACGTCGTGGACTACACGAAGGACGCCCTCGCCGACGTCGCCCACCACGTGGTGACGCTCGCCGAGGCCGAGGACCTGCCCGCGCACGGCGCCGCCGTCAAGGCGCGCTTCGGATGGAAGGTGCCCGGCCAGTGACCCGGATCGACGACCTTCCCGTGCGCGACGAGCTGCGCGGCAAGTCCCCTTACGGCGCCCCGCAGTTGGACGTCGCCGTCCGCCTGAACACGAACGAGAACCCGTACCCCCTGCCCGAGCCCCTCGTGCGGCGGATCGCCGAGCGCGTCGCCGACGCCGCCCGCCACCTCAACCGCTACCCCGACCGGGACGCGGTCGAGCTCCGCACCGAGCTGGCCCGCTATCTGACCCGCACGACCGGCTTCGGGGTCGGCTTCGAGCAGGTGTGGGCGGCCAACGGGTCGAACGAGGTGCTCCAGCAGCTCCTCCAGGCGTTCGGCGGCCCCGGCCGCACGGCGCTCGGCTTCGAGCCCTCGTACTCGATGCACCCGCTGCTCGCCCGCGGCACCAATACGGGGTGGGCGAGCGCCCCGCGCCGCGACGACTTCTCCCTGGACGTGCCGGGCGCCGTCGAGGCGATCCGCACCCACAAGCCGCACGTCGTCTTCATCACCAGCCCCAACAACCCCACGGGCAACGCGGTCGCCCGCGAGGACGTCCTCGCGCTGTACGAGGCGGCCGGGCAGGACGCGATCGTCGTCGTCGACGAGGCGTACACCGAGTTCAGCCACGGCGCATCGCTCCTGCCGCTGATCGAGGGCCGCCCGAACCTGGTGATCTCGCGCACCATGTCCAAGGCGTTCGGCGCCGCCGGGCTCCGGCTCGGCTACCTCGCCGCCGACCCGGCCGTGGTCGACGCGGTCCAGCTGGTGCGCCTGCCCTACCACTTGTCGGCCGTGAACCAGGCGACGGCGCTCGCCGCCCTGGAGTACACCGACACGCTGCTCCAGTACGTCGAGCAGCTGAAGGCCGAACGGGACCGCGTGGTCGAGGAGTTGACGGGCCTCGGTTTCGAGGTGACCGTCGCCGACGCCAACTTCATCCAGTTCGGTGTCTTCGAAGACCCGCATGCCGTCTGGCAGTTCATCCTCGACCGCGGCGTCCTGATCCGTGACAACGGAGTACCGGGACGGCTGCGGGTGACCGTGGGGACCCCGGAAGAGAACGACGCGTTCCTGGACGCGGCCCGTGAAGTGAAGAAGGAGTTCGGAGCATGAGCCGCGTAGGACGCGTGGAGCGCACCACCAAGGAGACCTCCGTCGTCGTCGAGATCGACCTCGACGGCACCGGACAGGTCGACGTGTCGACCGGGGTCGGCTTCTACGACCACATGCTCGACCAGCTCGGCCGCCACGGCCTCTTCGACCTCACGGTCAAGACCGAGGGCGACCTGCACATCGACTCGCACCACACCATCGAGGACACCGCTCTCGCCCTCGGCGCCGCCTTCAAGCAGGCCCTCGGCGACAAGGTCGGCATCTACCGCTTCGGCAACTGCACGGTGCCGCTGGACGAGTCGCTCGCCCAGGTGACGGTGGACCTCAGCGGCCGCCCGTACCTGGTGCACACCGAGCCCGAGAACATGGCGCCGATGATCGGCGAGTACGACACGACGATGACCCGGCACATCCTGGAGTCCTTCGTCGCGCAGGCGCAGATCGCGCTGCACGTGCACGTGCCGTACGGGCGCAACGCCCACCACATCGTGGAGTGCCAGTTCAAGGCCCTGGCCCGCGCGCTGCGCTACGCCTGTGAGCGCGACCCGCGCGCGGCGGGCATCCTTCCGTCCACGAAGGGTGCGCTGTAAGCGATGACCGGCCTCAACACCATCCTCATCGTCGTCGGCCTCTTCCTGATCGGCGGCGTCATCTCCTTCGTCAAGCAGGGGATGCCGAAGAGCCTGATCACGTTGCTCTCCATCGGCGCCGTCATGTGCCTGGCCGCGGGGATCCTGCGGCTCGACTACTGGAATTGACCTGAACTGCCATGACTGACAAGAAAGTTGTCGTCTTCGACTACGGCTTCGGGAACGTCCGTTCCGCCGAGCGCGCCCTCGCCCGCGCGGGCGCCGACGTCGAGATCACCCGCGACTACGACAGGGCCATGAACGCCGACGGGCTGCTCGTCCCCGGCGTCGGCGCCTTCGAGGCGTGCATGAAGGGTCTGAAGGAGGCGCGCGGCGACTGGGTCGTGGGCCGCCGTCTCGCCGGCGGGCGCCCCGTCATGGGCATCTGCGTCGGCATGCAGATCCTCTTCGCGCGCGGCATCGAGCACGGCGTCGAGGCCGAGGGCCTGGACGAGTGGCCGGGCACCGTCGAGCCCCTGAAGGCCGACATCGTGCCGCACATGGGCTGGAACACCGTCGAGGCGCCCGAGGACTCCCAGCTCTTCGCGGGCCTCGACGCCGACGCCCGCTACTACTTCGTGCACTCCTACGCGGTGCACCACTGGGACTTCGAGGTCGGCAACCCCAACTTCCGCGCCCCGAAGGTGACCTGGTCGACGCACGGCGAGCCCTTCGTGGCCGCCGTGGAGAACGGCGCGCTGTGGGCCACCCAGTTCCACCCCGAGAAGTCCGGCGACGCCGGAGCTCAGCTGCTCAAGAACTGGATCTCCGTACTGTGACTGCTTCCCCCACGAACAAGCTCGAACTGCTCCCCGCCGTCGACGTCCGCGACGGCCAGGCCGTCCGCCTCGTGCACGGCGAGTCCGGCAGCGAGACCTCCTACGGCTCGCCGCTCCAGGCCGCCCTCTCCTGGCAGCGCTCGGGCGCCGAGTGGCTGCACCTGGTCGACCTGGACGCGGCCTTCGGCACCGGCGACAACCGCGCCCTGGTCCGCGAGGTCACCGAGGCCATGGACATCAAGGTGGAGCTGTCCGGCGGCATCCGCGACGACGCCACGCTCGCCGCCGCCCTGGCCACCGGCTGCACCCGCGTCAACCTCGGCACCGCCGCCCTGGAGACCCCCGAGTGGGTCGCCAAGGTCATCGCCGAGCACGGCGACAAGATCGCGGTCGGCCTGGACGTACGGGGCACCACGCTGCGCGGCCGCGGCTGGACCCGCGACGGCGGCGACCTCTACGAGACCCTGGAGCGCCTGAACGCCGAGGGCTGCGCCCGCTACGTGGTCACCGACATCGCCAAGGACGGCACGCTGCAGGGCCCCAACCTGGAGCTCCTGAAGAACGTCTGCGCGGCGACGGACCGCCCGGTGGTCGCCTCCGGCGGCGTGTCCTCGCTCGACGACCTGCGCGCCATCGCGGAGCTCGTGCCGCTGGGCGTCGAGGGCTCCATCGTCGGCAAGGCGCTGTACGCGAAGGCGTTCACGCTGGAAGAGGCCCTGGAGGCGGTGTCGTCATGAGTGATGTGCTGCGGGTGCAGAGCGGCAGTCCCTGGGAGGACGCGTACGGCTTCGCGCGCGCCGTCGCGGCGGGCGACCGGGTGGTGGTCGGCGGGACGACGTCCTTCAAGGGCGACGTCCTGTACGGCGAGGGCGATCCCTATGAGCAGGCGCGCGTCGCCTTCGCCAACGCCCTCGACGCGATCGGCCAGTTCGGGCTCGGCGCCGAGTCCGTGATCCGCACCCGGCTGCTGCTGACCCACGCGCGGGACGTCGACGAGGTCGGCCGGGCCCACAAAGAGGTCTTCGGCGGCGTCCGGCCCGTGACGACCATGGCCGTCGTCTCCGGCTTCGTCGACCCGCGCATCCTGGTCGAAGTGGAACTCGAAGCATTCAGAGGAACCCCGCAGTCATGACCCTCGCCGTACGAGTCATCCCCTGCCTGGACGTCGACAACGGCCGGGTCGTCAAGGGCGTCAACTTCCAGAACCTGCGTGACGCGGGCGACCCCGTCGAGATGGCCAAGGTGTACGACGCGGAGGGCGCCGACGAGCTGACCTTCCTCGACATCACCGCGTCCTCCGGCAACCGCGAGACCACGTACGACGTGGTGCGCCGCACCGCCGAGCAGGTCTTCATCCCGCTCACGGTCGGCGGCGGCGTGCGCACCGCCGACGACGTCGACAAGCTGCTGCGCGCGGGCGCGGACAAGGTCGGGGTCAACACGGCCGCGATCGCCCGCCCCGAGCTGATCCGCGAGATCGCCGAGCGCTTCGGCCGCCAGGTCCTGGTCCTGTCGGTCGACGCCCGCCGCACCGAGTCGGGCTCCTTCGAGGTGACCACCCACGGCGGCCGCAGGTCCGCCGGGATCGACGCCGTCGAATGGGCCCACCGGGCCGCCGAGCTGGGCGCGGGCGAGATCCTGCTCAACTCGATGGACGCGGACGGCACGAAGGACGGCTACGACATCGAGATGATCGAGGCCGTACGCAAGCACGTCACGGTGCCGGTCATCGCGTCCGGCGGCGCGGGCCGCCTCGACCACTTCCCGCCGGCGGTCGCGGCGGGCGCGGACGCGGTGCTCGCGGCGTCGGTCTTCCACTTCGGGGATCTGCGGATCGGCGAGGTCAAGCAGACGCTGCGCGAGGCGGGACATCCCGTGCGCTGAGCCCGTCGCTTTTGTGGGGCCCCGGTCGCCTGTGGTGGCCGGGGCTTCGTCTTGCCCAGATACGAAGGGAAAGTTGCGCAAGACTTGTTGCGCAACTTTTCTTTCGTATCTACGGTGGAGGCATGAGCGGCAAGGAGAAGGACAAGCCGGGGACGCGCAGGATCACGGACCTCGGCACGCTGAAGGCGCTGGGGCACCCGCTGCGGATGAAGCTCTACGGCGCGCTGTACGTGCGGCGCACCGCGACGGCGTCCCAGCTCGCGGAGGAGGTCGACGAGGCGGTCTCGCTGGTCAGCTACCACCTGCGCAAGCTCGCCGAGTACGGCCTCATCGAAGAGGCCGAGGCGGGCAGCGGGGACGGCCGGGAACGGTGGTGGAAGCCCGCCCAGGAGAGCCTGAGCTTCCACCGGAAGGACTTCCAGGACGCGCCCGAGGAGCTGGCCGCCCACAACGCCGCCCTGCGCACCCTCTTCCAGTACCGCAGCGAGCGCTACCTCCGCTATGTGGACGAGCAGGCGGCCTGGAGCCCCGAGTGGCAGTCCGCCGCCGACAGCTCCGACTACCTGGCCCGGCTCACCGCCGCCGAACTGGCCGAGCTCGGCGGCGAGTTGCGGGCCCTGGTCGACAGGTTCCAGGAGCGGGGCAAGGCCGCCGACGAGGCGGGCGACACGGAAGGGCGCGAGCACGTCGCACTGCACCTCTACAGCTTCCCGTTCCGGACCTGAGGAGCCAGCCGCCCATGACCGCCACAGAGATACGTACGCCCGTCGCCCCCGAAAAGCCCGCCCACCGCGACGGAAACGTCCTGCGCTGGCTCGGTGCGTACACCGCCTCGATGGTCGGCGACGCCGCCTACTACGTCGCGTTGTCCTGGGCCGCCGCCCGCAGCGGCAGCCCGGGGCAGGCCGGGCTCGTGCTCGCCCTGGGATCCGTGCCGCGCGCCGCGCTGATGCTGGGCGGGGGAGTGGTCGCCGACCGGTTCGGTCCGCGCCGGGTCGTCATCGTCAGCGATGCGGTGCGCTGCCTGGTGATCCTCGCGGTCGCCGGCCTGCTCCTGGTGTCGTCCCCGGGGATCTGGCTGCTCGCGGCCGTCGCCCTGGTCTTCGGGGCGGTGGACGCGCTGTTCGTGCCCAGTGTGGGCGCGCTGCCGCCGCAGATCACGTCACGGGGCGAGCTGAGCCGGGTGCAGGGGATGCGGGGCCTCGCACAGCGCATCGGGCTGGTGGCCGGAGCCCCGCTCGGTGGCCTCGCGGTGGCGGTCGGCGGCTCGGCGGCGGCGTTCGCGCTCGCCGGGGCCCTGTTCGCCGTCTCCCTTCCGCTGCTGCTCTCCGTACGCCTGCGTGCCCTGCCCGCCGACGACGCCGCGGCCGCGAGTGACGGCACGGCCTGGCGCCAACTGCGCGACGGACTGCGGTACTTGCGCGGCCACCGTGTCCTCGCCCCGCTGCTCGTCGTGATCGCGGTGGGGGAGCTCGGCTTCACCGGGCCCGCCAACATCGGCCTGGTGCTGCTCGCGGACGAGCGGGGCTGGGGGGCTGCCGGGCTCGGCTGGGTCGTCGCGGGGTTCGGCACCGGGGCCGGTCTCGCGTCGCTGCTGCTCGCGGTGCGGGGGCGGATACCCCGGGCGGGTGCGGTGCAGGCGTACGGCCTGCTGCTGGGCGCCGCCGCGCTGGCCGCGATCGGCTTCGCGCCGTCGGTCACCCTCGCCGCCCTCGCCGCGCTCGGCGTCGGCCTGTGCACGGGCCTCGGCGGCGCGCTCTGCGCCGCGCTGGCGCAGACCCACGCCGACCCCGCCTACCTGGGCCGCGTCACCTCGATCGGCATGCTCTTCACCGTGGGCCTCGCCCCGCTCACCTACCCCGTGACCGGTGCCGCCATCGGCGCCTGGGGCATCGGCCCCGTCTTCGTCGCGAGCGCGGCGCTCAGCGCGGCGGGCGGGGCGTACGCGCTCTGCTCCCGCGCCCTGCGCCGCGCCGAACTGCCCCGCTGAGCCGCCGTCCCGGACCCGTCAGCCGACCTGCTGCATCAGCTGCACCAGATTCCCCACCGTGTCGTCGAGCACCGCCATGAGCACCTGGCCCTGGCGCTGCGGCTGCTGCGTGAAGGCCACCCCGAGCCCGGTCAGGCGGGCGTGCTCGGCCGCCACGTCGTCCACCGAGAAGACCACGCTCGGGATGCCCGCCTCGCGCAGCGCCTTGCGGTACGGGTCCGCGATCGGGCTGTCGCCCGGCTCCAGGAGCAGCTCCATGTCCGCCTGCGCCCCGGCCGCGCCCACCGTCACGAACGGCGCGCCGCCGCCCATGTCGACGTGCGTGCGCGTCTCGAAGCCCAGCACGTCCGTGTAGAAGGCGTGGGCCTTCGCCACGTCGTCGACGTACACCCCGGCCATGGCGAGCTTGATCATGAGAGTGCTCCCTGCGTGCGCCCCCCGGATCCGGTGGACTCAGATGCCGAGCTGCTTGGTGTCCCGCACCCGGGCGATCGCTTCCTTGTCGCCGTCCAGCTCGACGTCGGCGGTCTCCTGCCGTCCGTACGTGAACATGAGCAGCTCGTTCGGCTCCCCGGTCACCGTCACCACCGGCGCGCCCTTGTGGGCCACCACCGTCCGGCCGTCCGGGCGGCGCAGTACCAGGCCCGTCGGCGACTTGCGGCCCATCACCCGCGCCATCCGCTCCAGGCGCGCCCACAGCGCGTCCTGGAAGACCGGGTCGAGCTCGCGCGGCGTCCAGTCGGGCTGCGCGCGGCGCACGTCCTCCGTGTGCACATAGAACTCGACGGCGTTGGCCGCCTCGTCGATCTGCTTCAGGGAGAAGGGCGAGAAGCGGGGCGGACCGGTCCTGATGAGCTGGATCAGCTCCTCGTACGGCTTCTGGGCGAACTCCGCCTGCACCCTCTCCAGGCGCTGTGCCAGCTGCTTGATGAGGATGCCGCCCGCGGCGTCCGCACGCCGCTCGCGCACCACCACATGGGCCGCCAGATCGCGGGTGGTCCAGCCCCCGCACAGGGTGGGGGAGTCCGGACCCTGCGCCTCCAGGAGGTCGGCGAGGAGAAGTCGTTCACGCTTGGCATGGGTCGACATGCGGCAAGCCTACGACCGAGTACGAGGTCCGCCCAGTGGACGTCCCTCCCGGTGGCCCGGTGAGGGGCGGCACAATGGCCCCATGAGCAGCACGCCCCCGCCCACCAGCCTCGATCCCGCCATCGCCGCCCGCCTCAAGCGCAGCGCCGACGGGCTCGTCCCCGCCATCGCCCAGCAGTACGACACCGGTGAGGTGCTGATGCTGGGCTGGATGGACGACGAGGCGCTGCACCGCACCCTCACCACCGGACGCTGCACCTACTGGTCCCGCAGCCGCCAGGAGTACTGGGTCAAGGGCGACACCTCCGGACACTTCCAGTACGTGAAGTCGGTCGCCCTCGACTGCGACGCCGACACCGTCCTCGTCCAGGTCGACCAGGTCGGCGCCGCCTGCCACACCGGCACCCGCACCTGCTTCGACACCGACCGGCTCACCGTCACGGCGCCGCAGGGGAGTTGACCCGGTCCCCGAGAGGTGACCCAGTCCCTGAGACGCCCGGCTGTCCGGCGGCCCTGCGCCCGTAAGCTCTCACCATGGATCTCGAGACCTTCCGCAAGCTGGCGTCCGACCGACGCGTGATTCCCGTCAGCCGCAAGCTCCTCGCGGACGGGGACACCCCGGTCGGCCTGTACCGGAAGCTGGCCGCCGAGCGTCCCGGCACCTTCCTCCTGGAGTCGGCCGAGAACGGGCGCTCCTGGTCCCGGTACTCCTTCGTCGGCGTGCGCAGCGCCGCGACCCTCACCTCCCGCGACGGCGAGACGCACTGGCTCGGCACCCCGCCCGTCGGCGTGCCCACCACCGGCGACCCGCTCGCCACGCTGCGCGCCACCGTGGAGACCCTGCACACCCCGCACGACCTCGCCCACGACCTGCCGCCCTTCACCGGCGGCATGGTCGGCTACCTCGGCTACGACATCGTGCGCCGCCTCGAGGACATCGGCCCCGGCGAGAACGACGAGCTCCGGCTGCCCGAGCTGACCATGCTGCTCACCTCGGACCTCGCCGTGCTCGACCACTGGGACGGCTCGGTCATGCTGATCGCCAACGCGATCAACCACAACGACCTGGAGACCGGCGTCGACGAGGCGTACGCCGACGCCGTCGCCCGCCTCGACGCGATGGAGGCCGACCTCTCCCGCGCCGTCCCCGCCGCCCCGGCCGCGCTGCCGCCCTCCGAGCTGCCCGAGTTCAGCACCAAGTGGGGCGGCCCGGAGTACCAGGTCGCCGTCGAGGACATCAAGGAGCGCATCCGCGCGGGCGAGGCGTTCCAGGTCGTGCCCTCGCAGCGCTTCGAGACCCGCTGCACGGCCAGTGCCCTGGACGTCTACCGGGTGCTGCGGGCCACCAACCCCTCGCCGTACATGTACCTGCTGCGCCTCGACGGCTTCGACGTCGTCGGCTCCTCGCCCGAGGCCCTCGTCAAGGTCGAGGACGGCGGCGCGATGGTGCACCCCATCGCCGGGACCCGGCACCGCGGCGCGACCCCGCAGGAGGACCAGGCGCTCGCCGAGGAGCTGCTCGCCGACCCCAAGGAGCGCGCCGAGCACCTCATGCTGGTCGACCTCGGCCGCAACGACCTGGGGCGGGTCTGCGAGCCCGGCTCCGTCGAGGTCGTCGACTTCATGTCCATCGAGAAGTACTCGCACGTCATGCACATCGTGTCCACCGTCACCGGACGGGTGGCCGAGGGCCGTACCGCCTTCGACGTGCTGACCGCCTGCTTCCCCGCGGGCACCCTCTCCGGCGCCCCCAAGCCCCGCGCGATGCAGATCATCGACGAGCTGGAGCCGTCCCGGCGCGGCCTGTACGGCGGCGCCGTCGGCTACCTCGACTTCGCCGGCGACTCCGACACCGCCATCGCCATCCGCACCGCGGTCCTGCGCGACGGCACCGCATACGTGCAGGCCGGGGCCGGTGTCGTCGCCGACTCCGACCCGGTGGCCGAGGACAACGAGTGCCGCAACAAGGCCGCCGCCGTGCTGCGCGCCATCCACACGGCCAACCGGCTGCACGCAGGCGAGGAAGAGGGCGCGTAGCGCTTCCCTATACGGGTGGTGGTGGGCGACGGGCGGGCATAAGGGATAGTGGACGGGTGACTTCAGCAGTTCCGCAGCCCCGTACCGAGACCGCCTCCGCCGCCCGGGCGAAGGGCGGCGGCCGGCGCAGCCTCGCCGCGGCCCTCCTTCTCGGCGCCGTCGGCGCGGCCCTGGCGCTGCTCGCCTCCCGCCAGGCGTGGGCGCACGGCACCGCGTCCGTGGCGGGCGGCGCCTTCCCGCTGACCGCCAAGGGAAGCGACGTCACCGGCGTCCCCGCGGCCCTCGCCATAGTGGGCCTCGCCGCCCTCGTGGCCGTCTTCGCCGTGCGCCGCACCGGCCGCTTCCTGGTCTCGCTGCTGCTCGCGGCGAGCGGCGCCGGGATCATCGTCGCCGCCCTGCTCGGCGTGGAGGACACCGAGGCGCTGGACGAGAAGGCCGCCGAGGCGTCCGGCGACGCCGCCGCCCGGATCGGTGACCTCACCCACACCGGCTGGCCGTACGCCGCGGCCGCAGCCGGACTGCTGCTCCTGATCGCCGGGATCCTCGCCCTCACCCGCGGCGGCAGCTGGCCCGCCATGTCCGGCCGCTACGAGCGCGGCGGCGCCCCCGCCCCCCGCAGGGCGAGCCGCCCCGTGGACCCGGAGCGCCCCGAGGAGCTGTGGAAGGCCCTGGACCGCGGCGAGGACCCCACGCGCGAGGGCTGACCCGACGCGCGTGTCCCGCACCCCGCGCTCACGCCTGACGCGCGCGTGCGGGACAATGTGAGCGAGCGTCCGACTCGCGGTGGGCGGACCCACCCACCACCCACGCACAGAGCACACGAGGAGCAAGTCATGGCAGGCCACGGACACACCCCAGCCGCGTGGACCGGAAGCATCATCGCCTTCATCGGTTTCTGCGTCGCGGGTGCCTTCATGGTGATGGCCAAGCCGGTCGGCTTCTGGGCGGGCATGGCCCTCATCGCCGCCGGTGCCGTCGTCGGCGGCGCCATGAAGGTCGCCGGTCTGGGCCAGAAGCCGCACGCGCACCCGGTCACGCAGACCGAGGGCTGAGCGGCGGGCGCACACCGGCCCTCGTACGGACGCGGAGGCGGCCAGGACACGGTCCGGGCCGCCTCCCGCGCGTTTCCCCGCCGGGCGCCCACGCGGACGGCGGGGGAGAATGCTCGGGTGAACGCCGAATCCACGGAGCTGTCCGGCGAGTTGTCACCACCGCCGTCGTCACGGCAGCCACCGCCGCCGCCGGGGATGCCGCCTGCGCCGCTCGCGCCGCCGGCGCCACCCGGCTCGGCCGCGCGCCGGCTGCTCGTGCCCGTCGCGCTGCTCGGCTCCGTCGCCGCCGCCTTCGCCTACGTGGGCACGGTCGACCCGAACGAGCCGGGGCACTACCCCGTCTGCCCGCTCCTGCAGTTCACCGGCCTCTACTGCCCCGGCTGTGGCGGCCTGCGCAGCGCGCACGCCTTCATCCGCGGCGATTTCCCCGCGGCCCTCGGCGCCAATGCGCTCGCGGTGGTCGGCTATCTCGTGTTCGCCGTGGTATGGCTGCTGTGGGCGGTCTCCGCCGCGCGTGGCAGGAAGCTGCGGATCGAGTTCGGTTCGGCACACGTCTGGGTGGTAGGGGTCCTGATCGTGGGCTTCACGGTTGTCAGGAATCTGCCGGTCGGGGCCTGGCTGCACCCGTGAATCCGCGGCCGTGCGCTGAGATGAGTCCAGGACGTGGGACCGGCGTCAACCGGATGCGGGGCCTTCGCCCGCCTGTGGATATCATCGCAGTGACCATCGGAGTGCCCGATGTGGGCGATCCGAGAACAGCTTGTACCCAGCTTGAACGTCAGTTTTCAGCCGTCAGGAAGGGGGCCGCTCGCGTGAGCGTGCTCGACGAGATCATCGACGGAGTCCGTGCCGACCTCGCGGAGCGGCAGGCGCTCGTCAGCCTCGAAGAGCTCAAGGAGCGTGTGGCCAAGGCTCCCGAGGCGAAGGACGGCGCCGCCGCGCTGCGGGGCGACGGCGTCAAGGTCATCTGCGAGGTCAAGCGCTCCAGCCCGTCCAAGGGGGCGCTCGCCGCGATCGCCGACCCCGCGGGGCTGGCCGCGGACTACGAGGCGGGCGGCGCTGCCGTCATCTCCGTCCTCACCGAGAAGCACCGCTTCGGCGGCTCGCTCGCGGACCTCGAGGCCGTCCGCGCCCGCGTCGACGTGCCGATCCTGCGCAAGGACTTCATCGTCACCGCGTACCAGCTCTGGGAGGCCCGGGCCTACGGCGCCGACCTCGCCCTGCTGATCGTGGCGGCCCTGGAGCAGCCCGCCCTGGTCTCCCTCATCGAGCGCGCCGAGTCGATCGGCCTCACGCCGATCGTCGAGGTGCACGACGAGGACGAGGCGGAGCGCGCGATCGACGCCGGGGCCCGGGTCATCGGCGTCAACGCCCGCGACCTCAAGACGCTGAAGGTCGACCGCTCCACCTTCGAGCGCGTCGCCCCCGAACTCCCGGACAGCGTCGTGAAGATCGCCGAGTCCGGCGTGCGCGGCCCGCACGACCTCATCGCGTACGCCAACGCCGGCGCCGACGCGGTCCTGGTCGGCGAGTCCCTGGTGACCGGCCGCGACCCGAAGACGGCCGTCTCGGACCTGGTCGCCGCGGGCGAGCACCCGGCCCTGCGGCACGGCAGGAGCTGACCCGCCGGTGTCCGTCGTCCGCCACGTCACCGCGCGCGATCCGTACGCGCGCCTCGCTCCCGGCTGCCTCCCGCCCGTCTCCCGCCGCCACCCTCAACCGAGGCGCTGCGCGCCGCCCTTCTGGTTGCGCGGCTGCCGGGCGCCCGCGCGGCGTGTGCGGGGCAGGCGGGTGCGGTACCACATCGGGGCGGAGCCGGGCCAGATCCCCGGGATGCGATGGCGACGGCGCCCCGAGCGCCGTCCGAGCTGAGGAACGCCCCGCAAGGAGCGCAGGACAGCACGTCCGACCGGCAGCGGCGCTCGGACACACCCGCGAGAGCCAGAGAGCCATCAACTCCACTCCTAGCGAGGTTTCCGCATGCCCAGCGAGTTCTTCATTCCTGACCCGGAGGGTCAAGTCCCCAGCGCCGAAGGGTACTTCGGCGCCTTCGGCGGCAAGTTCATCCCGGAGGCGCTGGTCGCCGCCGTGGACGAGGTCGCCGTCGAGTACGACAAGGCCAAGGCGGACCCCGAGTTCGCCCGTGAGCTCGACGAGCTGCTCGTCCATTACACCGGGCGCCCCAGCTCCCTCACCGAGGTGCCGCGCTTCGCCGAACACGCGGGCGGCGCCCGGGTGTTCCTCAAGCGCGAGGACCTGAACCACACCGGCTCGCACAAGATCAACAACGTGCTCGGGCAGGCCCTGCTCACCAAGCGCATGGGCAAGACCCGTGTCATCGCCGAGACCGGCGCGGGCCAGCACGGCGTCGCCACCGCCACCGCCTGCGCGCTCTTCGGCCTCGACTGCACCATCTACATGGGCGAGGTCGACACCCAGCGCCAGGCCCTGAACGTGGCCCGGATGCGGATGCTCGGCGCCGAGGTCGTCGCCGTGAAGTCCGGCTCGCGCACCCTCAAGGACGCCATCAACGAGGCGTTCCGCGACTGGGTCGCCAACGTCGACCGCACCCACTACCTCTTCGGCACCGTCGCCGGGCCGCACCCCTTCCCGGCGATGGTCCGCGACTTCCACCGCGTCATCGGCGTCGAGGCCCGGCGCCAGATCCTGGAGCGCGCCGGACGGCTGCCGGACGCCGCCGTGGCCTGCGTCGGCGGCGGCTCGAACGCGATCGGCCTCTTCCACGCCTTCATCCCGGACGCCGGTGTCCGCCTCGTCGGCTGTGAGCCCGCGGGCCACGGCGTCGAGACGGGCGAGCACGCGGCCACGCTGACCGCCGGTGAGCCCGGCATCCTGCACGGTTCGCGCTCCTACGTCCTGCAGGACGAGGAGGGCCAGATCACCGAGCCGTACTCGATCTCCGCCGGACTCGACTACCCGGGCATCGGCCCCGAGCACGCCTTCCTCAAGGACAGCGGCCGCGGCGAGTACCGCGCCGTGACGGACGACGCGGCGATGCAGGCGCTGCGCCTGCTGTCCCGTACGGAGGGCATCATCCCGGCGATCGAGAGCGCCCACGCGCTCGCCGGGGCCCTGGACCTCGGCAAGGAGCTCGGCAAGGACGGGCTGATCGTCGTCAACCTCTCCGGGCGCGGCGACAAGGACATGGACACGGCCGCCCGCTACTTCGGCCTCTACGACACCGACGCTTCCGAGGGGGACGCCAAGTGAGCGGCAACATCCAGCTGTTGAGCCAGACCCTCGCGGCGGCGAAGGCCGAGGGGCGCTCCGCCCTCATCGCCTACCTCCCGGCCGGGTTCCCGACCGTGGACGGCGGCATCGAGGCGATCAAGGCGGCGTTCGACGGCGGCGCGGACGTCGTGGAGGTCGGCCTGCCGCACAGCGACCCGGTCCTGGACGGCCCCGTCATCCAGACCGCCGACGACATCGCGCTCAAGGGCGGCGTCAAGATCAAGGACGTCATGCGGACGGTGCGGGAGGCCCACGAGGCCACCGGCAAGCCGGTCCTGATCATGACGTACTGGAACCCCATCGACCGCTACGGCGTGGAGCGCTTCACCGCCGAGCTCGCCGAGGCGGGCGGCGCCGGGTGCATCCTGCCCGACCTGCCGGTCCAGGAGTCGGCGCTGTGGCGCGAGCACGCCGAGAAGCACGGCCTCGCCACGGTCTTCGTCGTCGCCCCCAGCAGCCTGGACGAGCGGCTCGCGAAGATCACGGCGGTCGGTTCCGGCTTCGTGTACGCGGCCTCGCTGATGGGCGTCACCGGCACCCGGGCCTCCGTCGGCTCGGCCGCCGAGGACCTGGTGCGGCGCACCCGCGCCACCACGGACCTGCCGGTCTGCGTGGGCCTCGGCGTCTCCAACGCCGCGCAGGCCGCCGAGGTCGCCGCCTTCGCCGACGGCGTGATCGTCGGCTCGGCCTTCGTCACGTGCATGCTCGACGCCGAGGACGAGACGGCGGGCCTGACCGCGGTGCGCGAGCTCGCGGCCGACCTCGCCCGGGGTGTTCGAAACGCGTAGCCGTACGGGCGCCCGGGGCCGGTAGCCCATACGGGTGGAGCTGCGACCGGGGAGGCACGCTGGTGCCTCCCCGGTTCGTTGGCGCGGGTGTGAGTGAGAAGAACCGTGAGGGAAAGCGCACGGCCCGAGAGCGCCTTGCAGTCGAGCGAGAGCGGCAGAAGTCGCGGGAGAAGCGGCGCCGCGCACTGATCGTCAGTTCCGCCGTCGTCGGCGTCCTCGGCCTCGCCGCGGTCGCGGGCGTCCTCGCCGCCAACTCGAATTCGGGCGGCAAGAAGGACAACAACACCTCGGGCCCACTGGTCGCCCCCAAGGGGGCGAACGGCAAGGACAATCTCTCGATCCCGCTGGGCAAGGAGAGCGCCAAGTCCACCCTGGACATCTGGGAGGACTTCCGCTGCCCCGCCTGCAAGCAGTTCGAGGACACCTACCGCTCGACCATCCATGAGCTCGCCGACAAGGGCCAGTTGAAGGTCGAGTACCACCTGGCGACGCTGATCGACAGGAACCTCGGCGGCGACGGCTCGCTCCGCGCGGCCAACGCGGCGGGCTGCGCCCAGGACGCCGGGAAGTTCCCGCCGTACCACGACGTGCTCTACGAGAACCAGCCAGAAGAGACCGACGACGCCTACGGCAGCAACAGCAAGCTCATCGAGCTCGCGGGCAAGGTCGACGGGCTCGTCACCGACACCTTCAAGAAGTGCGTCGACGACGGCACGCACGACAGCTGGGTCGCCAAGTCCAACAAGGCGTTCGAGAACGGCAAGTTCCAGGGCACGCCCACGGTCCTGCTCAACGGGCAGAACATCATCAAGGACGGGAAGAAGCCGCTGACCCCGAAGGAGCTCAAGGAGATGGTCGAGAAGGCCGACAAGGCGGCGTAGCGGAGCCGGGTGCGGGGCGGCGCCCGTTATGGACCCGTAAGCGGGCTGGTTGCCGTCGCCACCGCCCGGCACGGTAGCGTCGACCCTGCCATGGACCTTGCCTATATCCCCAGCCCGTCGCACGGAGTGGTCGACCTCGGACCCATTCCGCTGCGCGGCTACGCGTTCTGCATCATCATCGGCGTCTTCGTGGCCGTCTGGCTCGGCAACAAGCGGTGGATCGCCCGCGGTGGCCGTCCCGGCACGGTCGCCGACATCGCGGTCTGGGCCGTGCCGTTCGGCCTCGTCGGCGGTCGCCTCTACCACGTGATCACGGACTACCAGCTGTACTTCAGCGAGGGCCGTGACTGGGTGGACGCCTTCAAGATCTGGGAGGGCGGCCTCGGCATCTGGGGCGCGATCGCGCTCGGCGCGGTCGGCGCGTGGATCGGCTGCCGCCGCCGCGGCATCCCGCTGCCCGCCTGGGCCGACGCCCTCGCCCCCGGCATCGCCTTCGCCCAGGCCATCGGCCGCTGGGGCAACTGGTTCAACCAGGAGCTGTACGGCAAGGCCACCGACGTGCCGTGGGCCCTGAAGATCACGTCTTCGTCGGACGGCCGGGTGCCCGGCACCTACCACCCGACCTTCCTGTACGAGTCCCTGTGGTGCATCGGCGTCGGCTTCCTCGTCATCTGGGCCGACCGCCGCTTCAAGCTGGGCCACGGGCGGGCGTTCGCGCTGTACGTGGCGTCGTACTGTGTGGGGCGCGGCTGGATCGAGTACATGCGGGTCGACGAGGCGCACCACGTGCTGGGGCTGCGGCTCAATGTGTGGACCGCGATCCTTGTGTTCCTGCTGGCCGTGGTCTACCTGGTGGTCTCGTCGCGGGTCCGTCCGGGCCGGGAGGAGATCGTCGAACCCGCGCCTCCCGGTGAGGGGAGCGGCACTGAGTCCGACTCCGTCGAGGCAGGCGCTGAGCCCAAGGACTCCGACTCCGAGGACGCCGACTCCGAGGACTCCGAAACCAAGGACGCCGACTCCGTCGAGAGCAAATCCGAGTCGGAGTCCGCCAAGAAGAGCTGACTCCCCTGACACCGGAAACCCGCGTCCCGCTTACGGGGCGCGGGTTTCCGCTGTGAGGGACAGGGTCCGCCGGGCCCCCTCCACCACCGCCCGGTCCACGAACCGGCCGTCCGGGAGGGCGAGGGCGCCCTCGTCCGTCTCCGCCGCCTTGAGGATCTCCTCCGCCGTCTCGATCTCCTCCGGGGTCGGCAGGTAGGAGCGCTCGATCACGGGGAGCTGGCGGGGGTGGATCGCCGCGCGGCCCAGGAAGCCGAGGGCGCGGCCGCGGGCGCAGGATGTGGCGAGGCCCCGCAGGTCGCGGACGTCCGGGTAGACCGACTGGGCGGGCGGTGCCAGGCCCGCCGCCCGAGCGGCCACCACCACGCGGGAGCGGGCCCAGTGCAGGCCCGCGTCGTCGCGGACGCCGAGGTCGGCGCGGAGGTCGGCCTCGCCGAGCGAGAGGCCGCGCAGGGCGGGGTGCGCGGTGGCGACGGCGTAGGCGTGCTCGATGCCGAGAGCCGATTCGAGCAGGGCGTAGAGGGCCGGGCAGCCGCCCTCGGCGGGGGCGGCGCGCTCCGCGACGCGGACCACGTCGGCGGGGGACGTCACCTTGGGCAGCCGGAGCCCCGACAGGCCCGGCAGGTGGGCGAGGGCGCGCAGGTCGCCCTCGGCGAGGGGGCCGTCGAGGGCGTTCACGCGGACGTGTACGGGAACGGGGGCGGGGTCCGGGGCGGCGAGGAGCTCGGCCGTCGCGGAGCGGGCGTACTCCTTGCGCTCGGGGGCGACCGCGTCCTCCAGGTCGACGATCACCACGTCGGCGCCCGCGGTGAGGGCCTTCGCGACCACGTCGGGGCGGTCCCCGGGCACGTACAGCCAGGTCAGCGGCAGTCTCCTCACAGGGTGCCCTCCGTTCGCAGCGCGGTGATCTCCCGTCGGGTCAGGCCGAGTTCGGTGAGGACCTCGTCGGTGTCGGCGCCGTGCGGGCGGCCCGTCCAGCGGATCGCGCCCGGGGTGTCGGTGAGGCGGAAGAGGACGTTCTGCATGCGCAGCGGGCCGAGTTCCGGGTCGTCGACGGTCGTGATCGTGTCGAGGGCGGCGTACTGGGGGTCGGCCATGACGTCCCGTACGTCCTGGATGGGGGCGACCGCGGCCTGCGCCTTCTCGAAGGACTCCATGACCTCGGCGCGGGTGTGTCGGGCGATCCAGCCTCCGACCGCCTCGTCCAGGACGTCGGCGTGCGCCGCCCGTCCCGCGCCCGTCGTGAACCAGGGCTCGGCGGTCAGGTCCGGGCGGCCGACGAGGCGCAGGACGCGTTCGGCGACGGACTGGGCGGAGGTGGAGACGGCGACCCAGCTGCCGTCCGCCGTGCGGTAGGTGTTGCGGGGCGCGTTGTTGGCGGAGCGGTTGCCGGTGCGGGTCTGGACCAGGCCCAGCTGGTCGTACCAGAGGGGCTGCGGGCCGAGGACCGTGAGGATCGGCTCGATGATCGCCATGTCGACGACCTGGCCCCGGCCCGTGCGGTCGCGCGCGGCGAGCGCCGTCAGGACCGCGAACGCCGTCGCCAGGCCCGCGATCGAGTCGGCGAGGCCGAAGGGGGGAAGCGTCGGCGGCGCCTCCGGCTCCCCGGTGATCGCGGCGAAGCCGCTCATCGCCTCGGCGAGGGTGCCGAAGCCGGGGCGGTGCGCGTACGGGCCGAACTGGCCGAAACCGGTGACGCGGGTGAGCACCAACTCGGGGTTGACCGCGCTGAGTTCGGGCCAGCCGAGGTCCCACTTCTCCAGGGTGCCGGGGCGGAAGTTCTCGATGACGACGTCGGCGGTGGCGGCCAGGCGCAGCAGGGTCGCGCGGCCGCCGCGCGTGGACAGGTCGAGGGTCATCGTGCGCTTGTTGCGGCCGAGCAGCTTCCACCAGAGCCCGACGCCGTCCTTCGACGGGCCGTGCCCGCGCGAGGGGTCGGGCCGCCGCGGGTGCTCGACCTTGATGACCTCCGCGCCGAAGTCGCCGAGCATCGTGGCGGCGAGGGGGCCCGCGAAGAGGGTGGCCAGGTCGAGGACGCGCAGGCCGGTGAGGGGGGCGGCGTGCGGGGTGGCGAGGGGAGTGGTCATGACGTCGCGCCGGGACGGGAGTCGGTGGTGGTGGCGGTGGTCGTGTCGGATGCGGTGGTCGTCCCGCCGTGTTCCGCGTCGATCTCCGCGCGGTACGGGATGGACGATGCCGCCCCCGGCCGCCGCACCGAGAGCGAGGCTGCCGTCGAGGCCCAGGCGAGCGCCTCAGGGACCGGGCGGCCCTCGCCGAGCGCCACGGCGAGCGTGCCCACGAAGGTGTCGCCCGCCCCGGTCGAGTCGACGGCGGTCACCTGCGGCGCCGCGACGACGACCGGCTCCGCGCCGCGCGCCGCGTACAGGCTGCCGCGCGCGCCCAGGGTGACCACGACCTCGGGGACCTGGGAGAGCAGTGCCTGGGCGGCGGCACGCGGCTCGGTGATGCCGGTGAGCGCGGCGGCCTCGTGCTCGTTGGGCACCAACAGGTCGACGGCGGCGAGGAGTTCGGGCGGCAGGGGCTGTGCGGGGGAGGGGGTGAGGACGGTGCGCACGCCGTGCCTGCGGGCGGCCTCGGCGGCGGCGAGGACCCCCTCGACGGGGATCTCCAGCTGGAGCAGCAGCGTGCCCGCCGCGGCGATCAGGCCCTCGTCGCCGGGGGCGAGCGCGGTGACGGTGCCGTTGGCACCGGGGATGACGACGATCGCGTTGCCGCCCTCGTCGTCGACCACGATGTGGGCGGTGCCGGTGGGGGCGTCGGTGGTGGTGCGCAGCGAGTCCGTCTCGACGCCCGACTGGTCGAGCGCGGCCCGGAGCCGGACCCCGTGGGGGTCGTCGCCGACCGCGCCGATCATCGAGACGGTGGCGCCCGCGCGGGCCGCGGCGACGGCCTGGTTGGCGCCCTTGCCGCCGGGGAGCGTGCGGAACTCGCGGCCCGTCACGGTCTCGCCGCGCTCGGGCGCCCGGGCGACGTAGGCGACGAGGTCCATGTTCGTGCTGCCGAGCACGGCGATGTGGGGGACGGGGGATGAGGCTGTCATGGGGTGCTGTTCTCCCGGGTGAGGGTGGCGGTGAGGTCCGCGAGGGTGTCGAAGCCGATGCCGTCGAAGCCGCCGACGGACGTGGCGAGCCGGTTGTGGAGAGGCGCCGTCCAGCGGTCGGGGAGCGCGTCCGGGTGGCCCGCGAGCAGGCCCGCGACCGAGCCGGCCGTCGCGCCGTTCGAGTCGGTGTCCCAGCCGCCGGAGACCGCGCGGGTGACGGAGCCGGTGAAGTCGCCGTCGGCGTGGGTGAGGGCGGCGGCGAGCAGGGCGGCGTTGGGGACGACGTGCACCCAGTGGTAGGTGCCGTAGGCCGCGTGGAGGTCGTCCACGACGTCGTCGAAGTCCCGTGCGGAGTGGGCGAGTTGCATGCCGTGGCGGACGGCGCGGGCGAGGCGGGAGCCGTCCGGTACGACGGTCAGGCCCGAGCGGAGGCACTGGTGGACGTCCGCGGTGCCGGACGCCGCCGTCGCGATCGTGGCCGCCGCGAACATCGCGCCGTACACGCCGTTGTCCGTGTGCGAGAGCGCCGCGTCGCGCCGGGCCGCGTCGGCCGCCGCCGTGGGGTCGCCCGGGTTCGTCCAGCCGTGCACGTCGGCCCGGATGAGGGCGCCGATCCACTCGCGGAAGGGGTTGTGGTGGCGGGCGGTGTGCGGGGGTTCGATGCCGTGGAGGAGGTTGCGGTAGGCGATGCGTTCCGCGGTGAAGGTGCGGGCGGCCGGGAGCTCCTCCAGCCAGAGTCTCGCCACGTCCGTGGTGGTGAACTCGTGGCTGTGGCGCTGGAGCAGGAGGAGGCCAAGGAGGGGGTAGTTGAGGTCGTCGTCCTCCGGCATGCCGTTGATGTTCTCGGCGAGGGAGGTGGGGGCTGAGCGCTTGTTCCAGGGGTGGGCTGCCAGGAGCTCTTCGGGTACGCCGTGTGCGGTGAAGTAGTTGGTCAGGGGCCAGTTTCCGGTTGCTTGGGCGAGTTGGCGGATGCCGTGGAGAGGGAGCTTCTCCACTGGTTTGCCTAGCAGGCAGCCGGTGGCTCTGCCCAGCCAGGCCGCGTGGAGGCGGGTGTGGTGGGTGGGTTTGGATGCCCCTGGCCCGCCCCTTCCCGAAACCGGGGCTTCGCCCCTGGACCCCGGCCTGGGTGGGCTCTCGGCCAGAGGTGCCGTCACACGGGGGTTGTGCCCACCCTTCCCCAAGCTCTCGACCCCGCTCGAGCAGGGGAGACCCCATTCGCCGTGCGGGACGTCTGCCCCCAACGGGTGAGACTGGTCTGCGAGTTCGTCCAGGAGTTGCTCCGCCAGAGCTCGTAGGTGAGGCGCTGGTGGTGTGGTGGATGCGCCCGCCCGCGGCGGGGCCAGGTGGCCGCCTGCCCGTAGCCAGCGGGCCCGTACCGCCGTGGTGTCCCTGCCCTCCTCCTCCGCCTGGCGGAGTTCGTGGCCGACGAGGTCCTCCGGCTGGACCCAGGTCAGGCGGAGGTGTGTCATCGGGGGTCCGTGAGGGCCGTGAACGCCCGCTCGTGGGCGCGCCGTCGCGACGTGTCGCGGGCGAAGACCTCCTGTGCGACCTCCGTCAGGGTGCGCGCCGGTGCGTGCAGGTCCAGGCGGCTGGCCTCGGCCACCTGCTTGGACCAGTCGGGCGGGGGCGCCGAGCCGAGTGCGCCCGCGAGTGCGCCCGCCATCGTGGCGATGGAGTCGCAGTCCCGGCCGTAGTTGACGGCGCCGAGGACCGAGCGGCGGTAGTCGCCCTCGCCGACCAGGAGCATGCCGAGCGCGATGGGGAGTTCCTCGATGGAGTGCAGGCGGGAGGGGCGGCGGGCGCCGAGGGAGGGGGCGCGGTAGTCGGGGCCGACCGTGTCGAAGGGGGCCACCGCCGTGCGGAGCGGGGCCAGGGCCGACTCGAAGTCCCGGTGCCCGCTTGCCACTTCGGCCACCGCCTCGATCGCGGCGCGGGTGCCGTCCTTGGCGAGGGAGAGGGCGGTGTCGACGACGGAGGCCGGGGTCGCGCCCGGTGCGCAGGCCGCCGCCACCGCCGCCGCGAACACCCCGGCCGCCTCCCTTCCGTACGAGGACTGGTGCGCGCCCGCGATGTCGAGGGCCTCCGCGTACGCCGCCGTGGGGTTCGCCGCGTTGACCAGGCCGACGGGGGCCATGTACATCGCCGCGCCGCAGTTCACGATGTTGCCGTTGCCCGCCTCGCGCGGGTCCACGTGGCCGTAGTGGAGGCGGGCGACGAGCCACTTCTCGGCGAGGAAGATCCGCTGGAGCGGGAGCGCCTCGGCTTCGAGTTCGGGGATCCAGCGGGGGGTGGTGAGGAGGTCGGGGACGAGGTGCTCGGCGATCGCGTACGCGTCCAAGTGGTCGCCCACGGCGGCGTAGACGCGGATGAGCGCGTGCGTCATCAAGGTGTCGTCGGTGACGTGTCCGTCGCCCTTGTGGTACGGGGCGATGGGCCGGGCGGTGCGCCAGCGGTCGCCGTTCCAGGGGCCGACGACGCCGTGCACGCGGCCACCGTGGCGTTCGACGATCTGGTCGGGGGAGTAGCCCTCGACGGGGCCGCCGAGCGCGTCGCCGACCGCGGCGCCGACCAGGCTGTGGGTGATGCGGTCCGCCAGGGAGAGGGCGCTAGGTGATGGCGTCATGTCCGGATTGTCCATCCAGGGCGGCCAGTTCCGTGCGTGTCGCGTCTGCGAGGCGTGCGGCGAGTTCCACCAGGTCGGTGCCGGCGAAGCGGGGCAGGACGCAGCCGGAGAGGGTGCGGCACGCCTCGCGCCAGGTGTCGGGGACGGCGGTGGCGGTGCCGAGCGCGCCGGTCAGGGCCCCGGCGAGGGCGGGTGCGGAGTCGGCCACGCGGGACAGGCAGGCGGCCGCGGGGACGGCCTCGCGCAGGTGGCCGCGGGCGGCGGTGGCGAGGGCGAGGGCGACCGGGACGGTCTCGGCGGCGGCGATGCCGTAGCTGTAGACGTGGTCGACGATCTCGTGCTCCAGGACCGGTACGAGGGCGAAGGTGCCCTCGCCCGGGGGCTGGGCGCGGGCGAGCTTGACGGCGTGCCGGGCGTTGCGGCCGATCTCCGTGTGGCCGGGGAGCTGGTCGAGGGCGGCGTCCACGGCGGCGTCGACGTCGGCGCCGCCGAGTGCGGCCGCGACGGCGGCGGCCATGGCGCGGGCGCCGTGCACGCCGTCGCCGTCCTGGGTGTAGCGGGCGTCGAACTCGGCGAGCTGCGCGGCCTGTTCGGGGGCGCCGGGGTGGACGAGGGCGAGCACGCAGGCCCGTACGCAGGCGGCGTCGTCGAAGTAGTGGGGGTTGTCGTGGCCGGTGGCGGGTGGGCGCAGGCCGGCGGCGAGGTTGCCGATGCCGGCGTGGACGGAGATGCGGGCGCGGAGGGGGAGGACGGCGGATTCGACCTCCGGGGCGCGGGACGCTGCGCCGGCGATGTCCCGGGCCAGGGCGGTCCATGTGTGATCGAGGGCTCTGCGTACGCGTGTGTCGCGGTCCGCGTCGCCGCTCGCTGCCGCTGTCTCCGCTGCGCGGAGCAGGGCGTGGGCGGTGAACGCCGCCCACTCGGCGTCGTCGGAGGGGCCCAGGCGGAGGGGTTCGGGGGGCTGGTTGAGGGCGATGGGGACGGGGAGGGTGGTGGTGGCGTTCTGCTCGGCGAAGGTGTCGAGCTCGCGGGTGAGGCGTCGGGTCCAGTCGGGGAGCTTGGCGGCTCTGTGCCGGGCGGCGGGCCACCCTGCCGCGTCGCCCGCCGCGAGCCCCAGGAGGAGCCCTTCGACGGGGGGCGCCCCGGGTCTTGGTGCGTCGCCCTCTCGCCCATCGGCACCCTGCGCCGTGGGCTGTGCCCACCCGTTCCGCCGTGCGGAACGCCTGCCCACAGCGGTGGCGGCAGGGTTCTCGTGGTTGTCCGCGGTGGGAGCGGCGGGGGACTGCTGTGCGGAACGCATGCCTGCAGCGGTGGGGGCGGGGCTGCTGTCGTTGTTCGGGGCGGCTGTCATGGCTGGGCGTTCTCCTCCTCGTCCGGGGTCAGCAACTCCGCGATGTCCAGGACGTGGTAGCCCCTCATCGAGGGGAGGCAGGTGCCTCGTACGGGGGTGATGGGGGCGGCCCATTCCGGGGGGATGCCCGAGGTGCCGTTGGTGGCGCCCGCGAGCGCGCCCGCCACCGCTGCCGTCGTGTCCGCGTCGCGGCCCATGTTGACCGCCGTCAGGACCGCCTCGCGGAAGTCGCCGCGCGCCGCCGCGTACGCGCCGAAGGCGAGGCCGACGGCCTCGGGGGCCAGGTCGGTCCAGGGGTAGCCGCCGATCACCACCGCGGAGCGGACCGCGCGTTCGCCGGCGGGGGCGGCCACCACCGCGCGGCGCAGCGAGCGGGCCGTCCAGGAGTCCATGGGGATGACCGAAAGCGCCGCCCCGATGACCCCGGCGGGGCCCGCGCCCGCCATCGCCGCCGCGACGCCCGCGGCCACCGCCCGGCCGCCGTAGATGCCCTCGCCGTCGTGGCTGACCGTGCCGTCGATCGCGACCAGGCGGGCCGCCTCGGCGGGGCGGCCCGCGGCGAAGACCCCGAAGGGGGCCGCGCGCATGGCGAGGCCGTCGCTCCACGCGTGCCGGTGCTGCGCGGAGATGGGGGCGGCGAGGCCGCGGCGGAGGTTCTCCAGGGTGCCGCGCTCGCTGAAGCCCGCGCCGCGGAACGGGCCCTCGTCCAGGTCTGCGATCCAGCGGTGCCAGGCCGTCTCGACATGAGAGACCGTCAGGGCCGAGCCGTGGCGGGCCAGAAGCAGGCCCGAGAAGATCGCGTACTCGGTGTCGTCCGTGCCGGACGGCGACTCGGTCACGTATCCCGTGATGCGGCCCCAGCGGCGGCGGATCTCGGACGGCTTCATGTTCTCCGCGGGCGCCCCGAGCGCGTCGCCCACGGCCAGGCCGAGCAGCGCGCCCCGGGCCCGGTCAAGGAGGCCGACCCCGCCTGTCACAGCCGCCGCACCCATCACGTCTGTTGCACCCGTCATGCCTGGATCCCTGCCACGCGGGGGCGGTCATCGCTGCACAGGGGGCGTCCGCGTCACCCCTTCGACGCCCTGTTCACGCAGGTAAGTACGGCCTTCCTTGCTGGCGAGAGCAATTTTTCGCGCGTACTTTCGATGTCGGACGGGGGCAGGAAACCGACGTAGACAGTGATCTGGGGGATCCCGAGACATGGCCATCATCGAGACCGAGGCGACGCTGCACGAGGCGCACCGCGACAACCACACCCACCGTGATGTGAACGGTGGCTGGCTGCGCCCGGCCGTCTTCGGCGCGATGGACGGGCTCGTCTCGAACCTGGCCCTGATGACGGGTGTCGCGGGCGGCGCCGTGTCGCAGCAGACGATCGTCGTGACGGGGCTCGTCGGGCTCGCCGCCGGTGCCTTCTCCATGGCCGCGGGCGAGTACACCTCGGTCGCCTCGCAGCGCGAGCTCGTGCAGGCCGAACTCGACGTGGAGCGGCGGGAGTTGAAGAAGCACCCGCAGGACGAGGAGCGCGAGCTCGCCGCGCTGTACGAGGCGCGGGGCGTGGAGCCGGAGCTGGCCCGCGAGGTCGCCCGGCAGCTGTCGCGCGACCCGGAGCAGGCCCTGGAGATCCATGCGCGCGAGGAGCTCGGGATCGACCCCGGGGACCTGCCCTCGCCGCTCGTCGCCGCCGTCTCGTCCTTCGGGGCCTTCGCGCTCGGTGCCGTTCTTCCCGTCCTTCCGTATCTGCTCGGCGCCAGCGAGCTGTGGCCCGCCGTGCTCCTCGCCCTCGTGGGGCTCTTCGCGTGTGGTGCCGTGGTGGCCAAGGTGACGGCGCGGTCCTGGTGGTTCAGCGGGGTGCGGCAGCTGCTCCTGGGTGGTGCCGCGGCGGGTGTGACGTACGCCCTGGGCAGCTTGTTCGGGACCGCCGTAGGATGACGGTCGTGCAGCCCTATGCGAGAGGCTGCATAAGTAGTCGTTACCTCTCGGTTTCGAGCCGTTGACCACGGGGCATGAGCCGTAAGCGCTGCGGGCAAAGAGGCCCGTGACGCCCCGGGCCCTCAGTCAGCAATCTGTCCGCAGAGGCCCCTTCTGCACCGTTCCCCACTACCGTGGGCGGTGTCCACATGGTGGAATGAGCTATCCGCTTTCCGAGAAGCAGCCCATCATGTAACCTGCACGAAATTTTGCGCCCCCAGCGGGCGCCCCGCCCCCAGAGGGCACTCGCAGAGGGCCAACGTCGTCCCTCGGCACCAGCACATGCCACGACGACGACGGGAGAGCCGATGCGTTCCGACGCCTGGTCGCCCATGGACGGTCGCCCTGCTCAGCAGGGGATGTACGACCCCCGTAACGAACACGACGCCTGCGGTGTCGGGTTCGTGGCCACCCTTACCGGTGTGGCGAGCCACGAGCTCGTCGAGCAGGCGCTGACCGTACTGCGCAACCTGGAGCACCGCGGCGCCACCGGCTCCGAGCCGGACTCCGGTGACGGTGCGGGCATCCTGCTGCAGGTCCCGGACGCCTTCCTGCGCGAGGCTGTGGACTTCGAGCTGCCCGAAGCCGGATCGTATGCGGTCGGTATCGCCTTCCTGCCGGTCGCCACGGCCACGGACGCCGCCGCGAAGATCGAGGAGATCGCCGCCGAGGAGGGTCTGAGCGTCCTCGGCTGGCGCGAGGTCCCGGTCGCCCCCGAGCTGCTCGGCGCCAGCGCCCGCTCGACGATGCCGGTCTTCCGCCAGCTCTTCGTGGGCGACGGCGCGAGCTCCGGCCTGGAGCTCGACCGCAAGGCGTTCGTGCTGCGCAAGCGCGCCGAGCGCGAGGTCGCGACGTACTTCCCCTCGCTCTCCGCCCGCACCATCGTCTACAAGGGCATGCTGACCACCGGCCAGCTGGAGCCCTTCTTCCCGGACCTGTCCGACCGCCGCTTCGCCACGGCCCTCGCGCTCGTCCACTCGCGCTTCTCGACCAACACGTTCCCGTCGTGGCCGCTGGCGCACCCCTACCGCTTCGTCGCGCACAACGGTGAGATCAACACCGTCAAGGGCAACCGCAACTGGATGCGGGCCCGGGAGTCGCAGCTCGTCTCCGAGCTCTTCGGCGAGAAGAGCCTCGACCGGATCTTCCCGATCTGCACGCCGGACGCCTCGGACTCCGCGTCCTTCGACGAGGTCCTCGAGCTGCTGCACCTCGGCGGCCGTTCGCTGCCGCACAGCGTCCTGATGATGATCCCGGAGGCATGGGAGAACCACGCCTCCATGGACCCGGACCTGCGCGCCTTCTACCAGTACCACTCCGTGATGATGGAGCCCTGGGACGGCCCGGCCTGTGTCACCTTCACCGACGGCACGCAGGTGGGTGCGGTTCTCGACCGCAACGGCCTGCGCCCCGGCCGCTACTGGGTCACCGACGACGGCCTCGTCGTCCTCGGCTCCGAGGTCGGCGTCCTCGACATCGACCCCGCGAAGGTCGTCCGCAAGGGCCGCCTGCAGCCCGGCAAGATGTTCCTCGTCGACACCGCGGAGCACCGCATCGTCGAGGACCACGAGATCAAGGGCGCCCTCGCCGCCGAGCAGCCGTACAGGGAGTGGCTGGAGGCCGGCGAGATCGAGCTCTCCGACCTGCCCGAGCGCGAGCACATCGTGCACACGCACGCCTCCGTCACGCGCCGCCAGCAGACCTTCGGCTACACCGAGGAAGAGCTGCGGATCATCCTCGCGCCGATGGCCAAGACCGGCGGCGAGCCGCTCGGCTCCATGGGCACGGACACCCCGATCGCGGCCCTCTCCGAGCGCCCGCGGCTGATCTTCGACTACTTCACCCAGCTGTTCGCGCAGGTCACCAACCCGCCGCTGGACGCCATCCGCGAGGAGCTCGTCACCTCGCTCGGCACCTCGCTCGGCCCGCAGGGCAACATGCTGGAGCCGACCGCCGCGTCCTGCCGCAACGTGATGCTGCCGTTCCCGGTGATCGACAACGACGAGCTGGCCAAGCTCATCCACATCAACGCCGACGGCGACATGCCCGGCATGAAGGCCGCGACGCTCTCCGGCCTCTACCGGGTCGGCGGCGGTGGCGACGCCCTCGCCGCCCGCATCGAGGAGATCTGCGCCGAGGCCGACGCCGCCATCGAGGCGGGCGCCCGCATCATCGTGCTCTCCGACCGGCACTCCGACGCCGAGCACGCGCCGATCCCCTCGCTGCTGCTCACCTCGGCCCTGCACCACCACCTGATCCGCACCAAGCAGCGCTCCCAGGTCGGCATGGTCGTCGAGGCGGGCGACGTGCGCGAGGTGCACCACGTCGCGCTGCTCATCGGCTTCGGCGCCGCGGCCGTCAACCCGTACCTGGCGATGGAGTCCGTCGAGGACCTGGTCCGCGCCGGCACCTTCCTGTCCGCCGACGAGGACGGCGGGGCCGAGCAGGCCATCCGGAACCTGATCTACGCGCTCGGCAAGGGCGTCCTGAAGGTCATGTCCAAGATGGGCATCTCGACCGTCGCCTCCTACCGCGGCGCCCAGGTCTTCGAGGCCGTCGGCCTCGACGAGGAGTTCGTCGAGAAGTACTTCAACGGCACGGCCACCAAGATCGGCGGCGCCGGTCTCGACGTCATCGCCGAGGAGGTCGCCGCCCGGCACGCCAAGGCGTACCCCGCCTCCGGCATCGCCTCGGCGCACCGCGCCCTGGAGATCGGCGGCGAGTACCAGTGGCGCCGCGAGGGCGAGCCGCACCTCTTCGACCCGGAGACGGTCTTCCGCCTGCAGCACGCCACGCGCAACCGCCGCTACGACATCTTCAAGAAGTACACGGACCGCGTGAACGAGCAGTCCGAGCGGCTCATGACGCTGCGCGGCCTGTTCGGCTTCAAGTCGGCCGGCCGGCAGCCGATCTCCGTCGACGAGGTCGAGCCGGTCTCCGAGATCGTCAAGCGGTTCTCGACCGGCGCCATGTCGTACGGCTCCATCTCCCGCGAGGCCCACGAGACCCTCGCCATCGCCATGAACCAGCTGGGCGGCAAGTCCAACACCGGTGAGGGCGGCGAGGACCCGGAGCGCCTCTACGACCCGGCGCGCCGCTCCAGCATCAAGCAGGTCGCCTCCGGCCGCTTCGGTGTGACGAGCGAGTACCTGGTCAACGCCGACGACATCCAGATCAAGATGGCCCAGGGCGCCAAGCCCGGCGAGGGCGGCCAGCTGCCCGGCCACAAGGTCTACCCCTGGGTCGCCAAGACCCGGCACAGCACCCCGGGCGTGGGCCTGATCTCCCCGCCGCCGCACCACGACATCTACTCCATCGAGGACCTGGCTCAGCTGATCCACGACCTCAAGAACGCCAACCCGGTCGCCCGCATCCACGTGAAGCTGGTCTCCGAGGTCGGCGTCGGCACGGTCGCCGCGGGCGTCTCCAAGGCACACGCGGACGTGGTCCTGATCTCCGGCCACGACGGCGGTACGGGTGCCTCGCCGCTCACCTCGCTGAAGCACGCGGGCGGCCCCTGGGAGCTCGGCCTCGCCGAGACCCAGCAGACGCTGCTGCTCAACGGCCTGCGCGACCGTATCGTCGTGCAGACCGACGGCCAGCTGAAGACCGGCCGCGACGTGCTCATCGCGGCGCTGCTCGGCGCCGAGGAGTTCGGCTTCGCGACCGCTCCGCTCGTGGTCTCCGGCTGCGTCATGATGCGCGTCTGCCACCTGGACACCTGCCCGGTCGGCATCGCCACGCAGAACCCGACGCTGCGCGACCGCTTCTCCGGCAAGCCCGAATTCGTGGTCAACTTCTTCGAGTTCATCGCCGAAGAGGTCCGTGAGCTCCTCGCCGAGCTGGGCTTCCGCTCCATCGAGGAGGCCGTCGGCCACGCCGAACTCCTCGACACCACGCGGGCCGTGAACCACTGGAAGGCGCAGGGCCTCGACCTGGAGCCGCTCTTCCACGTGCCGGACCTGCCCGAGGGCGCCGTCCGCCACCAGCTGATCGCCCAGGACCACGGCCTGGAGAAGGCGCTCGACAACGAGCTGATCAAGCTCTCCGCCGACGCCCTCGCCGGGGCCAGCGCCACCGAGGCGCAGCCGGTCCGCGCCCAGATCGGCATCCGCAACATCAACCGCACGGTCGGCACCATGCTCGGCCACGAGGTGACGAAGAAGTTCGGCGGCGCGGGCCTGCCCGACGACACCATCGACATCACCTTCACCGGCTCGGCGGGCCAGTCCTTCGGCGCCTTCGTGCCGCGCGGCGTGACGCTGCGCCTGGAGGGCGACGCCAACGACTACGTGGGCAAGGGCCTCTCGGGCGGCCGGATCATCGTCCGCCCGGACCGCGGCGCCGACCACCTCGCCGAGTACTCGACGATCGCGGGCAACACGATCGCGTACGGCGCGACGGGCGGCGAGCTCTTCCTGCGCGGCCGCACCGGTGAGCGCTTCTGCGTCCGCAACTCCGGGGCCCTGGTGGTCTCCGAGGGCGTGGGCGACCACGGCTGCGAGTACATGACCGGCGGGCACGCGGTGGTGCTCGGCGAGACTGGGCGCAACTTCGCGGCCGGCATGTCCGGCGGCATCGCCTACGTCATCGACCTGGACCGCGCGAACGTGAACGCGGGCAACCAGGGCGCGATCGAGCCCCTGTCCGAGGACGACAAGCAGTGGCTGCACGACGTCGTGCGCCGCCACGCGGAGGAGACCGGATCCACGGTCGCCGAGAAGCTCCTCGCCGAGTGGGACGCGTCCGTGGCCCGCTTCAGCAAGATCATCCCCAGCACGTACAAGGCAGTGCTCGCCGCCAAGGAAGCCGCCGAGCGAGCCGGGCTCTCCGAGTCCGAGATCACCGAGAAGATGATGGAGGCGGCGACCAATGGCTGATCCCAAGGGCTTCCTGAACCACGGCCGCGAGGTCGCCGAGACCCGTCCGGTCGGCGAGCGCGTCAAGGACTGGAACGAGGTCTACGTCCCCGGCTCCCTGCTGCCGATCATCAGCAAGCAGGCGTCGCGCTGCATGGACTGCGGCATCCCGTTCTGCCACAACGGCTGCCCGCTCGGGAACCTCATCCCCGAGTGGAACGACTACGCGTACCGCGAGGACTGGTCGGCGGCGCAGGAGCGGCTGCACGCGACCAACAACTTCCCGGAGTTCACCGGGCGGCTGTGCCCCGCCCCGTGCGAGTCGGCGTGCGTCCTCGGCATCAACCAGCCCGCCGTGACCATCAAGAACGTCGAAGTCTCGATCATCGACAAGGCGTGGGACGCGAACGACGTCAAGCCGCAGGCGCCGGAGCGCCTCAGCGGCAAGACGGTCGCCGTCATCGGCTCGGGCCCGGCGGGCCTCGCCGCCGCGCAGCAGCTGACGCGGGCCGGTCACACGGTCGCCGTGTACGAGCGCGCGGACCGCATCGGTGGTCTGCTGCGCTACGGCATCCCCGAGTTCAAGATGGAGAAGCGCCACATCAACCGGCGCATCGAGCAGATGCGCGCGGAGGGCACCAAGTTCCGTACGGGCGTGGAGATCGGCCGCGACATCGACGCGGCGAAGCTGCGCAAGCGGTACGACGCGGTCGTGGTCGCCGCCGGTGCCACGGTCTCGCGTGATCTCCCGGTCCCCGGGCGGGAGTTGAACGGCATCCACTTCGCGATGGAGTACCTGCCGCTCGCCAACAAGGTGCAGGAGGGCGACTTCGTCCAGCCGCCCCTCACCGCCGAGGGCAAGCACGTCGTGGTGATCGGCGGCGGCGACACCGGCGCGGACTGCGTGGGCACGGCCCACCGCCAGGGCGCGGCCTCGGTCACCCAGCTGGAGATCATGCCCCGTCCGGGCGAGGAGCGGGCGGCGGGCCAGCCGTGGCCCACCTTCCCGATGCTCTACAAGGTCACCTCCGCGCACGAGGAGGGCGGCGAGCGGGTCTACTCCGTCTCGACCACCCACTTCGAGGGCGACGAGGACGGGAACGTGCAGTTCCTGCACCTCGTCGAGGTCGAGTTCGTGGACGGGAAGCTGACGCAGAAGCCGGGTACGGAGCGGAAGATCCCGGCGCAGCTGGTCACGCTGGCGATGGGCTTCACCGGCACGGACCAGGAGAACGGGCTCGTCTCCCAGTTCGGGCTCGACCTGGACGAGCGCGGGAACGTGGCGCGGGACGCGGAGTTCCAGACGAACGTCCCCGGTGTCTTCGTGGCCGGTGACGCGGGGCGGGGCCAGTCGCTGATCGTGTGGGCGATCGCGGAAGGCCGGTCGGCCGCGCGGGGTGTGGACCGGTTCCTGACCGGGGCCTCGGAGCTGCCGGCCCCGATCCGGCCCACGGACCGGGCGCTGACGGTCTAGCCCGCCGCTGGGTACGACCCCTGTACGACCCCAACTGACGTCCCGTACAACGGCGTACGGAACTGGCGCGACGCCTGCCTTTGTCCCCGACCGGACTTTGGGTGGGCGTCGCGTTTTTTCTTTCCCCGATCCCGCCCCTTCCCGAATCCGCCGCTCCGCGGCCCTGGGGCACCCTGATCGCCGCTGACGCGGCTCGTCCTCAAGCGCCGGACGGGCTGAGTGATCCAGCCCGTCCGGCGCTTGAGGACGAGGCCGTTCAGGCCGATCTGGGGTCTAGGGGCGAAGCCCCAGGAAGAGTGCCCCAGGGCCGCGGAGCGGCGGTTTCGGGAAGGGGCGGGGTTGGGGAAGGAGAAGCAGCCTCTGCAACGGGCGTTGCACGGCGTCGCACAGCGTGCAACGTGGGTCACGGTTCGGCCGCGTATCCGAATGGGTCTAGACCGCCTGGACCGTGTGTGACCAGAATCGCTCCCACCAACGGAACCTGGAGGGGGCCCGGTATGAAGCCCGGTATGAAGCGACGTGTCCTTGCCGCGGTAGCCATCACCATGACGCTCGGGCTGACCGCGACGGCCTGCGGAGACGACGACAAGAAGGACGACTCGGGTCTCGGCGAGGGCAAGGTCGACGGCAAGGGGAAGACCCTGACCGTATGGATCATGGAGGGGACCAACCCCGACCCGAAGCCCTTCTTCAAGGAGGCCGCCGCGGCCTTCGAGAAGAAGACCGGTGCCAAGATCCACGTCGAGTACCAGCAGTGGGCCACCGCGCAGAAGAAGTTCACGACCGCCATCGCGGCCGGTGAGGACCAGGTCCCCGACGTCGCCGAGGTGGGCACCACCTGGGTGCCGCAGTTCGCCGAGACGGACGCCCTCGTCGATGTCACCGACCAGGTCAAGAAGTCCGGGCTCAACGACGACCTCGTCGAGGGCCTCAAGGACGCCGGGACGCTCGACGGCAAGCAGTACGGCATGCCCTGGTACGCCGGCGTGCGGTCCATCGTCTACCGCAAGGACATCTTCGAGAAGCACAACCTGAAGGCCCCGACCAACTGGAAGGAGCTTCAGGAGACCGCCAAGACGCTGAAGAAGGAAGAGCCCGGGCTCATCCCCTTCCCCGTGGCCGGTGGCGCGGAGATGTTCGCGACCCCCTTCATCTGGGGTGCGGGCGGCGACCTCGCCAAGGAGGAGGGCGGCAAGTGGAAGTCCACCATCAACTCGCCCGAGGCCATCAAGGGCATTGAGTACTACACCGGCCTCGCCACCAAGGACAAGGTCTCCCCGGCCAAGGTCAACACCTGGACGGAGAAGGAGGTCGGCGACGCCTGGGGCAAGGGGCAGATCGCCATGGCGATCGGCGGCAACTGGACCCCGAAGGCGATCGTCGAGGCCAACCCGAAGCTGAAGGGCAAGCTCGCCGCCGTGCCGATCCCCGGCCAGACCGGCGGCATGAGCAAGTCGTTCCTCGGCGGCTCCTACCTGTCCGCGTTCGACACCAAGAACAAGGCGCTGTCCTGGGAGTTCGTGAAGATGCTGACCACCGGCGAGTTCGCCGCCAAGTGGGCCAAGCAGACCAACTACTTCCCCGGCCAGAACTCCGAGCTGAAGAAGATCGAGGCCCAGAAGGACCCGCTGGTCGAGCCGTTCGCGAAGCAGATGATCGAGGCGGGCGCCACCGTGCCCAAGACGAAGTCGTACGGCGAGATCCAGGCGTCGCAGGTCATCCCGCGCATGGTGCAGTCCATCCTGACCGGCAAGGCCAGCGTCAAGGAGGCCGCGGACAAGGCCGCCAAGGACATGGACGAGATCTTCGCCAAGGAGAAGTAGCGGGCGGGGAGAACACAGTCGTCGACGGCACCCAGGCAATTGATCGAGGAACCGAACGCCGTGAAGGAAACGCTCGTCGGCGGTGGCGGGTCGAAGATCCCTTCGGCCCGCCGTCCCGCCAAGGAACCCAAGGAATCACCCCCGGCCGCCACGGCCCTGCGCCGCAAGAGGGTCGTCGCGATCACCCGGCCGTGGCTGCTGCTCGCCCCGGCCCTCGTCGTCCTCGCGGGTCTGCTGCTGTGGCCGCTGATCCAGGTCGGCAAGCTGTCCATGCAGGACTACGAGGTCAAGTTCGGCGGCAGCGTCTCCACGTTCACCGGCCTCGACCACTACGAGGACCTGCTCACCAGCGAACTGCTGTGGAAGACGGTCCTGCCCAACACGGTGTTCTTCGCCGTCGCGTGCGTGGCCCTGACCGTGGCCCTGGGCACCCTCGTCGCCCTGCTGCTCAACCGGCTCGGCCCCGTCTGGCGGCTGATCTGCTCGGTCGCCGTCCTGGCGGCCTGGGCGATGCCCGCCGTCACCGGCACCTACGTGTGGGTCTGGCTGTTCTCGCCGCAGGACGGCATGTTCAGCCAACTCGCGGGCCATCTGGGCCTGATCGACCCGGAGACCACCAACTGGTTCACCGAACGCGGCCCGTTCTACGCCATCGCCACGGTCAACGTGGTGCACCACGGCTTCCCGTTCGTCGCCATCACCGTCCTCGCGGGCCTGATGACGATCCCCAAGGAGTTGTACGAGGCGGGGATGCTGGACGGCGCCAACGCCTGGCAGCGGTTCTGGAAGATCACCGTGCCGACCATCAAGCCCGTCTTCCTCGTGGTGACCATCCTCTCCACGATCTGGGACTTCAAGGTCTTCACCCAGGTCTTCCTGATGCCCGGCGGCAACGGCTCGAACGAGGACGTCGAGAACCTCGGGGTCTTCTCCTACATCGAGGCGTTCGCCAAGGACGACTACGGCACGGGCGCCGCGGCCGCGGTGCTGCTGACCCTGCTGCTCCTGGCGATCACCGTCGTCTACATCCGCACACTGTTCAAGCAGGGGGAGGAGGACCTGTGAACGGCGTTCGTCGGACCAGCGTCGCCCGTACGACGGGGCTCGTCCTCGCGGTCGCGGCGCTGCTCGTCTTCGCGCTCTTCCCCGTCTACTGGATGGTCTCCACGGCGCTCGACCCCAAGGCGCTCACGCGCGGCTCGGACATGCTGCCGAGCGGGGTCAGCATGGAGCACTTCAAGGTGGTCCTGGACCGGGGCAACTTCGGTACGTACCTGCTGAATTCGGCCCTCGTCGGCATCGGCACGATCGTCGCCTCCGCGCTGCTCGCGCTGTTCGCGGCGATCGCGGTGGCCCGCTTCAAGTTCCGCTTCCGCACCTCCGTCCTGATCATGGTCCTGATCGTGCAGATGGTGCCGCTGGAGGCCCTGGTCATCCCGCTCTTCATCCAGATGCGGGACTACGACCTGCTCAACTCGCTGCTCGGCCTGACGATCGTCTACATCGCGCTCTCGCTGCCCTTCGCGATCTGGACGCTGCGCGGCTTCGTGCAGACGGTGCCGAAGGAGGTCGAGGAGGCCGCCTACATCGACGGGGCGTCCTGGCCGCGGATGTTCTGGTCGGTGCTGCTGCCGCTGGTGGCGCCGGGCCTCGTCGCGACCTCGATCTTCGCGTTCATCACCGCGTGGAACGAGTTCGTCTTCGCGTACACGTTCATGAAGGCCAGCGACAAGTACACGGCCGCGGTCGGCATCTTCCAGTTCTTCGGTGAGCACACCACGGACTGGGGCCCGGTCATGGCCAGCTCCACCCTCATCACCCTGCCGGTCATGATCTTCTTCGTGATCGTCCACCGGAAGCTGGGCTCGGGCCTGGCGGCGGGCGCGGTCAAGGGCTGACAACTCCCCGGGGGTGTACGGGACTACGGGACCTTGAACGTCTCCCCGTACACCTTCCAGGTCAGCGGCGTCTTCAGGCTCATGTTGCCGTCGTAGAGGAACTGCCGCTGCGCGGTGTCGATGCGCGTGGTGTCGCGGTGCGCCTTCTCCTTGCGCATCGCCTTCTTCCGCACGTCGAGGAAGATGTCGAGATACGCCTTCTCCTTGCCGCCCTGGGCCGGGGTGTCGGCCTCCTTCATGGCGGCCTCGCGCAGCCCGTAGAAGCCGGCGGGGCCGGTGCCCGGGCCGTGCAGGACCATCGCGTCGTAGTAGATGAACTGCCCCAGCGTGCCGAGCCCGTCGAGCTTGGCGAGCCGCACCGCCGGTCCGAAGTAGCCGCGGTCGCGCGCCGCGTCCTGTGCCTTCTGGAAGGCGGGCTTGGCCGCCTCCGCCTTCCACGCCTTGGTGAAGCCCGGGTCGAGCCCTTCGTGCGAGTCGCTGCCGTCGACCTTGCGCAGCGCGGGCAGATAGCGGGCCAGGCCGTTGCCGGGGTGGTCCTTCGTGTAGCGCTCGACGAGGGTCAGCAGGTCGTGCGTGCCGGTGCAGAAGCCGATGATCCCGGCGGTGTAGCCGTGCCCGTCGTCTATGTCCTCGATGTAGCCGTACTGGCCGCGCCAGTCGAGCGTCGAGTTCTCCGCGCTCGCCACGAGCTTCTGGGCCAGGTCCTTCTTGGCGGGCGCGGCGAGTCCGGGCGGCAGGTCCGCGATGAGTTCGTCGTCGGCCTTCTTCTCGGCGGCCGACTTGCCGTCGTCGTACGGGCGCCCGGTGGCGGGCTTCTTGTTCGCGCCGTCTCCGGAGTCGTCGGAGGAGCCGCCCGACACGAGGTAGACGGCGGCCGTCGCCACGGGGGCGGCGACGGCGAAGAGCAGGAGACCGGCACGTTTCATGGCGCCAAGAGTACGAGAGCCCCGAGTGGGCCGCGTGGCCACCGGTGGCCCACCGGTGGCCCGCCGCCACGGCCTCGCCGCCCGACTATTGACTAATAGTCAATTGCGCACCAGTCTCGGGAGACGAAGCCAGAGCCGCGCGTCGTGGGAGGTCCCGTGAGCACCGAAGCCGCACTGGAGCAGTTGAGGACGGAGCTGGGGGCGGCGCCCCCGGACTCCTTCGGCGCGCTGACGCCCGAGCAGGCGGACCTCCTCGCCGGGGCCGTGCGGGCGGAGCGCGACAGCAGGGCCTCGGGCCTCAGCGAGGCCGCCGAGGAGGCGCTCAAGCTGGTGCCCGCGCTCGCCCGCGGACCCGTCCGCCGCATTCTCTTCCGCTGACGACGAGGGGCCAGGACAGTCATGGACAAGCTGCGCAGCAGGGCCGAGACCCTGAAGATCGCCCGCCTCCTGGACGTGGACCCCGAACGGCTCGCGTTCCTCGGAGAGTTGCCCGTCGAGGACGTACGGCGCTTCCGCGAGCAGACCGTCGCCGCGCTCTTCGACCGCGCCCCGGAGATGCTCGACCGGATCGCCTCCGCGACCAAGCTGGTGCCCGCCGGAGTGGCCGCCGCCATCTCGCAGAAGGCCCTCGGCCCGCGGCTCGCCGCCGCGGTGGCCGGCCGCCTCGACCCGGGACGGGCCGCCGACATCATCGAGAAGCTGCCGGTCTCCTTCACCGCAGAGTCCTGCGGGCACCTGGACCCGCGGCGCATCGGCGGGATCGTGGACCGGCTCGACGAGAACCTGGTGGTCCGGGTGTCGGTGGCGCTCGCCGAGCGCGGCGACTACCTGACGATGGGGCGCTTCGTCGGCTACCTGAGGGACTCGGCGCTGAAGCGGATCCTGCCGCAGGTCGGCGACGAGGCCGTCCTGAAGACCGGCTTCGCCATAGACGTGCCCGAACGGCTCGGCCAGATCATCGAGTTGATGGGTGAGGAACGGCTCGCGACGGTGATCGCCTCCGCGGGCGACGGCGCCGGGCCCGGCAGCCCGGGGCTGTGGCCCGAGGCGCTCGCGGTCGCCGGGATGGTGCCGGGGGAGCAGCGCGGGCGGATCGCCTCGCTGGCGGCGGGGCAGTCGCAGGAGCGGCTCGACTCACTGGTGACGACGGTGGCCGCGCAGGACCTGTGGGAGTCGCTGCTGCCGCTGGTCGCGCTGTTGAGCGAGGAGGAGCGGCGGGCGGTCGCGGTGCTGCCCTCGCTGCGGGAGGAGGGGGTTCTCGGCGGGGTGGTGCGGGCGGTCGTCGCCACCGGGCTGTGGGCCGAGTTCCTGCCGCTGGTGGAGCTGTTGCCCGATGCGTCCCGCAAGATGGTCGCGGACTCGGCGGCCGCTCTCTCGGACGGTGAACTGGACGCGCTGGCCCTTGAGGTCTCCAAGCAGGATCTGTGGGAGCTGGTGCTGCCGTTGGTCGAGCTGATGGACGACGGGGCGAAGACGCGGATCTTCGAGCTGCCGGCGTTCCAGGAAGCGGCGGGATAGGGGGGGCGGGGGCGCCTCCGGCGGTTCTTTCCCCAATCCTGCCCCTTCCCGAAACTGCCGCTCCGCGGCCCTGGGGCGCTCGTCCTGGGGCTGCGCCCCTAGACCCCCGATCGGCCTGGACGGCCTCGTCCTCAATCGCCGGACGGGCTATTTGGTGCCCCAGGGCCGACGGAGTCGGCGGATTCGGGGAGGGGCGGGGTTGGGGAAAGGGAAAGATCATCCCGCCGTCGAGCCCCCGTCCACCGCGAACTCCGCCCCCGTCACGTACGACGCCGCGTCCGACGCCAGGAACAGCACCAGTTCCCCCACCTCCCCGGCCCGACCGGCCCGCCCCAGCGGCAGATGGGACCAGTCCCGCCCCGCCGTCGCCGCAGCGACCATCGGTGTGTCGATCACCCCCGGGTGCACCGAGTTGACCCGCACCCCGAACCGCCCCAGATCCAGCGCCGAGGACCGCGTCAGCCCCCGCAGCCCGAACTTCGTCGACCCGTACGCCGCGTGCCCCGGTATCCCGACGAGGCCCGCCGTCGACGACACGTTCACGATCGACCCGCCGCCCGCCTCCCGCAGCGCGGGCAGTACCGCCTGGGTGCCGAGGAACGGGCCCAGCAGGTTCACCCGGAGCAGCGCCTCGAAGTTCTCGTACGTCTCCTCCTGCACCGGCGCCGTCCGCCACAGCGCGGCGTTGTTGACCAGGGCGTGCAGGCCCCCGAAGGCCGCGAGTCCCGCCGACACCGCCGCCGCCCAGCTCGCCGCGTCCGCGACGTCGTGGCGTACGAACAGACCCTGGCCGCCCAGGGATTCGGCGACCTCGCGGCCCTCCTCTTCGCGCACGTCCGTGACCACGACCCGCGCCCCCGCCTCCGCGAACAGCCGCGCCTCCGCCGCCCCCTGGCCCCGGCCCGCCCCCGTGATCAGTACGACCTTGCCGTCCATCGAGATCATGCGCTCACACCCCAAGTGGCCTTCGGCGTATGCCTAATAGGAATATGAGGGTCAACGTAGACTGCGTGCCGTGGCCACAACACCCCCCGCACCCCAGGGACTTCCTCCGCTCCCCGCGACCAGCTGGGCCGTCCTCGGACTCCTCTCCTTCGGCAGGGAGCTGTCCGGCTACGACCTGAAGAAGTGGGCGGACGGCTCGCTCTGCTTCTTCTACTGGAGCCCGTCGTTCAGCCAGATCTACAGCGAGCTGAAGCGCCTGGAGAAGGCCGGGTACGCCACCTCGCGCCGGGTCCCGCAGGAGCCCGGCGGTCGCGACAAGCGGCTCTACCGGATCACCGACGAGGGGATGGCCGCCGTACGGGAGTGGGCGCGGGAGGCGCCCGTCGATCCGCCCGTTCTCAAGCACGGGCCCATGCTGCGGCTCTGGCTCGGCCACCTCCTGGAGCCCGAGCAGATGCGTGAAGTCCTCGCCGGGCACCGGGAGTTCGCCGAGCGCATGCGGCTGCGCGCCGAGGAGGACATCGAGCGGGCGCGGGGCGAGGCCGCCTGGGCCTACCCCGCGCTCACCCTCAAGTGGGCCGAGCGGTACTACGCCGCCGAGCGCGAGCTCGCCGAGGCCATGCTCGGGGACATCGAGGAGCTCGCCGCCCGGGAGCCGGGCCTCACCCCACCATCCGCTGACGCAACGTGACGATCGTCGCCGCGTCCAGGCCGAGCCCCTTCGTGAGATAGCCCTGGAGGCTCCCGTACTGCTTCTCCGCCTCCGCCAGCGCCGTGTCCAGGTAGTCCGCGCGGACCTCCTGGAGCGGGATGATCAGGTCCGGGTTCTGCATCATCCCGGTCTGCTTCAGCGTCTCGCGCAGCTTCGCGTCGTACGCCGCCCGGTAGGTGTTGGAGGCCAGGTAGTCGCCGCGGGCGCCGGAGTCCGGGACGCCGACGAGGCGCAGCAGCAGATAGGTCGTCCAGCCCGTGCGGTCCTTGCCCGACGTGCAGTGGTAGAGGAGCGGTGCGCGGCTGGCCGCGATGTCGCGGAGGGTGGCCGCGAACTGGGTGCGGTCGGTGGGGTCGGTGACGAACGTGCGGTAGACCTCCCGCATGAACGCGGCCGCCTTGCCGTTCCCGAGCATCTCCTCCTGTTTCACCGGGTCCTTGGAGCCGATCGCCGTCATCAGCGTCGCGAACAGGCCGTTGTCGGTCACCGGCCGTGAGGTGGCGGTCAGCCCGCCCGGCAGCCGGTCCGCGCCGTCGTACTGGGCCTCGGCGGCCACCCGGTAGTCGATGACCTTCGTCAGGCGGAGCCCGGCGACGGTGGTCAGGTCCGCGTCGGTGAGCTTGCTCAGCCCGTCCGCGCGGTAGGCCCGGCCGTAGCCGACCCGCTTTCCGTCGTACGTCCGGTAGCCCCCCACGTCCCGTACGTTCACGGCTCCTTGGAGCGGGACCTGGTGGATGGTGTCCGCCGTGCGGTGGTGGGCCACGGAGGGTGCGGTGGGCGTGGCGTCGGCCACTGCCGCGGGCACGGTGGTGAGGGCGAGCGCGGAGAGTGCGATTCCGGCCGCCGTACGGGTGCGAGTGATGCGCATCGGGCCGCCTTCCGTCTTCCGTTCGCTGATTCCTGGGTTCAACCAAGCGATTGTTTGGCTGAAGGTAGCGAGGTGGTCTTGAAGGGGGAAGGCAGTGGACACGAGTAACTGACGGAACGTCAAACTCCGTTGACCGCAGGCCGGTTCGGGGGTTCTGTGCGGTGCGCTCGGTGCGCGGCTCTTCGGCTCCGCGGGCCCGGCGCTCGTCCCGGTCACGGTATGTGACGACAGTCACGGTGAGCGACGACGGTCGCGGCGAGCGTGCGGCCACGGCGAGTGAGACCTGCCTCACGTCGCGTGGGCCCCGGAATGGTGGCGCCCGCGTCGCGTGTTAGGGTTGATCGTTGCAGTTTTGGTACCCATGAACTTTATGTGCGCCTGACGGAATGCGGATTTTTCCCTTGGGCGCTTTATTGTTTTTCCGGTCTCTCCGGGATGGGGGTCATTGCAGCGCTGGGAGGACCACAATTCCGTGGCTCTCCGTACTCTGCCCCTGTTGAGGAGATTGACATGGCATCCGGCACCGTTAAGTGGTTCAACGCGGAAAAGGGCTTCGGCTTCATCGAGCAGGACGGCGGCGGCCCCGACGTCTTCGCCCACTACTCGAACATCAACGCGCAGGGCTTCCGTGAGCTCGTCGAGGGCCAGAAGGTCACCTTCGAGGTCACCCAGGGCCAGAAGGGCCTGCAGGCCGAGAACATCGTTCCCGCCTGAGCGTCGTCTTAGCGCGCATCGCTGAGCCGGGGCCCGCACCAGCACGGTGCGGGCCCCGGCTTCTGCTGTCACCGGCCCAGGAAGGCTTGTCCCCATGAATCGCTCCGAACGTTCGGCCCGTCCGGCCAGACGCCCCTCCAACACCCGTGGAAAGGGCGGTGCGGCCAAGGGCGGTGCGGCCAAGGGCGGCGCGGCGAAGGGCGGCGCGCGCCGGCCGGGACGCAAGCCCGCGGCGGCGGCCCCCGCCGAGTTCGCGCTGCCGAAGAGCGTGACGCCCGCGCTGCCCGCGGTCGAGTCGTTCGGTGAACTCGACATGCCCGAGGCCCTGTTGAAGACGCTCGCCGATCAGGGCGTGACCGAGCCGTTCCCGATCCAGGGCGCGACGCTGCCCAACTCCCTCGCGGGGCGCGACATCCTCGGCCGGGGCCGCACCGGCTCCGGCAAGACCCTCGCCTTCGGCCTCGCGCTGCTCGCCCGCACCGCGGGCCGCCGCGCCCAGCCCAAGTGCCCGCTGGCCCTGGTCCTGGTGCCGACGCGCGAGCTCGCCCAGCAGGTCACCGACGCCCTGACCCCGTACGCCACCTCGGTGCGGCTGCGCCTGACCACGGTCGTCGGCGGTCTCTCCATCGGCAAGCAGGCGGGCGCGCTGCGGCGCGGCGCCGAGGTGCTCGTGGCGACCCCCGGGCGGCTCAAGGACCTGATCGACCGCGGCGACTGCGATCTGTCGCAGGTCCGCGTGAGCGTCCTCGACGAGGCCGACCAGATGGCCGACATGGGCTTCATGCCCCAAGTCACCGGTCTGCTCAAGCAGGTTGAGGAGGGCGGCCAGACGATGCTGTTCTCCGCCACCCTCGACAAGAACATCGACCGGCTCGTGCGGATGTTCCTCAGCGACCCGGTGGTGCACTCCGTCGACCCGTCGGCGGGCGCGGTGACGACGATGGAGCACCACGTCCTGCACGTCGCCGACGAGACCGACAAGAAGGCCGTCGCGATGCGCATCGCGGCGCGCGACGGGCGGGTCATCCTCTTCCTCGACACGAAGCGGGCCGTGGACCGCTTCGTGAAGCGGCTCCTCGCGAACGGGGTGCGGGCCTCCGGGCTGCACGGCGGCCGCTCGCAGCCGCAGCGCAACCGGACCCTGGACCAGTTCAAGACGGGGCAGGTCACCGCCCTCGTCGCGACGAACGTCGCCGCCCGGGGCATCCACGTCGACGACCTCGACCTGGTCGTCAACGTCGACCCGCCCACCGACCACAAGGACTACCTGCACCGGGGCGGGCGCACCGCGCGGGCGGGCGAGTCGGGCAGCGTCGTCACGCTGGTCCTCCCCGAGGAGAAGCGGGACATGTCGCGGCTGATGCGGGACGCCGGGATCTCGGCCCGGGAGGCCCGGATCTCGTCGGCGGACGAGGAGCTGGCGCGGATCACCGGGGCGCGGGAGCCTTCGGGCGTGCCCGTGGTGATAGAGGTGCCGCGGCCCCAGCCCGCGGCCGCGGCCGGCTCCCGGCCCAAGTCCTCCTCGTCCCGGCGGCGTCGGGGCGGGCGCGGTCGGCGTCCCGCCGCCTGATCCACACCGAGGTGACCCCCATGCCCGAGACGACCGAGACGACCGAGACGACCGAGCCGAACGAGCCGAACGAGCTGCACGCCGACTGCGGCAGTTGCTTCGCGCTCTGCTGCGTCGCCCTCGCCTTCACCGCCTCCGCCGACTTCGCCGCCGACAAGGCGGCCGGGACGCCCTGCGGCAATCTGCAGGAGGACTTCCGGTGCGGGATCCACGGGGAGCTGCGCTCCCAGGGGTACGGCGGGTGCACCGTGTACGACTGCTTCGGCGCCGGGCAGAAGGTCTCCCAGGTCACCTTCGGCGGGCGGAGCTGGCGCGGGGCACCGGCCGGGGACCGGCGGGCGATGTTCGACGCGCTGCCCGTGATGCGGCAACTCCACGAACTGCTCTGGTACTTGGGGCAGGCCGTGGCGCTCCCGGCGGCCCGGCCGCTCGGCGGTGAGCTGCGGGCCGCGTACGAACGGGTCGACCGGCTCACACGCGTCGCCCCCGGGGAGTTCGCCGCGGTGGATCCGGCGGCCGAGCGGCAGGACGTCAACGGCCTGCTGCTGCGCGTCAGCGAGCTCGTGCGCGCCAAGGCCGGTGGCGGCGGCAAGAAGAAGAACCGGCGCGGGGCCGACCTCATGGGGGCGCGGCTGAAGGGCGCCGATCTGCGCGGGGCCGACTTCCGCGGGGCCTATCTCATCGGCGCCGACCTGAGCGGCGCCGATCTGCGGGGCGCCGATCTGATCGGGGCCGACCTGCGGGGCGCGAACCTGTGCGGGGCCGACCTCACCGGCAGCCTCTTCCTCACCCAGACCCAGGTCAACGCCGCCCGGGGCGACGCGGGCACGCGGCTGCCGAAGGGCGCGCTGACCCGGCCCGCGCACTGGGCCTAGCCCCGCAGTACCGGCCGTACCGCCGTCACGTATCGCACTCCAGGACCGTCCGGCACAGCGTGCAGCGGGCGCGGATGCGGCCGCGGGCGGGCAGGCGGATGCGCTGGTGGCAGGCGGGGCAGGGGAACTCGACGCGCAGGCCGCGCTCGCCGCCCGACGGGGCGAACGAGAACGAGTACGGGCTGCCCGCGCGGACCGCGCCGAAGACGCCCTGGTCGAGGGCGTAGCGGCGGTCCTTCGCATAGCGGCGGCGCCCGGCCCAGCCCGCCGCCGTCATCGGCGGCTGCTGTGCGTCGGCGCGCGCCTGCGCCAGGCCCGACGTGTACGCGGTGTACGCCTGCGCGCTGGTGAACCAGGTCTCGGGGGACTCGGCGAAGGCCAGCGAGCGCTTCGCCAGGACGTAGCCGAACTCCTCCGGCGTGAGGTAGCCGAGCTTCTGCGAGGAGGCGCCGTCCTCGCGGTAGGCGTCGAGCAGGAGCCAGCCCGCGCCGAGGTAGGTGGTGGCGGTGTCGGTGAGGATCTCGTTGTCCCGGGTGCCGGGAAAGGTGAGATCCAGTCGGTGCAGGTACACGTGCATGATCTCGTGTGCCAGGGCCGCGCCGATGTCCCTGCGGTGGGTGCGGAAACGGTCGTTGAGCTCGACGAAGTACTCGGGACCCGCGGCGAGCTCGACGCTCGCGGCGTGCTCCATCTCGCGGAAGCTGACGATCACGCGGGCGTCCGGCAGCCGGAAGTGGCGCACCAGTTCGCGGGCCACGCGCTGGGCGCCCAGGTGCAGGTCGTCGGTGTCGTCGAAGGCCACGTCGACGGGGGCCACGCTGACGTCGAAGGCGTGCACGGTGTCGTAAGAGAGCCTTCTGTACAGGGCGTTGACCGCCGAGCGCACCGTCTCCAGGTGCGGGAAGCCGTGCTCGACCGGGGTGCCACCGTTGCGTGCTGCCACGTCCGCACCCCCTGACGTCTCAACTCCTCCTCACTGTACGAGGGTTCGCGCCCCCGGGCGCGGGTGAGGTTGCCTCAACTGGACCCCGCTGGCTGAAACGCGCCCCTTGTCGCGCGTACGTGCCGATCTCCATAATCCAACAACGCTTGGCAGGATCACGTCACCGGTGTGTGTCAGGGCCGGCAAGCGTCGCTCCGCCGTGCGTGCAACCCCCCACAAACCCCCACGAAGGGAAGCACGTTGAAGAAGCAGATGCGTGGACTGAAGAGAGCCGCCGTCCTCGGTGCCCTCACCCTCGCGACCGTCGGAATGCAGCCCCTCACCGCCACCGCGGCCACCCCGCCCGTCGTCGGCGGCACCCCCGCCGAACAGGGCGAATTCCCGTTCATGGTGCGCCTGTCGATGGGCTGTGGCGGCGCCCTGTACGCCAAGGACATCGTGCTGACCGCCGCGCACTGCGTGGACGGTTCCGGAGACAACACCAGCATCACCGCGACCGCGGGCGTCGTCGACCTGGAGAGCCCCGACGCGGTCAAGGTCAAGTCCACCAAGGTCCTGCAGGCCCCCGGCTACAACGGCAAGGGCAAGGACTGGGCGCTCATCAAGCTGGCCAAGCCCATCGACCAGCCGACCCTGAAGATCGCCTCCGACGACAAGCTCAACAACGGCGAGTTCGACATCGCCGGCTGGGGTGCCGACAAGGAAGGCGGCGAGCAGCAGCGCTACCTCCTCAAGGCGAAGGTGCCCTTCGTCAGCGACGCCGACTGCCAGGCCGCGTACGGCGACGACCTCACCCCCGGCGAGGAGATCTGTGCCGGTAAGATCGCCGAGGGCGGCGTGGACACCTGCCAGGGCGACTCCGGCGGCCCCATGTTCCGCAAGGACGACGCCGGTGAGTACGTCCAGGTCGGCATCGTCAGCTGGGGCAACGGCTGCGCCCGGCCGAAGTTCCCCGGCGTCTACACCGAGGTCTCGACCTTCTCCGCGGACATAGCCAAGGCCGCCTCGGGGCTCTGAGCCCGCACGGCGGACCACTGAGGCCCGGGACCGGCCTCGCACAGCCCGCCTCTGCCCGTACGCCCCCTGTGTACATATGGGACACTCGGGGGCGTACGGGACACGGCGAGGTGAGGCGGGCGGCTCCACATGGCGATCACGGTGGTCATCGCGGACGACCAGGACATGGTCCGCACCGGCTTCCGCATGATCCTGGAGAGCCAGGCCGACATCGAGGTCCTCGCGGACGTCGTGGACGGCGAGGCCGCACTCGCCGCCGTCGAGACCCACGACCCGGACGTCCTGCTCCTCGACATCCGCATGCCGCGCCTCGACGGACTCGAGGTCACCCGGCGCCTGTCCGCCCGCGACGGCGGCCGCCCCCGCATCGTCATCGTCACCACCTTCGACCGCGACGAATACGTGCACGCGGCCCTGCGCGGCGGCGCCAGCGGCTTCCTGCTCAAGGACGCGAGCCCCGCGATGCTCGTCGAGGCGGTGCGCGCCGCCGCCGTCGGCGACTCCCTCGTCTCACCCGCGATCACCGTACGGCTGCTGCGCGAGCTCACCCCCACCGAGCCCGTACGCGCCGCCCGCGCCCCCTCCGAGCCGCTCACCCAGCGCGAACAGGACGTCATCCGCGCCCTCGCCCGCGGCTCCACCAACGCCGAGATCGCCGCCTCGCTCTACGTCTCCCTCTCGACCGTCAAGACGCACCTCGCCAACGTCCAGGCCAAGCTCGACGCCAGGAACCGCGTCGAGATCGCCGCCTGGGCCTGGGAGAGCGGACTCGCCCAGCGGAACCCGTGAGCCACCGGTGCACCCACTCCTCAGGTCCCCCGTCGCCTGGTTCACCGGCAGCCCCGCGCGCCGCACCGCCGCCAAGCTGCTGCTCGCCGCCGCGCTGATCCTCGCCGTCACCTTCGAGGGCCTCGCCCTGGCCCGCCAGCCCTCGGGCCCGCACGCCGCCGTCTGGGCGTGCGGCGTCCTCGTCTGCCTGTGCGCGGTGCCCTGGCGGGGCGTGCCGCTCGCCGCCCGCGGCTGGATCGCCGTCGCCGTGTCCGGGGCGACCACGCTCGCCCTGATGTTCATCGACCGGCCGCAGCTCGTCTGGGGCCTCGGCGAGGCCGCAGCCCTCCTCGTGCTCCTCACCGGCGTCCTCCTCAACAGCCCCGCACGACAGGCCGCCGTCCTCGGCACCTGCCTCGGCCTCGCCTGCGTGGCGGCGCCGGTACGGGACGCCAGACCCGGCGCGTTCACCCTCCTCTTCTCCGTCGTGGCCGCCGTCGTCAGCGCCTTCTCGCTGCTGCTGCGCATCCAGGCAGGACAGCGGCAGCGCGACATCGCGGCCGTGCGCGCCGCCGAGCGCCTGGAACTCGCCCGCGAACTGCACGACCTGGTCGCCCACCACGTCACCGGCATCGTCGTGCAGGCCCGCGCCGCCCGCTTCACCGCCCTGTCCGGGCAGGCCGCGGCCGGCACCTTCGGCCGCATCGAGGAGGCCGGGGACGAGGCACTCGGCGCGATGCGGCGCCTGGTGCGGGTGCTGCGCGAGGACGAGGCGCAGACGGCACCCGTCGCGGGCATCGCCGAACTCCGCGACCTGACCGAGGCGTTCGCCCGCACCGGACCGCCCACCGTCGTCTACGTCGACCCGGTCCTGGAGGAGCGCCTCCCCGCCGACCTCGCCGCGACCGCCCACCACATCGTCCGCGAAGCCCTCACCAACACCCGCAAGCACGCCGCGGACGCCACGGCGGTACGGGTCGCCGTGCGCGTCGTCGCCGGAGGAGTCGAGGTGCGCGTCGCCGACGACGGCACACAGCCGGGGCCCGCGGGGGAGCGGGGCCGCCAGGACGGCGGCTTCGGCCTGACCGGCCTGGAGGAGCGGGTCCGCGCGCTCGGCGGGGAACTGGTGGCCGGGCGGTCACCGGAGGGCGGCTGGGAGGTGCGGGCGGTACTGCCGTACGGGCGGGCGGACTGACCCCTCGTACGCCTTAGTCCAACAATCTCCCTGCTTTGTCCATGGGCGCACGCGCCCCACCCGAAGCACCCTTCTGGGCACGGAAGACCGTCCTACGGAGAGGTGCGTCATGCTGCCGTCAGACACGTCCGGCCCGAGCCGCAGAGCCGTGGTCGCCACGGGCGCGCTAGCCGGGATCGGCGCTGCCGTAGGGGGGTTCGCCCCCGGCGCGTCCGCCGCGTCCGCCGCGCCCGCGCAGCCCGCGGCCGCCGAGGGCGAGGTCACGCTCCGCTCCGCGCACCTGGACGTCCGCGTCGACACCGCGTTCCCGCGCATCGTCTCCTACACCGACCGCGCCTCCGGCGCCGTCCTGCACGCACAGCCCGAGCCCGTCACCGGCGTCCTCATCGACGAGAAGCCGCACACCCCGAAGGTCACCGCCGCCCCGGGCGCCGACCGGATCGCGTACACCCTCGCCTTCGACGGCGGCACCACCATCGACGTCGAGATCAGGGCCGAGGGCCACCAGGTCGACTGGCGCGTGACCAGGATCAGTGACACCGGAGCGCTGCGCGTCGGCACCCTGCGCATCCCCGGCCTGGCGCTGCTCTCCGTCCACAGCGACCAGCCCGGCGCCCACCTGCTCGCCGCCAAGATCCAGCTGGACAAGGCCAAGAGCGGCGACACCCTCGTCACCGTCAAGGCCGACACCCCCGCCGAGAAGGCCACCGGCTGCGCCTACGCCGTCGTCGCCCACGACGCGCTCGGCGGCGCCGTCGAGACCAACACCGTCTACGACAAGCCCGATTCGGCCGCCGGGACGACCTGGGAGAACGGCCGCCTGTGGCGCGAGACGGTGACCGAGAACGGCAAGGTCGCCGCCAGGCTCACCCCCGGGCAGTGGACGCACCGCGCCGCCACGTCCCCCGTCGACACCACCGAGCCCCTCCCGTACGCCACCGTCGTCATCACCGGCGACCGCAACGGCGACGGCAAGGTCGACTGGCAGGACGCCGCGATCGCCTTCCGCGACATCATGGTGATGCCGCTCGGCGCCGACGAGCAGCACCTGCGCGTCGTCCCGCACATCGCGTACAACTTCGCCTCACAGGCCACCAACCCGTTCCTCGCGACCCTCGACAACGTCAAGCGCGTCCACCTCGCCACCGACGGCCTGCGCCAGTTCACGCTCCTCAAGGGCTACCAGTCCGAGGGCCACGACTCCGCCCACCCCGACTACGCGGGCAACTACAACACGCGCGCGGGCGGCCTTGACGACCTCAACTCCCTGGTGCGCGCGGGCAAGAAGTGGAACAGCGACTTCGCCGTGCACGTCAACGCCACCGAGTCCTACCCGGTCGCGCACGCCTTCTCCGAGACCCTCGTCGACAAGACCAACAAGCAGTGGGACTGGCTCGACCAGAGCTACCGCATCGACGCGCGCCGCGACCTCGTCTCCGGCGACATCATCAAGCGCTTCGCCGACCTGCGCCGCGAGGCCGACCCGGGCCTCAACTCCCTCTACATCGACGTGTTCCGCGAGTCCGGCTGGAACTCCGACCGGCTCCAGCGGGCGCTGCGCGAGCAGGGCTGGACCGTCGACAGCGAGTGGGGCCACGGCCTGGAGCGCTCCTCCCTGTGGTCGCACTGGGCCACCGAGACCGACTACGGGCCCGACACCTCGCGCGGCATCAACTCCCGCCTGATCCGCTTCATCCGCAACCACCACAAGGACGTCTTCGCCGACAAGTGGCCCACCCTCCTCGGCATCCCGCGCCTCGGCACCTTCGAGGGCTGGCAGGGCAAGACCGACTGGGCGCCCTTCTACCAGCTGATCTGGACCCACTCGCTGCCCGCCAAGTACCTCCAGGCGTACCCGATCAAGACGTGGGCCGAGCACGAGATCACCTTCTTCGGACCCACGAAGACGGCGGTCTCCGACGCGGACGGCGGCACCCGCCGCATCACCACGGACGGCCGACTGGTCTACGACGGCGGGACCTACCTCCTCCCCTGGGAGCCCCGCAAGGCCACCGACCCGGCCAAGCTGTACCACTACAACCCCCAGGGCGGCACGGGCAGTTGGCGCCTCCCGCGCGGCTGGTCCCACGCCCGCAAGGTCTCCGTCTACCGCCTCACCGACCAGGGCCGCGTCTTCGAGGCCGACGTCCCCGTACGCGGCGGCAAGATCACTCTCACGGCCAAGGCCGAACAGCCGTACGTGATCTACCGGCGGCGCGCGGGCGCGGTCCGCGACGCGGACTGGGGCGAGGGCACCCCGCTGCGCGACCCCGGCTTCCACTCCGGCACCCTCGACGGCTGGCGCGTCACGGGCCCGGCGGCCGTGCGGCGCAGCGAACTCGGCGACTACGAGCTGGTGATCGGCGCCGGAGCGGCCGCGTCGGCCGGCCAGCGTCTCACCCGCCTGAAGGCCGGGGCATACGTGGCGTCGGTCCAGGTCGAGGTGGGCGAGAAGGCGGGCGAGAAGCGCCGGGCCGCCCTGGAGGTCCGCACCGCCGACGGCGTCACCGCCACCAACTGGATGACCACGTCCACCGCCGTCAACTACATCGCGGGCGACCGCAAGCACGGCACCCGCTTCCAGCGCCTGTTCACGCCGTTCACGGTGCCCGAGGGCGGGGGAGCGGTGGAGCTGGCGCTGCGGGCGGAGAAGGGGGCGGCGCGGATCCGCTTCGACAACGTCCGCGTCGCGGCGGCCACGGGGAGCCCCGCGGCGCTCGCCGAAGACACCCTCGTACAGGAGGACTTCGAGCACGTGCCGCAAGGGTGGGGGCCCTTCGTGAAGGGCGACGCGGGCGACGCCAACGACCCGCGCACACACATCGCGCAGCGGCACGCACCCTTCACCCAGCGGGGCTGGAACGGCAAGGCCGTCGACGACGTCATCGACGGCAGCCAGTCCCTGAAGTCCCGCGGCGAGAACAAGGGCCTCGTCTACCGGACGGTGCCGCACACGGTCCGCTTCGAGGCGGGCAAGCGGTACCGGGTCTCGTTCCGCTACGAGAACGAGAAGGCGGACCAGTACGCGTGGGTGACGGCGGTCGACGAGCCCGCCGCCCGGGAACTCACCCGCGAGGCCCTGCCGGCCGCCACCGAACCCACCACGCTCACCTACGAGTTCACGGCGCCGGAGAAGGGCGCGGCGTGGGTGGGCCTGCGGAAGGTGGGGGACGACGGGGTGGCGGAGTTCGTGCTGGACGGGTTCGTGGTGCGGGAGGTGTGAGGGGACGATCGCCGGACGGGCTGGATCATCCGGCCCGTCCGGCGATCGAGGGCGAGGTGCTCGCCTCAGCTCAACTCCACCCGCGCCTCACTCCCCGCCCCCTCCAACTCCAGCACCCACACCTCGTTGCCTCCCTCCCGCACCACAGGACCGGGAACGTACAGAGACCCCTGCGGCCCGGCAGACCAGTACCGCCCCACACAGAACCCGTTCACCCACACGAACCCCCGCACGAACCCCGGCAGTTCAAGCGCCGCGTCACCCGCCCCCCGCACCACCACCTCACCTCGGTACAGACCGGGGAGCCCCGCGCCCCCCTCCCGCGCGGGCACCCCCCGAACCGCCCCCGCGTCCTCGAACGCGTCAAGCCGCAGCCCCCGCGCCCGCACCCCGTGCAAGTACTGCCGCTCATGCAGCACCCCGCCCGCGATCCCCTTCGACTCCCCGGTCCGGGGCCCGTAGTTCACCCGCCCCAGCGACTCCACCCACAGCTCCACGCGCGCATGCCCGGCGACGGGCTCGGCCAGAACAGGGTCCTCCTCCGTGAGAACCCCCGCCCGCGCCCCGTCCACATACGCCACGGCCCGGTCCCGCAGCCCCCGCACGCTCAGCGGGTACGGGCGGCGCGGCCCGGGAACGGTCAGCGCGTAGCGCACCACGCCCCGGTCCACGCCGAGCTCCTCGAACGTCGGCGGCACCGCGTGCTCCGACTCCGGGGCGCCGAGCGCCTCCAGGACCACGTCGAGCGGCGCCCAGTCGGACAGAGCCGCGCTCGCGGGGGAGGAGAGGCGCGGCGGGGCGGCGGGGACCTCAGGCAGCGGGCTGTCCGCGTACTGCGCGAGGACCTCCCGGAACAGCCAGAACTTCTCCGTGGGGCGCCCGAACTCGTCGACGGGCGCCCCGTAGTCGTACGACGTGACGTCCGGAAGCAGCGCCCCCTCGTGCAGCTCCCCGGCCCGGTTCGCGCCCGCCCACCCGGCGAAGTTGGTGCCGCCGTGCGCCATGTACAGGTTCACCGACGCACCGCACTCCAGGATCTCGCGCAGCGCCTCCGCGGCGTCCCCGGAATCGCGGACGACGTGCTCCGCGCCCCAGTGGTCGAACCAGCCGCACCAGAACTCCATGCACATCAGCGGACCCTTGGGGCGGTGCCTGCGCAGCGTCTCGAAGCCCGCACGGGCCTGCGAGCCGAAGTTCGCCGTCGCCAGGACACCGGGGACGCTGCCGCCCGTCAGCATGTGGTCCTCGGGCCCGTCCGAGGTGAACAGCGGGACGCTCACGCCGTGTTCGCGAAGCAGGTCCGTGAGCGCCCGCAGGTACCGCTGGTCGGAGCCGTAGCTGCCGTACTCGTTCTCGACCTGCACCATCAGGACCGGGCCGCCCTGGTCGCACTGGCGCTCCACGATCACCGGGAGCAGCCGCGCGAACCAGCGCTCCACGTGCGCCAGATACTCCGCGTCACGGGTGCGCGCGCGGGCCCCGACCGCGGCCGTCAGCCAGTACGGCAGGCCACCGTTGTCCCACTCGGCGCAGATGTACGGACCCGGCCGGACGATCGCCCACAGACCCGCCTCGTGCGCGGCGTCCAGGAAGCGGCCGAGCGCCTCCACGTCCCGGAAGTCACCCGGGTGCGGCTCGTGCACATTCCACGGGACGTACGTCTCCACGCAGTTGAGGCCGAGCGCACGCAGCATCGCAAGACGGTGCCCCCACTGCCCCTCGTGCACCCGGAAGTAGTGCAGCGCCCCGGACAGCAGCCGCACCGGCCGCCCGTCCAGCTCGAAATCGTCCTCGCCCACCCGGAACTCGGCCATGCGGCCCCTCTCCCTCTCACCCACGCGAACTGCTCGCCCACGATCACCTCTGGCGGGCGGCGGGGTCCATGGACAAAGATCGAGCCGGGTTGGACGCAGCAGCCACAAGAACCGAACGGACCGGCAGGAAAGGGGCAACCGCGGATGTACCACACCTGGATGCGCTACTTCACGCCGAGCCCGGCCCACCACCGCCTCGGCCTGGTGTGCCTCGGCGTCGGCATGCAGCACGGCGCGCTGCCCACCGTCGGCCCGCGCTCCCTCGACCACCACGTCGCCATCGTCATCAGCGCGGGCAGCGGCTGGTTCCGCACCGCCGACGGCCGCCGCCGCACCGTCACGGCACCCGCCCTCATCTGGATCGCCCCCGACGTCCCGCACCACTACGGCGCCGACCCCGACACCGGCTGGGACGAGTACTTCGTCGACTTCACCGGGCCCGCCACCGCCACCTACACCGAACTCGGCTACATCGAGCCCGAGCGGCCCATCGTGCCGCTCTCCGACTCCTCCGCCGCCCGCGCCGTCGTCGCCCGCATCGCCCGCGCCGCCCGCCGCGGCAACCCCCTCCTCGAAGTCGAGACCAGCGCCGCCGTCCACGAACTCCTCGTCGCGCTGCGCCGCGCCCGCGCCGACATCGCCCCCGACGGCGACCCCGTCCTCCAGGCCCTCGCCCGCGACGCGTTCAAGCCGCTCTCCGTCGCCGAACACGCCGCCCGGCACGGCATGACACCCGCCGAACTCCGCACCGCCGTCCGCCGCGGCGCGGGCTGCAGCCCCAAGGACTACCTGCTCGGCATCCGCCTCGGCCGCGCCAAGGAACTCCTCGCCGCCACCGAGCTGCCCGTCGCCGCCGTCGCCCGCCGCGTCGGCTACGACGATCCCGCCTACTTCTCCCGCCTCTTCACCCGCCGCGTCGGCACCGCACCCGTCCGCTTCCGCGAACAGCAGGGCCGCGCCGTGCCCGGCGGCTGGTCCCAGCAGATACCCGACCCCGACCATCCGCCGATGCTCAGATCCGGCCCCGCCGAGCCCGCACCCGACGGCACACCCCACCCCGCCACGTAGGCTCGGACCCCATGACCACCAGCAGCGCCCCCGCCCCCGACGGAGCCACCGACGACGCCGTCCAGGCCGAGCTCAACCGGCTCCGCGCCAGCATCGACAACATCGACGCGGCCGTCGTCCACATGCTCGCCGAACGCTTCAAGTGCACCCAGCGCGTCGGCCACCTCAAGGCCGAACACCAGCTGCCCCCGGCCGACCCCGCCCGCGAGGCCCGCCAGATCGCCCGCCTGCGCACCCTCGCCGAAAGCGCCCGGCTCGACCCCGCCTTCGCGGAGAAGTTCCTCACCTTCATCATCGCGGAGGTCATCCGCCACCACGAGCAGATCGCCGACGGGGTCTGAGCAGCGGGGACCGCCAGGAAAGCCGAGCCAGGGCCGCCACCCCCTCCACCCGGGCGGGGCCACCCCCTCCACCCGCCCCACCGCATCGGGCAGCATGTCCCCATGCCCGTACTGACGCGCGACGAAGCGCAGACCCGAGCCCAGCTCCTCACCGTCCAGCGGTACGCGATCGACCTCGATCTCACCACCGGTGACGAGACCTTCGACTCCCGCACCGTCATCCACTTCACGACCCTGACGGACACCGCGGACGGGGCCACCTTCGTCGAGCTCAAGCCGGGCGAGCTGCACTCCGTCACCCTCGACGGGCAGCCCCTCGACCCCACCACCCTCACCGACAACCGGCTCCCGCTCACCGCCCTCACCCGCGGCGAGCACGAGCTGCGCGTCGACGCCGCCATGCGCTACTCCCGCACCGGCGAGGGCATGCACCGCTTCACCGACCCCAGCGACGGCGAGACCTACGTCTACACCCAGCTGTTCATGGAAGACGTCCAGCGCGTCTTCGCCGCCTTCGACCAGCCCGACCTGAAGGCCCGCTTCGACCTCACCGTCACCGCCCCCGACGGCTGGACCGTCCTCGCCAACAGCGTCACCGAACACCTGGGAGAAGGCACCTGGCGGGCCGCCACCACCCCGCTCATCTCCACCTACCTCGTCGCCGTCGCCGCCGGGCCCTACCACTCCGTGCGCACCGAACACCGCGGCCTGCCCTTCGGCCTCCACTGCCGCCGCTCCCTCGCCCCCCACCTCGACGCCGACGCCGAGGAGATCCTCGACGTCACCCGCGCCTGCTTCGACCGCTACCACGAGAAGTTCGAGGAGCCCTACCCCTTCGACTCCTACGACCAGGCATTCGTCCCCGAGTTCAACGCCGGCGCCATGGAGAACCCCGGACTCGTCACCTTCCGCGACGAATTCATCTACCGCTCCGCCGTCACCGACACCGAACGCCAGACCCGCGCCATGGTCATCGCCCACGAGATGGCCCACATGTGGTTCGGCGACCTCGTCACCCTCACCTGGTGGGACGACATCTGGCTCAACGAGTCCTTCGCCGAGTACATGGGCTACCAGACCACCGCCGAAGCCACCCTTCCCCAAGCTCTCAACTCCGTTCGAGCAGGGGATACCCCATCCACCGACCCCTGGACCGACTTCGCCATCTCCCGCAAGTCCTGGGGCTACGACGCCGACCAGCGCCCCTCCACCCACCCCGTCGCCCCCGACCCGGACGCCGTCCCCGACACCGCGTCCGCCATGCTCAACTTCGACGGCATCTCCTACGCCAAGGGCGCCTCCGCACTCCGCCAACTCGTCGCCTGGCTCGGCGAGAAGGACTTCCTCGCGGGCATCAACACCCACTTCGCCCGCCACAAATTCGCCAACGCCACCCTCGCCGACTTCATCGACAGCCTCGCCACCGCCACCGACCGCGACGTGCACGCCTGGGCCGACGCCTGGCTGCGCACCACCGGCGTCGACACCCTCACCCCGCGCATCACCACCACCGGCCGCGACTGGACCCTCGACATCCACCGCGACGGCAGCCGCCCCCACCGCATCGCCGTCGGCGCCTACGACCACGACCTCGGCGAACCCGGCACCCTCGTCCTGCGCGAACGCTTCGACGTCGACGTACCCGCCGCCACCCCCACCCCGAACCCCCGCGGCGGCACCCGCCCCGCCCTGCTCGTCCCCAACGACCAGGACCTCACCTACGCCAAGATCCGCCTCGACCCCACCTCCGCCGAGACGGCCCTCGCCTCCCTGTCCGCCGTCCCCGACGCCCTCACCCGCGCCGTCCTGTGGAACAGCCTGCGCGACCTCGTCCGCGACGGCGAACTCGACGCCACCACCTACCTCCAGGCCGCCCGCACCCACCTGCCCGAAGAACGCGACCTCGCCGTCGTCCAGGGCGTCCTCGCCTTCGCCGTCGGCCAGGTCGCCGACCGCTACCTCGCCCCCGCACAGCGGCCCACCGCCCTCACCACCCTCACCGAACTCTGCCGCGACCTGATCCGCCGCACCGAGGACGGCTCCCACCCCGGACTGCGCCTCACCGCCGTCCGCGGCTTCATCGACGCCACCCCCCGCCCCGACGAGCTGCACTCCTGGCTCACCGAGGGCAGCGTCCCCGGCGGCCCCGCCCTCGACCCCGAACTGCGCTGGCGCGCCCTCCACCGCCTCGCCGTGATCGGCGCCGCCGACGCCGCCGCCATCACCGCCGAACTCGACCGCGACCCCAGCGCCACCGGCCAGGAAGGCGCCGCCCGCTGCCGCGCCGCCCTGCCCGACCCCGACGCCAAACGCGCCGCCTGGGACGCCCTGTTCGCCGCCGGCGACGGCACCGAACTGTCCAACTACCTGTTCGCCGCCACCGCCCAGGGCTTCTGGCAGCCCGAACAGACCGATCTCGTACGGGAGTACGTCCCCCGCTACTTCCAGGACGCCCCCGCGCTCGCCGCCCGCCGCGGCCCCGCCATCGCCGACGCCGCCGGACGCTACGCCTTCCCCGTCAACGCCGTCGACGCCGACACCCTCACCCTCGGCGAGACCTGCCTGCGCGAAGCCGACCCCATCCCCGCCCTCCGCCGCAAACTCGTCGACCAACTCGACGACCTGGCACGGGCATTGAGGGTCCGACAGGGCGGCAAGTCGTAGGTCCGCAGACCTACGCACACCCGGTCCAACCGACGATCCGCACCCCCCGCAGCCCGGCCTAGGCTCACCACGAGCCGGGGCCGGGCCCGGCCGGACCAGAAGGAGACACCCTGTGATCGTCGTGACCGGAGCCACCGGAAACGTGGGCCGCGCCCTCGTCACCCAGCTCACCGACAACGGCACCCCCGTCCGCGCCCTCACCCGCGACCCCGACCGCGCCCGCCTCCCCGCGGCCGCCGACGTGGCCCGCCTCGACCACACCAGCCCCGACACCTACCCCGCCCTGTTCGACGGCGCCGACGCCCTCTTCCTGCACCGCTCCGCCCTCGGCGACAACGGCACCGAACTCCTCGCCGCCGCCCGCAAGAACGGCATACGCCGCATCGTCGTCCTCTCCTCGCTCATCGTCACCGAGGACGCCGACGACACCCAGCGCGCCCACCCCATCTACGTCGAACACGAGAAGCTCGAACAGCTCGTCCGCGACACCGGCCTCGACTGGACCTTCCTGCGCCCCGGCTTCTTCGCCACCAACACCTTCCAGTGGGCGCCCCAGATCCGTACCGGCGACACCGTGCGCGACCCCTTCGCCGACTTCGCCGCCGCCCCCGTCCACGAAGCGGACATCGCCGCCGTCGCCGCCCGCGCCCTCCTCGACGACGGCCATGCGGGCCGCGCCCACCGCCTCACCGGACCCGAGGCGGTCACCAGCCGCGACATGGTCGCCGCCATCGGCCGCGCACTCGGCCGCGACCTCACCTTCACCGAGATCCCCCGCGAGGACGTCGGCCCGGACCTCTACCCGCACATCCCGCCGCAGATGCTCCCCGCCCTCCTCGACTCCTTCGCCGAGAGCGTCGGCACCGAACCCGAGATCACCACCACCGTCGCCACCGTCACCGGCGCCCCCGCCCGCACCTTCCAGCAGTGGGCCCACGACCACCGGGACGACTTCAGCGCCTGAGAGGCAGGGGGACAGAGGGACGGGCGGGGCCGGGGCGAGGGGGACGGGGCGAGAGAGAGGCAGCCGCGCACGATAACCCAACGTCCTTTCCCCGCACGGCAGTACCACTCTTTCGGGTCGGATCGCCCCACACGCCGGGCGATCCGACCCCCGCGCCGTACAGGCTGGTGCCCCTGACCGCGCGCACCAAAGGAACACCCCCATGAGCACCCCTCCGCCCCTCGCCGGAGGAACCCGAGGCCCCCACCACCTCCGGCCCCTGCTCGACGCCGTCCTCGACGCCCTCACCGAAGGAGCCGCCGACCGCGGCGGCCCCCTCCCCAGCGGCGGACCCGACACCGTCGCCGCCCGCGTCCGCGAGGCCACCGGCGACCTGCTGCCCGCCCACGGCACCGGCGCCGACACCGCCCTGCGCACCCTCGTCACCGCCCTCGCCGCAGGCGCCGCCGACCCCGCCGACCCGCTGTGCGCCGCCCACCTGCACTGCCCGCCCCTCGCCGTCGCCACCGCAGCCGACCTCGCCGCCAGCGCCCTCAACCCCTCCCTCGACTCCTGGGACCAGGCACCCGCCGCCACCGCCCTCGAAGCCCTCGTCACCCGCGCACTCGCCGCCGAACTCCACCCCGCAGGCCCAGAAGGCCCCGAAGGCGACGCCCTCATCACCACCGGCGGCACCGAGTCCAACCAGCTCGCCCTCCTCACCGCCCGCGAACGCGACCCCCACCACGGCCCGCTGCGCGTCCTCGTCGGCGCCAACGCCCACCACTCCCTGACCCGCGCCGCCTGGCTCCTCGGCCTGCCCGAACCCGTCACCGTCCCCGCCCCCGCCGGCATCCTCGACCCCGCCGCCCTCGACGAGGCCCTCACCGAACTCCCGTCCGCCCCCGGCACCGTCCTCGTCACCGCCACCGCAGGCACCACCGACGCCGGACTCATCGACCCCCTCGACGACATCGCCGGGATCTGCGCCACCCACGGCGCCCGCCTCCACGTCGACGCCGCATACGGCGGCGCCCTCCTCTTCAGCGACCGCCGCCGCCACCTCCTCACCGGCATCGAACACGCCGACACCGTCGCCCTCGACCTCCACAAACTCGGCTGGCAGCCCGCCGCCGCCGGACTCTTCACCGTCCGCGACCCCGCGGACCTCGACGCCCTCAGCCACCGCGCCGACTACCTCAACGCCGACGACGACACCGAAGCCGGACTGCCCGACCTCCTCGGCCGCTCCCTGCGCACCACCCGCCGCCCCGACGTACTGAAGATCGCCGTCACCCTCAAGGCCCTCGGCCGCGACGGACTCGGCGCCCTCGTCGACCAGGTCTGCGACCAGGCGAGCCACCTCGCCGCCGCCCTCGACGCCCACCCCGGCTTCGAGCTCTACGACCAACCCACCCTCAGCACCGTCCTGTTCCGGCCCGCCCACGCCGACGACCAGCACATCGCCGACGTACGCCGCCGGCTCCTCACCGAAGGCCACGCCGTGCTCGGCCGCGCCCAGGCCGACGGCCGCCGCTGGCTCAAGGCCACCCTCCTCAACCCGCACACCACCCCCGCCGACCTCGCGCACCTGCTGAAACTCGTGGAAGGAACCACCGTCCGATGACCGCCCCCCAGCAGCCGCCCACCACCCCCGAAGACCCCCGCGACCTGGTCGGCATCGGCATCGGCCCGTTCAACCTCTCCCTGGCCGCCCTCGCCCAGCCCGTCGAAGAACTCGACGCCGCCTTCTACGAACAGCGCCCCGGCTTCCACTGGCACCCCGGCCTCCTCATCGACGGCGCCACCCTCCAAGTCCCCTTCCTCGCCGACCTCGTGACCCTCGCCGACCCCGCGAGCCCCTGGTCCTTCCTCAACTACCTCAAGAACCGCGACCGCCTCTTCCCCTTCTACTTCGCCGAGCGCTTCCACATCCAGCGCGCCGAGTACGACGCCTACTGCCGCTGGACCAGCGAACACCTCCCCGGCCTCCACTTCGGCCACCAGGTCGACGCCGTCCGCTGGAACCCCGAACGCTCCATCTTCGAAGTCGACTTCACCCAACTCGACACCGACGGCGAAGCCGAAGCCCTCGGCCGCACCTACACCAAGAACGTCGCCCTCGGCATCGGCACCGCCCCCCACATCCCCGAACCCCTCAAGCCCCTCGCCGAAGCCCCCGCCGTCCCCGTCATCCACGCGGCCGACTACCTCCTGCACCGCGACCGCCTCCTCGCCGCCGACCACATCACCGTCATCGGCTCAGGACAGTCCGGCGCCGAAGTCTTCCTCGACCTCCTCAAGCACCGCCCCGCCGGCGCCGAGAAGATCCACTGGCTCGCCCGCACCGAAGCGTTCGCCCCCATGGAGTACTCCAAGCTCGGCCTCGAACACTTCACCCCCGACTACACCCGCTACTTCCACGCCCTGCCCGAGACGGCACGCGACCAACTCGTGCCCCAGCAATGGCAGTTGCACAAAGGCATCGACGCCGACACCATCGCCGCCATCCACGACGAGCTCTACCGCCGCACCCTCGACGGCGGCTGGCCCGACGCCACCCTCACCCCCGGCGTCTCCGTCCGCACCGCGGGCCGCGTCGCCACCACCCGCGTCGAACTCCACCTCGAACACCTCCAGCAGGGCACCCGCTCCCGCCTCACCACCGACGCCGTCATCCTCGCCACCGGCTACCGCGAACGCCCCCTCGACCAGATGCTCGCCGGACTCGACCCCTACATCCGCAAGGACTCCGCGGGCCGCCCCCGCATCGACGAACAGTTCCGCCTCGTCCTCGACCCCTCCGTGACCGGCAACGTCTACGTACAGAACGCCGAACGCCACACCCACGGAGTCGGCGCCCCCGACCTCGGCCTCGCCGCCTGGCGCAGCGCCACCATCCTCAACTCCCTCACCGGCAAAGAGACCTACCGGCTGCCGCAGCGCACCGCCTTCACCAGCTTCGGCCTCCAGCGCCCCGAAGGACGCCCCGCTGCCACCATCGGCGCACAGCGCGGCACCCTCGTCCCCCTCAAGAGCTGAACCCCAGCGCACCGACCGGCGCCACGGCCCGCCGCGACCGCGGACACGACCACACGGCCACGCCCCGCACCACCCCCGCATCCAACGGATGCGAATCCGGATGGTCGGGGCACTCCGGCCACACCGCCGGCTTCAACTGCGCCGCGAGCGCCTCCACGGCCCAGTCCTTCACCTGCTCCGCGAGCACCACGACCTGCTCGACCGTACTCGCGAACTCCGGCACCGAGACCCCCGTCCCACTGCCGTCCGCCTCGTACAGCACCACCCAGTCCTCGCCGTTCAGACGCTCCTCATGGACGATCGGCTGCACGGCACACGTCGCCCGCAGATCACGGGAGACCACCTCAAGGGCCACGGCAAGATCACGGTTCATACGGAAACGCTAGAACAATGCCGCGGCCCCCGGCAGACCCCCCGGCGTCAAAACACCGGCACACCGACGCACCGGCGCTAGAACACCGGCGTACCGTCCCGCGTCAACTTCCAGTCCACCGAGGCGAACTGACCCGGATCCACCGTCTTCTTCGCCTTCACCCAGCCGATGATGGTGTTCCGGATCTCATCCGAGTTCGCCCACAACTGCTTCGCCCCCGGCACATGCGGGAAGTTCCCGCCGCCACTCGCCCGGTAGTTGTTCACCGCGAACACGAACTGCGCCTTCGGATCCAGGTCCTTCCCCCCGAACTGAAGCTTCGCGATCCGCGACCCCACCGGCTTCGCGATGTCGATCTCATACGTCACACCGAACACCGCGTCGTAGTTGTAGTCCGGAATGTTCTCCGCGTTCGTCAGCTTCGCCGGATCCACCGGACCACCCGCCGCCGTCTGCACGTAATACCGCGCCGAATACTCCAAGTAGTCCTTCAACTGCGCACCCGTGATGAGCCGCGCCTCCAGCGTGTTCTCGAACGGATACAGACCCGCCGCATCCCGGATCGTCACGTCCCCCGCCGGAATCTGCGCCGTCCGCGAGAAACACGAAGCCTGCGACAGCACCGGCAGCTTCCCGTACTCCCCGTCCTTCAGCGCCGCCTGCACCGTCTCCTTCTGCACCAGATTGATCAGATCGATGATCGCGACATCCTTGTACGGGCCCTCGGCCGTACTCATCGCCGCCTTCGACGACCCGATGACCTGGTTGACATACGCGACGACCTTCTTGTGCTCATCACCGAGCAGCCGCGCGATCGCCCGATCCTCCACCGCCGTATTGGAGTTGAGGACCTTCGCCCCCACCCTCTCCACGACCCAACGGCCCTTCTCCCACACCAGATCGAAGTCGAACAGCGTCAGTCGCTGCCCCCACTTCAACGGCTCCGAGAGCACGACCTTCTTCCCCGTCTCCTTGTTGGTGACGAAGTACTCGGGAATCTCCGTGTGCGCATGCCCCACCAGAATCGCGTCGATCCCCGGCACCTGCTCGGCAACCAGCCCCGCCGCATTCTCGATGTACGGCAGCTGATCCCCGTACGACGACGTGCCGCTCGACCCCGAATGCGCCGACACGATGACGACATCCGCACCCATCGACCGCAGCTTCGGCACCCACTTCGCCGCCTGCTCCTCAAGACCCGGGAACGTCATCTTCCCCTGCACGTTCACCTTGTCCCAGATCGCGATCCCCGGATTCGTCAGCCCCAGAACCGCCACCCGCACATCACGCCCGTGCGGCGTCCGCACCCGCTTCATCACATACGGCGGGAAAGCGGGCTTCTGCGTCTTCGCATCCAGCGCGTTCGCCCCGAGCAGCGGAAAGTCGCACTGCTCCTCGAACTTCCGCAGCACCGGAATCCCATAGTTGAACTCATGGTTCCCGAGCGCCGCCGCGTCATAGCCGATCCGGTTCATGGCCTGCGCCATGGGATGCACCGGACCGTGCTCCGCCGTGATCGGGTCGACCTTCGCGTAGTAGTACGACAGCTGAGTGCCCTGGATCGTGTCACCCGCGTCGATGAGAAGAGTGTTCCGCCGCCCCTTCTCCTCACGGACCTCCTTCACGAGCGTCGAGATCTTCGCAAGCCCCACATCGTTGTGGTCCTTGTCGTCGAACTCCTTGTCCGTGAAGTAGTCCCAGTTGAAGACGTTGCCGTGGAGGTCGGTGGTGCCCATGACGGTGAACGAGTAAGTCCGCCGCTTCCGGGCGGGCTTCCGGTCCTCCCTCGCCTCGGCGGCCGGCGCGGCGGCCACGCCCGTGAGGGCCGCACCCGCCCCCGTGGCGGCAGTGGTACCCAGAAAGGTCCGGCGGTTCAACGGCATCTCAGTACTCCTCGGTCGACCGATGTAACGCGCGTAGATTCTGTCCCCTCGCGTCACGCCGCAACAGACCCGGCAGGTTTCGAACCGATGACGGTCCGGTGCCCCCATGCCAGAGTGGCCGCATGGACGAGACCCCCACCCCCAACGCCCCCTACGGCACCCCTCAGGCCCCGCGCCTGGCGGTCCGCGGCGAAGCCCACCTCGAAGTCGACCCCGAACTCGCCCGCATCGGCGTCACCGTCAGCGCCCGCGGCAGCGACCGCCGCGAAGCCCTCAGCGACCTCTCCCGCCGCAACACCACCGCCCTCGACCTCATCAAGACCTACGGCGACGCCGTCGAGAAACTCGAGACCGGCGCCTTCTCCATCACCCCCGAACTCACCAAACGCGGCAAGGGCGAACGCATCCGCACCTACCACGGCCGCGTCCACATCACCGCCGAACTCACCGACTTCACCGCACTCGGCGAACTCACCACCCGCCTCGCCGACTTGGACCTCACCCGCGTCGACGGCCCCTGGTGGTCCCTGCGCCCCACCTCACCCGCCTACGCCGCCGCCCGCCGCCAGGCCGTACAGGAAGCCGTCCAACGCGCCCGCGAATACGCCCAGGCCATCGGCGCCGACCTCGCCGCCCTCCTCGAACTCGCCGACATCGGAGCCGAAGGCCCCGCCCCCTTCAACGGCTACGGCGGCGCACCCCGCGCCATGAGCCGCGCCGCCTACGCCGGAGCCGCCGACACCGAAGCCGCCCCCCTCGACCTCGAACCCGAACGCCAGCACGTCTACGCCAACGTGAACGCCCGCTTCACGATGACACCCCCGACCCTGTGAACCGGACCCGGTGAACCGGACCCGCGAATCCGCCGAACTCGCTCATCTGCGCAGGGCCCCGCACACATTCAACACTTGTCAATACCCCTTCACGCAAAGGTTGTTGAGTAGTCATGCGCGACCAATTCTCTACCCACTGGTAGGGCCTAGGGTCGACGTATGCGCCGAGCGAAAATCGTCTGCACCCTGGGCCCCGCCACCGACTCGTACGACCAGATCAAGGCACTCGTCGAAGCCGGAATGGACGTGGCCCGCTTCAACCTCAGCCACGGCACCTACGCCGACCACGAGGAGCGCTACCAGCGCGTACGAAAGGCCGCCGAGGAGACCGGCCGCAGCGTCGGCATCCTCGCCGACCTTCAAGGCCCGAAGATCCGCCTCGGCCGCTTCAGCGAAGGCCCCGTACTTCTCGAACGGGGCGACGAGTTCACCATCACCGTCGAAGAAGGCATCGAAGGCGACCGCCAACGCTGCGGCACCACCTACTCCGGCCTCGCCGAAGACGTCACCACCGGCGAACGCATCCTCGTCGACGACGGCAAAGTCACCCTTGAAGTCACCGCCGTCGACGGCCCCCGCGTCACCACCAAAGTCGTCGAAGGCGGCATGGTCTCCGACCACAAGGGCCTCAACCTCCCCGGCGTCGCCGTCTCCGTCCCCGCACTCTCCGACAAGGACGAAGCAGACCTCCGCTGGGCCCTGCGCACAGGCTTCGACGTCATCGCCCTCTCCTTCGTCCGCAGCGGCCGCGACATCGAAGACGTCCACCGCATCATGGGCGAAGAGAACCGCACCCTCCCCGTCATCGCCAAGGTCGAAAAGCCCCAGGCCGTCGACAACATCGACGACATCGTCGCGGCATTCGACGGCATCATGGTGGCCCGCGGCGACCTCGGCGTCGAAATGCCCCTGGAACAAGTCCCCATCGTCCAGAAGCGAGCCATCAAACTCGCCAAGCGCAACGCCAAGCCCGTCATCGTCGCCACGCAAATGCTCGACTCGATGATCGACAACTCCCGCCCCACCAGGGCCGAGGCAAGCGACGTCGCCAACGCGGTCATCGACGGCACCGACGCGGTCATGCTCTCCGGCGAGACGAGCGTCGGAAAGTACCCCGTAGAAACGGTCCGCACGATGAGCCGCATCGTCGAAGCGGCGGAAGAAGACATCCTCGCCAAGGGCCTGCCACCCCTGACCGAACGCAACAAGCCCCGCACCCAAGGCGGCGCGGTCGCCCGAGCGGCAGCGGAAATGGGCGACTTCCTCGGCGCGAAATTCCTCGTCGCCTTCACCCAGTCCGGAGACACGGTCCGCCGCCTCTCCCGCTACCGCTCACCCATCCCGCTCCTCGCCTTCACCCCCGACGCGGCCACCCGCTCCCAACTCAACCTCACCTGGGGCGTCGAAACGTTCCTCGGCCCCCACGTCGAATCCACCGACGCCATGGTCGACCAGGTCGACGAGCAACTCCTGAAGATCGGCCGCTGCCAGAAAGGCGACGTAGTCGTCATCACGGCAGGCTCACCGCCCGGAGTACCCGGCTCGACGAACCTGGTACGGGTACACCACATCGGCGAGGACGACAGCCCCAAGTAGCCCCAATTCGCCGAAGAAATACGGGCGTTACGGGGTGACGATCGCAAAGTCCGGATCAGGCTTGTCGACGACGGCGAGAAGCTTCCCGAGCAGCGACACATCACCCTCGACCTCGATGTCACCAAGCCCCTTGCCGGCCAGCATCGACAGCAACTGCGGCTTGGTCATGGTGAGCGTCACCCCGGCGCCCGGATCGGCCTTCGCATCACTGCGATAGGTCAACACCCCATTGCGCAACGTGAGATGCCAGACCTTCCCCAGCTCAGGAAGACTCCAATCCATCCGCACGTCCACATCCCACGCCTTCGGCCCATCGATCCGAATGGCCACGGAATCAATGAGCTGATCCACGGACAGCGCCAACATCATGTCCGCACCGGTGACAGAGGTCGCGGCCCCCTCCACCCCATGCACCAGCTCCTGCGCACCCGTCAGATAGAAGTTCCGCCACACAGCGTTCTCCGCACCCTGCCCGAGCCGCGTATACACCTTGGCCAACTCACCCTTGGCTCGCCGGTATTCGGGATGGGCAAACACCACATGATTCAGCAAGGTCGCCGCGAACCGCAGATCCCCTTCCCGCACAAACTGCCGCGCCTTCGCGACGGTCGCCGAACGCCCACCCAACGCCTTCACATACCGCTTGGCCTCGGCGACAGGCGGATGCTCCCAGAGATGCGCGGGATTGGCGTCGAACCACCCCATGTACCGCTGATAGATCCCCTTCACGTTATGGCTGAGGGACCCGTAGTACCCGCGATTGGCCCACGCCTTGTCGAGGGCAGGCGGCAACTTCAGCTCTTCGGCGATCTCGCGTGACGTCCTCCCGACGTTGATGAGCCGCAGCGTCTGATCGTGAAGGTAGGCGTACAAGTCCCGCTGGGACTCCAGCAGTTCAACGATTTGATCGCTGCCCCAGGTTGGCCAGTGATGCCCGGCGAACGCCACATCCATCCGCCCCTCGAAGAGTGTCACCGCCTCATTGAGGTAATGCGACCACTGCCGGGCATCACGCACCTGCGCACCACGCAAGGTGATGAGGTTGTGCATGGTGTGCGTGGCGTTCTCGGCCAGACACAAGGCACGTAGATCCGGGAAGAGAAAGTTCATCTCGGCAGGAGCCTCGGTCCCCGGCGTCAGCTGAAACTCCATCGCGACACCGTCAATGGTCTCCCGCTGCCCGGTCTTGCTGACGCTCAGGGTGGGCGGAATCAACCCGATGGTCCCGAGCGAAACGGTCTGCCCGAGCCCACAACCCACCTGCCCCGCAGCCGACTTGGGGATCTGCGCCCCGTACATGTACCCGGACCGCCGCTGCATCGCCGTCCCCGCGTACACGTTCTCGGACACGGCGTGCTCCATGAACCCTTCGGGAGCGAGCACGGGAACGGCGTCCGCGCCGTCTCCCGGCCCGTCCGGGAGGACTCCACGACACCCGCCGAAGTGATCGACGTGCGGGTGGGTGTAGATGAGCCCGGTGACCTTGGTGCGACGGTGCTTGTTCCCTACGTGGTCGCGGTAGAGCTTGAGCGCGGCGGCGGCCGTCTCGGCGGAGATCAGCGGATCGATGACGATGATCCCGGTGTCCCCTTCAACGATGGTCATGTTCGACAGATCAAGTCCACGTACCTGATACACCCGGTCGGCGACCTTGTAGAGCCCCTGCTTGGCAACGAGCTTGCTCTGCCGCCACAGGCTGGCGTTGACGGTGTCGGGTGAGGGGCCCTTCAGGAACCCGTACGCGTCGGCGTCCCAGACGACGTTTCCCTTGGCGCCCTTCACCACACCGGGGGTGAGGGCGGCGATGAAGCCCTTGTCGGCGTTGGTGAAGTCGGTGCCGTCGTCCTTTCCAGGGCTGCCTTGGGCGAGCGCGGAGGCGGTCTCGGGGGTGAGGGTGATGGCCGCTGCCGCCGCACCCGTGGCGGCAGCGACGAAGCTGCGTCGGTTCATGGGGGTCATGGGGCCGATGTTTCGCAGGGGCGCCGGGGCGGGGCAAGGGCGCGACGCGAATTTGGGGAGAGTCCCAAGGGGGTGGGCGGGGGACGGTGACGTGTCCTATTGCGTGGGGGTGGGGGTCAGTGTTTGGGGCCTACGTGGAGGTCCATGAGGGCGACGGAGGCTTTGCGGGCGATGGAGATGTTGCGAGAGTTCGCCTGTTTCCAGGCGACGCCGACCTTGTCGAGGGTGTCGGTGAAGAGCTGGATGATGTCGCGCGACAGGTTGGTGAAGAAGTACCGGGGATACTCGTAGCGCTTGTGCTCACCCCGGACGAGGCGAGTCGTCCAGTTGGTGACGCGGCACCCATCGGAATGGATGAGCCCGCGAATGAACTCCCACGGGTGGGCGTCGACGATTTCCTGCTGCCAGGGTTCGAGAGCGATGGCGCGCTCGTGCTTTTTGCCGGGGCCGTGCTGGGGGAAGAGGCAGGGCCAGTGCTTGCTGAAGCAGGTGACGTTCTGGCAGCCCTGCCGCTGGACTCGGAACACCTTGTTGGCGGGGCGCACCGCTTGCACGGCTTCGACGCAGGCGTCGATGAGGCCGGGCCAGGCGTCGGCGCACGCGATCCGGAGGAAGTAGACGCCTCGGCGAGCGGAGCTGATGCAGCCGTCGCCGAGGTAGAGGCCCAGCAAGTACGCGTAGGCGACCTGGTCTTCGGGCTTCTCCGGAACGTCGCAGCACCTTGGGCAGGGTACGGCGCGGTTCAAGTCGAGTGGTTCGATGCGGGCCTGCCAGGCGCGGATGGCTGCTCTGGATATGCCGGTCTCTTTGCTGACGGAGTTCAGGCTGCGGCCTTGGGTGACCAGCGCCAGTGCGCGCTCGCGTGTGCCCATGTCGTACATATGGCAACTCTGAGCGACTGATCGTGGCCATGCGTAGCAAAGGGCGAATATTCACGCGAAGGTGAATGTCTACCTCCGCATCGATACCTTCGAATCGAAGGAAAAGTGCCCCAGGTGGGATTCGAACCCACACTGTCCGCTGTTTGAGAGCGGCCTCTCTAACCAGTTGGAGTACTGGGGCCTTAGAAAGGAAGGGGTTGCTTGACCCCTTGGCGCACCACCTTACCGCAGCTAGGTACGCTCTTGGGAGCTGTACCCCTGCCCTGATCAAGGAGCCACCCGTGACCGCCCCCGAGTCGCCCCAGCCCGAAGCCGTGCCCGACGACGACAAGTCGCACGTGCCCCCGCTGACGACCCGCGTCGTCATCGCCGAGGACGAGGCCCTCATCCGGCTCGACCTCAAAGAGATGCTGGAGGAAGAGGGCTACACGGTCGTGGGTGAGGCCGGCGACGGCGAGAAGGCCGTCGAGCTGGCCCGCGAGCACCAGCCGGACCTCGTGATCCTGGACGTGAAGATGCCCGTCCTCGACGGGATCTCGGCGGCGGAGAAGATCGCCGAGGAGTCGATCGCGCCCGTCCTGATGCTGACCGCCTTCTCGCAGCGCGATCTCGTCGAGCGGGCCCGTGACGCGGGCGCGATGGCGTACCTGGTGAAGCCCTTCAGTAAGAGCGACGTGGTCCCGGCCATCGAGATGGCGGTGTCCCGTTTCACGGAGCTGAAGACGCTGGAGAAGGAGGTCGCGGACCTCACGCAGCGCCTGGAGACGCGGAAGCTCGTCGATCGGGCCAAGTCGATCCTTCAGACTGAGTACGGGCTGACGGAGCCCGCCGCGTTCCGGTGGATCCAGAAGACGTCGATGGACCGTCGTCTGTCGATGCAGCAGGTCGCGGAGGCGGTCATCGAGGACTCCGAGGAGAAGAAGGCGTCGAAGGGCTAGGACCTCCGCCAAGAGACACAACAGACATACGAGGAGGGCGGCACCCCACCACGGGGGTGCCGCCCTCCTCGTATGCGCGCCGCAGGCGAACCCTCAGTCCTCGCCGAGGTACGCCTTCCGCACGGACTCGTCGTGGAGCAGGTCCTGTCCCGTTCCGGAGAGGGCGATGCTGCCGACTTCCATGACGTGGCCGTGGTCGGCGAGCGAGAGCGCGGCCTGGGCGTTCTGTTCGACGAGGAGGATCGTCGTGCCCTGGGACTTGAGCTCGCTGATCGTCTGCATGATCTTCTGCATCATGATCGGGGAGAGGCCCATGGAGGGTTCGTCGAGCATGAGCAGTTTGGGCTGGGACATCAACGCCCGTCCCATGGCGAGCATTTGCTGCTCGCCACCCGATAGGGTCCCGGCGGCCTGCTTCCTCCGTTCGCCCAGGATCGGGAACAGGTCGTACGCCCGCTGGATGTCCTTCTCGATGCCCGCCTTGTCGTCGCGCAGGTAGGCGCCGAGTTGGAGGTTTTCGGTGATGGTGAGGCGGGGGAAGATGTGTCGGCCTTCGGGGGAGTGGGCGAGTCCGAGGGCGACGATCTTGTGGGCGGGTATCCCTGTGAGGGGCTGTCCCTCGAAGGTGATCTTCCCTGACGAGGGCTTCAGCAGCCCGGACAATGTCCGTAGCGTCGTCGTCTTGCCCGCGCCGTTCGTGCCGATGAGGGTGACGATTTGGCCTGCTTCGACGCTGAAGGAGATGCCTTTGACGGCTTCGATCTTGCCGTAGGCGACCCTGAGGTCCTCGACTTCCAGGAGTGCGGTCACAGGGTCTTTCCTTCCGAACCGGTGTTGCTCTCCGCGGAGTTGGCGGAGTTCGCGGCGTCCGCCGCTTCGGCATCCGCCTCCGCTGCTTCGACTTCGGCGACCTCGGCGTCTCCCGGCGCGCCCTCGAAGGGGGTGCCGAGGTAGGCGGCGACGACGCGTTCGTCGGCCTGGACGACTTCGGAGGTGCCTTCGACGAGTTTTTCGCCTTGGACGAGGACGGCGACGCGGTCGCAGAGGTTGAAGATGAAGCGCATGTCGTGCTCGATGACGAGGACGGCGATGCCTTGGTCTCGTATGGAGAAGACCAGTTCCTCGGTGGCGCGCGTCTCTTGGGGGTTCATTCCCGCGGTGGGCTCGTCAAGGAGAAGCAGCCCCGGCTCGCTCGCCAGTGCCCGTGCGATCTCAAGCTTCCGCTGCTCGCCGTACGGCAGGTTCCGGCTGAGATGGTCGGCCTTGTGGGCGAGACCGATGAACTCCAGGAGCTCCATGGCGCGCGCATGCGACGCCGCTTCTGCTTTCTTGAAGCCGGGGCCGCGCAGCAGCGCGGACCACAATCCCTCTTTGGTCCTCGTGTGGCGGCCGACGAGCACGTTTTCCAGGACGGTCATGTTGGCGAAGAGCCGGATGTTCTGGAAGGTGCGGGCGATGCCTGCGTTGGTGACGAGGTGGGGTTTGGGCGGGAGGACGGTTCCTTTGTAGGAGACCTTGCCTTCGGTCGGGACGTACAGCCCGGTGAGGCAGTTGAAGAAGGTGGTCTTTCCCGCTCCGTTCGGCCCGATGAGGCCGACGATTTCGCCGCTGTTGACGGTGAGGTCGACGTTGCGTACGGCGGTGAGGCCGCCGAAGCGCATGGTGACGCCGCTGGCGTCGAGGACGGTGGTGGCCGTGGCTGTAGTCGTCATGGTGGTCACGCCCCCGCCTTGGTGGCGCCGACGGTGTCTTGCGGCAACCGCTGTTCTGGTACGTCGAGTTGGTCGGTCTCGTGGTATTCGAGCTGGGCGCGCTTGTTGGCGACGAGTCCTTCGGGCCTAAAGCGCATGAGCAGGATGAGGGCGAGGCCGAAGAGGAGGAGCTGGTAGTCCTCCAGGAATTCCAGTTTGGCGGGGATGAGGTAGAGCAGTGCGGCGCCGATGAGGGGGCCGCTGACGGTGCCCATGCCGCCGAGGATGACGGCGGCGAGGAGGAACGCGGAGTTGGGGGGCACGGTGTTGGCGAAGAGGTACTGCTCGGGGGTGATGCTGTAGGAGACGTGGGCCTGGACGCTGCCGGCGAATCCGGCGAGGGTGGCGCCGAGTGCGAAGGCGATGAGTTTGACGCGGAAGCCGTTGATGCCCATGGCGGTGGCGGCTGTTTCGTCTTCGCGGATGGCGACCCAGGCGCGGCCGATGCGGGATTCTCCGGAGCGGCGGAAGACGAGGACGACGACGGCGGTGAAGAGGAGCATCAGCAGGTAGTAGTTGGCGGGCCTGCTGAGGGTGAAGCCGAGGACGTCGTGTTCGAGGCCGAGGTTGTATCCGAAGATTTCGAGGTCGGGGATGTTGGGGATGCCGCGGGCGCCGTTGGTGACGTTGGGGCCGGAGCTTCCGCTGAGGTTGTTCATGGTGATGCGGAAGATCTCACCGAAGCCGAGGGTGACGATGGCGAGGTAGTCGCCGCGCAGCCGCAGGGTGGGGGCGCCGATGATGACGCCGAAGGTGAGGGAGGCGGCGGCGCCGGTCAGTACGGCGGCCCAGAAGGGGAATTGGACGCCGATGGTGGAGTCGGGTGAGCCGGAGACGAGGGCGGCGGTGTAGGCGCCGACGCCGAGGAAGGCGACGTATCCGAGGTCGAGGAGTCCGGCGAGGCCGACGACGACGTTGAGGCCGAGGGCGACGGTGGCGAAGATCAGGATGTTGACGCCGATGAGGGCGTAGGAGGAGTCGCTCTGGGTGAAGGGGAACATGGCCGCGGCGACGATGGCGGCGGTGAGGGTGACGTTGCGGTGTTTGGTGGTGAGTGTGTTGAGGCGGGGGAGGAGTCCGGCGCGGGCGAGTGCGGTGGCGCCGAAGGCGGTGGTGATGAGGAAGCCGATGAAGAGTTCGGAGTATGCCTCGATGCCGTAGGCGAAGACGTAGAGGCCGATGCCGAACGCGACGGCGATGACGAGGATTTCGAGCCAGGCGGGGAGTTCCTTGGCGCGCCCCGGGCCGGGTGCCTTGAGGCTGTGGCGGAAGCGCTGCCAGGGGGTGTTGGTGTCTTCGTCGGCGGGCAGGTCGGAGGGGAGTCCGAGGGCGCCGATGAAGGCGATGAGGGCTCCGATGCCGGAGATCCAGGCGCCGGGTTCGAGGTTGACGACGCCGCCGAGGTGTTCGGAGATGGCGCCCATGGTGTAGCCGGTGGTGCCGAGGACGCCGAGGGTGAGGAGGACGACGGGGCTGTTCTTGCCGCCGGGGGTGAGCCAGTTCAGGCCGCGGATGCCGTAGCCGGAGAGGGTGAAGAGCAGGGTGAGGGCGGCGCCGGTGAGGGTGACGACTTGGAGGCCGCCGGGGTAGCCGCTGATGGTGAGGTCGCCGGGGAAGGCGTCGGTCCAGGTCCAGGCGAGGAAGGTGCCGATGAGGGCGATCGCGGAGCCTGCGAGGACGGCGATGCGGGCGGGGCCTTCGGGCAGGGGGAGTGCCGAGGTGGGCGTGGCCGCGGGGGTTTTGGTGTGCTGTGTGGTCATGGGTATCACGCCCTGTCCGCGACGCGTTCGCCGAGTAGCCCTTGGGGCCTGAGCAGGAGGACGAGGATGAGGAGGGCGAAGGCCCAGACGTCCTTCCAGGAGCCGCCGCCGAACTGTTCCATGCCGGGGACGTCGGCCATGTAGCCGGTGGCCAGGGCTTCGGCGACGCCGAGGACGATGCCGCCGAGCATGGCGCCGTAGATGTTGCCGATGCCGCCGAGTACGGCGGCGGTGAAGGCTTTGAGGCCCATGATGAAGCCCATTTTGAAGCCGACTTGGCCGTTGTGGAGGCCGTATCCGACGGCTGCGACGGCGGCGAACGCGGCGCCGATGGCGAAGGCCATGACGATGATGCGGTCGGTGTTGATGCCCATGAGCTTGGCGGTGTCGGGGTCTTGGGCGGTGGCCTGCATGCCGCGGCCGGTGCGTGTCTTGTTGACGTAGTAGGCGAGGGCGAGCATGCAGAGGGGGGCGGCGATGATGATGAAGAAGTCGCCGCGCTGGATGTCGGCGCCGAGGATGTGGACGGGGTCGCCTTCGAACTGCGGGAAGGAACGGTCCTTCTTGGCGTCGGGGTACCACTTCCAGACGGCCTGCTGGAGCAGGATGGAGAGGCCGATGGCGGTGATGAGGGGGGCGAGGCGGGGGGCGCCGCGCAGGGGCCGGTAGGCGAAGCGTTCGGCTGCGGTGCCGACGGCGACGGAGCAGATGACGCCGCCGATGATCATGAGGGGGATCGCGGCGAGCAGGGAGAAGCCGGCGGGGAGCCAGAGGTAGATGGTGAGGGCTCCGAAGCCCCCGATCATGAATATCTCGCCGTGGGCGAAGTTGATGAGCTGGACGATTCCGTAGACCATCGTGTAGCCGATCGCGATGAGTCCGTACATCGCGCCGAGGATGAGTCCATTGGCCAGCTGTTGCGGCAGTTCGTGCACCGCAGGGCCTCCGTTGGGTGTCGGATAAGGCACCGCGCGGGAGCGCTCTTGGCGCTCCCGCGCGGCCTTGATCAGTGGAGTGCTGCGTGTGCGGTCAGCTGAGGGGCTTGTACGCCTCGTAGAACTTGGGCGTCCACTTGTTGCCCTTGATCTGGTAGGCGGTCATCATCGTGTTCGTCGTGTCGCCGTACTTGTCGAACGAGACCTTGCCGGTGACGCCGTCGAACTGGACCTTGCTCATGGCTTCGAGGACGCCTGCGCGGTCGGGGGTCTTGCCTCCGTCGGCGGCGAGCTTGACGGCCTGGATGATGGACCAGGTGGCGTCGTAGGTGCCGGCGCCGTAGGTCTCCATGTCCTCCTTGTACGCCTTGTTGTAGTCCTCGATGAACTTCTTGGCGGAGGGGAGCTTTTCGACGGGGGCGCCGACGGAGGTGCCGAGGTCGCCTTCGGCCTTCTTGTTGATCTTCGGGAACTGCTCGCTCTTCATGCCGTCGCCGCCCATGAGCGGGATCTTGGCGCCGCTCTCCTTGAGCTGCTGGCTGAGCGGGGCGGCGGCGGGGTACTCGCCGCCGTAGTAGACGGCTTCGGCGCCAGTGCTCTTGACCTTGCCGGCCACGGACTTGAAGTCGCGGTCTTCCTGGTTGACGTGGTCGGAGCCGACGATCTTGCCGCCGATCTTCGTGTACGTCGCCTTGAAGGACGCGGCGAGGCCGGCGCCGTAGGTCTTCTGGTCGTCGATCAGGTAGACCTTCTTGATCTTCGCCTTGGTGTAGAGGTACTGCGCGGCGAACTGGCCCTGGACCTGGTCGGTGGTGGCGGTGCGGAAGAAGGTCTTGAAGGGGCGGGCCTTCTTGCCGGTCTTCCAGCCGTTGCCCTGGGTGAGCTCGGTGCCGGTGTTGGCCGGGGAGACCTGCGTCAGTCCGTTGTCGTTGAAGGGCTTCTGCATCGACTGGGAGACGCTGGAGTTCAGCGGGCCGACGACGCCGAGGACGTCCTTGTTGCTGATGAACTTCTGGGCGTTGGTGCCGCCGACGGAGGGCTGGCCCTGGTCGTCCTGGGGGTCGAGCTTGAAGGTCACGCCGTCGACGAGCTTCTGCTCGTTCGCCTGCTTGACGGCGAGTTCGGCGGAGTTGCGCATGCCGATGCCGAGCGCGGAGAGGTCACCGGTGAGGGGCGCGTCGAAGCCGATGACGACGGTTTTGCCGCCTCCGTTGTCGCTGCTCTTGTTGTCGTCGTCGCGCGACCCGCAGGCGGTGAGGGTGAGTGCCCCGGTGGTCAGCACCGTGGTGAGGATGAGCACGGAACGGTTTCGCACGATTGGTCCTTTCCCTGGCGCGGCGCCCTCGCTTGGTGGAGGGGCCGTTGAGATCGCCGGGCCGTACTGGTGGTGGTACAGGGCCGTGCAATTCAGTGTGCGCCCGGCGGCGCGGTGACTGGCGGTGACTCTAAGCGCAGGTGGAGGGCGCGGGGAGGAGCTAGGGGAAGGATGTGACTTTCTTGTTATCCGAGGTGAAACGGGGGTGGTGCGCGGCGGGCATGGCGGGCCTCTCCTGTCGACGCCCGTGTTTCACGTTGTGAGAACAGCCAGTTCCGCTAAGGGGCTTGAGGGGATCTTGGTGCTGACATCGGCCGGCGTGGAGGGGGCGCGGAACGGCCTCGTCCGGAGTGGGGCGGGGTGGTTGCGCGGGGGTGCGCGGGGTTGCGCGCCGGAGTCCGGCGGATGGCGCGCTTGTTACGCAGAGTGAGAACTGGCCGGTTCTGAGGGGTTCCAGGGGTTGCCGGAGTGCGGCCCGTTGCGGTTGCGCTCGATGCAGGCCGCCGAGACCTGACGGTCGATCAACTTCCTTGCGGCGGCGAGTCCGTGGCGTTTGCGCTCGGCCTTCGCGGCGGAGACGGCGGCGACGAGGATGTTGTTCTCGCCGTTGGAGAGGCCCTTTTGCATGTAGTCGCGGCCGGAGTTCGGTGCGTCGACGAGGACTTGCTTGGCCCAGTAGGCGACTTTGTTGGTGCAGATCTGCGCCGGGGACGTCGTGTGCGCGGACGGTTTCGGCGTGGCGGTGGCCGCGGAGTGCGAGGTGCCGCTGTCGCAGGCGGTGAGCGCGGCGGGCAGGGCGAGCGCGGTGGTGAGGGCGGCGGCGAGGGTCCACCTCGTCCGGCGTGGCGCTCGCTCCCCTTTGGTCCCCGTGCGGTTCCTCTTGGCCCCCATGGCGCGAAGGTAGCGATCGCGGGCGAGGGGCGGCAAGAGCCGTGCGGGGCGCACAAGTTGAGGGGTGCGCCCCGCTTCTCGGCGGGGGCCGGGTCAGGCGATGGCGGTGGTGGCTCCGCCCGTGGGGGCGTCGCGCAGCAGGCAGGTCAGGCGGGCGCTGCAGACCCGCTTGTCCTGCTCGTCGGTGATGACGATCTCGTACGTGGCGGTGGAGCGGCCGCGGTGGACGGGGGTGGCGACGCCGGTGACGAGGCCGGAGCGGGCGCCGCGGTGGTGGGTGCAGTTCAGGTCGACGCCGACGGCGAGCTTGGTGATGCCGCCGTGGAGCATGGAGCCGACGGAGCCGAGGGTCTCGGCGAGGACGGCGGAGGCGCCGCCGTGCAGCAGCCCGTACGGCTGGGTGTTGCCCTCGACGGGCATGGTGCCGACGACGCGGTCCGCGGACGCCTCCAGGATCTGGATGCCCATGCGGGTGCCGAGGTGGCCCGCGGAGAAGAGGGCGGGCAGGTCGACGCCGAGCGCGGCGTACTCGTCGATGACCTCTTGCGGGAACTTCACGTGGTGCTGCTCGCCCATGGGGCCCGGCTCCGTTCGTCGTCCTGACTGCGGTGGCCACCGTTGGCCACCGTTGACCGAAGTCGCTGAGCAAACGCTCAGTCGGTTGCCGATTGTTCCAGGCGGACGACGACGGACTTGCTGGCGGGGGTGTTGCTGGTGTCGGCGGTGGCGTCCAGCGGCACCAGGACGTTGGTCTCCGGGTAGTAGGCGGCGGCGCAGCCGCGGGCCGTCGGGTAGTGCACGACGCGGAAGCCGGGGGCGCGCCGCTCCACGCCGTCCTGCCACTCGCTGACGAGGTCCGCGTACGAGCCGTCGGCGAAGCCTAGGGCGGCGGCGTCGTCGGGGTGGACGAGGACGACCCGGCGGCCGTTCTTGATGCCCCGGTAGCGGTCGTCGAGGCCGTAGATGGTGGTGTTGTACTGGTCGTGGGAGCGCAGTGTCTGCAGCAGCAGGCGGCCCTCGGGGACCTCGGGGAACTCCACGCGCGCGGCGGTGAAGTTGGCCTTGCCGGTGGTGGTGGGGAAGCGGCGTTCGTCGCGCGGGGCGTGGGGGAGGGTGAAGCCGCCGGGGTGGGCGACCTTCTTGTTGAAGTCCTCGAAGCCGGGCACCACGCGCGCGATGCGGTCGCGCACCGTCGCGTAGTCCTTCTCGAACTCCTCCCAGGGCGTGGCCGATTCGGGGCCGAGGACGGTGCGGGCGAGGCGGCACACGATGGCGGGTTCGGACAGCAGGTGGGGGCTCGCGGGCTCCAGGCGGCCGCGGGAGGCGTGGACCATGCCCATGGAGTCCTCGACGGTCACGAACTGCTCTGTGCTTTTCCCGTTCGGGCCGACCTGGAGGTCGCGCTCGGTGCGGCCGAGGGTAGGCAGGATCAGGGCGCGTGCGCCCGTGACGGTGTGCGAGCGGTTGAGTTTCGTGGAGACGTGGACGGTGAGGCGGGCGCGGCGCATCGCGGCTTCGGTGACGTCGGTGTCGGGGGTGGCCGCGACGAAGTTGCCGCCCATCGCGAAGAAGACCTTCGCCTCGCCGTCGCGCAGTGCGCGGATGGCCCGTACGACGTCCAGGCCGTGGTGGCGGGGCGGGGCGAAGCCGAACTCCTTCTCCAGGGCGTCGAGGAAGGCGGGCGCGGGCCGCTCGAAGATGCCCATGGTGCGGTCGCCCTGCACGTTGGAGTGGCCGCGCACGGGGCAGACGCCGGCGCCGGGGCGGCCGATGTTGCCGCGCAGCAGCAGGAAGTTGACGACTTCGCGGATCGTCGGCACGGAGTGCTTGTGCTGGGTGAGGCCCATGGCCCAGCACACGACGGTGCGCTTCGAGGCGAGGACCAGCCGCAGGGCCTGTTCGATGCGGTCCCGCTCCAGGCCGGTCGCGGCGAGCGTCTCGTCCCAGTCGGCGGCGCGGGCGGCTTCGGTGAACTCCTCGTAGCCGTGGGTGTGTTCGCGGACGAACTCCTCGTCCACGGCGCCTTCTGTCTCCAGGATGAGCTTGTTGAGGAGGCGGAAGAGTGCCTGGTCGCCGCCGAGGCGGATCTGCAGGAAGAGGTCGGTCAGGGCGGTGCCCTTGAGCATGCCGTGCGGCGTCTGCGGGTTCTTGAAGCGCTCCATGCCCGCTTCGGGCAGCGGGTTGACCGTGATGATCTTCGCGCCGTTGTTCTTCGCCTTCTCCAGGGCGGAGAGCATGCGCGGGTGGTTCGTGCCGGGGTTCTGTCCGGCGACGATGATCAGGTCCGACTTGTAGAGGTCTTCGAGGGAGACGCTGCCCTTGCCGATGCCGATGGTCTCCGTGAGCGCGGAGCCGGACGACTCGTGGCACATGTTCGAGCAGTCGGGGAGGTTGTTCGTGCCGAGCTCGCGGGCGAACAGCTGGTAGAGGAACGCGGCCTCGTTGCTGGTGCGGCCCGAGGTGTAGAAGACGGACTCGTCCGGGCTGTCCAGGGCGGCGATTTCCTCGGCGACGATGTCGAAGGCCCGCTCCCAGGGGATCGCCTCGTAGTGCTCGGCGCCCTCGGCCAGGTACATGGGGTGGGTGAGGCGGCCCTGCTGGCCCAGCCAGTAGCCGCTGCGCGTCGCGAGGTCGGCGACGGGGTGCGCGGCGAAGAAGTCGGGGGTGACGCGGCGCAGGGTGGCCTCTTCGGCGACGGCCTTCGCCCCGTTCTCGCAGAACTCGGCGGTGTGCCGGTGCTCCGGCTCGGGCCAGGCGCAGCCCGGGCAGTCGAAGCCGTCCTTCTGGTTGACGCGCAGCAGCGTGAGCGCGGTGCGGCGCACGCCCATCTGCTGCCGGGAGATCTTCAGGGCGTGGGCGACGCCGGGCAGGCCCACCGCGGAGTGCTGCACCTCGCTCACCTGCGGCGCGTCCTGGACCGGATCACCCTTGGGCGGCTTGCTTGCCATGGTCGGCTCCTCCTCGAGCGCCTGCGTGAGGTACGTCTCCGATCCTCCCACGCACCGCCGACAGCGCCCGGGTCAGGTCGCGTGGGGCCGGACTGTCAGTGGGGTCTGGCAGGATCGGACCCGTGGCAGAAACAGCATCGAAGAAGAAGTCCGAGTCCGCGACGAAGACCACGGGCGGTGACCGTCCGCGCCTGCTCCTGATGGACGGGCACTCCCTGGCGTACCGGGCGTTCTTCGCGCTGCCCGCGGAGAATTTCACGACGGCGACGGGCCAGCCGACGAACGCGATCTACGGCTTCGCGTCGATGCTGGCGAACACGCTGCGCGACGAGGCGCCCACGCACTTCGCGGTGGCGTTCGACGTCTCCCGCAAGACGTGGCGCTCCGAGGAGTTCAGCGACTACAAGGCGAACCGCTCCAAGACGCCCGACGAGTTCAAGGGCCAGGTCGAGCTGATCGGCGAGCTGCTGGACGCGATGCACGCGCAGCGCTTCGCGGTGGACGGTTTCGAGGCGGACGACATCATCGCGACGCTCGCCACGCAGGCCGAGGCGGCGGGCTTCGAGGTCCTGATCGTCACCGGCGACCGGGACTCCTTCCAGCTGATCACCGACCACGTGACGGTGCTGTACCCCACCAAGGGCGTCTCCGAGCTGACGCGTTTCACCCCGGAGAAGGTCCAGGAGAAGTACGGGCTCACGCCCAGCCAGTACCCCGACTTCGCGGCGCTGCGCGGCGACCCGTCGGACAACCTCCCGGGCATCCCCGGCGTCGGCGAGAAGACCGCCGCGAAGTGGATCAACCAGTTCGGTTCGTTCGCGGATCTCGTGGAGCGCGCCGAGGAGGTCAAGGGCAAGGCCGGGCAGAACTTCCGCGACCACATCGAGGCCGTGAAGCTGAACCGCCGGCTCACGGAGATGGTGCGCGACGTGGAACTGCCCAAGTCCGTGGACGACTTGGCGCGCGCCCCGTACGACCGCAAGGCCCTCGCCCTGGTCCTGGACACCCTGGAGATCCGCAACCCCTCCCTGCGTGAGCGCCTGCTGGCGGTCGACCCGGGCGCGGAGGAGGCGGAGGACGCCGCCCCGGTGGCCGACGGCATCGAGCTGGACGGCACGGTGCTGGGCGGCGGTGAGCTCGCCCCGTGGCTGGCCGAGCACGGCAAGGCGGTCCTGGGTCTGGCCACGGTCGACACCTGGCAGCTCGGCACGGGCTCCGTCACGGAGGTGGCGCTGGCGGCCGCCGGGGGAGCGGCGGCCTGGTTCGACCCGTCGTCGCTGGACGAGGCCGACGAGAAGGCGTTCGCCGCCTGGATCTCCGACGCGAAGAAGCCGAAGGTCCTGAACAACGCCAAGGGCGTCATGCGGGTCTTCGCGGAGCACGGCTGGAGCGTCGACGGCGTCACCATGGACACCGCGCTCGCCGCCTACCTGGTCAAGCCGGGCCGCCGCTCCTTCGCCCTGGACGCGCTGTCCCTGGAGTACCTGGGCCGTGAGCTGGCCCCCGCCGCCGCGGCCGACGGCCAGCTGGCCTTCGGTACGGAGGAGGACGACCAGGCCGAGGCCGAGTCGCTGATGCTGCAGGCCCGCACGGTCCTGGACCTGGGCACGGCCTTCGGTGAGCGGCTCCAAGAGGTCGGCGCGGCCGACCTGTTGGCGGACATCGAGCTGCCGACCTCCACGCTCCTGGCCCGCCTGGAGCGGCACGGCATCGCGGCCGACCGCGCCCATCTGGAGTCGATGGAGCAGCAGTTCGCGGGCGCCGTGCAGCAGGCCGTGAAGGAGGCGCACGCCGCGGCGGGCCACGAGTTCAACCTGGGCTCGCCCAAGCAGCTCCAGGAGGTCCTCTTCGGCGAGCTGAACCTCCCCAAGACGAAGAAGACCAAGACCGGCTACACCACGGACGCCGACGCCCTGGCCTGGCTCGCGGCGCAGACGGAGAACGAACTCCCGGTGATCATGCTCCGCCACCGCGAGCAGGCGAAGCTCCGGGTCACCGTCGAGGGCCTCATCAAGACGATCGCGGCGGACGGCCGCATCCACACCACGTTCAACCAGACGGTGGCGGCGACGGGCCGCCTCTCCTCCACCGACCCCAACCTCCAGAACATCCCGGTGCGCACGGACGAGGGCCGTGCGATCCGCCGCGGGTTCGTCGTCGGTGAGGGCTTCGAATCCCTCATGACGGCCGACTACAGCCAGATCGAGCTGCGCGTCATGGCGCACCTCTCCGAGGACGAGGGCCTCATCGAGGCGTTCACCTCCGGTGAGGACCTGCACACCACGGTCGCCTCGCAGGTCTTCGGAGTGGAGCGCTCGGCGGTCGACGCGGAGATGCGCCGCAAGATCAAGGCGATGTCGTACGGCCTGGCCTACGGCCTGTCGGCGTTCGGCCTCTCCCAGCAGCTGAACATCGACGCGGGCGAGGCCCGGGCCCTGATGGACACGTACTTCGAGCGCTTCGGCGGGGTGCGCGACTACCTGCGCCGCGCCGTCGACGAGGCCCGCGCCACGGGCTACACGGAGACGATGCTGGGCCGCCGCCGCTACCTCCCGGATCTGAACAGCGACAACCGCCAGCGCCGCGAGATGGCCGAGCGCATGGCCCTGAACGCCCCGATCCAGGGCACGGCGGCGGACATCGTCAAGATCGCGATGCTGAACGTGGACCGTGCCCTCACCAAGGCGAAGCTCACGTCCCGCATGCTCCTCCAGGTTCACGACGAAATCGTCCTGGAGATCGCACCGGGGGAGCGCGAGCAGGTGGAGCAGATCGTCCGCAAGGAGATGGCGGGTGCGGCGGACCTCAGGGCCCCGCTGGACGTGTCGGTGGGCGTGGGCCAGGACTGGGAGTCGGCGGCCCACTGACGATCAAGGCCGGGCGGGCGTCTCTCAGCCCGTCCGGCGTTTGAGGACGAGGCGCGCAGCGCCGACAGGGGGGGGCAAGGGGGCGAAGCCCCCCCCATAACCCCGCCCCGGAGCGGGGCCCAGGCGCGAAGCGCATGGTTTCCGGGAAGGGGCGGGTTCGGGGATCAAGAAAGGCCAGCTCACCCAGGTGGCCCCCGCCCCCGAGCCCACCCCCCGCACCCCCGTCCACGATGACCGCATGGGCATACACCCGCGCCATTGGCGCACCCCCGTGGCCGCAGCCCTGACCTCGGCCCTGCTCACCCCTGTACCCCTGGCGACCGCCGCAGCCGCGAGCACGGGCCAGGGCACCCAGGGATCCGCTCTCGCAGCCCCCTGCACGGCGGCCAAGGACCCCACCCTGGCCAAGAACCTCTCCCGGGACCTCAAGGCGGCCCTCGCCCACAGATCCGGCACCGTCTCGGTCTCCCTCCACGACGACCGCACCGGCCTCACCTGCGACCTCTCCGGGCAGCGCCGCTACGACGCGGCGAGCGTCGCGAAGGTCCTGATCCTGGAGACCGCCCTGCGCCGCGCGGAGTCCTGGCGGCGCAAGCTCACCGGCTGGGAGCAGCGCAACGCCCGCCCCATGATCACGCGTTCGGACAACGGGGCGGCCTGGCGGCTCTGGACCGACCTGGGCCACACCACGCTCTCCCGGTTCCTGCGCCGCGTCGGCACCACCGCCACCACCCTTGGCCACGACGGTTACTGGGGCCTGACCCGGACGACGGCCGCCGATCAGCTGCGCCTCCTCGGCGTGCTCACGGGCGCCCGTGACGTGCTGCGCGCGAGCTCACGCGCGTACGGCCTGAATCTGCTGAGCCAGGTGCGGCGTGACCAGCGCTGGGGGGTGCCCGCGGGCATGCCGCGCGGCATCACCGCGCACCTGAAGAACGGCTGGCTGCCGCGGGCCACGCACGGCTGGCGGGTGCACAGCGTCGGCGCGTTCACCGGGGGCGGCCGCACCTACCGGCTTGCGGTCCTCTCCCACGACAACCCGACGATGGCGTACGGGGTGCGGACCATCGAGCGGATCGCGCAGGCGGTGCACCGCGCGCTGAACAAGGGCCGTGCGGCGGGCCAGGGGCTGACTCCGCCGAGCGAGATCAGTGAGATTCCCGACGGGTCGGTTCCGGACACTTCGTCACCTCTTGGGGACAACCCCGAGCCGTAACCGTGGCATTGCCCGTAGCGTGCGACGGTGACCTGGCCAACCGGTTAAAAACGGGCACGATGGGGTGCCTGGGCGCCGAAAGTTGACGTAGTGTCGCCTGGGTCGCCGTATGGGGCGCACGCGTGTGCGGGCGGCGGCGGGCCAAGGCGTCGGCGGGAGGGGTGCACGGACATGGCGGCGGTATTCGGCAGGCGGCTGCGCAGGGGCGCGGTGACGACCGCGGTGGCGGCCGCGGCGGTGGCGGCGCTCGCCGCGTCGCAGGCACCGGGCGTGACGAACACACCCCGCGACGAGCGGGCCACGTCCGAGTCGACGCCCCCGCCCGGGGAGGACTCCGCGACGGGCAACTCCCCGTACTACACGGACCTTCCGCCCCTGAACACCACGCCGTCCAACCCCGTCATAGGCGACCCCGCCACCGGCGGCCGCGACCCCGAGGCGGGCCTGCCCGCGACGCTCCTCGACGCCTACAAGAAGGCCGAGGCGTCCCTCGCCGAGTCGAAGCCGGGCTGCCGGCTGCCCTGGGAACTCCTCGCCGCCATCGGCAAGGTGGAGTCGGGCCAGGCGCGCGGCGGGCGCGTCACCAAGGACGGCACGACGCTCACGCCGATCCTCGGCCCGGTCCTGGACGGTAACGGCTTCGCGAAGATCACCGACACCGACGACGGCGCGTACGACGGCGACAGCACGCACGACCGCGCGGTCGGCCCCATGCAGTTCATCCCGTCGACGTGGAACACCTGGGCGCAGGACGGCAACGGAGACGGCAAGAAGGACCCGAACAACATCTACGACGCCGCGCTCGCCGCGGGCCGCTATCTGTGCGCGGACGGCCGCGACCTGTCCACCGGGCCCGGACTGCACGCGGCGATCCTCAGCTACAACCACTCGCAGGAGTACCTCACCACGGTCCTGACGTGGCTGGAGTACTACCGCAAGGGCACCCACGAGATCCCCGACGGCACGGGCGGCCTCCCGGACGACGGCGACCTCTCCGGCGGCGGCGCGAGTGCGAAGCCCACCCCCACGCCGACCCCGAAGCCCACCAAGCCGAGCGGGAAGCCGAGCGGCAAGCCCAGCGGCAAGCCGAGCCCGAAGCCGGGCGACTCCGGCAAGCCCGGCGGCACCCCGACCCCCAAGCCCACCCCGCCGAAGCCGGGCGGCGGCGGCTCCGAGACCCCCACGCCGAACCCGACGCCCACGCCCACCGAGTCGGTGGCCCGGCTCAAGGACGGCGGCACCGGCAAGCTCACCGCGCAGGCCGGCGACGCCTTCGCGGAGCGCGTCGCGGTGCGCGCGGAGCGGGCCTCGGGCACGCCGGTGGCGAAGGCCAAGGTGAAGTTCGCGATCGTCGGCGACACCGACGCGCGCTTCGCGGGCGGTGCCACCAGCGTCACGCTCGCCACCAGCGCCACCGGCCGGGCCACGGCGCCGGAGATCAAGGCGGGCGAGAAGACGGGCGAGTTCACCGTCCGGGCCACCGTCGTGGGCCGCTCGCTGCCCGGCCTCGACTACAAGGCGACGGTCACCGAGCGGCAGGCCGACGCCCTCGCGCGGACCGGCGACAAGGCGCTGACCTGTGTGCCCGGCGGCACCTTCGCGGACCAGGTGGAGCTCAAGGCGACCTACAAGGGTGAGGCCGCCGACGGCGTCGCGGCCACCGCCACGTTCGTCGCCTCGGCGGACGCCGACGCGGCGGCCGCCGCCAAGGGCCCCTACTTCAAGGACGCGGACGGCAAGCCGGTGCGCACCCTCAAGGGCCTGAAGACCGACAAGGACGGCGCGCTGCTGCTGCCGAAGATGTACGCGGACGACGCGGCGGGCACGTACTTCCTGCGCGTCACCACGGCGGGCGGCGCCACGGCCACCGTGGAACTGAAGGTGGCCGCTGCCTGAGCCGAACACCCTTGGGGACCGCCCTCGTTGCCGCACCCGGCAGCGGGGGCGGTCCGCTGTGTGCAACGTGTTCTCATCTCGCCCCGGCGTTGCTACGGTGCCCGCCCTGACGACCTATCAGGTTCCGTGTTCACGCCGTAACGGGAGGCCCGCATGCGTGCCCTCATCGCCGCCGCCACCGGCCTCGTGGTCGCCCTCGCCCTGATCTTCACGATCACGGCCCTCGGGGCGCCTCCCGGCGAGACGTCACCGAAGCCGCTGCTCACCACCGTCCCCAAGCACCCGTAGGGAGGGCCCCAGCGTGCGCCGCAAGGCCAGCCTGATCCTGCTCGCGTTCGCCGTGTTCTTCACGGCCCTGTCCCCGCTGATGCGGTGGTACGCCTTCCCGCGCCTGGCGAAGATCCCGCCGAACCAGTACCAGAACGCCGTCCTGGAGGCGAAGAACCCGACCCTCATCGACTACGCCTCCATGAAGGCGAAGAAGGTCCCCAAGGTCACCATCGTGCAGACCCTCAAGGGCAACGTCGAGGAGTCCGAGAAGGTCGAGAAGACCGCGGGCCGCGACGTCGTCGTCTGGGACGCGCTCTCCTATGTGGTCGACCCCCAGGGCAAGATGGTCTCCAAGATCCCCGAGCGGTACATCTTCGACGCCCACAGCCAGGCCCCCGTCCACACGAACACCGAGGCCGTCGACGGCGACACCGTCAAGCGCGAGGGCATCGAGTTCAAGTGGCCCTTCCTGACGGAGAAGCGGGACTACGAGTACTTCGACGCACAGGCCCGCGTCACCAAGCCCATCCACTACAAGGGCACCCAGAACTTCCGCGGCCTGAAGGTCTACTACTTCGAGCAGACCATCCCGTGGACCAAGGTGCCCTACCCCAAGACGATGCCGATCAAGGGCGTCAACGCGAAGTCCCTCACCGCGTCCGGCACCACCCGCTGGTACAGCACCGTCCGCAGGTTCTGGGTCGAGCCGACCACGGGTGCGCCCGTCTACGGCGAGGAGATCCAGAACAACGAGCTGCGCGGCGGCTCCCTCCTCGGCGGCCGGGACAAGGTCACCGTCTTCAAGGGCCACGTGAAGATGCGCGAGGACTACATCAAGGACGTCGTCGACCAGGTCAAGTCCCAGCGCGTCCTGGTGCTCCTGCTCACCTCGTACCTGCCCTGGGGCTTCCTGATCCTCGGCATCCTGCTCCTGGCCCTGTCCCTGTGGCTGGAGGCCCGCAGCCGCAGGCCGGGCGAGCCCACCGAGAAGGCGGACCACGACCCGGAGCCGGAACCCGTCAACGCCTGAGGACCGAACGCCCAAGTGCGGCCGCCCCGTTAGGCGCGGCCGCCCTGTTGAGCCTGCTGACGTGCCTTCGTGTGCCGGGTCGGCTCGGCGGTCGCCGGGTCGTCCGGCCACGGGTGCTTCGGGTAGCGGCCGCGCAGCTCGGACCGCACCGCCCGGTACCCCTCGCGCCAGAACGACGCCAGATCGGCGGTGACGGCGGCCGGGCGGCCCGCCGGGGACAGCAGATGCACCAGAAGGGGCACCCCGCAGACGCGCGGCGTCTCCTGGAGACCGAACAGCTCCTGCAACTTCACGGCCAGAACGGGCTGTTCGGGGGTGGCGTAGTCGATCCGGATCCTGGACCCGCTCGGCACCTCCACCCGCTCCGGCGCCAGCTCGTCCAGGCGCGCCGCGTCCCCGGACGCCCACGGCAGGAGCCGCGTGAGCGCCTGCCCCGCGTCGATGCGCCCCAGGTCGGCCCGGCGCCGCGCCCGCGACAGCTCCGGCTCCAGCCACTCGTCCACGCGCGCGTGCAGCGCCTCTTCCGATACGTCGGGCCAGGGCGCCCCCACATGGTGGTGCAGGAACGCCAGCCGCTCCCGCAACTCCCGCGCCCCGCGCGACCAGTTGAGCAGCCCCGTCCCCTCCTCCCGCAACCCCTCCAGGAGAGCTGCTCGTACGAGGGCGGGGTCGGGGTCCGCCAGCGGGCGCACCGCCAGCTCGACGGCGCCGAGCCGCTCCACGTGCCGGGCCACGAGGGCGCCGCCGTCCCAGGCGACCTCGTCGCGGTCCTCGTGCAGTGAGGCGGCCGCATCCCGGGCCACGTCCTCGTCGATGTGCCCGGCGAGCTGCACGCGCGCGTGCCCGGCGCCCACCGGCCGGTCGGCCACGGCCACGGCGACCCACGCGGCGCCGCTGAGCCCGGAGCCCGAACGCACCTCCGCGCGCGTGCCGTTGACCATCAGATACGTCCCGTCCCGCTGCGCCTTCGCCACCCGCTCGGGGTAGGCGAGGGCGGCCACGAGCCCGGCGGCCTGGTCCTCGCCCAGGCCGGGCCGGCCGTCCCCGCCGCCGGGAACGGCCGAACTCAGCCGCCGCACCTCGGCCCGCCAGCGCGCGGCGTACCCGTCCCCGCCCCGCCGGGCGGCCCGCCACGCGGTGGCCAGGTCGTCCCCGTACTCCCGTGGCGGCTCCTCGCTCAGGAGGGCCACCACCTCCGCCGCCCGCCGCGCACCCACGACGGGCGCCGCGTCCAACAGGGCCCGCGCGAGCCGGGGATGGAGCCCCACACGGGCCAGGCGCGTGCCCCGCTCGGTGACGCGGCCCGACGCGGCGTCCACCGCGCCGACCGCCGCCAGGACGGAGCGGGCCGCCGCCAGCGCACCGGCGGGCGGCGCGTCCAGCAGGGCGAGCCCGGAGGCGTCGGGAGCGCCCCAGCACGCCGTCTGCAGCGCGAACGCCGTCAGATCGGCCACCTGGATCTCCGGCGCCGGAAAGGCCGGGAGCCGGACGTCCTCGGCCTCGGCCCAGCACCGGTAGACCACGCCCGGCGCCTCCCGCCCGGCCCGGCCCGCCCGCTGCCGGGCCGCCGCCCGCGAAGCCCGTACGGTCGTCAGCGCGCTCAGCCCGCGCGCGTGGTCCACACGCGGCTCCCGCGCCAGGCCCGCGTCCACGACCACCCGCACCCCGGGCACCGTCAGGGACGATTCGGCCACCGACGTCGCCAGGACCACCCGCCGCCCCGCCCCCGGAGCGAGCACCGCGTCCTGCACGGCGGCCGGCGCCCGCCCGTGCACCTGGAGCACCTCGACGTCCCCGAGGCCGCCCAGCTGACCGGCCACGCGCGCGATCTCACCGACGCCCGGCAGGAAGCACAGCACGTCGCCGTCCCGCTCGGCGAGCGCCCGCCGCACCACCGACGCCACATGCGTCAGGAGCGCCGGGTCGACGCGCATCCCGTGCGGCGGCCGCACCGCGCGCGGAGGCGGCGCCCACACCACGTCCACCGGGTGCGCCACCCCCTCGGCCTCGACGACCCGCGCACCTCCGAGCAGCCGCGCCCAGCCCTGCGCGTCGGTCGTCGCCGACGCCGCGACCAGCTCGAGGTCGGGCCGCAGCGTCTCCCGTACGTCCCACAGGAACGCCGTGGCCGTGTCCGCGTCCAGATGCCGCTCGTGCACCTCGTCCAGGAGCACGGCATCCACGCCGCTCAACTCCTGGTCCCGCTGCAGACGTTGAAGGAGCACACCGGTCGTGACGACCTCCACGCGCGTGCGTGGACCCACGGCCCGCTCGCCGCGCACCGTGTACCCGACGCGCTCGCCCACCTTCTCGCCGAGCAGCCACGCCATCCGCCGCGCCGCCGCCCGCGCGGCGATCCGCCGCGGCTCGGCGACGACCACACGGCGCTCGCCGGCGCCCTCCTGCGGCCCTTCCAGGAGCCCGGCGAGGACGAGCGGCACCAGCGTCGTCTTGCCGGTGCCGGGCGGCGCCACGAGCACCGCGGCGCCGTCCGCGTCCAGGGCCGACCGCAGCGCGGGCAGCGCGGAACGGACGGGGAGGTTCAGCAGAGCATCGCGCGGCCGGCCGGTCACGCCCTCAGTCCCGCACGCAGACGAAGATCGCAGTCCCGGGGATCAGGTTGCCGCGCAGCGGCGACCAGCCGCCCCACTCCTGGGTGTTCCACGCGGGCCACTGCGGCTCCACGAGATCGACGAGCCTAAAGCCCCCGGCCACCACGTCCCGCACCCGGTCGCCCACGGTCCGGTGGTGCTCCACATAGACGGCGTTGCCCTCGTCGTCCTGCTCCACATAAGGAGTGCGGTCGAAGTAGGACGCCGACACGGAGAGCCCCTCGGGGCCCGGCTCGTCGGGGAACGCCCAGCGGACGGGGTGCGTCACGGAGAACACGAACCGGCCGCCGGGCCGCAGCACCCGGTGCACCTCTTTGAGGACGAGCACCGGATCCGCGACGAAGGGCAGCGCTCCGTAAGCCGAGCACGCCAGGTCGAAGGAGCCGTCGCGGAACGGCAGGACGCCCGCGTCGGCCTGCACCAGCGGCACGCCCCCGCCGATGCGCAGCGCGTGCTGGAGCTGGCGGTGCGAGAGGTCGAGCGCCACCGGGCGCGCGCCCTGCGAGGCCAGCCAGCGCGAGCACTGCGCGGCCCCCGCGCCGATCTCCAGGACGTCCTTGCCCTTGAGGTCCTCGGGCGGGCCAAGCAGCTCCGCCTCCACCTCGTCGAGCCCTTCGGGGCCCCACACGAAACGGTCGTCCCCGAGGAACGTGCCGTGCTCGATCTGGTACTCGTCCGCGTTCCGGTCCCACCAGCCGCGATTGGCGCGACTGCTCTCGGTGACACCTGCGTCACGCCGCGTGGCTTCCGGCTCGGTCGGCTCGGTCGGCTCGGACTCTTGGATGATCGGCTCCATCGTCGTAATCTTCCGGTCCACAGAGCGCAGTGCGGCCCATGTGGCCTCATGTAACAAGTTTTGTGCCGGGTATGCGGTGGTCCGCCCCCGGGTGTGCGCCTTCGCGCATTGACCCTGTCCGGCAGCCCCCGTATGCTACAAGTTGCGCTGCGAGCCTGCGTTCCTCAGACATAGCAGGCTGCGCTCGCGTCTGTTGTATGTCCCCTCGGTTGTCGAGGCGCCATCCTGGATCTTCAGGTCGGCGCTTCCTAGGCTGTCCGGCTTCTGCAGAGCGAAACGGGCTCCGGCGTAAGCAGTACCTACGACTTCAATGTCCGTACCGGAGCCCTTTCCCACATGACGAGCAGCACCGAGACCACCGCCACCACTCCGCAGGTAGCGGTCAACGACATCGGTAACGAGGAAGCCTTCCTCGCCGCGATCGACGAGACGATCAAGTACTTCAACGACGGCGACATCGTCGACGGCGTCATCGTGAAGGTCGACCGGGACGAGGTCCTGCTCGACATCGGTTACAAGACCGAAGGCGTCATCCCCAGCCGCGAACTCTCCATCAAGCACGACGTCGACCCGAACGAGGTCGTCGCCGTCGGTGACGAGATCGAGGCCCTGGTTCTCCAGAAGGAGGACAAGGAAGGCCGCCTCATCCTGTCCAAGAAGCGCGCTCAGTACGAGCGTGCCTGGGGCACGATCGAGAAGATCAAGGAAGAGGACGGCATCGTCACCGGTACCGTCATCGAGGTCGTCAAGGGTGGTCTCATCCTCGACATCGGCCTCCGTGGCTTCCTGCCGGCCTCCCTTGTCGAGATGCGCCGCGTCCGCGACCTCCAGCCTTACGTGGGCAAGGAGCTCGAGGCCAAGATCATCGAGCTGGACAAGAACCGCAACAACGTGGTCCTGTCCCGCCGTGCCTGGCTCGAGCAGACCCAGTCCGAGGTCCGCCAGACGTTCCTCACGACCCTGCAGAAGGGTCAGGTCCGCTCCGGCGTCGTCTCCTCGATCGTCAACTTCGGTGCCTTCGTGGACCTGGGTGGCGTCGACGGTCTCGTCCACGTCTCCGAGCTGTCCTGGAAGCACATCGACCACCCGTCCGAGGTTGTCGAGGTCGGCCAGGAAGTCACCGTCGAGGTCCTCGACGTCGACATGGACCGCGAGCGCGTCTCCCTGTCGCTGAAGGCCACGCAGGAAGACCCGTGGCAGCAGTTCGCCCGGACCCACCAGATCGGTCAGGTCGTCCCGGGTAAGGTCACGAAGCTCGTTCCGTTCGGTGCGTTCGTCCGCGTCGACGAGGGCATTGAGGGTCTGGTCCACATCTCCGAGCTGGCCGAGCGCCACGTGGAGATCCCGGAGCAGGTCGTCCAGGTCAACGACGAGATCTTCGTCAAGGTCATCGACATCGACCTCGAGCGTCGCCGGATCTCGCTGTCCCTGAAGCAGGCCAACGAGTCCTTCGGCGCCGACCCGTCGGCCGTCGAGTTCGACCCGACCCTGTACGGCATGGCCGCGTCCTACGACGACCAGGGCAACTACATCTACCCCGAGGGCTTCGACCCCGAGACCAACGACTGGCTCGAGGGCTTCGAGACCCAGCGCGAGGCTTGGGAGACCCAGTACGCCGAGGCGCAGCAGCGCTTCGAGCAGCACCAGGCCCAGGTCATCAAGTCCCGCGAGGCCGACGCCCAGGCGGCGGCCGAGGGCGGCGACGCCGCCGGTGCGGCTCCGGCCGCGGGCGGTCAGGGTGGCGGTTCGTACTCCTCCGCGGAGTCGGACGACAACTCGGGCGCGCTGGCCTCGGACGAGGCGCTTGCCGCGCTTCGCGAGAAGCTCGCGGGCGGCCAGAGCTGAAGCTCTAGCCAGCAGTAGCTGAACGACGCTGTGGGGCCCCACCTCTTCGGAGGTGGGGCCCACGGTGCGTTGGGCACAAGGGTGCGTTACGGGGTGACCTCGATGTTCGTCAGGCCCTTGCCGCCCGTCACCGTGTTGCTCGCGTAGACCTTCGTCGTGCAACTGCCGCTGCTGTTCGTCACGTTGATCGCCAGTTGCTTGTCGCCCGACGCGCCCGTCAGGTCGGACTTGTTGGCGCGGAAGACCGTGCCGCAGCCCCAGCCGGACTGCTGGGTGTGGGTCTCGTAGCCGTTGTTCGTGGTGTTCTTGCCGGTGTTGTTCTCGATGACGTAGTCGTTGCCCTTCACGTCGACCCAGGAGTCGTCGTAGTTGTTGCCGGTGAGGCCCCTGCCGTCGAAGGTGTTGCCGGAGACCTTGCCGCCGGTCGTGCCCTCCTTGAGGTCGACGGACTCGCCGCCCACGTCCGGGCCGATCGTGTTGTCGAGTATCTGGACGTTGTCGCTCTTGTCGGAGAGCGTGTTCGCGGAGCCCACGTAGACGCCTTCTCCCATGCCCCGGTTGTCGTTCCCGGTGTCGTAGATGCGGGAGTTCTTGATGACGCCGTCGCTGCTCGACTTACGGAAGTGGACGCCCTCCATGTCGAGGCCGTGGACCGTGACGGTGTCCACGACGACGCCCCGCGCCGAGTCGATCATGATGCCCTTCTGGCCGCCCGTGACGGTGATGCCCTTGACCGTCCAGTACGAGGCGCCGTCGAGGTGCAGGCCGTAGCCGCCGCCCGCCGTGAGGACCGCCTCGGCGGAGCCGGTCAGGGTGATGCGGGAGCCCTGGCTCGCGGCCTTCGTGGCCTTGAAGTTGCCGGAGTAGGTGCCGTCCGCGAGGTGGATCGTGTCGCCCGAAGTGGCGCTCGCCAGAGCCGACTTGAGCTCCGCGGAGGTGGATACCTCGATGGTGCCTGCCGTGCCGGCTGACCCCGGGGCGGGGGTCGCCATGGCCGCCGCCGTGAGGGTCCCGGAGCCGGCTGCCGCCGTGAACACGGCCGTGAGCAGGGTGTTTCGAATGCGTCGCGTGCGCATGTGGGGGTGGCCTTCCCGTCGGTTCGCTCGGTTCTGCCCGAGCGAAGGTTCAGTGACATGAACTGCGGGCGGGAACATGAACGTAGAGGTGCGGCATGGTCGCGTCAAGACGGGGTGGGGGTCAGGTAAGCGGACGCTGTGAAGGGGGCGCGTCGGGGAATGGGCGCGCCCCGCCCCGCGTTCTTCTCTACGAACACGAGGAGGAGCGGTCACAGTGCATGATCCGCAGGGTTTGTACGCATGGGAGCCGAAGGGTCTCGCCGTCGTCGACATGGCACTCGCCCAGGAGTCGGCCGGACTTGTCATGCTCTACCACTTCGACGGGTACATCGACGCCGGTGAGACCGGCGACCAGATCGTCGAGAGACTGACGGACAGCCTCCCGGGCCAGGTCGTGGCCCGCTTCGATCACGACCGTCTCGTCGACTACCGCGCCCGTCGCCCGCTGCTCACCTTCAAGCGGGACCGCTGGACGGACTATGAGGTGCCCACGCTCGACGTGCGGCTGCTTCAGGACGCCACGGGCGCACCCTTCCTGCTGCTGTCCGGACCCGAGCCGGACATCGAGTGGGAGCGCTTCGCCGCGGCCGTCCAGCAGATCGTGGAGCGCCTCGGCGTGCGGCTCTCGGTGAACTTCCACGGCATCCCGATGGGCGTCCCGCACACCCGGCCCGTGGGCCTCACCCCGCACGGCAACCGCACCGACCTGGTGCCGGGACACCGCAGCCCCTTCGACGAGGCGCAGGTGCCCGGCAGCGCGGCGTCCCTCGTCGAGTACCGCCTCCTGGAGGCGGGCCACGACGTCCTCGGCGTCGCCGCGCACGTCCCGCACTACATCGCGCGCTCGGCCTACCCGGACGCCGCACTGACCGTCCTGGAGGCCATCACGGCCGCCACCGGCCTGGTGCTGCCCACCGCCGCGCACTCGCTGCGCACCGAGGCGCACCGCACGCAGACGGAGATCGACCGGCAGATCCAGGAGGGCGACGAGGAACTGGTCGCGCTCGTACAGGGACTTGAGCACCAGTACGACGCGGCGTCGGGCGCCCAGGAGCGCGGCAACATGCTCGCGGAGCCCCTGGACATCCCGTCGGCGGACGAGATCGGCCAGGAATTCGAGAGGTTCCTCGCGGAACGCGAGGGCGACGCGTAACAGCAGGGCCTAAGCTGCCGCTCATGCTGAAAGTGGGTTTGACCGGCGGAATCGGTGCGGGCAAGAGCGAGGTGTCGCGGCTCCTGGTGGAGCGTGGCGCGGTCCTGATCGACGCGGACAGGATCGCCCGTGAGGTGGTGGAGCCCGGAACTCCCGGGCTCGCCGCCGTCGTTGAGGCTTTCGGCCCGGACGTGCTCGCCGCGGACGGCTCCCTGGACCGCCCCAGGCTGGGGTCGCTCGTCTTCGCCGACGCGGAGAAGCTCGCCGCCCTGAATGCGATCGTGCACCCCCTGGTCGGGGCCCGCTCGGCGGAGCTCGAGCGGGCCGCGGCCTCCGACGCCGTCGTCGTGCACGACGTGCCGCTGCTCGCGGAGAACGGCCTGGCGCCGCTCTACGACCTCGTGGTCGTCGTCGACGCCCGCCCCGAGACCCAGCTGGACCGCCTCGTGCGGCTGCGCGGGATGACCGAGGAGGACGCCCGCGCGCGGATGGCAGCCCAGGCCACCCGCGAGAAGCGCCTGGAGATCGCCGACGTCGTCATCGACAACGACGGCCCTCTGGAGGGGCTCGGCGAGCGCGTCGACGCCGTGTGGGCGGAGCTCGTACGGCGGGCGCAGGCCGCGTAGGACGGGGCGGGGGAGCGGGGAGGCGGGGGAGTCGTGGGCGTACTGGCACTGATCACCGCCCTGGGCGGGCTCGTCGCGCTGCTCGCGGGGACCTACGGGCTGCGGCGCATCCGGGCCATCACGGAGTCGGGCGTCGTCGCGGACGCGCTGGTCAAGGAGGTGCAGCCGGGGGCGGACCGGCCGCTGCTGCAGTTCGAGACGAAGGACGGCCGGGTCGTGGAGGTCATCTCCCCGGTGCCGCCGACCCGGAAGCGGCCCCTCCAGGCGGGCGATCACGTCCGGCTCGCGTACGACGACGAGGACCCGACCGAGACCGTGCTGCTCGGCCGGGAGCGCAGGGGAGCCGACCGGGCCTTCGTGGTCGCGGGCGCCGCGCTCGTCGTCCTGGGCGCCGTGCTCGCCGCCGTGGCCGGCTGAGCCGGAGCGGCACGGAATACACCGGCGTACGGAGTGCGTTGAGCGTGACGAGAGCGCAGTGAGGGAAGGAGTACCGGCGTGCCCGACATCACCCCGGAGACGCACGTCATCGACTACCGCGCGGCGGAGCAGCTGCTGGCCGCCCGTGATCCCCGCGGCGCCGTGAAGCTGCTCGACACGGTCATCGCGGCGTACCCGGAGAACACCGCGGCGCGGCTGCTGCGCGCCCGCGCCTTCTTCGCCTCCGCCCAACTGCGCGCCGCCGAGCTGGAGTTCACCATCGTCCTGGAGCGCGAGCCGGACAACGCGTTCGCGCACTTCGCCCTGGCCCGCACCTACGAGCGCGCCTCGAAGCCCGAGCAGGCCCGCCGCCACTTCCGGCTCGCGGCCGCGCTCGACCCGCAGCCGGAGTATCTGGCGGCGGCCCGCTTCGAGGAGTAGCTAGCTTCTCGGGGGCTCGTACGGCGGGACGTCCCGGCCCGGCTGGTAGTGCGGGCCTTCGTGGAGGTGGTGGACGATCGCTGCGAGGTCGGCGGTGACGACAAGGAGTAGCGCCCCGAAGGCGGCCGCCCAGCCGGGGCGGCCCGCCAGGGCGAAGAGCACGGTGCCTCCGGCCGCCCAGAGCAGGCCCCATACGCTGAACCAGAAGCGCATGCGCAGCGGACTGCGTGCGGTCGTCGGTTCACTGCCTGTGCGTGCGTGAGGTGACATGAGAGTTCACTTCCTCCCTCTCAGGATAGGACGGGTGGGGCATGGCGGAGCAGGGCGTGCTGGACGTGCTGGCGGCGGACGAGACGCTCGCCGCGTGGCTGCGGGGGCTGCCGGACGATCCGGACCTGCCGCAGGACGTGGCGCTGCCGGACGGCGCCGACCTGGCCGACGTGCTCCTGGAGCTCGCCGTGCCGCACGGGGACATCGCCGAACTCCTCGCGCTGCGCCGCCGGTTCGCGGACGACCCGGGGGCGTGGCTGCTGCTGCGGCGGTGTGTGGGCGCGGTGGTGCGTGGGATGGGCGAGGAGGCGGTGCCGCCGCGGTTCCTGCCGCAACTCCCGGCGGAACTCGGCGCGTTCGGGCGGTGCTTCTACGCGTACGTCCTGGTGGCGGCGTTGCCGTACACGCGCGCGTACCACCGGGGCATCGGGGTTCCGGACGAGGTCGCGCGCAGCACGTTCGCGGACGTCGGGCGGAACCTGGCGCTGCACCGCAGGCGGTACGGGTCCGTCGGGGTGCTGGTGCCGTCGTGGCTGGTGCTGCATCTGCGCGGGCTGCTGTACCAGCTGGGGCGGCTGCAGTTCCAGCACGCCGTGCTCGGCGCGCGCACCGGCGCGGTGGTGGCGGCGGCCGGGGTGGCGGCGGAGGGCGACCCCTGTCTGAACCTGCACATACCCGACTACCTGGGGCCGTTGTCCCCTGAGGCGTGCGACCAATCACTGGCCCGCGCGCGGGAGTTCTTCGCCCGGCACTATCCGCAGCGCCGCTATCCGGTGGCCGTGTGCCACTCCTGGCTGCTCGACCCGCAGCTGCGCGACCAGTTGCCGCCGGAGTCCAACATCATCCGCTTCCAGGGTCGTTTTCGGACAGCGCGACGGGAGACGGAGCCCGATGACCAGGGCCCGGTGGCCTTCGTCTTCGGCGATCCCGAGCTGCCCGTCGCGGAACTGCCGCGCCGTACCCGGCTGGAACGCGCGGTCGGGGACCATCTGCGGGCGGGCGGCCACTGGTACGGCGGGCATGGCTGGTTCCCGCTGTAGCGGGCGGGAGCGGGGCCGGGGGCGGGAACTGGGCTCGTGGCGCGCCTCGTTGGCGGGGCATGAGCACTGAGATGCGTACGGGACATGAGGGTACGGGCCCCGGGGCGATCACTCCGGACGGCTGCGCGGTGGATCTCTACGAGCGCCTGACCGTGGGCGACGAACCAGAAGTGATCGAGGCCGCGGTGCCCGCCGGGGCGCACATCCTCGAACTGGGCAGTGGTGCGGGCCGCGTGACGCGCCCGCTCCTGGAGCGCGGCTTCCGCGTGACGGCGGTGGACGAGTCCGCGGAGATGCTGGAGAAGGTCGAGGCGCTCGACGGAGTGCAGGTGGAGCGCACGGTCTGCTCCCCGATCGAGTCGCTCGACCTCGGCGAGACCTTCGACGTCGTGATGCTCGGGTCGTTCCTCGTGCACACGGCCGAGGTCGAGGTGCGGCGCGGCCTGCTCGACGCGTGCCGACGCCATGTGGCCGACGGCGGCGTGGTGTTGATCCAGCGCGAGGGCGCGGACTACCACACGAACCTGCCGCGCGAGCGCGTCGACCGCGGCGGGTACACGGTGCGCATCGTCTCCGCGGACCCGGTCGGGGACGGGGTGAACTCGGTCCGCGCGGAGTACATCTTCCCGGACGCCGTCTGGACCCAGACGTTCCTGGCCAGGCCGCTCACGAAGGAGCAGTTCGAGGCGGCCCTGGCCGAGTCGGGCCTGAAGGTCGACAAGTACCTCACGGAGGACGGGATCTGGGTGCGGGCCGTCGCCGCGTGACCACGGGCGGCCGGGGGCGATGAGTTCCGGGCGGTCGCGCGGTCTACCTCTGTGACCGCGCGGAGAGCGCGGGCCAGCCCTTCCAGGAGGAGACCGCCGTGTCCGAGACCGTATCCACCGCCCCGCCCGCCCCGTCCGTGGCCTCCGGGCCGCGTGCCCGCCGCGTCCTGCTCACCGTTCAGGTGCTGCTCGCCGCGTTCTACGGGATCGCGAGCGCCGTGCCCAAACTGATCGCCCACGAATCGGCCGTCGAAGCCTTCGACAAGCTGGGCTGGGGCGCGCCGGGGATGTACGCGATCGGCGCGCTCGAGCTCGCGGGGGCGGTCGCCCTGCTGGTGCGGCCGCTCAACTCCCTTGCCGCGACGGCCTTCATCGGCCTGATGTGCGGGGCGTTCGTCGTCCAGGTCACGGCCATGGGCGGGGAGAACGCCGCGACGCCGCTGATCCTGATCGTGCCGCTCGCCTGGATCGCCTGGGCGCGCCGGGACCAGAACGGCGCGCTCGCGCGGCTCGTCACGGCCCGCCGGTGATCACCGGCCGGAGCCCGGCCAGGTGTTCGGCTCGGGGCCCGGCCCCGCGCCCCGCAGCCGCTCCATCTCCCGCCGGTCCCGCTTCGTCGGGCGGCCCGCGCCCCGGTCCCGCACCCCGGCCGGGGCCACCGCCTCACGCGGCGGGGGCGGCGGGCTGTTGTCGACATAGCACTCCACGGCCACCGGTGCCCCGACGCGCTTGCGGATCACGCGCTTCACCACGACGACCCGCTCCCGGCCGCCCGCCTGCCGCAGCCGCACCTCGTCGCCCACATGCACGCCGTACGCGGGCTTCACCCGCTCCCCGTTGACCCGCACATGGCCGCCCTTGCACGCGGCGGCACCCATCGAGCGCGTCTTGACGAGGCGTACGGACCAGATCCAGCTGTCCACGCGCACGCTGCCGCCCTCGGTGCCCGCACCGCCGCTCCCGCCGCCCGTGCCACTCGCAGTCTCCGAAGCCATGCCCCGACCTTACTCAGCCGGGCGGACACCGGCCCCGGCGAGCCATCCGGATCCCCCTTCCCTCGCACTCGATAATTCGGGCTAATCACCGCAAAAGGCAAATGACATGCCACCGCCCGAACTCGAACGCAGGGGTGCTGCCCATGAAGCCCGAAGAGCTCGAAGTCACCGTCGACGGACTGATGGACGGGTTGCGTGCCGACCTGGAACGCCTCGCCGCGATCCCCTCCATCGCCTTCCCCGGCTTCCCGCCCGAGCCCGTGCACGAGGCCCACGACCTGCTCGTCGGCCTCCTTCGCGACGTCGGTGTGGAGCGCGTCGACCGGATCGACCTGCCCGACACCGCGCCCGTGATCTTCGGCGAGATCCCGCCGCCGAGCCCGGACGCCCCGACCGTCCTGCTCTACTCGCACTACGACGTCCAGCCGCCCGGCGACGAGGCCCTCTGGCAGTCGCCGCCCTTCGAGCCGACCGCGATCGAGGGCGGGCTGCGGGCACGGGGCATCGCGGACGACAAGTCCAACGTCATCGCGCACCTCGGCATGCTGCGGGCCTTCCAGGGCCGCCCGCCCGTCGGCATCAAGATCGTCTTCGAGGGGCAGGAGGAGTACGGCAGCCCCTTCGACGACTACCCGCCCACCGACGCCGACCGGTTCGCCTGCGACGCCATGGTCATCGCCGACCTCGGCAACCTCCGCCCCGGCACCCCCACCCTCACCACCGGCCTGCGCGGCGCCTGTGAGGTGATCGTCGAGGCCCGCACCCTCGAAGAGCCGCGCCACAGCGGCGAGTTCGGCGGCGCCGCCCCCGACGCCCTGCTCGCCCTCCTGAAGGCCCTCGCCACCCTCCACGACGTGCACGGCGACGTCGCCGTGGAGGGGCTGCGGCGCGAGGACTGGACCGGCACCACCTACACCGAGGACGAGTTCCGCTCGCTGGCCGGGGTGCGCGACGGGGTGCCGCTCATGGGCAGCGGCAGCCTCGGGGAGCGGCTGTGGAGCGGGCCCGCGATCACCGTCATCGGCCTGGACGCGCCCAGCGTCGAGGGCGCCGCGTCGGCTGTGGTGCCCGCTGCGCGGGCCAAGCTGAACCTGCGCTTCCACCCCCGGCAGGACCCCAAGGAGGCGCAGCGCCGGCTCGTCGAGCACCTGAGCTCCCTCAAGCCCTTCGGGGTCCCGCTCACCGTCACGCCCGGCGACACCGGACCCGGCTACGAGGCGGTCACCGGCGGCCCCGCCTACCGCGCCGCGCTCGCCGCCCTCAAGGAAGCCTGGGGCAAGGACGCCTCGTACGTGGCGACCGGCGGCTCCATCCCGCTGGTCAACGGGCTCGCGAAGGCCGCGCCCGGCGCCGAGGTGCTGCTCTTCGGCGCCCAGGACAGCCTGTGCAACCTGCACGCCCCGAACGAGCGCGTCCTCTTCTCGGAGCTGCGCAACACGGTCGTCGCGATGTGCGCCTTCGTACGGGAGTACGCCGCCGGGTTCGAGGCGGGAGGCCGCGCGTGAGCACCTCCGAGACGTCCACCGGGCCGGACGGCACCCAAGAGCCCTCGGGCAAGCGGAAGTTCACCTTTCCCAGCGCCCTGACCGTGCTGGCCATCGTCACCGTCGCGGTCTGGCTGCTCGCCTTCCTCATCCCCTCCGGGCAGTACGACCGGGGCGACTCCGGCGCCCCCGTCGAGGGCACCTACCACCGGGTCAGCAACGACCAGTCGTTCGTCGACCGCCTCAACGACCTCTTCCTCGCCCCGGTCAACGGCCTCTACGGCATCCAGGACGAGAAGACCTCCCTGGTCGCACCGGACAACTCCGGCTCCCTGTACGGCAGTGCGGGCGTCTTCCTGTTCGTGCTCGCCATCGGGTCGTTCATCACCGTCGTCTTCGCGACCGGCGCGCTCGACCGGGGCATCGAACGCCTCGCGCACCGGCTGCGCGAGCGCGGCGCGCTGCTCATCGCGGGCATCATGGTGGTCTTCTCCGTCCTCGGCACGGTGGAGGGCTTCGCGGAGGAGACCCTCGGCTTCTACGGCCTGATCGTGCCGCTGATGCTGGCGCTCGGCTACGACCGGATGACCGCCGTGGGCGCGATCATCCTCGGCGCGGGCGTCGGGGTGCTCTGCTCCACGGTCAACCCCTTCGCGACCGGCGTCGCCTCCTCGGCCGCCGGGATCTCCCTCGGTGACGGCATCGCGCTGCGCTTCGTCATGTGGGCCGTGCTGACGGGGGTCACGGTCGCGTACGTCATCCGGTACGCGAAGCGCGTACAGAAGGATCCGGAGCGCTCCCTCTCCGGCTTCCTGCCCGGCGACCGGGAGCAGGCAGCCGCCGAGACCGGCGAGGCGCCGCAGCTGACCAGCACCCACAAGTCGGTGCTCGTCGTCATGGGGCTCGTCTTCGCCTTCATGATCTTCTCGGTGGTGCCCTGGTCCAGCGCGCTCACCGGCAACGCCGACGCCAAGCCCTACGGTTTCGAACTGGACTGGTCCTTCCCGCAGTTGGCGGCGCTCTTCCTGTGCGCGGCCGTCCTGGTGGGCGTGGTGGCGCGGCTCGGCGAGCAGAAGCTCAGCTCGACGATCATCCAGGGCGCCGCCGACTTCGTGTCCCCGGCGCTCGTCATCCTGCTGGCGCGCGGCGTCACGGTCATCATGAACAACTCGAAGATCACGGACACGGTCCTCGATGCCATCGAGGGCGTCGTGAAGGGCACCTCGTCGGGCCTTTTCGCGATCATCGTCTTCCTGGTGAACCTGCCGCTGGCCTTCCTGATCCCCTCCACCTCCGGCCACGCCACCCTCGCCATGCCGATCCTCGCGCCCCTCGCGGACTTCGCCGACGTCTCGCGCGCGGTCGTCGTCACCGCGTGGGCGGCGGCGAGCGGCTGGATGAACCTGTGGGTGCCGACCACCGCGGTCACCATCGGTGGCGTCGCCCTGGCGAAGGTCGGCTACAACAAGTACCTGCGGTTCGTCTGGCCGCTGCTCGCGATCCTGCTCGTGCTGATCTGCGTGTTCGTGGGCCTCGGCGCGGCCATGACCTGATGTGAGGGCGCGGGGCCCGGGGTGCGCGGGCTACGGTGCGTCGATGGGCCTCTATCCGGACATCGAACCCTTCGACCACGGCATGCTCGACGTCGGCGACGGCAACCGCGTGTACTGGGAGGTCTGCGGCAACCCGGTGGGCAGGCCCGCCGTCGTCCTGCACGGCGGGCCCGGCTCCGGCTGCACGCCGGGCTTCCGCCGCTACTTCGACCCGGACGCGTACCGCATCGTCCTCCTCGACCAGCGCGGCTGCGGCCGCTCCACGCCGCCCGCGAGCGACCCCGCGACCGACATGAGCCTCAACACGACCCGGCACCTGCTGGCCGATCTGGAGCTGCTGCGGCGGCACTTGGGCATCGAGCGGTGGCTGGTGTGGGGCGCCTCGTGGGGGTCCGTCCTCGGCCTGCGGTACGCGCAGACGTTCCCCGAGCGCGTCAGCGAACTCGTCCTCACCGGCCTCGCCACCGGCAGCAGGGCGGAGGTCGACCTCATGACGCGGGGGCTCGGCCGGATCTTCCCCGAGGCGTGGGCGGACTTCCAGGGCGCGGTGCCCAAGGAGGAGCGGGACGGTGACCTGGCGGCGGCGTACAACGCGCTCATGGAGTCGCCGGACGCGGCGGTACGGGCCGTGGCCGCGCGGGCCTGGACGGACTGGGAGACGGCGATGGCCTCGGCCCCGCCGCGCTCCGTGCCCCGCTTCGAGGACCCCGCCTACCGCGAGGCGTTCGTCCGCATCGTCACCCACTACTGGGCCCACGACCACTGGCTCGGCGGCGACGAGGTGATCCTGCGCGACGCGGGCTCCCTCGCGGGCATCCCCGGCACGCTGGTGCAGGGAGCCCTGGACTTCGGGAACCTGGTGGGCATTCCGTGGCGGCTCGCGGGGGCGTGGCCGGGGAGCGAGCTGGTGCTGGTGTCCGAGGTGGGGCACGACGCGGGCGCGGTGGGGATCGCGGAGGAGCTGGTCAGGGCGACGGACCGCTATCGCGGCTGAAGCCGGCCCTTGGTCCCCTTCTTGTCGGGGTGCCCTCTCCCGGGGCGGGCCTTGATCGCCCTTCGGGCTCGTCCTCAATCGCCGGACGGGCTGGATTCCCGCCGTCGGGGTGATCTTGGGGTGCCCCCGGGCCGTCGTGGCCCGGCATCGCGCGGCCCACTGGTGACACTCCGGGAAACGCTCCGAGTCCCCGGGAGTCACAGGTGCCCCACCTCCTCGCCCGCCCCCACCTCCTCGCCCGTCCCCGCCTCCTCCGCCTCGCGGTCACCGCCCTCGCCCTCGTCACCGCCTGCGCGCCCGCCCCCGCCCCCGCCCCCGGCCCCGGCGCCGAAGCCGGAGGCGCCCCCGCCCCCGTCGCGTTCTGGGTGAACCCGCACACCGCCGCCTCCCACCAGGCCGCCGTCTGGCGCGCCCAGAAGCGGGGCGCCGACGCCCGTCTGGTCGAGCGCATCGCGCGCCGCCCGCAGGCCGAGTGGCTGCACAAGAACCGGCCGGGCGCCGTCGTCCGCCGCTACGTCGACGCCGCCGCCAGGGCGCACCGCACCGCCGTCCTCGTCACCTACTTCATCCCGCACCGCGACTGCGGCGACTACTCGGCGGGCGGCGCCCACAGCGCCGCCGCCTACCGCCAGTGGATCGACGGGTTCGCCGCCGGGCTCGGCACCCGGGGCGCGTACGTCGTCGTGGAGCCGGACGCTGTCGCGCAGACCGAGGCCGGGTGCACCCTGGCGGACCCGCGCGAGCGTTTCGGGCTGCTCGCCTACGCGGTACGGCGCATCAAGCGGCACCCGCACACCAGGGTCTACCTCGACGCGGGCAACGCCAGCTGGATCCCCGACGAGCGGCGCCTGGTCGGCCCGCTGCGCGCCGCGGGCATCGCGCAGGCCGACGGCTTCGCCCTGAACGTCTCCAACTACCAGACGACCCGGGCCACTTCGGCGTACGCGCGGCGCCTCGCCAAGGCGCTGGGCGGCGGCAAGCACTATGTGATCGACACCAGCCGCAACGGCAACGGCCCCTACGCGGGCCCCCAGTCCTGGTGCAACCCGCCGGGCCGCGCCCTCGGCGCCCCGCCCACCACCAGGACCGGCGACCGGGCCGCCGACGCCTACCTGTGGGTCAAGCGGCCCGGCGAGTCCGACGGGACCTGCCGGGGCGGGCCGCCCGCCGGGCGCTGGTGGCCGCAGTACGCGCTGGGGCTCGCGAGCCGGGCCCGGGGCTGAGCGGGCCGGGCCCCCGCTCAACCCTTGTCCCGGCCCACCGGCCGGCTCAGGGCTGCCAGGCGTAGTGCACGTCCGGCTCGCCCTCCTCGTTGTCCCCGTCCGTCCACCGGTCCGCGACGAAGCCATGGCGCTCGTAGAAGCGGTGGGCGGGCTCGTTGACCTGGAAGGTCCACAGGTCGAGCCCGGCCGGGCTGAGCTCCTTGGCGAGCGCCACGAAGCGGTCCCCGATGCCGTGGCCGCGCCAACTCGGCGCCAGGTAGAGCTGGTTGAGCAAGGGGCCGTCGAGCACCATCAGACCGACGACCGCGCCCGCCTCCTCCGCGACCCAGGTGCTGCCCCGCGGCACCACGACGTCACGGATGTAGGCGCGCACCTCGTCGTCGGTGTGGGCGCGGCGCACGGTCGGCAGGGCGGCGTCGAAGGACGCCAGATAGACGTCGGCGACGGCGGGGGCGTCCGCGGCCGTGGCCGCACGCAGCGTCGTCACCGCGCCTCCGCCTCCGCCTCCGGTACGACGGCGGTCGCCGTGATCTCGACGAGCTGACCGGTGTAGCCGAGGACGGTCACGCCCAGGAGCGTCGAGGTGTGCGGTACCTCGGTGAGCAGCCCGGAGGCGCGGACGACCTCCCAGACCTCGCTGAGCGCGCCCGGTTCGTCCCCCACCACGTACACCGTGGAGGCCACCACCTGGGAGAGGTCGCTGCCGATCGCGCGCAGCGCCTCGTCCAGGTTGGCGATCACCTGGTGGGTCTGGGCCACCGGGTCGCCCTCGCCGATCAGCTTCCCGTCCGCGTCGAGCGGGACGGACCCGGCCATGAACGCGAGCCGGGTGCCCGCCTCGACGACGGCGGCGTGGGCGTATCCGGGAGGCGGGAAGAGGGACGGGACGACGGTGCGCGGAGCCGGGGAGGCAGAGACGGACATGACCCCATCCTGGGCGTGCCGGGCCCGCCGCCGCACCTCAATTTCCGCGGCGGCCTTCTCGGCTTCCTCCTCAGCGCACCGCCGCCGGTGAACTCCCGTCCGGCACCCGCAGTTCGGGTGCGCCCGAACCGTCCGCCGGCACCGTCCAGATGTCGCTCTTGCGGCCGGAGCGCCCCGGCAGGGCGTACGCGAGGGTGTCGTCGTCGAGCCAGGCGGCCTGGTCGTCGACGCTCTGCCGCTCGGCGACGGGGTGCTCGCGCAGGGTGCGCAGGTCGAGGACGTAGAGCCGCCAGGGGTCCGAAGTCCCTTTCCGCACGCGCTTCTTGAAGGCGATACGGGTGTTGTCGGGGGAGAGGGACGGGCACTCCACGTTCGTGCGCAGGTCGTGCGCGGCCCACTTCTTCATGTCGCCCTGGACGAGGTGGGTCTTCCCCTTCGTGGAGACGGTCGCGTAGAAGCGGTTGTCGTCCTTGGCGAACGTCACGCCCCAGTAGTTGACGTCCGGGGCGTGGTAGCGGCGCCCGCCGAGGGTGAGGGGGATCTCCTCCATGTTCTTGATGAGGTAGCCGGTACGGGTGTCCAGGATCGACGTACGCGTGGAGAAGGACGAGCCCGCGTACGAGTCCCCGGTCGCGAACATCGTCCACGACAGCATCCGCCCCGACGCCGAGACCCGGGCCCGGTTGGGGATGCCGGTGAGCGCGATGCGCCGCTTCTCGCGCAGCCGCGAGTCCAGTACGACCGCGTACGAGCGGGGCGGGATGCCGGGGCGGCGCTGGAGGCACAGGGCGGTGCGGGCGGCGGCGTAGAAGCGGTCGCAGGACGGGCCGTCGGTGGTGCGGCGCGCGCCGCGCTCCGAGAGGGGCAGACGGGCGACGCGGCCCGTGCCTGCGCCCGTACTGCGGAAGTAGAGATGGCCGTCGTCGAGGGCGAACTCCGATGCGGTGGTGGCCGGTTCGGCGCGCTGGGCGGCGCGCACCGTGTAGGCGACGGCGACGCCCAGGAGGACGGCGGCGGCCGCGGCGACGGCGATGATCCGGGAGCGGAGGGTCATGCCTGCCCTTCTTTCGATTCCGTCGATTCCGTCGATCCCGGGGGCCCCGTCGGTGCCGTCGGTCCCGTGCGGGGCAGCAGGAGCGTCGCCCCGGTGAGGGCGACGGCGAGCGCGAGGGCCGCGCAGGCCATGGCCGCGCTCACGCCCCACAGCGTCCACGCCGCGCCGAACCCGGCCGCGGCGAGCAGGCGGCTGAGGGCCTGGCCGGTCTGCAGGACGGCCATGCCGCCCGCCCGCCGCCCCTCGGGCAGGACGGGCGCGGCCAGGGCCATCAGGACGCCGTCGGTGGCCGCGTAGAAGACCCCGAGCAGCAACAGCACGCCGATGAGCAGCAGTTGACCGCCCGCGGGGGTGAGCAGCAGCGCGTACCCGCCGAGCAGCGCCGCGTGCCCGGCCAGGAACGGCAGGCGCCGGCCCGTCCGGTCGGCGAGGCGCCCCACAGGGACGGCGAGCAGCAGATAGACCGCGGCCGTGCCGAGGGGCAGCAGCGGGAACCAGCTCTCCGCGAAGTCCAGGCGCCGCTGCAGCAGCAGATACAGGAAGGCGTCCCCGATGGTGGCGGCGCCGAGCAGCGCGGCGGCCGCGAAGACCCGCCGGAACGCGGCCACGCGCAGCAGCTCAAGTACCCTGCCCCGGCGTGCCGTTGGCATGCTCGGAGCGGACAGCTGGTCGCGTCCCGGCACGAAGGCGACGAGCATCAGCACGCCCAGCAGGCCCACGCAGAAGCTGACGACGAAGACGGCGTCGTACGCGTCGGCGGTGGCCCACAGGAGCGCGAACGCGGCGAGCGGGCCGAGCAGCGCGCCCGTCGTGTCCATCGCCCGGTGCACGCCGAAGGCGCGGCCGAGCCCGTCGGGCGGGCTGCTCAGCGAGATCAGCGCGTCGCGTGGCGCGGTGCGCACGCCCTTGCCGATCCGGTCCGCCGCGATCGCCGCGCCGATCCCGGCCGTCGCGCCGCCCGCGAGGAGCAGCCCGAGCCGGGACAGGGCGGAGAGCAGATAGCCGGAGCCCGCGACGAGCTTGTGCCGCCCGCCGCGGTCGGCGGCGTACCCGCCGAGGAGCCGCACGACCGCGGTGGCGCCGTTGTAGAGCCCGTCGAGGAAGCCGAACTGCAAGGGGGAGAGGCCGAGCCCGACGACGAAGTACAGCGGCAGGACCGCCGAGACCATCTCCGAGGAGATGTCGGTGACGAGGCTGACGGCGCCGAGGGCGAGAACGGGCCCGGCGACGCGGACCCGCCCCTTCCGCCCGGCCTCCGCCTGCTGCGCCTCCTTGGCGTCCTTGGCCCGCTTCGCCTGTGTGGCCTGGGCGACGGCGTCGGTGGTGGACAGGTACATGTCCCGGTCCGATCAGTGGCAGGCGTACGACGGGCTGGTGTCCTTCGTCTTCCCGTCGGTGCCGATCAGCTCCCAGGAGAACCCGGTGTCCGTGAAGTTGAGCTTCACCACTCCGAAGGTCTTCGTGAGCCGCTTCTCGCTGTTGGGCTGCACCTCTTCGATCTTGTACGGGTTGGCGCCGCCCATGCCGCCGAGGAGCTCCACGAGGCCGTTCTTGTCGGCCTTGCCGTCCGGGTTCTGCGGGGCGAAGCGCTCGTAGTGGTGGTCGTGGCCGTTGAGGACGAGCTCGGCCTTGTTGTCGTAGAGGAGCTTCCAGACGGGGCGGCTGACCGGGTCGTTGCCGTGCTCTCCGGAGGAGAAGAGCGGGTGGTGCCAGTAGGCGGCCACGCACTTGCCGGAGTTGGCGGCGAGGTCCTTCTTGAGCCAGTCGATCTGCGCGGAGTCGTCGAAGCTGTTGGAGTTCAGGGCGATGAAGTGCCAGTTGCCCTGGTCGTAGCTGTAGTAGGGCTTGCCCTGGGGATAGGCGATGTCTCCGAAGTAGGACTTGTAGCCCTTGAGTTCGCCGTCCGGGTCGTACGTCTCGTGGTTGCCCGGGATGGGGTGCGTCTTGTCCTTGAAGGCGCCCCAGGTGGTGTCGTAGTAGTCCTCGAAGTCCTGCAGTCGGGCGTCGTCGTACTGGTTGTCGCCCATGGTCATCACGAAGGACGGGTTGATCTTCTTGACGAGGGCCGCGGTCTTGGGGTGCTTGCAGCCGCTGTCGTCGGCGGTGCACTGCTCGGCGATGTCACCGGCGGCGACGGCGGTGAAACCGGCGGCCCGCTGCGCCTGCGCGCCCTTCGTGGGCGCCGCGTCGGCCTTCTCCGCCGGGGACCAGAGGAGGGCGCCGCCGACGAGGGCGAGGGCGGCGCCCGCGGCTACGGGGATGCCGATGCGGGGGTTCTTCACGGGGTTCTTGGAGCGGTGACGCGTGGGGGACATGTCGTCTCCTGGGGTCGGCGTGGGGGTGCCGTTCTCGGGAGGCATCTTGTCGATGCGACATGTGCGCGTCAATGAGAAGAGCCGAGAATTGTTAGGAAAGTTTCCTACTGGAGGGTGACGGGGGCGCCGGAGAGCTGGTGAGGGGCGGCGTTGTCAGTGTGCTGACCTAGGGTTGCCCGAGGGTTGCTTGTGCCGGTCAGGGAGGTGAGGGGTGTGCGGTTGTTGCGTTCGTGCGCTGCCGTCTTCCTTCCGGCCGAGGTGCCGCGGGAGGGGCGGCTGGCGTTCTGGCGGCCGGATGGCGAGGCGCTTGGTGAGCTGCTCGGTGAGCAGCTCGATGAGGTGCCTTCGGCGGGCGGGTCCGAAGGTGCCGAGGGTGCGTACGAGGGTGCGTACGAGGGGGAGCTCACCGTCGTGCGGCCGCACGGCAAGGGCGTGCGCAGGCGCACCGTGCCCGCCCTGTTCCTGCCCGTCGCCGACGCCCTGCCGCTGCTCCTCGGCGCCACCCGCCCGCACCCCGGCACCGCCTGCTGGGCCGCGGCCGCCCGGCACGCCCTGCACCTCGCCGCGCGCGGCAAGCTCCTGCCCGGGCTCACCGCCGGGGACATGGACGCGTGGCGGGCCGGACCGCTGGACGCGGCGGACGCCGCGCACCTGCGCGCCATCGCCGCGGCCCTGCCCTCCGCGTCGCACGCGGTGCCGCTGCCCGGCAGCAAGCCGTTGCTCCTGCCCGAACCGACCGCGCTGGTCCGGGCGTTCGTCGACGCGGTGGCCGACTGCCTGCCCCGCACCCCGGCCGCCGAACACGCCGCGGGCGCCCTCACCTCCCGCACCGGGGCGGGCGTCCCCTTCGCGGCCCGGGCGCCCCAGCGGCTGCCCGGCGCGCGGGACTGGGCGGCGGAGGTCGCGGCGGGCGCGGACGCGGGCGTGCGGATCTCGCTGCGGCTCGACCTGAAGGCGTCGGAGGTGTTCGACGTGGAGGGGGACGGCGGAGAGAGGGGCGATGGGGAGAGGGGTGGCGGGGAGAGGGACGGCGGGGAGGGGGACGGCACGGGGGAGCGGCGGAGCGGTGCCGAGGGGCGAAGCGTCGCCGCCGCCGTGCTCCAGGTGCACAGCCTCGCCGACCCGACGCTGGTCGTGGACGCCGCCGCGCTCTGGGCGGGCGCCGACCACTTCGGGCCCCGGGCCCGCGTCGACACGCTGCTCGCCGTGCGCCGCGCCGCCCGCGTCTGGCCGCCGCTCGGCCGGATCCTGGAGCGGCCCCGGCCCGACGTACTGCCGCTGGACGAGCAGGAGTTGTACGAGATTCTGGGCGCCGCCGCGAGCCGGCTCGCCGCCGCCGGGGTCACCGTCCACTGGCCGCGCGACCTCACGCGCGGGCTCACCGCGACCGCCGTGGTGCGGGCGGCGCCCGGCACCTCGGCGGACAACTTCGACTTCTTCAAGACGGAGGAACTGCTCCGGTTCCGCTGGGAGGTGGCGATCGGAGCGGACGCCGAGCCGCTGACCGAGGCGGAGCTGGACCTCCTCGCGGAGGCGCACCGCCCCGTCGTCCGGCTCCGCGACCAGTGGGTCCTCGTCGACCCCGACCTCGTCCGCAAGGCGCGCAAGCGCGACCTCGGGCTCCTGGACCCGGTCGACGCCCTGTCCGTCGCACTCACCGGCGCCGCCGACGTGGACGGCGAGCGGGTGCGGGTCGTGCCCGTGGGCGCCCTGGCCCGCCTCCGTGACCGCGTCACCGCCGAGCCGGGCGCGACCCAGCCCCCGCCGGGCCTCGCCGCCACCCTGCGGGACTACCAACTCCGGGGCCTGGACTGGCTGGACCGCATGACGTCCCTCGGTCTCGGCGGCTGTCTCGCCGACGACATGGGCCTCGGCAAGACGGTCACGCTGATCGCCCTGCACCTGCGCCGCGCACGGCCCGAGCCGACCCTCGTGGTCTGCCCGGCGTCGCTGCTCGGCAACTGGCAGCGGGAGATCGAGCGGTTCGCGCCCGGCGTCCCGGTCCACCGCTACCACGGCGCCGACCGCAGCCTGGAGCCGGTGACCGGCGGCTTCGTGCTCACGACGTACGGCACGATGCGCACGAGCGCAGCCGAACTCGCCGGGCGTGGCTGGGGGTTGGTGGTCGCGGACGAGGCGCAGCACGTCAAGAACCCGCACGCAGCCACCGCGAAGGCGCTCCGCACGATTCCGTCGCCCGCGCGCGTGGCCCTCACCGGCACGCCCGTGGAGAACAACCTCTCCGAGCTGTGGGCCCTCCTGGACTGGACGACGCCCGGACTGCTCGGCCCCCTCAAGGCGTTCCGGTCCCGGCACGCGCGCCTGGTGGAGGGCGGCGGCACGGTGCCCTCGGACGAGGCCGACGCGGCGACGGAGCGCCTGGCCCGCCTCGTCCGCCCCTTCCTCCTGCGCCGCAAGAAGTCCGACCCCGGCATCGCCCCCGAGCTCCCGCCGAAGACCGAGACCGACCACCCCGCGCCGCTCACCCGCGAACAGGCGTCGCTCTACGAGGCGGTGGTGCGCGAGACGCTCGCGCGCATCGAGGCGTCGGACGGCATGGCGCGCCGCGGCCTGGTCATGAAGCTCCTGATGGCGCTGAAGCAGATCTGCAACCACCCGGCGCAGTACCTGAAGGACGGCACGCTCACCACGCGCGCGGGCGCCCCGCGCTCGGGAAAGCTGGAGCTCCTGGACGAGCTCCTCGACACGATCCTCTCCGAAGGCGGCTCCACCCTGATCTTCACGCAGTACGTGGAGATGGCCCGCCTCCTCGAAGCGCACCTGTCCGCGCGCGGGATCACCCACCAACTCCTGCACGGCGGCACGCCGGTGGCGCGACGGCAGGAGATGGTCGACCGCTTCCAGTCGGGCGAGAGTCCGGTGTTCCTGCTCTCCCTCAAGGCGGCCGGCACGGGCCTGAACCTCACCCGGGCGGGCCACGTCATCCACTACGACCGCTGGTGGAACCCGGCGGTGGAGGAACAGGCCACCGACCGCGCCTACCGCATCGGCCAGACCCAGCCCGTCCAGGTCCACCGCCTCATCACCGAGGGCACCGTCGAGGACCGCATCGCCGAACTCCTCGCGGCCAAGCAGGCGCTGGCGGACGCGATCCTGGGCGACGGCGCCGAAGCGGCCCTGACCGAGCTGTCGGACGCGGAGCTGGCGGACCTGGTGTCACTGCGGAGGGCGAGATGAGGGGCAGCGGCGGCTTCGGCCCCGGTTCCGGCGCGCGCTCAGGTGCGGGTCCGCACTCGCGTGGCCTCGGCCGGGCCAACGGCATGAGCGAGACGAGCCGCATGGGCAGCGGACGCGTGTTCCCGCCGCTGCCGCCGCGCGCGGACCCCAAGTCGCCCTTCGCCACCTCCTGGTGGGGCAACGCCTGGATCGACGCGCTGGAGGAGAGCGCCCTGGACCAGGCCCGCCTGGCGCGCGGCCGCACGTATGCGCGCGAGGGCGCGGTGGACACGATCACCGTCGCGCCCGGCCGCATCGTGGCGTACGTCCACGGCAGCCGCCCCCGCCCCTACCGCGCCGAGCTCCGCCTGCGCACCCTCACCCCCGAGGGCTGGACCCGCCTCCTGGACGCGGCGACCGAGAACCCCGCCCACACGCTGGCCCTCCTCGACAAGGAGATGCCGCAGGCGCTGAACGGGGCGGCGGCTCAGGCCGACGTCAAACTCCTCCCTTCGGCAAGGGAGTTGGAGCCCGCCTGCACCTGCCCGGACCGCGGCCACCCCTGCAAGCACGCGGCCGCCCTCGCCTACCAGACGGCCCGCCTCCTGGACGCCGACCCCTTCGTCCTGCTGCTCCTGCGCGGTGGCGAGGAGGCGGACCTCCTGGACGAACTGGCGCGGCGCAACGCGGTCAAGGAGGCGGCAGAGGTCCACCAGGCGAAGGCTGCGGCCGCCGCGCCCCCGGCTGTCGCACCCCGGAACGCCGCGTCCTCGACGACTGGGTCGTCGGCGGCATCGTCCTCGGCCGCCGCGTCGCCGACGGCAACGTCCCCGGCTCCTCCCTCCGATGCCTCAGCCTCGGACGTCTCTCCCGCCGAAGCCCCGGCCTCCGAAGCCCCGGCCTCCGAAGCGCCCACCTCCGAAGCCCCTGCCTCCGACGCCCCCACCTCCGTAGCCCCTACCTCCGACGCCCCCACCACCCTCACCCTCCCCGGCACCCCCGCCCGCGCCGCCTTCGCCACGGACTACCGCCCGCCGCTCCCGCCGCCCCTCGAACCCCCCGCCCACCCGGGCACCGCCCCCGCCTACCCGGACGTCGCGGGCGGCCCCGCCCCCGCCGCCCTGGAGTTCCTCGCCACGGACGCGGTGGCCCGCGCCCACGCGTACCTCGCCGCAGGCGTCACCCCCTTCGCCGCCCCCGACCCCTGGCACGACGCGGTCCGCCTCGCCGCCTCCCACCCGGGTCTCACCGGGCGCCGCAGCTTCGGCCGCCCCTTCGCCGAGCTGGCCCGATCGGTGGGCCGCACCCCCGCCGACCTCACTCGCGCGGCAGCGGCCTGGAGGCAGGGCGGTGAAGAAGGGCTCGCCACCCTCGAATCGCCCTGGGACCCGCCCGCAGGACCCTTCGACCGCGCCCGCTCCACCCTCGCCGCGGCGGGCCTGCCCCGCATGGCGGTCCGGCACAACTGGCTGACGGACGAGGCCGGTTCGGTGCAGCTGCGCTACGGGCGGGACGGGCGCTGGTATCCGTACCGGGGCGAGGCGGGGGTGGAGGACTGGTGGCCGGAGGGGGAGGCCGGGGAAGACCTGGTGCGGGTGCTCAATGCACTGCTCGCGCGGGGCGAGGCGGGATACGGTAGCGAGTGAGACGCCCCCTGAGCCCAAGCCGAAGCCGAAGCCGAGCTGAAGGAGCCGCCGTGGACGCCGAGTTGACCGCCCTGGCCACCGCCGGTGCGACCGCCCTCGTGCAGCAGATGGTGACCGACGGCTGGACGCGGGTGCGGGACCGGATGGCCCGTGTGCTGGCCCGGGGGCGTGACGGTGACGCGGACGGCGCCGCCGGGGTCGCCGGGGAGCTGGACGAGGCCAGGGACGATCTGGTTGCCGCGCGCGACGCCGAGGACGAGGACGCCCAGGCCGACGTCCTGGCGGAGTGGCGCAGCCGGATGCGGCGGACGCTGCGGGCCGACCCGGAGGCCGCTCGTGAACTGCGAGCGCTGTTGGACGAGTTGGGGTCCGCGGAGCCCGCTCAGGGGACGATGCAGGTGAACAACACCATCAGCGGTGGGGTGAACCACGCACCCGTCATCCAGGCGGGCAGCATCGGCAGCGTGCAACAGGGGTGGCCGCCGCGCACGTGACAATGCGTGTATGAGCAAAAGGACTTGGGCGGACGACACCGCCTTCCTCGACCACGTGGCCGACCGCCTCGCCGCTCTCCCCGGCGTCCGCGCCGTCACCCTCGGCGGGTCCCGTGCCCAGGGGACCCACACCGACGCCAGCGACTGGGACCTCGCCGTCTACTACCGGGGCGCGGGCCGAGGAACGGGAGGCGAGCCCTTCGATCCCGCCGATCTGCGGGCCCTGCGAGGAGCCGCCGGGTGGGAAGGGGAGGTCTCCGAGCTCGGGGCGTGGGGCGGGGGAGTCTTCAACGGGGGCGCCTGGCTCGTCGTCGACGGGCGCCGCGTCGACGTGCACTACCGCGATCTCGACGTCGTCGAGCGGGAGTTGGCGGAGGCGGAGCAGGGGCGGTTCCGGTGGGAGCCGCTGATGTTCCACCTCGCCGGGATCCCCGGCTATCTCCTCGTCGCCGAGATGGCCGTCAACCGCGTGCTGCGGGGAGAAGGGGAGCTGCCCCGCGTCGACGGGTATCCGGAGGCCCTCCGTAAAGCCGCACCCGGCGTGTGGTGGGGGCAGGCCCGGCTGACCCTTCAGTACGCGCGCGACAACAGCGCCCCGCGCGGGCAGCGCACCGAGGTCTCGGGGGCGCTCGCCGTCGCCGCCCTGCAGAGCGCCCACGCGGTGCTCGCCGCGCGCGGGGAGTGGGTCACCAACGAGAAGCGGCTGCTGGGGCGGGCCGGGCTGCGGGGGGTCGACGCCGTCCTCGCGGGGATGGGGGACGACCCGGGGGCGGAGGAGCTGACCGCCGCCGTCGACGAGGCGCGGGCCCTGTTCGAGGCGGCGGTCCAAGGGGGCCGGTAAGGAGCTCCGGCAAGGACCGGCAGGTCAGAAGTCCACCCGCGTCCGGTCGTCCGACCTCGCCACCGAGTCCTGCGCGTACATCCGCCGGTACTCCTTGCGGATCGTCTCGATCTGGGGGTCCCTCTTGGCTGCCTCGGTCGTCGGGTACATCAGGATCAGCTCGTACGAACGCTCGCGCTCGATCTTTCCGTTGGAGTCCCGCCACTGGCCGCGGCCGTTCTGCACGGTCAGCCCGTCGGGGAAGCTCGGCGTGACCTCCTCGTTGACGAACGACATGAACTGCTTGTCCGTCACCGCGGGGCCGCCGTCGGGGCGTTCCGTGCCGAAGAAGAGCCGGGTCTCCACGTAGGGCGCGCCCCGCTTCGCCGTCACCGGACCGGAGTCGGAGTCCAGCGCGGCGTACGCCGTCGGGGTTCCGATCGCCAGGACCGCGGTCGTGGCGAGGGCGGCGATGCGGGGGCCGGTGAGCGTGAGGGTGAGGGCCATGAGGCGATTCCCTTTCCGGGGTGGTCCGGGTCGGTCCGGGCGGTTCGGAGTGGTTCGGAGTGGTTCGGGGTGGTGACGCGCCGGTGCGGTGCGAGCGCACACGGTAGAGGAGGCCGGGCGCCCCGCATCCGTGATCGCCCGACCACGACCGGATTCCTTCCCCCCGGTGGTAAGCCGTCGTCTTCCCCCGCGTCACCCGACTCCCGTACGTTGCACGGGACTTGAATCATTCCGTGAGGCGGAGGAGACGCACGGTGCGCATGACCACACGTACACGTACGGGAGCGGTTCTCGTCGCCCTCGCGGCGGCGGGCGCCGCGCTCCTGCCCGGACCGGCGCAAGCCGCCCCGGCCCCCACCCGTGCCGCCGACGACGCCTACTCCGCCACCACCGCCGTCGGCATGCACAACGCCTACGAGAAGGCCAAGTACCCCTACCTCGCCGACGCCCTCGACTCCGGCGCCGGGATGCTCGAACTCGACGTGTGGACCAATGTGTTCGGTGGCGGCTGGCGCGTCTCGCACAGCAACCCGATCGGGAACGACAACAACTGCGAGAACGCCGCCGGCCCCGGCGAGCTGCGCACCAAGCCCCGCGACCAGCGGCTCGACGGCTGCCTCGCGGACCTGCGGGCGTGGCACGACGCCCACCCCGGGCACCGGCCGATCCTGGTGAAGGTCGAGATGAAGGACGGGTTCCAGGCCAGGAACGGGCGCGGGCCCGCCGAGCTGGACGCGCTGCTGCGGAGCAAGCTCGGGGACGCCCTGTACCGGCCCGCCGACCTCACCGCGGGGCGGCACGCCACCCTCGACGAGGCCGTGCGCGCGGACGGCTGGCCCTCGCGGAGCGCGCTCGCGGGGAAGTTCGTCTTCGACCTCATCCCGGGCACCGTCGAGCAGGGCAACCCCGCCGACAAGCTGTGGACCGACCGCGAGTACGCCACGCATCTGCGCGACCTCGCGGGCGCGGGGCGGATCGGGGACGCCGCCGCGTTCCCCGCGGTGCTCGGCGCGGCGGCGGGCGATCCCCGTACGCGGTACGAGGACGCGTCGATCCGGCCCTGGTTCGTCGTCTTCGACGGCGACGCCGCCACGTACGCGAACGGCACCATCGACACCCGCTGGTACCTCGACCGGCGCTACCTCCTCGTGATGACCGACGCCCAGAAGGTGCCCCCGGCCATCGACGGCGTCCACCCGACCGAGGCCCAGGCGCGCGAGCGCGTCGCGCTGCTCGCGCGTGCCAACGCCAGCGTCGTGTCGGCCGACTGGTATCCGCTGCCCGGGGTGCTCGGTTCCGTCCTGCCGCGCGGCTGAGGAGTCGGCCCGTGCCCGACCCGAGCCGTGTCCGGTGCGGGCTCAGACCGGGGTCCTGACCTTGATCCACACGGGCGCGTGGTCCGACGCTGGGGCGTTCCGCCGCTCCTGCGGGTCGTCGGTCACCGACGGCAGCTCGGGGGCGAGCGGCGCGTCCGGGGCGCCCGTGCCCGCCTCCGTCACCTGCCCCAACAGCCGCTTGCTGACCAGGACATGGTCGATCAGCTCGCGGCGCCCGGAGTACACCCGGGAGAAGCGGCGGCCCGGCGGGATCAGCTCGGCCACGTTCCACAGCCGGGCCAGGTCGCCCTTGTCGGGGTGGTCGAAGCCGGGGGTGCCGAGCTCCGAGCCGGGCGGGCCGAGCAGGATCTGCGTGGTCGCGGCGGCCGCCTCGTCGTTGAGGTCGCCGAGGACCACGCAGGAGTGCTCGCGGCCGTCGCCGTGCAGCATCCGGTCGGCGAGGCCGCGCACCGCCGTCGCCTCGGCCGCCCTGCGGAACAGCGCGTACGCGCCGAACCTGGCCCGCTCGCCCTCGTCGTGCGGCTGGAACCGGCCGCCCGGATAGGACAGCAGCTTCGACTTGAGGTGGCAGACGGTCGCGTCCAGGGCGATGGCCCGCGTCAGCAGGCTCACCGAGAGCGCGCCCCTGCTGAGCCGCGCCACGTCGGTCGTGGAGTCGTCCGTCTGGACCGGGCGCAGGGGAGCGGGGAAGGCGGGCTCGTCGGCGAGGACGGCGAGCGGGGTGCGGCTGAGGAAGCCGACGCGGATGCCCCGGGCGTCCGGGTGCTGGGAGAGCGTGGCGTGCCAGGTGCCGTCGAGGAGGCCCAGGAGGTCGTCGAGGGCCGCCGGCTCCCCGACCTCCTGCACCCCCAGGAGCACCGGGTCGAGGGCGCGCAGCATCGCCGCGAGCGAGGCCAGCTTCCGCTCGTACGCGACCTTGTCCTTGGGCCCGAACGCGCCGCCGGGCCGGTAGAGGTTCTCCAGGTTCCAGGTGCCGATGAGCATGTCGGGTCCCCTGTCCGGTAGTTGACCGCCGCACCGCCAGAGTGCTCGCGAACGCGCCCGCCGCCCAGCCGGGCGGCGCGGATGCGTAGTCCCAGTACCGTGAGCGCATGACGCCGCATCCCGCACCCGGCCCCGCCGACCTCGTCATCACGGGCTGCACGGCCCTCGTGCACGACGCCGAGGAGCGCGTCGACTTCGTCGAGGACGCCACCGTCGTCGTACGGGACGGGGTGATCGCATCGGTGACGGCCGGGGGCGACGCGCCGCCTGCCGCCGGGAGCCGGGATGTGCCAGGCACTCCGGCCGCCGTCGAGCACCTCGACGGCCGCGGCCTTGTCGCCCTCCCCGGACTCGTCAACTGCCATACGCACAGCCCGATGGTGGCCCTGCGCGGCCTCGCCGAGGACGTGCCGATCGACACGTGGTTCAACGAGCTGATCTGGCCCGTCGAGTCGAACCTCACCGAGCGCGACGTGACGCTCGGCGCGCGGCTCGCCTGCGCCGAGCTGATCCGGGGCGGCGTCACGTGCTTCGCCGACCACTACTTCGCGATGGACGCCGTCGCCGACGTGGTGGCCGAGAGCGGGATGCGGGCGCTGCTCGGGCAGGCGTTCTTCTCCTCGCAGGGGCCCGAGGGGCGCGCCGCCTCGCTGGACTTCGCGCTGCGCAGGCGCGGGGACGCCGACGGGCGCGTCACGACGTGTCTGGCGCCGCACGCCCCGTACACGGTGGACGACGCCGACCTCGCGGCCACCGCCCTGCTCGCCCGCGAACACGGCCTGCCGGTCCATCTGCACGCCGCCGAGGACCGCGCCCAGACCGAGCAGAGCCTGGCCCGGCACGGCCTCACCCCCATCGAGGTCCTCGCCCGCGCGGGACTGCTCGACGGCGACGGCGGCACCGACAGCGAGACCGGCTCCGGCACCGGTACCAGTACCGGCATCGACCTGCTCATCGCCCACGGCACCGGCATCCTGGAGCGCGACCTGCCCGTGCTCGCCCGCGCCGCCGGACGCGTCGCCGTGGCCTCGGCGCCCCGCACCTACCTGCGCTTCGGCTGGGACCCGACCCCGGTGCGCGCCCTCGCCCGGATCGGCGTCCCCGTCGGGCTCGCCACGGACGGCGCGGCCTCCAACAACTCCCTCGACGTCTGGGAGTCCATGGCCCTCACCGCGCTCACCCAGAAGCACGCCGAACGCGACCCCGCCTGGCTGACGTCCCGTCAAGCCCTGCACCACGCAACGCTGCAGAGCGCCCGCGCCGTCGGTCTCGGCGAGCACATCGGCTCCCTCGCGGCCGGGCGCCGCGCCGACATCATTCTCGTCGACCTCACCGGACCGCACACCCGTCCCGTGCACGACCTCGCCGCGACCCTCGTGCACAGCGCCCGCTCCGCCGACGTGCGCACCACGATCGTCGACGGGCGGATCCTGATGCGGGACGGGGAGCTGCTGACCGTCGATGTGCCGCAGACCGTGGGGGAGTTGGAGGAGCGGCTGCCCGCGCTGGTGGAGCGGGGGCACGGGCGGCGGATCCAGCAGTACGAGGGCTGAGGGGCGCGGCCCGGGGGTGCCGAGGGCCGCGGCCCGGGGCGCCGAGGGCGCGACCTAGGGTGGGGAACATGACCACCCCGCACCCCGCCCCCGAAGACCCCGCCGACGGCCTCCTCCGCGACCTGTACGGCACCGTGGCCCGGCTGCGCGACACGGCCCCCGTCACGCGCGTCACCGGGACGGACGGACGGCCCGCCTGGCTGGTCACCCGGTACGAGGACGTGCGCGAGGGGCTCGTGAACCCGCTGCTCTCGATCGACAAGAAGCATGCGCTGCCCGGGAGTTACCGGGGCCTCGCGCTGCCGCCCGCCCTCGACGCGAACCTCCTCAACATGGACCCGCCCGACCACACCCGCATCCGGTCCCTGGTCGCCCGCGCCTTCACCCGCCGCCGCGTCGAGCAGCTGCGCACCCCCGTGCGGCGCACCGCCGACGCCCTCCTCGACGCGATGGCGCCCCTCGGCCGCGCCGACCTGATCGCCGCGTACGCCGCCCCGCTGCCGATCATCGTCATCTGCGACCTCCTCGGCGTGCCCGAGGCGGACCGGCGCGACTTCCGGGACTGGTGGGACGCGGTGATCGCCCCCGACCCGGCGCGGCCGGACGCCGGGGCCCGCGCGAAGGAGTCGCTCGGCGCCATCCTCGGCTTCTTCACGCGGCTGCTCGCCGACAAGCGCGCCCACCCCGCCGACGACCTGCTCTCCGACCTGATCGCCGTGCGCGACGAGGACGGCGACCGGCTCACCGAGGACGAGCTGATGTCGCTCGCCTTCCTCATCCTCTTCGCCGGTTACGAGAACACGGTCCAGCTCATCGGCAACGCGGTCCTCGCCCTGCTCACCCACCCCGAACAGCTCGCCGTGCTGCGCGCGGACCCGTCCCGGCTCCCCGCGGCCGTCGAGGAGTTGCAGCGCTACGACGGCCCCGTGCCGCTCGCCATCCGCCGCTTCCCCGTCGAGGACGTGCGTATCGCCGGGGTCACCGTGCCCGCGGGCGAGACCGTCCTGCTCTCGATCGCCGGGGCCAACCGCGACCCGCACCGCTTCGCGGACCCCGACCGGCTCGACCTCGGCCGGGACGCGGGCGGTCACCTCACCCTCGGGCGCGGTGTCCACCACTGCCTCGGCGCACCGCTCGCCCGCCTGGAGACACAGATCGCCCTCGGCGCGCTCCTCGAACGGTTCCCGGACCTCGCCCTCGACGCGAAGCCGGACGAGCTGACCCGGCGGCCCTCGATCCGGTCGCGCGGGCTGACCGCTCTGCCCGTGGTCTTCTGAGGAGCCGGGAGTTCGCAGCCCTCGGGAAAATTCTTGGAATTCCTCCGCCGCGAGCGATGAGTTCGGGGAAGCCCACCGGTCCACCCCTTCGAAGGAGTACGCCCCCGAAGGGTTCAGGAGACACACCATGGGACTTCCCCGCATCGTCTCGCGCGCGGAGTGGCAGGTCGCGCGGGCCGAGCTGCTCGCCAAGGAGAAGGCCGCCACCCGTGCCCGCGACGCGCTCAACGCCGAGCGGCGCGGGCTGCCGATGGTCGAGGTCGGCAAGGAGTACTACTTCGACGGATCCGACGGCAAGGCCACGCTGCTCGACCTCTTCGACGGCCGGGACCAACTCGTCGTCTACCACTTCATGTTCGCCCCCGAGTGGGACGCGGGCTGCACCAGCTGTTCCGGCTTCCTCGACCAGATCGGCCACCTCGCGCACCTGCGGGCCCGGGGCACGAACTTCGTGGCCGTCTCCCGCGCCCCGTACACCAAGCTCCTGCACTTCAAGTCCCGCATGGGCTGGACGGTGCCGTGGTTCTCGACCGACGGCGGCGACTTCAACTACGACTTCGGCGCCTCGTCCCGCGAGGAGCCCCACGACGTGCCCGCGATCAGCTGCTTCCTGCGGGACGGCGACCGCGTCTTCCACACGTACTCGACGTTCGCCCGTGGCCTGGACGGACTCGGCTCCACCACCAGCCTGCTCGACCTCACGGCGCTCGGGCGGCAGGAGGAGTGGGAGCTGCCGGCGGGCCGCGCCTCGGCCCTCGGCGCCCCGGCCGGCAGCCCCCGGGTGCGGTACCACGACGAGTACGAGGACTGACCCAACTCCGTGTCGGTTTGGTCACGTTGAGAGCCCTCGTGACGGCTCGGTGCGTTCTCATCGGTAGAACGGTTCTCGTACGAGAGAACCGAGCGACACGGGGGACAGGGACAACGTGATGATGAACGAGCGAGTGGTGGTGCAGCGGTTTCCCGCGGGTGGGCCGCGCGGTTCGTGGCCCGCGGAGGAGTGCGCGCACGAGCTGCGCTGCGCCGGGCGGGACGCCGAAGTGGTGATGGACCTGGCTACGGACGCCTTCCTGGTGATCGTGCGGGAGCCCGAGGAGGCCGTGGCGGCGTAGTGGTATCCGTGGCGGGCGCCTTGGCGGCTACCGTGGCGGGCGTCTGCACCGGCTTCGTGAACTGCTCCGCCTGGAGCCCGTAAAGCTCCGCGTACACCCCGCCCGTGGCGAGCAGCTCGTCCGGGGTGCCGGACTCCACCACGCGGCCCCCTTCGAGGACGTGCACGAGGTCCGCGTGCCGCACGGACGCGAGGCGGTGCGTGATGAGGATGACGGTCTGCCCGGTGCCCGCCAACGCCCGTATCTTCTCGAAGACTTCGAGCTCGGCACGGGCGTCCAGGGCCGCCGTCGGCTCGTCCACGATGAGGATGCTGCCGCGCCGGTAGGCGGCCCGTGCGATGCCGAGGCGCTGCCACTGGCCGCCGGAGAGTTCGTGGCCGCCGGTGAAGGCGCGGGCCAGCAGCGTGTCCAGGCCGCGCGGCAGGTCCGCGACGACGTCTCCCGCGCCCGCCTCGGTCACGGCGGCGCCCAGACGGTCCTCCGTGCGTGCCGCGTCGGAGCGGCCGATCGCGATGTTCACGCGCGCCGTGAACGGCCACCGCTTGAAGTCCTGCGCCACCATCGCGATGCGCTCGGCGAGCCGGTGGCGGTCCGCGTCCGCCGCGTCCACGCCGTCCCACAGGATCCGGCCCCGCTGCGGGGCGTAGAGCCCGGCGAGCAGCTTCACCAGCGTCGTCTTGCCCGAGCCGTTCTCCCCGACGAGCGCGATGATCTTCCCGGTGGGCAGGCTCAGCGACACGTCGCTCAGCGCGTCCCTGCGGCTCTTGCTGCCCGGGTAGCGGAACGTCACGTGCTCGAAGCGGATCTCCCGTGGCCGCTCGGGCAGTTCGGTGCCGCCCTCCGGGATGGCGCGGCGCGCCGCCTCCACGTACAGCCGGTCCAGATCGCCGACGAACAGGGCGTCCTCGTGCAGGGAGTTGATCTCCAGGACGAGGGTGTCGAGGTTCGCGGAGCCGCTGCGGATCGCGAGGACGGCGGTGCCCGCCACGGACAGGGCCATCGCCCCGGCGAGGAGCAGCAGCCCGAGCGTGGCGTAGGTCGCGGCGGTCGCAAGTCCCGTCCAGGCCGCCGCGATCAGACCGGTGCGGGCCGCGAGCCGGGCGAGCCGGGCCTGCTCCGTCTCCGCCGCCTCCGACATCGACCGGAAGTGCCGCAGCAGGAACGGGCCCACGCCGTGCACCCGGATCTCCGGTGCCGCGGCCGCCTCCGTGAGCAGGCCGCTGATCAGGCGGCCCGCGCGGGCGTGCTGGATCCACGCGTGGAAGGAGCGGTAGCGGCGCCGGGCGATGGTCAGGGCGCTCCACGCGCTCGGCAGCGTCATCGTCACCAGGAGCGGTAACAGGACCGGGTGCAGGACGGTGAGCACACTGGCCGCCGCGATCAGCGAGATCGCCGCGTTCACCACGCGCGTCGCGATGGCGATCATGCGGCGGGCCGAGGCTGCCCCGTATTGCGCGGTGTCCAGGAGCTTGTGGAACGCCTCGTCCTCGATGGCGGAGAGCTCCACGGCCGCGGCGCGCTCCAAGTACTGCTCGGTGGCGACCCGTTCGACCTTCGGCTCCAGCCGGCCCGTCGCATACGTCGACGCGGCGCGCAGCAGCGCCGAGGCGAGCAGCACCGAGGCCATCGTGATGAGGGCGGGCGCCGCGCCCCGCAGCCGGTCGGCAATCGGCACGTTCGTCATCAGGCGGGCCAGGACGCTGTTGACCGCGAGCAGGCTCACCGCCTGGGCGAGTCCGCGGGCCACCTCGGCGCCGAGGACGATGCGGGCGGCCTGCCGGTCGGCCCGCCAGGCGAGCCGGAAGCTCGCGCCGAGCAGGGCGGGCAGCCGGCGCAGCATCGAGCGCAGACCCAGCTGCAGGAACGCCTCCTCGTGCTGCGCCCAGCCGGTGTCGTAGCGCAGCGGTCCGCCGAAGAGCAGCTGTTCGGACTCCGAAGTCCCGGGTGGGGGTGGTGTGTTGCGGGAAGTCCCGGGTGGGGGTGGTGTGTTGATGGTGCTCCCTTGCTGGTCGGGGGTGGTGTCCTGGGCTTTGTCCATCAAACCTCCGCTCGCCGAAGTGGACGGCCACTATCGCGGTGGCCGCCGGGCGGGGGCAGGGCGCGCGCCCACTCCGCCACGGCGTACCCGGAGCACGCCCGGGGCGCTCGCGGTGACATGAGCCGTGCAACCCCGGGCAACCCTTGCCCGGCCTCCCGCCCGCATGGCACACCCATGGACGCAACTCCCTACCCGCACCGGCAAAGGAGTTATCCCGTGACCGATGTACTTCGGACAACCGGCGCCGCCCGATTACCGCGTCCTGACGTAGCCGCGCTGCTCTCCGCCTACCGCACGATGCGCACCGTCCGCACCTTCGAGGAGCGGCTGCACGAGGAGTTCGCCGCCGGGGAGATCCCCGGGTTCGTGCACCTGTACGCGGGCCAGGAGGCGTCCGCCGCCGGGGTGTGCGCGCACCTCGACGACGCGCGGGACGTCCTCGCCTCCACCCACCGCGGCCACGGCCACTGCATCGCCAAGGGCGTCGACGTGAAAGCGATGATGGCCGAGATCTACGGCCGGAAGTCCGGGCTCTGCCACGGCAAGGGCGGCTCCATGCACATCGCCGACCTCGGCCGGGGCATGCTCGGGGCCAACGGCATCGTCGGCGGCGGGCCCCCGCTGATCTGCGGTGCCGCGCTCGCCGCGAAGGTGCGCGGGGACGGCGGCGTGGGCGTCGCCTTCTTCGGCGACGGCGGCAGCAATCAGGGCACCACCCTCGAATCCCTCAACCTCGCCTCGGTGTGGCGGCTGCCCGCCGTCTTCGTGGCCGAGAACAACGGCTACGCGGAGACCACGGCGGCCGGCTGGTCGGTGGGCGGAGGGTCCATCGCGGCGCGCGCGGCGGCCTTCGGGATCGCCGGGGAGTCCGTCGACGGCTCCGACTTCTTCGCCGTGTACGAGGCGGCGGGCCAGGCCGTGGCGCGGGCCAGGTCGGGCGGCGGACCCACCCTCGTCGAGGTCCGCCTCGAGCGCTACTACGGGCACTTCGAGGGCGACGCGCAGACCTACCGCGCCCCGGAGGAGGTGGCGCGCGCCCGGTCCGGGCGGGACTGCCTGACCCGCTTCCGGCACCGGGTCACCGCCACCGGCGAACTCACCCTGGAACAGCTCGACTCGATCGACGCCGAGGCCGCCCGGCTCGTCGACGACGCCGTCAGCGAGGCCGTGGCAGCACCCCCGCCGACGGCCGCCGATCTGGAGACCGACGTCTACATCGCGTACCGGTAGAGGAGGAACTCGACGGTGACCACGCACACGAACACGGCCACGACCACACAGGCACAGCCACGCACCCTCACCTACCGCGAAGCGCTGAACGAGGCCCTCGCCCAGGAGATGGAGCGCGACCCCGCGGTCCTCGTCATCGGCGAGGACAACGCGGGCGGGGCGGGCGCACCCGGCGCGAGCGACGCCTGGGGCGGCATCCTCGGCGTCACCAAGGGGCTCCAGCCCCGCTTCCCCGGACGGGTGTGGGACACGCCCATCTCGGAGTCCGCGTTCATCGGCGCGGCGGTGGGGGCGGCCACGCGCGGCCTGCGGCCCGTCGTGGAGCTGATGTTCATGGACTTCCTCGGCGTCTGCCTCGACCAGATCGTCAACCAGGCGGCGAAGTTCCGCTACATGTTCGGCGGCCGGGCCGTCACGCCCGTGGTGGTCCGCACCATGTACGGGGCGGGCCTGCGCGCCGCAGCCCAGCACTCCCAGTCGCTGCACGCCGTGTTCACCGCGGTGCCGGGCCTGAAGGTGGCGCTGCCCTCGTCCCCGTACGACGCGAAGGGCCTGCTCACCCAGGCGATCAGGGACGACGACCCGGTGATCTTCTGCGAGCACAAGGCGCTCTACGACACGGTCGGCGAGGTCCCCGAGGAGAGCTACACCATCGGCTTCGGGCAGGCGCGGGTGGTGCGCGCGGGCGACGACGCGACGGTGGTCGCCCTCGGCGGGATGGTCCCGGTCGCGCTTGCGGCGGCGGAGCGGCTCGCGGACTCGGCGGGGGTGGAGTGCGAGGTGCTCGACCCGCGCACCACGAGCCCCCTCGACGAGACGGCGATCCTTCGGTCCGTGGCGCGCACGGGGCGGTTGGTGGTGGTCGACGAGGCCGGTCCGCGCTGCGGCATGGCGGCGGACATCGCGGCCCTCGTCGCCCGCGAGGCGTTCGACGCCCTGCGCGCCCCCGTCGGCACGGTGACGGCACCGCACACGCCGGTGCCCTTCAGCCCGGTCCTCGAAGACCTCTACGTGCCCGACGCGGAACGGGTCGCGGCCGCAGTTGTGGCCGCCATGGGCTGGAAGGCGGGCCGCAATGGGTAGAAGCTAGACGTGGGGCGGCGCCTGCGGGAGGGCGTCGCCCCCGATCATGAGGTCAACGGGGCGCGTGTGACGGGGAGTTGGTCTCTGTTACACGGGAGGCGCGCAGCACGCGAGGCGCGCAGCACGCGAGGCCGCGCCGGTCGAGGGAGCGTGCTCACGCCCGCACCGGCTGCGACCACCCCGGCGTCGTCCCCATCGCCCGGCACAGCGCCACGTACAGGGGGAGCGGCGGGGTGTAGGGCACCGACTCGTCCGGCTGGTGCAGGAGTACGGGGGCGGTGCGCGGGTCGGGCAGGACGGCGCCCGCGGCGTAGTGCACGCCGGGCGGCCACTCCAGAGCCACGTCCGAGTCGGCGGGGACGATCCACCACCAGTGGGTGCCGTCCACGTACACGCAGCCCACCCGGGGCAGACGCGCCATCAGCTCCGGCCCGTACGCCTTGGGCACCGCCACCGCGTCACAGCCCAGCGGCTGCTCCATGCCCGCCGGGACGGCGAGCCGCCCCGGGGTGGCGGTACCGCAACCGCGCTCCCGCGCGACCCGCACCAGCGTGTCCAGCTCCAACGGTCGCACTGTCACCGCGCTCACAAGTCCCCCGCCCGCATAGTCGTCGCGCTCACGGGTCGGTCACCCGCGTCGTCCCGGTCGTTCTGCCGGCGTCCGTCGTTCACCCTCCTGATGTGACGACCCCGCCGCGAAGAGGCAACTCCGCCCACACCGTGAGTCCGGGAGCGGACTCCCGTACCCCCCACGCGCTGCTCACCGCCTCGACGAGTAGCAATCCCCTCCCGTGCTCCTCGTCGGGTCCCCGCCGGGCGGGCCGCGGAACTCCTCGACCGCGGCCTTCGTCGCGCACCGCTATCCGCAGCTTCCCCGGCTCCGTACAGAGCTCGCAGATGATGCGTCGACTCGCCGTGTGCACGATCGCGTTGGTGACCAGTTCGGATACGACGAGGGCCGCCGCCTCACAGGCGTCCTCGTCCGTGGACCACCCGCCAAGCCGTTCCCGCGTCATGTGCCTGGCCACGGACGCGGAGCCCGGACGAGGGTCGAGCGCGAAGCTGACGCACAGCTCGGCACCGCCCCCGGCCCATGCGTCGGCGGCCATGCCGGGACGGGCTTCGATGGCTTCGGTTCCTAACGGCGCGGGCGGAGTCACGCTCTCCACTATCGCCCCGGCGTGAACACCTTGGCAAGGGTCACTCTGAAATGTGCACAGTGGCGTGTTCCTCGGCCGATGGCCATGGCACACTTCTGCCAACGCCTCACACTGCGGCGCGAGTAGAGAGTTGGGTGGAGGTAGGACGACGTGAGCGAACCGCGCTCCGCGCCGACTGTCGGCCAGGTCGTCCTAGGCCGACAGCTGCAGGATCTGCGCGAGCGCGCGGGCCTCAAGCGCGAGGAGGCCGCGCGCATTCTGCGGGTCGCCCCGGCCACCGTCCGCCGCATGGAGACCGCCGAGGTCGCGCTCAAGATCCCTTACCTCCAGGCCCTGTTGAAGGCGTACGGGATCCCCGAGGACGAGGCCGACTCCTTCGTTCAGCTCGCCGAGGAGGCCAACAAGCCCGGCTGGTGGCAGCGGTTCCACGACATCCTGCCGAGCTGGTTCAGCATGTACGTCAGCCTGGAGGGCGCGGCCGGCCTCATCAGGTCGTACGAGCCGCACTTCGCGCCCGGCCTGCTGCAGACCGAGGACTACGCCCGCGGCGTGATGCGCTCCGGCGCCATCGGCCAGACCAGGCCCGACGACATCGAGCGCTATGTGGCGCTGCGCATGGAGCGCCAGTCGCTGCTCACCCGCGAGGACGCCCCGCGCCTGTGGGTCGTGATGGACGAAACGGTGCTGCGCAGACCCGTCGGCGGTCCCGAGGTGATGCGCGGACAGATCGACCGCCTCCTCGAGGCCACCGAAATGCCGCACGTCACCCTGCAGGTGGTGCCGTTCGCCAGCGGCCCGCACCCCGGCACGTTCGGCCCCTTCGTGCTCTTCCGCTTCGCCATGCCGGAGCTCCCGGACATGGTCTACAGCGAGTACCTGACCGGTGCCGTCTATCTGGACGCGCGCACGGAGGTGGCCACACATCTCGAGGTCATGGACCGCATGGCGGCCCAGGCCGCGACGGCACAACGCACAAAGGAGATCCTCCGGGATGTCCGCAAGGAGCTGTGAATGGACCGACACCGCGCCGGCTCACGCCCCGGTGCCCGGCCGCCGGGCAGCCCCCGGCCGCCCGAACCCAGGCCCGGCGGGCCCCGCATCTACAACGGCATGCCCGCACGCGAACTGGGCTCCGAGGGCTGGCACAAGCCCTGGAGCGGCGGCAACGGAGGCAACTGTCTGGAGGCCATGAAGCTGGCCGACGGCCGGATCGCGGTGCGCCAGTCCTCCGACCCGGACGGCCCGGCGCTCATCTACACCCACGGCGAGATCGACGCGTTCATACAGGGGGCGAAAGCAGGCGATGCCGACTTCCTTCTCTCCTGAGGGCTCCTCGGAGAGCTCTCCGTACGTGGACACCAGCAAGCCGCACCCCGCGCGGATGTACGACTGGTTCCTCGGCGGCAAGGACAACTACCCCGTCGACGAGGAGGTGGGCCGCCAACTCACCGCCATGGACCCGCGGGTCACGGTCACGGCGCGCGCCAACCGCGCGTTCATGCACCGCGCCACGCGCTGGCTCACCAGGAACGGCGTGCGCCAGTTCCTCGACATCGGCACCGGCATCCCCACCGAGCCCAACCTCCACCAGGTGGCGCAGACGATCGCCCCGGACGCGCGCGTCGTCTACTGCGACAACGACCCCATCGTCCTCGCCCACGCGGAGGCCCTGCTCCGCTCCACGCCCGAAGGGGCCACGGAGTACATCCAGGGCGACGTCCGCGAACCGGCCGCGATCCTCCAAGTGGCCCGCAAGACACTGGACTTCAGCCGACCCGTCGCCCTCTCCCTGGTCGCGCTGCTGCACTTCATCGCGGACGAGGACGGCGCGTACGAACTCGTGGAGCGGCTCATGGGGGAGCTCCCGCCCGGGAGCTACCTGCTCCTCTCCCACGGGACGGGCGACTTCACCCCCGAGACGGCACGGCAGGCGGCCGAGCTGTACCGGGCCCGCGGCCTGACCCTGGCGCTGCGCTCGCACGCGGAGGTCGAGCGGTTCTTCGCCCCGTACGAGCTGGTGGACCCGGGCGTCGCGGTGCTCGACACCTGGCACCCCGAACTGGGCGAGATCGAGCCCGACTCGGGGCTCGGGCCGACGCCGGGGTATGGGGGTCTTGCCCGCAAGGGGTGACCCTCCGGGGGCGCTGGCCCTGCCCCGCGTCCCCGGCCACGAACACCCCGGGCGCCGCGGTGGCGAAGTCCGCGTCGCGCTCCACGCACCCGCGCGCGTCCACCGCGAGCCCCAACTGCCCGACCACACCGCCCTGTTCGCGCCCCGGCCCGTCGGAGCCGAGGGCGAGCAGCACCAGGTCGGCGCGGAGCGTGCGCGCCGTGCCGGGGCGGCGCGGCCACTCCTGTCGTGCGGTGGTGAGGAAGCCCTTGGGGTCGGCCATGGCCGTCTCCCTCGGCAGTCTCCGTGCCGCGCGCACCCCGGGGATGCGCGGCTTTCCGCCACCATCGTCGGGCCGTGGGACCCGGCGCTCGCTCGGCCGGTCCCGGTACTCGCTCAGGCCAGGGCCAGCAGGAACGACACCGAGGCGGCGGCCGACGCGCCCGCCCGGACGTGGTTCCAGCGCGTCCACTCGCCGACGTACGACCGCCAGTACTCGGCGCTCGCCGGGTCCTCGGGGTCGAGCTTGGACAGGGCGTCGTTGCGCGGGATGTTGGCCGCGACCGTCACCCCGAAGGAGCCGACGAGATACAGGGCGCTGCCGAGGAGCAGCTCCACCGTGCCCTCGTCCGGCCAGAGCACGAACGTGACCACGGCGAGGACGCCGCACAGCCCGGTCGCGCCCATGAACACCGCCATGAAGGGAGGCGTGACCGCCGCGACGTTGATCGACTGCATCGCGGCGATGCCCCGGGCCGGCGGCAGCGCGGCGAGCCCCTTCATCACGAAGGTCGAGAAGCCGACGAAGACACCGGCGGCCAGACCGCAGAAGAGCGCGCCCAGGACGGTGAGCACGAAATAAGGTCCCTCGATCATGCCAGCCAACCCCCTGAGTAGCCACGGCCCTTGAGCAGGCGGACCGCGAGTGATCCTGCATCGCGCGGTGTGCCACCCACAAGTCAATTGCCACGGCGCGTTCCGCGCCAGCGTCCCGGCCGCAGGCTCATGCGTGATCGTCCAGTACCCGTGGCGCCACACCGCGCGGGCGCCCGGCATCATGGGCCCGTGCGACTCGAACCGATCACCTGGGAGCGGCTCGCGGACCAGCTCTGCGACCGGCTGCTCGTCCTGAAGCCGGACGACGGGGGCCAGTGGCCGCGCGTCGCCTTCGACGGCGCCCCGGCCGCCCGCCCCGGCGAGCTGGCCCGGCGGGTGGCCGAGGCGCTGCGGCTGCGCGGCCGCTCCGTCCTCGTCGTCGGCACCGGGGACTTCCTGCGCCCCGCCTCGCTGCGCCTGGAGCACGGGCGCGAGGACGTGGAGTCGTACTACAGCGGCTGGTTCGACACCGGAGCCCTGTGGCGGGAGGTCTTCGGGCCCCTCGACCCAGGCGGCAGCGGGCGGGTGCTGCCCGACCTGTGGGACCCGGACGCCGACCGCGCCACGCGCAGCCCGTACGTCGAACTCCCGCCCGGCGGCCTGCTGTTGCTGCACGGCCCGCTCCTCCTCGGCCACTGGTTCCCCTTCGATCTGACGGTGCACCTGCGGCTCACGCCGGGCGCCCTGCGACGGCACACGGACCCGGGGGAGCAGTGGACGCTCCCCGCCTTCGAGCGTTACGAGGCGGAGGCCGACCCCACGGCCGCGGCCGATGTCGTGGTGCGCGCCGACGACCCCCGCCGCCCGGCCTGGAGCGGCTGACCGCACGGCTGGCGACACGGCCGGCCGCACGGCCGCGCGGGGCTGCTCGCTCTGTGTGACTGCGCGTGCGGACCGCGGGGCGCGCGGTGAGAATGAGGGGCGCCGGGACAGCGGCCCGCTCTGCGCCGCGCCGGGACAGCGGCGACCCCGTGCCGCGCCGGTCGTCCGGCCCCGGGAGGTACGTCATGACCACAGCCGGAGACATCATGCACCGCGGTGCACAGTGGATCCCCGCCCACGAGACCCTGGACCGGGCCGCCCAGCTGATGGCCCGGCTCGACGTGGGCGCGCTCCCCATCAGCGACGAGAACGAGCGGCTCTGCGGCATCCTCACCGACCGTGACATCGTCGTCGGCTGCGTCGCCAAGGGGCACGACCCCGCCAAGGTCACCGCGGGCGACATGGCCAAGGGCACGCCCCGCTGGATCGAGGCGGACGCCGACATCGACGCCGTGCTCGACGAGATGCAGGGCCACCAGATCCGCCGCCTGCCGGTGATCGAGAACAAGCGGCTCGTCGGCATGATCAGCGAGGCCGACCTGGCCACGCACCTCTCCGAGGAGCAGCTCGCGACGTGGTGCGAGAGCGTCTACGCGAAGGGCTGACCGCCCCACGGGCCCCACGGCCGAGGACTGATCGCCTCACCGCCCCGGGCCGACGGCCTCACAACCAGCCGTTGCGCCGGAACCCTCGGTGGAGCGCGAAGCAGGCGGTGACGATGAGTCCGATCACCATTGCGTAGCCGTACTTCCAGTGCAGCTCGGGCATGTGGTCGAAGTTCATCCCGTAGAGCCCGCAGACCATCGTCGGCACGGCGATGACCGCGGCCCACGCCGTGATCTTCCGCATGTCCTCGTTCTGCGCGACCGTCACCTGCGCCAAGTGCGCCTGGAGGATGGAGTTGAGCAGTTCGTCGAAGGCGGCGATCTGCTCCGCGGCCCGCTTCAGATGGTCGTCGACGTCCCGGAAGTACGCCTGTATCTCCGGGGCGACGACGCGCATCGGCTGCGTGGCGAGTATCTGGAGCGGACGCCCCAGCGGCACCACCGCCCGCTTCAGCTCGAGGAGTTCACGCTTGAGCTGGTAGATGCGCCCCGGGTCGGCCCGCACCCCGTCCTTCGCGAAGACGTCCGTCTCGACCTGGTCGATGTCGTTCTGCACCGCGTCGGCCACCTCCAGGTAGTCGTCCACCACCTGGTCGGCGACCGCGTGCAGAACGGCGGCCGGGCCCTTCCGCAACTGCTCGGGATCCGCCTCCAGCGCCTCCCGGAGCGGCCCCAGCGAGCCGTGCCGGCCATGCCGCACGGTGATCACGAAATCCTGCCCGACGAAGACCATGAGCTCGCCGGTGTCGACCACCTCGCTGGTCGCGGTCAGCTGGGCGTGCTCGACATAACAAACGGTCTTGAACACGGCGAACAGCGTCTCCCCGTACCGCTCGACCTTCGGGCGCTGGTGCGCGTGCACCGCGTCCTCCACGGCCAGCGGGTGCAGGTCGAAGAGCTCGGCGATCCCTGCGAACTCCTGCTCCGTGGGCTCGTGCAGCCCCAGCCAGACGAATCCGTCCTTGGCCCTGCGGACCCGCTCGACGGCCTCGACGACGTCGCCGTCGGAGCCCCCGGACTTCCGGATGCCGTCCTGGTACGTCACGCACTTGACCACCGCCGAGCCCAAGGGGGAGCGGGCCGGGTGGCTCAGGTCCACGCGAGGGCTGCGCCGGGCGAGCCGCGCGACCTTGCGCAAGCCGCCGACCTTACGGAGTGTTCCTACTGTGCGGAGGCCACCGACCTTCCGCAGGTTGTCCGCCACCGTCATGGGGGCCTCCTAGTCCGACGTGAACGGCCAGTGTGCCAGGGCTGCCGAATCAGCCGAACCCCCTGTGGAAATGGAGCGTTCCGCTCCATAAGTCCCCTCTGTCTGTCCGTGTCTCTCCCTCTTCGCCTCCGCAACTGGGATGATCCCGACATGACACTGCAAACCGACGGCGCCTCCTCCCACAACGGCTATCTCCTCGACAACCAGCAGGCGGAGGCGGGCCGCCGCTTCGAAGCCTTCGCCGCGCTCTTCGACCCCACGACCTTCCGCCACCTCGACCGGCTCGGCATCGGTCCCGGCTGGCGCGTCTGGGAGGTCGGCGCGGGCGGCACGTCGGTCGTCTCCTGGCTGGCCAAGCGGGTCGGCCCCACGGGACGCGTGCTCGCCACCGACATCGACACCTCCTGGCAGACGACGACGCCCCGCTCACCGCTGGAGGTCCGCACCCACGACGTGGCCGCGGACGAGCCGCCCACCGAGGGCTTCGACCTGGTCCACGCCCGCCTCGTCCTCGTCCATGTGCCGGACCGGGAGCGGGCGTTGCACTCGATGATCCGCGCCCTGCGCCCCGGCGGCCGCCTCCTCATCGAGGACGCCGACCCCGCGCTCCAGCCCCTGGCCTGCCCCGACGAGCACGGCCCCGCCCAGCAGCTGGCCAACCGCCTCCGCCACGGCCTGCGCGCCCTCCTCGCGGACCGCGGCGCCGACCTCTCGTACGGCAGAAAGCTCCCCCGCGTCCTCCGCGAGGCGGGCCTGCGCCAGGTGGAGGCGGACGCGTACTTCCCCCTGACGTCCCCCGCGTGCGCGGCGCTGGAGGAGGCGACGATCAACCACATCCGCGAGCCCTTGCTGGCAGCGGGCCTGGCCACGCCGGACGACATCGAACGGCACTTGGCGAATGTGGCGGAGGGCGAACTGGACCTGACGACGGCACCGTTGATCTCGGCGTGGGGCCGCAAGGCGTAAGGGCGCCCCTTCAGCCCGTCCGGCGTTTGAGGACGAGGCCGTCCAGGCCGACAGGGGGGCAAGGGGCGAAGCCCCAAAAAGAGGGCACCCCAGGGCGACGGAGTCGCGGATTCGGGAAGGGGCGGGATTGGGGAAAAGGCCCCGCAGGGCCCCAGCTCCCAGCGGCCTACCGCCCCGGCGGCCTCGCCCCCACCCGCCCCACAACGAAACCCCCCGCCGCACACCCCACGCCCACAGCCTCACGAACCCCCGCCCCACCCAGTCGAGCCGCAAGATAGCCCCCGGTAAACGCATCCCCCGCCCCCGTAGAGTCCCGCGGAACCTCCACCTCCGCCGCCCCCACCCGCTCCCGCACCACCCCACCCCGAGCCACCACAGCCCCCTCGGCCCCCCGCTTCACCACCACCTCCGCGAACCGCAGGCTCAACTTCGCCGCCGCCCCCTCGCTGTCCGGCACACCCGCCAGCAGCTCCGCCTCGTCCCGGCTCGGCAACAGCACATCGACGCCGTCCACGAGCCCCAGGAACCTCTCCACCCCCAACTCCCGGAGAAATCCCGCCGAAGCGGGGTCCACACTCACCGGCGCCCCACGCGCGCGTGCCGCCTCCAGTGCGACAGCGGCGACCGCCCTGCTGGGTTCGGCGAAGAACAGATACCCCGACAGATGCAGCCACCCGACCCCGTCGAGCAGCTCCGGGGACCAGTCGTCGGCGCAGAGCCGCAGCGCCGCCCCGCTGTCCGTGAGGAACGTCCGCTCGGCGGCGGCCTCCCCGTCGACCAGGCAGATCACCGTCCCGGTGGCCGCCTCGGGGTCGACGACCAGCCGCGGCCGCACCCCCGCGCGCGTGAGCTCCTCCTCGTGCCAGGCAGCCGAGTCCGCCCCCACCCGCCCGAGGAGCCGCACGTCCGGACACCCCTCGTACGCCGCCCAGCAGGCCACGTTCGCCCCCGCGCCGCCCGGCACCGTACGGATCTCCGCCGCGGTGTCGGTGCCCTGCGCGAGGGGGCCGCGGTGCCGCGCGACCACATCGGTGACGACGTCCCCGACGACCAGGAGCGCGCCACCCCCTCCAGGAACCCCGGAGCGCTCCTCCGCCCCTGTCACCGTCCCTCCGCCCAGGCCCCCGCCACCTGCCCCGCGACCTGCACGTTCCCCCGTACCGCCGCGAGGTTGGCCGCCAAGGACGCCCCCTCGGTGTGCCGGGCCAGGTAGTCCAGCAAGAAGGGCGTGACCGCCTGCCCCGAGATGCCCCGCTCGTCGCAGGCCCGCAGGGCGTCGGCCAGCACGCGCGCGTGGAGGGCGGGATCGAGCTGCTCGGCCTCGGGCACCGGGTTCGCCACGATCAACGCCGAGTCCGGGACGCCCAGTTGATCGTGGGCGCGCATCACCTCGGCCACCTCCCGCGGCGTCCGCAGGGTCCAGTCGACCGGATGCCCGGAGTCGGCCAGGTAGAAGCCGGGGAAGCGGTCCGTGCCGTACCCGGCCACGGCGACGCCCAGCGTCTCCAGGCGCTGCAGCGTCGCGGCCACGTCCAGGATCGACTTCACGCCCGCGCACACGACCGTGATCCGGGTGCGGGCGAGCAGCCCCAGGTCCGCGGACTCGTCCTGTGTCGCGGTCCACTCCCGGTGCACCCCGCCGAGCCCGCCCGTCGCGAACACCCGCACTCCCGCGCGCGCGGCGAGCAGCGCCGTCCCGGACACCGTGGTCGCCCCGCTCGCACCCGTCGCGACGGCGAGCGCCAGGTCCCGGTGGCCCAGCTTGCGCAGCCCCTCCTGGCTGGCGATCCGCTCCAACTGGCCCTTGTCCAGGCCCACGTGGGGCCGCCCGTCCAGGACGGCGATCGTCGCGGGCACGGCTCCCTGTTCCCGTACGACGTCCTCGAGCTCCCGCGCCACCTGGAGATTGCGCGGGCGCGGCAGCCCGTGCGCGATGATCGTGGACTCCAGGGCCACCACGGGCCGTCGCGCCGCGACGGCTTCCCGCACCTCTTCGGACACCACCAACACGGGCCTGCCTCCTGCCTGTCGGGTCTCTTCCTCATCCCTGGCGGGCGGTGGGCCCCGCCAAACCCCGCGCACCACGGCAGCTAGGGTGACCGGCCATGACCACAAATGATCAGTCCGTCGCCGCCGTTGGCTCCTTCGCCGTCCACATTCCGGATGTCGAGCTGGAGGTCGAGCCGCTCGACCCCGCGCAGATCGTCTCCGGCACGCCGGTCGTCACGGGGAAGGTGCTGTGGGAGTCCGCCGACGGCAAGCAGCTGCGCGGCATCTGGCAGATCACCCCGGGCGTGGTCACCGACACCGAGGCCAACGAGCTCTTCGTGGTCGTCAGCGGGCGCGCCACCGTCGAGGTCGAGGGCGGCACGACCCTGGAGCTCCGTCCGGGCGTCGCGGCGGTCCTGCGCGAGGGCGACCGCACGACGTGGACCGTGCACGAGACGCTGCGCAAGGCGTACCACATCACGCTCCCCTGAACTCCCTCACGCGCCTGAACGTCCTTACTGCTAGGGCTTCTTGACGTCCTTCGGGCGCGGTGTGAACAGGGCGAGCCCCGCGAGCGGCAGCAGCAGGGACGCCGCCGCGAGGTTCAGCCAGGCGTAGCTCGCCGTCGCCACCACCAGGCCCGCCACCGTGCTGCCCACGCCGGCCGCCGCGCTCGTCGTCAGGTCCGACAGGCCCTGGGCGGCGGGGCGCGCGGCCTGCGGCACGGAGTCGGTGAGCAGCGCCGAGCCCGACACGAGCGCCGCCGACCAGCCGAGCCCCAGCAGGAACAGCCCCGCGGCGATCTGCCCGTGGCTGCCGCCCGCCGTCCCCGCGAGCAGCGCCGCACAGGAGAGCAGCCCCACCGCGAGCCCGATCACGGCGAACCTCCCCAGTCGGTCGGACAGATACCCCATGACGGGCGAGAACGCGTACATCCCCGCGATGTGCCCGCTGATCACCAGGCCGATGAGGTCGATGCTCGCGCCGTGGTGCCCCAGGTCCACCGGCGTCATCGACATGACCGACACCATCACGGTGTGCGCCACGGCGACCGTCACGAGCGCGAGCCGGGCCCGCGGCGAGGCGGCCACGGCCGCCAACCCGGCCCGGATGGAACGCCCTTCGGCGGACTGCTCCGCCTCCGCTGCCAGGGCGCGCGCGGCGAGCAGCGGGTCGGGGCGCAGCAGCAGCTGCACCACCACGGCCGCGATCAGGAACACCCCCGTCGCCCACACGAACGGCCCGGCCTCCGCGGGGATGCCGAGCCCCGAGACGCTGCGGCCCGCGGGCGCCGCGATGTTCGGTCCGGCCACCGCGCCGATCGTGGTGGCCCACACGACGTTCGAGATGGCCCGCGCGCGGTGCGCCGGTTCGGCCAGGTCGGCCGCCGCGTACCGGGCCTGCAGATTGGCCGTGGAGGCCGCGCCGAACCCGGCGAGCCCGAGCAGCAGCAGCGGGAAGATCCCCGCGACGGCGGCCACCACCGTGACGACGGCCCCCGACGCGCCGATCAGATACGCCAGTACGAGCCCGGCCCGCCGCCCCCGCGCCGTCATCAGGGCGGCCAGCGGCACCGCGAGCACCGCTGACCCGGCGACGCTCGCGGTGGACGCGAGACCGGACAGCGCCTCGTCCCCGCTGACCCGCTTGGCCAGCACCGCGGCGAGCGCGATGCCCGTGGCGGTCCCGAGCCCGCCGAGTATCTGGCTCGCGATCAGGACGGCGGAGGTCCGGCGCCGCAGCGCGGGCAGGTCTGCTGTCGCCACGGGCGTGGCGTCGGGCCGCCGCTCGGCGGAGTTCGGTATGAGCACCGGCGCAGTGTGGCAGCCCGCACTGACAGCGGAACATAGGTGAGCGCGGGCCGCCTCGGAAGGGCGGCGGCCGCGGCCTCAGAGCAGCGGGCGTGCCCTCAGAGCAGCGGGCGTGCCCTCAGAACAGCGGCTGCGGCAGCACCCCTTCGAGCGCGAGCAGCTGCCGCTTCGTCTCCAGGCCGCCGCCGAACCCGCCGATGCCGCCGTCGCTCTCCACGACCCGGTGGCACGGCACCACCACGGGCAGGGGATTGGCGCCCATCGCGATGCCCACGGCCTGGGCCGCACCGGGCTGGCCGACGCGGCCCGCCAGGTCCCCGTAGCCCACGACCGTGCCGTAGGGGACGCCGGTGGCGAGCTCGCGCAGCACCTGGCGGTTGAAGCCCGCGATCAGGCTCCAGTCCAGGGGCAGCTCGAAGTCGCGCCGCTCGCCCGCGAAGTACGCCCTCAACTGCCGTATGGGCTCGGCGAGCAGCGGGGAGCCGGGCGCCTTGACCGGCTCGGTCCCCAGACGGGAAGCGAGCCGCTCGAGCGCCTTGTCGCGCACGTCCCCGGCCGCGTGGAAGACGACGTTCACCAAGCCGTCCTCCGTCGCGGCGAGCAGCAGCGGGCCGATGTCGCTGCCGACGACGGCCCAGACGAGCCGCTGTGTGTCCTGCCCGGTGGCGTCCTGCCCAGTGGCGTTCATGCGGACCACCGTACGACGGGGCACTGACAGCGGCCCTGGCCTCGGGGACTAGCCCTCGCGCAGCGCCGACCGCACCACGTCGGGCACGTTGGTGATGATCCCGTTCACGCCGAAGCCCGCCACCCGCTTCGTGGCCGGGGCGTCGTTGACGGTCCACGTGAAGATCTCCAGGGGCTTGCCGTGCGGGCCCTTGAGCGCGTGGATCGCGGACACGTAGTCGTCGGAGATCGTCGTGTGCGAGGAGTTGATCTGGTCGGAGAACTCCGCGTACGCGGGCAGTTCGGCGGCCTTGGGCGTGCCGAGGAAGCCCGTCTTGATGTCCGGCCGAAGGGCGTGCACCGTCTTCACGCTGTCCGCGCTGAAGCTCTGGATGACGAGCTTCCGCTTCACGTGGTGCTTGTCGAGCCAGCCCGTCCGGCGCAGCACCTGAAGCCCCTGCTTCTCGATGCCGGGGTAGAGCTCGGGCTTCTTGAACTCGAAGACCAGGCTCTGGTGGTTGCGCTCGACCCGGTTCATGTACTGCTTCAGCGTCGGCACGCGCTGCCCCGCGTACTTGGGGTCGAACCAGCTGCCCGCGTCGAGCTTCGCGATCTCCGCCGCCGTGAAGTCGGAGACCTTCCACGGGGCCCGGTCCGGGAAGACCTCCTCCACGTCGGTGGTCCTCTTCAAGGTGTCGTCGTGCATGATGACCAACTCGCCGTCCTTGGTGCGCTGGACGTCGTTCTCGACCCAGCGGAACCCCATGTCAGCGGCCTTGTCGATGGCTGCGAGAGTGTTCTCCGGCGCGTAACCGGAGGCGCCGCGGTGGGCGACGACCAGGGGCCTGCCGTGCTTGCCCGCCATGGAGGCGGCGGCGGACGGAGCCGACGCCTTCGAAGCGGGCGCGGCGGAGGCGGTGGCGGTGGCGGAGGGGAGGACGAGTGCACCGGCGCCCAGCAGGGCGGCGGTGGTGGCAGCGGCGGCGCGTGCGTACACGGGTACTCCTCGCGTTCGTGCGATCACAGACCGGTCGAGGGTGACAGCGCTGGGCCAACGGGAGACAGGTGCAGGATGGCCACAGGTTGAACGGAGTTGCCCCAGACGTGAACCCCACGCGCGGGGGTTGGGTTTCTTTGCCGGAAAATCGTTCGTACGTTCCGGAGTGAGCTTTACTCTCTGCCTCAGCCCGCGGTCGGTCTCCCGGCGTCGGGGGACGGGCTGGGACGGTCCGGGGTATTCAGGCACAACAGGCGGAAAGGCAACCGCGGATGCAGGGCACGGTCGACGGTTTCAGCTACGGAGTCGTCACCCCGGTAGTGGCGTACCTGATGGCTTGTCTGGGCGGCGCGCTCGGACTGCGCTGCACGACCAGATCCCTCCTTGTCGCCCAGTCCTGGCGGCCCGGCTGGCTCGCCCTCGGCTCGGCGGCAATCGGCTCCGGGATATGGACCATGCACTTCATCGCGATGATGGGCTTCACCGTCAAGGAAGTCCCCATCCACTACGACAAGGCCACCACCTTCGCGAGCCTGGCCGTCGCCATCGTGATGGTCGGCATCGGGATCTTCATCGTCGGCTACCGCGGCGCGACCGGGACGGCCCTGTTCACCGGCGGCACCATCACCGGGCTCGGCGTCGCGTCGATGCACTATCTGGGAATGGCCGGTATGCGTCTACGCGGGACGCTGCAGTACAACACCCTCACCGTCTCCGCCTCCGTCGTCATCGCGGTCGTCGCCGCCTGCGCGGCGCTCTGGGCCGCCGCTCAGGTCAGGGGCTTCCTGTGGAGCCTCGGCGCCAGCCTCGTCATGGGCCTGGCCGTGACCGGCATGCACTACACGGGCATGGCCGCCCTCAGCGTCCATCTGCACGGCTCGACCGCGCTGCCGCCCGGTGACTCGCCCGCCGAGCTGCTCGCGCCCATGATGATCGGCCCGCTCGCCTTCCTGCTGCTCGCGGGCGTGGTCGTGATGTTCGACCCGCTGATGGTCATGGGCAAGGCCGACACCAAGGCCCACATGAGCGCCCGCCGCCCGCCCTACCCCGTGCCCCGCTCCGGCGACCGCGCGGTCCCGCGCTCCGGCGACCGCCGCCCCCCGCGCATCGGCCGCAGGCCCCCGTCCCGGCCCGGCCGCCGCAGCCCGCAGAAGCACTGAGCCGCTGATCGGACCCGGTTGTCAGTGGGGAGTCGTACGGTGGTTTCCATGCGGCCCGTATCCAAGATCGAACGCACGGTGGCACCTTTCGAGGTCGTCAGCCCGTACCAGCCCAGCGGCGACCAGCCGACGGCCATCGCCGAGCTGGACCAGCGCATCCGAGCAGGCGAGAAGGACGTCGTCCTGCTCGGCGCGACCGGTACCGGAAAGTCGGCCACCACCGCGTGGATGATCGAGAAGCTCCAGCGCCCCACGCTCGTGATGGCGCCGAACAAGACGCTGGCCGCCCAGTTGGCCAACGAGTTCCGCGAGCTCCTGCCGAACAACGCGGTCGAGTACTTCGTCTCGTACTACGACTACTACCAACCCGAGGCGTACGTCCCGCAGTCGGACACCTACATCGAGAAGGACTCCTCGATCAACGAGGAGGTGGAGCGCCTCCGCCACTCCGCGACGAACTCCCTGCTCACGCGGCGTGACGTGGTCGTGGTCGCCTCCGTCTCCTGCATCTACGGCCTCGGCACCCCGCAGGAGTACGTGGACCGCATGGTCCCCCTGAAGGTCGGCGACGAGATCGACCGCGACCAGCTGCTGCGCCGCTTCGTCGACATCCAGTACACGCGCAACGACGTGGCGTTCACCCGCGGCACCTTCCGCGTCCGCGGCGACACCATCGAGATCTTCCCGGTCTACGAGGAACTGGCCGTCCGCATCGAGATGTTCGGCGACGAGATCGAGGCCCTCTCCACGCTCCACCCCCTCACCGGCGAGGTCATCAGCGACGACGACCACCTCTACGTCTTCCCGGCCTCGCACTACGTGGCGGGCCCGGAGCGCATGGAGAAGGCGGTCAACGGCATCGAGAAGGAGCTCACGGAGCGCCTGGACGAGCTGGAGAAGCAGGGCAAGATGCTGGAGGCCCAGCGCCTGCGCATGCGCACCACGTACGACCTGGAGATGCTCCGCCAGATCGGCTCCTGCTCCGGCGTCGAGAACTATTCGATGCACTTCGACGGCCGCGACCCCGGCACCCCGCCGCACACCCTCCTGGACTACTTCCCGGACGACTTCCTCCTCGTCCTGGACGAGTCGCACGTCACGGTCCCGCAGATCGGCGCGATGTACGAGGGCGACGCCTCCCGCAAGCGCACCCTCGTCGACCACGGCTTCCGGCTGCCCTCCGCGCTCGACAACCGCCCGCTGAAGTGGGAGGAGTTCCAGGAGCGCATCGGCCAGACCGTCTACCTCTCCGCGACCCCGGGCAACTACGAGCTGTCGCGCGGCGACGGCTACGTGGAACAGATCATCCGCCCCACCGGCCTCGTCGACCCGGAGGTCGTCGTGAAGCCCACGGAGGGCCAGATCGACGACCTGGTGCACGAGATCCGCACGCGCACCGAGAAGGACGAGCGCGTCCTGGTCACCACGCTCACCAAGAAGATGGCCGAGGACCTCACCGACTACTTCCTCGAACTGGGCATCCAGGTCCGCTATCTGCACAGCGACGTGGACACGCTCCGCCGCGTCGAGCTCCTGCGCGAGCTGCGCGCCGGCGAGTTCGACGTCCTGGTCGGCATCAACCTGCTGCGTGAGGGCCTCGACCTGCCCGAGGTCTCCCTGGTGGCGATCCTCGACGCCGACAAGGAGGGCTTCCTGCGCTCCGGCACCTCGCTGATCCAGACCATCGGCCGCGCGGCGCGCAACGTCTCGGGCCAGGTCCATATGTACGCCGACAAGATCACCCCGGCGATGGAGAAGGCCATCGACGAGACGAACCGCCGCCGGGAGAAGCAGATCGCGTACAACAAGGAGAAGGGCATCGACCCGCAGCCCCTCCGCAAGAAGATCAACGACATCGTGGCCACGATCGCCCGCGAAGAGGTCGACACGGAGCAGCTGCTCGGCTCCAACTACCGCAAGTCGAAGGACGGAAAGGGCGCCAAGGCCCCCGTCCCCTCGCTCGGCGGCGCCCACGACAAGGCGGGCGCGGCCACCGCCAAGGCCACCAAGCCCGCCAAGGGCAAGGCCGCGGCGAAGGTCCCCACGGACCGGCCCGCCGCCGAACTGGCCGAGCAGATCGAGGAGATGACCGAGCGGATGCGCGCGGCCGCCGCCGACCTGCAGTTCGAGATCGCCGCGCGCCTGCGGGACGAGGTGTCGGAGATGAAGAAGGAGCTTCGTCAGATGAGGGAGGCGGGCCAGGCATAGCCGGTGTGTTGCAGGACCGACACAAAGTCCTGCCCGGGGTGCGGAGCCGTCCGCGCCAGTGCATAGGGTTGCTGGGCGACCGCGCCGACAGAGCGGTCGCCCAGGGCAGTTCGAGAGGGGACAGCGCGTGACGGTCAACATGACCAAGGGTCAGGCCATCAGCCTGCAGAAGAACGACGGGGGCGCCCTGACCGCGGTGCGCATGGGTCTCGGCTGGCAGGCGGCCCCCAGGCGCGGCCTGTTCGGCTCCCGCACCCGCGAGGTCGACCTGGACGCGTCGGCGGTGCTCTTCGCCGACAAGCAGCCGGTCGACGTGGTCTTCTTCCGCCACCTGGTCAGCGACGACGGCTCGGTCCGGCACACCGGCGACAACCTGGTCGGCGGCGCGGGCCAGGGCGGCGACGACGAGTCCATCCTCGTCGACCTGCAGCGGGTCCCGGTCCACATCGACCAGATCGTCTTCACGGTGAACTCGTTCACCGGCCAGACGTTCCAGGAGGTGCAGAACGCCTTCTGCCGCATCGTCGACGAGACCAACGGCCAGGAGCTGGCCCGCTACACCCTGGACGGGGGCGGCCAGTACACCGCCCAGATCATGGCGAAGGTCCACCGGGTGGGCGGCGGCTGGCAGATGACGGCTCTCGGCAACCCCGCGAACGGCCGGACGTTCCAGGACCTGATGCCGGCGATCCTGCCGCACCTGTAGAGCACTGCCTGTACGGCGCTGAGAGAAGCCTGACGAGGGGGACGAAGGCGATGACGGCCGAACTGGTCCGGGGGCAGAACCATCCGCTCCCCGGGAACCGACTGGAAATCCGCGTCTCGGTCGGCAAGCCGATCGTGGCCGGGGCCACGCTCTGCGACGACCAGGGCAAGGTGCGCGGGACCGAGTGGGTGGCCCATCCCGGCGCCCCCACCCTGCCCGGCCTCGAAGTGCCCAAGCAGGCGGCCGCCGACCACCGCCTGGCCGTCGACCTGGACGCCGTCCCGGACGCCGTCCACCAGGTCAACGTGCTGCTCTCGCTCCCCGTCGGCGTGGGCGGCCCGGTCCGCTTCGGCGCCCTGGCCGCCCCCTTCGTCGCGGTCACCGGACTCGACGGCACCGAGGTCGCCAGCTACACGATCACGGACCTGGACGCCGAGTCCGCCGTCGTCGCCCTGGAGATCTACCGCAGGCAGGGCGCCTGGAAGGTGCGCGCCGTCGGCCAGGGCTACGCGGGCGGCCTCGCCGACATGCTCGTCGACCAGGGCCTGCCCCAGGCCCGCGAGCTCGCGGGCACCATCAACGAGGCGGTGGCGCAGGGCCTCGCCCGCTCGGTCGCCGCCCCGCCCCCGCGCCCGCCGGACGAGGCCCGCGTGCGCACGGCGACCCAGGGCAACGGCACACCGCTCGCCGACGGCACCTCTCCGTCCGTACAGCCGTCCGCCGACGGCCCGTCGAACACTGCCCCGGCGGACGCGCCCGCCCCGGCCCCCGCCCCCACCGGCGGCCCCGTCAACTACACCCACCCCGGCCGCTCGACCACCGCCCCGCCGCCGCCCGCGCCCACCGCGCCCCCGGCCGCCCCCGGACAGCCCGCCCAGCCGGTGGCGGGCGACGCGACCGGCTGGTCCATGGACGAGCGGCTCTACAACCAGGTGTGGGGCATGTTCGAGGACCTGGCCCGCACGGTCTCCGCGTACCGCAGCGCCGTGGACTTCGCCGACTCCCGCATGGAGCAGGAGCTCGACCGCGCCCTGTCCGACCCGCGCAGCCGCATCGGGGGAGCGGGCGACGCCGCGCGCGAGGCAGCCCAGGCCAAGCACGCCGACCTCGTCGACCAGGCCCGCGCCGCCCTCGACCGCGACCTGGCCCAGCTCACCGCCGAGTCCGACGTGGTCGAGCCCGCGCTGCCCCCGGCCTACGCCTCCTGGGACAACCCCGTCTGGCAGGGCTACCGCGCCCCGTTCGAGATCCCGATGGCGCTGCGCCTGGGCGACCTCAGCCTGGCCGAGACGCCCGACCTGCGGATCCCGATGCTCGTCCGGCTGCCCCTGGAGCGCGGCCTGTGGATCGACAGCGGCCGCTCCGCCGCCGACTCGCTGGCCGACGCCGACGAGCTGCGCCGCCGCGCCATGGAGAGCGCCGTCGCCCATGCCGCCCGGCTCCTCGCGGTCTACCCCGCGCGGGAGTTCGCGGTGCACGTCATCGACCCGGCGGGCAGCGCCACGGGCGCCCTCGCCCCGCTGGTCGCCTCCGGTGTCCTGGACGAGCCGCCCGCCTCCGGGGCCGCCGGTGTCTCCGCCGTCCTGGCCCGGCTCACCCAGCGCGTCGACCTGGTGCAGATGGCCGTCCGCGGCGGCGCCGCCGACTCGCTGCCCCCGGACGTGGACACCGCCGAGCAGCTCCTGATCGTCAACGACTTCCCGCACGGTTTCGATGACCGCGCGGTCACCCAGCTCCGCTACCTCGCCGACGAGGGCCCGGCCGTCGGCGTCCACCTCATGCTGGTCGCCGACCGGGAGGACGCCGCGGGGTACGGCCCGCTGCTCGACCCGCTCTGGCGTTCCCTGCTCCGTCTGACGCCGGTGCCTGACGACCACCTCGCCGACCCGTGGGTGGGGCACGCGTGGACGTACGAGCCACCGGCCGCCCCCGCGGGCAGCCGCGTCCTGGAGGACGTCCTGGCCAAGGTCGCAGAGGCCCGCAGGACCAGGGGGCGTTCCCAGTAGAGACCACCTGACCAGGTCTTTTGGCTCTTGTTTGCCATCCCCTTTACCTAACCTTGGTAATTCGCGTACTCTCTTCCTGCGGAGGGGAGTACTCCCGTACGCGACGTACCCGTCAATACGGACCGCCATCGGTCCCGGGGCGTCGGCCCGGCAGAGCGCGCTGAGCGCCTCGGGTGGAAGAGACCTCCGGCAGCGACGACGCTGATCAAGTAGCCGTACGACGCCGGAGGCGCAGTGGACGTTTCAATGACCCTGTGGGTACTGACCATCGTTGGTCTGTGTGCCCTGATCGCGGTCGACTTCTTCATCGGGCGCAAGCCCCATGACGTGTCGATCAAGGAAGCCGGTATCTGGACGGTCGTCTGGATCGTGCTCGCCGTTCTCTTCGGCATCGGCCTGCTCGTCGCGGGCGAGAGCCAGGCGTCCGGAGAGTTCTTCGCGGGCTTCATCACCGAGAAGTCGCTCAGCGTCGACAACCTCTTCGTCTTCATCCTGATCATGGCGAAGTTCTCGGTCCCGACCCACCTGCAGCAGCGCGTGCTCCTCTTCGGCGTGCTGATCGCCCTGGTCCTGCGCGCGATCTTCATCGCCGCCGGCGCCGCGATCATCGCGAGCTTCTCCTGGGTCTTCTACATCTTCGGCGCGTTCCTGATCTACACCGCCTGGAAGCTCATCCAGGAGGCGCGCTCCGACGAGGAGGACGAGGAGTTCGAGGAGAACCGTCTCCTGAAGTCCATCGAGAAGAAGTTCGGCGTCGCCGACCGGTACCACGGCACGAAGCTCTTCATCGTGGAGCACGGCAAGAAGATCATGACGCCGCTCCTGGTCGTCATGCTCGCCATCGGCATGACCGACGTCCTGTTCGCGATGGACTCGATCCCCGCGATCTTCGGCCTCACCCAGGACCCGTACATCGTCTTCACCGCCAACGCCTTCGCCCTGATGGGCCTGCGGCAGCTGTACTTCCTCATCGGCGGTCTGCTGAAGAAGCTGGTCCACCTCAGTTACGGCCTGTCGGTCATCCTCGGCTTCATCGGCGTGAAGCTCGTCCTGCACGCCCTGCACGAGAACGGGGTGCACGTCCCCGAGATCTCCATCCCGGTCTCGCTCGGCGTCATCTGCGGCGTCCTGGTGATCACCACGATCACCAGCCTGATCGCCTCCAAGAAGCAGGAGGAGCGGGAAGCCGCCGAAACGGCTCAGAAGGACAGCATCGAAGCCTGACCGCGTCGGGCGTAGGAATTATCGGCACCGGGAGCGGTGCGCGGCTGATTGTCGCGTACCGCTCCCGGTGCTTGTTTGTGGGTGGGCGCGGCGTCCACCCGGGGCGCGCGGGCCAGGGGAGGCACCATGAGGTTCTGCCAGATCATCGACTTCGAAACCGACCGCATCGACGAGATGCGGGAGCTGATCGGCCAGTTCGACCAGCAGTACGCCGGCCACGAGGGCGGCCCCACGCACCGGATCGTCCTCCAGGACCGCGGCAACCCGCGGCGCCACCTCGTCATCGTCGAATTCGCCTCGCACGAGGACGCGGCCCGCAACAACGAACGCCCCGAGACGCAGCAGCTCTCCGAGCGGCTCGTGGCGATGTGCACGCGCCCGCCCGTCTTCACCGACTGCGACGTACGGGAGATGACCGAGCTGAAGTGACGAACGTCCGTATGCCGCTGAAGTAGCGGCCCCCGGGCCTCCGGGAGACCATCGGAGGCATGATCACTCGGCTCCGCCCGCTCGTCACGCAGTGGACGGCCGTGGTGCCGGTCATCGCGGCCGTCCTGCTCGCCCTCACCTGGGGCCGGGACCTGTCCGGCATCGTCGTCGCCCTGGTGACCCTGGTCCTGGCCGGCGCGGTCCTCGCCGCCGTCCACCACGCAGAGGTGATCGCCCACCGGGTGGGTGAGCCCTTCGGCTCGCTGGTCCTCGCCGTCGCGGTCACGATCATCGAGGTCGCGCTGATCGTCACTCTCATGGCCGACGGCGGCGACAAGAGTGCCACCCTGGCCCGCGACACCGTCTTCGCCGCCGTGATGATCACCTGCAACGGCATCGTCGGCGTCTGCCTGCTGGTCGGCGCCCTCCGCCACGGCATGGCCGTCTTCAATCCCGAGGGCACCGGCGCGGCCCTCGCCACCGTCGCCACGCTGGCCACCCTCGGCCTCGTCCTGCCGACGTTCACCACCAGCCAGCCGGGCTCCGAGTACTCCACGTCCCAGCTGGTCTTCGCCGCCGTCGCCTCGCTCGCGCTGTACGGGCTGTTCGTCGCGACCCAGACCGTGCGCCACCGCGACTACTTCCTGCCGATCACCCGCGACGGCCATGTCGTCGACGCCGACGACCACGCCGAACCGCCCTCCTCGCGCACCGCCCTGATCAGCGTGGGCATGCTCCTGCTCGCCCTGATCGGCGTCGTCGGGCTCGCCAAGGGCGTCTCGCCGACGATCGAGTCGGGCGTGGAGAACGCGGGGATGCCGCACGCCGTGGTCGGCGTGGTCATCGCCCTGCTCGTCCTGCTCCCCGAGACCATCGCCGCGCTGCGCGCCACCCGCCGCGACCGCGTCCAGACCAGCCTCAACCTGGCCCTCGGCTCCGCGATGGCCAGCATCGGCCTGACCGTCCCCGCCGTGGCCGTCGCGACGGTCTGGCTGTCGGGGCCGCTGGTCCTCGGCCTGTCCGCGACCCACATGGTGCTGCTCACCCTCACGGTGATCGTCAGCACGCTCACGGTCGCCCCGGGACGGGCCACTCCCTTGCAGGGCGGGGTCCATCTGGTGCTCTTCGCCGCCTACTTGGAGCTCGCCGTCACGCCGTGACCGGCACCGTCTCCGGCGCCGGACGCGTCTCGGGGAGCAGCGCGAAGCACCCCAGGCTCAGCAGCGCGACGCCCGTCAGATACGCCGCGACACCCCACGGCGTCCCCTCGCCACTCGCCGCGGCCGTCGCCACGATCGGCGTGAGCGCGCCCCCGAGCACCCCGCCCAGGTTGTAGCCCACCGCCGCGCCCGTGCACCGGACCCGGGGCGCGTACAGCTCCGGCAGATACGCGGCGATCACCGCGAACATCGTGATGAACGCGAGCAGTGCCCCCAGGAAGCCGCAGAACATCAGCAGCGGCTGCCCCGTCGCGAGCAGCGCCACCATCGGGAACATCCACAGGGCCGCGGCCGCCGAGCCCGCCAGACACAGCGGCCGCCGCCCGAAGCGGTCACCCAGCAGCGCCACCACCGGAGTCAGCGAGCCCTTCACCACGACGGCCGCCATGATGCAGGTCAGCATGACCGTGCGGCTCACCCCGAGCTGCTCCACTCCGTAGGCGAGCGACCAGGTCGTCACCGCGTAGAACACCGCGTACCCGACGGCCAGGGCGCCCGCCGTGAGCAGCACCAACCGCCAGTGTCCGCGCACCACTTCGGCGAGCGGCACGCGCGCGTGCTCGTCGAGTTCCAGGAAATCGGGGCTCTCCGCGAGCGAGGTGCGCAGCGCGAGCCCGGCCACCGCGAGGATTCCGGCCACCCAGAACGGCACCCGCCACCCCCAGGCCGCGAACTCCGCGTCGGTGAGCGTCGCGGAGAGCGCCAGCATGATGCCGTTGGCGAGCAGGAACCCCAGGGACGGCCCGATCTGCGGGAAGCTCGACCACAGTGCGCGCCGCTCGGGCGGGGCGTGCTCGGCGGTCAGCAGCACCGCACCGCCCCACTCGCCGCCGAGCCCGAGCCCCTGGAGGAAACGCAGCACAAGGAGGAGCACGGGAGCGGCGGTTCCGATCGCCTCGTACGTCGGCACGCAGCCGACCGCGACCGTCGCGACCCCGGTGAGCAGCAGCGAGCCGATGAGCACGGGCCGCCGCCCCCGCCGGTCCCCGATGTGCCCGAAGAGCATCGAACCGAGCGGCCGCGCCACGAAGCCCACTCCGAATGTCGCGAAGGCCGCGAGAGTTCCCGCCAGCGGCGAGAAGCTCGGAAAGAACAGCGGCCCGAGCACTAGGGCGGCCGCGGTGCCGTAGACGAAGAAGTCGTAGAACTCGATGGCGGTCCCGACCAGCGAGGCGGCGGCGAGCCGGGGCAGGGACGGGGGAGCGGGGGGTGACGTAGCGGTACGCATGCCGCGTCAACTACCCGCCGTCACCGTCGGTTACGGGGGCGTGCGGAAGCCCGGCGCACACCAGGGCGCGCTCAGGGCACGGGTCAGTACGTGACCGTGATGCGCCGCCCCGGCCCGTCCACCCGCACCACGCCCCCGTACGGGATCACCACCTGCGGGTCCGTGTGCCCGAAGTCCACGTCGAAGACGGCCATCGTGTCCGGCGCGTAGGTGTCGAGGGCCCGCAGCACGGCCTCCCGCTGCCCGCGCGCGTATGCCTCCCGGGCCGCCGCGTCGTTGCGCTGCGTGAGCGACTGGCGCTTGGGGCGGGCCATCAGGAGGGCGGGGAAGCGGCTCAGCAGACCGCGCTCGCCCATGGAGCGCAGGACGCGGAACACCTCTTCGGCGGCGGGGAGTTCCTCGGAGGTCTCCAGGAACAGCACGCGTCCGTCGTACGTGGACAGGTCCGCGGCGATCGCCCGGTCCGCCATCAGGAGCCAGGACAGGATCTCCAGGTTGCCGCCCCAGGAGCGCCCCTCCACGACGCGCTCGGGGCGGCGCCAGGTCCAGCCGCCGGCCGGCTCGGTCGGCGGCTCGCCCGCGAAGTTCGCCGGGTCGTCCCACGGCAGGTCGACGTCGCGGAAGCGCTCGGCGGGGCGCAGCTCGTAGGGCCCCGGCTTGAACAGCGCGGCCCGCAGCGAGTCCGCCGTCGGACCGGCCATGGCGCCGGGGCGGCCGAACTCGCACATCACGCTGCCGCCGTGGAAGCCGACGACGCCCGCGTCACAGAGATAGGCGAGGAGGTTCGTGTTGTCGCTGAACCCGAAGAACGGCTTCGGGTTCGCCCGGATCAGCTCCCGGTCCAGATGCGGCAGGACGGTGATCTGGTCGTCGCCCCCGATGCTCGCGATGACCGCCTTGATGCCGGGATCGCCGAACGCGGCGTTGATGTCGGCGGCCCGCTCCTCGGCGCTCGCACCCATCTTCCGGGTCGTCGGATACTCCACCGGTTCGAGGCCGAACTCCTCGCGCAGCCGACGCAGCCCCAACTCGTAGGGGAGCGGGAACAGTCCGGGCAGTCCCGCCGAGGGGGACAGGACCGCGACGCGGTCGCCGGGGGACGGCTTCGGCGGATAGACGGGCTCTTCAGGGGAGACGTTCATGGCGGGAGCGTAGACAGCCCCCTACGAAGACCGCACGTGAGATTCCTTACGGGTGCCGTGATAGACCTCCCTCAGGCGCCGACCCACTGGAGGACCGCATGACCGCCCGCACCCTGGCCACCGCCCCGATCATGATCCTGAACGGGCCGAACCTGAACCTCCTGGGCAAGCGCCAGCCCGAGATCTACGGCTCCGACACGCTCGCCGACGTCGAGGCCCTGTGTGCCAAGGCGGCCGCCGCGCACGGCGGGACCGTCGACCTCCGGCAGTCCAACCACGAGGGTGAGTTGGTGGACTGGATCCACGAGGCGCGCGAGCACCACGCGGGCATCGTCATCAACCCTGCCGCCTACTCCCACACGTCGGTCGCGATTCTGGACGCACTCAACGCCTGCGACGGCCTCCCGGTGGTGGAGGTCCACATCTCCAACATCCACCAGCGCGAGGCGTTCCGGCACCACAGCTACGTGTCGCAGCGCGCGGACGGCGTGATCGCGGGATGCGGCGTCCAGGGGTACGTGTTCGGGGTGGAGCGCGTGGCGGCGCTCGTCACCGCCGCCACCGCTCCCGCCGCCGGGTAACTCCCGTACCTGTTGGGCCCGTTCGGCTCACCGGCGCCGTTCGGCTCACCAGCCGCGTGCGCGCCACTCCGGCAGGTGCGGGCGCTCGGCGCCCAGCGTCGTGTCGTTGCCGTGCCCGGGGTAGACCCACGTCTCGTCCGGCAGCGTCCCGAAGACCTTCGTCTCCACGTCCTCGATGAGGCTCGCGAACTTCTCCGGGTCCTTCCAGGTGTTGCCGACGCCTCCGGGGAAGAGGCAGTCGCCGGTGAAGACGTGCGGGTGACCGTGCGGGTCGTCGTAGACGAGCGCGATCGAGCCCGGGGTGTGGCCCACCAGGTGGCGGGCGGTGAGCGTGATGCGCCCGAACCGGATCGTGTCCCCGTCGTCGACCGCCACGTCCGTCGGCACCGGGATGCCCTCGACGTCCTCACGCCCGGCGTACGTGCGCGCGCCCGTCGCCGCGACGACCTCCGAGAGGGCCTGCCAGTGGTCGCCGTGCTGGTGGGTGGTGACGACGGCCGTGATGCCGTCGCCCCCGATGAGGTTCAGCAGCGTCTGCGGCTCGTTCGCCGCGTCGATCAGGAGCTGCTCGTCCGTGGCCCGACAGCGCAGCACGTAGGCGTTGTTGTTCATCGGCCCGACCGCGACCTTCGAGATCATCAGGTCCTGCAGCTCGTGCACATCCGCGGGACCGCCGACCTTCACTGCTCCGCTGTACGTCATGGAGGCAGCCTATAGCGGGGGCAGGGAGGGCAGGGGGCCGCCTTCGGGGGTGAGGGCGGAGCCGTCACGGCGGCCTGCGAGCCAGCCGAGGAGGTCGGCCTGGTGGCCGCTCACGGTGATGTCCCAGGTGTGCTTGTGGCCGCTCTCGATCTGCTCCGGCGTGACGCTCTCGACGGCGCCTGTGAAGAGCGTCCGGCCGTCGTCCTGCCTGATCGCGATCGCGGGCAGACCGGGGGCGTTCCGGAACCGGGCGGCGAGGAAGTTGATCTCCCGCTGGGTGAACTCCGCCGACAGATCCTCCAGCTCGTACCCGATGCCGAGGTCCACGTGGTGCAGCTCCACCTCGATCCAGCGCCGGAAGGGCACGTTGGACGCCGAGTCCGTGATCCCGTTGCGCAGCTCGACGGTGCGGGACCAGTCCGCGGGCTCCGCCCCCTGCGCGGCGAAGCGCTCCGCGCTCTCCCGGATGTCCGCCAGCTGCTCCGCCGGCCCTCGCGGCGCGTCCCGCTCGATGTCCGCGTCCCGCGCCTCGGCGCTCACATACATGGGCCGCCCGGTGAGGACGTTGACGAGCGCGTCCGCGTTGCGCGCCAGGTGGGCCAGGACGTGGCCGCGCGTCCAGCCCGGCAGCCGTGACGGCTCGGCCACCGAGGCGTTGTCCAGTTTGGCGGCTGCGGCGAGCAGCCGGTCGGTCGCGTCACGTACAGACGCCAGGTCATGCGCATGATCGATCATGGCCCTGACGATAGCCCCGCCACACCTTCGGGTGAAGGTGGCGGATCGGTCCCGTAAATCGAAAGCCCGTGCTATAAGCTCGGCCGAGGCGTCGGGCATTCTTGGCAGGCGGGGTTTGTTACCAACCAGGGAATCCGACCGGCGTTGTCAGTGGCTCCCCCTACTCTTTGAGCGATGGGGGCTCCGTGCCTCTGTCACCTCCCTCAAGAAAGGTGCGGACCGGCGTGGCCGACCGTCTCATCGTCCGTGGCGCGCGCGAGCACAATCTCAAGAACGTCTCGCTCGACCTCCCGCGTGACTCGCTCATCGTCTTCACCGGTCTGTCCGGATCCGGAAAGTCCTCGCTCGCGTTCGACACGATCTTCGCCGAGGGCCAGCGCCGGTACGTGGAGTCCCTGTCCTCGTACGCCCGCCAGTTCCTCGGCCAGATGGACAAGCCCGATGTGGACTTCATCGAGGGCCTCTCCCCGGCGGTCTCCATCGACCAGAAGTCGACCTCGCGCAACCCGCGCTCGACGGTCGGCACCATCACCGAGGTCTACGACTACCTCCGGCTGCTCTTCGCCCGCATCGGCAAGCCGCACTGCCCCCAGTGCGGCCGCCCCATCGCGCGCCAGTCGCCCCAGGCCATCGTCGACAAGGTGCTCGAGCTTCCCGAGGGCAGCCGCTTCCAGGTCCTCTCGCCGCTGGTGCGCGAGCGCAAGGGCGAGTTCGTCGACCTCTTCGCCGACCTCCAGACCAAGGGCTACTCCCGCGCGCGGGTGGACGGCGCCACGATCCAGCTCTCCGAGCCGCCCACGCTCAAGAAGCAGGAGAAGCACACCATCGAGGTGGTCGTCGACCGCCTCACGGTGAAGGAGGGCGCCAAGCGCCGCCTCACCGACTCCGTGGAGACGGCCCTCGGTCTCTCCGGCGGCATGGTCGTGCTCGACTTCGTCGACCTCCCGGAGGACGACCCCGAGCGCGAGCGCATGTACTCGGAGCACCTCTACTGCCCGTACGACGACCTGTCCTTCGAAGAGCTCGAGCCCCGCTCCTTCTCCTTCAACTCGCCCTTCGGCGCCTGCCCCGACTGCACCGGCATCGGCACGCGCATGGAGGTCGACCCCGAGCTGATCGTCCCGGACGAGGACAAGTCGCTCGACGAGGGCGCCATCCACCCGTGGTCGCACGGTCATACGAAGGACTACTTCGGCCGCCTCGTCGGAGCCCTCGCCGACGCCCTCGGCTTCTCCACCGACATGCCCTGGGCCGGCCTCCCGCAGCGCGCCAAGAAGGCCCTCCTGCACGGCCACAAGACCCAGATCGAGGTGCGCTACCGCAACAGGTACGGCCGCGAGCGCGTGTACACCACGGCCTTCGAGGGCGCCGTCCCCTTCGTGAAGCGGCGCCACAGCGAGGCCGAGAGCGATGCGAGCCGCGAGCGCTTCGAGGGCTACATGCGCGAGGTGCCCTGCCCCACCTGTGAGGGCACGCGCCTCAAGCCGATCGTCCTGGCCGTCTCGGTCATGGGGAAGTCCATCGCCGAGGTCTCCGCGATGTCGATCAGCGACTGCGCGGACTTCCTGGCCGAGCTCAAGCTGGGCGCCCGCGACAAGAAGATCGCCGAGCGCGTCCTCAAGGAGGTCAACGAGCGGCTGCGCTTCCTCGTCGACGTCGGCCTGGACTACCTCTCGCTGAACCGCGCGGCGGGCACCCTCTCCGGAGGCGAGGCCCAGCGCATCCGCCTGGCCACCCAGATCGGCTCCGGCCTCGTCGGCGTGCTCTACGTCCTGGACGAGCCGTCGATCGGCCTCCACCAGCGCGACAACCACCGCCTCATCGAGACCCTCGTCCGGCTGCGCGACATGGGCAACACCCTCATCGTCGTCGAGCACGACGAGGACACCATCAAGGTGGCGGACTGGGTCGTCGACATCGGCCCCGGCGCCGGTGAGCACGGCGGCAAGGTCGTGCACAGCGGCTCCCTGAAGGAGCTGCTCGGCAACCAACAGTCCATGACCGGCGCCTACTTGTCGGGCCGCAAGGCCATCCCGGTCCCGGACGTACGCCGTCCCGCCGACCCCTCGCGTCGGCTCACGGTGCACGGGGCGCGCGAGAACAACCTCCAGGACATCGACGTCTCCTTCCCGCTCGGCGTCCTCACGGCCGTCACGGGTGTCTCGGGATCCGGCAAGTCGACGCTGGTCAACGACATCCTGTACACCCACCTGGCCCGCGAGCTGAACGGCGCGAGGAACGTCCCCGGGCGGCACACGCGCGTGGACGGCGACGACCTCGTCGACAAGGTCGTGCACGTGGACCAGTCGCCCATCGGCCGCACCCCGCGGTCGAACCCGGCGACGTACACCGGAGTCTTCGACCACGTCCGCAAGCTCTTCGCGGAGACGACGGAGGCGAAGGTGCGGGGCTACCTCCCCGGACGCTTCTCCTTCAACGTCAAGGGCGGCCGCTGCGAGAACTGCTCCGGTGACGGCACCATCAAGATCGAGATGAACTTCCTGCCGGACGTGTACGTCCCGTGCGAGGTCTGCCACGGCGCCCGCTACAACCGCGAGACGCTGGACGTGCACTACAAGGGCAAGTCCATCGCCGAGGTGCTCGACATGCCCATCGAGGAGGCCCTCGGCTTCTTCGAGGCGGTGCCCGCGATCGCCCGCCACCTGAAGACGCTCAACGACGTCGGCCTGGGCTACGTCCGCCTCGGTCAGTCCGCGCCGACGCTCTCCGGCGGCGAGGCCCAGCGCGTGAAGCTGGCGAGCGAGCTGCAGAAGCGCTCCACGGGCCGCACCGTCTACGTCCTGGACGAGCCCACCACCGGCCTGCACTTCGAGGACATCAGCAAGCTCATCGCCGTCCTCTCCGGCCTCGTGGACAAGGGCAACACGGTCATCGTCATCGAGCACAACCTCGACGTCATCAAGACCGCGGACTGGGTCGTCGACATGGGCCCCGAGGGCGGCAGCGGCGGCGGCCTGGTCATCGCCGAGGGCAGCCCCGAAGAGGTCGCCGGGGTCCCGACCAGCCACACCGGCAAGTTCCTCAGGGACATCCTCGCGGCCGACCGCATCAGCGACGCGGTGCCCGCCCAGGCGCGCAAGACGGCCACGAAGAAGACGGCCACGAAGAAGGCAGCCGCCAAGAAGGCACCCGCGAAGAAGGTGACGGCGGCGGAGAAGGCCCCCGCGAGGAAGACGGCGACGAAGAAGGTGACCGCCACGAAGAAGGCGGCGCCCGCCAAGAAGGCGACCCGCGCGCGGAAGAGCTGAGCCGCAGGACCGAGCCGTCGGGCCGAGCAGCTGAGCCGGCTGAGCGGCACGGACGAATCGCCAACGCCCCGCCCCCGTGGACGTCTTGTCCATGAGGGCGGGGCGTGGTCGTCTGGTCCGCATGCCCGTACGCAGCGAACGCCAAGGACCCGTCACCACCGTCGTGCTGTCCCGCCCCGAGGTGCGCAACGCCGTCGACGGGCCCACCGCGCGGGCCCTCGCCGGTGCTTTCCGGGACTTCGAGGCCGACCCGGACGCCTCCGTCGCCGTCCTGTGGGGCGAGGGCGGCACGTTCTGCGCGGGCGCCGACCTGAAGGCCATGGCGACCCCGGACAGCAACGAGATCACGCAGGTCGAGGGCCCGGCGGCCGGGGACGGGCCGATGGGGCCCACCAGGATGCGGCTGTCCAAGCCGGTCATCGCGGCCATCTCCGGGCACGCCGTCGCGGGCGGCCTCGAACTCGCCCTCTGGTGCGACCTGCGCGTCGCCGAGGACGACGCCGTGCTCGGCGTCTTCTGCCGCCGCTGGGGCGTCCCGCTCATCGACGGCGGCACGGTGCGGCTGCCCCGCCTCATCGGCGAGTCGCACGCCATGGACCTCATCCTCACCGGTCGCCCGGTGGCCGCCGCCGAGGCGCTCGGCATGGGCCTGGTCAACCGGGTCGTGCCGAACGGCACCGCACGCGCGGCGGCCGAGGAACTGGCCGCCCAGCTCGCCGCGTTCCCGCAGACCTGCCTGCGAGAGGACCGGCTCTCCGTACGCGAACAGGGCGGCCTCTCCGAAGGGGCCGCCCTGGCAGGCGAGTTGACGCACGGGCTGCGGTCGCTCAAGGAAGCCGCCGACGGGGCGGCGAGATTCGCGTCGGGCGCGGGCCGGCACGGCGCCTTCGAAGAACCCCGATAGCGAGGAAGCCCGTCAGCGACGACTCCCGTCAGCGACGACTCCCGTCAGCGGCGAACCCCGATGGCGGCGAACCGTCAGCGGTGAACCCGACAGTGGCGAGCCCGTCAATGGGCCCTCTACTCGGCCTTCGCGGGCTCCACGAACTGCATGTCCAGCTGGATCTTCACGACCTCGCCGAGCAGTCCGGGCGCGAAGTCGAGCCCGAACTCGCTGCGCCGGATCTCGCCGTTCGCCTCGAAACCGGCCCGGCGGCGCTCGTCGCCGGGGAAGTTCTGCAGGCCGCCGAACTCCACGGCGAGCGACACCGGACGGGTCACCTCGCCGATGGTCAGCTCGCCCGCCATCGTCCACTCCTCACCCGCACCCGCCACCCGCGTCGAGCGGAACGTCATCGTCGGGCGCTTCTCCACATCCAGCAGGTCGGAGGCGCGCACATGCGCGTCCCGGTCCGCGTTGGCGGTGTCGATCGAGGCCAGGGCGATGGTCGCGCCGACCGTCGTCGTCTCGGCCGTCTCGCCCACCACCAGCTCGGCCGTCGCCTCGGTGAAGCGGCCCCGCACCTTCGAGATGCCCAGGTGGCGGATGGAGAAGTTCACGGCGGAGTGCAGCGGGTCGTACTCCCAGCGGCCCGCGGGCAGCGGCAGTTGGGCGGGGGCGGTGGACGGCGTTCCGGTCTCAGTAGTCATGCCGACCACTCTGCGGCGCCGCGACGGCACGAGGAAGGCCGGGCCGAGACTGGTAGTGACAGGGCCACCCTCCGCGTGAAACCTGCTGATACGTTCGAACGGTGAGCGACAACGAGTTGGGACTGTTCCTGCGCGCCCGGCGCGAAGCCGTCACACCCACGGAGGTCGGCCTGCCCACCGGACCCCGCCGCCGCACCCCCGGGCTGCGCCGCTCCGAGGTCGCCACCCTCGCCGGAATCAGCGTCGAGTACCTCACCCGGCTCGAACAGGGCCGCGACCGCCACCCCTCGTCCCCCGTCCTCGGCGCTCTCGCCGACGCGCTGCGCCTGACCCTGGACGAGCGCATCCACCTGCACCGACTGGAGAAGGCCCACGGAGCCGACGCCATCTGCTGCGCCGGAGCGCCCGAGCCGACCCGCACGGTCCGCCCCACGGTGCGCGCCCTCCTCGACCGACTGGAGCCCGCCCCCGCCGTCCTGCTCAACCGCCTCGGCGACGTCCTCGCGCACACCACCGGCTACGAGCGGATCGTGCGCCCCCTCGGCCTGCTCGACGAGCACGAACCCAACCTCGTCCGGTTCGTCTTCACCGACGCCCGCGCCCGGCACGCCTACCCCGACTGGGACCGCGTGGCGGACGAGCAATTTGCCTACCTGCGCACCGAGTCCCCGCCCGCCGACCCCCATGTCAAGGGGTTCATCGACGAGTTGACGGTCATGGCGGGCTGCCCGTTCGCCGAGCGCCTCAAGAGCGCGCCCCGGCTGCCCCGGCGCACCGGGGTCGATCGTCTGCACCACCCCGAGGCGGGCGGCCTCTGCCTGGCGTACGAGACCCTGACGCTGGCGGAGAGCGACCAGCAGCGCCTCGTCGTGTACCTGCCGGACGACGACGCCACGGCCGCGGCCCTCGACCGGCTCGACGGCCGCAAGCCGGGCGGCCTGCGCGCGGTGTCGGGCTGACCGACCGGAGCCGCCCCGAGGGGAAGCGCCTTGGGGGAGCCACCCTGGGGGAGGCGCCCCTCAGAGCCCCAACTCCCGCGCGTACGGCGGCTCGGCGCCCGCCCGGGAACACGTGACCGCCGCCGCGCGCGCCGCGAACCGCAGCACTTCGGCCCAGGCGTCGCCGGACAGGGCCTCCACGGCCTCGGCCGACAGCGCGTCCCGGGCCGAGAGCCCGTGCAGCAGTGCCGCGTTGACGGTGTCGCCCGCGCCGATCGTGTCGACCACGGCGACCTGCTCACCCGGCACCCGTACCTCCCCGCACGCGCGCGTGTGCACCGAGAGTCCCGCGCCGCCCCGCGTCACCACCACGGCCGCGGGCCCCGCCGCCAGCCACTCCTGCGGGCTCCCGCCGAGCCAGTCGGCGTCCTCCTGCGACAGCTTGAGCAGCGACACCGACGGCAGCCAGCTCTTGAAGCGGGCCCGGTAGGCGTCCGCGTCCGGGATGAGCACCGCCCGGATGTTGGGGTCGAGCGCCGTGAAGACGCCGCGTGCGGCCTGGGCGCGCAGCAGTTCCTCGTACGCGCTCGCGCCCGGCTCCAGGACGAGGGAGCAGGTCCCGAACGACATCGCCCGTATCTCGCGCGGAAGTTGCCCGGGCACTTCGAAGAGCCGGTCGGCGGTGCCCTCGACGTAGAAGGAGTACCCGGCCGAGCCGTCCGCGCCGATCGAGGCCACGGCGAGCGTCGTCGGTTCGGCGCCCCGCTGCACGTACGACACGTCGACTCCCGCCGTGCGCAGGCCCCCGAGCAGCGCCTCCCCGAACCCGTCCCGGGAGACCCGCGAGACGAACGCGACGGGAGCGCCGAGGCGGCCGAGCGCCACCGCGGTGTTGAACGGACCCCCGCCGAGCCGCGGCGCGAGCGCGGGCAGCCCGCCGGGGCCGGTGCCTTCCGGCTCCCCGTGCGGCACCAGGTCGATCAGGGCCTCTCCGGCGACGACTATCACGGCACGTTCCTCCGGCTCCGTGGCGGTGCGAGTGCTGCTCTCGGGCAGGCCCCGGGCCGCGGCCCGGACTCTCCGTCAGACCCTAGGGCTCCCGTGCCCGTAAGGGCGGACACGGGCGTCACTCGGGCACGCTCGTGCCCCACCCGGGCCGCACCCCTCGCACCGGTATGGTCACTTCCGTCACTGTTGCCCCGCTGACCTGTGGAGACACCATGCCCGGCACGCCCCCCGCCCGCCGTTCCGTGCTGCGTGCGGCCGCCCTCGTCCCGGCTGCCGGGATCGGGCTCACCGCCTGCTCGTCCGACGACGGCGGCGGCAACCGGTCGGCGCCGACCGCTCCGGTGGACCTGGGCAAGCAGGACGAGGTGGCGGTGGGCGCCTCGAAGCTCTACACCGACGAGAACGTGGTGGTCAGCCGGATCGCGGAGAACGAGTACAAGGCGTTCAGCACGATCTGCACCCACGCCAAGTGCCCCATCAACAAGCTGGAGGGGCACAAGCTCATCTGCCCCTGCCACGGCAGCCAGTTCGACGCCACCAGCGGCAAGGTGCTGCACGACCCGGCGACCGCGCCGCTGCAGGAGCTCCCGGTCAAGGTCGAGAAGGGCAAGATCATCGCGGGGCCCGGGGCCTGACGATCCAAGTCCGGGGGGCCTGACGACGCGAGGCCGGGGGCCTGGCGACGCGAGGCCGGGGGGCCTGACGGCCGCCCGCGTCACTCCCAGTCCCAGCCGATCCCCACGATCCCGGCTCGCACCTGCGGCTCCACGAGGTGCACCGAGCGGTGGCTGCCGCTGAGCGTCAACTCCCGGACGCCGCCGCGCGGAGCGGCCGCCGAGTGCTGGGTGAAGCGGTGGCAGCGCACCGGCAGGGCCTGCTCGGCGAAGCGGATCTGGAGCGCGTACTGGCCGCCCGCGAAGCTGAAGCCCCGCTGGTACTCGGAGCTCACCCCCGCCGTGCCGTCCTCGAAGCCGTAGCGGAACAGGTGGGTGTCGCCCGCGCGCAGCCGGGCGTCGAAGAGGAGCTCCGCGACGAGCACACCCGTCGCCCGATGCCAGCGCACCCGCCCCGTACGGCAGTTCTCCAGGGCCCGTACGGTCATCCGCTCGGGGTCGCAGCCCGGGTCGCCGTGGTGGATGGCCAGGTAGCGGTCGATGTCGTCCTTGTGGGCGCGGACCACGTGCTGCGAGTCGCGGCCGAGGAGTTCGCGGCCCTGCCCGATGCGGACGCGCTCGTGGTGGCCGATGGTGTGCAGGCCGCCGTCGAGCGGCGAGCCGAGCTCCGCGAGCAGCGACTGCAGGACGTCGGACGCCTCCACCAGGGAGCGGTACGAACGGGCCGCCGGGCGCTCCCGGTCGGCGCGCTCCGCGGGCTGGGCGAGCAGCCGGATCAGGGACTCCTCGGGGAGCCGGAGTATCTCCTCCAGGGCGCGCACGGCCCGCAGTGACTCGGGCCGCTGGGGGCGGCGGGCGCCCTGCTGCCAGTAACTGAGGCTCGTGACGCCGACGTTGACGCCGTGGCGCGCGAGGTGGTGGCGCACCCGCTGCAGGGGGAGGCGGCGGGCGGCGATCGCGGTGCGCAGGGCGATGTGGAAGGGGCCGGTCCGCAGGGCGGCCTCCAGGTCGGGGGAGCTGCCGCGCGCGCCGGGCGCGGTGCTGTCCCGCTCCGTCGGTGCGCCGTCCGCGAGCTGTGTGCCGTTCCGCACTGCAGTGCTCCCTCTGTGAACGTTCACTTCGGCCGTCCGCGCGTTCTCGCCGGTCGGAGCGGGCCACCAGGTGGGAGTACGGCCCCCGTTCACATCCGTACGCCGCCGTTCACGGCCCAAGTCATCCCGCATTGAAGCGTGTTGACCTGCTCCCGACAACACTCGATGCTCAATCGCAGCGTCCGGACGCGCTCCTCCACCACTCCCCACCCCCCTCGGGAGGAACGCGATGCGCCACAGAACCAGCAGCACCAGCAGGCTGAGACGCCTGTCCGCGGTCGCCGCCGTCGCGACGGCCCTCTTCGTGGCACCCGCCACCGCCACCGCGACCGCCGCCCCGGCCCACGCCCCCGCCGCGGCCGCCATGCCCACGGCGTCCACGACGTCCACGACGACCGGCAGTTCGGACGTGGGCGCCCTCGCCGCCAAGCGACTCAACATCACCATGCAGGCCCAGCAGAAGACCAACTGGTGCTGGGCCGCGGCCGGCAACACCATCGCCACCTTCCTCGGCAAGAACTACAGCCAGAACCAGTTCTGCAACGCCGCGTTCGGCCGCCAGCAGGGCAGCACCTGCCCCAACAACCAGGCCACGCTCGGCAATGTGCAGGACGGCCTCGACTGGGCGGGCATCAACCCCGGCAGGTACGTCAGCGGCTGGCTGCGCTACTCCACCGTGAAGTCCGAGATCGACGCGGGCCGCCCGGTCGAGACCCGCATCCAGTGGTCCAACGGCGGCGGCCACATGCACGTCCTCTACGGCTACGACGACGCCAACAGCTGGGTGTACTGGGGTGATCCGTGGCCCTCCAACGACCGCTACAACTGGGCCTCGCACGCCTGGTACGTCGACAACAACACCTTCTCCTGGACCCACTCTCTCTACGGGATCGGGGCGTGAGCGCGATGACCAGAAGGCTTCCGCACACCCTCCTGAAGGCCGGGCTGGCCGGTTCCGCGGCCACGCTCCTGCTGGGCCTCGCGGCGCCGTACGCGCACGCCGAGCCCGCCCGGCCCACCGCCCCCTCGGCCGCCAACCGCAGCGCCGCGCACGAGGCGGCGACGGCGCCCGCGACCCTCGACACCCTGTCCCGCTTCTTCGCCCGCGACGGAGCCGTCAGCAAGAAGGCGGCCCACCCGCGCGTGGAGGGCGCGGCCGTGCCCGTGTACTACCTCTCGCCGGAGTTCGTCGCGGGCAAGAAGGACGCGCCCGTGGGCCGGCTGCAGTTCCTCGCCAGCGAGGCCGTCTCGGCGGACGGGCAGCGGGCCTCCCTGTGGACCGCGAAGCAGGGCACCTCCTGGAAGGTCGTCAACATCGCCACCGGCGACGACGAGACGCGCTACGCGCGCGCGGGCGCCAAGAAGCTCCCCGGAGGCACCGTCTTCCACGAGCCGCAGATCAACGCCTGGTACGTGCAGGCACGCACGCGCGTGCTGCCCCTGGACGCGGACGCGGTGCGCGCGATCGGCGCGCGCGGGACGTCGGTCGCCGCCTACCAGAAGCGGGTCCACAAGGAGTACGGCGACAAGCTGCCCGGCTCGGGCTACGCGAAGTCCGGCAAGGCGGGCGGCTTCGGCGCCCGGCCGAGCGGGAGCGAGTCGGCCTCGTCCACCGGGACGTCCGCCGACGGACCGCTGACCGTCGTCTCCGCCGTGGCCGGAGTGGGGGCGGCCGTTGCCCTCGGCCTCTCCGGGATCGCGGTGGTCCGGCGCCGCTCGCGCCGCCTCGGCTGAGGAACCGGCCGAGGAAGGGGAGGGAAACAGGGCGGGGCCCCGGCGGGCCCCGCCCTGTCAGCGGCCGCCAGTAGGCTGTCCCGCATGGCAGACCCCTCCAGTTACCGCCCCAAGCCGGGACAGATCCCCGACTCGCCGGGGGTCTACAAATTCCGCGACGAGCACCGCCGGGTGATCTACGTCGGCAAGGCCAAGAGCCTGCGCCAGCGCCTCGCCAACTACTTCCAGGACCTGGCGAGCCTGCACCCCCGCACGCGCTCGATGGTGACCACCGCCGCCTCCGTCGAGTGGACGGTGGTGAGCACCGAGGTCGAGGCGCTGCAGCTGGAGTACTCCTGGATCAAGGAGTTCGACCCCCGGTTCAACGTCAAGTACCGCGACGACAAGAGCTATCCGTACCTCGCGGTGACGATGAACGAGGAGTTCCCGCGCGTGCAGGTGATGCGCGGCCAGAAGAAGAAGGGCGTGCGCTACTTCGGCCCGTACGGGCACGCGTGGGCGATCCGCGACACCGTCGACCTGCTGCTGCGCGTCTTCCCCGTCCGCACCTGCTCCGCCGGGGTGTTCAAGAACGCCGCCCGCACCGGCCGCCCCTGCCTGCTCGGCTACATCGGCAAGTGCTCGGCTCCCTGCGTGGACCGGATCTCGCCCGAGGACCACCGTGAACTCGCCGAGGACTTCTGCGAGTTCATGGCGGGGCACACCGGCACGTTCATCCGCCGCCTGGAGCGGCAGATGACGGACGCCGCGGAGGAGATGGAGTACGAGCGGGCGGCCCGGCTGCGCGACGACATCGACGCCCTGAAGAAGGCGATGGAGAAGAGCGCCGTCGTCCTCGCCGACGCCACGGACGCGGACCTCATCGCCGTCGCCGAGGACGAGCTCGAGGCGGCCGTGCAGATCTTCCACGTGCGCGGCGGCCGGGTGCGCGGCCAGCGCGGCTGGGTCACCGACAAGGTCGAGGCGGTCACCACCGGAGACCTCGTGGAGCACGCGCTCCAGCAGCTGTACGGGGAGGAGAGCGGCGACGCCGTGCCGAAGGAGGTGCTCGTCCCCGCGCTGCCCGACCCGATAGCGCCGGTCCAGGAGTGGCTCACCGGCCGCCGCGGGTCGAACGTCTCGCTGCGCATCCCGCAGCGCGGCGACAAGAAGGCCCTCATGGAGACCGTCGCGCGCAACGCCCAGCAGTCCCTCGTCCTGCACAAGACGAAGCGCGCCTCCGACCTCACCACGCGCTCCCGCGCCCTGGAGGAGATCGCCGCCGCCCTGGAGCTCGACAGCGCCCCCCTCCGTATCGAGTGCTACGACATCTCGCATCTGCAGGGGGACGACGTGGTCGCCTCCATGGTCGTCTTCGAGGACGGGCTCGCGCGCAAGAGCGAGTACCGCCGCTTCCAGATCAAGAGCTTCGAGGGGCAGGACGACGTCCGCTCCATGCACGAGGTCATCACCCGCCGCTTCAAGCGGTACCTCGCCGACAAGGAGAGGACAGGGGAGTGGTCCCCCGAGTCCGCCGAGTCCCCCGAGGGCGCGGCGGAGGCCAAGGAAGCCCTCACCGAGGAGGACGGGCGCCCCAAGAAGTTCGCGTACCCGCCGCAGCTCGTCGTCGTGGACGGCGGGCAGCCGCAGGTCGCGGCCGCCCAGCGGGCCCTGGACGAGCTCGGCATCGACGACATCGCGGTGTGCGGCCTCGCCAAGCGCCTCGAAGAGGTCTGGGTGCCGGGCGAGGACGACCCGGTGATCCTGCCGCGCACCAGCGAGGGCCTCTACCTGCTGCAGCGCGTACGCGACGAGGCGCACCGCTTCGCGATCACCTACCAGCGCAGCAAGCGGGCCAAGCGGTTCCGGGCGAGCCCCCTCGACTCGGTGCCCGGGCTCGGCGAGGCTCGCAAGCAGACCCTGGTCAAGCACTTCGGTTCGGTGAAAAAGCTCCGATCCGCGACAATCGACCAGATCTGTGAGGTCCCCGGCGTGGGCCGCAAGACCGCTGAGGCCGTCGTGGCGGCCTTCGCGCAGGCGGCACCCGCGGCCCCGGCGGTGAACACCGCGACCGGAGAGATCATGGAAGAAGAAGCGGCCGAATCAGGTGCGGCCGCGCAGGAGAACGGGGAACTCGCGACCGCGGGCCCCGAAGCGGAACGACGGGGGCAAGAGACATGACCGAGCACGGCGAAGGCGGAGAACAAGTGAGTACGGGCACGGCCATCGAGTCACCGGGAGCCCCCGACGCGGCGATCCCCGAGCTGGTGATCATCTCCGGGATGTCGGGCGCGGGGCGCAGCACCGCCGCGAAGTGTCTGGAGGACCTCGGCTGGTTCGTCGTCGACAACCTGCCGCCCGCGCTGATCCCCACCATGGTGGAGCTCGGCGCCCGCTCGCAGGGCAATGTCGCCCGCATCGCGGTCGTCGTCGACGTCCGCGGCCGGCGCTTCTTCGACAACCTCCGCGAGTCCCTCGCCGACCTGGAGGCGAAGAACGTCACCCGGCGGATCGTCTTCCTGGAGTCCTCCGACGACGCCCTGGTGCGCCGCTTCGAGTCGGTGCGCCGCCCGCACCCCCTCCAGGGCGACGGCCGCATCGTCGACGGCATCGCGGCCGAGCGCGAGCTCCTGCGCGAGCTGCGCGGCGACGCCGACCTGGTCATCGACACCTCCAGCCTGAACGTGCACGAGCTGCGCGCCAAGATGGACGCCCAGTTCGCGGGCGAGGAGGAGCCCGAACTGCGGGCCACGGTCATGTCGTTCGGCTTCAAGTACGGCCTGCCGGTCGACGCGGACCTCGTCGTCGACATGCGCTTCCTGCCCAACCCGCACTGGGTGCCCGAGCTGCGCCAGTACACCGGCCTCAACGAGGAGGTGGCGGCGTACGTCTTCAACCAGCCCGGCGCCAAGGAGTTCCTCGACCGGTACGCGGAGCTGCTCCAGCTCATCGCCGCCGGCTACCGGCGCGAGGGCAAGCGGTACGTGACGATCGCGGTCGGCTGCACGGGCGGCAAGCACCGCTCCGTCGCCATGTCGGAGAAGCTCGCCGCGCGCCTGGCCTCCGAGGGCGTCGAGACCGTGATCGTCCACCGGGACATGGGGCGCGAATGAGCCCCACGCGCCGGGCCAGCAACATGATCCGCCTCAGCCGCCTGGGCAGCCGCAAGCGCGGGGCGCAGCCCAAGGTCGTCGCGCTCGGCGGCGGCATGGGCCTGTCCGCCTCGCTGGCCTCCCTGCGCCGCATCACCGGCGACCTCACCGCCGTGGTGACGGTCGCCGACGACGGTGGCTCCAGCGGACGGCTCCGCGACGAGCTGGGCGTGCTGCCCCCCGGCGACCTCCGCAAGGCCCTCGCGGCCCTGTGCGGCGACGACGACTGGGGCCAGACCTGGGCCCGCGTCATCCAGCACCGCTTCAAGTCCCAGGGCGAGCTGCACGAGCACGCCGTCGGCAACCTCCTGATCGTCGCCCTGTGGGAACAGCTGGGCGACCACGTCCAGGCCCTGGACCTGGTCGGCAAGCTGCTCGGCGCGCAGGGCCGGGTGCTGCCCATGTCGGCGGTGCCCCTGGAGCTCCAGGCCCTGGTCAAGGGGCACGACCCGGACCGCCCGGACGACGTGGACACGGTCCGCGGCCAGGCCACCGTCGCCCTCACCCCGGGCGAGGTGCAGTCCGTGCACGTCGTCCCGCACGACCCGCCCGCCGTCCCCGAGGCGGTCGCCGCCGTCCTGGACGCGGACTGGGTCGTGGTCGGCCCCGGCTCCTGGTTCTCCTCCGTCATCCCGCATCTGCTCGTGCCCGAGCTCCTGGACGCACTGACGGAGACGAAGGCGCGCCGGGTCCTCTCGCTCAACCTCGCCCCGCAGCCCGGAGAAACCGATGGCTTCTCTCCGCAGCGTCATTTGGAGGTTTTGGCCCGACACGCCCCTAAACTCGCCCTGGACGTGGTGCTGGCCGACGAGGCCGCCGTGCCCGACCGTGCATCCCTGACCGACGCCGCCAAGCGGTTCGGCGCCACGGTCGAGCTGGCGCCGGTGGCCCGGCCCGACGGAACTCCAAGGCACGATCCGGAGCTCCTGGCAGCCGCGTACGACCGTATTTTTCGGATGCATGGAAGGATCGGCCCATGGCGATGACGGCAGCGGTGAAGGACGAGATCTCCCGGCTCCCCGTCACCCGGACCTGCTGCAGGAAGGCAGAGGTCTCGGCGATCCTGCGGTTCGCGGGCGGCCTTCACCTGGTGAGCGGCCGCATCGTGATCGAGGCGGAGCTGGACACCGCGATGGCCGCGCGGCGGCTGAAGCGGGACATCCTGGAGATCTTCGGGCACGGCTCGGAGCTGATCGTGATGGCTCCCGGCGGGCTGCGCCGCGGCTCCCGCTATGTCGTCCGCGTCGTCGCGGGCGGCGACCAACTCGCCCGCCAGACCGGTCTGGTGGACGGGCGCGGGCGCCCCATCCGCGGCCTGCCGCCGCAGGTGGTCTCGGGGGCCACCTGTGACGCGGAGGCCGCCTGGCGCGGGGCGTTCCTCGCGCACGGCTCGCTGACCGAGCCCGGCCGCTCCTCCTCCCTGGAGGTGACCTGCCCGGGCCCCGAGGCCGCCCTCGCGCTCGTCGGCGCCGCCCGCCGCCTCTCCATCGCCGCGAAGGCCCGCGAGGTGCGCGGCGTGGACCGCGTCGTCGTCCGGGACGGGGACGCGATCGGCGCGCTCCTGACCCGCCTCGGCGCCCATGAGTCGGTGCTCGCCTGGGAGGAGCGGCGGATGCGCCGCGAGGTCCGGGCCACCGCCAACCGCCTCGCCAACTTCGACGACGCGAACCTGCGCCGCTCGGCCCGCGCCGCCGTCGCCGCGGGCGCCCGTGTGCAGCGCGCCCTGGAGATCCTCGGCGACGAGGTCCCCGAGCACCTCGCGGCCGCCGGACGGCTGCGCATGGAGCACAAGCAGGCGTCCCTGGAGGAGCTGGGCGCCCTCGCCGACCCGCCGCTGACCAAGGACGCTGTCGCGGGCCGCATCCGCCGCCTGCTCGCCATGGCCGACAAGCGCGCCCAGGACCTCGGCATCCCGGGCACGGAGTCGAACCTGAGCGAGGAGATGGCGGAGAACCTCGCGGTCTGACGGGCCCACCCCGTCGGGCCGCCCCGCCGCCCGCCCCGTCTCCCGCCACGGACACCGCACGGAGCCGCCGCCGCCCTCGGGCGCCGGCGGCTCCGGCACGTCCGCGGACTTGCCGGAGTCACCGGCCACAAGTCCCGACTTCGAGGGCACATGGACCACGGACCGTGAGCTCCGGACACCCCGTGCGACGGTCACAGCACGTGACGGCGGGCGGTCCGGGGAGGGGTTCGCGCAGGTGCCGGGCGGAGTGGGTGAGGTCCGGGCGGGATACGGAAGGGACCGGACGTACGGGCAAGAAGGCGCCCCCGGCGCGGTGTTGACGCTGCGTAGCCGGGACCAAGGTCCCCCGAGGCCCGGCGGCGCCTCGGCGGCACGGCCCGCGGTGCCGCGTCCGGGCGCTCTCGATGTCACCCCGAGGCCCGCAGAGAGGTAGGGTCGGACTCGGTCGGGGACATCCCATACAACTCGCCGGCGTCGAAACCCGGCGTACCTAACGAGGAGATCGGTTCGTGACGATCCGCGTAGGCATCAACGGCTTTGGCCGCATCGGGCGCAACTACTTCCGCGCGCTGCTGGACCAGGGTGCGGACATCGAGATCGTGGCTGTCAACGACCTGGGTGACACCGCGACGACGGCGCACCTGCTGAAGTACGACACCATTCTGGGCCGCCTCAAGGCCGAGGTGTCGCACACCGAGGACACCATCACCGTCGACGGCCACACCATCAAGGTGCTGTCCGAGCGCAACCCCGCCGACATCCCGTGGGGTCAGCTGGGCGTCGACATCGTGATCGAGTCCACCGGCATCTTCACCAAGAAGGCCGACGCCGCGAAGCACATCGCCGGCGGCGCCAAGAAGGTCCTCATCTCGGCTCCGGCCAAGGAAGAGGACATCACCATCGTGATGGGCGTCAACCAGGACCAGTACGACGCGGCCAACCACCACGTCATCTCGAACGCCTCCTGCACCACCAACTGCGTGGCGCCGATGGCGAAGGTGCTCGACGAGAACTTCGGCATCGTCAAGGGCCTGATGACGACGGTCCACGCGTACACGAACGACCAGCGCATCCTGGACTTCCCGCACTCCGACCTGCGCCGCGCCCGCGCCGCCGCGGAGAACATCATCCCGACCACGACCGGTGCCGCCAAGGCCACCGCCCTGGTCCTGCCGCAGCTCAAGGGCAAGCTCGACGGCATCGCGATGCGCGTCCCGGTCCCGACCGGCTCGGCCACCGACCTGGTCGTGGAGCTCCAGCGCGAGGTCACCAAGGACGAGGTCAACGCCGCGTTCAAGAAGGCCGCCGACGACGGCGCCCTCAAGGGCATCCTCTTCTACACCGAGGACCCGATCGTGTCGTCCGACATCGTCAGCGACCCGGCCTCCTGCACCTTCGACTCCTCCCTGACCATGGTCCAGGAAGGCAAGACGGTGAAGATCCTCGGCTGGTACGACAACGAGTGGGGCTACTCCAACCGCCTCGTCGACCTCACGGTCTTCGTCGGCAACCAGCTCTAAGCCCGGAGCAGGCATCTAGATGTGAGCACAGGGTCCGTACCGCGCAACGCCGCGCCGTACGGGCCCTGTTGTGCGTCAGCCCACCCAAGGAGTCCAGTCATGAAGACGATCGACGAACTTCTCGCCGAAGGCGTCGACGGCAAGCGGGTCTTCGTCCGCGCCGATCTCAACGTGCCGCTCGCCGACGGCACCATCACCGACGACGGCCGCATCCGCGCCGTCCTGCCGACGGTCAAGGCCCTCGCCGGGGCGGGCGCCAAGGTCGTCGTCGCCTCGCACCTGGGCCGCCCCAAGGGCGCCCCGGACCCGGCCTTCTCGCTGCTGCCCGCCGCCGAGCGGCTCGGTGAACTCCTGGGCGCGCCCGTCGCGTTCGCGCAGGACACCGTCGGCCCCGCCGCGCACGACGCGGTGGACGGCCTGCAGCCCGGCCAGGTCGCCGTCATCGAGAACCTGCGCTTCAACGCCGGCGAGACCTCCAAGGACGACGCCGAGCGCGGTGCCTTCGCCGACCAGCTCGCCGCTCTCGCCGACGTCTACGTGGGCGACGGCTTCGGCGCCGTGCACCGCAAGCACGCCTCCGTGTACGACCTCCCGGGCAAGCTGCCGCACTACGCGGGCTACCTCATCGCCACCGAGGTCGGCGTCCTGAAGAAGCTCACCGAGGACGTCAAGCGCCCGTACACCGTCGTGCTCGGCGGCGCCAAGGTCTCCGACAAGCTCGCCGTCATCGACGAGCTGCTCGGCAAGGCCGACCGTCTCCTCATCGGCGGCGGCATGGCGTACACCTTCCTCAAGGCCCAGGGCCACGAGGTGGGCATCTCCCTCCTGCAGGAGGACCAGATCCCGGCCGTCAAGGAGTACATGGAGCGCGCCGCGAAGAACGGCGTCGAGCTCGTGCTGCCCGTCGACGTCCTGGTCTCCAAGGACTTCCCGGACCTGAAGACGAAGGCCCCGGCCGACTTCGAGACCGTCGACGCGGACAAGATCCCCGCGGACAAGGAGGGCCTGGACATCGGCCCCAAGTCCCGCGAGCTGTTCGCCTCGAAGATCGTCGACGCCGAGACCGTCTTCTGGAACGGGCCGGTCGGCGTCGCCGAGCACCCCGACTACGCCGGCGGCACCAGCGCCGTCGCGCAGGCCCTGCTCGACAGCAAGGGCTTCACCGTGGTCGGTGGTGGCGACTCCGCCGCCGCCGTCCGCAACCTGGGCTTCGACGAGACGAAGTTCGGCCACATCTCGACCGGCGGCGGCGCCTCCCTCGAATACCTCGAGGGCAAGACGCTCCCCGGCCTCGCCGCACTGGAGGACTGACCCCGCATGACCACCCGTACGCCGCTGATGGCGGGCAACTGGAAGATGAACCTCAACCACCTCGAGGCCATCGCCCACGTCCAGAAGCTCGCCTTCGCGCTCGCCGACAAGGACTACGAGGCCGTCGAGGTCGCGGTCCTGCCGCCCTTCACCGACCTGCGCTCCGTGCAGACCCTGGTCGACGGCGACAAGCTCAAGATCAAGTACGGCGCCCAGGACATCTCGGCGCACGACTCCGGCGCCTACACCGGCGAGATCTCGGGCCCGATGCTGGCCAAGCTGAAGTGCACGTACGTGGCCGTGGGCCACTCCGAGCGCCGCCAGTACCACAACGAGACCGACGAGCTCTGCAACGCCAAGGTGCAGGCCGCCTTCAAGCACGGCCTGACCCCGATCCTCTGCGTCGGCGAGGGCCTGGACATCCGCAAGGCGGGCCAGCAGGTCCAGTACACGCTGAACCAGCTGGACGGCGCCCTCAAGGACGTCCCGGCCGAGCAGGCCGAGTCGATCGTGATCGCGTACGAGCCGGTCTGGGCGATCGGCACCGGCGAGGTCGCCACCCCCGAGGACGCGCAGGAGGTCTGCGGTGCGATCCGCGGCCGCCTGGCCGAGCTGTACTCGCAGGAGCTCGCCGACAAGGTCCGCATCCAGTACGGCGGCTCGGTGAAGGCGAAGAACGTCGCCGACATCATGGCGCAGCCCGACGTGGACGGCGCCCTGGTGGGCGGCGCGGCGCTGGACTCCGAGGAGTTCGTCAAGATCGTCCGGTTCGCCGACCAGTGAGCGCCTGGTGAGCGCCCGGTGATCCGCCGGGCCTGAGCCCGTTCGGCGACCGGCGAGTATGCTCCGGCGCCGAGACGACGTACCCTTGCGGGGGCCGGGTGGTACTACCCGGCCCCCGTCGTCGATCCAGATCCGAGGAAGTTGGTCCAGCCGTGGTTATGGGGTTCTCGATCGCCCTGATCGTCTTCAGCGCTCTGATGATGCTGCTGGTGCTGATGCACAAGGGCAAGGGCGGCGGTCTCTCCGACATGTTCGGTGGCGGCATGCAGTCGTCCGTCGGTGGCTCCTCGGTCGCCGAGCGCAACCTGGACCGCATCACCGTCGTGGTCGGTCTGCTCTGGTTCGCCTGCATTGTCGTGCTCGGCCTGCTGATGAAGTCGAACACTCCCTGACGTTCACAGCGGCCGAATTGGCACCTTCCCAAAGCATCACCCCAAGCCCCATGTTCAGTACGCGTCGACGAGCGCGGCTTATCATGGGGCTTGCGTCGTGAGTGGGGTGTAACTCCAAACACTGGACGCGCGTTGGGCCTTACGTAGACTGAGGCGCCCGCAGCGGAGCCGGAGCCCGACCCCGCGGCGCAGCCGCTGTTCGACACAGGCAGCACCATCACGCAGGGAGTTACGACCGTGGCAAGTGGCAACGCGATCCGAGGAAGTCGGGTCGGGGCGGGGCCGATGGGCGAGGCCGAGCGCGGCGAGTCCGCGCCGCGACTGCGCATCTCCTTCTGGTGCTCCAACGGGCACGAGACGCAGCCCAGCTTCGCCAGCGACGCGCAGGTTCCCGACACTTGGGACTGCCCCCGCTGTGGCTTTCCGGCCGGTCAGGACCGGGACAACCCGCCGGACCCGCCGCGCACCGAACCGTACAAGACGCACCTCGCGTACGTACGGGAGCGGCGCAGCGACGCGGACGGCGAGGCGATTCTCGCGGAGGCGCTCGCCAAACTGCGGGGCGAGATCTAGCCATTGGACACCGGCCGGGCACCGAAAGGGTGTCCGGCCGGTGTCCTTTTCCCGGCGTGGATGCCTCTTTCTCGCGACGTGTCCGGACAGATGTCCCTCGAGGTCTCATACCGGTCTCTGATCAATTAGGTTGGAGAGAGCAGCGGGGCAAGGTACGTACACAGGTGCGAGAGAAGGCTGAAGTCCGAGATGAACGCAGAAAGCCGTGCCAGGCTCAATCAGACGCCCGAGTGGACGGCGCTGGCCAAGCACCGTGAGCAGCTGGGGGAGGTGCAGCTGCGCGAGCTCTTCGCGCAGGATCCGGCGCGCGGCTCCTCGTACACCCTCCAGGTCGGTGATCTGCACATCGACTACTCCAAGCACCTCGTCACGGACGAGACGCTGCGGCTGCTGCGCGAGCTGGCCGCCGCGACGGACGTCTTCGGCCTGCGCGACGCCATGTTCCGCGGCGACAAGATCAACACCACGGAGGACCGCGCGGTCCTGCACACCGCGCTGCGCGCCCCGCGCGACGCGGTCGTCGAGGTCGACGGCGAGAACGTGGTGCCGGGTGTCCACGCCGTCCTCGACAAGATGAGCGCCTTCTCCGAGAAGGTCCGCTCGGGCCAGTGGACGGGCCACACCGGCAAGCGCATCAAGAACGTCGTCAACATCGGCATCGGCGGCTCCGACCTCGGTCCGGCGATGGCGTACGAGGTCCTTCGCTCCTTCACCGACCGCGACCTCACGGTCCGCTTCGTGTCGAACGTGGACGGGGCGGACCTGCACGAGGCCGTGCGGGACCTGGATCCGGCGGAGACCCTCTTCATCATCGCCTCGAAGACCTTCACCACCATCGAGACGATCACGAACGCGACGTCGGCGCGGGCCTGGCTGATGACCGAGCTGAGGGCCGGTCAGGAAGCCGTCGCCAAGCACTTCGTGGCGCTGTCGACCAATGCCGAGAAGGTCTCCGAGTTCGGCATCGACACGGCCAACATGTTCGAGTTCTGGGACTGGGTCGGCGGCCGCTACTCGTACGACTCGGCGATCGGTCTCTCCCTGATGATCGCCATCGGGCCCGACGCGTTCCGCGAGATGCTCGACGGCTTCCACCTCGTCGACGAGCACTTCCGCACCGCGCCCGTCGAGTCCAACGTGCCTTTGCTGATGGGTCTGTTGGGTATCTGGTACGGCAACTTCCACGACGCGCAGTCGCACGCCGTGCTGCCGTACTCGCACTACCTCTCCAAGTTCACCGCGTATCTGCAGCAGCTGGACATGGAGTCCAACGGCAAGTACGTCGGCCGTGACGGCGAGCAGGTCGACTGGCAGACCGGCCCGGTCGTCTGGGGCACGCCCGGCACCAACGGCCAGCACGCTTACTACCAACTCATCCACCAGGGCACGAAGTTGATCCCGGCGGACTTCATCGGCTTCGCCGAGCCGGTCGCCGATCTGCTGCCGGGCCTGGTCGCCCAGCACGACCTCCTGATGGCCAACTTCTTCGCGCAGACGCAGGCGCTGGCGTTCGGCAAGACGCCGGACGAGGTCCGCGCGGAGGGCGTCGCCGAGGAGCTCGTCCCGCACAAGACGTTCAAGGGCAACCACCCCACGACGACGATCCTGGCGCAGTCCCTGACCCCCTCGGTCCTCGGCCAGCTCGTCGCGCTGTACGAGCACAAGGTGTTCGTCCAGGGCGCGGTGTGGAACATCGACTCCTTCGACCAGTGGGGCGTCGAACTCGGCAAGGTCCTCGCCAAGCGCGTCGAGCCCGCCCTGACGGAGGGCGCGGACGTACCGGGCCTGGACGCGTCGACGACGGCGCTGGTCGCCAAGTACCGGGAGCTGCGCGGGCGTTGATCCCCGGCCTGACCGGAGGGTGCCCCCGACCCGTGTGGTCGGGGGCGCCCTTTCGCTCAACGAGCATCGGGCACGAGGTCGACAAGGAGTCGAAGCGGGAGATCACGGTCACGTACGACGTGACCGGCGACGCCGAGGACGTCACGATCACCTACTCGACCTACGGCGACGGCGGCCTCTCCCGGAACCAGCTGAGCGACGTGAACCCGACGTGGCACAAGGAAGAGAAGACGAAGGGCTTCGTCAGGGGCGGCACGCTCGTCGTCACCACGGGGCATCCGGCGGCACCGTCCACTGCAAGGTGACCGCTGACGGCACCACCCGCACCGCCACGGCCGGCGGGACGTTCGCCACTGCCACCTGTGACGGGTTCTGACCGGGGCTGGTCCGCCAAGTGCCCTGCGCCGCGCGGGTGTTGATCGCCGGTCCCCGGTGCCGGGCGCCGCTTAATCAGGTGCGGGGGTGCCTTCCGGCGGGTGAGACTGCTGCGGCTGTGATGTCGCCCACCGGAAGGACCTCCCGCCATGGACCAGCTCCTGGCCGCTCTCGCCGATCCCGAGCGGCTCCGGCTGTACGCGCGCATCGTGCTCGACGAGCTGCCACCGCGCGAGGAGGCGGCGCCGGAGGCGCGCAGACATCTCGGCCGGCTGGTCGCCGCGGGGCTCGTCGAGCGGCGGCCCGACGGGTCGCTGTACGCCGACCCCGCCGTCTTCCGCCGCGAGCACCCGGCCGAGCTGCCGATGGCGGTGCCGCGCCGGCTCACGGGGTTCTTCGCCCGGGGGCGGCTCACCTCCATCCCGGTCCGCACCGCCGTGCGGCACGAGCTGCTCGTGCACCTCACCGGCACCTTCTTCGACGAGGACCGCAGCTACAGCGAGCGCGAGGTCAACGAGGCGTTCCGTACGGTCCATGACGACACCGCCGCGCTGCGCCGGCACTGCGTCAGCGACGGTCTGCTGGTCCGGTCCCGGGACGGCAGCAGCTACCGCCGGGCCGTCGGCGCCGCCCTCAACGCGTAAGGGCCCCGCACCGGTTGGAGTCGGTGCGGGGCCCTGCGCGTGCGGTGGCCGTCAGGCCGTCAGGCCGTCACGACGATGCCGGGGGATACAGGTCTCGGGGCAGCTGGGACGCCGCCGCCGAGTCCAGCAGCCACAGGGTGCGGGACCGGCCGTGGGCGCCCGCCGCCGGGGCCTGGATCTCGCCCGCCCCGGACAGCGCGATCGCCGCCGCCTTCGCCTTGTCCTCGCCCGCCGCCAGCAGCCACACCTCGCGGGCGGAGCGGATGGCGGGGAGGGTGAGGGTGACGCGGGTGGGCGGGGGCTTCGGGGCGCCGTGCACGCCCACCACCGTGCGCTCCGTCTCGCGGACCGCGGGCAGCTCCGGGAAGAGGGACGCCACGTGGGTGTCCGGGCCCACGCCGAGCATCAGGACGTCGAAGGTCGGCACGGGGCCGTGGTCTTCGGGTCCTGCCGCCGCGGCCAGTTCCGCCGCGTACGCCTCCGCGGCCGCCTCCACCTCGTACGGCCCGTCCGACGCGGGCATCGGGTGCACCCGCGCCGGGTCGAGCGGCACCGAGTCGAGGAGCGCCTCGCGGGCCTGCGTGTAGTTGCGGTCCGGGTCGCCGTCCGGCAGGAAGCGCTCGTCGCCCCACCACAGGTCCAGGCGCGACCAGTCGATCGCGTCCCGCGCGGGGGCCGAACTCAGCGCCGCCAGCAGGCCGTTGCCGTTGCGGCCGCCGGTGAGGACCACCGACGCGTAGCCCCGGGCGGACTGTGCGTCGACGATCTTCGTGATGAGGCGGGCCGCCGCGGCCTGCGCCATCAGCTCCTTGTCGCGGTGGACGACGAGCTGCGGCGTGGACGCGGTCACTTCGTGGCCGCCTTCTTGGCCGCGGCCTTCTTCGCCGGGGCCGCCTTCTTCGGCTCGGACGTCTCCGCGGCAGGCACCGTCGTCTGGTCGGACGGCTCACCGAGGCGGTCGACGCCGAACTTCAGCGCCGAGGCGTAGGTGTCGTCCGGGTCGAGGCGGCGCAGCTCCTCCGCGATCAGCTCGGCCGTCTCGCGGCGCTTGAGCGCCACCGCGCGGTCGGGCTGGCCCTGGATGGAGAGCGTGGCCAGCGAGCCGTCCGCCCGGTCCAGGACGATCGGTCCGCAGCTCGTCTCCATGCGGACGCCGGTCAGACCCGGGCCCGCCGAGAGCGACCGCTTCACGGGGACGTCCAGCCGGTCGGCGAGCCACATCGCGAGCAGCTCGACGCTCGGGTTGAACTCCTCGCCCTCCACCTCGACCGACGTCACGTTGCACGCGACCTGGTCCAGGGCGGCCGCGAGCATGGAGCGCCACGGCGTGATCCGGGTCCAGGACAGGTCCGTGTCGCCGGGGTGGTACGCCTCGGCGCGGGCGGTCAGCTCCTGGATCGGCTGCTCGGCCGCGTACGTGTCCGTGACGCGGCGCTGGGCCAGGGCGCCCAGCGGGTCCTTGGCCGGGTCCAGCGGCGCGTTCACCGGCCACCAGACCACCACGGGGGCGTCCGGCAGGAGCAGCGGCAGGACGACCGACTGGGCGTGGTTGATGACCTCGCCGTACAGGCGCAGGATCACCGTCTCGCCGGTGCCCGCGTCCGCGCCGACCCGCACCTCCGCGTCGATCCGCGAGGTGATGCGGTCACGCGGGGAGCGGGCGGCGCGCTTGATGACCACGAGGGTGCGCGAGGGGTGCTCGCGGGACGCCTCGTTGGCGGCCTTCAGGGAGTCGTAGGCGTTCTCCTCGTCGGTGACGATGACGAGGGTGAGCACCATGCCCACGGCCGGGGTGCCGATCGCCCTGCGCCCCTGTACGAGCGCCTTGTTGATCTTGCTGGACGTGGTGTCCGTCAGGTCGATCCTCATGGCCGACGCCAGCTCCGTCCGTCTCGTGCGAGCATTTCGTCCGCCTCGACCGGGCCCCAGGTCCCGGACGGGTACTGCGCGGGCTTGCCGTGCTTGTCCCAGTACTCCTCGATCGGGTCGAGGATCTTCCAGGAGAGCTCGACCTCCTCGGTGCGCGGGAAGAGGTTGGCGTCGCCCAACAGGACGTCCAGGATGAGGCGTTCGTACGCCTCCGGGCTGGACTCGGTGAAGGACTCGCCGTACGCGAAGTCCATCGACACGTCCCGGATCTCCATCGACGTGCCCGGCACCTTGGAGCCGAAGCGGACCGTGATGCCCTCGTCCGGCTGGACGCGGATCACGATCGCGTTCTGGCCGAGCTCCTCGGTGGCGGTGTGGTCGAAGGGGGAGTGGGGCGCCCGCTGGAAGACGACGGCGATCTCCGTGACCCGGCGGCCGAGCCGCTTGCCCGTACGCAGGTAGAAGGGCACGCCCGCCCAGCGGCGGTTGTCCACCTCCAGCTTGATGGCCGCGTACGTGTCGGTCTTCGACTTGGGGTCGATGCCGTCTTCCTGGAGGTAGCCGACGGCCTTCTCGCCGCCCTGCCACCCGGCCGCGTACTGGCCGCGCACCGTGTCCGCGCCGAGGTCCTTCGGCAGCCGCACGGCGCCGAGCACCTTGGCCTTCTCCGCGACCAGCGCGTCCGCGTCGAAGGAGGCGGGCTCCTCCATGGCGGTCAGCGCCATCAGCTGGAGCAGGTGGTTCTGGATGACGTCTCGGGCGGCGCCGATGCCGTCGTAGTAGCCGGCGCGGCCGCCGATGCCGATGTCCTCGGCCATGGTGATCTGCACGTGGTCGACGTACGACCGGTTCCAGATCGGCTCGAACATCTGGTTGGCGAAGCGCAGCGCCAGGATGTTCTGGACGGTCTCCTTGCCGAGGTAGTGGTCGATCCGGAACACCTGGTCCGGGGCGAACACCTCGTGCACGATCGCGTTCAGGTCCTGCGCCGAGGCCAGGTCGTGGCCGAACGGCTTCTCGATGACGGCGCGCCGCCAGGAGCCCTCCGGGGCGTCCGCGAGCCCGTGCTTCTTGAGCTGCTGGACGACCTGCGGGAAGAACTTCGGCGGGACCGAGAGGTAGAAGGCGAAGTTGCCGCCCGTGCCCTGGGCCTGGTCCAGGTCCTGGATGGTCTTCTTCAGGGCCTCGAAGGCGTCGTCGTCGTCGAAGTTGCCCTGGACGAAGCGCATGCCCTGGATGAGCTGCTGCCAGACCTCCTCGCGGAAGGGCGTGCGCGCGTGCTGCTTGACCGCGTCGTGCACCTCCTGCGCGAAGTCCTCGTCCTGCCACTCCCGGCGGGCGAAGCCGATGAGGGAGAAGCCCGGCGGCAGCAGGCCCCGGTTGGCCAGGTCGTACACGGCGGGCATCAGCTTTTTGCGGGACAAATCGCCCGTGACGCCAAAGATGACCAGGCCCGACGGCCCCGCGATACGCGGGAGCCGTCGGTCCGCGGCGTCACGGAGCGGATTCGCTCCATGTACTGCGGTCAAGGTTTCAGCCCTCCGAGGGGGCGAGGCGCTTGAGCTCTGCCTCGGTCGACTTGAGCAGGTCGTTCCAGGACGCCTCGAACTTCTCCACGCCCTCGTCCTCGAGCAGCTGCACGACCTCGTCGTAGGAGATCCCGAGCTTCTCGACGGCCGCGATCTCGGCGCGCGACTGGTCGTACGTCCCGGCGATGGTGTTGCCGGTGATCTGGCCGTGGTCGGCGGCCGCCTCGAGGGTGGCCTCCGGCATCGTGTTCACCGTGTTCGGGGCGACCAGGTCGTCCACGTACAGGGTGTCCTTGTACGCCTTGTCCTTCACGCCGGTCGAGGCCCACAGCGGACGCTGCTTGTTGGCCTGCGCCTTGTCGAGGGCGGCCCAGCGGTCGGAGGAGAAGACCTCCTCGTACGCCTCGTAGGCGAGGCGGGCGTTGGCGAGACCGGCCTTGCCGCGCGCGGCCCTGGCCTCGTCGGTGCCGAGCTTGTCGATGCGCTTGTCGATCTCCGTGTCCACGCGGGACACGAAGAAGGACGCCACCGAGTGGATCTTGGAGAGGTCCAGGCCGCGCTCCTTGGCCTTCTCCAGGCCCGCGAGGAAGGCGTCCATGACCGCGCGGTAGCGCTCCAGGGAGAAGATCAGCGTCACGTTGACGCTGATGCCGAGGCCGATGACCTCGGTGATCGCCGGGAGGCCCGCCTTGGTGGCCGGGATCTTGATGAGCGTGTTCGGGCGGTCCACCAGCCACGCCAGCTGCTTGGCCTCGGCGACCGTGGCCGCCGTGTTGTGGGCCAGGCGCGGGTCGACCTCGATCGACACGCGGCCGTCCTGGCCGCCCGTCGCGTCGAAGACCGGGCGCAGGATGTCGGCGGCGTCGCGGACGTCCGCCGTCGTGATCATGCGGATCGCCTCCTCGACGGTGACGCCGCGGGCGGCGAGGTCGGCGACCTGCTGCTCGTAGCCGTCACCGCTGGAGATCGCCTTCTGGAAGATCGACGGGTTGGTCGTGACGCCCACGACGTGGCTCTGGTCGATCAGCTCGGCGAGGTTGCCGGACGTGATCCGCTTGCGCGACAGGTCGTCCAGCCAGATCGCGACGCCTTCGTCGGAGAGGCGCTTGAGTGCGTCTGTCATGGAAAATACATCTCCTACTTGGTCGTATATGGGCGTCAGCGCTGAGCTGCGTCGATCGATTCCCGGGCGGCCGCCGCCACGTTCTCGGCAGTGAAACCGAACTCGCGGAAGAGGACCTTGCCGTCCGCGGAAGCGCCGAAGTGCTCAAGGGAAACGATGCGGCCCGCGTCGCCGACGTAGCGGTGCCAGGTCAGGCCGATGCCCGCCTCGACCGCCACGCGCGCCTTCACGGCGGGCGGCAGGACGCTGTCCTTGTACGCCTGGTCCTGCTCCTCGAACCACTCCACGGACGGCATCGAGACCACCCGGGTCGGGACGCCCGCGGCCTGCAGCTGCTCGCGCGCCTCGACGGCGAGCTGCACCTCGGAGCCGGTGCCGATCAGGGCCACCTGCGGCTCGCCGCCTTCGGCGTCGAACAGCACGTAACCACCCTTGGCCGCGCCCTCGGTGAGCTCGCGGTCGTAGGTCGGCACGCCCTGGCGGGTCAGCGCGAGGCCGTGCGGGGCGCCCTTGCCGTAGACCTTCGTGTAGCGCTTGAGGATCTCGCGCCAGGCGACCGCGGTCTCGTTGGCGTCCGCCGGGCGCACCACGTTCAGGCCCGGGATGGCACGCAGCGAGGCCAGGTGCTCGACCGGCTGGTGCGTCGGGCCGTCCTCACCGAGTCCCACGGAGTCGTGCGTCCACACGTACGTCACCGGCAGGTGCATCAGCGCGGACAGCCGGACGGCGTTGCGCATGTAGTCGGAGAACACCAGGAAGGTGCCGCCGTAGATGCGGGTGCCGCCGTGCAGCGCGATGCCGTTCATCTCCGCGGCCATGGAGTGCTCGCGGATGCCGAAGTGGATCGTCCGGCCGTACGGGTCCGCCTCGGGCAGCGGGTTGTCCGCCGGGAGGAACGAACTCGTCTTGTCGATGGTCGTGTTGTTCGACCCGGCCAGGTCGGCGGAGCCGCCCCACAGCTCGGGGACGACCGGGCCGAGGGCCTGCAGCACCTTGCCGGACGCGGCGCGCGTCGCGACGCCCTTGCCCGTCTCGAAGACCGGGAGCTTCTCCTCCCAGCCCGCCGGGAGCTCGCCCGCCGAGATGCGGTCGAACTCGGCGGCGCGCTCCGCGTTCGAGGTGCGCCAGGCCGCGAAGCCCTTCTCCCACTCGGCCTTGGCCTCACGGCCCCGGTCAAGTGCCTTGCGGGTGTGGGCGATGACCTCGTCGGCGACCTCGAAGTTCTGCTCCGGGTCGAAGCCGAGGACGCGCTTGGTGGCCGCGACCTCCTCGTCGCCGAGCGCCGAGCCGTGCGCGGCCTCGGTGTTCTGCGCGTTGGGGGCGGGCCAGGCGATGATCGAGCGCATCGCGATGAAGGACGGCTTGTCCGTGACGGCCTTCGCCTGCTGGATCGCGGCGAACAGCGCGGCCGGGTCCAGGTCGCCGTTCTCCTTGGGCTCCACGCGCTGGACGTGCCAGCCGTACGCCTCGTACCGCTTCACGGTGTCCTCGGAGATCGCCGTCTCCGTGTCGCCCTCGATCGAGATGTGGTTGTCGTCCCACAGCAGGATCAGGTTGCCGAGCTTCTGGTGCCCGGCCAGCGAGGACGCCTCCGCGGAGATGCCCTCCTCCAGGCAGCCGTCGCCGGCGATCGCGTAGATGAAGTGGTCGAAGGGAGACTCGCCCTGCGCCGTCTCCGGGTCGAACAGGCCGCGCTCGTAGCGGGCGGCCATCGCCATGCCCACGGCGTTGGCGACGCCCTGGCCCAGCGGGCCCGTCGTCGTCTCGACCCCGACGGTGTGGCCGTACTCCGGGTGACCGGGGGTCTTCGAACCCCAGGTGCGGAACGCCTTCAGGTCGTCCAGCTCCAGGCCGAAGCCGGCCAGGTACAGCTGCACGTACAGGGTCAGGGAGGAGTGGCCCGCGGAGAGGACGAACCGGTCACGGCCGGTCCAGTCGGCGTCCGCCGGGTCGTGCCTCATCACCTTCTGGAAAAGGGTGTACGCGGCGGGCGCGAGGCTCATGGCCGTACCAGGATGGCCGTTGCCGACCTTCTGTACGGAATCCATGGCCAGGACGCGGGCGGTATCGACGGCCCGCTGGTCCAGTTCGGTCCACTCGAGGTCTGTGGTGGTCGGCTTGGTGCTCACCCTGGGTCAGGGCTCCTCTCCACATGCTCTACATGTCGAAGCCGGCGTGTGATCTCACCCGGCGCTGTCGAGCCTACCGCTGGAAAGACGTGCATTTTTTCGAGTCATTCCGGAGTCATTCCAGACTCCCGCGACTACGTCACTTCCGCCTCCCGAACGGGCTGTCCCGCTGCGACCATGTGAACTTCGGGGTGCTCATTTGGCCACTTCCGCGAAGCCCTCTGAAGAGCTCTCCGAAGCGCCCTCCGAAGACCGCTTCCGGAGGCCACTCCTGAGGCGGCTATTCCGGTTATCCGGAATTGCCCCGACGCGTGGCGCGCGAGGCCCTTCGACACGTCCCCCAACACGACCCCACCCCCGCGAAGGGCCAGGTATGGGCAACGTCTACAGTGGCGTGGTACGCGCGAGCCTTTACCGGATCTTCATGTCTGAACGTCCGACGCGGCTCGCTGGGAGTCTCTGTCAGGGGTGTGCGTGACGGCCGTCGAATCCCGTCCACCGGGGGTGCTGGGGACGAGCCAGAGCTCTGGCCGTCGGCCGGTCGGGGCCCGTGTCAGGGCCTTTGTGGCGCTGACCAAGCCGCGGATCATCGAGCTGCTGCTCATCACCACCGTGCCGGTGATGTTCCTCGCCGAGCAAGGGGTGCCCAACCTGCGGCTGGTCTTCCTGACCTGCCTGGGCGGCTACCTCTCCGCGGGCGGCGCCAACGCGCTGAACATGTACATCGACCGCGACATCGACGCCCTCATGGACCGCACGTCGCAACGGCCGCTGGTCACCGGCATGGTGAGCCCCCGCGAGTGCATGGCCTTCGGCATCACGCTCGCCGTAGTCTCCACGCTCCTGTTCGGCCTGGCCGTCAACTGGCTGTCCGCGTGGCTGTCGTTGGGCGCGCTGCTCTTCTACGTGGTCGTCTACACGATGATCCTGAAGCGGCGCACCTCGCAGAACATCGTGTGGGGCGGCATCGCGGGCTGCATGCCGGTCCTCATCGGCTGGTCCTCGGTCACCAACTCCATGTCGTGGGCGCCGGTCATCCTCTTCCTCGTCATGTTCTTCTGGACGCCGCCGCACTACTGGCCGCTCTCCATGAAGGTCAAGGACGACTACGCGCGCGTGGGCGTCCCGATGCTGCCGGTCATCGCCTCCAACAAGGTCGTCGCCCGCCAGATCGTCCTCTACAGCTGGGTGATGGTCGGCGTCTCGCTGCTGCTCCAGCCGCTCGGCTACACCGGCTGGTTCTACACGGTGGTCGCCCTCGCCACCGGCGGCTGGTGGCTGTGGGAGGCGCACAGCCTGCAGAACCGCGCGAAGGCCGAGGTCACGGGCGGCAAGCTCAAGGAGATGCGGCTCTTCCACTGGTCGATCACCTATGTCTCGCTGCTCTTCGTGGCGGTGGCGGTGGACCCCTTCCTGCGCTGATCCCCTTCCAGGGGTGACGACTCCGCCGACGGGCGGGGCACGTGGTGTTCAAAGCCACGTGCCCCGCCCGTCGCCAGTTGATCTACCCGTCGGTAGCATCCTGCCCATGGCAGACACGCAGCAGACGGACGAGAACACGACGGACGACGCCAAGCAGGCCGCGAAGGCCGAGCGCAAGGCCGCCCGGCTGGCCAAGGAGATCGGCACCTTCGCCCGCGCCCACGGCGGCGCCGAGGGCAAGGTCTCGTACATCGGCGAGCACGGCACCCGCATCGTGCTCGTCGGCGAGGACGGCGGCTGGGGCGACCTCGTGGCCCCCACCTACGCCATCGCGCAGAGCGCCGTGGAGAAGGCCGGGATCACCGTGCACGAGGAGTTCGACGGCGAGTTCGCCGCCAAGGTGCGCACCGGGCCCTACGAGTGGTCGCGGATGGCCGGGATCCAGGTCGGCGGCCCGAGCAACGGCTGACCCCCGGCACGGCTGGCACCGCGTGCCTCTGTGCGACTGACCGAAAGCAACACCTGACGCCCGGGTCACCCGTTAGGACCGTAGAAGCACGGTCCACTCACCAGGAGCCCGGATGATCGAAACGCCATCCCTGGTGGACCAGTACTGCCACGGCGTGCTCCGTACGGAGCTGGGCCTCGGCACCTTCGAGGCCCACCTCGGCGGGGGCGAGGGCCCGCCCGCCCCCGGCACCACCTTCTTCGACACCCAGACCGGCTTCGCGGTGCGCCGCTGGTGCCCGCCGCTGCTCGGGCTCGAACCCCACTGCCCGCCCGCCCGCTACCTGGCCCGGCGCCGCGAGCTCGGCGTCATGGAGGCGGGGCGGCGGCTGCTGCGGGGGAGCGGCATCACCACGTACCTCGTCGACACGGGGCTGCCCGGGGACCTCACCGGACCCAGCGAGATGGCGTCCACGGGGGACGCGCAGGCCCGCGAGATCGTGCGCCTGGAATTACTGGCCGAGCAGGTCGCCGACACCTCCGGCACCGTCGACTCGTTTCTGGCCAACCTCGCCGAGTCCGTGCACGGCGCCGCCGCCGGAGCCGTCGCCTTCACCTCTGTCGCCGGCGTACGGCACGGCCTCGCCCTCGCCCCCGAACCACCGGGCCCCGGCGAGGTGCGGGGCGCCGTCGGGCGCTGGCTGGCCGGGCGGCAGGTGGGCGGGGCCCTCGATGACCCGGTGCTGCTCCGGCACCTGCTGTGGATCGCGGTGGCCTCGGGCCTGCCGCTGCAGCTGCACGCCGGGGCGGCCGACCCGCAGGCGCACTTCGGCGAGTTCGCGCGGGCCACGGTCGGGCTCGGCACCGACCTGGTCCTGCTGCACGGCTATCCGCACCACCGCAACGCCGCGCACCTCGCCGGGGTCTTCCCGCACGTGTACGCGGATGTGGGCCCCGCCCTCGTACGGACCGGGGCGCGCGCCGCCGAGGTGCTCGCTGAGGTCCTGGAGCTGGCGCCCTTCGGCAAGCTGCTCTTCTCCAGCGGCGCCCACGGCCTGCCCGAGCTGCACGTGGTGGGGGCGCAGCTGTTCCGGGAGTCCCTGGGGCGGGTGCTCGGGACATGGGTGGCCGAGGGGGCGTGGTCGCTGGGCGACGCGCAGCGGGTGGCGGGGCTTGTGGCCGCCGGGAACGCGCGGCGGGTGTACGCGCTGTCAGACGGTGGAGAGCCGTGAGTCGTCCGCCTGGGCCGGTACGTCGACGGTGAGCTCGGGCCGCTCGCGCAGCGACAGCAGCACGCGCATCACGCCGATCCACACCAGGCACGAGCCGAACATGTGCAGGCCGACCAGGATCTCCGGCAGGTCCGTGAAGTACTGGACGTAGCCGATCACGCCCTGGGCCAGGAGGATCAGGAAGAGCTCGCGGGTGCGCGCCAGCGGGCCGCGCGGCGCGTCGACCGCCTTGAGGACGAACCACAGGGCGAACGTCAGCGTCACCACGATCCACGCGAGGACCGCGTGCAGCTTACTGACCGTCTCCCAGTCGAAGCCCATCCGCGGCACCTCGCTGGAGTCGCCCGCGTGCGGCCCGGAGCCCGTCACGACGGTGCCCACGGCGATCAGCAGCACGGAGGCGGCGACCAGGAACCACACCAGCTGCGCCACGGCCTTGCCGACCAGCGGGCGCGGCTCGGCGTCGCCCTCGCGGGTGCGCTGCCACATCGTGACGGCGAGCGCGATCAGCGCGGTGGAGAGCAGGAAGTGGGCCGCGACGGTCCAGGGGTTGAGGCCCACGAGGACCACGATGCCGCCGAGCACGGCGTTGCCCATGACCAGCCAGAACTGGCCCCAGCCGAGCCGGGTGAGGCTGCGCCGCATCGGCTTCTGGGAGCGGGCCGCGATGATCGCCCAGCCGACGACCGCGCACAGCACGTACGTCAGCATGCGGTTGCCGAACTCGACGACTCCGTGGAAGCCCATCTCGCTGGTCGCGGTCAGGGACTCGTCCGTGCACTTGGGCCAGGTCGGGCAGCCGAGCCCCGAGCCGGTCAGCCGGACGGCGCCGCCCGTCACCACGATGACCACCGTCATCGCGAGGGAGAGCAGGGCCGCGCGCTGGACGGTCCGTTGGGCGGGGGTCCAGCGCTCGGCGATGTAGGCGAGCGGATTGCGCACGAAGGCGACGGCGTCGGCCCGGGTCACGTTTGGCACGGGCCCCATCGTAGGGGTCCGCTTGTGCACGGCTTCACGAGGGGGACGTATGCGGTGCTTTTGTGACGCGCCTTACTCCGGGAGGCAGCAGGGGAGTTACGAGGGGGAGTTACTCCCAGCGGAAGAAGCGTGCTGCCGCGCCGAGCCCCAACGCCGCCCAGACGGCGAGGATTCCGAGGTCGCCCCACGGCATCCCGGCGCCGTGCTGCAGCACGTCCCGAAGGCCGTCCGAGAGCGCCGAGATGGGCAGCAGGCCGAGCACCGACCGGGCCGCGTCCGGGAACTTGTCGAGCGGCACGATCACGCCGCCGCCCACCAGGAGCAGCAGGAAGACCAGGTTCGCGGCGGCCAGCGTCGCCTCCGCCTTGAGGGTGCCCGCCATCAGCAGGCCGAGCCCGGAGAAGGCCGCGGTGCCGAGGACGAGCAGCATCAGCACGGCGGCGGGGTTGCCGTGCGGGGACCAGCCGAGCGCGAACGCGATCGCCGTGAGGAGCACGATCTGGAGCACCTCGGTGACCAGCACCGACACGGTCTTCGCCGTCATCAGGCCCCAGCGGGGGAGCGGCGAGGCGCCGAGCCGCTTGAGGACCCCGTACCGCCGCTCGAAGCCCGTCGCGATGGCCTGGCCCGTGAAGGCCGTCGACATCACGGCGAGCGCGAGGATGCCGGGCGTGAGGAAGTCGACCGACTTGCCCTTGCCCGTGTCGACGATGTCGACGGCCGAGAAGAGCACCAGGAGCAGGGTGGGGATGACGACCGTGAGGAGGAGCTGCTCGCCGTTGCGCAGCAGCATCTTCGTCTCCAGGACCGCCTGCGCCGCGATCATGCGGGGCAGCGGGGCGGCGCCCGGCTTCGGCGTGTACGTACCGGCGGCGCTCATCCGCGCAGCTCCTTACCCGTGAGCTCCAGGAAGACGTCTTCGAGGGTGTGGCGTTCGACGGAGATCTTGTCCGGCATCACCCCGTGCTGGGCGCACCAGGAGGTGACGGTGGCGAGCAGCTGCGGGTCGACCTCGCCGGAGACGCGGTAGGAGCCGGGGGTGAGCTCGGCCGCCGCCGAGTCCGGGGGCAGCGCCTTGAGGAGCGAGGCCACGTCGAGTCCCGGGCGGCCCGTGAAGCGCAGCGTGTTCTCGGCGCCGCCGCGGCACAGCTCCTCCGGGGTGCCCTGGGCGATGACCCGGCCCGCGTCGATGATCGCGACGTCGTCGGAGAGCTGCTCGGCCTCGTCCATGTGGTGCGTGGTGAGGATGACGCTCACGCCGTCGCGCCGCAGATCGCGCACGAGGTCCCAGGTGGCCCGGCGCGCCTGCGGGTCGAGGCCCGCGGTGGGCTCGTCGAGGAAGACGAGTTCGGGGCGGCCGACGACGGCCATGGCGAGGGCGAGCCGCTGCTGCTGGCCGCCCGAAAGGCGCCGGTAGGTGGTGCGGCCGCAGCTGTCGAGGCCGAGCCGCTCGATGAGCGCGTCCACGTCGAGGGGGTGGGCGTGCAGCTTGGCGACGTGCCGGAGCATCTCGTCGGCGCGGGCGCCGGAGTAGACGCCGCCGGACTGGAGCATCACGCCGAGGCGGGGGCGCAGCGCGGCCGCCTGGCGCGCCGGGTCGAGGCCGAGGACGCGGACGGTGCCGGAGTCCGGCTTCCGGTAGCCCTCGCAGGTCTCGATGGTGGTGGTCTTGCCGGCGCCGTTCGGGCCGAGGACGGCGGTGATGCCCGCCCCGGCCGTGAGGCTGAGACCGTCGACCGCGGTCTTGGTTCCGTACCGCTTCACCAGATCCGTGATCTGGAGGACGGGCTCGCTTCGCATGGTGAGCCAGTCTAGGGACGGGCCCGAGGTCCCGGGCGCCCGGGGCGGCGGTCCTCTCCTTGGTGACCTTTTCCGGTCATACAGTGCCGGAGCCGGACCTAACGTCGATATGTGACCACCATTGCGGAGAACGTCGAGGAAACATCAGCGCAGGCCGCCCACAAGGCCCACGACCTGCGGCGCACTCCGCGCTACTTCGTCTCCGCGATTTTGGCGGGCGCCTACATAGGCGTCGGCGAAGTGCTTCTCCTTGTCGCCATCTCGCCCTTCGTGGCGGCCGGTTCGTCGTCGGTGAAGCTCCTGGAAGGGCTCGTCTTCCCGATCGCGCTGACCATCGTGATGTTCGCGGGCGCCCAGCTCTTCACCAGCAACGTGATGGTGATGCTGATCGGGGCGCTCACCGGCCGGACCGGAGCGCGGGACCTGGTGGGCAGCTGGGTGCTGTCCCTGGCCGGCAACTTCGTCGGGGCGTTCCTCTTCAGCGCGATGGTGCACGCCTCCGGAGTCACCTCCAGCGCACCCGCGCGCGCGATGCTCGCCGAGATGGTGCACGGCAAGGCCGCGCTCGACGGCGGTCAGCTGTTCTGGCGCGCGGTGCTCTGCAACTTCCTCGTCTGCCTGGCGATCTGGATGTTCTACCGGGCCAAGGGGGACGGCGCGAAGATCTTCGTGCTGTGGATCCCGGTCCTCGTCTTCGTCGCGGTCGGCTTCGAGCACTGCGTCGCGAACATGGCGCTGTTCTCCATGGGCATCCTCGACGGCAGCGCGGGCTGGGGCGACCTGCTGCGGAACCTGCTGTTCACGGTGCCGGGCAACATCGTCGGCGGCGGTCTCCTGGTCGCCGGTTCGTACTGGTTCATGGGGCGCCCGGAGCGCGAAGAGGACCTCTGAGGGCTACGAGGCGGCGTGCGGAGGGTGCCCGGGCAGCCACCGCTCGGCGTACGCGACGGCGTCCGCGAGCGGGAACAGCCGTGAGGCGGCGGCGCCCACGGACCCCCGTACGACCTCCGTGTCCCGCTCGAAGGCCGCGCCGAGCTCCGCAAAGCGGTCGCTGGGGGTGTCCGGTTCCCGCACGGTCGTCCACTGGCGCCCCTGCGGCGTCGTGATCGCGAACGAGTTCTCGGTCCGGGGGCCCGCGATCCGGTACTGGGCCAGGTGGAAGGCGGTGCAGGAGGCGTAGCCCACGCCGAGGAGCAGCACGCGGGCGCCCGCCTTCTCCAACTGGGCCAGCGGGCTGTGCTCGCCGAAGCCGGAGTCCAGGGCGTGCCCGGAGGTGATCGTGGCGGCGGCGGGGCCGAGTGCGGCGAAGGACGCCTGCGGGTGTGCGCTGCGCAGGGCGCCGGGCCAGGTGCGCACGGTCTCCGGGACGACGCCCACGCCGAAGGAGGGCGCGGTCAGCGGGTCGTACGCGGGCATGGTCGCGCGCAGCACGGGCCACCAGCTCTCGGGCACGGGTGGGTTCTGCCACTGCGCGGGGTCGGAGTTGTCCCCGGTCTGCGTGGGGACCACCAGCGTGCCCTGCGGACCCACCGCGTCGAGCAGGGCCTGGACGAGCGCGACCGGGCCGCCGCTGACCCAGCCGAGGGCGCTGAGCGAGGTGTGCACGAGGAGTGTCTCGCCGGACTTGACACCGGCCGAGCGCAGCTCCTCGGCGAGCGAGTCGCGGGTGCACAAAGGGCCGGTGGGAGGGGGTGTGGGCATGCTTCCGGAGTCTTCCCGAGCGGCTCGTGAACCGCCACTGAATTCCCCTCGACATGATCGATCAAAGATCGTTTTCGCAGGTCAGCTTAGGTTTGCCTAAGTGATGCAGCGCACCGGGCGGTGATCCGGGCACGGGTTGTCAGGCCCTGAGGAATTACGCAACAATGGCGTTGTGAAAAACGTTGGCGGGGCTCCCCAGGAGGATCTCGCGACCGGTGAGCGGTCCACTCGCAACCGGGTCGCGCGCTCCATCCTGGACCACGGCCCGTCCACCGTGGCCGACCTCGCCGGGCGCCTCGGCCTCACTCAGGCCGCCGTCCGCCGTCACCTCGACGCGCTGGTCGCGGACGACGTCGTGGAGCCCCGCGAGAAGCGGGTCTACGGGGCGCGCACCCGCGGCCGCCCGGCCAAGGTGTTCGCGCTCACGGACTGCGGCCGGGACGCCTTCGACCAGTCCTACGACAAGCTCGCTGTCGACGCCCTGCGCTGGATTGCGAAGAGCGCCGGAGACGGCGCGGCCGGGGACGAGGCCGTGGTGGCCTTCGCCCGCGCCCGCATCGCCGCCCAGGCCGGCGCCTACCGCGAAGCGATCGAGGCCGCCCGCCCCGAGGAGCGCACCGAGGCTCTGGCGAAGGCGTTGACCGCCGACGGGTACGCTGCTACGGCGCGCACCGCCCCGGTCGGCGAGCAGCTGTGCCAGCACCACTGCCCCGTCGCCCACGTCGCCGAACAGTTCCCGCAGCTCTGCGAGGCGGAGACGGAGATCTTCTCCCGCCTGCTCGGAACGCACGTTCAGCGGCTGGCCACGATCGCCCACGGCGACGGCGTCTGCACGACTTTTATCCCGAAGATCGCCACCAAGACCACCGATAACGCATCTGCAAGCACGGCCGGGAGGAACCCCGCATGACTCTCCCCATCGAGGAGACTGCCCACCCTGAGCTCGAGGGCCTGGGCAAGTACGAATACGGCTGGGCCGACTCCGACACCGCCGGTGCCGCAGCCAAGCGCGGTATCAACGAAGACGTCGTCCGCGATATCTCCGACAAGAAGTCCGAGCCGGAGTGGATGACCAAGCTCCGTCTCAAGGGCCTCAAGCTCTTCGAGAAGAAGCCCATGCCCAACTGGGGCTCGGACCTCTCGGGCATCGACTTCGACAACATCAAGTACTTCGTGCGCTCCACGGAGAAGCAGGCGGAGTCCTGGGAGGACCTGCCCGAGGACATCAAGAACACGTACGACAAGCTCGGCATCCCCGAGGCGGAGAAGCAGCGCCTCGTCGCCGGTGTCGCCGCGCAGTACGAGTCCGAGGTCGTCTACCACCAGATCCGCGAGGACCTGGAGGAGCAGGGCGTCATCTTCCTGGACACCGACACGGCCCTGAAGGAGCACCCCGAGCTCTTCAAGGAGTACTTCGGCACGGTCATCCCGGCCGGTGACAACAAGTTCGCCTCGCTGAACACCGCGGTGTGGTCCGGCGGCTCCTTCATCTACGTGCCGAAGGGCGTGCACGTGGAGATCCCGCTGCAGGCGTACTTCCGCATCAACACCGAGAACATGGGCCAGTTCGAGCGGACCCTGATCATCGTCGACGAGGGTGCCTACGTGCACTACGTCGAGGGCTGCACCGCCCCGATCTACAAGTCGGACTCGCTGCACTCCGCGGTCGTCGAGATCATCGTCAAGAAGAACGCCCGCTGCCGCTACACGACCATCCAGAACTGGTCGAACAACGTCTACAACCTGGTCACCAAGCGCGCCGTGGCGTACGAGGGCGCGACCATGGAGTGGATCGACGGCAACATCGGCTCCAAGGTGACGATGAAGTACCCCGCCGTCTACCTGATGGGCGAGCACGCCAAGGGCGAGACGCTCTCCATCGCCTTCGCGGGCGAGGGCCAGCACCAGGACGCCGGTTCCAAGATGGTCCACATGGCGCCGAACACGTCCTCCAACATCGTGTCGAAGTCCGTGGCGCGCGGCGGCGGCCGTACCTCCTACCGCGGTCTCGTCGAGATCGGTGAGGGCGCCGCCGGATCGAAGTCGAACGTGCTCTGTGACGCGCTGCTCGTCGACACGATCTCGCGTTCCGACACGTACCCGTACGTGGACGTCCGTGAGGACGACGTCTCCATGGGCCACGAGGCCACCGTCTCCAAGGTCTCCGACGACCAGCTCTTCTACCTGATGAGCCGCGGCATGACCGAGTTCGAGGCCATGGCGATGATCGTGCGCGGCTTCGTCGAGCCGATCGCCAAGGAGCTGCCCATGGAGTACGCCCTGGAGCTGAACCGGCTGATCGAGCTGCAGATGGAGGGCGCGGTCGGTTAGTCCCGGCCGCCGCCGACTCCCGTAGCAGCGAGCAGACTTCTTTAACGCAGAGAGAGAGCACGACGACAGCCATGGCTGAGGCCCAGAACATCCCGGTGGGGTCGACCACCGCCGGATCCATCGCGGTGGCCGCCGAGTCCACCGTCGCCACCCGCATGAGCGCGCCCCCGTCCTTCGACGTGGCCGACTTCCCGGTCCCGCACGGCCGTGAGGAGGAGTGGCGGTTCACGCCGCTGGAGCGGCTGCGCGGGCTGCACGACGGCACGGCGGCCGCGAGCGGCGGCATCCGCGTCGAGGTGACCGCGCCCGAGGGCGTCACCCAGGAGACCGTCGGCCGGGACGACGCGCGCGTCGGCAAGGCGGGCAAGCCCGTCGACCGCGTCGCCGCGCAGGCCTACTCGTCCTTCGAGAAGGCGTCCGTCGTGACCGTCCCCAAGGAGACGGTGCTCACCGAGCCGATCCGGATCGCCGTGCACGGCGAGGGCGGCACCGCCTTCGCCCACCAGGTCGTCGAGCTGGGCGCGTTCGCCGAGGCCCTCGTCGTCATCGACCACACCGGTGACGCGGTGCTCGCCGCCAACGTCGACTTCGTCGTCGGCGACGGCGCCAAGCTGACCGTCGTCTCCGTCCAGGACTGGGACGACAAGGCGGTGCACGTCGCCCAGCACAACGCGCTGATCGGCCGCGACGCCTCCTTCAAGTCCGTGGTCGTCACCTTCGGCGGCGACGTCGTCCGCCTCCACCCGCGCGTCAACTACGCGGGCACCGGCGGCGAGGCCGAGCTCTTCGGCCTCTACATCACCGACGCGGGCCAGCACCAGGAGCACCGCCTCCTGGTCGACCACAACACCCCGCACTGCAAGTCGAACGTCGTCTACAAGGGCGCGCTCCAGGGCGACGACGCCCACGCGGTGTGGATCGGCGACGTCCTCATCGAGGCCGCCGCCGAGGGCACGGACACGTACGAGATGAACCGCAACCTGGTTCTGACCGACGGCGCCCGCGTCGACTCCGTGCCGAACCTCGAGATCGAGACCGGCGAGATCGTCGGGGCGGGCCACGCCTCGGCGACCGGCCGCTTCGACGACGAGCAGCTCTTCTACCTCCAGTCCCGCGGCATCCCGGAGGACGAGGCCCGCCGCCTGGTCGTCCGGGGCTTCTTCGCCGAGCTGGTCCAGCAGATCGGCCTGCCGGACGTCGAGGAGCGCCTCATCGCGAAGATCGAAGAGGAGCTGGAGGCCACGGTCGCATGACCTTCGTACGCGCCTGTGGGCTGAGCGAGCTGGAGGAGGACACCCCGAAGCGGGTGGAACTCGACGGCACGCCGGTCTCGGTCGTCCGCACCGAGGGCGAGGTGTTCGCGATCAACGACATCTGCTCGCACGCGAACGTCTCCCTCTCCGAGGGAGAGGTGGAGGACTGTCAGATCGAGTGCTGGCTGCACGGCTCCGCGTTCGACCTCCGCACCGGCAAGCCGTCCGGCCTTCCCGCGACGCGCCCCGTCCCCGTATACCCCGTAAAGATCGAAGGGGACGACGTGCTCGTCTCCCTCTCCCAGGAGTCCTGAGGCACCCATGGCAACGCTTGAAATCAAGGACCTGCACGTCACCGTCGAGGCCGACAACGCCACGAAGGAGATCCTCAAGGGCGTCGACCTGACCGTGAAGCAGGGCGAGACCCACGCCATCATGGGCCCGAACGGCTCCGGCAAGTCGACGCTCGCCTACTCCATCGCGGGTCACCCCAAGTACACGATCACCCAGGGCAGCGTGACCCTCGACGGCGAGGACGTCCTGGAGATGTCCGTCGACGAGCGCGCCCGCGCCGGCATGTTCCTGGCCATGCAGTACCCGGTCGAGGTCCCCGGCGTCTCGGTCTCCAACTTCCTGCGCACGTCGGCGACGGCGATCCGCGGCGAGGCCCCCAAGCTGCGCACCTGGGTGAAGGAGGTCAAGTCCGCGATGGAGCAGCTCCAGATGGACCCGGCCTTCGCCGAGCGCAATGTGAACGAGGGCTTCTCCGGCGGTGAGAAGAAGCGCCACGAGATCCTGCAGATGGAGCTCCTCAAGCCGAAGATCGCGATCCTCGACGAGACCGACTCCGGCCTCGACGTCGACGCGCTTCGCCAGGTCTCCGACGGCGTCAACCGCGTCCGCGAGACGGGCGAGGTCGGCACCCTGCTGATCACGCACTACACGCGCATCCTGCGCTACATCAAGCCCGACTTCGTGCACGTCTTCGCGAACGGCCGCATCGCCGAGTCCGGCGGCGCCGAGCTTGCCGACAAGCTCGAGGCCGAGGGCTACGAGGCTTACACGAAGGGTGGCGCATCCGCGTGACACAGCTGCCGGGCCTCCTCGACACCGAGGCGATCCGCAAGGACTTCCCGATCCTGGATCGCCAGATCCACGACGGCAAGAAGCTCGTGTACCTGGACAACGCGGCGACCTCCCAGACGCCGCGCCAGGTCCTCGACGTACTGAACGAGTACTACGAGCAGCACAACGCCAACGTTCACCGCGGCGTGCACGTCCTCGCCGAGGAGGCCACGGCGCTGTACGAGGGCGCCCGTGACAAGGTCGCGTCCTTCATCAACGCACCGAGCCGCGACGAGGTGATCTTCACCAAGAACGCGTCGGAGTCGCTCAACCTCGTGGCGAACATGCTGGGCTGGGCCGACGAGCCCTACCGCGTGGACCACGAGACCGAGATCGTCATCACGGAGATGGAGCACCACTCCAACATCGTTCCGTGGCAGCTGCTCTCGCAGCGCACCGGCGCGAAGCTGAAGTGGTTCGGCCTCACGGACGACGGCCGGCTCGACCTGTCCAACATCGACGAGGTCATCACGGAGAAGACGAAGATCGTCTCCTTCACGCTGGTCTCCAACATCATGGGCACCGTCAACCCGGTCGAGGCCATCGTGCGCCGCGCCCAGGAGGTCGGCGCCCTGGTGCTGCTCGACGCCTCGCAGGCCGCTCCGCACATGCCGCTCGACGTGCAGGCGCTGCAGGCCGACTTCGTGGCCTTCACCGGCCACAAGATGTGCGGCCCGACGGGCATCGGCGTGCTGTGGGGACGGCAGGAGCTCCTGGAGGACCTGCCGCCGTTCCTCGGCGGCGGCGAGATGATCGAGACCGTCTCGATGCACTCCTCGACGTATGCGCCCGCGCCGCACAAGTTCGAGGCGGGCACGCCCCCGATCTCCCAGGCCATCGGCCTGGGTGCGGCGGTGGACTACCTCAGCGCCATCGGCATGGACAAGATCGCCGCGCATGAGCACGCCCTCACCGAGTACGCGGTGAAGCGGCTCACCGAGGTCCCCGACCTGCGCATCATCGGCCCCACCACGGCCGAGGACCGCGGCGCCGCGATCTCCTTCACGCTCGGGGACATCCACCCGCACGACGTGGGCCAGGTCCTCGACGAGGAGGGCATCGCGGTCCGGGTCGGCCACCACTGCGCCCGGCCGGTCTGCCTGCGCTACGGAATTCCCGCGACCACGCGAGCGTCGTTCTATCTGTACTCCACGCCCGGCGAGATCGACGCGCTCGTCGACGGCCTGGAGCACGTACGGAACTTCTTCGGCTGAGGAGCTGGCTGAGACGTGAAGCTGGATTCGATGTACCAGGAAGTTATCCTGGACCACTACAAGCACCCGCACGGCCGGGGCTTGCGTGACGGCGACGCCGAGGTGCACCACGTCAACCCGACGTGCGGCGACGAGATCACGCTGCGCGTGAAGTACGACGGCTCGACCATCGCCGACGTCTCGTACGAGGGCCAGGGCTGCTCCATCAGCCAGGCGTCCGCCTCGGTCCTCAACGACCTGCTGGTCGGCAAGGAGCTGGCGGAGGCGCAGAAGATCCAGGGCGTGTTCCTGGAGCTGATGCAGTCGAAGGGCAAGCTGGAGCCGGACGACGAGATGGAGGAGGTCCTGGAGGACGCGGTCGCGTTCGCCGGGGTCTCCAAGTACCCCGCGCGCGTGAAGTGTGCTCTGCTGAGCTGGATGGCGTGGAAGGACGCGACGGCGCAGGCACTGGGCGACGCCGACGCTGAAAGGAAGACGGCATGAGCGAGAACGAGACCCTCACCACGAAGCCCGCTTCGGAGGAAGAGGTCCGCGAGGCGCTGTACGACGTCGTCGACCCCGAGCTGGGCATCGACGTCGTCAACCTGGGCCTGATCTACGGCATCCACGTCGACGACGCGAACATCGCGACGATCGACATGACGCTGACGTCGGCGGCCTGCCCGCTGACCGACGTGATCGAGGACCAGGCGAAGTCCGCGACCGACGGGATCGTCAACGAGCTGCGGATCAACTGGGTCTGGATGCCGCCGTGGGGCCCGGACAAGATCACGGACGACGGTCGGGAGCAGCTGCGGGCGCTCGGCTTCAACGTCTGAGGGATTGCTGGTGGTTCGGCCCTCTGTGCCTGGTGGCACAGGGGGCCGAACCGCGTTCTGTTCACCTTGCGTCTGTAGGGCGTACCCCCCTGGTTGGCGCAGGTGATTGAGGGTTCTCGACGACACAGCACCGTCGAAAGGACCCCAGTGCGGACTTACGTTTCCCCGTCCCGGCGTACGGCCATTGCCCTGGCGAGCGGCGTTCTTACGCTGACCGCCATGAGCCTCAACATGCCCGCGCACGCGTCGAGTCACGGCACGCCGACGATCTCCCTCTCGGCGTCCTATCTCTCGGGGGCGGTCGGCGCCGACGGGGATCCCACGGTGACCGTGACCGTGGGGCAGAGCGGCACAGACGCCTCGAAGCTGACGGTGGCCGCGACGGCGTCCAGCAAGGCGTCGGTGGCCGCCCCGGGCGACGTCGCCGTGACCGGCACCGGGGCCACCCGGCAGGTCTCGGTCGACGCGCGGGGCAAGGGGTACACGGACCTGACCCTGAAGGTCACCGGGCCGGACGGGGGCACGGCCACCGCGACGCTGCACTACGCGGCGTCCGGGGCGGTCCAACAGGGCGCCGACAGCCGGTACTTCACCGGGTCGAGCGACGCGTCGGCGGCCGTGGACGTCGGCGGCGGGTATGCGGTCGTGGCCGACGACGAGTCCAACGTGCTGCGCCTGTACGACCGTTCGGTGTCCGGGGCGCCCGTGAAGACCTGGGACTTCAGCTCCGGGCTCGGGGTGTCGAAGGAGGTCGACATCGAGGGGGCCGCGCGGGTCGGCGACACCATCTACTGGACCGGGTCGCTCGGCAACAACAAGAGCGGTGAGTACAAGGCACCCCGTAACACCGTCTTCACCACGAAGGTGACGGGCAGCGGTGCGAACACGTCGCTCGCGCTCGGCGGCGCGTACAAGAAGCTGCGGGACGATCTCGTGGCGTGGGACAAGGACCACGGGGACCGGCTGGGGTTCGCGGCCGGTACGGCCAGTGGCCAAGTGCCCAAGCAGATCGACGGGTTCAACGTGGAGGGGCTGGAGTTCGCGCCGGGGTCGAGCACCACCGCGTACATCGGGTTCCGGGCGCCGCTCGTGCCGCCGAAGGACGGCGGGAAGGCGCTGATCGTGCCCGTCACCAACATCGACAAGGTGGTGGCCGGCGGGGCGAAGGCCGCCTTCGGGGAGCCGGTCGAGCTGGATCTGGGCGGGCTGTCGATCCGTGACATCCGCAAGAACGCGGCCGACCAGTATCTGATCGTCGCCGGGAGCTGGGCCGCCGACGACAACTCCGACCCCTACGCCCTCTACCAGTGGGACGGTGTCCCCGGCCACGCCCCCGTCAAGCGGGCCGACCTGCCCACGAGTGATCCGGGCGGCTGGGAGGCCGTCGTGGACGTGCCCGATCTGAGCGTGCCCGGTGCCCGTGCCCAGCTCGTCACCGACTGCGGCTCCGCGGACCTCTACGGGGACGGCACGGAGGCGAAGGACCTCGCCCACGCGGAGTGGAAGAAGTCGCGGGCGACGTGGTTCACGGTGACCAAGTAGCCGTGTCCGGGCGGCGGTTGGCCCGGTTGGCGCGATAGTTGGAGCATGGCACTCGCACTGCACCACATCGTCATCGACGCCCACGACCTGCCGGGGCTCGCCCGCTTCTGGTGCCGGGTCCTCGACTGGAAGGTGCTCTCCGAGCGGGAGCGCGAGGTCGTCATCGGGACCGACGCGTCGGCGCCCGTCGGGATCTGCTTCATGCCGAGTCCCGACGGGAAGTCCGTGAAGAACCGGCTCCACCTCGACCTCGCCCCGGACGACCAGGAGGCCGAGGTCGAGCGGCTGCTCGGGCTGGGGGCGCGGCGGGTGGATGTCGGGCAGGGGGCGGAGGCCGGGTGGGTGGTGCTCGCCGACCCCGAGGGCAATGAGTTCTGTGTGCTGCGGCCGAAGCGGTCGCTGATCGCGTTCCAGTAGCGGATTCTGCGAACGCCGGATTCTGCGTACGCGGGATTCTGCGAACGCCGGATTCTGCGTACGCGGGATTTTGTGTACGCCCGTACGCATCGATATGTACACTCGTACGCATGGGGTACGGACTGCTGGCCGCGGCCATCGCGGCGGAGGTGGCCGGGACGACGGCCATGAAGTACAGCGATGGGTTCAGCAAGCTGTGGCCCTCGCTCGTGACCGTCGTGGGGTATCTGCTGGCCTTCGCGCTGCTCGCGCAGACGCTCAAGACGCTGTCGGTGGGGACCGCGTACGCGATCTGGGCGGGGATCGGGACCGCCGCGGTCGCCGGGATCGGGATGCTGTTCCTGGGGGAGTCGACCAACCTCGTGAAGGTGCTGGGGATCGTGCTCGTGATCGCCGGGGTGGTCGTGCTCAATCTGGGCGGGGCGCACTGATGGGCGGCGGGAGCGCGGCCCGTGGCGGCGGGCGGCGCTACGACCCGGAGCGGCGGCAGCGGATCATCGACGCCGCGATCCGGGTGGTGGGCGAGAAGGGCATCGGCGGGCTCAGTCATCGCTCTGTCGCCGCCGAGGCCGATGTGCCGCTCGGGTCGACCACCTATCACTTCAAGACCCTCGACGAACTGATGGTCGCGGCGCTGCGGCAGACCAACGAAGGCTTCGCCAAGGTCGTGGCCGGGCGGGGCGGCCTTGAGGATCCGCAGGCCGATCTGGCGGGCGAGCTCGCCGGGCTGCTCGGGGAGTGGCTCGGCGGCGAGCGCACGGGCGTCGAGCTGGAGTACGAGCTCTATCTGGCGGCGCTGCGGCGGCCCGCGCTGCGGCCCGTGGCCGCCGAGTGGTGCCACGGGCTCACCGAGGTCCTCGCCGAGCGGACCGACGCCGTCACCGCGCGGGCCCTGTCCGCGCTGATGGACGGGATCTGCCTGCAGGTGCTGCTCACGGACACGCCCTACGACGAGGCGTACGCGTGCGAGATGCTCAACCGGCTCGTGGTCAACTCGCGGCCGACGCGAGGCGGTTGACCGTCGCGAGCGCCGCCGCCACGCTCGCCGTCACATCCGTGACCGGGTACTGCACCTCCTGCACGACCCGCTCCCGGTCCACGACCAGGGTCAGCCGCTTGAGGCGGCTCACGCCCGCCGCGCGGAACGTGGGCAGCCGCAGCGCCGCCGTCAGGGCCAGGTCCGCGTCCGAGAGGAGCGGGAAGCGCAGCCGCTCCTTGGCGGCGAACGCCCGCTGTTCGTCGGGGCGTTGGGTGGAGACGCCGTGGACGGTCGCGCCCGCCGCCGTGAACTCCGCCAGCTGATCGCGGTACGTGCAGGACTCCAGGGTGCAGCCGGGTGCCCCCGGGATCCCGGCCCAGCCCGGCGGATAGGCGTCCTTGCGGGCGTAGGCGCCGGGGAAGCAGTACAGGACCGTGTACGGGGTGTCCGGCGCCACCGGGTCCCGCAACTCGCCTTCGTGGTCGAGCAGTCGGAGTCCGCGTGGCAGGCGGGTGCCGAGCAGCTCGTGGACGCGCCGCGCCTCCTGTGAGGCCGCCGTCGGGGTCGTCGCTGTCATCTCTCCCTCTCCGAGGACCCAGGTGTCCCCCCAGTCCTGCAGCGCCACCAGGACCGGGAGCAGCGCGCGGCCGCGCGGCGTGAGGCGGTACTCGTGCCGGGGCGGGTGCTCCTGGTAGGGCACGCGGGACAGCACCTCCGCCTCCACCAGGAGCCGCAGCCGCTCCGTCAACACCTTGCGGGACACGCCCAGTTCACGCTGCAGCTCGTCGAAGCGGTGCAGCCCGCGGGCCGTGTCGCGCACGATCAGCAGGGTCCACCAGTCGCCCACGACGTCCAGGGCCTGCGCGATGGCGCAGTGCGTGTCGTCGAGCCGGGTCCGTTGCGCCATGACGCCCATGCTGACATAGTCCGTTCCCAGAAGGAACTCACTGCATGGGCCGACTGGGGGAGGCGGAGTGAAGGCGCTTCGGGACGTGCCGCGCACGGTGTGGCTGTTGGCGGCGGGCCAGTTCTTCAACATGGTCGTGGCCTTCACGTTCGTCTACTTCTTCGTCTACCTGACGCACGAGCGCGGCCTCTCCGTCGCGCAGGCGGGCCTGATCAGCGGCATCGGCGGCGCCGGGATGGTCGCGGGGAACTTCACCGGCGGCTGGTTCGGGGACCGGTTCGGGCACCGGCGGGTGCTGCTCGTCGGATCCCTGGTGAGCGGGGCGGGGGTGCTCGCGCTGCCCGTCCTGCCGCTCGTGCTGCTCTACGTCGTGCCGGTGCTCAGCCAGTACGCGGGCGGGTGCGTGCGCACCGCCAACAGCGCGCTCGTCGCCGCGACCGTCCCCGAGGGCGGGCGGCGGCAGGGCTTCGCCGTGATGCGGTTCGCGGCCAACGCGGGCTTCACGGCCGGGCCCCCGCTCGGCGCGCTCCTGATCGCCCACGCCTCGTACGCGGTGATGTTCGTCGTCGACGGGATCGGCACCCTCGTCTTCGCCGCGTACGCCGCGCGGGTGCTGCCCGCGCGCGGGGCGGCCCGGAGCGCGGCGCGCCCCGGGGGCGGTGGCGGGCGCGGGGTGTTCGCGGAGCTGCGGGCGCGGCCGACCGTCGTCCTGCTGTTCGCCGCGATCCTCGTCACCGACCTCGTCTACCGCCAGCAGTACTCCACGCTGCCGCTCGACCTCGGCCGCCACGGCCTGGACACCGGGGTCTACGGCTGGCTGCTCGCGATCAACGGCGGCGTCATCCTGCTCCTCGAACTCCCCGTCACGCTCGCCCTGCGCGGCCGGGCGCCGCTGCGGATCGTCGGCTGCGGGCTACTGCTCGTGGGCGCCGGGTACGGGGTGCTCGCCGCGGGCACGGCGCTCGGGACGGCCGTCGCCATGATGCTGCTGCTCACCGCGGGCGAGATCCTCTACAAGACCACCGCCACCGCGTACGTCGCCGACCACGCGCCCGCGGGGGTGGAGGGCCGCTTCCAGGGGCTGTACTCGGGCGTCTCGGTGAGCGGAGTGGTGCTCTCCGCGCCCCTCGGCGGCGCGCTCTACTCGGTGGCGCCGGGGCTGCTGTGGCCGCTGTGTGCGGGGCTCGCGGGGGTGGCGGGGGTGCTCGTGCTCCTCGCCGGGCGGCGCCGGGCGGGGGTGCCGGGGCCGCGGTCCGGGGAGGTGCCCGTGGCGGTGGCGGGCGAGAGCGCCCCTGGTGGCTCCGGCGGCCCGGGGAGCCCCGGCGGCCCTGGTGGCTCCGGCGGCCCGCTCCCTGAGACCGGTTCGCCCGCGCGCCGCCCCTCCGGTTAGGTTTCACCCATGACCGACACGACTGCTACTCGTACCACCGGCGCCGTTGCGACGGGTCTCGCCACCGTGACCGCCGACGGCACCGTTCTCGACACCTGGTTCCCCGCCCCCGAGCTGGTCGCCGAGCCCGGCCCGGCCGGGTCCGAGCGGCTGTCCGCCGAGCGGGCCGTGGAGCTGCTCGGCGAGGGCGCCGCGAAGGCGGTCGGGCCCGACGCCCGGCGCGGTGTCGAGGTCGTGGCCGTGCGCACGGTCATCGCCTCCCTCGACGACAAGCCGCTGGACGCCCACGACGTCTACCTGCGGCTGCACCTGCTCTCCCACCGCCTGGTCAAGCCGCACGGCCTGAACCTGGACGGCCAGTTCGGCTTCCTCGCCAACGTCGCCTGGACCTCGCTCGGCCCGGTCGCCGTCGACGACGTCGAGAAGGTGCGCCTGAACGCCCGCGCCGAGGGCCTGCACCTCCAGGTCACCTCGATCGACAAGTTCCCGCGCATGACGGACTACGTCGCTCCGAAGGGCGTGCGCATCGCCGACGCCGACCGGGTCCGCCTCGGCGCGCACCTGGCCGAGGGCACCACGGTCATGCACGAGGGCTTCGTGAACTTCAACGCGGGCACGCTCGGCACGTCGATGGTCGAGGGCCGCATCTCCGCCGGTGTCGTCGTCGGCGACGGCTCGGACATCGGCGGCGGCGCCTCCACGATGGGCACGCTCTCCGGCGGCGGCAACGTCCGCATCGTCATCGGCGAGCGCTGCCTGGTCGGCGCCGAGGCCGGTGTCGGCATCGCGCTCGGCGACGAGTGCGTCGTCGAGGCCGGTCTGTACGTCACGGCCGGCACGCGCGTCACGATGCCCGACGGCCAGATCGTCAAGGCCCGCGAGCTCTCCGGCGCCTCGAACATCCTCTTCCGCCGCAACTCGGTCACGGGCACGGTCGAGGCCCGCCCGAACAACGCGGTGTGGGGCGGCCTGAACGAGGTTCTGCACAGCCACAACTGATCAATGGCGGCCGTGACGTGCGGCCGCCTACTCGATCATCGCTCTGAACTGCTGTTGAGCTGTCGGCAGTTGTCAGCGTTGGTCATCGCTGAGCGCTCTTCCACGGCCCGAGGACGGCCCGGGAGGGCGCTTGTGCGTGCACGGCTTCTGGCATCTCATTCGCCACTACATGACTGCTGACGTCGCCCGGTCCAACTTCCTTAACGCTGGTGTGGGTTGCTGTGGTTGTTGCGCTGCTGGATACCCAGTAGATGTCACCCCTAGGAGCCGTGGCTCAAAAGTGGCCACGTGGGCGCGAAACAACCCTTGACGCTAAGGGGGCGCCGATGCAAAGTGTTGACTTCTTTCGTGATTACGGACGTGGGGGATCGGTGTGAACAAGAGGCTAAAGATTCTTGGCATTGGGATATCGGCTGTGGCTTTGACTGCCCTAGTGCAATCTCCGGCCAGTGCCGCAACAGTTGTTCGCAGTTGTGGAGGGTTTGGGGCTAATGGATTTCTGCAGGTAAAGAATTACTCCAAAGGGACAACGGGGCGCATCGGCGTCAGGATAAGCGTGTACGACTCTCGCGCTGATGGTAAGTATGCGGGCGTTCGGCTACTCACCCAAAAGAGGGATGGCAGCGTGAAGTACTGGCCCTTCCATGCGAATAAGAGGGGGGCAAAGAAGGATCAGGAGTGGAAAACTCACGCTTCGGATAGTGGGGGCATCTACGGCGTGGGTATCAGGGTAGGGACATACAAGGGGGACGATACGATTCTTACGTGCACCAGCTGGAGGTAATGCGCAGTCAGAGTCTGAAGTAATCCCAGAACACTTCACCTGAATGTAACTAGCAGGCTTTCAGGGCAAGGTCGGTGGAGCGGGTTTGGGCGGGAGCTGCTTTGGGGCGAGTGATCATGGCCCCTTAAGCTTCCGGCGAGTCGGGCAGTCTGTGGACCTGCCCGTTAAAGCACGACGTTGGGGCCATGATCTTCGAGGCTCGCCCCAAAGTGGCTGCCTAAAGCCGTGGAGCCGACCGCCCCGGCCACGACGGGGTTTCCCCCACCTTCATGGCCGCGGTCCGCGTCCGGGGGCTGGCCCTGGTGATCAGCGGTCCGGTGGGGCGGTGCGGATCTGGCTGCGTTGGCCCGCCGATCCCCGCCACCATGATCCGGCCTATTCGGTAGCCCAAAGCGTCGTTGACCTGTGGTGCGGCATTCCCCTGTACCGCTATGGCCCGGTGCTGGGTTTTGGCCCTTTGGGGTGGGTGACGGGCGGACGGCTCGCGCCGTGCGGCGGAGACAGGCTAAGGGGCGGGGCGGCCGACCGGCGCCCCGCCCCCTCGGTGGGGCCCTCGGTCCTTCGGATTGATCCCCTTTGGGGACGGCTCGGGCCTGGTGGGCTTGAAGGGGTGTTCTTGTGCCTGCGCCTGGTCGTCCTACAGATGCGGAACGCTTCTCCCCTCTCAGGCCGGATCATGGTGGCGGGGATCGGCGGGCCGGAAGCGGCCGTTGATCCGCCGAAGAGCCCCCTTGGGCGGTTGGGTTGGCAATGATCGATGCCATGGGCCCAAGCCCCGTACCGCGAGCGCAGCGAGCCCTTGATGATGTAGAGAAACCTGTAACGGCCTCTGCGGCGGCGCCTCTAGAGCTTGGGCTGTACCCGCTCGGGGAGCTTCGCCGCCCACGCCTGAAGCACACTGGCCGCCTCATCGCGGAGCGGTCCAACTGCGGCATCCTCATGAAGGAACCGTTGATCGGCTGGACGTGCCAACTCCCGGTAGAACTGCAAGTCTTCGAAGCCCATCTTGGCCACGTCAAGGCTCGTCGCCCCGAATACAAGGCGCGGTACACGTGCCCAGTAGCAAGCCGCCAGGCACATGGGGCAAGGCTCGCTGCTGCTGTACATAACGCCGTCTTCAAAGAGATGCCGCTCCAGCTTCTCGCCCGCGCTTCTTAGCGCCATGACTTCGGCATGCGCGGTGGGGTCACGCAGCTCGACCACGCTGCTCGTTCCCTCGCCGACGATCGATCCGCCCACTACGACGATGGCGCCGAAGGGGGTCTTCCCTTCGTCCTCCAGCGCATGACGTGAGATGGAGATCGCGTGCTTCAGGAACTCTTGGTCGGTGCTGCTCAGGGCGGTTGGCATGGCTCTCGACCTTCCTACGCCTTGGTGGCTGTCGGCTTCTCGGGCCAGGGCTTGAGCGGTGTCACGAAGCGGAGTTCGGTGCGGTCGGCGGGGTAAGTGGCGTCGGAGATCTCAATGTTGCGGTCGTCGGCGTCGAGTGAGATCCGACGGCAGATGATCAGTGGCACTCCATCGGGGAGCCCCCACCGCTGGGCCTCGACCGTCGTTGGCATCCGGGCCGTGACCTGATCCACCATGCACATCACCTCAACCCCAACGGTTGAGAGCTGGTGCTGAGTACCGCCTGGCCACGGCTCGTTCCGTTCATCGAGGAGTGCAGGGTTCGCGCTCACCAGATCCTTGGGCATGTACGAGGTGCTGAACGACAACAGGTGCCCAGTTGCTTCGTCGGTCGCCTCGAAGTGTCGCCGGAGAACCTCGTCCTTCGGTGAGATCCCGAATAGCTCGGCGAGTTCGGAACTGGCTTCCACGATGTCGTAGCGCGTCGAGAACTGCTGGTCCTCGATCGACATGCCTAGGTTCGTCTCAGCCTCGCCGACCTTGGCACGCTCTTCTTCGGGCCGATAGGCGAGATCCTTTTCCGCCTGGTGTCGGTCGGAGGAACGCACCACCTTCCCGGGCGGGATGCGGACGAGGGGCGCCTTCCCTCGCCCGCTTGTGATCAGTCCCTGCGACCTGAGCAGCGCGATGGCTCCCCGCGCGGAGTTGATGGAGCACTTCCAGCGGTCGGAGATGTCGTTCAGCGTCGGTAGCGAGTCGCCGGGGGCCAGGTCACCACGTTCGATCTGCATGCGGATGTCATCCGCGATCTTCAGATGGATCGGCGGGTCCACGGCGGTGCGTTGCGGCTGCTCCATGGTTCCATCCTTGCAGGTTCGTCAGTTTGTGGGCAAACCCTTGCGTGGACGTCCTGAGAGGTCTAGCTTCAGCTTCGTGGGTTTGTGGGCAAACTCGCGAAAGCCAAAGGCGGGGCGACGCCCCTACCGCCAAGCAGATGCGTCGCCCCTGGTCCCTATGAAGGGAAGTTCCATCATGCCTGCGACGCTGACCGCTTCGCGACCTGTGGCCTTGTCTCCGGCCGTGATCGCAGAACTGCCGCCCGTGTCCCTGCTGTTGGCGCTGTACGCCTCGGACTGGGTGCACGAGTCGCGCCCAGACCTGGCGAAGCTCGCCGCGTTCATGGTCGACGGAGTGAACCGGCTGGGCCTGGCCGAACTCATCGACCAGACCTGCCACTTGGTGAGCTTCTGGCAGCGCTGCGAGACAGACACCGCCACCCCCGAGGCATGGGACACGCACCGGGACCGGTTCGACACCTACCGGCTGATTCACTGCACCCTGACCAAGCGCCAGTTCGCTCAGGTTCGCCGTCATCTGGCCGCCCTGGACCGTGGGGCGGTGGCGGCATGACCACCGTCCTGGAACGCACCGACCGCACCGGCAATGAGCGACTGCGTGGCGCGATGACCACCGCCAACGTGACCATCGAGGCCCTGGCCCGGCACGTCGGTATCGACGTCAAGAGCGCTGAGCGCTGGCTCTCCTTGAACCGCACCCCGCACGCCCGGCACGCGCACGCCGCCGCGAAGCTCCTGGACGCCGACCCCCATCACCTGTGGCCCAGGATGGCCGAACGCCACCGCTCCACCCCGACGCCGCAAGACGAGGTGGTCGCTGCGTACGCGACGCGGACCGTCGTCCCGCTCGACTTATGGCGCACGGTCCTCGACTCCGCGACTCTCACTCTGGACCTCGCGATCGTGAACCTGGCCTTCCTCGCCCATGTCGTCGGCGACCTGCCCCACCTCCTGACCGCCAAGGCCACCGCCGGAGTACGCGTCCGCCTCGTGATCCCCGAGGCGGTCACCGGACGGGCCGCCCATGTCGCCGACCTGCTCACGCAGTTGACCGACGTGCCCGGCATCCACGTCTCCACCCATGCGGGCCTGAGCGCCGATGTGCTGCGCGCCGACGATGACCTGTTGGTCTCCACCCCCGTCGACGGGCTGATCCCGTCCCTGGCCCCGGTGCTGCACCTGCGCCGCCTGGGCCCGGCACCGCTGACCGGTGGCTACCTGGCCAGCCTCGATCACCTGATGATGAGCGCCGAACCCTATGTGCCCGTCCCGGTCGTCTCTTTGCGGGCGGTGACCGCGTGACCCATTTCCCTGTCCCCCCGGCCGCCGTCACCGACATGGCGGCGGCCCTGGGCACCGACCCCCTCACGCTGGCCGACATGCTGCGGGTGGCCAACTCCCCGGGCTTCGACCGCTGGCAAGAGCAGATCAAGCGCACGGGCGGCTGTGCCAGTCCGATCCGCCTGCAAGGCCAGACGGTCACCCGGGACGCCAAGACCGGTGATGTCCTGTACGCGTACTCGACGGCCGACGAACCGGGTGGCACCCTGCGCGTTGCCTGCGGCAATCGGCGGGCCTCTCGCTGCCCCTCCTGCGCCTGGACCTACGCCGGGGACGCCTTCCACCTGATCCGGGCCGGGATCACCGGAGACACCCGCATGGGCATCCCTGGCGAGGTGCGGGCCCACCCCGGGGCCTTCGTCACCCTCACCGCCCCGTCCTTCGGCCCGGTCCACAACCGCCCCGACACCGGCCGTTGCCGCTGCGGCTTACGGCATGGCGAAGATGACCCGGCCCTGGGCACTGCCCTCGATCCGGGCGCCTACGACTATGCGGGCGCGGTGCTGTGGAACAACCATGCGGGCCAGCTCTGGCAGCGCTTCACCATCTACCTGCGCCGAGAGGTCGCCGCCCACGCGGGCCTCACTCAACGGGAGCTCCTCGAGCACTGCCGGATCTCGTTCGGCAAGGTTGCTGAGTTCCAGAAGCGCGGCGCCGTCCACTTCCATGCCGTGATCCGCCTCGACGGACCGGATGGGGCCACCGCCGAGCCTCCTGCCTGGGCGACGCTCGACCTGTTGGGCGACAGCATCCGGGCCGCCGCTGCCCGGGTTGCCGTATCCGTGCCGCCCGCCGGCGCCTTCCCTGGACGCTCCCTGCGCTGGGGAACCCAAGTCGACGTCCAGCCCATCGGCAGCCTCGCCGGAGTCGAACTCACCGACGGCGCCGTTGCCTCCTATGTCGCCAAGTACGCCACCAAGGCCGCCGAGACCACCGGCACCGTAGACCGCCGCGTCGGAGAGCTGGCCGAACTCGACAAGCTGCCCGACCTGCCCACCCACACACGACGCCTGATCGAAGCCTGCTGGGCCCTGGACGACGCCTACCCGGACCGGCTGTTGGCCCACTGGTCCTCACATGCTCGGCTTTCGCGGGCATTTCCTGACCAAGTCCCGCTGCTACTCGTCCACCTTCACCGAACGCCGCCAGGTCCGTGCCGACTACCGCGCCCACCAGGAACGCCGGGAACGGGGCCTGCCCGAGATCGACGACGCGGAGGGCTCCACGCTGGTGCTCGCCCACTGGACCTACGCCGGGCACGGCCACACCCCCGGAGAATCCTGGCTCGCCGCCTCCATCGCCGAAGACATCCGGACCAACCGCGAAACCGCCCGCGAGGCCCTGGCTGACCAACCCGACCCAGAGGACTGGGAGGTGTGCGCATGAGCCGCCCGCTCCCGCCTCGCTACCTCACCCCAGTCGACGTGGCCGATCTCCTAGGCGTCCCGCTGGAGACGGTCTACCAGTGGCGCCGCAAGCACACCGGACCGCGTGGCTTCCGCGTCGGCCGACACCTTCGTTACGACCCCGAAGACGTACGCGTCTGGGTCCAGTCCCAGATGGAGAGGGCCGCCTGATGGCCGGACACATCCAAGACCGCTGGTTCAAGGTCGATACCGGACCGGATGGCAAGCCGGTCAAGACGAAGACCGACCGCTACGGCGTCGGCCTGCGCTACCGCGCCCGCTACATCGCCCCCGACGGCTCCGAGAAGTCCAAAAGCTTCCCGGACAGGCAGAAGCGCAAGGCCGAGACCTGGTTGTCCAACATCGAGGCGGACGTGTCCCAGGGGCGCTACATCGATCCGGCGGCCGGTGCCGTGACCTTCGGCCAGTACGCGAAGACGTGGATGAGTGCCCTCACTACGGACCCTGTGACCCGCGAAAGCGTCGAGATCCGGCTCAGGGTGCATGCGATTCCGTACCTGGGTGATCGCCCCATGGCGGCCTTCCGGCCGTCTCACTTGCGTGTGTGGATGCGGCAGTTGGAGGCGACGGGTCGCGCTGCCTCCTATCGGCGCTCGATCTTCGCCAACGTCTCCGCAGTCTTCACGGCCGCCGTGGAAGACCGGATCATCGCTGAGAATCCTTGCCGTGCGCGTTCGGTCCGGGCCCCGCGTCTGGACCCTCGCAAGGTCAAGCCGTGGTCTTCAGAGCGCGTCATGGCGCTTCATGAGGCTCTGCCGGATGAGTACCAAGAGATGATCGCGGTCGGTGCCGGATGCGGACTTCGGCAAGGTGAGATCTTCGGGCTTGCGGTCGAAGACGTCGACTTCCTTGGCGGCACCATGCACGTGGTTCGTCAGGTCAAGCTCATCCAGGGAACGCGTCCGGTGTTCGGGCCTCCCAAGGGCGGCAAGGAACGCAACGTCCCGCTGCCTGAGACTGTGAGCTTCGCGTTGGCGGCCCACATCACGCGGCATGAGCCGGTGGAGATCACGTTGCCCTGGAAGACCTTGGACGGTCCGCCGGTGTCGGCTTCGCTCCTCTTCGTCAGCGTCACTGGCAAGGCACTGCGCCGGATTCGCTTCAACGAGAAGGTGTGGCAACCGGCGCTTCGGGCCGCTGGTGTGCCGCGTGGTCGTGAGAACGGCATGCACGCGTTACGGCACTTCTACGCCTCGGTTCTCCTCGACGCGGGGGAGAGCATCAAGGCCCTGAGCGAGTACCTCGGACACCATGATCCGAGCTTCACGCTGCGGACGTACACCCACCTCATGCCGACGAGTGAGATCCGGACTCGGGCCGCCGTTGATCGTGTCTTCCGAGGCGAGGCTGAAGCGGATGACGGCCCCGAGACGGCCCAGGGGGAAGACTGAACCTCTGGCCTGCGGCGGCATCAGAACAGCCACAACTGACCCTCGGCGACGGGTACGTACGAGCGCCCTCCCCGGCCCTGAGGCGGCCGGGGAGGGCGCTCGTGTGCGTGGCCGTGTGGCTGCGTGGTGCGTGGTGCGTGGGCTACTTGACGGGGTGTCCCGGGATCGCGTCCGTCCCGGCGGGCATCTCGACGGTCTGGCTGTACGGGTTGGACGGGCTCGCGGGGGCGATGCCGTCCTTGTGGCCCTTGCCGCTCTTGTTGTTGTCCTTGGCGTCGGTGAGGTCGGACGCCTTCTTCGCGGGGATGTGGTCGACGTCGCCGGACCGCTTGACCGTCTGGCTGTGGTCGTGCGCGCGCTCCTGGTGGGTCGCGCCGGAGGCGGCGTTGGCGACGCCGCCGATCGCGAGCGTGCCGCACAGGACAGCAGCCGAACCGATCGCAATGCGCTTGCTCATGTTCATCACAGGACTCCTTGGGCCCTCGGTTTTCGCTGACACCAAGAAACGTACAGATCGGGCCATTTCACCCGTGTTTGTCAAGGGGAGATCAGTGACCCCGTCAGCGCCTCGTACGCCGCGCGCAGCTCCTCGGCCGCCTCCCGCCCGGCGGGCCGCAGCGGTGCCCGCACCGGGCCGCCGGGCAGGCCGAGGGAGGTGAGGAGCGCCTTGGCGGTGACCGTGCCCGGCAGGCCCGACGCCATCATCAACTCGATGAGCGGGGTGGCCCGTTGCTGCGCGAGGCGGGCCCGGGCCGTGTCGCCGCGGTCGTACGCGTCGAGGATCGAGCGCATCGGGCCCGGCGCCGCGTTCGCCACCGTGCTGATGTACCCGGAGCCGCCGAGCGCGTACAGCGGCAGCGCGTACTCCTCGCAGCCCGTGTAGTACGCGAGGTCCGAGCGGGCGATGACCTTCGTCGAGCCGAGGACGTCGTACGCGCAGTCCTTCACGCCGACGATGCGGGGGTGTCCGGCGAGGCGCAGCAGCGTCTCCGGCTCGATGCGGGTGCCGGTGCGGCCCGGGATGTCGTACAGGAGCACCGGCACCCCGGCGGCGTCCGCGATCTCGCGGAAGTGCGCCTCCACGGCGTCCTGCGGGGGCCTGCTGTAGTACGGAGAGACCACCAACAGGCCGTCGGCGCCGGCCTTTTCGGCCGCGAGGGCCAGTTCGACGGTGTGCCGGGTGTCGGAGGTGCCGACGCCCGCCACGACGTGCGCCCGGTCGCCGACCGCCTCGGCCACGGCCCGTACGAGCGCCGACTTCTCGGCGTCCGAGGTGGTCGGGGACTCGCCCGTGGTGCCGGACAGGACGAGGCCGTCGCAGCCGCCGTCCACCAGGTGCGCGGCGAGGCGCTGGGCGCCGTCGAGGTCGAGGGCGCCGCCGTCCGTGAACGGCGTGACCATGGCGCAGAGGGCGCGGCCGAAGGGGGCCGGGCGTGCGGGGTCGGTGAGGGTCATAACGGCAGTCTCGGCACCGTCGTCGTGAAGCTCCACTTAATTCTTCTACGAGGTGATAGGGAGCATCGCTACGGAATGGAGGGGCTCTGCCGCTCCGTGCGGCGGGTCCGGCGGTGTCTGGCATGATCGGCGCGGGCGTCGGCAGGCCGACTTGATGGGAACAACAGCATGAGCAGCAGCAGTCAGCAGGAGCAGCGCGTCGCCCTGGTCACCGGGTCGTCGTCCGGCATCGGCGCCGCCGTGGCCCGCCGCCTGGCCGGGGCCGGGTTCCGGGTCGTCGTGAACTCCGCGCGCTCCGCCGAGGCGGGCGAGCGGCTCGCGGCCGAACTCCCCGACGCCGTCTACGTGCAGGCGAGCGTCGCCGACGCGGCCGACGCCAAGCGTCTGGTCCAGGCCGCCGTGGACACGTACGGGCGGCTCGACCTCCTCGTCAACTGCGCGGGTGCGACCCGCTTCATCGACCACGCCGACCTGGAGGCCGCGAGCCCCGACGTGTGGCGCGAGCTGTACGACGTCAACGTCATCGGGGTCTGGCAGACCATCACGGCCGCCGCGCCCCACCTGAAGGCGAGCGGCGCGGGCGCGGTCGTCAACGTCTCCTCGCAGGCGGGCGTCCGGCCGAACGGCAGCTCCATCCCCTACGCCGTCACCAAGGCCGCCGTGAACCACATGACCAAGCTGCTCGCCAAGACGCTCGGCCCCGAGGTGCGGGTCAACGCGGTGGCGCCCGGCATGATCGACACCCCGTGGTTCGACGGCGTCGAGGGCATCGACCAGGCCATGAAGGACGTCGCGGCGCGGCTGCCCCTCGGCCGGGTCGGGCAGCCCGAGGACATCGCGGGCACCGTCTTCGACCTCGCCAACTCCGCGTACATCACGGGCGAGGTCCTCCTCGTGGACGGCGGCGGCCACCTGCTGTGAGCCGCTGCTGCGCCCCTGCCTGCCGTACTGGCCGTGCTGGCCGTACTAGAGGCTCAGTTTGAAGCCCTCGTGGCTGCGTGCGAAGCCCAGCGAGACGTAGAAGCGGTGGGCGTCCTCGCGGCGCTTGTCGCTGGTGAGCTGGACGAGGGCGCAGCCGCGGGCGCGGGCCCGCTCGACGGCGCGCTCCATCAGGGTCCGGCCGAGCCCGGCCCCGCGCCGGTCCGCCCGGACCCGTACCGCTTCGACGAGCGCCCGCTCCGCGCCGCCCTTGCCGAGGCCTGGGATGTACGTGGCCTGGAGGCAGCCGAGGACGGTGCCGTGCCCGTCGTCGAGGACCAGCAGCTCGTTGCGCGCGTCCGCCTCGATCGCCGCGAAGGCCCGCTCGTGCGCGGCGCCCACGGCCACCGCCGACGGGTCGACGGTGCGGTCCTCGTCGGCGAGCAGGGCGAGGACGGCAGGCAGGTCGGCGCGGGTGGCGGGGCGGAGGACGGGCTCGGGCGCGGCGGGGAGGGGCATGGCCGGGAGTGTCGCACGCGGGTCGTGCTCGGGGCGCCCTCGGGTCGTGGTTGGTTTGCTCTCGGGTCGTACGGGGCCGGGCGGGCCCCGGCCGGGGAGTTCCCGGGGCGGTACCAGTTCGTGTACGCCCCGCTACCGCGCTGAGCGTAGATTTCCGGCCAGCGGGCGCGGAGGGGGGCTCTCGGGTGGAGGGGGAGGGGTGAGGGTGCGACCGTGGCGGGGGACGGCGGTGGCGGGTGCGGTCAGGAGGCGTCATGAGCGGCGACGGCAAGGAATTCGAGATCGTCAGGGAGTTCGAGGTCGACGCCGCCCCGGGGGAGGTGTGGGACGCCCTCACCATCGGCACCGGTGGCTGGTTGTGGCCGCTGGAGTACGAGCCCCGGGTGGGCGGCGCCGCGCCCTTCGGCGGGACCGTGACGCGGTGGGAGCCGCCGCACCGGCTCACCGGGCGCACCGACGGCCCCGACGGGCTGCCGCCGGGGCAGAGCCGCAACGAGCTGGACCAGAGGATCGAGCCGCGCGACGGCGGCCGGCGGTCCTGGGTGCGGTACGCGCACAGCGGGGCGTTCACAGCCGACTGGGACATGCTCTACGACGCCGCCAGCCGCCACACCGACTTCTATCTGCACACCCTGCGCCAGTACTTGACGTACTTCCCGGGCCGCCTCGCGGTCTTCGCCTCCGTCCACGGCCCGGCCGCCTCCACCACCCCGGACGCCTTCGAGGCGCTCGGCCGGGAGCTGTGTCTGCCGGCCGACGCCGCCGAGGGCGCCCGCCTGCGGGTGGACGCCCCCGGCGGGCCCCTCGACGCGATCCTCGACTTCCGCACCCGCTGCTTCATCGGGCTGCGCACGGAGGACGCCCTGTACCGCTTCTTCGGGCGCAACCACTTCGGCGGCCCGGTCGGCGTGAGCGTCCACGACTTCGCACCGCACGCCGACGCGAAGCACAACGAACTCGCCTGGCGGGACTGGCTGTTCGCCCTCTACGGGTGAGGAGGGGCGGCCGTGAACACGACCGCCGCTACGGCTTGAAGCGCAGGACCTGCGGGTCGTGGTCGCTGTTCTGGTCCGCGAACTCCGCGTTGATGTGCACGCTGTCGTAACTGAAGTCGCCGGGCGAGCCGACCCCGGGGCTGGTCAGGATCTGGTCGAGGACCTGCGAGTTGCCCTGGTAGACGTAGGAGTAACGCTCCGCGCGCGGCAGGGACTTGACCGCCGAGCTCAGGGCGCCGCCGTCCTGCAGGGCTCCCGCCGTCGCCGAGAACTCGAAGTCGTTGATGTCGCCGAGCGCGACGACGTCCGCGTTCTTCTGGACCTTGCGGAGGTCCTTCACGAAGGAGTTGACCGCCTGGGCCTGGCGCAGCCGCTTCGCCTCGGAGGAGCGGGCCGGGGGCTGGTGCTGCGAGGTCAGGCCCTCGTCGCCGCCCTTGGACGCGAAGTGGTTGGCGATCACGAAGACGGTGCGGCCGCGGAAGGTGAACTCGCCCGCGAGGGGCTTGCGGCTGTCCGCCCAGGCCGCGTCGGAGGGGGCGATCCGGCCGGGCGAGTGGGTGAGGGCCGCCTTGCCGTGCGCCTTGGTGACGCCGGTCGCGGTCGTCGCGTCGCCGGGGGCGCGGTCCGTGAAGGAGACCCGCTTCGGGTTGAAGAGGAACACCTGGCGGATGTTGCCGCCGGGCTCGCCGCCGTCCTTGTTGTTCTCCGGGTCGACGGAGCGCCACTCGTAGCGCGGGCCGCCCGCCGCGGCGATCGCGTCCGTGAACTTCTTCAGGGTCTGGCCGGCGGTGACCGTCCCGTCGTTCTTCGCGCCGTTGTCGTCCTGGATCTCCTCCAGGGCGAGGACGTCGGGCGAGGCGAGGTTGGTGACCACGGCGCCCGCGAGCGCGTCGAACTTCTTCTGCGGGTCGGTGGGGTCGAGGTTCTCCACGTTGTACGTGGCCACGGCCAGCTCGCCGGAGCGCTGCTTGCGCGTCCTCTCGCGGGCCAGGCCGCCGTCCTTGACCGTGCCGAGCTCGCGCGCGGCGAGGGTGTAGCCGCCGAACTGGTTGAAGTCCAGGGGGCCTTCGGAGGTGCCGGACAGAGTGTCGCCGACGTTCGCCTCGGGGAAGGGGTGCTCGGCGACCGGGGCGAGCTGCTGGATCTGCAGGCGCCCGGTGTTCTGCGCCGCGTAGGAGCCGTAGAGCGTGCCGCCCCGGCGCACCGGGTGCTCCTTCGGCTTCACCGTCACCCAGAGCTCGTGGTACGCGTCGGTCGCGCCGACCACGCGCGGGCTGCCCACGCGGACGTTCATGCCCTCCAGGGACTCGTACCGGTCCAGGGCGTACGAACGCGGGCGCAGGGTCAGGCCGTTGATGCTGCCGTCCTTGGCCGGGTCGCCCTTGGGGGTGTACGCGGCGGGCACGGACGACGCGTCGAGGGTGACCGGGGCGGGCAGCGCATTGCCGGACGACTCGACCGTGACCTGCGGCTTGGTCAGCTGGGTGAGGGACTGGTTGCCGGAGGCGGCGCCCCCGGGCACGTACTCGGCGACGGTGCCGGAGACGCGGACGGCGTCGCCCGGCTTCACGGCGGGTGCCGCGGAGCCGGTGTAGACGAAGACGCCCTCGCTGGTCGCCGGGTCGTCGTCGGCCTTCGGGTCCTGGATCCAGAAGCCCTTCGAGCCGTGGTCGCGGACGCCGGTGACGATCCCGCGCACATCCGTGACCTCCTTGCCCGCGAGCGGGGAGAGGCGGGTGGTGCCCTGGATGTCGTGGACGCGGACCTCGTCGGCGGAGGCCGTGGAGGAGGTCGCGACGAGCAGTCCGGCAGACAGCGCGGTGGCGACGACGGCGGCGATGGCGGTGGACTTCGGTATGGAGGACATGAGGGAGCTCCGGGGAGGGGCGGATTCCGGCAGGGAAGGATGCGGCGGTGCAGGGCCGTGCGGGCGCTCTACGCGCGTCAATCTCTTGTGTGAGCAGGGGAGTTGTCAAGGTTCCGGCCGGGGTATAGCGGTGTACGTATCCCTATGTCTTGGTGAACCCGTTGACTGACAGGGACATGAACCGGGCCGCATAGGTTGAAATCCGTCTAGGCTTCAGCCAGCCGCACCGTCCGTACCTAGGAGAACCAGCCGATGTCCGTAAGCCCCGCCTCCCTGCCGCCGGTGCTGTTGCACTCCGAAGCGGAACTCGCGCGGGCCGCGCTCGCCTCCCCCCTGCTCTCCCGCGCCGTCCGCCTCGCCCGCTGGGCGGGGCCCGGGACCCGGGTCGGCGCGGGCGGTGAGCTCGTCGACGAGCAGCTGCCCGCGGCCGCCGCCGAGCTGGGCCTCACCGGCGAGGACGCCGCCGCGTACACCAGCGAGGCGTGGCGGGTCGCCGTCGACACGGGCCTGGTGGAGGTCACGGACCCGGAGGACGGGGCCGACGAGGACGCCGAGGGCACCGTCACCGCGGGCGAGGAGCTCGCCCTGGTCACCTCGGGCAGCCCGCAGGACGTCCTCGGCGTCTGGCTCGCCGCCCTGGAGACGATCCTCGCCGACGCCTCGGTGCCCGACCTCGACGACCTCGTCGACGCCCTGGAGGAGGGCGGCGAGATCGACCTGGACGCGCTGGGCTGGGACCCGGAGGCGGAGGCCGAGTTCCTCGACGGCGTCCTCGGCAACCTCTACCTGCTGACCGTCAGCGAGGACGCGGGCGCCGCGGCCGAGGGCCCGGTGCCGCTGCCCGCGCTCGCCGCGTCGATGATCGTGCCCGACGACATGGGCGAGCCCACCGACGACATCCTGGAGCAGGTGTCGGACGCGATGATGAAGCTGGACGACCAGTTCCGCGTCCTGGAGCCGGTCGGGCTCGTCGAGTACCAGCCGGTCGACGAGGCCCTGATGGCCGAGATCGACGAGAACCAGCCGCCCGAGCCGATCGAGGACGAGGACGTCAGCCGCTACGGCATGGTCCGCCTCACCCCCCTCGGCCTGTACGGGCTCCGCGCCCGGATGCTGGAGGCGGGGGTGGACGCGCCCGCCGTCGGCGACCTCGCGGACAAGGGCGCCGACGCGCTGCTCGACGGCACCTCCGGCTTCCCGCAGGCCGCCGCCCAGGCCGAGATCGAGCAGTGGCTGACCCGCCGCGAACCGCTGGACGCCGCACGGGAGTTGCTCGCCGCCGCGCGCGGCTCGGACGAGGGCGCCCCGCTGCGCCGGCTCCGCTGCCAGCAGGCCCTCTCGCTGGCCGGGGCGCAGGCCGAGCCCGCGCTGCGCGAGGTCCTCGACGACGCGGAGCTCGGCGGTCTCGCCCGGGTCTGGCTGGCCGAGCACGGGGCCACCGACGTGCCGCCGCCCTCCGAGGACATGATCTTCTGGCTGACCGTCGACACCCTGGCGGCGCAGCTCGCGGCCGAGGGCAACTCGGACGAGCTGCAGGGCCTGGTGGAGGGGCTCTCCGAGCAGCACAGCGGGTTCTTCGCGGCGGCCTGGCGGGTCGACCACCCGGCCACGGCGGACGTCCTGGAGGCGATGGGACGCCTGCACCCGGACAAGAAGGTGGCCAAGGAGGCCCGTAAGGCGGCGTTCAAGGCGCGCTCCCAGCAAGGGAATTGAGCTCCCAGCAAGGGAATTGAGTCGCTTCCGTACGCGTGTGTGGGGCCCGTCCCGGGAGGAGGCGGGCCCCACTGCTCTGCCGGGCTACGGCGCTAGCACTGGTACCGCGTCGTGTGGTTGAACGACGACGACTGGCCGTCGAAGCCGTAGGTGCCGCGGTACGACGGCGGGTTCTGGAACTGGCCCACGATCGTGATCGTGTTGGCGCAGGAGCCCTGCCCGGCGCGCTTGGCGTCCAGGCGCAGCGAGGTGCCCATGGAGCCGCCCGTGATGTCCCACGGGGCGCCGCAGATGCCGGAGGTGATCTGGCCGCCGGTGATCACGAACGGATAGGTGTTGGGGTTGTACTTCACCGTCATCTCGAACGTGACCGCGCCGTTGTGCAGCGTCAGCTTGGCGTCCGTCTGCACCGCCTCGGCCGACACCTCCACGGCCTGCGTGGCGAACGCCTCGTCACGCGTCTTGACCTCCGCCCCCTGCGGGTTGTGGAAGCGGTGCTCGGCGCGGGTCTGGCCCTTCTGCTTACGTGCCTGAGTGGTCATGGAAGCCTCCCTTCATGAAGCCACGGCCGTCAGGCCAGCTGCTCGGCGATCTCCACGCGCAGCAGCGCGCGGACGTTCTCGATGTGGTTGGCCACGGTGACCGTGGAGGAACCGGCGAAGAGCAGACCCAGGGCGACGTTGTCGAGCGAGGTCACCAGGGACCCGGAGTCGCCGCCCGCGGAGATGGCCGTCGTCAGGATCTGGTCCTTGAAGCGGGCCGTGCCCGCCGTGCCGTAGTTCACGTCGATCGTCGCGTCGACCGCGAGGATGCGGCCGAAGGAGACGTTCGTCGTCCGGCCGGTCTTCTTGACCCGGTCGCCGACGGCGACGTTGCACTTGCGGCGCCAGGCGCGCGGGGCGCCGCTGAAGTACTGCTCGCGGGTCGCGTCCTGGAACTCGACGGTGCCGAGCGCGCAGTCCACCACGTTGTTGTGCCGCTCCAGCGGGATCTGCGGAGCGAACTGGATGGTGACGAAGCGCTCCAGGGTCGCGATGCGGTCCGCCGGGTCCTGCCCGCCGTCGAAGACGCCGGGCTGCACGATGGCGCTGCCCAGCTGGGCGCGGTTGGAGTCGGCGAGCACGTGGTTGTTGGAGAGGATGTAGAACTTCGACGGGATGCCGAGCCCGGCGGCCGGCGGGTCCACGGTGGCGCCGGGCAGGAAGTCGTAGACCACGCTGCCGAGCGTGCCGGCCGTCACCTTGACGTTGCCGACGGAGATGCCGGACGGCGCGGGCCGCATCCGGCGCTTGAGGATCTGCGGCTCGAACACGCCGAGCGTGCCGGACTCCTGGAGCAGCGGCTGGGACAGCCGGGCGAGCTGTTCCTCGACGCCGCCGTCCGCGCGCAGCGAGCCGACGTCCTCGATGCGGCCGCTGCCCGCCTTGCGCTGCTGCTGGCGCTGCGCGGCGACATGGCCGACCGCGACGATGTCGGTGGGAGTGCCGTCGTCCATCGTGCGCGGGACGACGTCCCGCTCCGGCAGCATGGACTCGGGCACCTTCTGGGTGACGAACACCAGCACGGCGGGCTCACCGGTCGGCTGTCCGTCGATCCACTTCACGCCGTGGCCGTAGCCGACGACGTTGGCGAGCGGCTGATCGCGCCGCATGAAGTCGGAGAGCGCCTGCTGGCGCGAACTGTCGCTGAGCTGCCCCCCAGTGGGACCTCGCATCAATTCGGGCTGGCTGACCACGCCCGATCACCTCTTCCCCTGAATGAAGAGGTTCCGTCAATCCCTAGGCCGAAGCCCTCACGACGGATCGTCCAACTGACCGTCCTGAGCGCTCACTTCACCGATCGCGAGCACGCGCACCGGCACGCCGTCGAGCTCATCGGGAACCACGTCTTCTCTGCGGAGCCGGTCACGGGGCACCTTCTGGGAGACGAAGACGATGATCACGTCCCCACCTGTGTGCTCGTCCCTCCCAGTACCGACTCCGGTCACATTGGCCAGCCGCATGAGCCGGCTCTCATGGAGGCTGCGTGCGCGATGAGCGTCCACCGGCTCGCCTCCCCACGACGGGTGATGCAGGTAACAGGTAGGTGCTGTCTATTGCGGTGTGCATCCGGGGTCAAGATGTTCTGCGCGAAATCTTGGCTTTAGGGCCTTTCTGCTGCTGTTGACCTTCTTTACGAAGATTCTTCCAACCACTCACTGAACAGCAGCCCTGGCCAACGGTTGGCCGCTCAAGTCCTCGCTCAAGACCTCAAGACCTCAAGACCTCAAGACCTCAAGTCCTCAGGTGCGAGGCCCCGTTGAGGTCCAGGACCGTCCCCGAGGCCCACTCCGCGAGCGGCGAGGCCAGCCACAGCACGGCGTCCGCGATCTCCTCGGCGGTGCCCGCGCGCCCGAACGGGCTCTGGGCGCGGATCGCCTCGCCCTCCGCCCCGCTCAGCCGGTGCGCCACCCTCTCGGTCGCGAAGAAGCCGGGCGCCACCGAGGCCACCGCGATGCCGTGCGGCGCGAGGGAGACGGCGAGCGACTGCCCGAGCGCGTGCACGGCGGCCTTCGTCGCCCCGTACGCAGGGTGGTCGGGCTCGCCCCGGAAGGCGCCGCGCGAGCCGATGTTGACGATCCGGCCGCCGGTGCCCTGCCCGATCATGCGGTGCGCCGCGAGGTGGCTGAGATGCGCCGTGGCGAGGAGGTTGACGGACACGTGCCGCTGCCAGAGCTCCGCCCAGTCCTCGTACGAGGTGTCGGCGAGCGGGTGCGGCAGGTTCACGGCGGCGTTGTTGACCAGCACGTCGAGGCCGCCGAGGGACTCGGCCGCCCGGTCCGCGACGGCGGCGGCGCCCGCCGGGTCCGCCAGGTCGCCGCCCACCAGGACGTGCCCGTCCCCGCTCAGCGAGTCCAGGGTCGCGCGGGCCTCCTCCTCGCGGGAGCCGAAGTGCACGGCCACCCGGTCGCCGTTCGCCGCGAACGCCTGGGCCAGCGCCCGGCCGAGCCCGCGCGAGGCTCCGCTGATGAGGACACGGCGTCCCGTGGCGGGCAGAGTCATGGGTGAAAACCTCCGGAAGTGGTCCCCTGAAGTCGGACAGCGTTCAACCGCCGTTTATACGCGAGCGGGAACGTGACGCCGACAGCAGCCCGGTCGTACGCGCGCTGAAGGAGAGACGATGACGCTCACCCGCAGGGACTTCGCCAGACGATCCGCGCTCACCGGTGCCGGGGTCGCCCTGGCCGGGAGCGTCGGTGCGCTCGCCACCGCGCCCGGTGCGCTCGCCGCCACCGAGACGGACGAGGTGGCGGGCGCGGACGGGGCGGACGGCCACGGTCACGGGCACGGCGGCCCGGGCTACGGCCCGCTCGTCCCCGACCCGGAGGGCCTGCTCGCGCTGCCCGCCCACTTCTCGTACAAGGTCATCACCTACAGCGGCAAGACGAAGCTGGAGAGCGGCGAGTTCACGCCGTCCAACCACGACGGCACCGCCACCTTCCCCGGCCCCCGCGGCACCACCCTCCTCGTCAACAACCACGAGCTGAAGGGCCCCCGCGCCGACTGGAAGTACCCCGTCCCGCTCACCGAGGGGCTCGTCTACGACCCGGCGGCCGCCGGCGGCTGCACCGTCGTCGAGGTCCGCCCCGACGGACAGGTCGCCGAGTGGGTCGGCATCGCGGGCACCGCCACCAACTGCGCGGGCGGGCGCACCCCTTGGGGCACCTGGCTGACCTGCGAGGAGACCGAGGACAAGGCCGGCAAGAACGGCATGACCAAGGACCACGGCTACGTCTTCGAGGTCGACCCGCTCGACCGGCGCGCGAACCGTGACCCGAAGCCCGTCAAGGCATTCGGCCGGTACGCCCACGAGGCCGTCGTCATCGACCCCAAGCGCGGCCACGCCTACCTCACCGAGGACGCCTCGGGCCCCAACGGCCTGCTCTACCGCTGGACTCCGCCGCATGGCTTCCACCACGGCCGCGGCAGGCTGTGCACGCTCGCCGACGACGCGGGTGCCCTCAAGGCCCCCAAGTGCTATGACTCCGGCGGCCGTTTCGTCGACGACCTGTCCCGCGCCACGAAGATCGGCACCGTGTACGGAGTGGACTGGGTGGACGTCCCCGACCGCGACGCGAAGACCGTGCCGGTGCGGAGGCAGTTCAAGGACGGCGAGATCACCCGCGCCCGCAAGCTCGAAGGCATGTGGTGGGGCGACGGCGGCGCGTACATCGTCTCCTCGTACGCCCGCGAAGAGAGCCCCGTCCAGCACGACGGCCAGGTCTGGTTCTACGACCCGTCGCGCCGCACCCTGACCCTGAAGGTGCTCCTCGGGGTCAACCCCGACCCGGCGAAAGACGGCGCCTTCGACGGGCCCGACAACATCACGGTCTCCCCGTACGGAGGGCTCGTCATCGCCGAGGACGGCGAAGGGATCCAGCACCTCTTCGGCGCGACGGAGAGCGGCCGCACGTATCCCATCGCGCGCAACGAGCTCAACATTGGCACCGAAGAGAAGCCGGAGTACAGCGAGTTCACGGGTGTCACCTTCTCGCCCGACGGCAAGACCCTGTACGCCAACATCCAGACGCCGGGCATCATGCTGGCGATCACGGGACCGTGGCGGCGCCAGCGCCGCTGACGCCGCTCCGGGGCCGTGGGGTTCAGACGGTCAGGGTGCGGATGAGCTTGTTGCGGCGGAAGTCGCGGGACTCCACCGTCAGCTTGCCGTCCGTGCCAAGGAGCACGCGCAGACCCTGGGACTCCGCACCGGAGCCCGGGGTCTCGCCGCCGCTGCCGTCCGGCCCGAACATGGTCTGGATGAAGCCGGTGTTGACGACGGTGAAGCCCTTCGGGTCGCCGCCCTGGACGACCTTCTTCGCGGCCCAGTCGGAGCGGTTCAGGTCCCAGTGGGTGTGGCCGGAGAAGAAGACGACGTTCGGGTGCGCGCCGAGGATGGTGAGCAGCTCGGACTCGTCGACGAAGTCCTGGTCGTAGAAGCGGGCCGCGTCGGATCCGGTGGTGCCGGAGACCGAGCCGGGCAGCACATGGTGGCTGAAGACGAGGACGTACGGCTTGTCGGCGTGGGACTTCAACGCCGAGTCCAGCCAGCTGAGCTGAGAGGCGCCGAGGGTGACGAAGGGCGGGTTGGTGCCGTTCTTCGCGGGTGCCGTGGTGCCGATGAACAGGAGGGGGAGCCCGGCCGCCGTGGTCTGTGAGTAGACGTCGGGCATGCCGGTGTACTGGAGGAACCGCTTGACCTGGGTGTCGAACGGGTCCGCGTTGTACTGCTCGTGGTTGCCGAGCGCGGCGAGCACCCGCTCCGGGTGCCGGTGGTCGGCGAGTGTGGCGTACAGGTCCTCGTACTGCGCCTGCGTGCCCTGGGCGACCAGGTCGCCCGCGATGACGAGGGCCTCGGAGGTGCCGAGCCCGGCGAGCTGGTCGAGGGCCGTGCCGAGGTCGCCGAGGTCGCCCTGGATGTCGCTGATCACGTCGAGCGAGGCGGCGGCCGCGGCGCGCGCGGGCCGGGCGGCGGCCTGCGCGGCGGTGAGCCCGGCGAGCGGAACGGTGGCGAGGGCGAGCCCGCCCGCGGTGAGGATGCTCCTGCGGGAGGGGCCGGAGGCGTGGCCCGCCGCGTGGGGGAGGGCGGGGCCGGAAGGACGCGTGGGGTTCGTCATGCGCGGCAGGGTAACGGCCCCTGGGCGACGGGGATTTGGACTGCGGAGGGCCGGTGCTTGGACTCTCGGAGATCATTCGGCGCCCGCGCGGGGCGGGCGCCGAACGCGACCGCGGCAGGATCCGGCGCGCGGGCCCTACAGCGCCTGCGCGGCGGGCTTCACCATCCCGCGGACCGTACGGGACTTCACGAAGTCGCCCATGGCCGTCATGTCCCACTCGCCGGAGAACTGCCGGACCAGCTTCGCCATCATCACGCCGGTCTGCGACTCGGCGTTGGTGAGGTCGAAGCGGACCAGCTCCTCGTTGGTCGCCGCGTCGATCAGACGGCAGTACGCCTTGGCGACCTCGGTGAACTTCTGGCCCGAGAACGAGTTCACCGTGAAGACCAGGCCCGTGACCTCCTGGGGGAGACGGCCGAGGTCGACGACGATCACCTCGTCGTCACCGCCGCCCTCGCCCGTGAGGTTGTCGCCGGAGTGCTTCACCGCTCCGTTCAGGATCGAGAGCTTGCCGAAGTAGCAGCTGTCGATGTGGTTGCGCTGCGGGCCGTACGCGATGACGGAGGCGTCCAGGTCGATGTCCTTGCCCCGGAACGCGGGCTCCCAGCCGAGGCCCATCTTGACCTGCGCGAGCAGCGGGCGGCCCGCCTTGACCAGGGACACGGTCTGGTTCTTCTGGAGGCTGACGCGGCCCTTGTCGAGGTTGATCTTCCCGGCGCCGGGGGCGGGCGGCGCGGGGGCGGCGGGGGCCGCCGGGGGTGCGGCGAGACGGGGGTCGGCCGCGGCCGGCGGGGGCGGGCCCTGGACCGGGGGGCCGGACGGGGGAGCCATGGCGGCGGGCGGGGCGGCGGGTGCGGCCGGGGCCGGGGCGGCCGCCGGGGCGGGCTCCTCGACGCTCACGCCGAAGTCGGTGGCGATGCCCGCGAGGCCGTTCGCATAGCCCTGGCCGACCGCGCGTGCCTTCCACGCGCCGCCCCGGAGGTAGACCTCGACGATGACCAGGGCGGTCTCGGTGCCGAGCTGCGGCGGGGTGAAGGTGGCGAGGACCGAGCCGTCGTCCGCGTTCCGGATCGTGGCGGTGGGCTCGATGCCCTGGAAGGTCTGGCCGGCCGCGTCCGGGCTCGCGGTGACGACGATCTTCTCGATGCCGGGCGGGACGGAGGCGGTGTCGACCGTGATCACGTCGGGCGTCGTACCGCCGCCGGACCGGTAGGTGACGCCGGGGCCCGAGGGCTGGTTGAAGAAGATGAAGTCGTCGTCCGAGCGCACCTTGCCGTCGGCGGTGAGCAGGAGGCCCGAGACGTCGAGGCGCACGGGGGCGGAGACGTCCACTGCCACGCGAGTGGCGGTGAGCGGGATGTTCGAGCCAGGGGTCATAGCGGTCATGCCCCGGGTAACGACCGGGCCCGCTTTACCGTTCCCTTACCCACGGCTTTTTCCTGAGTGGGCTCAGCCCGCGTTGCGCGGGTGGCGGCGGGCCGCCCTCTCGTTGCCCCGCTTGTAGTTGCCCGTCCAGCGCGCCATCACCAGCTGTGCGTCGCCGGACTCCACCTCGGCGAGGAACTCCGAGGCCCGCGGACCGCGCAGCGTGCTCGCGGTGCGCGGGCCGTGCGTGATCACGACGGTCCCGTCGCCCCGCACGTCGTACGTGAATCCCTGAGGTCTCGGCATGCCGTGGAGAGTACGGCGGGGGCTGCGGCACCACCACCGCTTTACGGCACCACCACCGCTTTACGGCACCACCACCGTCTTGCGGCCCGCCCCCGAGGCGAAGTGGTCGAGGGCCGCCGGGTAGTCCGCCAGCGGCATCCGGTCGCTGATGAAGACGTCCGGGTCGAGGACCCCCGCCGCGAACAGCTCCGCCGCCCGCTCGTAGCTGTGCAGGACCGCCATCGACCCCGTGATGGTGATCTCCTGGTTGTAGATCCGGTACGGGTCGATCGTGACCCGGGTCGCGTAGTCCGCCACGCCGAACTGGAGGAAGGTGCCCGCCTTGGCCACGCGGCCGAGGCCGTCCTGGATCGCCGCCGCGTTCCCCGTCGCGTCGATCACCACGTCCCAGTCGCCGGGCCGGTCCAGCTCGTCCGCGTGCGCGGCGGCCCCGGAGACCCCCAACTGCCGTGCCGTCGCCAGGCGTTCCGCGTTCAGGTCGATCACCTCGACGCTCGCCGCGCCCGTCCGCTTCGCGAGCTCCAGCATCATCAGGCCCATCGTGCCGGAGCCGTAGATCAGGACACGGGAGGCGAGGCGGGTGCGCAGGACGTCGTAGCCGCGGACCGCGCAGGAGAGCGGTTCGATCAGGGCGGCGTCCTGGGTGCGGACGTGGTCGGGCAGCCGGACGCAGTTCGCGGCGGGGGCGAGCGCGTACTGGGCCGCGCCGCCCGCCGTGGTCACCCCGATCGCCGCCCAGCGCTCGCACAGGTTGCCGCGCCCGTCCCGGCAGTGGCGGCACTCGTGGCAGTGGAGGGAGGGGTCGACCGCCACCCGGTCGCCCGGGGACAGCTCGCGCACCTCGCTGCCCCGCCCCACCACGACGCCCGCGAACTCGTGGCCGGGCACCACCGGCAGCGTGGGCGCGAACTCGCCCTGGAGGATGTGGAGATCGGTTCCGCACAGGCCGCATGCCGCCACCTCCACGACGACGTCCCGTGGGCCGGGGGTGGGGTCGGGCACCTCGCCCACGACGGCCTTGCCCACGGACTCGATGATGGCGGCTTTCACTTGACAGCTCCCAACGACAGGCCCTGGACCAGCTTGTCCTGGGCGGCGAACCCCGCGGCGAGCACCGGCAGGGAGATCACGAGCGACGCGGCGCACACCTTCGCCAGGAACAGGCCCTGGCTGGTGATGAATCCGGTCAGGAAGACGGGGGCGGTCGACGCGACGACCCCGGTCAGGACACGGGCGAAGAGCAGTTCGTTCCAGCTGAAGATGAAGCAGATCAGGGCCGTCGCCGCGATGCCGGGCAGGGCGATGGGGGCCACGACCCGGGCGAGGATGACGGGCAGGCGCGCGCCGTCGATCTGCGCGGCCTCGATGACCGCCTTGGGCACCTCGGCGAGGAACGACTGCATCATCCACACGGCGATCGGCAGGTTCATCGATGTGTAGAGGATGACCAGGAGCCAGATGTTGTCGAGCATCCCGGTGTTCTTGGCGAAGAGGTAGATCGGCAGCAGGCCCGCCACGACCGGCAGCATCTTCGTCGACAGGAAGAAGAACAGGACGTCCGTCCACTTCCGGACCCGGCGGATGGAGAGCGCGTAGGCCGCGGGGAGGGCCAGGAGGAGGACGCAGACCGTGGAGACCACGGACGCCACCGTCGAGTTGATCAGCGCGGGCCAGGGGCTCGCGCCGCCGCCCGCGCCGAAGAAGTCGCGGTAGCCGTCGAGGGTGAGCGAGGCGGCGAGCGAGGGCGGGTTGGTGGCGGCGTCCTCCTCGGAATGGAAGGACGTCAGCGTCATCCAGGCGATGGGCAGGAAGAAGAGGATCCCGGCGAGCCAGGCCGCCAGGCCGAGGCCCTTGCCCTTGAAGCCGGTTGAGGGGTTCATCGGGACGTCTCCTCGCGGAACAGGGACGACACGACCCGCAGCGCGAACGTCGCGATGAGGATCGAGCCGATCACGACGAGGACGCCCGCCGCCGACGCCAGGCCGTTCTCATGGGCCTGGTAGAAGCTCTGGTACACGGTGTACGGGAGGTTGGCCGTGCCGAGGCCGCCGGAGGTGATGGTGAACACCGCGTCGAAGTTCTGCACGATGTAGATCGAGCCGAGCAGGGCGCCCAGTTCTAGGTAGCGGCGCAGGTGGGGGAGGGTCAGGTGGCGGAACACCTGCCAGTTGCCGGCGCCGTCCATGCGGGCCGCCTCGATGAGTTCGGGGTCGCGGCTCTGCAGGCCCGCGAGCAGGATCAGCATCATGAAGGGCGTCCACTGCCACACCAGCGACGCCTCGACGGCGAGCAGCGGGGTGTGGGAGATCCAGTCGGGCTGGGCCGCCGAGTCGCCGCCGGCCCAGTGCAGGAGGCCGTTGAAGAGGCCGTACTCGGGGTTGTAGAGCACGTGCTTCCACAGCAGCGCGGCCGCCACGGGGACCAGCAGGAACGGCGCGATGAGCAGCGTGCGGACCAGTCCGCGGCCGCGGAACCTCCGGTCCAGGAGCAGCGCGAGGCCGAGCCCGATGACCAGACTCGCGATCACCACGGCCGCGGTGAGCAGGATCGTGGTGAAGACGGACTTGCGCAGGTCCGGGTCGGTGAGGACGTCGTGGTAGTTGGCGAGGCCGGTGAAGCGGCGGGCGTCCGGGTAGAGCGCGTTCCAGTCGAAGAAGGAGATCACCAGGGTGGCCACGAACGGCAGTTGGGTCACCGCGATCATGAAGATCAGGGCGGGCAGGAGCGGGGCCCGGGTGGCCCAGGCGCGCAGCCGTCCCGGTGGCGCCTTCTTCGCGGCGGGCGCGCGCGTGGGCGTGACGGTGGTGCTCGCTGTGACGGTCATCGGCCTCGCCCCTCGTACTCCTCGGAGATCTCTTCGGCGAGCTGCTGCGACTTCTCCAGGGCCGATCCGACGGACTGGCGTCCGGCGATGGCCGCGCTGATCTCCTGGGAGACCCGGGTGCCGAGGTCGGTGAACTCGGGGATGCCGACGAACTGGATGCCGGGCGCGGGCCGCGGCTGCACGCCGGGGTCGCGGGGGCGGGCCCCTTCGATGGCGGCGCGGGTGACGTCCTGGAAGGCGGCGGCCTCCTTGCGGTACGCCGGGTTGGCGTAGGTCGAGGCGCGCTTGCCCGCCGGGACGTTGGACCAGCCGGTCTTCTCGCCGACCAGGTTCTCGTACTCCTTGCCGGACGCCCAGGAGATGAACTTCCACGCCTTGTCGGGGTTGTGGGACGCCTTCTGCAGGCCCCACGCCCAGGTGTAGAGCCAGCCGGAGCTCTTCGTGCGCTCGACCGGTGCGGGGACGTAGCCGATCTTGCCCTTGACCGGGGACTTGGCCGACTCCAGGGAACCCGCGGCGGCCGTGGCGTCGTACCACATCGCCGTCTTGCCCTGGGTGAGGTTGTTGAGGCACTCGGCGTAGCCGGACTGGGCGGCGCCGGACTCGCCGTGGTCGCGGACGAGGTCCACATAGAAGCGCGTCGCCTTCTCGAACTCGGGGGAGTCCAGGCGGGCCTTCCAGTCCTTGTCGAACCAGGTGCCCCCGAAGGTGTTGACCACCGTCGTCAGGGGCGCCATCAGCTCGCCCCAGCCGGGCAGTCCGCGCAGGCAGATGCCCTTCATCCCGGGCCGGGCGCCGTCCACTTGGGCGGCGAGCTTCGCGACCTGCCGCCAGGAGGGGTGCTCCGGCATGGTCAGGCCCTTCTGGGCGAAGACGTCCTTGCGGTACATCAGGAAGGACGACTCCCCGTAGAAGGGCTGGCCGTAGAGCTTGCCGTCGTTCCCGGTGAGGGACTGCCGCATGGACGGCAGGACGTCGCGCTCGTCGTAGGCCCGGTCCTTGCGTGCGTACGAGCCGACCTCGTGCAGCCAGCCGTTCCTCGCGTAGATGGGGATCTCGTAGTTGCTGAGCGTGGCGACGTCGTACTGGCCCGCCTGGTTGGCGAAGTCCTGGCTGATCTTGTCGCGGACGTCGTTCTCGGGCAGCACGGTGAAGTTCACCTTGATGCCGGTCTTCTTGGTGAAGTGCGCGGCGGTGAGCTTCTGGAGCTCGGTCATCTGCGGGTTGTTGACCATGAGGACGTTGAGGGAGTCGCCGCCTGACCCGGTCCCGCCCGCACCGGCCCAGCAGCCGGTGAGCAGCGGGGCGAGCAGCGCCCCCGCGGCGGCCGGCGCGAGCAGTGCGCGGGACCTCCGTCGGCTCTGGGTTCGCATGGATCGCTCCTGGACGTATGACGTGTGACGCATGGGGAGGTGAAGGGAGATAAGAGGGGATAAGGGGCGCACGGAAGGTGTGCGGCACCCCGGGGGGACGGGCGAGGGCGTGCGGTCAGACGCGGATGACCTGGGGTCCGCGCAGGGCGTAGCGATGGGCCTCGGACGTGGGCAGGGCGGTGCTCGTGACGATCGCCTCCAGCTCGGCGACCTCCGCGAACCGGCAGAAGCTGACCGCCCCGAACTTGGTGTGCACGCCCGTGAACACGGTGCGCCGGGAGGCCCGCATCGCCTGTGCCTTGACCTCGCTGACGGCGGGGTCGGGCGTGGTCAGGCCGTGCTCGCGGGAGATGCCGTTGGCGCCGATGTACGCCAGGTCGATGACGAAGCCGGCCAGCATCTTGGTGGTCCAGTGGTCGACCGTCGCGAGCGTGCCCGCCCGCACCCGGCCGCCGAGCAGCAGCACCGTGACGTTCTCGGCCTCGGCGAGGGCGCCCGCCGTCGCCAACGAGGCGGTGACGACGGTCAGTTGGCGGTCCCGGGGCAGCGCCTCGGCGACCAGCTGGGGGGTGAACCCCTCGTCGACGAAGACCGTCTCGGCGTCCCCGAGCAGTTCGACGGCCGCGGCCGCGATCCGCCGCTTCTGCGGGACGTGCATGGTGGTGCGGAAGGCGAGCGTCGTCTCGAACCCGGCGCTCTCCACGGGATAGGCCCCGCCATGGGTGCGGCGGACCAGTCCGTGGTCCTCCAGGGCGCGCAGGTCGCGGCGCACGGTCTCCTTCGCGACGCCCAGCTGGGCGGCGAGCACGGTGACGTCGACGCTGCCGGTGCGGCGTGCCGCCCGGACGATCTCCCGCTGGCGTTCCTCGGCGCTCATGGCCCGCACCTCCCTGTGTGCCCTGCTGCTCTCCGCGGCTTCCAGCTGCTTTCCGCTGCTTCTCGCGGCTTCGCGCCGCTGCCCGTTCGGGCCCGGCGTCGGCCCTGAAGAGTTTCTACAGCGGGCCCACCGGCCTGACCAGGTCTGTTGCGCGCCCGATGGTGCCCGGGTGTGCCCGCTTGCCGGGGCGGCCGCCCGCCGCGGACCTGCGGGGCGGCGCGGAAGCGGGCAGAGCCCTGCCCGCTTGGGGGGCCGGGGCTGCCCGTTCGCTGCCCGGGTGCCGGTAAGGGGCGGGTGGGGGAGCCGCGTCAAGAAGTCCCCACGGAGCGTCAACAGTGCGTTACCGGCGGGGCGGATCAGGGGGCGGGCGGGCATAACGTCGGTGCCGGGACGCGGAGTTCGCCGCCGCGTCCGCTCAGTGACCGAGCAGTACGTCAGGAGCCGTCACCATGACCCACCGCATCGAAGCCGGGGATGCCGGAGATTCCGAGCCCCTCGAACGCACCCCGGCCGGACCCCTGTTCGTCCCCGTCCGGCCGGGAGCCGGGGCCTGCGCGGCCCGCATCTTCCGCACCCCGATGGGCGGCCGCACCGCCGTCGGCTTCACCAGCGAGCGCCTCCTGGCCGCGGCCCTCGGCCCGGCCCACGCCTGGATCCGGCTCGCCGAGCCCGCGCTGCGCGAGCTGACCCGCCCGGTCGGCGTCACCGAGCTGACCGTCGACCCGCGCCTGACCGCACCGGCGCCCATCGGTACACGCTCCGCCGCGCCCGGCCCGCGCGCCACCGTGACCATCGGCTGAGGGGACGGACCACCATGGCAGTCACCACCATCGCCACCGCGCACCTCCCGGAGGACCCCTCCGGCGACGACCTCGCGGTCTGGCCCGCCTCCACGACCCCCGGCGAGCAGGGCCTGCCCACCGTCGGCGGCGTCGAACTCCACGAGGTGGCCGAGCGGTTCGGCACCCCCGTCTACGTCCTCGACGAGGCCGAGGTGCGCGAGCGCTGCCGCACCTACCGGGCCGCGTTCCCCGACGCCGACGTGCTGTACGCGGCCAAGGCGTTCCTCTGCCGGGCCATGGTCCGCTGGGTGCACGAGGAGGGGCTCGGGCTCGACGTGTGCTCGGCCGGGGAGCTGGAGCTCGCCGTCGTCGCGGGCCTGCCGCCCGAGCGCATCGTCTTCCACGGCAACGCCAAGAGCCCCGAGGACCTGCGCGCGGCGCTGCGCCTCGGCGTCGGCCGCATCGTCGTGGACAGCACCTGTGAGATCAGCAGGCTCGCGGCCAACGTGCCCGCCGAGTCCGCGCAGCGCGTCATGGTGCGCGTGGTGCCCGGCGTCGCCGCGGGCGGCCACGCCGCGATCCGCACCGGCACCGAAGACCAGAAGTTCGGCCTGTCCATCGCGGACGGCTCGGCCATGCACGCCGTGACCCGCCTCCTGGAGCAGCCCCGGCTCGAACTGACCGGGCTGCACTGCCACATCGGCTCCCAGATCGACAGCCCGAAGCCGTACGTGATGGCGGTGCGCCACCTCGTCGGCCTGATGGCCCGGATCCGTGACCGGCACGGCGTCACCCTGCCCGAGCTGGACCTCGGCGGCGGCCACGCGGTCGCCTACCGCCCCGGCGAGCACCCCCTGGACGTGCCCGAGCTGGCCCGCAGGGTGCGCCGCGAACTCGCCGACGGCTGCGCCCAGGTGGGCCTTCCGGTGCCCCGCCTCGCCGTGGAGCCGGGGCGGGCGGTGGTGGCCTCGGCGGGCATCGCCCTGTACCGGGTGCTGGCCGTGAAGCGCACCGGGACGCGGGTGTTCGTCGCCGTCGACGGCGGCATGAGCGACAACCCGCGGCCCGCCCTGTACGGGGTCCGCTACACGCCGCGCCTGGTCGGCCGCCACTCGGCGGCGCCCGCGCACCCCGTCACGGTGGTGGGCCGGCACTGCGAGGCGGGCGACGTGCTCGCCGCCGACGTGCCGCTGCCCGAGGACGTGCACCCCGGCGATCTGCTCGCCGTGCCGGTCGCGGGCGCCTACCACCTGTCGATGGCGTCCGGCTACAACCTGGTGGGCCGCCCGCCGGTGGTGGCGGTGGCGGACGGCCTGGCCCGGCTCCTGGTGCGCAGGGAGTCCCTGGAGGACCTGCGGGCGCGGGACGTGGGGCTGTAGGGAGCGAGCCCTTGCGGGGCGGGCGTCAGGGCCGCTGGAAGACGACCTCCGGGTTCGGTGCCGTCGGGCCGTCGAGCAGCGGCTGGTGCTCGCCCTTCAGGTGCTGGTCGAAGAAGGCCGCGACGTAGGCCCGGGTGATCTCCTCCGAGCGCTGCCAGGACAGGGGTGCCTCGGGGTCGTCGATGCCGAGCTGTCCGAGCAGGACCGGGGCGTCCGTGAACGAGCTGTGGCCGGTGCCGGTCACCGAGAGCCACCGCTTCCAGCCGTTCAGGCCCGCCCAGGTCTTGTCCCAGCTCTCGTCCCTCCCGCCCGGGTGGTGCATGTTCTGGGTGCCCAGCATCATGAACGGCCGCTTGCCGAGTCCCTTCGGTGTGGTGTGGAAGGACCCGTCCATGTTCACCCCGGCGCGGACCCGGCGGTCGGTGGTCATCGTCGCGAGGGCGGCGGCTCCGCCGATGGAGTGCCCGGCGGCACCGATCCGCTCGCGGTCGATCATGCGGGCGTGCCGCCATGCGGGGTGGCGGCCGGTCAGCCGGTCGAGCACGAACGAGAGGTCCTCGGCCCGCCCTTCGGTGGTCTTCTTCCCGGCGGCGGGGTCCTCCAGGGAGTCGCAGGCGGCACAGGTGAGGATCCGCCCGCCGGGGAAGGCCGTGCCCGTCGACTCATAGGCGTGGTCGACGGTCGCGACGACGTAGCCGCGGCTCGCCAGGTCCTCGGCGAGGTTCGTCAGGAGGGCGCGCGGCATGGTGAAGCCGGGCGAGAGCACGACGAGCGGGAACGTCCCCCGCGCGGGGCGGCTTCCGCCGCGCGCATGCGTACGGGTGGCGCTGACGGCCTGCGGGGGTGCCTTGTCGCCGAGGCCCTTGGCCTCCAGGAGGAGCCGGGCCTCCTCGGTGCTCAGGTACGAAGTGGGGCGCCCGCCGTGGCCCTTGGCCGGATAGAACATCGACACCATCAGCTCCCGGGCGCCCGCCGACGGCACCCAGGGGTCGCGGCGGCTCTTGTCGACGAGGTGCAGGGTGTCGCGTCCCACCGCGTGCTCGCCGGTCGGGCGGGGCAGCTCGATCCGGGGTGCGGCGGGGGCCGTCGACGCCCGGCCGGGGGCGGTGTCCACGGGCAGGGCGAACGCGCCGCCCGCCCCGGCGAGCGGGAGCGCGAGGCTCAGGGCGAGCACGGTGACGACGGCACGGTTGCGGGTGCGACTGCGAGTCGGAGTCATGCCGATGACGCTAGATCGCGGGACGGTTCAGGGCGTCAGGCCACGGTGTGACGCTGCCTGCCTCCACGGGGGGACGAGGAGCCCCAACCGGTGCTCCCACAGGATGAGTTGAATCCGGTCAGTACGGCCAGACCGGCGGGTGGGTGCAGAAGTGCCCGCCCAGGTGGGCGTGGTCCGGGTTGGCCGGGTCGAGCTCGCCCTGCTCGGCGACGAGCTTGTCCGCGTACGGCTCCGAGTCGTCCTGCGGCGCGTAGCCGAGCGCCCGGGCCGGGTCGAGGTCCCACCACAGGCGGGTGTTGGCGGAGGAGCCGTACACCACCGTGTGGCCGACGTCCTCGGCGGTGAGGGCCGCGTGGAAGAGCCGGGCACCGTCGCCGGGCGACATCCAGACCGACAGCATGCGCACGCTCGTCGGCTCCATGAAGCACGAGCCGATCCGCACCGACACCGTCTCCAGGCCGTGCCGGTCCCAGTACAGCTGGGCGAGGTCCTCGCCGAAGCACTTGGACAGGCCGTAGAAGGTGTCGGGGCGGCGCGGGGTGTCGATGGGGATCAACGCCTCCTGGGGCAGGGGATAGGGGCCGGTCGGCCGGGGCGTGAAGCCCGCCGCGTGGTTGGAGGAGGCGAAGACGACCCGGCCCACGCCCGCCTCGCGCGCGGCTTCGTAGAGGTTGTGGGTGCCCTGGATGTTCGCCGTGAGGATCTTGTCGAAGGTGGACTCCAGGGAGATGCCCGCGAGATGGAGCACCGCGTCCACTCCGTGCATCGCCTCCCGCATCGCCTCCCGGTCCGCGAGGTCCGCCGTGACGGCCTCCGGCTCGCCCTCGATGGGGCGCGCGTCGAGCAGCCGCAGCGCGTAGCCGTAGGCGGGCAGCAGCCCCCGCATCAGGGTGCCGAGACCGCCTGCGGCGCCGGTGAGCAGGACGGTGCGGGGAGCGGGCATGAGGGGATCTCCTCGTACGAAATGGTGTACCGCATTCACATCCGTGGACAACGTAGAGATCTCGGGGGTGCCGAGTCAAGGGTGGCGCGGGGGTGCCGAGGGGACGCGGAGGAGGCAACTCCGGTCCTGAGTCGCGAGTTCGTCGCGCGTGCGCGCGCTTGACCGCGCTCGTGGCGGCGTCTTAGCGTAGGCGCGTTCAGGAATATGGACGCGGATCAGAAACGTGCACGCATAGGGAGAGCCCGTGACGTCAGTGCCGCCCCCAGTGTCCCTCGCCGCTCGGCTCAGCATCCCCAGCGGGCCGCTGTTCTTCCCGGTCACCGCCTTCGGGCCCGAAGGCGCCGTCGACCTCGAAGCTTTCCGCGCACACGTGCGCGCGGGCGTCGACGCGGGCGCGGCGGCGGTCTTCGCCTGCTGCGGCACGGGCGAGTTCCACGCGCTCACACCCGAGGAGTTCCAGGACTGCGTGCGGGCCGCCGTCGAGGAGACCGCGGGCCGCGTCCCCGTCGTCGCCGGCGCCGGGTACGGCACCGCGCTCGCCGTGCGGTACGCGCGCCTCGCCGAGGAGGCGGGCGCCGACGGGCTGCTCGCCATGCCCCCGTACCTCGTCGTGGCCGGGCAGGAGGGGCTGCTGCGGCACTACGCCGAGCTGGCCGCAGCCACCTCCCTCGAACTCGTCGTCTACCAGCGCGACAACGCCGTCTTCACCCCCGAGACCGTGGTCCGCCTCGCCCGCACCGAGGGCATCATCGGCTTCAAGGACGGCGTCGGCGACCTCGACCTGATGCAGCGCACCGTCAGCGCCGTGCGCGCCGAAGTCCCGGGCGGATTCCTCTACTTCAACGGCCTGCCGACCGCCGAGCTCACCGGCCTCGCCTACCGGGGCATCGGCGTGACCCTCTACTCCTCGGCCGTCTTCTGCTTCGCGCCCGACATCGCACTCGCCTTCCACCGGGCCCTGAACTCCGGCGACGACACCACCGCGAACCGCCTCCTCGACGGCTTCTACCGCCCCTTCGTGGACCTGCGCAACGAGGGCCGCGGCTATGCCGTCTCGCTCGTCAAGGCGGGGGTGCGCCTCGGCGGCCTCGACGTCGGGCCGGTCCGGCCGCCGCTGCACGAGCCCGCCGAGGAGCACGTCAAGCGGCTCGCCGAACTCGTCGAGCGCGGCCGCGCGTTGCTCGGGGAGGGCGTGTGAGGGCGGCCGCCTTCCTGTACCCGTGGGACGTCGCCGGCGACCCCGGGGCCGCCGCCCGCACCGCGGACCTCGGCGTCCAGCAGGTCACCCTCGCCGCCGCCTACCACTCCACCCGCGCCCTCACCCCGCGCCACCCGCGCCACCGCGTCGTCACGGCGGAGCACGCGGCGGTCCTGTACGAGCCCGGCGCGCGCTGGGACGGCCGGGAGCTGCGCCCGTACCCGGCGGGGGAGTGGGCCCCCGGCGACTCCTACGGGGAGGCCGCCCATGCCCTCGCCGAGGCCGGGCTCGACGTGCACACCTGGGTCGTGCTCGCCCACAACTCCCGCCTGGGCGCCGAGCATCCGCATACCGCCGTGGTGAACGCGTACGGCGACCGCTACCCGTGGGCGCCCTGCATCGCACAGCCCGCCACGCGCGCGTACCTCGTCGCCCTCGCGGCCGAGGCGGCGGTGCGGCCCGGGGCACGCGGCACCGAGCTGGAGTCCTGCGGCTGGTACGGGCTCGCGCACCTGCACGCCCACGACAAGACCGCCGGGGTCGACGTGGGGGAGGCCGGGCAGTATCTGATGTCGCTCTGCTTCTGCGCCGACTGCCGTGCGGGGTACGCGCGGCACGGCCTGGACCCGGACGGGCTCGCGGTGCGCGTCCGCGGCGCCCTGGAACCCGTATGGCAGGGGGAGGAGCCCACCGAGGGGTGGGCCGGGGTCGAGAAGCTGCTCGGCGACGGGACGGCGGCCGCCACGCGCGCGTGGCGCGAGGAAGCGGCGCGCACCCTCCAGGAGGAGTGTGTCGCGGCGGTACGGGCCGCCGCCCCCGAGGACTTCCAAGTGCTGCTGCACGCCGATCCGTTGACGTACCGCTGCGGGGCCAACGCCGGGGTGGACCCGGAACACATCCTGTCCGTGGCGGACGGCGTGGTCGTCCCGTGCACGGGCGGCACCCGGGCCCTGGAGCCGTTCGCCGCGCAGGGCCGCGGCGTGGTGGCCGCCAACTTCACCGTCGTCTCCGGGATGGGCGGAAGCCCGGCCGCGCTCGCCCGGGACGCGGCCCGCGCGGCGGAGCTCGGCGCCGGCGAACTGCGGCTCTACCACGCCGGTTTGGCCTCGGACACGGACCTCGCCCTCGTCCGGGCTGCGCTGCGGGAGACCCTGTCGCGACCGGAGTGATCACGGTTACGATCCGCGCACCACGGCTGATCAGCACACTGATCACCACAACCGATCACCATCGGAGGAACGGTGCGTACCAAGGGAATATCCGCGCTGGTCTGCGCCGGGCTCATGGCGGGCACCGCCGTGCTCGCCGGATCGGCGTCCGCCACGGCGCAGGGCGGCGCCCCCGCCCGCTCCGGCCGGGCCGACGACGTCCGCGACCGCCTGGAGCACATCCCGGGCATGAAGGTCACCGCGGTGAAGGAGGTCGAGGGCCACCCCCTCTACTCCCTCACCTACGCGCAGCCCGTCGACCACGACGACCCCGGCGCGGGCACCTTCACCCAGCGCCTCACCCTGTGGCACAAGGCCACTGACAAGCCGACCGTCCTCTACACCGGCGGCTACACCCTCGCCTCGAACACCACCGCCCTCACCAAGCTGATCGACGCCAACCAAGTCAGCGTCGAACACCGCTACTTCGAGGAGTCCCGCCCCGCAGGAGCCGCGGGCGACGACTGGTCCAAGATGACCGTCGAGCAGGAGGCCGCCGACGAGCACCGGATCACCCGGGCCCTGCGCACCGTCGAGAAGGGCAAGTGGCTCGGCACGGGGGCCAGCAAGGGCGGCATGACGGCGACGTACCACGAGCGCTTCTACCCGAAGGACCTGGACGCGGTCGTCGCCTTCGTCGCCCCGAACGACGCGAACAACAAGGACGACAGCGGCTACGAGCGCTTCTTCAGGACGGTCGGCACGCGCGCGTGCCGGGACGCCCTGAACGCGGTGCAGCGCGAGATGCTGCTGCGCCGGGAGACGCTGCTCCCCAAGTTCGAGGCGGACGCCGAGGCCGAGGGCAACACCTTCGAGGAGACGCTCGGAACCACCGACCGGGCCTACGAGTTCGCGGTCCTCGACCAGGTGTGGAACTTCTGGCAGGGCGGCACCGCCGCCGACTGCCCGACCGTCCCCGACGCCAAGAAGGCGAGCGACGACGAGCTGTACTCCTGGTCGAAGAAGCACGGCTTCAGCGTGTACCGGGACGAGGACCTCGGCACCAACGGCACCGGCCCCTACTACCGCCAGGCCGCCACCCAACTCGGCTGGGCCGACCTCAAGTTCAAGCATCTCAAGGGCGTGCGCCACTACCCGGACATCTACCAGCCCAATTCGGTGCTCCCGGCCGCGATGCGCGGCACCTACTCCAACAGGACCACCGCCGGAGTCGACCGCTGGGTGCGGACCAAGGGCGAGCGGATGATGTTCGTCTACGGGCAGAACGACCCGTGGAGCGCCGAGAAGTTCACCCCCAGCCACCGAGACTCCCACCGCTATGTGGTGCCCGGCTCCAACCACGGCGCGTCCATCGCCAAGCTGCCCGCGAAGCAGCAGGCGGAGGCGGTGGCGACCATCAAGCGGTGGGCCGACGTGAAGTAGCCCATCTGGAAAGGGACTTGGGCAAGGGGTGCCCGTAGGGCTGAAGTGGCTGCCGTTTACACTTTCTTTACCAGGCGTCACTTCAGCCCAAGGAGGCACCAAGGTGCGCAACAAGGGGATATCCACGCTGGTCTGTGCCGGACTGATGGCGGGTTCGGCGGTGCTCGCCGGGCCGACGGCCACGGCCGCCGCTGCCGACGACTTCCGCGAACGGCTCGAATCGCTGCCGGGCATGACGGTCACCGGAGTGCAGGACCAGGCGGGCCACCCCTTGTACGAGCTCACCTACGAGCAGCCCGTGGACCACGACGACCCCGGCGCGGGCACCTTCACCCAGCGGCTGACCCTGTGGCACAAGGCCACGGACAAGCCGACGGTTCTCCTCACGGGCGGCTACGCGCTGCTCTCCGATGTCACGCCCCTCACGCAGATGGTCGACGGCAACCAAGTCAGCCTGGAACACCGCTACTTCGGGAAGTCCCGCCCTGCCGGAGCCGCGGGCGACGACTGGTCCAGGCTCACCGTCCAGCAGGAGGCCGCCGACGAGCACCGCCTCACGCAGGCCCTGCGCACCGTCGAGAAGGGAAACTGGATCGGCGCCGGCGGCAGCAAGGGCGGCGACACGGTGACGTACCACGAGCGCTACTACCCCGAGGACCTGGACGGGGTCGTCGCGGTGGTCGCGCCGAACGACACCGTGGCCCGGGGCGACCGGGGTTACGAGCGCTTCTTCAGGACGGTCGGCACGCGTGCGTGCCGGGACGCCCTGAACGCCGTGCAGCGCGAGATGCTCGTGCGCCGCGACGCGCTGCTCCCCAAGTTCGCGGCGCAGGCGAAGGCCGAGGGCGCCTCCTTCGAGAAGGGCCTCGGGACCGTCGACCGCGCCTACGAGTACGCCGTCCTCGACCAGGTGTGGGGCTTCTGGCAGTACGTGGAGGACGGACACTGCGCGACCGTGCCCGACGCCAAGAAGGCCACCGACGACGAGCTGTACTCCTGGTCGAAGGAGCACGGCCTCGCCATTGCGGCGGACGACGCCCCCGGGGCCAACGTGGGCGACCCCTACAACCGCCAGGCGGCCACCCAACTCGGCTGGGCAGACCTGAGGTTCGAGCACCTCGACGGCCTGCGCCGCTACCCCGGCCTGCGGCAGCCCAACTCGCTGCTGCCCGCCGCCCTGCGCGGCCGCTACGACGGCAGGACCGCCACCGACGTCGACCGCTGGGTGAAGACCGAGGGCGAGCGGATGATGTTCATCTACGCCGAGAATGACCCCTGGAGCGCGGAGAAATTCACGCCCAGCAAGCACGACTCGTACCGCTATGTCGCACCCGGCGCCAACCACGCGAACGCGATCGAGAAGCTGCCGCCCGCCCAGCTGGCCGAGGCGGTCGCCACGGTCAAGCGCTGGGCGGACGTGAAGTAGCCGTCTTTGTCCGGGACTTGAGCAGGGGCGCGGCGACCAGCAGCCGCGCCCCCGCGAGGGCGGGCAGCAGCAGCCGGTAGTCGACCGTCTCGACGAGCACCGCGCCGAAGGCGACGCCGAGTGCGGTGGGCGCGAACATCAGGGTGTTGGCGGTGGCCGCGACCCGGCCGACGAGGGCGTCGGGGGTCCGGCGCTGCACCACTGTGAGCCCCGCGATCAGTACGCACGGCAGGCCGAGACCGTTCGCGACGCTCCCCGCGAGCACCGCCGCGTCGCTGGGCAGCGCCTGGAGCGCCGCCGACAGACCGGTGAGCGCGATACCCGCACCCGCGAACACGCGTTCCCCGAAGCGGCGCATCACCGGCCCCGACACGGCCCCCAGCAGCACCGTCGCCGCGCCCTGCGCCACATACAGCACCCCCGAGTACGCGGGGGAGTGCCCGAGCCCGTCGATGATCGCGTAGAGCGTGCCCGAGCCCAGCCCCGAGGCCAGCATCGTCAGGCCGCCCGCGAGCACCAGCGGCCGCAGCTCCCGGTGCCCCCACAGGTACCGTGCCCCCTCGGCGGTCTGGGCCCGCCACCCTGCCGCGTCCCGCACCGGGGTGCTCTCCCGCACCCGCAGCAGCAGGTACATCCCGGCGGCGAGCACGAAGGTCACCGCGTCCAGGAGCGCCACCCGGGAGCCCCCGTACGCGGCGAAGAGCCCCGCCCCGGCGAGCGGCGCGACCAGCTTCATGCCCTCGTTCGCGGACATCCGCAGCCCGTTGAAGTCCCCGAGCAGTTCCTTGTCGACGGCCGTCGCCACCAGCGCGGCCTCGGCCGCGTCGGCGACGACGCCGCACGCCCCGTACGCGACGAGGACCACGAAGAGGATCCACAGCCGGTCCGCCGCGTCGACCGCGAACAGGGGCAGGAGCAGCACGGCGAGGCCCAGGTTGACCGCGACGAGCAGCGGTCTGCGCCGGGTCCGGTCGGCGAGCGTGCCGAGCAGGGGGCCGAGGAGCGTGGGCAGCCAGAGGGCGAGCTGGCAGAGCGCGGCGAGGCCGTTGGAGCCGGTCAGCTCCTTCACCCAGATCCCGGAGGCCAGCCACATCGCCGTGGACCCGAAGCCCGACACCAGGACGGCGCCCAGATAGAGCCCCGCGTTGCGGTCCCGCAGGATCCGCCCGAACGTCGTCGTCATGGTGGGTGATGCTGGCCGTAAGGCCCCCGCCGCCGGATCGGGCAGTCGCCCTAGGAACACCTCCCGTGCGCCGATGAGTTCGGGCCACGCCTGAGGTCTACCTTCCAGGACCCGGACCGGGCCCGGACCCAGGACCCAGGACCCACGGAGGAACCCATGACGGAAGCGACCCCCACGGCCAAAATGTTCGACCTCGCCCCGCAGGCCCGCCTCATGGCCCGGATCGCCGAGAGCGTCGCGGACGACCGCCTCGACGCGCCCACCCCCTGCTCGGAGTTCCGCGTCGACCGGCTGCTGGCGCACGTGGTGCACCTGAGCCGGGCCTTCCAGGACGTGGCCCGCAAGAACCTCGGGCCGGTCACGGAAGGCGCCCCCGGGAGCGACATCCCCGAGCTGCCGGACGACTGGCGCACCCGGCTGCCGGGGCACCTCGACGGCCTGGTGGAGGCGTGGCGCGACCCGGCGGCCTGGGCGGGCGAGACCCAGGCGGGCGGCTTCACCATGCCGGGCGCGGTCGCCGCGACGGTCGTCCTCGACGAACTCCTGCTGCACGGCTGGGACCTGGCCCGTGCCACCGGCCAGGAGTACGCCCCCGCCCCGGCCGACGTCGAGACCTGCCACGGCCTGATCGGCACCTTCGCCGAACTGCCGCCCGGCGAGGGCCCGTTCGGCCCGCCCGTGGCGGTGCCGGACGACGCGCCGCTCCTTGACCGGGTGCTCGGCCTGAGCGGCCGGGACCCGCGCTGGACCCCGTAGGGCCTAACGATCGAGTAAAGGGTACGGGCAGCGTCTGGTGGGCGGGCGTGTGATGCGCGTAGACAGTCGTTGACCTGCTGAGAGAGATCAGCAGCACCAGACCCCAGATCGGGAGAATCGCTCTATGCGGAAGTCCTTGCGCATCGCGGGCATCGCCACCACCTGTGCCGTCGCCGGCGCCGCCCTCTACGGCACCGGCGCCGCCACCGCCGACAACGCCGGGGCCCGGCACACCTCGGAGCCCCAGAACATCGCCCTGCTCGTCCGCCAGATCGACGAGTACTACGGCGCCTCCCAGGACGCCGACGGCGTGTGGCACTCCTCGCCCGACAGCCCGTACGCCAAGGACCTGGCGCGCATCCAGGCCAAGGCCAAGAAGGACATCAAGCGGGCCGCCGCGCACGCCGGGAAGGGCAAGCACGGCAAGAAGCCCGCGATCGTCCTGGACGTGGACGACACCGCGCTGCTCAGCTTCGACTACGAGAAGCGCACCAACTTCACGTACAACAACGACAGTTGGGACGCCTACGTCAAGGCGGCCAAGCGGCCCGCCGTCTTCGGCATGCCGCAGCTCGTGAAGTACGCCAAGAGCAAGGGCGTCGAGGTCTTCTTCCTCACCGGCCTCGCCGAGTCGCAGCGCGAGGGCGCCGTCACCAACCTCGCCAGGGCGGGCTACGACACGAAGCTCGACCCGACGCACGTCTTCACCAAGAACAAGCCCAACCCGCCCGCGTACCTGAGCCACTGCGCGACGCCCGCCGCCTGGAAGTGCGACACGGTGCAGTTCAAGGAGGGCACCCGCAAGCACATCGAGTCGACGGGCTACGACATCGTCGGCAGCTTCGGCGACCAGGCATCGGACCTCGCGGGCGGCTACGCGGACAAGACGTACAAGCTCCCGAACCCGACGTACTTCGTGGAGTAGACCGGGTCCAGACAGGCCGGGCCCGGCGGGGGCGCCCCGTCCCGGGGCGCCCCCGCCGCCCGTCAGCCCTTCAGGGCCGCCTGCATCATCGCCTTGGCGATCGGCGCCGCCAGGCCGTTGCCGCTGACCTCGGCGCGGGCCGCGCCCGAGTCCTCGATCATCACCGCGACGGCGACCTCCTTGCCGTCGCTGCCCTTGGCGTAGGACGTGAACCAGGCGTACGGCGTCTTGCTGTTGTTCTCGCCGTGCTGCGCCGTACCGGTCTTGCCGCCGACCGTCGCGCCGCTGATCTTGGCGTTGGTGCCGGTGCCCTTCTCGACGACCGTCTGCATCGCGGACTGCAGCCCCTCGGCGGTGGACTCGCTCATCACCCGCTGGCTGTCGCCGTCGCCGAACTTCTGCAGCTCGTTGCCGGAGGAGTCGGTGACCTGCGAGACCATGTGCGGCTTCGCGAGCTCGCCGCCGTTGGCGATCGCGGCCGAGACCATCGACATCTGCAGCGGCGTCGCCGTCACGTCGAACTGGCCGATGCCGGACAGGGCCGTCTGCGACTTGTTCATCTTCGACGGGTAGACGCTCTCGCCCGCCCGCACCGGGATGTCCAGCTTGTCGGCGTTGAAGCCCATCTTCTCCGCCATCGACTTGACCTTGTCCTGGCCCAGGTCGACGGCCATCTTGCCGAAGACGTTGTTGCACGAGTACTGCAGGGCCGTGCGGATGTCGGCGTTCTCGCAGGGGGCCGACGGGTTCTCGTTCCTCAGGTCCGTGACGGTGCCCGGCATCCGGTACGGGTTCGGGCTGTTCGTCTTGGCGTCCACCGAGCCGTACAGGCCGTCCTCCAGGGCGGCGGCCGCGACGACCAGCTTGAAGGTCGAGCCGGGCGGCAGCGGCTGGCGCAGCGCGCGGTTCACCATCGGCTTCTCCTTGTCCGCCTGGAGCTTCTTCCAGGCGTCGCCGTCGGTGGACCCGCTGATCTTCGACGGGTCGTACGACGGCGTCGAGACCATGCCGAGGATCCGGCCGGTCTTCGGGTCGATGGCGACGGCCGCGCCCTTGGTGTCCCCGAGCGCCTTGTAGCCGGCCTTCTGCACCGCCGGGTCGATGGTCGTGACCACGTCACCGGGGTCGGCGCGCTTGTTGGTCAGGACGTCCAGGGGGTTCTTCAGGCGGGTGTCCGTGCCGTCGAGGATGTCCTTGTAGATCCCCTCCAGCTGCGTGGCGCCGTACACCTGCGAGCTGTAGCCGGTCACGGCCGAGTACAGGGAACCGCTCTTGTAGGTGCGTTTGTACGCGAGGTCGCCGCCCTTCGTCCGCGCGGAGCCGGTGATGGAGTCACCGCCCACGATGATGTTGCCCAGCGGGTACGCGTACTGCTCTATCGCGTTGCGCCGGTTGTGCTTGTCGTCCGCGAGCGCCTTCGATTCGTAGAACTGCACCCAGCTCACCCGGACCAGCAGGGCCAGGACGAGGAGCAGTGTGAAGACCGAGACGCGCCTGATCGTCTTGTTCATCTCACGGGATGACGAGCGGGGTGGAGCGATTCGTTCCACTCTGGCGCGGTTGTGGCGGTTTTCTCAGTGAGTTCTCAGGTTCTCACCGGGTGCTCAGGAACCATTGCGGTCGTTCATGAGTCCCGCCTCGTACGCCGCGATCACCACCTGGGTGCGGTCCCGGGCCCCCGTCTTCGACAGGATCCCGGCCACATGGGTCTTCACCGTGGCGGGGCCGACCCCGAGGCGCGCGGCGATCTCCGCGTTCGTCAGGCCCTCGGCCATCAGGCGCAGGGTGTCGTGCTCACGCCCGGTGAGCCGGGCCACCCAGGGCGGGGCGGCGGGCCGGGCGCGGGCGTGCTCGGCGGCCAGGGCGCGCACGGCGGCCGGGAAGAGCAGCGAGTCGGTGCGCGCGACGAGCTTCACGGCCTGCACCAGCTCGTCCGCGTCGGCCCGCTTCAGCAGGAACCCGGAGGCGCCGGCGCGCAGCGCCTCGTACACATAGGCGTCGTTCTCGAAGGTCGTCACGACGACGATCCGGGGCGGGCGCGCCATGCCCTTGAGGATCTGCTCGGTGGCGCGGATCCCGTCGATCTCCGGCATCCGGACGTCCATGAGCACCACGTCGGGCTCCAGGTCGCGCACGACGGAGACGGCCTCCGCGCCGTTCGCCGCCTCGCCCACGACCTCCAGGCCCGGCTCGGCGGAGAGGATCGCGCGCAGCGCGGTGCGCACCATGCGCTCGTCGTCGGCGAGGACGATGCGGAGGCGGTCGCGGGCGGGCTCGGTCATGGATGTCCCTTCACGGTCACGGATGTCCCTTCAGCGGAAGTCGTACGGTCAGCCGCCACAGCCCGGCGGCGGAGTCGGGCTCCTTCCCCAAGCTCTCAACCTCGTTCGAGCAGGGGAGACCCCATTCGGCGGCGCCGCCGAGCACCCGGGCCCGGTCGGCGATGCCGCGCAGTCCGTGACCGCCGCCGGGGCGGGCGCCCGGGGAGTGGGGCGGCAGCGGGTTCTCGGCACTGATGGCCAGGTCGGTCCCGTCGCGGGCGATGCGCAGGGTGACGTCGGTGCCCTCGCCGCCGTGCCGCAGCGCGTTGCTCAGCGCCTCCTGCACGATGCGGTACGCCTCCCGGGAGACCAGCGGCGGCAGCTCCGCCGGGTCCAGGCCGATGTCGGCGCTCACCTTCAGGCCGCCCGCGCGGGTGCGCCGGAGCAGCCCGTCGAGGTCGGCGGCGAGGGTGGGGGCGGGCGCGGTGGACCCGGCGTCGCCCGCCTCGCGCAGCACCCCGAGGACCGCGTCCAGCTCGCCCACGGTGCGCCGGGTGGTGTCCTCGATGGCGGCGAGCGCCTCCCGCACGAACTCGGGGTCGTGGTCCAGGACCCGGCGTGCCGCGCTCGCCTGGAGCGTCACGGCGCTCAGCGCGTGGCCGACCGAGTCGTGCAGCTCGCGCGCGATGCGGCCGCGCACGGCGAGGTCGGCGGCGCGCCGCTCGGCCTCGGCGAGCCGGTCGGCGGGGGTCGGCCCGAGCAGCGCGGGCGCCCAGCGGGCGAGCAGCCCCCCGGCCGCCGCCGCGCACGCCGCGAGCGCCACCAGGAAGAGCACACCGGCGACCGGGGCGACGGCCAGCACCCAGGTGTGGTCGAGGTGCGGGGGAAGCCCGAGCCTGCTGCCGGTGAGGAGGGCGGCGAACGGCAGGGCGATCAGGAACAGCGCGAACGGGGGCAGCGCGATCGACATCCCGCTGATCACGCCGCCGAACCCCAGGTGCAGCGTGAACCAGGCGACGGTCCGCTGCTTCGCGGCCCGGGATCGCGCGGGCCCGTCCGCGAGCGCCTCGTCCGGCACCGCGCACAGCGCCCGCACCGCCGCCGCGGACATGGGCCGGGTCAGCGGGAACAGCGCCGTGACGGCGGCGAGCGGCAACCCGATGGCGAAGGAGAGGAGTTGGGAGCCGATCGAGCTCAGGATGGCGCCGTCGCCGAGGAGCGGACCGATGATGACGGAGCCCACGAGGACGTACGGCATGGCGAGCGCGCCGCCGAGGATCAGATGGATCCAGCGGCGGCGCGCCCGGTGCCCGAACAGGGCCGAACTCGCGGCCCGTACGCGGGAGTTCACGCGGCGTTCGCCCGTTCCCTGAAGTGCCGCACACCGATGGCGGCGACGAGGATCCCGACGATCATGTGCCCAGCGTAAGTGAGGTTCATGACCGGCGTGGGCTGCTCGGAGACCCCGCTGACCGCGGCGAGGCCGAGCCAGCCGCCCCAGCAGGCCGCGGCGCCGGAGCCCACCCAGGCCAGGGCGAGCGGCACCTTCACGGGCAGCGTCCGCCCGGCCCGGAAGGCGAGCAGGAGGCCGCCGGCCGCGGCGGCCAGCAGGAAGACCGCGTACATGGCCTCCAGGACGTGGGCGTCGCTGGTCAGCCCGCCGGAGCGGCTCTCGCTCAGCCCCCACCGCGAGTCGCAGGCCCACATCAGGTGCGTCACCACCGGGAACAGCGCGACGACGGCGGCGGCCACGGCGAGGGTGCGCTGCGTGTGGCCCGTGGCGCTGCCCGGCAGGTCCCGCACCCTGCCCCGCCACAGGTGGCCCCAGCGGTCCCGGGCGTACAGCACGAAGAGGGTGCCGAGGGCGAGGCCCTGGAGGATGAACCCGGTGTAGACGACGCCGAAGACCCAGTCGTCGAGGAACGCCCTGCGCCCCGTGTCCGCGGGCTTGTTCACGGTGCCGCCCGCCGCCTTCACCAGCAGTTGCAGCGGGTACCCGGTCATGATCGGCGCGAGCAGCCCGCTCGCGGCCCACATCGGCAGCCCGAGCAGCCAGGCGGGCACGCGCAGGCCCCAGGGGCGGGTCAGCAGGAGGGCGAGGGCGACGACGGCGGCGTCCATCAGGATCGTCACGCTGTTGGCGACGACCATGGTCGCGCGGTGGTCGAGCAGCGAGCTGCCGTCGGGGATGCCGATGTGGCTGCCCGCGACCCAGGCGATCTTGAGGGCGATGTAGGGGAGGCAGGCGGCGATGGCGAGGGTGCGCAGGGCGCGGCGGGCGCGCCAGGTTCGCCGGGGGGCGTCGCTGGTGGCGGTGGCTGCGGGGAGGAGGGTCGTCGGCGTCATACGTCCACACTCGCGTGGCCGGGGCCGCCGGACATCCTGCCCGCCGATGATCCGCCTCCGCCGCGTGGGGGAGGCGGCACCGTCATTCGGCGCTGCGCGCGTCGTCCTCGGTCGCCGGACGGGCGGGGACAGCCTGCCCCGGGGAAAGCACCAGCAGTACCTCCTCCACCTCTCCCTCCCGCGCATGCGCGTACGCCCGCTCCCGCCCCACCGGCCGGAACCCGCACTTCTCCAGCACCCGCAGCGACCCCGCGTTGTCCGCAGCGGCCCGCGCCCGCAGCGGCCGCTCCACGATCTCCGCGAGCAGCAGCCGCAGCGCCCCCGTGGCGATGCCCCGGCCCCACTGGGAGCGGTCCACCCAGTACGTGACCTCGCGGCGGCCCCGCTCGCCCCACACCCCCGCGTGCCCCGCCACGTCGCCGTCCGCGAGGATCGTCCATACGTCGGTGTCCGGTGACGAGCGCAGCTCGGCCCAGTGCGCGGTGAACCGGTCCCAGTCCGCGGACCTGGGGGACGTGAACGCCGCGACGTGGTTCGACTCGGGGTCGTTCGCCCAGCGGAAGAAGACGGGCACGTCGCTGTCGTGGACCGGGCGCAGGGCCACCTCGGCCGCCTCGCGTGCGGGGAACCCGGGAAAGCCGGTGAACTCAACCATGGCTCAGAGCCTACGAGTTGCCAGTGTCAGCCGGTCGCGCGCGTCGAACAGGGCGTCCTTCACCATCTGTTCGTGCGCGGGGGTCAGGCGCGCCACCGGCACCGAGCAGCTGATCGCGTCGCGGGCCGGGGTGCGGTAGGGGATCGCCACGCCGAAGCAGCGCAGGCCCAGCGTGTTCTCCTCGCGGTCGACGGCGAAGCCCTGCTCCCGCACCACGCGGAGCTCCTCGATGAGCTTCTCCCGGTCGGTGATGGTGTGTTCGGTGAGCGCGGGCAGCGTCTCGGGGAGCATCTTGCGGACCTGCTCGTCGGTGTGCGTGGCGAGCAGCGCCTTGCCGAGCGAGGTCGAGTGCGCGGGCAGCCGGCGCCCCACGCGCGTGAACGGCCGCAGATAGTGCTGGGACTGACGGGTCGCCAGGTAGACGACGTTCGTGCCGTCGAGGCGGGCGAGGTGGATGGTCTCCGTGGTGTCGTCGGAGAGGCGGTCGAGGGTGGGGCGGGCCGCCGCCACCACCTCGTCGCCGTCGATGTAGGAGGTCCCGACGAGCAGGGCCCGCACCCCGATCCCGTACCGTGTGCCCGTCGCGTCCGTCTCCACCCAGCCGAGGTCGACGAGGGTCCGAAGGAGCATGTACAGACTGGACTTGGGGTATCCGACGGCCTCCTGGACGGCGGCCAGCGTGTGCATGCCGGGGCGGCCCGCGAAGTACTCGAGCAGCTCCACGGTCCGTACAGCGGACTTGACCTGCGCTCCACCCGTCTCGCCAGCCGCCATCGCCCTTGACCCCTCAGTTCGCCGAGAAATAGTCTCCAGTCTCCGTTCATGAACGGAGACAGCGTTCAATATATCGAACGGCCCTGGTGAGTGGCATACATCTGGAGGAACCCGCGGTGGCAGCAGCACCAGTCTGGAGTGTCGACCCCCGAACCGGGAAGCAGCGCGAGCAGGTTGCGGTGGAGGCCACGGCCGAAGAGGTGGACGAGGCGGTCCACGCCGCGCACGCCGCCCGCGGCGCGCTCGCGGACCGCGCCGTGCGCTCCGCCTTCCTGCGCTCCGCCGCCGACCTCCTCGACGGCGCCAGGGACCAGCTCGTGGAGGCCGCCGACGCGGAGACCGCGCTCGGCCCGGTCCGGCTGACCGGTGAACTGGCCCGCACCTGCTACCAGTTGAGGGCCTTCGCGGACCTCGTCGACGAGGGTTCCTTCCTCGGCGTCGTCATCGACCACCCCGATCCTTCGGCCACCCCGCCCGTCCCCGACCTGCGCCGCTACAAGCTGCCCCTCGGCGTCGTCGCCGTCTACTCGGCGTCCAACTTCCCCTTCGCCTTCTCCGTGCCCGGCGGCGACACCGCCAGCGCCCTCGCCGCGGGCTGCCCCGTCGTCGTCAAGGCCCACCCCGACCACCCGGCCACCTCCGAGCTGGTGGCCGTCGTCCTGCGCCGGGCCGCCGCCGCGCACGGCATCCCGGAGGGCGTGCTCGGGCTCGTGCACGGCTTCGACGCGGGCGTGGAACTGGTGCGCCACCCGCTGGTGGCCGCCGCCGGGTTCACCGGTTCCGTACGCGGCGGCCGCGCCCTCTTCGACGCGGCGGCCGCCCGGCCCGTCCCGATCCCCTTCCACGGCGAGCTCGGCTCCCTCAACCCCGTCGTGGTCACCGAGGCGGCCGCCGCCGAGCGGGCCGAGGAGATCGGCGCGGGGCTCGCGGGCTCGATGACCCTGGGCGTCGGCCAGTTCTGTGTGAAGCCCGGTCTGGTGCTCGCCCCCGAGGGCGCGGCCGGCGACCGGCTCCTGAAGTCCCTGACCGCCGCCGTCAGCGACACCGAGGCGGGTGTCCTGCTCGACCACCGCATGCGGGACAACTTCGTCGCGGGCGTGCGCGAGCGCGGTGAACTCCCGGACGTGGAAGCCCCGGTGACGCCCGGCGCGGGCAGCGAGCACACCGTGGCGCCGGGGTACCTCACCGTCCCGGCCGCCAAGCTCGCCGCCGAGGGCGCGCACGACCTGCTCCTGGAGGAGTGCTTCGGCCCGGTCACCGTCGTCGCCCGCTACGCCGACGCCGCCGAGATCACCGCCGTCCTGTCCCGGCTCCCCGGCAACCTCACGGCGACCCTGCAGCTGTCGGCGGACGAGGCGGCCGGGGAGGGGGAGGCGGCAGAGCTGCTCGCCGAACTCACCCCGCTCGCCGGGCGCGTGCTCGTCAACGGCTGGCCCACCGGCGTCGCCGTCGCCCCCGCCCAGCACCACGGCGGCCCCTACCCGGCGACCACGTCCACCTCGACGTCCGTCGGCGGCACGGCCGTCGAGCGCTGGCTGCGCCCGGTCGCCTACCAGTCGACGCCCGAGGCGCTGCTCCCGCCCGAGCTGCGCGACGCCAATCCGCTGGGGCTGCCGCGCCGCTTCAACGGCCGCCTGGAACACTGACGCCCATGGACCTCCGACTCCCCGAACTGCCCTTTCCGCTGCGCTCGTACGGGCCTGACGGCCACTGGTCGTACGAGGCCGACGAGACCGGCGGGGACGCGGCCGGGGTGCTCACCGGCTGGGCGGGCCCCCGCCAGGACCGGTTCGTGCCCCCGACCGGGGAGGCCCTCGACCCGGCGTCGGACGCTCCCCGGCTCCTCGGGGCGCCGGAGGGCGACTTCCAGCTGATCGCCCGCGTCACGGTCGGCTTCGCGGCCGCCTTCGACGCGGGCGTGCTGTATCTGCATGTGGGCGAGCGGAATCAAGAGGCGGACGCGGAGCGTCTCGATGGAAGGGCGGCGGTGGGTGGCGGGTGGGCGAAGCTCTGCCTGGAGCGGTCGCCGGACGAGCCGACGATCTGCACGGTCGTCACGCGCGGCCGCTCCGACGACGCCAACGCCTTCGTGGTGGACGGCCCCAGTGCCTGGCTGCGGATCAGCCGCACCGGGACCGCGTTCGCCTTCCACGCCTCGACGGACGGCGAGCACTGGACGTTCGTCCGGATCTTCTCGCTCGGCGACGAGGAGACGGCCGGCGCCGCCCTCGTCGGCTTCATGGCGCAGTCGCCCGTGGGGGAGGGCTGCGTGGTGACGTACGAGAACATCGAGTTCCGCCCGAACTGGCCGAAGGGGCTGCGCGACGGTTCGTGAGCGGCTGAGCGGCTGAGCGGCTGAGCGGCTGAGCGGCTGAGCGGCTGAGCGACTGAGCGGCTGAGCGACGGGTGCGGAACCTCCGCCGGGGGCGGCACGTCTTTCCCGACATGATCCAAAACATCATGATCAGGACCGCCGTGCCCGCCGAGGCCCCCGCCCTGACCGAGCTGCACGCCCGCGCCCGCGCCACGTACTACGAGGGCGGGTTCCCGGACGACGGCGTCGACTGGGCCGAGCGGTGGCGCGCCGCCATAGAGCGCCCCGACGGCCACGTCCTGTGCGCGGTCCGCGACGGCCGCGTGGCGGGCCTCGCCTCCTTCCGCACCCCCGAGGACGCGCCCGCGGACACGGTGAAGCTGTTCCAGTTCCACGTGGACCCCGACCTGTGGCGCACCGGCATCGGCGGCTGTCTGCACGCGGCGTGCGTGGAGGAGTGGCGGGCCGACGGGATGACCGAGGCGATCCTGGACGTGCACGCGGACAACGCGCGGGCGCAGGGCTTCTACGCGGCCAAGGGCTGGGAGTCGCTGGGTGCGGGCGACGACGGCGGCGGCCACGTACGGATGCGCCTGCCGCTCGGGGAATCGCCGCTCGGGGAATGAGGGGCTCCGGAGCCGTGTTGAGGGCCTGAGTACAGCCCGCACGACCTGGAAAGAAGCCGAGAACATGCGCGTGGAGATCTGGAGCGACATCGCCTGCCCGTGGTGCTACGTGGGCAAGGCCCGCTTCGAGAAGGCGCTCGCCGCCTTCCCGCACCGCGACGGCGTCGAGGTGGTGCACCGCTCCTTCGAGCTGGACCCGGGCCGCGCCAAGGACGACACCGGGCTGGTGATCCCGATGCTGGCCCAGAAGTACGGCATGAGCGAGCAGCAGGCCAGGGAGGCCGAGGCACGGCTCGGCGAGAACGCCGCCGCCGAGGGCCTCGACTACCTGACCGAGGGCCGCGACCACGGCTCCACCTTCGACATGCACCGCCTGCTGCACTTCGCCCGGGAGCAGGGCCGCCAGGACGCGCTGCTCGACCTGCTGTACCGCGCCAACTTCGCCGACGAGAAGTCCGTCTTCGCCGACGACGAGCGCCTCGTGGAGCTCGCGGCCGCCGCGGGCCTGGACGCCGACGCGGCCCGCGCTGTCCTCGCCGACCCCGAGCGGTACGCGGCCGAGGTCCGCGCCGACGAGCGCGAGGCCGCCGAACTGGGCGCGAACGGCGTGCCGTTCTTCGTCCTCGACCGCACGTACGGCGTCTCCGGCGCCCAGCCCGCCGAGGTCTTCACCCAGGCCCTGGAGCAGGCGTGGGGCAGCCGCTCCCCGCTGACGACGCTCGACGGGGCCGCGACCGGCGACGCCTGCGGCCCCGACGGCTGCGAGGTCCCGCAGGTCAAGGGCGACGTATAAGCGTCGCTTACCGGATCCGCGTACACATCCGCAATGGACGGCGGTGTGCGGGGACGGCACAGTTGGCCCATGGGGATCATCACCGGTGACGAATTCGCGCCCGAGTCGACCTACTTGAACACCGCGAGCTGCGGGCTGCTGCCCCGCCGCGCCGCCGAGGCGGTCCGCGCCCTGACCGCGGAGCTGGTCTCCGGCAGGCCCGGCGGGGCGGGGGACTTCGAGGTGGTGGACGAGGCGCGGCAGCGGTTCGCGCGCCTCGTCGGCGTGGACGCCTCGCGGGTGGCCACCGGCGGCTCCGTCGCCGTGCACGTCGGCCTGATCGCGGGCTCGCTGGCGCCGGGCAGCGAAGTCCTCTTCCCCGAGGGCGAGTTCGGCTCCGTCATCGATCCGTTCCTGCTGCGCGGCGACTTCAAGCTGCGGTACGTGCCGCTCGCGGAGCTCGCCGCGTCCGTGCGGCCCTCGACGGCGCTCGTCGCGTTCTCGGCGGTCCAGTCGGCGGACGGCAGGACCGCGGACCTGGCGGCGCTGCGGGAGGCGGCGGCCGCCCACGGCGCCCGCACCCTCGTGGACGCGACCCAGGCCACCGGCGCCTGCCCCGTCGACGCCTCCTGGTGGGACTACACGGTCACGGGCGCCTTCAAGTGGCTGCTGTGCCCGCGCGGCGCGTCCTTCCTGACGGTGAGCGAGTCCGCGCAGGAGTCCCTGACGCCGGGCAACGGCGGCTGGCTCGCGGCGGCCGACAGCTGGAACTCCACGTACGGGCCGCTCACCGAACTCGCCCCGGACGCCCGCCGGTTCGACGAGCCGCCCGCCTTCCTCGCCTACCACGCGGCCGTCCCCGCGCTCGCCCTCCTGGAGGAGATCGGCGTGGCCGCGATCCACTCCCACGCCATGGGCCTCGCGGACCGCTACCGGGCGGGTCTGGCACGCCTCGGGCACACCCCGGTCCCGGGCGGCTCGTCGATCGTCTCGGTGCCCGGCCTCGCCGACCGGCACGGCGAGCTGTCGCGCGCGGGCGTCCTCACCTCGGCGCGCGCGGGCCATCTGCGGGCGTCGTTCCACCTGTACAACACGGAGGCGGACGTGGACCGGATCCTGGACGTGCTGGACGGGACGGGCGGCTGAGCGCCGGACCGCGCGGGCAACCGGCCGCCGGACAGGCCCTAGTCGGCCGCCGCCCGCCTGGCCTCCACCGGGCAGTCCGCCGTCTCCTTGCAGAGGTTCTCCTCGACCCGCGCGAGCAGGCGGGCCAGCTGCTCGCACTCGGCCGCGTCCAGGCCCGCGACGGTGTGCCCCTCCAGCCGGCCCCAGACGTCCGTCATCTGGGTGAGCAGTCCGCAGCTGGCCTCGGTGGTCTCGACGAGCACCGCGCGCCGGTCGTCCGGGTCCGGGCGGCGCCGCACGTGTCCCGCCTGCTCCAGGCGCTGCAGCATCTTCGTGACCGTCGAGGGGTCGAGCTCCAGGCGCTTGATGAGCTCGGACTGGCGCACCGCGCCCGCGTCCCACAGGTGCATCATCAGGAGCTCCTGACCGGGGTAGAGGCCGAGGTCCTTGAGGAGCTTGCCCGCGGTCAGGCGGTGCAGCCGGGCGACCCGGCTGATGGCGTGGCTGATGGGGCCCGCCAGGGTCACATCGGGTTCCTCGGTACAGGCGGGGTCGGCCTTCATCGCGCGCTCCTCCTCGGTCTTCCGGCTGCTCCCACGAGAATACCTTGGTCGGCCAATGAATGCGTTACAGTGGGCTCACGGCCGAAAGCTTGGCCGACCACATAAATGTGGGTTCCCCGCCACCCGTATGCCTTGGGAGCACCGATGACCACCGCGTTCGACACCATCGACCTGTCCGGCACCACGCTCTCCAACCGCGTCGCGATGGCGCCCATGACCCGCAGCAGGGCGGGGGAGGGCGGCGTCGCCACCGACCTCACCGCCGAGTACTACGCGCAGCGCGCCTCCGCGGGCCTGATCATCACCGAGGGGATCCAGCCCTCCGCGATCGGCCAGGGCTATCCGTTCACGCCGGGCCTGCACAGCGCCGAGCAGGTCGCCTCCTGGCGGAAGGTCACCGACGCCGTGCACGCGAAGGGGGGCCGGATCTTCGCGCAGATCATGCACGCGGGCCGCATCGGCCACCCGGTGCTGCTGCCCGACGGGCTCGTGAACGTGGCGCCCTCCGCGATCGCCGCACAGGGGCAGGTCTTCACCCCCGAGGGCCCGAAGGACTTCGTCACCCCGCGCGAGCTGACCGGCGCCGAAGTCCGCGCCACCATAGGGGACTTCGTGGCCGCCGCCCGGGGCGCGATCGACGCGGGCTTCGACGGCGTCGAACTGCACGGCGCCAACGGCTACTTGATCCACCAGTTCCTCGCGCCGGGCTCCAACCGGCGCACCGACGAGTGGGGCGGCTCGCCCGAGAACCGCATCCGCTTCGCCGTCGAGGTGGCCCGCGCCGTCAGCGCCGAGATCGGCGCCGCCCGCACCGGCTTCCGCGTCTCGCCCGGCAACCCCTTCAACGACATCTCCGAGCCCGACCCGGAGCCCACCTACACCGCCCTGGTCAAGGAGCTGGACGCGCTCGGCCTCGCGTATCTGCACGTCATGGAGGTGGGTGACATCCGTGAGCTCACCACCACGCTGCGCCAGGGCTTCAGCGGCACGTTCGTCCTGAACCCGCAGACCGAGGGACCCACCGGAGCCGACGCCCTCGCCCTGATCGAGGACGGCACCGCCGACGTGCTCACCTTCGGCTCGCTCTTCCTCGCCAACCCCGACCTGCCCGCCCGCCTGCGGGCCGGCGGCCCCTACAACGAGCCCGACCAGGCGACGTTCTACGGCGGCGACGCGAAGGGCTACACGGACTACCCGGCGCTGTAAGCGGCGGAGGCGACAGAAGCAGACACCAGGACGCGAACCGGCCCGGCATCCACGAAGGACGCCGGGCCGGTTCGACTCGCTTGCGCGCTACCTCACTTGACCGGAGTGAAGTCCCGTGCCCCGATGTACTCGGGGCGCCGGATGGGTGCCGCGAACGGCTCCACCGCCGTGTTCTCCACGCTGTTGAACACGATGAAGACGTTGCTGCGCGGGTACGGGGTGATGTTGTCCCCCGAGCCGTGCATGGCGTTGCAGTCGAACCACGTCGCCGAGCCCGCCTCGCCGGTGAACAGGCGGATGCCGTGGTCGGACGCGAGGCTCGTGAGCGTCCCGTCCGACGGGATGCCCGCGTCCTGCATCTGCAGCGACCGCTTGTAGTTGTCCTTCGGCGTGGCGCCCGCACAGCCAAGGAACGTCTTGTGCGAGCCGGGCATGATCATGAGCCCGCCGTTGGTGTCGTGGTTCTTGGTGAGCGCGATCGACACCGAGACGGTGCGCATGTTCGGCAGGCCGTCCTCGGCGTGCCAGGTCTCGAAGTCGGAGTGCCAGTAGAAGCCGGAGGCACCGAAGCCCGGCTTCACGTTGATCCGCGACTGGTGGACGTACACGTCCGAGCCGAGGATCTGCCGGGCCCTGCCGACGACGCGCGGGTCCGCCGCCAGCTTGGCGAAGACCTCGCTGATCTTGTGCACCTCGAAGAGGGAGCGGATCTCCTGCGAGCGCGGCTCCACGATGGAGCGCGGGTTCTCCCGCATCGCGGGATCGCCCATCAGGCGCTCCAGCTCCGCGTGGTAAACGGCCACCTCATCGGGGGTGATGAGCTGGTCGATCGCCAGGAACCCGTCCCGTTCGAACCCCGCCAAGTCCTGGGCCGTGATGGGCCCTTCGGCACCCGGCGCGGACCACACCACGGGGTCCTTGCGCTCGATCAGCACCTCTTCGGTGCCTCGCGTCGGGTACAGGTCGGCGGTGCGTTCGGGTGCGGTGGTCATGGTGTTGCCTGCCTCTCCTCTCGTACGGCCCTGTTCGGGATGTAGAACGCGAAAGTCAGTCGGCCTCGGGCTCGGTGAGCAGCGGGTAGACGCCGTTCTCGTCGTGGTCCTCGCGGCCCGTCACCGGCGGGTTGAAGACGCACAGGCAGTGGAAGTCTTCCTTGATCCGCATGGTGTGCTTCTCGTGCCCGTCGAGCAGGTACATGGTGCCCGGCGTGATGATGTACTTCTCGCCGGTCGTGTCGTCGGTCAGCTCCGCCTCGCCCTTGGTGCAGACGACGGCCTCGATGTGGTTCGCGTACCACATCGACGTCTCCGTACCGGCGTACAGGATGGTCTCGTGCAGGGAGAAGCCGACGCGCTCCTTGGCGAGCACGATGCGCTTGCTCTCCCAGGTGCCCGACTTGGCCTTCACATGCCGGTCGGTGCCCTCAATGTCCTTGAACGAACGGACGATCACGGTGAGTTGCCTGCTTTCTTAGCTGTCGTACGGTGCGGGGCGGGCGGCCGTCAAGCGGTCTCGCGCACGGCGCGCGCCAGCGTCCGCAGCCCCTCGTCCAGCTCCTCGGGCGTGATCGTCAGCGCCGGGAGCAGCTTGACGACCTCGCTCTCGGGGCCGGAGGTCTCGATGAGCAGACCGAGCTCGAAGGCGCGCTTGGCGACCTTGCCGGCCCGCTCCTTGTCGCGGAACTCGATGCCCCACACCAGGCCGCGGCCGCGGTACTCGACGGTGTCGTCGGGGTACTCGGCGCGCAGCGCGCTGAGGGTCTCCTCGATCTGCTGGCCGCGCGCCAGGGTCTGCTTCTCCATGGCGGCGCCGTCGGTCCAGTACGTCTCCAGGGCCGCGGCGGCCGTCACGAACGCGGGGTTGTTGCCGCGGAACGTGCCGTTGTGCTCGCCCGGCTCCCAGACGTCCAGCTCCGGCTTGAACAGGCAGAGGGACATGGGCAGTCCGTAGCCGCTGATGGACTTCGAGACGGTCACGATGTCCGGCGTGATGCCCGCCTCCTCGAAGGAGAAGAACGCGCCGGTGCGGCCGCAGCCCATCTGGATGTCGTCGACGATGAGCAGCATGTCCCAGCGCTCACAGACGTCGGCGAGCTTGCGCAGCCACTCGGCGCGGGCCACGTTGATGCCGCCCTCGCCCTGCACCGTCTCGACGATCACGGCCGCCGGGGTGTTCAGGCCCGAGCCGGAGTCCTCCAGGAGGCGCTCGAACCAGATGAAGTCGGGGGTCTGGCCGTCGAGGTAGTTGTCGAACGGCATCGGCGTGCCGTGGACGAGGGGGATGCCCGCGCCCGCCCGCTTGAAGGCGTTGCCGGTCACGGCGAGCGAGCCGAGAGACATGCCGTGGAAGGCGTTGGTGAACGAGACGATCGACTCGCGGCCCTTGACCTTGCGGGCCAGCTTCAGCGCCGACTCCACGGCGTTGGTGCCCGTCGGGCCCGGGAACATGACCTTGTAGGGCAGGTCGCGCGGCCGCAGGATGACGTTCTGGAAGGTCTCCAGGAAGGCGCGCTTGGCGGTCGTCGACATGTCGAGGCCGTGGGTGACGCCGTCGCGCTCGATGTAGTCGATCAGGGCGCGTTTCAGGACGGGGTTGTTGTGGCCGTAGTTGAGCGAACCGGCCCCGGCGAAGAAGTCGAGGTACTCGTGGCCGTCCTCGTCGAACATGCGGCTGCCCTGCGCGCGGTCGAAGACCGTAGGCCAACCGCGGCAGTAGCTGCGCACCTCCGACTCCAGGGTCTCGAAGACGCTCAGGTCGGGCTGGGTGATGGTCACAGCGAATCTCCTGGGAGATGAAGAAGTGCGGGGGAGTGGGGGGTGGGGGTGTCCGGTGAAGCGCGGGAAGAGCTGTGGGGGGAGTGCCTGCCGCCGCTCAGCGCGGGAGTGGCTCGATGAGGTAGAGCACCTCGGGCTCGTGCCCGTCGTCGGGGAACAGGCCCGCGTCGAACAGGACCGTGCGCGCGACCGATGCGCCGTGCCGTCGGGCGTACGAGGTGAAGAGGGCCTCGGACGCGGTGTTGTCGGGCGAGATGGTCGTCTCCAGCGCGTCGATCTCGCGGTCGGCCGCCACCTTCGCGGTCAGCCCGTCGAGGAGCGCGGCGGCGAGTCCCTTGCCGCGGTGCGCGTGGTCGACGGCCACCTGCCAGACCATCAGGGTGCGCGGGCGGTCGGGCCGGACGTAGCCGGTGATGAAGCCCGCCACCTCGCCCTCGGCGTCCCGGGCCACCACGGAGGTGGCCGCGAAGTCACGGCACCAGAGCAGATAGCTGTAGGAGGAGTTGAGGTCGAGCACCTTCGAGTCGCGGGCGATCCGCCAGATCGCGGCGCCGTCGGCGACGTCGGGAGTGCTGAGGCGCAGCCCCTCGGGCATTTCTCGGTAATTCGCTTGCAGGTCGGTCGGTAGATCGGCTTGTGCAGCGGTCATGCGGATTGAATTTACCGAGCAATTCCTGGGATTGCATCGGGGGAAGGGGTTACGTACGAAGCCTCGATGTGTTATCACGCGGGGGCGCGCGCCCGCAGGAATGCCGGTCGGAATGTGGTGATTTGCGCCGGTCATATGCGGCAAAAGGTGCGCGCTGTGGAGTGCGTCACAGAAGCGAAACTTCCCTGAAGCGTGCCCGAATTACGACGTTTGGCGCTGTCGAAATCTTAGTGTTTAGCCACCAGGAAAGCGGGCAGAAGAATACGGGAAGCTGTGCTCATAAAGAATTCATGAATGCGGCGTAAAAGCGATGCTTGCGGCGCGGTAATTCAGGGACCGGTGGTTCCGTCGATGGCCTCGCGCAGCAGATCCGCATGGCCGTTGTGGCGGGCGTACTCCTCGATGAGGTGCACCAGGATCCAGCGCAGGCTCACGTCCCGCCCGCCGACCCAGGCCGCGTCCTGCTCGGTGAACCGCCCGGTGTCGTCCAGCGAGCGCCCCGCGCAGATCTCGCGCGCCGTGGCCACTTCCCGCCGCCAGACCGCCAGCGCGTCGTCGAGCGAGCGCCCGGGGTCGAGCGTGAACCCGTACTGGTCGCCCTCGTACACCCAGGGCACGTCCCGGCCCGCGAACACCGTCTGGAACCAGTTCCGTTCGACCCCCGCCATGTGCTGCACCAGGCCGAGCAGTGTCAGGGCCGACGGCGCGGCCGCCCGCCGCCGCAGCTGCTCGTCGTCCAGGCCCGCGCACTTCAGGGCGAGCGTCTCGCGGTGGAAGTCGAGCCAGGACATCAGCATGGCCGGCTCGTCGGCGGTCAGCGGCGGGATGACGCGGTCGTCGTCCGGCATGGTCGTCATGACGGCCACGCTGTCATGAACGGCCGGACGGCGCCGCCGAATTGCGCACGCGAGTGCGACAACTCCCGGGCGTGCGCGGGCGGCTACCCCCAGGCGTCCGTCACCGCGCGCCGCGCCGCCTCCAGGTCGACCGTCAGACCCGCCTCGCCGAGCGCCGCGCCCAGGGCGGCGAGCGAGGCGTGCACGACGCCGCGGGTCGCGTCGGGCCCGTAGTGGTTCACCCGGATCATCTCCTGGGCGAGCGCGCCCCCGCCCGCGACCAGCGGCAGCACCGGATCGGCCGCGAGGGCCTTCGCCACCAGCTGCGAGGCGTCGACCCCGGCCGGGACGCGCAGCGTCGTGGCCACCGGCGCCGCGTCCACGGCCTCGTGGACATACGGCTCGAGTCCGCCGCCGAGCGCGACGGCCCCCGCGCGGGTGGCGGCCGCCGCCGTGGCGTGCCGGGCCATCACCGCGTCGAGGCCCTCGTTCTCGATGCGCTCCACGCACGCCTCCAGGGCGAGCATCTCCAGCTGCGCCGGGGCGTGCAGGAGCGCCTTCCGGCCGCCGTCGACCCAGCGCTCCTTCCAGTCCAGGAGGGAGAGGTAGGAGCGGCGCGGCGCCTTCGGGTTGGCGGCGATCCGCTGCCAGGCCCGCTCGCTCACCGACACCGCGGAGACGCCCGCGGGACCGCCCATGGCCTTCTGCGCGCCGATCACGCACAGGTCGACGCCCCACGCGTCCGGCAGCAGCGGCTCGGCGGCCACCGAGGCGACGGCGTCCAGCATGAACAGCGCGCCGTGCTCCCGTACGACCGCACCGATCTCCGCGACCGGGTTGGTGTTGCCGGTGGCGGCCTCGGCGTGCACGAGCGAGACGAAGTCGATCTCCGGGTGCGCGGCGAAGGCGGCCCGCACCTGCTCGGCGGTGACGGCCGTGTGGAACGGCACGGACAGGTCGATGACCGTCGCGCCGCAGTCCCGCAGCCAGTTGCCGAAGGTCTGCCCGTACGGGCCCGTGATGACGTTGAGCGCGGTCGTCCCCGGACCCGCGGCCCCCTTGATGCAGCCCTCCAGGGGCAGCAGCGCCTCGCCCTGCATGATCACGACGTCCTGTCCGGTGCCGAGGAGGCGGGCGACCCGGTCCTCGATGGCGGCGAAGTGGGCGGCGCTGAGGGGGGCCAGGTCGAGGAAGGGGTGCGTCACGCTGCTGCTCACGGGTCGCGTCATCTCGCTTCATGGTTCGTCTGTTTGGTGCGGCCAGGCTGCTCTCGGTGCGGTCGGGCTGCCGCTTCGAGCGTAACCGCAGCCTCCTAAGCTTCGTACATGAGCGATCACGCGGTGCTGCACGTGAAGGGGCGGGTGCTGGTCGGGCCCGACGACGTACGGGACGAGCTGTGGGTGGTCGGGGGCCGGGTCACCTACGACCGCCCCGCCGCGACCGATGTGACGACCGTCGAGGGCTGGGCGCTGCCGGGCCTCGTCGACGCGCACTGCCACGTCGGGCTCGACACCCATGGACCCGTGGACGCCGAGACCGCAGAGAAGCAGGCGCTCACCGACCGCGAGGCGGGCACCCTGCTGATCCGCGACGCCGGTTCGCCCTCCGACACCCGCTGGATCGACGACCGCGAGGACCTCCCGAAGATCATCCGGGCCGGCCGGCACATCGCGCGCACCCGCCGCTACATCCGCAACTACGCCCACGAGATCGAGCCCGACGACCTCGTCGCCTACGTCGCGCAGGAGGCCCGCCGCGGCGACGGCTGGGTCAAGCTCGTCGGCGACTGGATCGACCGCGAGGCGGGCGACCTCACGGCGTGCTGGCCGCGCGGCGCGGTGGAGGCGGCGATCGCGGAGGCGCACCGGCTCGGGGCGCGGGTCACGGCGCACTGCTTCGCGGAGGACTCGCTGCGCGACCTGGTCGAGGCGGGCATCGACTGCATCGAGCACGCGACGGGCCTGACCGAGGACACGATCCCGCTCTTCGCGGAGAGGGGCGTGGCGATCGTCCCGACCCTGGTCAACATCGCCACGTTCCCGGACCTGGCGGCGGGCGGCGAGGCGAAGTTCCCCCGGTGGTCCGCGCACATGCGGGACCTGTACGAGCGCCGCTACGACACGGTGCGGGCGGCGTACGACGCCGGGGTGCCGATCTACGCGGGCACGGACGCCGGAGGCTCGCTGGCGCACGGGCTCGTGGCCGGGGAGGTCGCGGAGCTGGTGCGGGCGGGGATTCCGGTGCGGGACGCCCTGTCGGCGACGACGTGGGGTGCGCGGGAGTGGCTGGGGCGGCCCGGGCTCGACGAGGGGGCCGCGGCGGACCTGGTGGTGTACGGGACGGACCCCCGGGAGGACGTCGGCGTGCTCGCGGCGCCGCGACGGGTGGTGCTGAACGGACGGGTGGTGGGATGAAGGCGAACTCGACTGTTTCCGGCGGGAGTTCACCGAACGCTGCCTTTGGGTGTTTTCGCGGAGATTGACGAGATCCGCCTCCCATGACACGGTAAAGCCCGTGCCAAGGGGGGTGGCTGATCCATGCTGACGGGTGTCGAAATAACCCGGTCTGCAGGGGTTACGGAAAGTACCTCGCGCCCGTTCACGCCGCACGCGTGGCCGCGGCGCGCGGTCGGTCCGACGGCGTGCTGAAAGGTGCCGCTCTGCTCCCTTCGACTTGATGAGAGAAGAGACATCGGGGACATGCTTTTCAGGATTCTTGGCCCGCTCCGGGTGCAGGGGAGCGCTGAAATGAGCTCGCCCGTCCGGCGCGCGATCCTCACCGCCTTTCTGCTCAGACCGGGCCAGTCCATAGCCGTGGGAGAGCTGGCCGAACTGCTCTGGGACGAGCCGCCCTGTTCCGCCACCGCGAACATCCGCAGCCATGTGACCGGACTGCGGCGCGACTTGGACGAGGCGGCCCCCGGGCTCAGCGGCCGCCTCAAGACCTACCGCGGCGGCCAGAGCGGCTACGGACTCGACGTCACCCCGGACGAATCCGACCTGGCCCGGTTCACGCGCGCCACCCGGCACGGCCGCGCCCTGCTCCTCGACGGCCGGGCCGACGCCGCCGTCGACACCCTCGAGGAAGCCGTGGCCCTGTGGCGGGGCCCCTTCGGACAGGACCTGCCCCCGACGCGCTGGTTCAGCGCCCATACGGTCGGCCTCAACAACGCCCGCTTCGACGCCTGCCAGGACCTGTTCACCGCCTGCATCCTCGCCGGCCGGACCGAGCTGCTCGGCTACCGGATCGAGACCGTGATCGCCGAGGAGCCCTACCGGCAGAAGCTCTGGGCCCTGCTGGCCGCGGTGCACTGCATCCGCGGCGATGTCGTCGGCGCCCTGAACGCGGTCAAGCGCTGCCAGCAGCTCTTCGCCGACGACCTGGGTCTCGACCTGCCGCCCCAGGTGGCGGCCATGCGGGCCGCGGCGCTCACCTGGGACTGCGACGCGGCGTTCCGGCTCGTCGCCGCGCGCGCCTCGACCGCCGAGGGCGCCGCCCCCGACTTCGTGTAGCGGGGGCGGCACCGGCCTCGTACCAGGGCGCTGTGCGCGTCAGGAGTTCCGGCGGCGCAGCGCCACGTACCCCAGCGCCAGTGCGAGCGCCGTCCACGCGGCCAGGACGGCCATGCCGGTCCAGGCGGTCAGCACCGTGTCCTCCGCAGGCCGACTCGACAGGATCAGGCTGCCCGCCACGTCCGGCAGGAACTGGGCGAACTTCCGCACGCCCGGCAGGCTGTTGAGGATCGTCGACACCATGAAGAACAGCGGCACCAGCAGGCCCATGGTGAGCGCGGAGCTGCGCAGCACCGCCGCGAGGCCGATCGAGAACGCGCAGAGCAGCGTCGTGTAGAGCACCGCCCCGACCAGCGCGCGCACCGCCCCCGTGTCGGAGACCGACGCGGCCAGCGCCCCGCCCAGGGACAGCTGCGTGGCGAAGAAGCCGGCCGCGACCACGACGACGGACGCCACGAACGCCGTCGCGGTGCCGGTGAGCACCTTCGCCGTGTAGAGCACGCCGCGCCGGGGCACCGCGGTGAGCGAGCTGTTGATGGTGCCCGAGGAGTACTCGCTGGTCACGGTCAGCACACCGAAGACGACGAGGGCGATCAGGCCCAGCCGCAGCCCGCCGAAGCCGGTGGCGACCGCGTCGAAGTCGGCCTTCGACTCCGCGCCCATGTCGTCGTACGCGTTCCGCATGACGGAGCCCGTGAGCACGGCGACGGCCACGCTCACCACCAGGAAGAGGCCGAGGTTCCACACGGTGGACCGCAGCGTCCTGATCTTGATCCACTCGAAGGCCATGGCCGCGCGGAGCTCCGTCGCCGGCGAGCCTTCGGCCGTCGTCATCACATCTGCCGCCATCGTCAGCGCACCTCCTGCTTCGCCCGGTAGTCCACGGCGTCGGCCGTCAGCCGCATGAACGCCTCCTCCAGGGAAGCCACTTGGGGGCTGATCTCGTACACGGTCACCTGGTTGCGGGAGGCGAGCGCCCCCACCGTCTCCAAGGAGGTGCCCTCCGCCTCGATGACGCCCTCGGGCCCGTCCGCGAACCGGATCCCCTCGGCGGTCAGCACGTCCCGCATGCGCTCGGGCTCCGGGGTGCGGACGAGGATGTACGAGCGGGAGTGGCGGGCGATGAACTCCTCGACGGAGGTGTCCGCGAGGAGGCGGCCCCGGCCGATCACGACGAGGTGGTCCGCGGTCAGCGCCATCTCGCTCATCAGATGGCTGGAGACGAAGACCGTGCGGCCCTCTGCCGCCAGGTTCTTCATCAACTCCCTTATCCACAGGATGCCTTCGGGGTCGAGCCCGTTGACCGGCTCGTCCAGGAGCAGCACCCGGGGGTCGCCGAGCAGCGCGGCGGCCACGCCCAGGCGCTGCGCCATGCCCAGCGAGAGCCCCTTCGCCCGCTTGCGGGCCACGTCCGCGAGGCCCACGGTGTCGAGGACCTCGCCCACGCGCGCCGCGGGGATGCCGTTGCTGCGGGCGAGCCCGAGGAGGTGCCCGTGCGCGGTGCGCCCGCCGTGCAGGGCCTTGGCCTCCAGGAGCGCGCCGACCGTGCGCAGCGGCTGCGGGATCGCGGCGTACGGCCTGCCGTCGATGAGCACCCGGCCGGACGCCGGGCGCTCCAGGCCGATCATGGCGCGCATCGTGGTGGACTTGCCGGCGCCGTTGGGGCCGAGGAAGCCGGTGACGCGCCCCGGCTCGACGCGGAAGGTCAGTCCGTCGACGGCGAGCGTCGCTCCATAGCGCTGGGTCAGGTGTTGTACGTCGATCATTGCCTGTCACTTCTCGGTGGTGGGGGGATGGTGGGGGGAGAGCTGTCTTCTCTGGTTACGCCGGTTTCGTGTCGGGTTCCGCCGGCTTCGTGCGCAGCAGCTTCAGCAGGTCGCGCGCCGCGGCCTGCGGGCCGTGGACCTGGCCGACCCCGGTGGCGTTGAGGACGATCTCGTCCACGCCGAACTGCCGGTACTCGTCGAGGCGTTGGTGGATGTCCTCCGCGGTGCCGTAGAGGAACACGCCGCCGTCGACGAGCCGCCCGGCGTCCGCGGGGCCGGACTCGCCCGTCACGGTGATCCCGGCCCGGCGCAACGTGTCCTGGTAGTGCGGCAGTTGGATGTGGGAGCCGCAGGCGGCCGCCGCGAGCGCCGTGACGTCGCGGTCGGGCCCCGACAGGGCGACGGGCACGATGGCGGTGACCCTGACCGGCTCGTCCAGGGCGCGCTCCGCGCCGCGCAGGGCGGGCATCAGGGTGGTGCCGACGTACCGGGCGTTGCCCATCCAGGTGATGGCCACGTCCGCGACCTCGCCGGCCAGGGCCGCCATCCGCTCCCGCAGCACGCCGAGGCCCACGGACACCGGCGGGGCGAGGGACTTGATCAGGTTCCCGGAGACGGCGTGGTAGTCGCCCCGGACGTCCACGGTGTCGCCGTTCAGCAGGCCCCGCACGATCTGGATGTACTCGCGGGAGGCGCGCAGCGGACTGGCGTACGGCGTGCCGAGCACGCCCTCCTGGATCGACAGGGAACCGGGGCCGAAGCCCGCGACGACCGGGTGCCCGGTGGCGAGCGCCACCGACCGGGCCTCGACCGCCGCCTGGTACGGCGAGCGGAACGGCATCAGCGAGACGCCGAAGCCTGCGGGCACCCGGATGCCGAGGCCCGCCAGATGGCTGATCACGTGGTGGGACTCCAGGACCATGCCCTGGCCCTGCCAGAGCCGCTCGGCCCCGGCCCACTTCACGAGGTTGGCGAACGGCACGACCTGCTCGGGGCGGGTCGGTCCGAAGGGGAGAAGGATCGAGTAGTGCACGGACCTGCCCTTACTTGCGGCGGGACGACCGCAGCATCCAGAGCGAGACCGCGGCGCCCACGACGACGGCGAAGCCCGCGCCGCCCCAGTTCTTCTGGGTGGTGCAGACGGCCGCGATCACGACACCGATGAGCAGCGGGAAGCCGGTGCTCATGCTGTTCTTGCGGCCGTTCTTCGGGCCGTTCTGGTTCTTCACGGGGAACTCCTTTTCTCTGTACGTCAGTTGGCGGGCCGGGCGCTGATGAGGGCCACCGGGACGGCCGGTCCGTCGGCGGTCCGGGCGGCCCGCAGCATGAGGTCCGTGTCGCCGACCCCCGACCAGCCGAGCAGATAGCCGAGGAGCGAGGTGCGGCCCGCGACGCCGGTGTGGAAGCCGCGGTCGCGCGCCGCCGCGAGCACCCGCTCCTGGTAGGTCTCCGCCCGCTCCAGGAGGGAGGCGTCCTTGAGGCTGCGGCCCGTGGCGATCAGGGACTGCACGACGCCGCTGGTGCCGTGGCAGACCGACAGGTCCACCGGGCCCTCGGCGGGCAGCCGCGTCGCCCCGTCCACCAGGTCCGCAAGCCGGTCCCCGGACAGCCAGTCCCGGCGCCCGGCCGACGTGAGGATCTCCGCCGTGGCGAGGAGCAGGCCCGCCGCGCCGTTGCACCAGCCGGACGCGGGGGAGCGGTCGCCGTCGACGAGGCGCCGCAGCAGCCACTCGGCCGACTCCTGCGCCAGGGCGGTGTCCCCGAGGACCCGGCCGACGCGGGCGGCGGCCCAGCGCATGCCGAGTTCGCCGTGGGCCACGTCGAACCAGGGCTTCGTCTTCGGCGCCTGGGCGTGCGCGAGCGTGAGGTCGCGCAGGGCCGCGAGCCGCCGCTCGTCGACCAGGGGGTGCTCGCCTGCCTCCAGGCGCGACAGCAGGACCATGAGGATGCCCGCGGGTCCCGTCGCCAGATCGCTGTCCAGGGTCCCGGCCGCCGCCCGCGCGTCGATCGTGTCGAGCGTCCGCTCCAGCCACGCCGGGTCCACCTGCCCCGGCCGGGCGAGCAGCGTGGAGGCTGCCCCCGTGAACACGCTCTCCGGCGCGTCCGCGAGTACGTCGCCGTACTCGGCGAGAAGCGCGTCGAAGCCCCGTGCCGCGCTCCGCGCCACCTCGGTGAACGCCGCGTCGTGGCGGGCCGCGTTCTCCAGGAACGTGACGATGCCGCCCGCGTCGTGGAACGAGATGAAGTTGCCGGGCGTGACCGTGGGCGCGTTGCGGTCCGGGCCGATGCCGCAGACCCAGCCCGTCTCCGGCCCCCGCGGCCCGTCGTACGCGACGCTCACGGCGTCGAGGGTGCGGGCGATGCCCGGCCACCAGGCGCGCGGCCGGGCCCCGCCAAGGGTCGGCGCGAACACGCTGTGCGCGGACAGGCCGGTCGGGTGGTCCGCGGTCACCTCGTTGAAGCACTCCTCCAGCAGGAAGTGGTGGAAGAGGTCGCTGCGGCGGCCGCCGAGCGCGACGCCCGCGCGGGCGAAGTCGAGCGCCGAGGTCGTGTGGACCCGGGGGAAGTGCGTGCCGGGGGTGGCCAGTTCGGTGGATCCGCCGCGCGCGACGAAGTACGGGACGTTCCCGGTGTGCAGCGCCGCGCGCTCCTGCTCGCCCACGTAGACGGCCGCCTCGGGGCTCAGATAGTCCGGGTAGGTGCCGAGGAGCCCGAAGACCCGCTCGGCCTCCTCGATCTCGCGCAGGTAGTCCGGGTGCGTGGCGGCGTCCAGGAACCGGGTGTAGACCATCGTCGAGCGGATCAGACAGCGCACCGGCATGTCGGGGTACGCGTCGAGGACCTTGCCGATCCCGTCGCCGCGCACGGCCCGGAGCGCGTCCCGGTAGCCGGAGAGGATGTCGCCGAAGTGGTCGACGGGCGACAGCGGCCGCTCGCCGAGCCGGGGCACGTTGTCGGTCTGGCGGTGGGTGACCTGCTCCCAGCGGACGCGGACGCCGTCCGTGGTGCTGTCGTGGATGACCGGCCGCTTCATCTTCGACGTCTGGTCGCCGTCGATACCGACGCCCGCCATGACCAGGTCGATGGGGGAGTTGGGGTTGGCCATCGGCACGAGCATCGTGGAGACCACGGACAGCTTCAGCTGGTTGATCAGCACGTGCGGCAGCGAGTCGTTGTCCACCCCGGCGTTGGGCCGGACCATGGTCTCGGTGTCGATCACGCACGGGTTCTCGCCCGCGGCGAGGAGGTTCTCGTCGTGCAGGTCCGAGGCGCCGATGGCGCCGAACAGCGCGCACAGGGCGCCGAACCGGTAGAAGTAGCGGGCGACTTGGTCCGCTCCCGTCATCGGCCGCGGGGTGACGTAGCTCTGCCAGCCGTGCCCGCCGATGGTGACGGAGGCCGGGGCGCACTCCCGCAGCGAGTACGTGAGGTGCTGGTCGGCCGCCGTGTACAGATCGCGGACGAAGGCGTCGGAGACCAGGGCGCGCGGCTTGAAGACGACCTTGCCGCCGCCCGCGACCTCGACGCCGACGACCTGCCGGTTGTCGTTGTGCAGATCGGCGCCGGTGGCGAAGAGCCGGGTCAGGGGCGCATCGTCGGCCGCGAGGAGCCCGGCGGCGCGCAGTGCGGCCCGGTCCTCGGCATAGGCGGTGAACACGTCGGTGAACGCGTCGAGGGAGTTGCTCAGGACCCGGTCGAGGCGCTGCTGGAGCACCGCGTACCGGTCCATGAGCTCATGGCTGTACGCGGGGTCGGCGAGGCGTCCGCCGTACTCCTTGAGGGCCTGGTCGCTCTCGGTCGTCATCGGCAGCCCGCGCCGCTCCCGGAAGGCGTGGAACTCGCCGATCAGCATGCGGAACGAGTGGAACTCGACGGCGCCGACGAGCTCGTGCCACACCTGGTCGAGCAGCGCGTCCCCGTACTGAGGAGCGGACGCCCCGGCGACGGCGTCGCGCAGCCGCTCGGCGACCGTCTCGCGCGGGATCAGGCTCAGATAGAACGGCAGGAAGGCCGGGACCGAGACATGGGGCTCGGCCGGAACGTGGGGCTCGGTCATGCTGGCTCGCCTCCGACGAGGACATCCGTGGTCGTGTCTGCGCGGTCCGGGCTGTCTGGGCTGTCCGCGCTGTCTGCGTAGAGGTCGGCGTAGACCGAACCGCCGGCCAACAGCGCCTCGTGCGTGCCGTGTTCGACGACGCGCCCGCTGTCGAACACGTAGATGTGGTCGGCCGACTTGATCGTCGCCAGGCGGTGGGCGATCACCACCTGGGTCGCGCCGATGTCCTGGATGATCTGCGTGACCCGCCGTTCGTTGACGGTGTCCAGGGACGCGGTCGCCTCGTCCATCAGCAGGATCCTGGGGCGCTGCAGCAGGGCCCGTACGATCGCGAGGCGCTGGCGCTGCCCGCCGGAGAAGTTGGCGCCCATCTCGGACACCAGGGTCTTCAGGCCCATGGGCAGGTCGTCGAGGAAGTCGAGGATGCCGACGCTCGCGCAGTACTCCCGCACCTGCTCCACCGGGATGTCCTGGCCGAGGGTCAGGTTCTCCAGGATGGTGCGGTTGTGCAGGTGCACTTCCTGCGGGATGTAGCCGATGGCGCGGCGCAGGGCGTTCTTGTCGTACTCGGCCATGTCGAGGCCGCCGAACAGCACGCTCCCGCTGGTGGGTTCGTACAGGCCGCAGACGATCCTGCCGAGGGTGCTCTTGCCGGAGCCGGACGCGCCGACGAAGGCGACCTTGGCGCCCGGCTCGATCTCCAGGGACACGTTGCGCACCACGAGGGAGCTGTGCGCGGTGTAGCGGAAGCTGACGTCTTCCAACGTGATGGAGGTGTCCGGGAGTTCGGTGCGGTCGCCGCCTGGCGACTCCGCCGGGGTCGCGGTGATGTCGTTGAGGCGGGCCACGTACCGGGACGCCTCCGCGAACTCGGTGTACGTCTGGAACACCGACGTCGCGAGCGCGAAGTACGTGGCGGACACCGCCTGCACGGCGATCGCGGCGCCCAGGGATATCTGGCCGTGGCCGACGAAGTACAGGCTCGCCAGGAGCAGCACGATCGGCCCGAACATCTGCGTCGTGGTCGTCACGCCGGAGATGCGGCCCTGCTGCAGGCGCATGCGCTGCTTCATGGCGTCAAGGGACTGGTCGTACGTCTCGCGCCAGCCCGCGACGAACTCGTCGGCGTAGCCGCCCATCTTGATCGTCGGGATCGACACGATCGCGTCGAGCTGCGTGGACTGGCTCTTGGACAGGTGCGCGATCTCGGCGTCGACGGCCTCCCGGACGCGCACCCGGGTCTTGGCCAGATAGGCGGCGTTGAGCAGGAAGAGGACCAGCGCGATCAGGCCGAGCCGCCACTCGGTGACGAACAGGTAGACGGTGACGCAGACGAGGGTGCCCACGTCGAGGACGCCCTGGGCGACCCGCGAGGAGAGCAGGTCCCGGATCGCGTTGACGCTGTTGAGCCGGAACAGCAGCTCGCCGGGTTGTCGCGTGGTGAAGAACCGGTAGGGCAGCGCGAGGAGTTTGGCGAAGGTGTGCGTCATCAGGTGCTTGCCGAGCACCGCGACCAGCGACGACAGGGTGAGGATCCGCACCAGGTGGATCGCGAAGTAGCCGACGGCCACGGCCAGGACCAGCGCGATGACCAGGGAGAGGTCGTCGAGCCCCTGCCAGCGCCCGGCCCGGTCCACGGCCCACTCGGTGAGCATCGGGATGCCGAGGACGGCGGCGTATCCGCTGAGCGACAGGAGCGCCACGAGGGCGATGCGCTTCTTGGCCCCCTCGGCGAAGAGGGGGATGCCGCGCCACTCGCTCAGCGGCTTCGCCCGGGTCCTCTCGAAGCCGGGGCCCGGCTCGGCGGTGAGCGCGATGTCGCTGAACCCGGCCTCGAGTTCGGCCCGGGTGAGGCGGCGCCGCCCCACGGCGGGGTCCATGACGACCGCGGTGCGGCCGTCGAACTTCTCCAGGACGAGGAAGTGGTAGTCCTCCCAGTACAGGATCACCGGGGAGGTGAACTTCTCCAGCGCGGAGATGTCCTTCACGCGGTACGGCTTCACGTCCATGCCGCGCGCGGACAGGTACTGCGCGAGCTGGTTCGCGGACAGCCCGTCGCGGCCCGCGTCCATGGCGTCGCGGGCGCTGGAGAGACTCTCGGCGCGCCCGTGGTAGCGCAGGACCGCGACGCAGGAACAGAGCCCGCACTCGGTCTGGGTGACCTGGGTGACGGTGGGTACCTGGCGGGCCATGGTCAGTCCCCCCGCACGGTGAGGGTCAGCGGGGACACCCGGCGGGCCGGGTCCAGGCGGTTGACCAGGTGCAGCACGATCCCGGCGGAGCCCACCATGAGGCTGTTGGTGTGGGCGTACCGGCTGCGGGCGTCGGAGGTCTTGCGGACGAACACGTCGGGGCGCAGCCACCGCTCCTCGACCGCCGCGATCTCGGCGCGCAGGGCATCGCCGCCCTTCGCCCCGGAGACGCCGGAGACGCCGGAGTGGTCGGCGCGGTCGGCGCGGTCGGCCAGTTCGGTGAGGATGGCGTGGTTGCCCAGGTCCCCGTGGCACCAGGTGAGGTTGCGGCCGAAGCCGGATTCCAGGGTGTGGGCGACGGCCTGGTCCCGCAGCCGGGCCACCGTGTCGTCGCCGGTGACGGAGGCGTACGAGGACAGGGCCAGGGCGATGCCGGCCGCGCCGTGGCACCAGCCGGTCGAGAAGGTGCCCGGGGCCGTGACGCTGGAGTACCAGTTGCGCGCGTCGGGGTCGTAGAAGCCGTGCAGCCGGCCCGCGAGCGAGGCCAGGGTCTCCTCGGCCGCGTCCCGCCGGTCCGCGGGCAGCTGGGGCAGGGCCCGGCTCAGGGTGTGCACGATGCCGCTGACGCCGTGCGCGAAGCCGGACTGCGAGAGGACGGACGCGGCCGCCTCGCCGCCCGCGTGCGGGGCGTCCGCGCGCAGGAACTCCCCGAGCAGCGCGACCAGTTCGGGCACGGCGGCCGCGGCGTGCGGCCCGCCGATGGCCTGGACACAGCCGAGCACGCCCGCGACGCCGCCGATGACGTCCAACGGAACCCGGCCCGGCGGCTGGGCGCGGAGCTGGTCGAGGACGAGGGGCACCGCGTCCTGCGCGGCCCGGGTCCAGTCGGGCTCGTCGAGGATCCGGCCCGCCGCCGACAGGGCGAAGAGGATGCCCGCCATCCCCGTGTAACCCCCGTACCCGGCCTGGTGGATGCTGCGCGTCTCGTACCGGCGGCTCGCCAGGATGTCGGCGGTCGTCGAGAAGATCTGCGCGGCCAGCTCGCGGTAGGCGCCGTGGTCGAGGAGGCGTCCGGCCGCGGCGAGCGCCAGGGCCGGGCCGGTGCGGCCGGTGTACAGGTCGTAGCCGAGGACGCCGGGCGGCCAGGGGCGGCCCGCGTCGGCGGAGGCGAGCGGGCCGATCCAGGTCCGGGGCAGGTGCGCGAACTTGTCGGGCAGCGACGTCGCGAGCATCCGGTCGCACAGCTCGGTGACGAGGGAGAGCGGGGTGAGCGGCGTGTGCGCGCCGTCGCGCGGCGGACGGATGCCGGACGGAGAGGCAGGCGCGGGTGCCGGGCCCGCGTCGGCGAGGAGGTGGTTGTCGGGGAAGCGGGACGCGAACGCCGAGTGCAGCAGCCGGAGTTGCTCGCCGAGCTCGAACTCGCTCAGGCGCGCGGCCTTGTCGAGGGCGAGGTCAAGCGGCGACCGCGCGAAGTGCGCGCCGACCTCGGCGCCGGCGCCGTCGGTCAGGGCGGTGCCGGTGGCGGCGACGGTGAAGTACGGGACGTCGCGCCCGGCGAGCTGGCGCATCTCGGAGCGGACGAGCTGCCGGTCGGAGGTCTTGCTGGCGATCGCGATGCGCTTCAGGAGCGCCAGATACGGGGCGGGGGCGTCGAGGGCGCTCGGTCCCGCCGTCATCCGCAGCGTCTGCGCGTACAGGGCGGTGGGGTTGTGCACGTACCGGACGCGGAGGTCCCCGGCAACCCGGCGCAGCAGGTCCGTCCAGCTCTCCCGGTCCGCCATGACGGCACGGAAGACCCGCGAGAAGCCGTCGGCCATGTGCCGGCCGAGCTCGTACGTCTCGTCCTGGGAGAGGGAGCCCGCGACGGTCTGGCGGCGCTCGGCGGCCGCCGCCCGGAAGGCCAGGCCGACCTCGTCCGTGAACGGCCGGACGAACTGCAGCGACTTGAACGGCGAGGCGCCGCTGCCCTGGTCGCCGAGGAAGCCCAGGTCGACGTGGCCGGAGCCCGGGTCCTTGCCGGCCATGACGAGGGGCAGGATGCCGATGCCGTAGATCGACTGCCCGATCGTCGCGTACGCGTTGCCGGGGGCCTCCGGGGTCGGACCGGTGTGGATCCGCTCCGGGTGCAGGATCGTCTCCAGGTCGATCGGGAGCGGGCCGCGGCGGGTGGGCAGGATGTTCTCGAAGTGCATGTCCCGCGCGTTGAGCAGATACAGCACGGCGGCGAGCTCACCGCTGGCGCGCATGAACGACGCCGACCGGTCGGAGACGTCCTCTGCCTCGATGAACTCCACGTACCCGTAGCCCTCGCGCCGCAGCACCGCCGCACTGACGAGCCCGGTCCCCAGACGGGAGTTGAGCTCCTCGGCGAGCGTCACGTAGCCGGACTCGCAGGACACGTCGCGGGGTTTGTACACGAGGCGCCTGCCGGACGCGAAGACCAGGACGGACACGCTGCGGCCGTGGTGGTGCGTGTCCCCCTCGGAGCGGCCGAGGGAGACCAGCCGGTCGCGGGCGTCGATGCCGAACTCGGCGGCGATCGCCGGGCGGTCGGCCACCAGGCGGGCGCACAGCTCCCGGGCGGCCGCGGCCTCGTTGCGCAGCACGATGCGGGTGACGTCCCGCAGGACCGGGAAGGACAGGCCGCTGAACGTCTCGAAGGACGTGCGGCAGGCGCCGTCGACGAAGGAGGCGTAGCGCTCCTCGGGGGTGGCGCCCGCCAGGAGGCCGTTCTCGCGCGCGTGGTTGACCGCGGCGACCAGCGGGCGGGTGTACACGTCCCGCAGCCGGGTCTCGGCGCGGCCGAGCAGCTGGAGCAGGGCGTCCTGCGGGTCGGCGAGGAGGCCGTCGAAGCCGTCGAGCGGGCGCGTATCCGCGAGGGTGGCGGCGACACCGCGGATGACGCGCTGGAACGGGTAGTCCTCGGGTGCGCCGAGCCACGCGCCGAGCCGGGCGGCGGCCGGGTCGTCGAGGACGGCCAGCGTCTCCGCGTCGAATTCCTTGAGGGGCGTGATGGTCTCTTCGACCTCGGCACTGTCGAACTCGGGGTAGTACTGAAGGGGAGTTGTCACGTTCTTGCTGCTCCGTAGTGCGCGAAGTCGAGAATCGAGAGTCGAGGGCCGGGACGGCGAGAGGCGGAACGGGAACCGGTGGTGCTGCTCCCGTTCCGCCTCCGCCGTGCTATCCGCCTATCCCGAAGGACGAAGCGGGCTTCAGCACTTGCTGCTGCACTTGGTGGTCGGGCACAGCGCCGCGCTGGCCAGGGTGACCGTGGCGATGCACCACGGGCCGGTGCCGCCGTGCGTGTCGGCCTCGCTCAGCTCGATGAGCTCGGCCTCGTCGTAGCCGCCCAGCACGTCGTTCTTCTTGTCCTGCATGAGGTGCTCCTTGTTCGGGTTCCGCTGTCGGCGTGCTGCCGGAATCAGTTGCAGTTGGGCTGGCATTCCTTGGTGAGCGTGCACCAACCGCCGTTGTTGCCCAGCTTGTTGGACAGCGAGAAGGTGTTCGTGGTGCAAGCGCCGTAGGCGATGCCGTCGAAGTCCTGCTCCTGGATCTCTTCCAGCAGCTCGATGTCGCCCTTGTACACAAGGTCTCCTTAGGTTCGAATCCAAAAGCCGCCGGCTCATCTGCACGTCGGCGACCCGGGATTCATCCTGGGCGACACATGTTCAGGCGGGATATCGGGAGCGAGCAGGCGGCGCACAGCTCGCGCATAGGCGCGGCATGCGGGGTTGACGCGGCGTGACGCCCGGGGGCGGTGGCTCGTTGCAGATGTCCGCCCGACTCGTCCCGTGGGCAGGCGCACCCGAGTCACTCCGCAACTCGGGTGACTTCAGGGAACATCCGTGCCGCCGGATTCGAATGGGGAAGCGGAAACCTCCCGTTGGAGTGAACTCACCACAGGTGCTCGCCCGTTCACTCTCAGTGCGTAAAGATTCCCCCGTCGATGTTGGTCGTCGGCACGGCGCCCCCGCCTGTCCCATGTCCCCCATGCGTACGCGAAGCGGGCCGGCCGCCGCTCGCCCGCGCCCGACTCCGTTTCTCCCGTGGGGGTCCCACCACCGTGAACAGCACCACCGTGAACAGCAGCACCGCCGTCCGTACGGCCGCCGCCGCCCTCGCCGCGACCGCGCTCCTGGCCACCGCCGCCACCGTCCCCGCCCAGGCGACCGGCGGCGACGGGCACGACGGAAAGGGCAAGGGCAGGGCGGGCGCCGTCGTCCTGCGCACCGGGCTCGACGTCTCCCTGCTCAACAAGACCCTGAACGTCCCGCTCACCCTCGCTCTGAACGAGGTCCACGCCCCCGCGAGCGCCCAGAAGACCGCGCTCACCGCCGAGTTGGCGGGCGTCGACCACGGCCGCCCCTTCAGCGTGCTCCGCGCCGACGTGGCCACCGCCCGCGCCACCGCCGAGAAGGGCAGGGCGGAGGGGTACAGCAACGTCGCGCACGCCAAGGTGCACGTGCCGGGCCTGCCGCTGCTCTCGCTCATCGAGGTCGACCAGGTCACCTCGAAGGCCGTGTGCGCGGCGGGCAGGCGGCCCGTCGCCGAGTCCAACCTGCTCGGCTCCGTCACCGTCCTCGGCAAGCGGGTCACGCTGTCGGCGGGTGGCACCACCCAGGTCAAGGTGCCGGGCGTCGGCGAGGTCCGCCTCGACCTGTCGAAGACGAGCACGACGTCCCGTACGGCCGCGGCCGCCGCGCTCGAACTCAAGGTGTCCGTCAACCCGTTGAAGCTCAACGTCGCCGAGGTCGAGGGCACCGTCACCCTGGCGGGCGCCACCTGCACGGCCCCGCCTGGGGCCGCGCCCGAGCCCGAGCCGGAGGACGAGGGTCCCAAGGCGCAGGGCAAGGCGGCCGAGCCCGTCGCCGCGCAGGCCGCCGAGCCCCGCGAGAACCTCGCGGAGACCGGCGGCGACTCCCGCACGCCCTACATCGCCGGGGGCGCCGCGCTCCTGCTCGTGACGGGCGGCGCAGCGGTGGCCGTCTCGCGCCGGGCGCGCAACCGGGCCTGAGGCTCAGCGGGGCGGGCCACCGGGGCCACCGGGGCCACCAGGGCCACCAGGGCGGCCGGGCAGGCCCTGGACGCCGAGCAGCGCACGCAGCTCCGCCAGGAACCGGTCGCTCGTCGACCGGTCCCGCACCGCGACCCGCAGCCACTCCTCCCCGAGTCCGGGGAACGTGTCGCCGCGCCGCACCGCGAACCCCCGCCCCCGCAGCTCCTCCCGGAGGCGGGCCGCGTGCGGAGCCCGTACGAGGACGAAGGGCGCCGCCGCGGGACCGGTCACCCGGACCCCCGCCGCGGCCAACTCGCCCAGACCCGCGACCAGATGGGCCCGGTCCGCGGCGATGCGGTGCGCCGCGTGGCCCGCCTCGGCGAGGGCACGCGGCGACACACACGTCTCGGCGGCCACCAGGGCGGGCGTGGAGACCGGCCACAGGGGCTGGGCCCGCGCCAGGTCCGCGACGGTCTCCGGGGCGGCGAGGACATAGCCGATCCGCAGGCCCGCGAGCCCCCACGTCTTGGTGAGGCTGCGCAGCACCACGAGGCCGGGCACGTCCGTGCGGCCCGCGAGCGCCTCGCGCTCGCCCGGCACCGCGTCCATGAACGCCTCGTCCACGACCAGCGTCCGCCCGGGGCGCGCCAGCCGGGTGATCGACTCGGCCGGGTGCAGGACCGACGTGGGGTTGGTCGGGTTGCCGATGACGACCAGGTCCGCGTCCTCGGGGACCGCGTCCGGGGACAGCCGGAAGCCGTCCCCGGGGGCGAGGAGCACCCGGCGCACCTCGTGCCCGGCGTCCCGCAGCGCCGCCTCCGGCTCCGTGAACTGCGGGTGCACCACCACGGGCGCGCGCACCTTCAGGGCGCGCGCGAGGAGGACGAACGCCTCCGCCGCGCCCGCCGTCAACAGGACGCGCTCCGGCGGGAGTTCGTGCCGGGCCGCCACCGCCGCACGCGCCGCGCGGCCGTCCGGGTAGGCGGCAAGGCCGTCGAGGGACGCCGCGATGCGCTCCTTCAGCCAGCCCGGCGGCGTGTCCGCGCGGACGTTCACCGCCAGGTCCGTGAGGCCACGGCGGGCACCGTCGCCGTCCCGCATCTCCGCGTCACCGTGGTGGCGCAGATCCACGGACGCGGCGGCCTGCGCGGGCCCGGCCGCCTCAGTGGGAGTGCGCATGGCTTCCGTGGCTGTGCCCGTGGTGGTGCCCGTGGTCCCCGTGGTGGTGGTGCCCGTCGTCGTCCGGGTGGAAGTGCGGCTGCTGGGGCAGGCCCACCTTGTCCTCGAAGCCCGGCAGCGCGATGCGGTACACGCACGAGTCGCAGTTCATCCGCAGATCGCCCTTGACCGCCTCCTCGTACCGCTCCATGACCAGGTCCAGGAGCTCCTCCTCCGGGCCGATCACATCGGCGGAGACCACCTCCACCTCGGGGTGCGCGGCCGCCCAGCCCTCCGTCTGCTGCCGCACCCGGTCCGGCAGGATCCCGGTGAACAGGAAGTAGGGGAGGACGACGACGCGGCGCGCGCCGAGCTTCACGCAGCGGTCCAGGCCCGCCGGCACGTCCGGCGCCGCGAGCGACACGAACGCCGTCTCCACGCCCGCGTAGCCGCGCCCCTCCCACAGCAGCCGCGCCGCCTTGTGCACCTCGGCGTTGGCGTCCGGGTCCGTCGAACCGCGCCCCACCAGCAGGACCGTGACGTCGGCGCGGTCCTCGGGCGTGCGCGCCGTGCCGCCCAGCGCCTCGTCGAGGCGCCGCTCCAGGACGTTCAGGAGCTTCGGGTGCGGGCCGAGCGGACGCCCGTAGGAGTACGAGATCCCGGGGTGGCGCTCCTTCTCGCGGGTCAGCGCCGCGGGGATGTCGCCCTTGGCGTGCCCGGCGGACACGAGCATCAGCGGGACCGCGGCGAAGCGCGTGACACCGCGCTCCACGAGCTCCGTGACGGCCTCACCGAGCGGCGGCGGCGACAGCTCGATGAAGCCGCCCGCGACGGGGATCTCGGGGCGGCGGCGGGCCAGTTCGGCCACGAAGTCCCGGAAGGCGGCGGCCCCCGCCTCGTCGCGGGTGCCGTGTCCGGCGATGAGCAGGGCGAATGGGGGCTCCCCTGCTCGAACGGAGCTGAGAGCTTGGGGAAGGGTGGTCACTGGGACTCCTTGGAGCGTGAGGTGTTCTTGTTCTCTGAAGCGGTCTCGGCCTGCCAGCGGTAGCCGCGCGGCGTCACCATGCGGCCGGCGACGGCACGCGTCGCCGTGTTGCCCACGGTCACGACGGTCATCATGTCGACGCTCGCCGGGTCGAGCCCGCCGAGCGTCGTGTGGCGCGCGGACTCGTCGGGCCGCGAGGCATTGCGTACGACCCCCACGGGCGTCGACGGCTCGCGGTGCTCCCCGAGGATCGCCAGGGCCTTCGGGAGCTGCCAGTCACGGCCCCGGCTGCGCGGGTTGTAGAAGGTCACGACGAGGTCGGCCGCCGCGGCCGCGCGCACCCGCCGCTCGATGACCTCCCACGGCGTGTGCAGGTCGGACAGGCTGATGGAGACGTGGTCGTGGCCGAGCGGCGCCCCGAGCACGGCCGCGGCGGCGAGCGCTGCGGTCACCCCCGGCACGCCCACCACGTCGATGTCGTCCCCGGCCTCGGCGAGCGCGGGCGACGCCATCGCGTACACGCCCGCGTCCCCCGACCCGATCAGCGCCACGGCCTGCCCGCGCTGCGCCTCGGCGACGGCGGTACGGGCCCGCTCCTCCTCGGCGCCGAGCCCCGACTCGATGATCCGCGTACCGGGCCTGAGCAGATCCCTGATCTGGTCCACGTACTGGTCCAGGCCCACCAGGACCGAGGCGCGGCGCAGCTCCTCGCGGGCGCGCGGCGTGAGCAGATCGCGCGCCCCGGGCCCGAGCCCGACGACCGCGAGCCGCCCCCGCGCCGGGCGCCGCACGACGGCACAGGTCGCCATCGCGGCCCGCCCCTCGGGCGCCGACTTCCGCTTCGGTACGAGGAGTTCACCCCCGCCCACCAGGGCGGCGGCCTCCGCGACGGAGGGCGTCCCGACGGCGGCGAGCGGCGCGTCGGAGGGGTGCGGGACGTCGACGGCGGCCAACTCCTCGGCGCCGTAGGTCCGGAGGGGAACTCCGAGCTCCTCGGCGGCGCCGACGATGCCGGGTTCCTCGGCCTTGGCGTCGACGGTCGCGAGGAATCCGACGGACTTCTCCGAGAGTCCGGCGTCACGCAGCGACTCCCGCACGAGCCCGAGGACTTCCCCGACGGGGGCACCCTTGCTGGCGCCTACGCCGACGGTGAGGGAGGGGGGCCGGAGGACGACTTCGCGGGAGCCGATGTCCAGGACGCGGTCGCTGACCCGCACCCCGGGGGCCGCGTCCCCGCCCGCGCCCGGCGCGACATGGGCGGGAAGGGCAGGGAGAGGCCAGGCCAACTCGGCGTGCAGCGCGACGGGTTCCCCGTCCAGCAGGGCCCGGCTGACCCCGGCGACGTCCCCCTCGTACGGGATCCCCAACGTATCGAGACCCGGCAGCCCCACCGAGTCCGTGGCCGTCGTGATGACGGGCTGGGCCCCCAGTACGTGGGCGACTTCCTCAGCCAGGTCATTGCCGCCCCCGGCATGCCCACCCACAAGAGAGACCGCGAACCGCCCCGCCTCGTCGACGCAGACGACCCCGGGATCGGACCCCTTGTCCGACAGCAGCGGCGCGACCATCCGCACCACGGCCCCCGTCGCGAGGAACGCCACCACTTGCTCGCACTCCGCGAAGGCCCGCTCAAAGGCATCCCGCACGGGACCTTCGTACACCCGGGTCCGCCCGGGCCACGCCAGGGCGAGACGGTCGCGGGCGTCCCCGCCGGAAGCCGTCGCGGAGATCAGGCCGATCACTGAACTACCCCTTCACCGAAGGTATGTGTGGAAGAAGCCGTGGGGCGGACGCCCCACAGCAGGAACACCGGGTTGGTGCCCGCGAGCCGCGACACCTCGCCCGGCAGCGGCGCGAGCCGCGACGACTGCAGCAGCACGCCGTCGCAGGCGTAGCCCGCCGCGACGAGCGTGTCCCGCACCAACGGCACCCGGTCGAGCGCGGCCATCGCCACCACCACCGCGCGCCGGGCCCGCCGGGCGCTGCTCGTCACGATGGCGGGCAGCTCGCGCCCGCCGCCGCCGATGAAGACCGCGTCCGGGTCGGAGAAGTCGGACAGGACCGTGGGCGCGGCACCGTGCACGACGCGCACGTCGACGCCGTGCGCGGCCGCGTTGGCGCGGATCCGCTCACAGCCGGACGCGGTCTTCTCCACCGCGACGACGGCCGCACCGAACCGCGCGCACTCCACGGCGACCGAGCCGGAGCCCGAGCCGATGTCCCACACCAGGTCGCCCAGGCGCGGGCCGAGCCGGGCCAGGGCGAGCGCCCGCACCTCGAACTTGGTGATCATCGAGTCGCGGTGCGCGAACTCGCTCTCGTCCAGGGCCCATTGGGTGGGCCCAGGGCCCGCCCCCGCGAACGCCCGCACCGGCGCGAGGGCACGGTCCTCGTCGAGGCAGAGCACGACGCTGACGGCGGCGCCCCAGTCGCGGGCGGCGGCCTCGGCGGGGGAGACCCGTTCGATGCGCTCGTGCTCGGGGTCGCCGAGAGCGGTGGCGACGACGAGGGTGCGGGAGTCGGTGCGGCGTGCCAGTTCGGCGCCGAGCTCGGCGGGGCCGGCGCCGGGGCCGGTCAGGACGGCGACCTTCGGGTGGGCGCGGCAGGCGTGCAGGGCGGTGCGGACGTCCCGGCCGTGCGCGCTCACCACGACGGCGTCGTCCCACGGCAGGCCGACCCGGGCGAAGGCGGTGGCCACGGACGAGACACCGGGCCGCACATCGAGCGCCGCGGGCCCGAACCGCTCCGCGAGCGCCCGCACGATCCCGAAGAACCCGGGGTCCCCGGAGGCGAGGACGACGACACCGGCCGCGCTCGCCCGCGCGGCGGAGCCGGCCAGGAACGCAGCCGTCACGGAGTCCCGCTTCTCCAGGTGCCGCTCGATGGCGTCGAGCGCGGGCGCGAGCGGACCCATCACCACGCGCTCGGCGTCCGGCGGCACCTCGTCCGCGGCCGCGTCCAGATGGCGCCGGGCCCCGGCCACGAGCCCCGCCGCGCGCACGGCTTCGCGGGCCGCCGCGTCCAGCGGCGCCCCCGTCCCCGTACCGACGACAACGATCATGTGTTGCCCTCCGCGCGCTCGGCGCCCTCCGCGCGCTCGGCGCGCAGCGCGGCCCGCGCCGCCGGGTCGGCCCGCCGGAAGCCGTGGAAGTGCCCCGGGTGGTAGAGGTGCGAGCGAGTGCCGTGCGCGGCGAGCGCCGGGCCGACGAGGAACAGCGTGTGCTTCCACAGCCGGTGCTCCTTGACGGTCTCCTCCAGCGTCCCGATGGTGCAGGTGAGGACGAGCTCCTCGGGCCAGGTCGCCTGGTACGCGACGACGACCGGCGTCGACGTCGGATAGCCGCCCTCCAGGAGCTCCCGTACCAGCTGGCCGCTGCGCGCCGCCGACAGGAACAGCGCCATCGTCGTGCCGTGCCGGGCGAACTCGCGCACCTCCTCGCCGGGCGGCATCGGCGTCTTGCCGCCGCCGAGCCGGGTGAGGATCACGGACTGCGCGACCTCGGGGATCGTCAGCTCACGGCCCGCGATCGCGGCGACGGCCGAGAACGACGAGACGCCCGGCACGATCTCCGTGGCCACGCCGAGTGCCGCGCACCGGTCGAGCTGCTCCTGCGTGCCGCCCCACAGGGCGGGGTCGCCGGAGTGGATCCGCGCGACCTTCAGCCCGTCACGGGCGGCCCGCTCGTACACGGCGACGACGTCTTCGAGGGACATCGCCGCCGAGTCGAGGATCTCGGCGCCGTCCCGCGCGTGCTCAAGGACCTCGGCCTGCACCAGGCTGGCCGCCCAGATGACGACGTCGGCGTCCGCGATGGCCCGCGCGGCGCGGAAGGTGAGCAGGTCGGCGGCGCCGGGCCCGGCACCGACGAAGGTCACCTTGCCGGGGCTGGCGGCTGCGGCGGCATCGGCCATGGGATGGGGGTCCTCTCGGATCGTACGAAGTGAAGGGGTGCGGAAGGGGCGAGGCCGCCGACCGGGGTCAGCGACAGCACCCGGGGACGGGGGCGGGGACGGGGACGGAGACGGGGAACGAGACGGGTACGGGCACAGCCGCGGGGGCAGGGCTCGGGGCGGCGGCCGCGGGGACAGGGCCCGGGGCGGCGGCCACCACGGAGACAAGGCCCGGGGCGGCGGCCACGGAGACGGGGATCGCGGCGGCGGCCACGGACATGCGGCCCCCGGCCCGATCCGCTAGCAAAGGACCATGGCCGTGCTCGTCGCCCTGGGCTCTTTCGTGATGACGCTGGTCGGCGGCTGGACCGCGCAGCACGTCGCCGACCGGCGCCACTTGGTGCTCGGTTTCGCCGGCGGCCTGATGCTCGGCGTCGTCGGCTTCGACCTGCTCCCGGAGGCCCTGGAGGGCGCGGGGCAGGACGTGTACGGGGTCCCGGCGGCGCTGCTCCTGTTCGTCGCGGGCTTCCTCGTCGCGCACGTCGTCGAGCGCCTGATGGCCATGCGGCAGGCGGCGCACGGCGCGCACGACGACCCCGAGCCGGTGCCCGAGGTGGGCCTCGGGGCGGCGGCCGCGATGGTCGGGCACAGCGTCGCGGACGGCGTCGCGATCGGCGCCTCGTTCCAGGTGAACAACGCGATGGGCTACACCGTCGCACTCGCGGTCATCACCCATGACTTCGCGGACGGCTTCAACACGTACACGCTCACGCGCGCCTACGGGAACGCCCGCCGCAAGGCCCTCGCGATGCTCGGCGCGGACGCCCTCGCGCCGGTGGTGGGCGCCGCGTCGACGCTCCTCTTCACCATTCCGGCGCAAGCGCTCGCCTGCTATCTCGGCTTCTTCGGCGGCGTCCTGCTCTACATCGCGGCCGCCGAGATCCTGCCCGAGGCCAGCCACGAGCACCCGGCCAGGACGACGCTGCTGTGCACCGTGGCCGGCGCGGCGCTGATGTGGCTGGTGATCGGCACGGCGGCGGAGTGACGCGGTGCCCCGCGGGGAGCTCATGCTGTTCGGCCCCTCACAGCTTCCCGCCGCGGCCACCGTCGCGGCGTGCGGGCGAGATGAGCGTGGAGAGATACGGCAGCGGGCCGTCGCCCAGCTCCCCGGCGGGCCGGATCGACTCCTCGGCGAGCCCGAGCGCCGACCCCCACACGGCGTCCCCGGTCCGCCCCGTCTCCCGCAGCGCGGCCGCCACTTCGTGCGCGAGCCGCCCGAACTTGTACGCCACCACGGTGCCGGGCCCGTGCAGCGCCTCCTTCAGTACGGCGGCCCCCGCGGTCACGGGCACGAGCGTCAACGGCTCGGTCCCCTCCGTCAGGACGGCTCCGCTGCGCGCGGCGAGGTCCTGCATGGCGGTGATCCCGGGAACGGTCGCGATCCGCACACCGGCGACCAGTTCGCCGATGGTCTGCGCGAGATACGTGAACGTCGAGTAGACATTGGGGTCCCCGATGGTCGCGAAGGCCACGCTGCCGTGCTCCCGCAGCAGCCCGGCGACGCGCTCCCCGGCGGCGTCCCAGGCGGCCTCGCGCCGCGCCCGGTCGCTGCGCTCGTTGAGCGCGAACACGACCCGTACGACCTTGTCCTCCGGCACGTAATGCAGCACGGTGGCCTCGGCCCGCCCCCGCTCCCCGCTGTCCATCACGGGCACGACGACGACGGCGGCGTCCCGCAGCGCGTTGACGCCCTTGACGGTCACCAGCTCCGGGTCACCGGGCCCGACTCCGACGCCGACGAGTGTGTATCCGTCGCTGCTCATGGGGTGCACCTCTCTACGAACCGACGGGCGAACCGGGGCTCGGCCGCCCAGTGGGTGTGCAGATAACTGGCGTGCACTCCCTGTTGTACGAAACCTTCGACGCGCCGTTCAGGGGCGGTGAACCCCCAGGCGGGAGCCGCCCCGGCGCCCGGCTCGACGACGGTGCGATGAAACTCGTGCCCCCGCATCCGCGTGCCGGCGACGCCGAGAACACTGTCGGACACGGCAACGGCTTCCCGATACCCCAGCGTGAGCCGCTCCGACATCCGCGCCGACGCGTCCAGCACCCCGCACATGGGCTTCCCGTCCAACTCCCGCCCCAGATACAGCAACCCGGCACACTCGGCAGCGACAGGCGCCCCGCTCCGGGCAAGCTCGGCCACGGCTTTCCGCAGCGGCTCATTGGCGGAGAGCTCAGGCGCATACACCTCGGGAAACCCCCCGCCGATCACCAATCCCCGGGTGCCGTCGGGCAGTTGCTCATCGTGCAGCGGATCAAAGGGGACGACGTCGGCACCGGCGGCGGAGAGCAGCTCGGAGTGCTCGGCGTAGGCAAAGCTGAAGGCGGATCCGCTGGCAAGGGCAACAACGGGCCTTTCAGCCCGTCCGGCGTTTGAGGACGAGGCGCGTTCAGCGCCGACAGGGGGGTCTAGGGGCGCAGCCCCAGAGGGCCGCCCCAGGGCGACGGAGTCGCGATTTCGGGAAGGGGCGGGACTGGGGAAAGAAGCGCCGGAGGCAACAGCCGCCCCCGCATCCCAAGCCGCACCCTCCAACACAGGCGCACTCCGGGCAAGCGCCAGCAACCCCTCCAGGTCACACCCACCCCGCACCTGCTCGGCAAGAGCCCGCACGGACTCGACGGCCTCACCCCGCCGCTCCACCACGGGCACGAGCCCCAAGTGCCGCGAAGGCGCCCGCACTTGCCGCACCCGGGCCAGCGCCCCCAACACGGGCACCCCGCTCTCGTCGAGCGCCTCCCGCAGCAACTCCTCGTGCCGCGCGGACCCCACCTTGTTCAAGATGACGCCCCCCACCCGCACTTCGGGATCCCACGAGGCGAACCCGTGCACCAGCGCGGCGACGGACCGCGACTGCGACGACGCATCGACCACGAGAACGACAGGCGCCCGCAGCAGCTTCGCCACGTGCGCGGTGGAGGCGAGCTCCCCCTGCCCCGAGGCCCCGTCATAGAGCCCCATCACACCTTCCACGACCGCGAGGTCACACCCCGCCGCCCCATGCGCGAACAGCGGCTCCACCAGCTCCGCCCCGCACAGATAGGCATCGAGGTTCCGCCCCACCCGCCCACACGCGAGCGCGTGGTACCCGGGGTCGATGTAGTCGGGCCCCACCTTGTGCGGGGACACGGAGAGCCCCCGCTCGGCGAACGCGGCCATGAGCCCCGTCGCGACGGTGGTCTTCCCGCTGCCCGAGGCCGGCGCGGCGATGACAAGCCGAGGAACGTTCACCACTCGATGCCCCGCTGCCCCTTCTGCCCCGCGTCCATCGGGTGCTTGACCTTGGACATATCGGTGACGAGATCGGCGAACTCGACCAGCTTCTCGGGGGCGTTGCGCCCGGTGATCACCACATGCTGCGTCCCCGGCCGCTCCCGCAGCACGGACACGACCTCCTCGACGTCGACCCATCCCCAGTGCATCGGGTAGGCGAACTCATCGAGCACGTACAGCCGGTAGGTCTCCGCGGCGAGGTCCCGCTTGACCTGCTCCCACCCCTCGCGCGCCTTCTCCTCGTTGTCCATCTGGGAGTCGCGCTGCACCCACGACCAGCCCTCACCCATCTTGTGCCAGTCGACGGAGCCCCCTTCGCCACTGGCTCCGAGGACCCGCAGCGCGTTCTCTTCCCCCACCTTCCACTTCGCCGACTTGACGAACTGGAACACCCCGATGGGCCACCCCTGGTTCCAGGCCCGCAGGGCCAGCCCGAAGGCGGCCGTCGACTTGCCCTTGCCGATGCCCGTGTGCACGACGACCAGCGGACGGTTCCGGCGCTGACGTGTCGTCAGTCCGTCGTCCGGTACGACGCTCGGCTGTCCCTGAGGCATTAAGCGGCCCTCCTGCTTCCGTTCCCGCCACCCTGCTGCACATCCCGTACGAGCCCGGCGATGGAATCGGCCCGCAGCTCGTCCAACGTCACGGCGGTACCGCCGAGTCGACCCGCCAGCTGCCCCGCGAGCCCGAGCCGCACGGGCCCCGACTCGCAGTCGACGACCACGGAGGCGACCCCTTCGGCGGCGAGCAGCCCCGCCGCGCGCCCGGCGAGCGCCACCGGCTCCGGACCGCCCGTGGCCCGCCCGTCGGTCACCGTCACGACCAGCGGCCGCCGCGCGGGATCCCGCAGCCGCTCCACCCGCAGCACCTCGTGCGCCTTCAACAGCCCGGCGGCCAGCGGCGTCCGCCCGCCCGTGGGCAGCGACTCCAGCCGCACGGCGGCGGCGTCCACGGACGAGGTGGGCGGCAGCGCGACATCGGCCGACGACCCCCGGAACGTCACGAGCCCCACCTTGTCCCGCCGCTGATAGGCGTCGAGCAGCAGCGAGAGCACCGCCCCCTTGACGGCGCTCATCCGCTGCCGCGCCGCCATCGACCCGGAGGCGTCCACGACGAACAGCACGAGGTTCCCCTCGCGCCCCTCCCGGGCCGCCTGCCGCAGATCGTCACGGCGTACGACGAGCCCGCGCCCCGACCGCCCGCGCGCCCGCTGGTGCGGCGCCGCGGCCTGCACGGTGGCGGCCAGGTGCAGCTTCGTCAGGGCGCCCCGGGGCCGCCGGGCCCCGGTCGTGCGCCCGTGCTCGGTGCGCGCCCGCGACCGCCGCCCGGCCGCGCCCTCACCGAGCCCCGGCACGCTCAGCACCTTCGTGCGGAACGGCTCACCGGCGCGCACGGCCTGCTGCTCACCGCCTCCGCCGGCACCGGCGGGGGAGCGGTCCCGGTCGTCGCCGCGCTCCTGCGCCGGTACGTCACCGCTCTCGGGCGGAGAGGCCCCGTCCTGCGGCCCGTCGTCCGGCCCGTCCTGCGGCGGTCGCCCGCCCCCTCCACCGGGCCCGTCCGGATCCGGGTCGTCGTCGCCGCTCTCGTCCTGGCCCGCGGACTGCTCGAGCGTCTCGTCGAGCTTGTCCTCGTCAAGTCCGGGCGCGTCGAAGGGATTGCGCCGCCGCCGGTGCGGAAGGGCGAGCAGCGCGGCCTGCCGGACGTCCTCGGCGAGCACGTCCTCGCGCCCCGCCCACGCGGCGAGGGCGGTCGCGGTGCGCGCCATCACGATGTCGGCGCGCATCCCGTCGACCTCGAACGCGGCACAGGTGGCCGCGATCTGCCGCAGCGCCCCGTCCCCGAGCCGTACCCGGGGCAGCAGCGCCCGCGCGGCGACGATGCGTCCCCGCACGGCGGCCTCCTCGTCCCGCCACCGGGCCCCGAAGCCCCCGGGGTCGTCGTCATAGGCGAGCCGCCGCCTGACGACCTCCACGCGCTGATCGGTCTCGCGCGAGGCGGCGACCTCCACGGTGAGCCCGAAGCGGTCGAGCAACTGCGGCCGCAGTTCGCCCTCTTCGGGGTTCATGGTCCCCACGAGCAGGAACCGCGCGGCATGCCGTACGGAGACGCCCTCGCGCTCGACGTAGGAGGCACCCATGGCGGCGGCGTCGAGGAGGAGGTCGACGAGGTGGTCGTGGAGCAGGTTGACCTCGTCGACGTAGAGGATCCCGCGATGGGCATCGGCGAGCAGCCCCGGCTCGAACGCCTTGACCCCTTCGGCGAGCGCCCGCTCGATGTCGAGCGCCCCCACGAGCCGGTCCTCGGAGGCGCCCACGGGCAACTCCACCATGCGCGAGGCCCGAGCGACCCCGGCGGCCACCTCGTGGGGCCCGTCCGGGCACTCGGGGTCGGGCGCCCCCGGGTCACACGAGAACCGGCAACCGGCGACGACATCGACATCGGGCAACAGCGCGGAAAGGGCCCGCACGGCGGTGGACTTGGCGGTGCCCTTCTCTCCTCGTACGAGAACGCCACCGACGGCGGGCGACACGGCATTGAGCAGCAAGGCAAGCCGCAGATCGTCCTGCCCGACGAGGGCGGTGAACGGATAGGGGGCACTCATGCGTGAACCTCCAGCATTTCAGCCCGTCCGGCGTTCGAGGACGAGCCGTTCAGGCGATACAGGGCGCCCGAGGGCCGCGGAGCGGCGATTCGGGAAGGGGCGGGGTGGGGGAGATTCACTCGTCTCCCTCCAATTCACCCTCAAGCTCCAGATAGGTGGCCCGAAGCCGCTCCAGTGTCGCGGGATCAGGCTCAGCCCAGAGCCCCCGCTCGGCCGCCTCCAGCAACCGCTCCGAAATCCCCCGCAGCGCCCAGGGGTTGGACTTCTCCATGAACTCCCGGTTCTCCGGGTCGAACACGTACTCCGCCGACAACTTCTCGTACATCCAGTCGTCGACGACGCCCGCCGTCGCGTCGTACCCGAAGAGATAGTCGACCGTGGCCGCCATCTCGAAGGCACCCTTGTACCCGTGCCTCCGCATCGCCGCCATCCACCGCGGATTGACGACCCGCGCACGGAACACGCGATGGGTCTCTTCCCCGAGCGTCCGCGTCTTGACCTGGTCGGGCACGGCGGAGTCACCCACGTACGCCTCGGGCGACGCCCCCGTCAGATGCCGCACCATGGCGACCATCCCGCCGTGGTACTGGAAGTAGTCGTCGGCGTCGACGAGATCGTGTTCCCTCGTGTCGACGTTCTTCGCGGCGACGGCGATCCGCCGGAACGCCGTCTCCATGTCCCCGCGCGCCGCGCGCCCGTCGAGCCCCCGCCCGTACGCGTAGCCGCCCCACACGGCGTACACCTCGGCGAGGTCGGCGTCCGAGCGCCAGTTCCGCGCGTCGATGAGCGGCAGCAGCCCCGCTCCGTACGCCCCCGGCTTGGACCCGAAGATGCGCGCCGTGGCCCGCCGCCGGTCCCCGTGCTCGGCGGCGTCCTCCTCCACGTGCGCCCGTACGAAATTGTCCTCGTCCGGCTCGTCCAGCGCGGCGACGGCCCGCACCGCGTCGTCGATCAGCCCGACCACGTGCGGGAAGGCGTCCCGGAAGAACCCGGAGATCCGCACCGTGACGTCGATCCTGGGCCGCCCCAACTCACTCACCGGCACGACCTCGAAGCCGGTGACCCGCCGCGACGCGTCGTCCCACACCGGACGGCACCCGAGCAGCGCGAGGATCTCCGCGATGTCGTCGCCCTGGGTCCGCATGGCCGACGTGCCCCACACGGTCAGGCCCACCGACTTCGGATAGTCCCCGGTGTCCGCCAGGTACCGCGCCACCAGCGAGTCGGCGAGCGACTGCCCGACCTCCCAACTCAGCCTGGAAGGGATGGCCTTGGGGTCGACGGAGTAGAAATTGCGCCCCGTGGGGAGCACGTTCACCAGGCCGCGCGTGGGCGACCCCGAAGGGCCCGCCGGGACGTAACCGCCGTTCAGGGCCCGCAGGATGTGCCCGATCTCGTCCGTCGTACGGGCGAGGCGCGGCACGACCTCCTCGCAGGCGAAGCCCAGCACGGCGACGGCGCCCGGGAGTTCGGTCCCGACGACCTCGCGCACCAGCTCGCGCGCGGCCGTGAGCTCCCAGCCGCGCTCCTCCATGCCCTCGGCGAGCCGGCGGCACAGCTGCTCCAGCAGGTCGATGACGTCGGCGGCCGTGCGGGCGGGCCCGTCGACCAGCGACGTGAGCGCGGCGGAGACGTCCTTCACGGGTGCGCCGGGCTCCCCGAGCAGCTCCTTCTCGCTGAGCCCGAAGTGCTCGGCCAGACAGGCCCGCAGGCCCGGCAGCGCGTTGGCGCGGCCGCCCCACACCTGGGAGGCGCGCAGCACGGCGAGGACGAGGTTGACGCGCGGTTCGCCGACCGGGCCGCCGCCGAGGATGTGCAGGCCGTCCCTGATCTGCACGTCCTTGATCTCGCACAGATAGCCGTCGATGTGCATGACGAACTCGTCGAAGTCGCCGTCGTCGGGCTGCTCGTCGACGTGCAGGTCGTGGTGGAGCTCGGCGGCCTTCACGAGCGTCCAGATCTGCGCGCGCACGGCCGGTGCCTTCGTCGGGTCGAGGTCGCTCACCAGGGCGTACTCGTCGAGGAGCTGTTCCAGCTTGGCGAGGTCCCCGTAGGTGTCGGCGCGGGCCATCGGCGGCACCAGGTGGTCCACGACGGTGGCGTGCCCGCGCCGCTTGGCCTGGGTGCCCTCGCCGGGGTCGTTGACGATGAACGGGTAGATCAGCGGCAGGTCGCCGAGGACGGCGTCCGGCGCGCACCCGCCGCTGAGCCCGAGCCCCTTGCCGGGCAGCCACTCCATCGTGCCGTGCTTGCCCATGTGCACGATCGCGTCGGCGCCGAACGTGTTGTCGAGCCAGCGGTAGGCCGCCATGTAGTGGTGCGAGGGCGGCATGTCCGGGTCGTGGTAGATCGCGATGGGGTTCTCGCCGAAGCCGCGCGGCGGCTGGATCATCACGACGACGTTCCCGAACTGCAGGGAGGCGAGCACGATGTCGTCGCCGTCGACGTACAGCGACCCCGGGGGCTCGCCCCACGCCTCCAGCATCCCGTCGCGCAGCTCCGGGTCGAGCGTGTCGAACCACGCCCGGTAGTCGGCGAGCGGCACGCGCGCGGGGGCGGCGGCCAGCTGCTCCTCGGTGAGCCACTCGACGTCGTGGCCACCGGCGTTGATGAGCCGGTGGATCAGCTCGTCACCGTTGTCGGGGTGCCCTTCCACCACATAACCGGCGTCGCGCAGGGCGTCGAGGACCCGTACGGCGGAGGCGGGCGTGTCGAGGCCGACGGCGTTGCCGACGCGCGAGTGCTTGGTCGGGTAGGCGGTGAAGACGAGCGCGAGCCGCTTGTCCCGGTTCTCCTTGTGCTTCAACTGCCCGTGGCGTACGGCGATTCCGGCGACGCGCGCGGCCCGCTCGGGGTCGGCGACGTACACGGGCACATCGTCGGGGCCCTGCTCCTTGAAGGAGAAGGGCACGGTGACGATCCGCCCGTCGAACTCGGGGATCGCGACCTGCATCGCGGCGTCCATGGGGGAGAGGGCGGCGTCCGACGCCTCCCACGCGGCCCGCGACGAGGTGAGGCAGAGCCCCTGCAGGACGGGGACGTCGAGATCCGCGAGGGCACCGATGTCCCAGGCTTCCTCGTCGCCGCCCGCGCTCGCCTCGGACGCGTGCGTGCCGCCCGCGGCCAGGACGGTGGCGACCAGCACGTCGGCCCGGCCGAGGATCTCGTACAGCTCCGGGTCGGCGCCGCGCAGCGAACCGCAGTACACCGGAAGGGCGTTGGCGCCGCGCGCCTCGACCGCGTCGCACAGGGTGTCCACGAAGGCGGTGTTCCCGGAGAGCTGGTGCGCCCGGTAGAAGAGCACGCCGACGGTGGGCCGCCCCTCCTCGTACGGGCGCGAGCCGTGCACCCCGAAGGCGGGCATGCGCTGCGGCTCCGAGAAGCCCTCGCCGGTCAGCAGGACGGTGTCGGACAGGAACCGGGCGAGCTCCACGAAGTTGTCGGGTCCGCCCTCGACCAAGTACCGCAGGGCCTCGGCGACCACGCCCGCGGGCACCGACGACTCGGCCATGAGCTCGGCGTCGGGCACGGCCTCGCCGCCCAGCAGCACGGTGGGGATCCCCGCCGACTTGAGCGCCGCGAGCCCGTCCTCCCAGGCCCGCTTGCCGCCGAGCAGCCGTACGACGGCCAGGTCGGCGCCGTCGATGAGCCCGGGCAGCTCCTCGCGCACGTCGACGCGCGTCGGGTTGGCGATCCGGTACGGGGCGCCGGACGCGCGGGCGGCCAGCAGGTCCGTGTCGGCGGTGGACAGAAGCAGGACGGTCATGAGGGAGCCCCCGGTGCGATGAAGGGGAGGCCGGCGGGTGCGCCGGTCTCGATGAGGCGCAGCAGCGCGTCGGTGTCCGCGTGTTCTTCGATGAGGTCGCCGAGCAGGTCGAGCTGCTCCTCGCGCAGCGCCCCGAAGCTGGTGTCGGGCGCGGGGACGAAGCGGCGCCCGGCGGCACGGGCGACCTCCGTCAGGAACCGCCGCCGGAACGCGTCGCTCTCCAGCGAGCCGTGCCAGTGGGTGCCCCAGGTCTCCCCGACCCGGCACCCGTCCAAGAAGGGCGCACCGCCGGTCACTCGGGCGACCCCGTGATGGATCTCGTACCCTTCGACGGCTTCGCCCAGCGCCTCCCCGACAGGCCGCGCAAGGGTCTTCTCCTTCTCGAACCGCACGCGTACGGGGAGCAGTCCGAGCCCTTCCACGGCCCCGGCCCGCGACTCGACGTCGTCCTCGATGTGCTCGCCGAGCACCTGGAAGCCGCCGCAGATCCCGAGCACCGGGCGCCCCTCGGCGGCGCGCCGGGCGAGCGCGTCGGCGAGCCCGCGCTCGCGCAGCCACCGCAGGGCCCGTACGGTGCCGCGCGTCCCCGGCACGATCACGAGGTCGGCGTCGACGAGCTCCTCGGCCCGGTCCACGAACCGCACGACGACACCGGGTTCGGCGGCAAGGGCGTCGACATCGGTGAAGTTGGACATCAGCGGCACGGCGCACACGGCGACGCGCAGCACGTCGTCCCCGACGGGCGGCGCCACGGCGGACTCCCGCACGGCGCCGCGCAGGGAGACCCGCAGCCCGTCCTCCTCGTCGATGCCGAGCCCGTGCCGGAAGGGCAGCACCCCGTAGGTGCGCCGCCCGGTGAGCCCGTGCAGCATGTCGAGCCCGGGTTCCAGCAGGCCGACGTCCCCGCGGAACTTGTTGACCAAGTACCCGGCGACCAGCTCCTGGTCCTCGGCGCTGAGCAGCGCGGTCGTCCCGAAGAACGAGGCGAAGACCCCGCCCCGGTCGATGTCCCCGACCACGAGCACGGGAAAGCGCGCGGCCCGGGCGATCCCCATGTTCACGATGTCGGTGCGCCGCAGATTGATCTCGGCGGGTGAGCCCGCCCCCTCACAGATCACGGCGTCATAGCTGCCCCGAAGTTCCTCCAGGCATCCCACGACGGTGTCGAGCAGCGCCCGCTGCCGCCCCCCGTGATAGCCGCGCGCACTCATCTCCCCCACGGGCTTCCCCATGAGAACGACCTGACTGCTCCGGTCACTCCCCGGCTTCAGCAGCACGGGATTCATCAGCGCACTCGGCTCGACCCGGGCGGCCTGCGCCTGCATGGCCTGCGCCCGCCCGATCTCGGCGCCTTCGCGCGTGACAAAGGAGTTGAGCGACATGTTCTGCGCCTTGAAGGGCGCGACGGCAACTCCCTTGCGGGCAAGCCACCGACAGATCCCGGCGGTGACGACACTCTTGCCGGCATCAGAGGTGGTCCCGGCGACGAGCAGTCCACCAGTCATGATCGAGCCCCTACTCTCTGTGGGCACAGGCGGTCGGAACGGCGCGCGGCGTCTGCGGCGACCGCGACACCAAGGGCAAGCCACGTAACCCGCCGAGACAGCCGCACAGCCCTCTCGATGTCCGCCACCGAGACCCGCCGCCCCGCAGGGTTGAGGACAGGCCGATGCTCAACCCGCCCCCCATAAGCCAGCGTTCCCCCGAGCCGCACCCCGAGAGCCCCGGCGAAGGCGGCCTCGACGGGCCCCGCGTTGGGGCTCGGATGAGCCCCCGCATCGGCCCGCCACGCCCGAACGGCCCGCGCGGGAGAGCCTCCCGAAAGAACAGCGAGCGCTGCGGTGAGCCGGGCACCGGGCCACCCGACCACGTCGTCAAGGCGGGCCGAAGCCCAGCCGAACCTCCGGTACTTGGGCGACTTGTGCCCCACCATCGCGTCCAGCGTGTTCACGGCCCGGAACCCCACGAGCCCCGGCACACCCCCCACCGCACCCCACACCAACGCCCCCACGACGGCGTCGGACGTGTTCTCGGCGACGGACTCCACCACGGCCCGGGCGATCCCGTCGGCGTCCAGGGACTGCGGATCCCGCCCGCACAGATGCGGCAGCCGCTCCCGCGCCACCTCCACGTCGCCGACGGCGAGCGCCCCACCGATGGCCCGCGCCTCGCGCGCGAGCGAGGTCCCGCCGACAACGGCCCACGTGGCGGCGGCGGTCAGGGCGACGGACCCGGCCCGGGACCGTCGTACGGCAGCGGCGGCGAGCGCACCGACGAGTGCGGCACCCCCCGCACACACCACGGCGTGCGCGGCGCCCCGCCCCCGGCGGTCACGCCACAGCACGCGCTCGACGGCCCCGGCCGCACGCCCGAACGCGGCGACCGGATGCCCGCGGCGGGGATCGCCGAGGATCAGGTCACCGAGGAGGCCGGCGGCGGCGCCGTACGCAAAGTCGCGCTCGGCACACATGGGTTCAGCCCGCCGATACGCGAAGTGGAGCTCTCACACTGAACAGAACCGGCAACGGGCAGCCGCGCATGGCGATGGGTCCTCACTCAGGGTGTCCGCGCCCTGGTTCGACGTGATCGGCGGTGAGAGTTCCTGGCTTCCGGGGACGGACGCTGTGGCCGTGCCCGGTGACAGTGGCGGGACCGCGCCGGATTCGCACCGGCTTCCTCTCCTGCCGCCGTAAGTGGCTCGGGCAGTCCACCATGGCCCGCGACGCCCGTCAACTCGCCTTTGACCTGCGAAGGGAGAGTGTTGCGAGGACCACTTCCACCGGCCTTCCCGAGACGCGAAAAGGGATGCGGAACGGGACGCGAAAGGGCGCCCCACCGAGGCGGGGCGCCCTTTCGCACGACGATCAGGTTCAGGCGACGATCAGGAAGATCCCGTAGGCCACCGCGGCGGCGCACAGCGCGAAGCAGAGGTACGCCCCGCCGCGCGCGACGGTGACCGACCCTGTGCCGCGTCCCTGCGCGGCCCCCGCCTCCTGCTTGGCGAGGCCGATGATCCCGAGGGAGAACAGGCCCACCAGGGCCACCGTCACCGCGAGGCTGACTCCGAAGACGGAGCCCAGTGCTGCCCAGTCGATGTTCATGCTGATGTGTCCTTACACCGTGGCGGGCCGGGCGGGGTCCGCCACGGATCCGGTCGGGGCCGAGAAGGTGGTCGTCTGCACGGGCTCCGCGGCCGTCTCGTCGGCGGCCGACGCGGCGACCGTCCCGGCGGGCGGCGGCGTGACGGCGGCGATCGCGGTGGTCACGACGCCCGCGGGCTCGGCGGCGGGGACGGTCTCGCCCGGGGCGTGGTCGTCCGTGACGTTCGTGTGGTCGATCGAGTTGCGCCGGGACAGGGCCCAGATGACGGCCGCACCGGCGATCAGCAGGGCCGCGGTCACCGCGACGCCCCAGTCGCCCTGCTTGGTGAGGAACTCCGCGCCCGCGCCGACCAGTCCGGCGGCCGGCAGGGTCAGGCCCCACGCCACGAACATCCGCGTCGCCGTGGACCAGCGGACCACGCCGCCCTTGCGGCCGAGGCCCGCGCCCATCACGGCGCCGGAGCAGACCTGGGTGGTGGAGAGCGAGAAGCCGATGTGCGAGGAGGCGAGGATCGCGGTCGCCGCACTGGTCTGGGCGGCGAAGCCCTGCTGCGGCTGGAGGTCGGTGAGGCCCTTGCCCATGGTGCGGATGATGCGCCAGCCGCCCAGGTAGGTGCCGAGCGCGATGGCGATACCGGCCGAGACGATGACCCACATCGGGGGGTTGGCGCCGGGGCTCAGGACGCCGCCGGTGATGAGGGCGAGGGTGATGATGCCCATCGTCTTCTGCGCGTCGTTCGTGCCGTGGGCCAGCGAGACGAGGCCCGCGGAGGCGATCTGTCCGGCGCGGTAGCCCTTGGCGGTCGCCTTGTCGTCCGTGTTCCGGCCGATCCGGTAGGTGAGCCGGGTCGCGAACGTCGCGGCGAGGCCCGCCACGATCGGCGCGGCCACGGCCGGGATGAGGATCTTGGTGACGACGGTGCCGCCGTTGATCGACGACCAGCCCATCGACATGACCGCGGCGCCGATGAGGCCGCCGAACAGGGCGTGCGAGGAACTGGAGGGGAGCCCGACCAGCCAGGTCAGCAGGTTCCACAGAATGGCGCCGACGAGCGCCGCGAAGATGACTGAGGTCTTCAGCCCGTCCTCGTTGACGATGCCGCCGGAGATCGTCTTGGCGACCTCCACCGAGAGGAAGGCGCCGACGAGGTTGAGCACGGCGGACATGGCCACCGCCGTCTTGGGCTTGAGAGCGCCGGTCGAGATGGTCGTCGCCATCGCGTTGGCAGTGTCGTGGAAACCGTTCGTGAAATCGAACACGAGAGCGGTAACGATCACGATCCCGAGGAGAAGCGTGATGTGTTCCATTTACCCAGGCTTCTGTTGGACGTCAGTGGCTCGTTGAACGTAGGAAAGCCGAGTGAACGGAAGGTGAACTAAGACGGGCGGGGGAGTGGCCGCATGCGGGAAGTGGTCTCTCACTTTCGGATCGAAGGTCGAATACGCCTGATCGCACACGGTCACCACGGCGCCGGAGCCCCCGGAATCCCGGGATCCCCGGCGCCGCCGGACGGCCGGGCCTACCCGCGCGCGAACCGCTTCAACTGCCGCATGGACCCATTGAAGAGATTCTGATCACCCGGGAACCGGCCGCCGTTGTCGTGCTGCCAGAAGGTCCAGTACGACCAGCCCCTGGGCAGGGCCCCGGCGCTCGCACCCCAGCGCGCCAGCCAGAGCGGATGGCTGGACGCGAAGGCGCGGCTGCCGCCGGTGCAGGTGTTCCACCAGATCGCGTTCGTGTAGATCACGGGGCGGCGCCCGGTCTGCCGCTTGACCTCATTGCTGAACGACTTGATCCAGTGGATCATCTGCCCCTTGCTCATCCCGGAGCAGCGGCGCGAACTGTACGGGTTGTGCTCGATGTCGAGGGCGGGCGGCAGCGTCCACCCGTCCCGCGACCAGCGGCCGCCGTGGCGCAGGAAGTACGCGGCCTGCCTCTTGCCCGACGACTTGTTGGGTACGGCGAAGTGGTAGGCGCCGCGGATGAGCCCCACGTTGCGCGAGCCGTTGTACTGCTGGGCGAAGTAGGGGTTGCGGTAGTTCGTGGCCTCGGTCGCCTTCACGTAGACGAACCGGGCGCCCTTGTTCTTGGCCTTGCGCCAGTTCACGTTCTTCTGGTGCGAGGACACGTCGTGCCCCCGCGGCTTGCTCGCTGCCGAAACCGGAACCTCCGCGAGCGCGGTCCCCCCGATGGCGAGTGCCACCGCGGACGCCGCGACGATCCGGGTGCGACGGCGGGGTGCTGTCTGATCACGAGCCATGGTTCCCCCCGGAAATGGCGACGTGCACGACAAATCTCCCAGAGATTACTGGAAGATCGGTCAATGCCAGTCGATCTCTGGCCAATCCTTCCTAGAGGGGGATGTATGCCCATATGCGCCCTTACGGACGCCTGGCCTCCGCACTAAAGTGCCCCGGCTCCGGCCGGCCGCCCTGGCAGGATCGCCGCATGACTGCAGACGACGGACAGCGACAGCGGCAGCGCCCCTGGGAGCGGCGGCGCGAGGAGGCAGAGCTCGACCGGGCCTGGTCCGAGCTGGTGGCGACGGCCCGCAGGACGGTCACGGACGGCCTGGTGGTCGGCACGTCGGGCAACGTCTCGGTGCGCGTCGGCGACACGGTCCTCGTCACCCCGAGCGGAGTCCCGTACGACCGCCTGACCCACACGGACCTCACCGCCGTTGACCTGCACGGCGAACAGCGCCTCGGCAGGCTGAACCCCACCAGCGAGCTCCCCATGCACCTGGCGATCTACCGCTCGACGGACGCGGCCGCTGTGGTCCACACGCACGCGGCCCACGCCACCGCGGTCTCCGCCCTCGTCCCCGAGCTCCCGCCCGTCCACTACATGGCGGGGGCCCTGGGCGGCCCGGTCCGAGTTGCGAAGTATGCCCTCTACGGCACCGACGAGTTGGCCGAGAACATGCTCCATGCACTGACCGACCGCACCGCCTGCCTCCTCCAGAACCACGGCACGATGGCCTACGGCGCGACGCTCGCCCAGGCATACGACCGCACGGCCCAGCTGGAGTGGATGTGCAGGGTCTGGCTCCTGGCATCGGGCGTCCCGGGCCGGGAGATGACGCTGCTGTCGCCGGAGGAGATGGCGAAAGCGGAGGAGAAGCTGAAGGGCTACGGGCAAGCGAACTCAAGCCCGTCCGGCGGCGGCCATTGAGCCCGTCCGGCGATTGAGGACGAGGCGCGAAGCGCCGACAAGGGGGCCCGGGGGCGACGGAGTCGCTCCGCGCGCGGAGCGCGCTAATTGATGCAGCCGGGAAGGGGCGGGACCGGGGAAGGAAGCGCCGCAGGCAAGACCCGCACCCCTCCACCGGCCCCCGCCCACTGGCCGTTCCGCGCCCACCCGAAGACACTGAACCCGTGCGCCCCGCCCAAGCAACCGCCGCCGCCGTCACCGCAGTCACCGCCACCCTCGCGGCCACAGCCGCCGCAGTGGTGGCGGGCAGATACGCCAGCGACGCCGCCCTCAAGGCGCCCGCGGGCCGCCCCCTGCCCACCGAGCCCCGCCTCACGGTGCACGGCACCGCCGCGGGCCGCATCACCCTGACCCGCGCCCTCGCGAGCCTGCGCCCCGGCACCTACGGGCTCAGCGGCGACGGCTCGCACGCCGTCGTCGGCCCCGTCCTGGACGCCGCGCCGCACGAGGCCAGCGCGGTGGTGCGCCGCCTGGAGCGGGTCACCCACGGCTCCCTCGAGGCGGGCGACCGGGCCTGGCTCACCCCGCAGGTGTACATCGGCAACCCGCGCGACGCCCTCGGCCTGGACCACGCCGACGTCGACATCGACGGTGAACTCGGCGCGCTGCCCGCCTGGTTCGTGCCCGCCGTCCGGGACACCTGGGTCATCGCGGTGCACGGCCTCGGCACCACCCGCGAACTCCCCATGAACATCATGGAGTTCCTGCACCAGCAGCAGTTCCCCGTGCTCTCCCTCGCCTACCGCGGCGACCTCGGCGCGCCCCGCTCCCCGGACGGCCTCGGCCACCTCGGCGAGACCGAGTGGCGCGACCTCGACGCGGCGATCCGCTACGCCGTGCGCCACGGCGCCGAACGGGTCGTCCTGCACGGCTGGTCCACCGGCGCCACCATGGCCCTGCACGCCGCCGCGCACTCGGCCCTCCGCGACCGCATCAGCGGACTCGTCCTGGACTCCCCGGTGCTCAACTGGGAGACCACGCTGCGCGCCCTGGCCACCGCCCGCCGCACCCCGGGCCCGCTGCTCCCGCTCGCCGTGCGCGCCGCCCAGGGCCGCACCGGACTGCGCGGCGACCGCATCCTGGAGGCCGCCGACCCCGCCGTCCTGAAGGTGCCGACCCTCGTCGTGCACGGCCCGGACGACACCGTCGCCCCCTGGGGCCTCTCGCGGGAACTCGCCCACAAGAGGGCCGAGTTGGTCACTTTGCACCAGGTTCCGGATGCGCCCCACGGCGCGATGTGGAACGCGGACCCGGAGGGCTACGAAGAGGCGCTCCGCCGCTTCCTCACCCCCCTGATGTAACGCCGGGCAAGGCCCTGGCGCGCCATTCCGTTTGGGTTTTCGGACCGTCAACAGGAAGACTGCTTCCTGTGACGTCCCGTATCCCGCGCGACTCCAGGCTCCGACTCGTCAGGACCGCTCCGCTTTTGGGGGCCGAACAGCGAGCGGAGGCGGAGCGCGGCCCAGCGCGAACCAGGCTCGTCGGACCCCGGGCGACCGCGGAGCGCCGCAGGCGCCGCCCCGCGCCGCGTCCGCCCGAGGGCACCCCGGCCCCCGCGGAGCTGGCCCGGATGGCGCGCGCGGGCCTCGCCGCGGCCGTCCGCGTGGCCCGCTGGGCCGACGCGGCGCTGAGCCCGGCGCGGGACCGCGCCGACGCGGCCCCCGACACCAACGGAGTCCTCTCCGACGCCACGGCCCTGCGGGCCGCCACGGACCTCGGCCTGTCCCCTGCCCAGGTGCGCGCCGACTGGGACACCGCCCGGCTCGCCGGACTCGTCGAGGTGCACGGCGACAGCGCCCGGCCCGGCTGGCGGCTGCGCGCCTGGGACCGCGACGACGCCGCCGTGCTGCGCGGCTGGGTCGCCCTCTTCGACGCCTGGTCCCTGGTCCACCCGGCCCCCGGCGAGCTGCCGCCCGCCGCCGTCGCCGAGGCCGTCGAGGCGGTGCCCCAACTCCTGTCCCTGCTCCAGCTGTCGGCGGGCCCCGTCCCCGTACCGCAGCTGCTCGACCTCCTGGACCAGCGCGTCACGGAACTGCGCACGGAACGCTGCGAGATCCCCTACGGGCCACAGCCCGAGCCGGTCGCCGCCCCCGACACCGACGACGACCCCCCGCTGCTCGACCTCCTCGACTGGGCCCTGCACGGCCTCGCCGCCGTCGGCGCCCTCACCTACGCCGACGGGCAGGCCACCCTCACGCCGCTCGGCAGCTGGGCGGTCTGGGTCAAGCTGGAGCAGATCTGCGTCGCCGCGCAGAGCCCGGCGGGGCACATCGAGCAGTCCGCGGACGACATGCTGCGCGGCTGCGCCCGGCTGCGGCCCAACGCGGCCCGTGCCGAGTACCGCGCCTGGCTCGCCGCCCGCCCCGTCGGCAGTGCCGTCACCGAACTCCTCGACACCGCGCGCGGCGAGGACGCCCTGCTGCGCGGACTGGCCTTCGAGGCGCTGCGCGTCGTCGGCGCCCCCGCCGAGCCGGACGTACGGGCGGTCGTCGACGAGCCCCCGCTGCGCCCCTACGCCCTGCTGTGGCTGGCCGAGCAGGAGGGCATGGACCCCGAGGACGTCCACCAGGTCCTGTCCCGCGAGGAGTCGACCTGGCTGTGGGTGGACACGGCCGCCGCCGTCGCCGACCACGGCGAGACCCAACTCCTCGTCCGCCACCTGGAGTCGGCGGTCCAGGGCACCGTCCCCGCGCTCCTCGACGAGGTGCGGACGGTCGGCCACCCCCGCACCGTCCAGGTCCTGGTCGCCCTCGCGGCCGCGCACCCCGACCCGGCGCTGGCCAAGGCGGTGCGCCGCGCCGCGTTCCAGGTGCACACCGGCGGCGACTGAGGGACCCGTACGGGAGGAACGGGCCGGCCGCTCAGCGGAAGGTGTTGCAGCGCGCCATGTCGCCGGTGCGGTACCCCTCGTAGAACCACTCCTGTCGCTGCTTGGCCGAGCCGTGCGTCCAGGACTCCGGGGTCACCCGGCCCTGGTAGCGCTCCTGGATCCGGTCGTCGCCGACGGCCGCCGCCGCGTCCAGGCCGTCGCGGATGTCGTCGTCGGTCAGCTTCGTGATGAGCGGCTTGCCGGTGGACTCGTCCGGGGTGGTCGTCGCGTGGTGCGCCCACACGCCCGCGTAGCAGTCGGCCTGCAGCTCGACCCGGACGGCATTGCTGTTCTTGCCCGTACGGCCGTCCTGTGCGCGCTTCAGGGTCCCCATCAGGTTCTGCACGTGGTGCCCGTACTCGTGCGCGACGACGTACGCCTGCGCGAAGGCCCCGCCGCTCGCGCCGAACTTCGACCGCAGCTCGTTGAAGAAGCCCAGGTCCAGATAGACCTTCTGGTCGCCGGGGCAGTAGAACGGGCCGACGGCGGAGGACGCCTGGCCGCAGGCGGTGCCGACGCGGCCGGTGAAGAAGACGGTCTGCGCGGGGGTGTAGCGGCCGTTCCTGCGCGGGAACTCCTGGCGCCAGAAGTCCTGGACGCTGTTGACCACCGCGACCATGCGGCAGTCCTCCTTGGAGTTGGCGTCCCGCCCCGTCTTGCAGCTCTGCTGCACCTGCGCGATCGACGAGGACGAGGCGGCCGGTTCGTCGTTGCCCGACGACAGCCCGAGCTGGTCCGGGCCCACTCCGAAGAACAGCCCCATCAGGAGCGCGATGAGGCCGGCGATGCCACCGCCGATCGTCGCCTTGCCGCCGGGGATCCGACTGCCGCGCACATCCTGCACCTCGGAGGTGTCCAGATTCGCGTCGTCGTCGAACTGCATGGGGCGCACCACCCTCTGCCTCGCATCCGGTGCGGCGACGTACCGCCCGGCGCCGGATGCCCGGCCACTTCATCCTGATATGCCCCACAGTGCCTGGCCCCGGGCGGGGGTCCGAACGGGGGACGCGCACCGCGCCCCGCGCCGTGTCGCGGCGCCGAGGTCCGTGCCGCGAACCGGCCCGCGGCTACGCTCCGCCTGATCCTGGGCCGTGAGTGGTACCGAAGGGGGGCCCGATGCCCGCTGAGCCCGCTGCGCCGACGCCCGCCGAGCCCGCTGCGCCGATGCCCGGACCGCCCTCGCTGGGCCGGGGCACCCGCCTCGCGCTGCCCGTGGCCCTCGCCGTCCTCGCCCTCCCGCTCATCACCGCGGCCCACCTCTCCCGGCCCGCCCCCTACGGAGACCACCTCACCGTCCACGCGCGCGTGGCCGCCGAGACCGGGCCCGGCCTGCGCGCCGGGAGCCGCTCCGTCGAGGCGTACGACCCGCGCACCGGCCGCGCCCGCTGGACGTACACGCGCGCGGGGCACCGCCCCCTCTCACTGCTCCCGGTGCCGGGGCACGCCATCGCGCTCTGGGACGACGGACTGATCACCGACACCGAGCGCACCGGCGCCGCGGTCCGCTGGCACCGCGCCGTCCCGGCCACCGCCCCCTGGCTGCGCACCCCCGCCGCCCGGGGCGCCGCCGGTGTCCTGCAGCCGCTCGACCCGGACGCCCGCATGCTGGCCGTCGTCACCCCGCGGCGCATCGCCGCCTACCGCACCGCCGACGGCGACCTGCGCTGGACGCTGCCCGCCCGCCGCGGCTGCGCCTTCGAACCCGCCCGCGCGGCTCACCACCGCGGCGCGCTCCTCCTCGCCCAGCCCTGCGGCGACGGCACGGCCCCCTGGACGTCCCAACTGGTCGCGGTGGACGGCCTTGGCCGGATCGCGCCCCACCGCACCCCGCTCGGCAACGAGCTTCCCGGCGGGCCGGGCGCCGGGCGGGGCGGCCCTGAAAAAGTGGTTGCACCGCCCCGTTAGAATTGCCGCATGGCCATTCTCCTCCTGCACTAGACGGCGCCGGCGGCAGCCGTGCGCGGCACCGCCCTCCGTGACCCTCACCCGCCGTCCTTCCACTGCCCAGGAGTCTGTCCCGTGATCACCGCCTCCGGTATCGAGCTGCGCGCCGGCGCCCGCATCCTCATCGAGAACGCGAGCTTCCGTATCGCCAAGGGCGACCGCATCGGCCTCGTCGGCCGCAATGGAGCGGGCAAGACCACGCTCACCAAGTGCCTCGCCGGCGAGGGCATCCCGGCCGGGGGCACCATCTCCCGCTCCGGTGAGGTCGGCTACCTCCCGCAGGACCCGCGCACCGGTGACCTGGACGTGCTGGCCCGCGACCGCATCCTCTCCGCGCGCGGACTCGACGTCCTGATCCGCAAGATGCGCGAGAACGAGCAGCGCATCGCGAACGGCTCGGGCGCCACCCGCGAGAAGGCCCTCAAGCAGTACGAGCGCCAGGAGACGGAGTTCCTCACCAAGGGCGGGTACGCGGCCGAGGCGGAGGCCGCCACCATCGCCGCCGCGCTCAACCTCCCCGACCGGGTGCTCGGCCAGCCCCTGCACACCCTCTCCGGCGGTCAGCGCCGCCGCATCGAGCTGGCCCGCATCCTCTTCTCGGACGCGGACACGCTCCTCCTGGACGAGCCGACGAACCACCTCGACGCCGACTCGATCGTCTGGCTGCGCGACTACCTGAAGACGTACCGCGGCGGCTTCATCGTGATCTCCCACGACGTCGAACTGGTCGAGACGGTCGTGAACAAGGTCTTCTACCTGGACGCCAACCGCTCCGCGATCGACGTCTACAACATGGGCTGGAAGCTCTACCAGCAGCAGCGCGAGTCCGACGAGAAGCGCCGCAAGCGCGAGCGCCAGAACGCGGAGAAGAAGGCCGCCGCCCTGCACTCGCAGGCCGACAAGATGCGCGCCAAGGCCACCAAGACCGTCGCCGCCCAGAACATGGCCAAGCGCGCCGACAAGCTCCTCGCGGGCCTGGAGGAGGTGCGCCAGAGCGACAAGGTCGCCAAGCTGCGCTTCCCCGAGCCCTCGCCCTGCGGCAAGACGCCGCTCATGGCCGAGGGCCTGTCGAAGTCGTACGGCTCCCTGGAGATCTTCACGGACGTCGACCTGGCCATCGACAAGGGCTCGCGCGTCGTCATCCTCGGGCTCAACGGCGCGGGCAAGACCACCCTGCTCCGGCTCCTCGGCGGCGCCGAGAAGCCCGACACCGGCCAGGTCATCGAGGGCCACGGCCTCAAGCTCGGCTACTACGCGCAGGAGCACGAGACCCTCGACCCGGAGCGCACGGTCCTGGAGAACATGCGCTCCGCCGCCCCCGACCTGGACCTCGTCGAGGTCCGCAAGACCCTCGGCTCCTTCCTCTTCTCCGGCGACGACGTGGACAAGCCCGCGGGAGTGCTCTCCGGCGGCGAGAAGACCCGGCTCGCGCTCGCGACCCTGGTCGTCTCCTCGGCCAACGTCCTGCTCCTGGACGAGCCCACGAACAACCTCGACCCGGCCAGCCGCGAGGAGATCCTCGGCGCCCTGCGCACCTACAAGGGAGCCGTCGTCCTCGTCACCCACGACGAGGGCGCGGTGGAGGCGCTGCAGCCGGAGCGGATCATTCTGCTGCCCGACGGCGTCGAGGACCTGTGGGGCGCGGACTACGCGGACCTCGTCGCCCTCGCTTGATCGAACCATTGATCCACTGCGTATGGATCATTCGGCCGAGCCGTGATCCTTCATCTGTGTGAGGTCTCCTCGTACCGCGGTGTGGTGTACACGGATTTCGCCGCCCCGCCGGGCATGCGGCCGCCTGGGCGGCTGCCGCCGCGCTGACCTGCCGGTTCTCCGCGCTACCCGAACGGCCGTATCGGCCGGGGATCGCGGAATCGTTCATTCCGCTCGTGCGGGCGCCTTCTGGTGCGGGAAACCCGGTCCCACGGACCTTGCCGAATGGGTGGCCAGGAAGCCCGGGAGGGGTGATCATGAGAAGTCCAGAGCGCACTTCCCATGAGGAGGCACGGGTGGCCGAGACTCTGAAGAAGGGCAGCCGGGTAACCGGCGCCGCGCGCGACAAGCTCGCGGCAGACCTGAAGAAGAAGTACGACGGCGGTGCGAGCATCCGGGCGTTGGCCGAGGAGACCGGCCGCAGCTATGGCTTTGTGCACCGGATGCTCAGCGAGTCGGGAGTCACGCTGCGGGGACGCGGCGGGGCGACGCGGGGCAAGAAGGCCGCTGCCGGCTGACGGTGGTCCGATGGTGGCCACCCGGTCGATCAGCCGGTCGACCGGGTGGTTACTGTGCAGTCACTTACGGGCGCTCGTGCGTCCGGTCCGACCGCACACCATCGGAGGCCACCCATGGCTGTACTCGACAAGGACGGCGTACGCCTCACCATCGACGAGGCCGTCGCCACGGTGACGCTGACCAATCCGGCCAAGCGGAACGCCCAATCTCCCGCGCTGTGGAGGGCGTTGGCCGAGGCGGGACAGCTGTTGCCGGGCAGCGTCCGGGTCGTGGTGCTGCGTGGTGAGGGCAAGTCCTTCTCCGCCGGACTCGACCGACAGGCGTTCACGCCCGAAGGTTTCGACGGCGAGCCGTCCTTCATCGACCTGGCACGAGGCGACGACGGCGTCCTGGACGCCACGATCGCCGAGTACCAGGAGGCGTTCACCTGGTGGCGGCGCGGCGACATCGTGTCCATCGCCGCCGTCCAGGGCCATGCGATCGGTGCGGGCTTCCAGCTTGCCCTCGCGTGTGATCTGCGGATCGTCGCCGACGACGCGCAGTTCGCCATGCGCGAGACCAGCCTGGGCCTGGTGCCCGACCTCACCGGCACACATCCGCTGGTGAACCTGGTCGGCTACGCCCGCGCCCTGGAGATCTGCGCCACGGGCCGCTTCGTGCACGCGGACGAGGCCGAGCGGGTGGGCCTCGCCAACCTCGTCGTGCCCGGCGACCAACTCGACGGCGCCGCACGGGACTTGGCGGCGGCGCTCCTTGCCGCGCCCCGGGACGCCGTCATCGAGACGAAGGTGCTGCTGCAGGGTGCGGCGGGCCGTTCGGCCGAGGAACAGCGGGTGGCCGAGCGGGCCGCGCAGGGGCGCCGTCTGCGAGACCTGGCCGGTCTCGGGGAGTAGACGCCCTCGCACGGGGTGCCCTGGCCGTAGGTCCTTCTTCGACTGCGGGTCCGCTGTGGCTGGTCGCGCTCACGCGGCGGAGCCGCACATGTCAGAGCCCCGCGCCCCTTCAGGGCGCGTCGGTTGCCGTGATCACCACGGCCACCGACGGGTGGTCCGGCAGCGCGTCGGCGACGTGCCGCCGGACCTCGAGCGCCACATCGAGAGCGCGGTGGGCCCGGTCCACCGCGATCTCCACCCGCACATGCCGCGCGGCCAGCGCGCCCGGCGCCGCGCGCTCCTCCAGGCGCACCGCCCGGCCGAGGCCGCCGAGGGTCCCGGTCAGCCGGGTCACGCCCGGCACGGCGAGGGCGGCCTGCCCCGCCCGGTCCTCGTCCCCCTCGGGGGCCGGTGCCTCCGCTTCCTTCTCCGTCTCTCGTACGTCGGCCGGGTCCCCGCCCTCGTACGCCTCAGCGGGCTCGTCCGCGTCGAGCAGCCCCGTCACCCGCAGGTCGACCTCGGTCACGTCGAGCCCGAGCCCGTCCGCCGCGGTCGTGGCCAGTGCCGCGCGGAGCCGCTCCGCCGCCGTCGGGAGCGGTTCGCTCGCCGACGCCGAGAAGTCCGCGGTGATCCGCAGCGCCCCCACCGGCAGTGCGCTCGGCGGTGGGGGTACCGCCGAGCTCTCTGTGCCCTCCGGGTCCACGGGGCCGAGGCGGAGCACGCCGAGACGTACGCCGGCCAGGTGCTGCGCCGCTTGGCGCAGCACCCCGCCCGCCGCGGACTCCGCGATCCACGCGCCGTCCCCCGCCCCGCCGAGGGGCAGCAGCCGCCCCAGGCCGAGCTGTTCACGTACCGCCACGGTCCATCCGTCAGCCGTCATTGCTCCAGCCTGCCGCATCCCCGGCGCGCTTGCGCCCGGCCGCGCTTAGTGTGGGGCGAAGGAGCAGAATCCGCAGATCCCCCTCCGAAAGGGACGACAGGCGATGACCGACACCGGACAGAAGAGCCTGACGACTGAGCAGGAGTCGCGGAACGAGGCCGCGGTCAAGGCCCCTTCCGCCACCAGGCGCGGCGGCGGCGACCCCGCCACCCGGGGGCGCACCACCATCGCGGACGGCGTCGTCGAGAAGATCGCCGGGCTCGCCGCCCGCGACGTGGTCGGCGTGCACGCCATGGGCGGCGGCTTCGCCCGGACCTTCGGGGCCGTGCGGGACCGGGTGCCGGGAGGATCGAAGTCCTCGGTGTCGCGGGGCGTGAAGGCCGAGGTCGGTGAGGTCCAGACGGCGCTCGACCTGGAGGTCGTCGTCGAGTACGGCGTGTCGATCGCCGATGTCGCGCGCGCGGTGCGAGAGAACGTCATCGCGGCCGTCGAGCGCATGACCGGGCTCGAGGTCGTCGAGGTCAACATCGCGGTGAGCGATGTGAAGCTGCCGGACGAGGAAGACGACGAACCTCAGGGCCGGCTCCAGTAGGACCGTTCCGTACGGGACCCCGGCACCCCCGGGGTCCCGCCCGGTACGGTCGCGTACTCGCTCAGCAGCGAAGGAGCGCACGATGAGCATGGCCGTGATCGGCATGGTGGCGGGGATGGCCCTCGGCTTCGCCGGGTACTTCGGCGGGTTCGGGGCCTTCCTCCTGGTGGCGGCGCTCGGCGCCATCGGCTTCGTCGCGGGCCGGTTCCTGGAAGGGGACCTGGAGCCCGGCGACTTCTTCCGCAGCCGCGGCGACGACCGGCGGCGGTGACCGGTGCCGCCCCAGGTCGCACCGGGAGAGCGCGGCGCGACCCGGATCGCCGACCGGGTCGTGGCGAAGATCGCCGCGCACGCGGCGCGCGAGGCCCTGGACACGGTGCCCGAGGGCGGCTCCGCGCCGCACGCCACGGTCACCGTGCACCACGAGGTGGCCCGCGTCCGGATCAGTCTCGAACTCGACTACCCCTCCGACATCGGCGCCCAGTGCGGCTCCGTGCGTCGCCAAGTCGCCCAGCGGGTAAAGGCGTTGGCGGGGATGGAGGTGCCCGAGGTGACCGTCCAGGTGGAGCGGCTGCACTCGGCACACGTGCGCGGCGCGGCACAGGGGAGGACACGATGAGCGACCCCGAGGGCACCTTGGGCGGGAACGGGAACACCCAGCCCGTACCGGTGCTTGAGAAGGCGGGCGGGCCCGACCCCGACCCGGCCGACCAGTCGCTGTCCGCGGCCGCCTACAAGGCGCCGCCCACGCTGGCCGAGGAGGGCAGGGCCGAGCGCTTCTGGTCGCAGCGGCGCACCCCCGCGGTCCTGCTCGCCCTGGTGATCCTCGGCGGGGCCGGGCTGCTGCTGTACGACGTCGTGGCGGTGCGGGCCGGGCACCCCGCCATGCACTGGCGCCGCGCCCTCGCCCGAGAGCTCGCCGAACGGCACCTCGACGGCGCCCCGGTGCTCGCCGGGGCCGCCGTCGCCGCCCTCCTCGGGGTGTGGCTGATCGTCCTCGCCGCGACGCCCGGACTGCGCGCCGTGCTCCCGATGCGCCGCACCCACGCCGACGTGCGGGCGGGGCTGCACCGGGCGGCGGCCGCGATGGTCCTGCGGGACCGGGCCATGGACGTCTCGGGCGTGCAGTCCGTGCGGGTCCGCATGACCCGCTCCAAGGTCGACGTCCGCGCCTACGCGCACTTCCGTGAACTCGACGACGTGCGGGCCGACTTGGACACCACACTCGCCGACGGCATCCGGGACCTCGGCCTGACCCGGGGGCCCGCGCTCTCGGTGCGGGTCGCCCGGCCGGGCAGAAGGGACTGAGCCATGCTGAGCACGGTCAACCGGGTGGTCCTCGGGCTCGTCGGGCTCGTCCTCGTGGTGGCCGGCGGCTCGGTGCTCGCCATCGGCCTCGGCCTGAAGCCGCCCTCCTGGTGGGTCCACGACGGGCGGCACGACGTGCTGCTCAGCGATGCCGACCGGGCCCGCTGGCGCGGCGACGGCTGGTGGTGGCCCACGGTCATCGCGGTGCTCGCGGTCTGTGTGCTGCTCGCCGTGTGGTGGCTCTCGGCCCAGCTGCGGCGCCGCCGCCTCGCGGAGGTCCTGGTGGAGACGGGCGACGGGGAGGGCGCGCTGCTGCGGGGGCGGGCCCTGGAGAACGTACTGACGGGGGAGGCCGAGGCCCTCGACGGGGTGGAGCGCGCCCAGGTCGCGCTCACCGGGCGGCGGAACGCGCCGCAGGCGCGGGTGGGGCTCGTCCTGGAGCCCCATGCCGCCCCCGGCGACGCGCTGCACCAGCTGTCCTCCCAGGCCCTGGAGCACGCCCGCGACTCGGCGGGCCTCGACCGGCTGCCCGCGACGGTCCGGCTCCGCGCGGTCAAGCACCGGGCGGAGCGGGTGAGTTGAGCGTTCCGCACGGGCTCCGGACGTCGCGGGGCGCTAGAAGCCGTGCCGGAAGCCGCCGTCGACCGGCAGCATGATGCCCGTCAGGTACGAGGCCGCGGGCGACAGCAGGAACGCGGCCGTGCGGCCGAACTCCTCCGGCGTGCCGTAGCGGCGCAGCGGGATGCGGGACTCGTGGCCGGCGCGGGTCGCCTCCGGGTCGGCGGACAGGCCGTCCAGCTGGCGCACCCGGTCCGTGTCGATGCGGGCCGGGAGCAGCCCGAGCACGCGGATGCCGCGCGGGCCCAGCTCGTCGGCGAGGGACTTGGCGAAGCCGGCGAGACCGGGGCGCAGCCCGTTCGAGATGGTCAGGCCCGGGATCGGCTCGTGCACGGAGCCGGACAGGACGAAGCCGATGACGCCGCCCTCGCCGAGTTCGGCGGCGGCGGTGCGCGCGAGGCGGACGGCGCCGAGGAAGACGGACTCGAAGGCCGTCTGCCACTGCTCGTCGGTGTTGTCGGCGGCGAAGCCTGGGGCGGGGCCGCCGACGCTGATCAGTACGCCGTCGAAGCCGCCGAAGTGCTCGCGGGCCGCGGCCACGAGACGGCTCGCGACGGCCGGGTCCGCGTTGTCGGCGGCGACCCCGACCGCGTTCGGGCCGAGCTCCTCGGCGGCGGCGGTCACGGACTCCTCGCTGCGCCCGGTGATGACGACCTTCGCGCCGTCGGCGACCAGCTCGCGGGCGGCGGCGTTGCCGAGGCCGCGGGTGGCCCCGGTGACGACATAGACACGGTCCTTCAGTCCAAGATCCATGGCCCCATCCTGCCGCCTGACCCCGGCCGCGTCACACCCCGGTCCGCGTCAGACCCCGGTCCGCGTCACACCGCGGCGGGCGTCGCCTCGGGGGTCTCGTTCGCCGCGGCCTGGGCGCGGTCGCGGCGTTCGCGGCGGACGAGGACCACCCAGCCCGCCGGGACACCGGCCGCGAACAGCCACCACTGCACCGCGTACGCCATGTGCGGGCCGATGTCGCTGTGGTTGGGCTCGCCGATCAGCTCGGGGGAGTCCGCCTCGGGCGCGGTCTGCTCGATGTAGCCGCCGAGGACCTGCTTGCCGAGGGCCTGCGCCTGCTGACCGCTGCTGATCAGCATGATCTGACGGTCCGGCAGTCCCTTGACGTTCTTGATGCCGCTCTCGGCGGAGGTCTCGTCGGCCATGAGGCGACCGGTGACCGTGATCTCGCCCTTCGGCGGGGCGGGGACCTTCGGGAACGCGGTCTGCGGGCCGTTGGCCTCGACCCAGCCGCGGTTCACGAGCAGGACCTTGCCGTCCTTGAGGACGAAGGGGGTCAGGACGTGCGCGCCGACCTGGTCGTCGGAGTTGGTGCGGCGCCGCACCACGACCTCGTGCTTCGTGTCGAAGGTGCCGGTCGCGGTGACGCGGCGGTACAGCTCCGAGCGGGAGACGGCGTGGCCGGGCGAGGTGAGCTGCTCGGCCGGGACGGGCTCGGCCGCGAGCGCGTCGGAGATCAGCTTGTTCTGGGCGACGCGGTGCTCGTGGCGGTGCAGCTGCCAGAAGCCCAGCTCGATCATCACGGGGATGAGCACGAGAGCGATGAGGGTGAGGATCACCCACTGCCGGGACAACAGGAAGCGGTACACGGCTCGACGGTACCCCCCGCGCGTGAAGCCCCCGACGGGAGGGTCCCGTCGGGGGCTCGGCCTGGACAGTTCGGGCAGTTCGGGCGGTCTTCGGCTCACACCTTGTCGACGATGCCCACCCGCCCCTCCGCGCGCGAGCAGTGCCCGCCGCAGTACCAGTGGCCCTCGACCTCGACGCCCTGGCCGATGATCCGGCAGCGGCAGTGCTCACAGATGGGCGCCATGCGGTGGATGGCGCAGGAGAAGCAGTCGAAGACGTGCACCGCGCCCTGCGCGTGCACCTCGAAGGACATGCCGTAGTCGTTTCCGCAGACCTCGCAACGTGCCATGCGCCACAGAGTGGGGCGCCCGGCGCGCGCAAGCGAGCGGGCAGGCGGGAGCCCGCCCGACAATCACCCGTCTGAACGCCCGCGCGCGGGCCGGTCTCCGGCTCTCCTCGGCGCGCTAGCTCTTCTTGTCCGCCGGTGCGACGTCCTGGAGGAGCTGGCCGAAGGCCGCCTCGTCGATGACCGGGGTGCCGAAGCCGCGGGCCTTCGTGGTCTTGGAGGTGCCCGAGTCCGGGTCGTTCGTCACCAGGAGGCTGGTGAGCCGGGAGACGCTGGTGGCGATGTGCAGGCCGGCCTCCACCGCCCGGTCCTCCAGGAGCTCGCGGTCGACCGAGGTGTCCCCGGAGAAGGCCACGCGCATGCCCTGCTTCAGGGGGCTGCCCGGCTCGTACCGGCCCGGGTTCGGATACGGGCACGGCGGGCGCTTGCGGGAGGGGCGCCAACTGCCCTGGCGGTACGAGGAGTACGCGGGGTTCCCGGCGGCGGGACCGGAGGGCTGGCGGACGATGCGGGGGCCCGAGTCCGACCACTCCGTGAGCGGACGGCACTCGAGCAGGGGCAGGCGGACGTTGCCCGCGGCGGCCGCGCGCAGGCTCGGCCGGAACGCCTCGGCGAGCACGCGTGCGTCGTCCAGGGCGTTGTGCGCGTGCCGCTGCTCCACTCCGAAGTGGGCGGCGAGCGACTCCAGCTTGTGGTTGGGCAGCGGCAGGCCGAGCTCCTTGGAGAGCGCGATCGTGCACAGGCGCTGGCGGACCGGGGCGGTGCGCTCCGCGCGCGCGTACTCCCGGGCGATCATCGACCAGTCGAAGACCGCGTTGTGCGCGACGAGGACGCGGCCGTCCAGGCGGGCGGCGAACTCCTCGGCGACGTCGCCGAACAGGGGCGCGTCCGTGAGCATCGCGGTCGTCAGGCCGTGGATCCACACCGGGCCGGGATCGCGCTGCGGGTTGACCAGTGTGTACCAGTGGTCCTCGATCTCGCCCCGGGCGTCGACTCGGTAGACGGCGGCCGACACTATCCGGTCGTCCCTGGCGAGGCCGGTGGTCTCCACGTCGACGACCGCGTACCCCGATGGGTACGCGGCCGGCCAGGGGGCTGCGGACGCTGCGGTCGTGCGGTCTTCGAGCATGGTCCATGAGGATACGGGCCACGACCGACAGTCAGCTCCCCGGTCCGAGCAGTCCGGCCACAAGCGCGCGCACGGATGTCGTGAACAGCGCCTCCGGATCGACGGGGCGGGCCAGCGCGCGGGCGAGCTCCGGGTCGTGCTCGGCGGTCTCGGGCGTCCACAGCTCCTCCTCGCCGGGGCGCTGCACCGGGGCCCGTTCGCGGTTCCGCTCGACCAGGACGTGCCCGACGACGTGCACCTGGACGGCCCGTACGACGGCCGCGGCCCGGGCGCCGCGCAGGCCCGCCGCGTGCACCTCGTGCACCAGGACCTGCTGGGCGGGCAGGAACATCCGCTCGGTGAGGCCGCGTTCGTGGACCATCGCCACCAGGTGCGGGTGGGTGCGCAGCTGGCGGCGCAGGGCGCGGGCCACCGAGACGATGCGGCGGGCGGGGGTGGTGCCGGTGGCGCGGATCTCGCCGAGGTCGGCGACGGTGCGCAGGACGAGGGCGTCCAGGAGCGACTCGCGGTTGCCGACGTGCCAGTAGATCGAGGTCACGGCGGTGCCGAGCTCGGCGGCGAGCTTACGCATCGTCAGGGACTGCGGACCGTGCTGTTTCACGAGGGCCGCGGCGGCCTCGAGGACCTGCTCCCGGTCCAGATGTGTACGCGTCTCTTTACCCTTCACGAGTCCTGTTGTAACTGTGTTACAGAACCCCCGCAAGTCCCGGTAGCGGAGTCGACTCCGCGCAGACGAAGGGTGGTACGACATGGCACGCGTACGGTACGGGGCGCGGACCGAGGCGGAGATCGCCGCCGCGCGCACCGCGAGTTCGAAGCTTCCCGACATCTGGTCCACCGGCGTCGTCGCCGTCTGGGAGAGCGACCCGGACGCGGTGGCGGCCGTCCTGCCGCCGCCGCTCAAGCCCACCGCACGCCCCCTGGTGCGGGCCAACATCAGCAAGGTCGACCTGCCCGGCTACCCCCTGGGCGCGGGTTCGGTCGCCGTCGCCGCCGAGCACGGCGGTGTCGAGGGCTGGTATCCGCTCGTGATGCCGATGACCCATGAGCGGGCCCTGATCGGCGGCCGCGAGGTCTTCGGCGAGCCGAAGAAGCTCGGCGAGGTCGAGGTGGAGCGCGACGGGCTCGTGGTGCGGGCGGCGCTCGCCCGGCACGGCATCGCCTTCGTGGAGGTGCGCGGCGCCGTCAGCGGCCCGCTGCCGCTGCCCGAGCCCGCCCAGAAGACCGACTTCTACTTCAAGTTCCTGCCCGCGGTGGACGGTTCGGGCTTCGACGCGGACCCGGTCCTGGTGCACTGCGTGCGCAACGAGAAGGTCCGCAAGCTGGAGCAGATCACCGGCGACGTCGTGCTGCGCGAGTCCATGTACGACCCGATCGCCGACCTGCCTGTCCGGACCGTCGTCGAGATCACCATCGGCGAGAAGACCACCGACCAGAAGGGCAAGGTCGTCGAACGGGTCAGCGCACAGGCGCTGTTGCCCTACATCCACCAGCGCTACGACGACCCGCAGCAGATCCTCGACGGGCCGCCCGAGGGGAGCGTCTGATGCGGCTCGAGGCCGGACAGGTCGCCGTCGTCACCGGAGCGGCAGGCGGCATCGGGCTCGCCCTGGTGCGGCGGTTCGCGGCGGAGGGCATGCGGGTCGTGCTCGCGGACGTCGAGGAGAGCGCCCTGGAGAAGGCCGCCGCCGGGCTCCGCGAGGACGGGGCCGAGGTGCACGCGCGCGTGGTCGACGTCGGCGACCGGCAGCAGGTGCTGGACCTCGCCGACGCGGCGTACGAGAAGTTCGGCGCCGTGCACGTGCTCTGCAACAACGCGGGCGTCGGCTCGGGCGCCGAGGGCCGCATGTGGCAGCACGAACCCAACGACTGGAAGTGGGCGTTCGAGGTCAACGTGTGGGGCGTCTTCCACGGCATCCAGGCGTTCCTGCCCCGCATGATCGAGGGCGGCGAGCCCGGCCACGTCGTCAACACGTCCTCCAGCGACGGCGGCATCGCCCCGCTGCCCACCGCCTCCGTGTACGCGGTCACCAAGGCGGCCGTCGTGACGATGACCGAGTCCCTGTACGCCCACCTGAAGGCGGAGCACGCGCGCGTGGGTGCCTCCGTGCTGTTCCCCGGGCCCCACATGCTGCGCACCGGGCTGTGGGAGTCGCACCGCAACCGGCCCGACCGGTACGCCAAGGAGCGGCCCCGCAAGACCCCGTACCGCAGCCTCGCGCAGTGGGAGTCGGCGATGAAGGAGGCGGGCCAGGAGGTCGCGTTCACGCCCGTCGAGGAGGTCGCGGACTTCGTGGCGGAGGGGATCACGAAGGACCGCTTCTGGCTGCTGCCCGAGAGCGAGCACAGCGACCGGCAGATCAAGGCCAGGTCCGCCTCGATGCTGGAGCGGAAGAACCCGGCGTACCTGGAGAGCTTCATTCTCGACTGAGGACTGAGGGACGTGTGATGGCTGAGCAGAACGACCCGTACCTGATCATCTCCTCCGACTGCCACGCCGGGCTTCCCACCGAGGAGTACCGGCCCTACCTCGACAGCCGCTTCCACCGACAGTTCGACGAGTTCCTGGGCCAGGCGCAGGCCCGCCGTGAGGAGTCGACCCGCCTCGGCATCCGCAACGACGCCTTCGCCGAGAAGTGGTTCAACGACAACGAAGAGGGCTTGCGCGGCGGTTGGGACGCCGCACAGCGCGTCAAGGAGCTCGACGGCGACGGGGTGGCCGCCGAGGTCGTCTTCCCCGACGCGGACGCCGTCGACAGCCAGACCGCCGCGCCCTTCGGCGTGGGCCTCGGCCTCTCCGGCGACCAGGACCCCGAGCTCGGCATGGCGGGCGCGCAGGCGCACAACCGCTGGCTCGCCGAGTTCGTGTCCGAGCACCCCGAACGGCACTGCGGCGTCGCCCTGTTGCCCGTCACCGGCGAGATCGACCGGGTCGTCGCCGAGGTCCACCGGGCCAAGGAGTCCGGGCTCGGCGCCCTGATGATCCCCTCCATGTGGGTCGACAAGGCGCCCTACCACGACCGCCGTTACGACCCGGTGTGGGCCGCGGCCGCCGAGTGCGCCATGCCCCTGGTCACCCACTCCGGGGCGGCGCCGCGCCACGAGTACGGCGACCACCTCGGGATCTACGTCTCCGAAGTGACCTGGTGGCCCGCGCGGCCGCTGTGGTTCCTGCTCTGGTCCGGGGTCTTCGAGCGCCATCCGGGGCTCAAGTTCGGGGTGGCGGAATCCGGTTGCTGGTGGCTGCCGAACCTCCTGTGGTTCATGGACCGGCTCTACCTGGGGGCGCACGGCGGCAAGAAGCTCTCGCCGTTCGCGGAGCTGAAGCGGGCCCCGCACGAGTACCTGGACCGGCAGGTCTTCGTCTGCGCCACCAACACCAAGCGCCGCGAGCTCGCCCAGCGCTACGAGATCGGCGTCGACAACATCCTCTGGGGCAGCGACTTCCCGCACCCCGAAGGCACCTGGCCCGACACGCGCGCGTGGCTGAAGAAGACGTTCCACGACATCCCGATCGCGGAGACCCGGCGCATGCTGGGCCTCGCCGCCGCCGAGGTCTTCGGCTTCGACACCGAGAAGCTGGCCCCGCTGGCCGCCCGCATCGGCCCGACCCCCGCCGAACTCGGCCAGGACGCGGACGCGTCGGGCCAGGCGGCCGTCGAGGCGTCCTGGGCCCGCTCGCGCGAGGTGGGCCGCCACTGGCTGACCGACCACGACTTCCCGACGCTGGGGGTGACCTCATGAGCGAGACGCGCACAATGACTGGGGCGAGCGAGCGCTACACCGTGATCTCGGCCGACTGCCACGCGGGCGCCGATCTCCTCGACTACAAGCCCTACTTGGAGTCCCGGCACCACGACGCCTTCGACGCGTGGGCGGCCACCTACGTCAACCCGTACGAGGACCTCCTCGCCGACACGGCCGACAAGAACTGGAACTCGGAGCGCCGCCTCGCCGAGATGGAGGAGGACGGCATCGTCGCCGAGGTGGTGTTCCCCAACACCATCCCGCCGTTCTTCCCGTCGGCCTCCCTGATGGCGCCCGCGCCCACGCGCGAGGAGTTCCAGCAGCGCTGGGCCGGCCTTCGCGCCCACAACCGCTGGCTCGCGGACTTCTGTGCGGCGGCGCCCGGACGCAGGGCGGGCGTCTTCCAGATCCTCCTCAATGACGTCGAGGAGGCCGTCAAGGAGATCCACTGGGCCGCCGACGCGGGCCTCACCGGCGGTCTGCTGCTGCCCGGCACCCCGCCCGGCTCCGGACTGCCCGAGCTGTACTCGCAGACGTACGACCCGATCTGGACCGCCTGCGCGGAGCGCGGCGTGGTGGTCAACCACCACGCGGGCTCGGCCTCGCCGCCGCTCGGTGAAGAGCCCGCCGCGCGCGCGGTGTTCATGGTGGAGACGACCTGGTTCTCGCACCGCGCCCTGTGGCACCTGGTGTTCGGCGGGGCCTTCCGGCGCCACCCGGACCTGAAGCTCGTCCTGACCGAGCAGGGCTCCGGCTGGATCCCCGGGGTGCTCGACATGCTGGACTACTACCACGGGCGGCTGGTCGCGGCGGCGACGAAGGCGGACACGGCCGAGTCCAAGTTCGGCCAGGGCCTCGCCTCTTCGATGGGCAAGGGGCCCTCCGAGGTGTGGCGCGACAACTGCTTCGTCGGGGCGAGCTTCATGCGCCCGCACGAGGCGGCCCTGCGCGACCGCATCGGCCTCGACAAGGTCATGTGGGGCAGCGACTACCCGCACGACGAGGGCACCTACCCGTACTCCCGCGAGGGCCTCCGCTTCGCCTACGCGGGCCTGCCCAAGGAGGAGGTCGCCGCCATGGTGGGCGGCAACGCGGCCCGCGTCTACGGCTTCGACCTGGACCGCCTCGACGCGCTCGCCGCCACGGTCGGCCCGACCGTCGCGGAGCTGTCGGAGCCGCTGAAGGAGCCGCCGGCCGACGCGACCAGCCCCGTGTTCGCGGCGGGAGGGTCGGTGCGCGTCTGGTGACGGCGTGCCCGGCTGCGTTCGCTCACCCGGGATGAGAACCTCCCCGGGTGAGCGACCAGCCAAGCGAGAACCCAGCGGCTCCCACCCACGACGAGGCGCACGGCGGTGCGCTCGGCGCCCGGCTCAACTGGCTGCGGGCCGCGGTCCTCGGCGCCAACGACGGCGTGGTCTCCACCGCCGGCATCGTCGTGGGCGTCGCGGGCGCCACCGACGACCGCGGCGCCCTCCTGACGGCGGGCCTCGCCGGGCTGCTCGCCGGGTCCATGTCGATGGCCGCGGGCGAGTACGTCTCGGTCTCCACCCAGCGCGACTCGGAGAAGGCCGCGCTCGCCCTGGAGAAGCGGGAGCTGCGCGAGCAGCCCGAGGCCGAACTGGCCGAGCTGACCGAGCTGTTGGAGCAGCGCGGGCTCAGCGGCGACGTGGCCCGGGAGGCCGCTCGCGAGCTCACCGAGCGGGACGCGCTGCGCGCCCACGCGCGCGTGGAGCTCGGCATCGACCCCGACGACCTCACCAACCCCTGGCACGCTGCGGCGGCCAGCTTCGTCGCCTTCACCTGCGGCGCGCTGCTTCCGCTCCTCGCCATCGTGCTGCCGCCCGCCGCCTGGCGGCTGCCCGTCACGGTGATCTCCGTGCTCGCCGCCCTCGCCCTCACCGGCTGGTCCAGCGCGCGCCTCGGCTCGGCGGCCGTGGGCCCCGCCGTGGTGCGGAACATGGCGGGCGGGGCGCTCGCGATGGCCGTGACGTACGGGGCGGGGGCGCTGCTCGGGGCGGTCGGGGTGTGATCCCGGGGGCCCGCGACCTCCGCGGGTGTTCCAAAGGTTTGCGGACGGGCCTTTGGCGGAGATCGCCAACAACTGCCCGCGTACCCCCGGTAATACTTGTCGGTAACAACCCCTAGCCGCGGCCCACCACCCGTTCTACGGTGCACGCATGCCGCCGAACCTGCCCGATGTCGTGCTGTGGTCCATACCTGCCTTCGTGCTGCTCACGATCGTCGAGATCGTCAGCCACCGGATCCATCCCGACGAGGACGCCGCCGGGTACGAGACGAAGGACGCCGCCACCAGCATCACCATGGGCCTCGGCAGCCTCGTCTTCGACTTCCTGTGGAAGATCCCGATCGTCGCGATCTACTCGGGCGTGTACGCGCTGACGCCACTGCGCGTGCCGGTCCTGTGGTGGACGATCCCGCTGATGCTGCTCGCGCAGGACTTCTTCTACTACTGGTCCCACCGCGGCCACCACGTCATCCGCATCCTCTGGGCCTGCCACGTGGTGCACCACTCCAGCCGCAAGTTCAACCTCACGACGGCGCTGCGCCAGCCCTGGACGAGCCTCACGGTCTGGCCGTTCTACCTGCCGCTCATCGCCTGCGGCGTGCACCCCGCGGCGCTCGCCTTCTGCTCGTCGGCCAACCTCGTCTACCAGTTCTGGATCCACACCGAACGCATCGACAAGATGTGGCGCCCCTTCGAGTACGTCTTCAACACGCCCTCCCACCACCGCGTCCACCACGCCTCCCAAGGCGGCTACCTGGACCGGAACTTCGGCGGCATCCTGATCATCTGGGACCGGATGTTCGGCTCCTGGGTCGCCGAGACCGAGCGCCCCGTGTACGGCCTGACGAAGAACATCTCCACGTACAACCCGCTGCGCGTCGCCACGCACGAGTACGTGTCGATCGCCAAGGACCTGAAGGCGGCGGAGAGTTGGCGGGAGCGGGCGGGGAGGGTGTTCGGGGGACCGGGGTGGCAGCCGAAGCAGACGCCGACACCACCGGTGCCGGCGCAGCCGCAGCCTGAGCGCGCGACGGAGTCGGCGGCGTGAAACTCCCCTCGCCGGGCGCCCTGTTGAGCACGTTCACCGCTGTCTGCCTGGGCGACCTGGCGAGCCTCGCGGTCGGCTGGCACGGCGGCCACGTCATACTCAAGCCGCTGCTCATGCCCCTGCTCGTGGCGTACGTGGTAGCGAGGCGGGGCCCCCGCCTCCTCGCCGCCGCCCTCCTCTTCGGCTGGGGCGGCGACACCCTGCTCCTGTCCGACAAGGACCCCGCCTTCCTCGCCGGAATGGGCTCCTTCGCGGCGGGCCACGTCTGCTACCTCCTCCTGTTCCGCCGCCACGGCACCCCGCACCCGAACCCGCGAGCAAGCCTGCTCGTCACCGCGTACGCCCTGGCCCTCGTCACCACCGTCGCGCTGCTCTGGCCCGACCTGCCCGCCGACATGCGCGGGCCCGTCGCCGGGTACAGCCTGCTGCTCACCGCGATGGCCTTCGGGGCGAGCAGGCTCGGGCTCACGGCGGCGGCCGGGGGCGCGCTCTTCCTGCTGTCGGACACACTCATCGCGACCGGCGTCGCCGAGTGGCCGCAGGCGCCCAGGCCGGACCTCTGGATCATGCTCACGTATCTCGTGGCGCAGTATCTGCTGGCGAGCGCCGTCCTCGGGGCGGCCGGGGCGCGCACTCTGCCGGCCCCGGCGTACCGTGACAGGAGTACCCCGAGCACCACCGCCTGACCTGCACAAAGGAACCACCCCATGCGCGCCACCACCATCCACGCCCCCTACGACATGCGGGTGGAGGACGTACCCGAGCCCGTGATCCAGCTGCCCACCGACGCGGTGGTGCGGGTGCTGCGGGCCTGCATCTGCGGCAGCGACCTGTGGGCGTACCGGGGCGAGGCCGCGCGGCAGCCGGGGCAGCGGATCGGCCACGAGTTCCTCGGAATCGTGGAGGAGACCGGGGCCGAGGTCTCCGGCGTCCGGCGCGGCGACCTGGTCGTGGCGCCCTTCATGTGGTCCGACGGGGTGTGCGACTACTGCCGCGAGGGCCTGACGACGTCGTGCGAGCACGGCGGGTTCTGGGGCTCGGTCGGGTACGACGGCGGGCAGGGCGAGGCCGTGCGGGTCCCCTTCGCGGACGGCACCCTCGTCACGCTGCCTTCGGAGGCGGCATCCGACGAGCGGCTGCTGACCGCGCTGCTCAGCCTCTCCGACGTGCTGGGCACCGGGCACCACGCGGCGCTCGGCGCGGGGGTGCGGCCCGGCGCCACGACGGTGGTCGTCGGGGACGGCGCGGTCGGCCTGTGCGCGGTCCTCGCGGCCAGGCGCCTCGGCGCCGAGCGGATCATCGCGCTCGGCCGCCACCAGGCCCGTACGGACATCGCACGCCGCTTCGGCGCCACCGACGTCGTCGCCGAGCGCGGCGAGGAGGCCGTGGCGGCCGTCCGCGAACTGACCGGCGGACAGGGCGCGCACGCCGTCGTCGAGGCGGTCGGCACCGAGCAGTCCATGCGCACCGCCGTGCACGTCACCCGGGACGGCGGCGCCATCGGCTTCGTAGGCGTCCCGCACGGCAGCGGTAGCGGGCTCGACCTGAGCGCCATGTTCGACCGGAACATCGCGCTGCGCGGCGGTGTCGCCCCCGTGCGGACGTACATCCCGGAGCTGCTCCCCGACGTGCTCGACGGCACCCTCGACCCCTCGCCCGTCTTCGACATGACGGTGGGCCTGGAGGGCGTGCCGGACGGCTACAAGGCGATGGACGAGCGCACGGCCCTGAAGGTGCTCGTCACCAACTGACCGGCCCAACGGATCGGCGCGCGCCGGGACTTCACCACCTGATCGGCACCGGCACCGCCGTCAGCAGCGCCGACACGGCCACCACCACGCCGAGCGCGATCACCTCGCCGCGCGCGGGGGAGTAGGCGGCGAGCCGGTCGCCGCCGCCCCGCAGCCGCCGCCGGGCAAGCACCGCGAGCACCGCGACGGCCACCACGAACAGCAGCTTGGCCACCAGCACGCGCCCGTACGCCGTCTCGGTGAGCTGGTCGAGGATCGTGCCGGGCGGCATCCGGCGCAGCGAGCTGCACACGCCCGTCGCGGTGATCGCGGCGAACAGCACGGCGGCCACGCGCGCGTACAGGCCGAGCACCCCTGCGGCCGCCTCCGGGGCGGACTGCCGCCAGCGGCGCAGCGTCCGCAGCACATACAGCAGCCCGCCCGCCCACAGTGCCCCGCTCGTCAGGTGCACCAGGGTGAGCCCGGAGCCGACGAGCGGGCTGTCCTCCACCGGCGGGTGGGCGCGCAGGGCCTCCGCGACGATCACGGCGGCCAGCGGCAGGGCGGCCGTCGAGGGGCGCCGTGAACGCCCGCACAGGGCCGCCACCAGGAAGGCGTTGACCTCCAGGAGGGCGAGCCGGCCGTCCCGCGACTGGTAGAGGCCGCCCACATCCATGTCCGAGAGGCTGTGCGGCACGAGGTTGCCGGTCGCCACCACCGAGGCGAGCCCGAGCGCCGCCACGAACCCCGCCCAGGCCGCGTACGCCCCCCAGCCCTCCGGCGCCCGCCCCAGCGGCGCCCCCGGCACCCGCCGCGCGAGCCGCGTCGCGAACACCTCGCCCAGCTGCACACAGAGCGCGGCGAACAGCACGCCCCGCAGAAGCGTGATGCCCGGCGTGCCCGGCGCCTCGGCCTCCCCGGTGCCGCGCAGCGCCGTCGAGGGGCCGAGCAGCGGGACCAGGGCGGCCACCGCCACCAGGACGAGCACGGCGACGGCGGTGCCCGAGGACGGGCGGCGGTGGGTGCCGCGGGCCGAGGGGCGCGCGGGGGCGGCTTCGGCGGTCGCCTCGCCTCCGGGTTCGGCTGACGGTCGTATGGAACTCACCACAAGATCTTCACCAGGGGTGCCCACAACGGGCAAGTCCTGGCAAACAACTGGCGCAATGCCGTTCCGCCGGGCGCCGCCGTCTCAGTGCCACTCGGGTGCGTCGGCGCCCCAACGGCCCGGCGGGCACGCCCAGTTGTCCGGTCCGCCGGTGAAGGTGACCGGGGGCAGCGCGTGCCGGAGGTGCCCCAGCGGGCTGTCCGTCTCGGTGCGCCAGGGCGCGGGGTCGTACGCGGTGCCGGTGCTCCCGAAGCCCCGCGCGCCGAGCCCGCCGACGAGGAGACCCGCCGTCCGCGCGAGCGCGAGCCGTACGGAATGCGTGCCGCCGCCCTGGGCCTGCTCGGTCAGCGCGCGCAGCACGGCGGCCGCCAGCAGATACCCGGTGCCGTGGTCCAGCGCCTGCGCGGGCAGCGCACCCGGATGGTCGGGGGTCCCCTCCACCGCGGCGATCCCCGTGGCCACCTGCACGAGGCTGTCGAAGCCCCGCCGCCCCGCCCACGGCCCCTGGTCGCCCCACGCGGAGAGCCGGGCGAGCACGAGGCCCGGCCGCCGCTCGGCCAGCGCCTGCGGAGCCAGCCCGAACCGGTCGAGGGCGCCCGGCCGGTAGCCGGTGACCACGACGTCGGCCCGGTCGAGGAGCTCCTCGAACGTACGCCGGTCCGCGGGCCCTTCGAGGTCGAGCACCGCGGAGCGCTTCCCGAAGCCGGTGTCCGCGTGCTGGTCGGGGAGTTCGGGCAGGCGGGGCGAGTCGATCCGCAGGACGTCGGCGCCGAGCAGCGCGAGGGTGCGGGTCGCGACGGGGCCCGCGATGACGCGGGTGAGGTCGAGCACGCGGAGCCCGGCGGCGGGCAGCAGAGGGTCCCCGTCGAGCGCGGACAGCCCCCGCACCGGCCCTTCGCCCACGCGCTCCCGCACCACCAGCGGCCGCTCGGCCACCGCGGCGCCCTGCGGATGCGCGGCCCACTCCTTCGGGGTGCGCAGCGCGACGGCGAGGCCCCCGGCCGCGTACACGGCGTCCTCCACCTCCACGGCGGGGCGCTCCGCGATGCGGGCGGCCACCACCTCGACCGGCGCGTCGTCCCCGCCGAGACCGAGCGCGGCCAGCAACCGCGCCCGGTGGTGCGGGTAGTTGGCGTGGGTGCGCACCCAGCCGTCCGCGGTGCGCCACAGGCGGGACAGCGGCGCGAACGTGACCGGCGCCCGCCCGTCCACCAGGAGGTGCCGCTCACTGGCGAAGGCCGTCGCCACCGCTCCGTCGTCGAGCCGGACCCGGGGCACGGCGGCCCGTCCGGTACGCACCGCCGTCAGTTCGGCGGCGGCCAGCGCGCAGGCCCCCACACAGGCGCGGGCCAGCTCCATGGCGGGCAGCCGCGCGGGCAGCGCCCCCTCCCGTACGACGGTCGAGACGTGCGCGGGCAGGGCGGGGTCACCGCCCAGGGCGGCCCAGACGGAACGGGTTCCGTCGAGGGGGGACATGGTTGAGTGCGTCATGCAAGCACTATGCCGCCCGGCGCGGTGCCGTGTCGGCCACTCGTGCGGGTTCTCCGCTCTCACCGGGTCCCGCCGATGTCTCCGCGCGCGCGAAGGGCCGGGCGGCCACGGCCGCCCGGCCCGACTCACCCACTCCGTGGGCTACTTGCGCACGGCGTCCAAGGCGTCGGCCATGCCGACCCCGTAGAAGCCGTTCTTGTTCTTGCCGCCCTCGCACACCGCGTCGACCTTGCCGTCGCCGTCGATGTCGTACGGGTTGGTGCACTTGGTGGCGTCTGCCTCCCGGTACAGGAGCGCCTTCACCTGGCGGGCCGAGGCGTGCGGGTGGGCCGACTTGACCAGGGCCGCGACGCCCGCGACGTGCGGGGATGCCATCGAAGTGCCGGACTTGTAGCCGAACTTGTTGCCCGGCAGCGTCGACAGGATGCCGCCGTTGACGGCCGGGGCCTGCGGCGGCTGGTACTTGGTGGAGTCACCGCCCGGCGCCGCGATGTCGACGACGCCGTTGCCGTAGTTCGAGTACGAGGACTTCAGGCCCTTCGCGCCCGTGGCGGAGACCGTGACGACACCCGGGAGCTGCGAGGGGATGTCGAAGCAGTCGGCGGTCTTGATGGTCCGCTTGGTGGGCGTCGTGTCGTCGGGGCTGGAGTCGTCGACGAGCTCTTCCTGGGCGAGGTCCGTCTCCGCGTTCCCGGCCGCCGCCACGTTCACGGCGCCCTTGCGCTCCGCGTACCGGGTGGCCCGGCCCACGGCGTCGACGAGGGCCTTCTGGTCCGCGTCCGTCGTGCAGTTGAAGAGCCACGGGTCGGTGTAGTAGCTGGAGTTGGTGACGTCCACTCCGTGGTCGGCCGCCCACAGGAAGCCGCAGACCACGGCCTCCGTGTAGTACATGCCGGTGGCGGGCTCGGCCACCTTCAGGCTCGCGACCTTCACGCCCGGCGCGACACCGGTGACGCCCGTGCCGTTCTTCGCGGCGGCGATGGTGCCCGCCACGTGCATGCCGTGGTCGCTCTCCCCGGCCACCGGGCGCCACGCGTCGCCCTTCTGCGTGGGCACGCCGCCCAGGCAGCTCGCGGACGCCTTGCGGTCGAAGTTGGGGGCGATGTCCGTGTGCGTGTCGTCGACGCCGGAGTCGAGCACGCCGACGGTGACGTCCCGGCTGCCCAGCGAGACCTCGTGCGCCTTGTCCGCCTTGATCGCGGGCAAGTCCCACTGCAGCGGCTCGAGTTCGTCCTGACCGGCCTTGGCGCCGCCCGCCGCCTTCTTCGCCTCGGCGGCGGTCAGCGTCCGCTCCGCGTCGGTCGCGTCGTCGGCCTGCGCGGACAGCGGCGCGGTGCGCGTGGCGCCCGCGGAGGCCACCTGGCGGACCTTCCGCAGCGTCTTCGCGAAGTCCGGGTTCGCGGAGTGCGCGACGATCACGCCTATCTGCTTGTACGCGATGACGACGGTGCCGCCCGCCTTGGCGATCGCCTTCTCCACCTCCCGCGAACTGCCGTGCTTCGAGCGGAGGTTGATGACATAGCTCATCGACGAGGCGTCCGCGGCCTGCGCCCCGAGGGACCCGAAGGCCGCTGAGGCGCCGACGGCCCCGGAGGCCGGGCCGGAGGTGTCCGGCAGCGCGGGCCGCGCCGACGCCGAGCCGGGCAGCAGGGCGAGCGCCGCGACGGCCGCGACGCCGAGCGGGAGGGCGAGGGCGCGCCGGGAGCGCGCGAGAGGTGCGGTCATGGTGTGGAGTCCCCTCACTTCTTCACGGCGTCGAGCGCGTCGACGATCCCGTAGCCGTAGAAGCCGTTCCTGTTCTTGTCGCCCTTGCAGACCGCGTCGACCTTGCCGTCGCCGTCCGGGTCGTACGGGGCGGTCGGGCAACCCGGGTTGTCCGCCTGGGACTTGAGCATCCGCTGCAGCTGGGCCGGGCCCGCCTTCGGGTGCGTGGACTTCAGCAGCGCGGCCACCCCGGCCGCGTGCGGGGACGCCATCGACGTGCCCTGGAGGTAGGCGTACTCGCCGCCCGGCATCGTCGAGAGGATCCCGCCGTTCTTCGACGGGGTGTCCGGGATCTGGTACTTGCGGTCGCCGCCCGGGGCCGCCACGTCCACGACGCCGTTGCCGTAGCTGGAGTAGTACGACTTCGCGCCCTTCACACCCGTCGCGCTGATCGTGACGACACCCGGCAGCTGGGTCGGCACGTCGAAGCACTTGTGCGGGTCGATGGTGCGCGGGACGGGGGTGGAGTCGTCGGGGCTGGAGTCGTCGACGATCGCGTCGGAGTCCAGGTCGTGGTTGGAGTTGCCCGCCGAGGCGAGGTTCAGGGTGCCCTTCTTCTGGGCGTACAGCTGGGCCCGGTTGACCGCGTCGACGATGGCCCGCTGGTCCGGGTCGTCCATGCAGTTGTAGAGCCACGGGTCCACGTAGTAGCTGCTGTTGGTGACCTCGACGCCGTGGTCGGCGGCGAACACGAAGGCGCAGACCACGCTCTCCGGGTAGAACAGCTCGGTGGCCGGGTCGGCCACGCGGATGCCCGCGACCTGCACGCCGGGCGCCACGCCCGCGACGCCGATCCCGTTGCGGGCGGCGGCTATCTCACCGGCCACGTGCGTGCCGTGGTAGTGCTCCTTCTTCGCCGGGCGCCAGGCGCCGGGCGAGGTGTCCGCCTTGCCGCCGACACAGCTCGCGGACTGCGAGGGCGAGAAGTTGGGGGCGAGGTCGGGGTGGCTGTCGTCCACGCCGGTGTCGATGACGCCGACGGTCACCTTCTTGCTGCCCGGGTTGATCGCGGCGGCCTTGTCGGCGCCTATCGCGCGCAGGTCCCACTGATCGGCTTCCATGGGCTCGGCGTCCGCGGCCGAACCGCCGCTCCGCCCGGCGGACTTGGCGTTCAGGGCCTTCGCCCGCGCCTTCGACACGAACTCCGGGGCGCCGTCCTGCGTCGTGCCCGCCGCCGTCAGCGGAGCGGTGCGCGTCGCGCCGGCCGACTGCACGCCGCGCACGTCCCGTATTCGCTTCCCGAAGTCCGGGTTCGCGGAGTGCGCGACGATGACGCCGATCTTCGGGTACGTGGCGACGACGGTGCCGTCCGCCTTGGCGATGGCCTTCTTCACGTACTCCACCGTCCGGTGATCCGGGCGGGTGTTGACGACGTACGCCAGCTTCGGGGCGTCCGCGTCCGCGGCCGTCGCGCGCGCCGGAGCGCCCGCCGGGGCGGCTGTCGCGGCGCCGGGCGCGAAGCCGAGCGTGGCGGCGAGCGCCATGCCGAGGGGCACGGTCAGGGCGAGCCGGCGTCTGGAACGCAGATGAGCCATGGGATCTCCACATCATCCGGAAACGGAGCTGCCCGAACACAGTTGGTGCTCGGGCAGTCAGGTGCATGACGGGTGGTTCAGGGTGAAGTTATCCCTCGAACTCCCTGGTCAGCAACGACTTCTTGAAGAAACCGTGGAGTTGGCTGACGCCGGGCGCGCCGCCGCGACGTTGAGCAGCGCGAGAAGCAACATCAACCCCCTGTCGGATCACGCGCCGGGGCCTTAGCATCACCATCCTCGGTCCGCGTGATCCTCGTCACTCCCCAAGTGGTTCGAGCGCATTCGAGCCACTCGAGCAAGAGAGCGCACATGGACCAGAAGTCCGTCCCCATCACACCCGCACCACGAGGAGAAGACTCCGTGGCCACCGACGCGACACCACCACCCCCGGACGGGCCGGCCCCCGCCGCTCCCCAAGGGCCGACCACGGAGGAGTTCATCGCGGTGCAGGAGAGCGCCGAGTTCGGTGAACTGCGCCGCGCCCACCGCTCGTTCGCCTTCCCGCTCACCGTCGCCTTCATCGCCTGGTACCTGGTGTACGTGCTGCTGTCGAACTACGCGGGCGACTTCATGGGCACCAAGGTCGTCGGCAACATCAACGTCGCCCTCGTCCTCGGCCTCGCCCAGTTCCTGACCACGTTCCTCATCGCCTGGTGGTACTCGCGGCACGCCGCGACCAAGCTCGACCCCAAGGCCGAGGCCATCAAGTCCCGTATGGAGGACGGCGCATGAGCCCCGCAATCACCCTGGCCGCCGCCGGCGAGGCCAGCGAGCACCGGCCGCTGATCATCACCCTGTTCGCGGTGTTCGTCGCCGCGACCCTGGTCATCACCGTCTGGGCGGGCCGCCAGACCAAGGACGCCGCCGACTTCTACGCGGGCGGCCGCCAGTTCACCGGCTTCCAGAACGGCCTCGCCGTCTCCGGCGACTACATGTCCGCCGCGTCGTTCCTCGGCATCGCGGGCGCCATCGCCCTCTTCGGATACGACGGCTTCCTCTACTCGATCGGCTTCCTCGTCGCGTGGCTGGTCGCCCTGCTCCTGGTCGCCGAACCGCTGCGCAACTCCGGCCGGTACACGATGGGCGACGTCCTCGCGTACCGCATGCGCCAGCGCCCGGTACGCACGGCGGCAGGCACCTCCACCATCGTCGTCTCGATCTTCTACCTGCTCGCGCAGATGGCGGGCGCGGGCGTCCTCGTCTCGCTGCTGCTCGGCATCAAGAGCGACGCGGGCAAGGTCGGCATCGTCGCCCTCGTCGGCGTCCTGATGATCGTGTACGTGACGATCGGCGGCATGAAGGGCACCACGTGGGTGCAGATGGTCAAGGCCGTCCTGCTCATCGCGGGCACGCTGCTGCTGACCTTCCTGGTCCTGCTGAAGTTCGACTTCAACATCTCGGACCTGCTCGGCACGGCGGCCGACAACAGCGGCCAGGGCAGCAAGTTCCTCGAACCCGGCCTCAAATACGGCAAGACGGGCACCAGCAAGCTGGACTTCATCTCGCTCGGCATCGCCCTGGTCCTCGGCACCGCGGGCCTGCCGCACATCCTGATCCGCTTCTACACGGTGCCGACGGCCAAGGCCGCCCGTAAGTCCGTGAACTGGGCGATCGGCATCATCGGTGCCTTCTACCTGATGACGATCGCGCTCGGCTTCGGCGCCGCCGCGCTCATCAAGCCCGACGAGATCATCAAGTCCAACCCGGCGGGCAACACGGCGGCCCCCTTGCTCGCACTCCATCTGGGCGGCACGGACTCCAACTGGGGCGCCATCCTGCTCGCCACCATCTCGGCGGTCGCCTTCGCCACGATCCTCGCGGTCGTCGCGGGCCTCACCCTCGCCTCGTCCTCGTCGTTCGCGCACGACATCTACGCGAACGTCATCAAGAAGGGCCAGGCCACGGAGAAGCAGGAGCTGAACGCCGCGCGCGGGGCCACCGTCGTCATCGGTGTCGTCTCCATCGCCCTGGGCGCGCTCGCCCGCGACATGAACGTGGCCGGTCTGGTCGCCCTCGCCTTCGCGGTCGCCGCCTCCGCCAACCTCCCGACGATCCTCTACAGCCTCTTCTGGAAGCGCTTCACCACCCAGGGCGCGCTGTGGTCGATCTACGGCGGCCTGTTCACGGCGGTCTTCCTGGTCCTCTTCTCCCCGGTCGTCTCCGGCAACCCGAAGTCGTCGATGTTCAAGGGCGTCGACTTCCACTGGTTCCCGCTGGAGAACCCCGGCATCATCTCGATCCCGGTCGGCTTCCTGCTCGGCTGGCTCGGCACGATGCTCTCGAAGGAGGAGCCGGACAAGGGCAAGTACGCCGAGCTGGAGGTGCGCTCCCTCACCGGCACCGGGGCGCACTGAGTGAACCGGGGATAACCGGATCCGCGCACGTCAGAGGCCGTGTCGTAGAGAATCGTAGATCTCTACGACACGGCCCGCGCGCTCCTCGTGGGATCGGGCCCCTGCTCGTGTCAGTGCCGTCACGTAGGCTCGAAGACGCAGAGCCGAACTACTGATCCGGAACAGGGGAGGGGGCCCACGTGCTCATCGACACCTACGGCCGAGTGGCCACCGATCTGCGGGTCTCACTGACCGACCGGTGCAATCTCCGCTGCACGTACTGCATGCCCGAAGAGGGCCTCCAGTGGCTGGCCAAGCCGGACCTGCTGACGGACGACGAGATCGTCCGCCTCGTCCGCATCGCCGTCACCCGCCTCGGCATCAGGGAAGTCCGCTTCACCGGCGGCGAGCCCCTGCTGCGCCCCGGCCTCGTCGGCATCGTCGAGCGCTGCGCCCAGCTGGAGCCCCGCCCGAAAATGTCCCTGACGACGAACGGCATCGGGCTGAAGCGCACCGCGAAGGCCCTCAAGGCCGCCGGCCTCGACCGGGTCAACGTCTCCCTGGACACCCTCCGCCCCGACGTCTTCAAGACCCTCACCCGCCGCGACCGCCACAAGGACGTCCTGGAGGGCCTCGAAGCCGCCCGCGACGCGGGACTCACCCCGGTGAAGGTCAACACGGTCCTGATGCCGGGCCTGAACGAGGACGAGGCCCCCGACCTCCTCGCCTGGGCCGTGGAGCACGACTACGAGCTCCGCTTCATCGAGCAGATGCCCCTGGACGCCCAGCACGGCTGGAAGCGCGAGGGCATGATCACCGCCGGTGACATCCTGGCCTCGCTCCGCACCCGCTTCGAGCTCACGGAGGAGGGCACGGGCGAGCGCGGCTCCGCCCCCGCCGAGCGCTGGATCGTGGACGGCGGCCCGCACCGCGTCGGCGTCATCGCCTCCGTGACCCGCCCCTTCTGCGCGGCCTGCGACCGCACCCGCCTCACCGCCGACGGCCAGGTCCGCACCTGCCTGTTCGCCACGGAGGAGACGGACCTGCGAGCGGCCCTGCGCACCGAGACCACCGACACCGAGGCGGCGGACGAGGAGATCGCCCGCATCTGGAAGCTCGCGATGTGGGGCAAGAAGGCGGGCTCGGGCCTGGACGACCCGTCGTTCCTGCAGCCGGAGAGGCCGATGTCGGCGATCGGTGGATGACCCTTATAACTCCGGCAAGAGTGAGGCCCTCCGCGCAGTAGTTCACGAGCCCGGTCGCCCAACACTCGACCGGGCTCGCTGCATGCGCAGCACCGGTCTTCGCGCCCGTCTCGTGGGTGGGCGTCCTACTGGACGAACTGCCCCACACATCCGGTGATCGCTACGAGTAAGCCGAGCAGTCCGATGGAGACCTGCCACTTCTCGGGGCCGGTCCACCGGAACTACATGATTGATGTGAGCTTTTCTTGAGCTTGGCGGCAGGTCAGAGCGGCTCAACAGCCCCTGAAGGGCGGGGAGTTGGTGTACGGGGGTGGTCCGCTCGGCGCTCCGTGTCCGGCCGTTCAGCGCTCCGCGCCCGGGTCGTCGTCGCGGGACTCCCACTCCTCGAGAGTCACCACTTCCTTCAACATCCCGCGCACGCCCAGGAATTGGGAGAGGTGCTCGCGGTGTTCCTCACATGCGAGCCATGTCTTGCGGCGTTCCGGGGTGTGAATCTTCGGGTTGTTCCAAGCCAGTACCCACACCGCGGCGGCGCGGCAGCCCTTGGCGGAACAGATCGGGATTTCGTCACTCACACGTACATCCAAGTGCGTTCAAAACAAGGCGACGCCGAGCAGCCACGGGGGGAGCTGCCCGGCGTCGGTCTGTCGCTCCGACGGGGGATGCGGAGCGCGTACGAAGTATGTCATGGGGGACCCGGTGCCTGGCACCGGAACTTCATGATTGATCTGAGCTTTCTTTGAGCTTGGCGCATCGTCGACGGTCAGCCCTGCTCCGGCGCGGAAGCGCCGCGCTCCTCGCGTGGGGCGCCCGCGGCATCCTCCGGGACGGGTTCCGCGGCTCCGCCCGGTGACGGTGCCGCGAGCATCGGCCGCGACGGCGCCGGTACGAAGGTCGACGGCAGCGAGGGCGCGTTCTCCCGGCCCGCGTTGGCGATCACCACCGAGACGTACGGCAGGAAGATGCCGAGCACCAGTGCGACCAGGGCGACGTGACGCTCCACGTTCCACAGCACGGCCGCCGCAATGACCGAAACCGTACGCACGGACATGGAGATCACGTACCGGCGCTGCCTGCCGCGCACGTCGTCCGCGAGCCCCTGCCTGGCCCCCGTGATCCGGAAGACCTCGGCGCTGCTCTGCTTCCGCATCACGTTCCACCACCTGCCCTGTCGCCGAGCTCTCCCCGGCCCGGACATCCCTCACGTTACGCCGCGGCTCCGCCGCCTACGAGACCGGGGCACCTCTGACCTCGGCGACGTAGCTGCGCCGTGCCACGTATGGCGGTGTCCGACATGCGCCGTATGGCGGACGGGTCGAAACTGGGCGTACTGCTCATGTCGAGCCGTATGAGGAGGCAGCTATGGGCTGGTTGTGGGCGATCATCGTGGGACTCGTGCTGGGGCTGATCGCCAAGGCGATCCTGCCCGGCAAGCAGCACAGCCCGCTCTGGCTGACCACCGTGTTCGGCATCATCGGTGGAGTCCTGGGCAACTGGCTCGCCACCAAGTTCGGCATCAACGAGACCAAGGGCATCGACTGGGGGCGGCACGCGCTGCAGCTCGCGGCGGCCGTGGTCATCGTCGGTGTCGGAGACGTGATCTACAAGGCGATCAAGGGCGACAGACAGGCGGCCTAGCGCGGTCGGCGGCGGACACACGGGAAGCGGGGCCGGTCCTTGAGGACCGGCCCCGCTTCCTGCGCTCGGCGCACCGCTTCCTGTGCTTGGCGCAGTGGGCGCTCAGGCGCCCGTGACCTCCACCGCCGCCAGGTTCTTCTTGCCCCGGCGCAGCACCAGCCAGCGGCCGTGCAGCAGGTCCTCGCGGGCCGGCACGGCGTCCTCGGCGGCCACCTTCACGTTGTTCACGTAGGCCCCGCCCTCCTTCACCGTGCGGCGCGCGGCGGACTTGCTCGCCACCAGGCCGACCTCCGCGAGCAGGTCCACGACCGGGCCGAGCTCGGTGACCTGGACGCGCGGCAGCTCGGAGAGCGCGGCGGCCAGCGTCGACTCGTCGAGGTCGGCGAGCTCGCCCTGGCCGAAGAGGGCCTTGGACGCGGCGATGACCGCGGCGCACTGGTCGGCGCCGTGCACCAGCGTCGTCAGCTCCTCGGCGAGCGCACGCTGGGCGGCGCGCGCCTGCGGACGCTCCTCCGTCTGCTTCTCGATCTCCTCCAGCTCCTCGCGGGACTTGAAGGAGAGGATGCGCATGTACGTCGAGACCTCGCTGTCCTCGACGTTCAGCCAGAACTGGTAGAAGGCGTACGGCGTGGTCATCTCCGGGTCGAGCCAGACGGCCCCGCCCTCGGACTTGCCGAACTTGCTGCCGTCCGACTTGAGCATCAGCGGGGTGCCGACGGCGTGCACCGTGGCCTCCGGCTCCAGGCGGTGGATCAGGTCGATGCCCGCCGTGAGGTTGCCCCACTGGTCGCTGCCGCCGGTCTGCAGGGTGCAGCCGTGGCGCCGGTACAGCTCCAGGAAGTCCATGCCCTGCAGCAGCTGGTAGCTGAACTCCGTGTAGGAGATGCCCTCCTGGGACTCCAGACGGCGGGCGACCGAGTCCTTCGTGAGCATCTTGTTCACGCGGAAGTGCTTGCCGATGTCGCGCAGGAACTCGATCGCGGACATGCCCGCGGTCCAGTCCAGGTTGTTGACCATCGTCGCCGCGTTCTCCCCCTCGAAGGAGAGGAAGGGCTCGATCTGCGTGCGCAGCCGGGACACCCAGTTCGCGACCGTCTCGGGGTCGTTCAGGGTGCGCTCGGCGGTCGGCCGCGGGTCGCCGATCTGGCCGGTGGCGCCGCCCACCAGGGCCAGCGGGCGGTGGCCCGCCTGCTGGAGGCGGCGGACCGTGAGGACCTGGACCAGGTGGCCGACGTGCAGGCTGGCCGCGGTCGGGTCGAAGCCGCAATAGAACGTGACGGGGCCGTCCGCGAGCGCCTTGCGCAGTGCATCTTCGTCAGTGGAGAGGGCGAAGAGCCCGCGCCACTTCAGCTCGTCGACGATGTCCGTCACGGTCCTGTGTCTCCTTGAACGGTTCCGATGGATACCCGCCAGTCTATGGGCGTCATACGCCCTGGCTGACCGAGCTCATGTTGAAGTCCGGCACCCGGAGCGCGGGCATCGCTGCCCGAGTGAACCAATCGCCCCATTCCCGCGGCAACGTCTTTTCGGTGCGCCCGGCCTCCGTCGTGCGGCCGAGCAGATCCACCGGCGACTCGTTGAACCGGAAGTTGTTCACCTCGCCGACGACCTCGCCGTTCTCGATCTTGTAGACGCCGTCCCGGGTGAGCCCGGTGAGCAGCAGCGTCGCCGGGTCGACCTCGCGGATGTACCAGAGGCAGGTCAGCAGGAGCCCGTCGCGGGTGTCGGCGACCATCTCGTCCAGGGAGCGGTCGGTGCCGCCGTCCAGGATGAGGTTGTCGATGGCGGGGGCCACCGGGAGGCCGGTGAGGGCGGCGCTGTGCCGGGTGGTGGTCAGGTGCGCGAGCTCGCCCGCGCGCACCCACTCGGTGGCTTCGAGGGGCAGGCCGTTGTCGAAGACCGAGGCGTCGTCGCCGGAGGTGTGCGCGAGCACGAACGGGGCGGATTCCAGGCCCGGTTCCCGCGGGTCGCTGCGCAGCGTGAGCGGGAGCCGGGTGAGGCGCTCGCCGACGCGGGTGCCGCCGCCCGGCCTGGAGAAGACCGTGCGGCCCTCCCCGGCGTCCCGGGCCGCCGACGACCACAGCTGGTACACCAGCAGGTCCGCGACGGCGGTCGGCGGCAGCAGCGTCTCGTAGCGGCCCGCGGGCAGGTCCACGCGCCGCTCGGCCCAGCCCAGGCGCTGGGCGAGCTCGGCGTCGAGCGCCGCCGGGTCGACGTCCTTGAAGTCCCGCGTCGCCCGCCCCGCCCACGCCGAGCGGATGGGGCCTCCCCTGCTCGAACGAAGTTGAGAGCTTGGGGAACTGTCCGTCGACTTGGCGTTGAGCTCCAGCGTCCCGTTGGGCTGGTCGTGCCGCAGCCGAAGACCTGTCGACGTGCCGAGGTAGCTGGAGACCATCTCGTGGTTGGCGAAGCCGTAGAGCTCGCGCCCGCCCGCGCGGGCCACCGCGAAGGACTCCCCGAGCGCGGGCGCGAAGTCGGCGAAGACGGCCGAGGAGGTCTCGGCGGGCGCCTCGGTGAAGTCGGGGGAGTGGGGCACCCCGGTCACCAGCGGCTGCGCGTCCTCGGCGGGCCCCGCACCCCGGGCGGCGTCCTCGGCGGCCCGCACCAGCGGCTCCAGGTCGTCGGCGGTCACCGCGGACCGCGAGACGACGCCGGAGGAGGTGCCCTGCTTGCCGTCGACGGTCGCGATGACGGTGAGGGTGCGGCCGCGGGTGACCCCGTTGGTGGTCAGCGCGTTGCCCGCCCAGCGCAGATTCGCGCTCGACTCCTCGTCGGCGATGACCACGCAGCCGTCGGCGGTGGACAGCTCGAGGGCCCGCTCGACGATCTCGTGCGGCTTGGTCGTACGACTCGACGAGCTCATCGCCCGGCCTCCTGCGTCGTGTTGAGGATGTTGACGCCCCGGAAGAGGGCGGACGGGCAGCCGTGCGAGACCGATGCGACCTGGCCCGGCTGGGCCTTGCCGCAGTTGAAGGCGCCGCCCAGGACGTAGGTCTGCGGGCCGCCCACCGCGGCCATGGAGCCCCAGAAGTCGGTGGTCGTCGCCTGGTACGCCACGTCGCGCAGCTGCCCGGTCAGGCGCCCGTTCTCGATCTTGTAGAAGCGCTGTCCGGTGAACTGGAAGTTGTAGCGCTGCATGTCGATGGACCACGACCGGTCGCCCACCACGTAGATCCCGCGGTCCACGCCGGAGATCAGGTCCTCCGTGGCGAGCCCGCCCGGGTCCGGCTGCAGGGAGACGTTGGCCATGCGCTGCACCGGGACGTGGCCGGGGGAGTCCGCGTAGGCGCAGCCGTTGGAGCGCTCGAAGCCGGTGAGTCGCGCGATGCGCCGGTCCAGCTGGTAGCCGACCAGGGTGCCGTCCTTGACCAGGTCCCAGGACTGAGCGGCCACGCCCTCGTCGTCGTAGCCGATGGTGGCGAGGCCGTGCTCGGCGGTCCTGTCGCCCGTCACGTTCATGATCGGCGAGCCGTACGCCAGCTTGCCGAGCTGGTCGAGGGTGGCGAACGAGGTGCCCGCGTACGCCGCCTCGTAGCCGAGCGCGCGGTCCAGCTCGGTGGCGTGGCCGATGGACTCGTGGATGGTCAGCCAGAGGTTGGACGGGTCGACCACGAGGTCGTACGCGCCGGGCTCGACGCCGGGCGCCCGCATCTTCTCGGCCAACTGCTCGGGGATCCGCGCGAGTTCGCCGTCCCAGTCCCAGCCGGTCCCGGTGAGGTACTCCCACCCCCGGCCGACCGGCGGAGCCAGCGTACGCATGGAGTCGAACTCACCGCTCGACTCGTCGACGGCGACGGCGGTCAGCTGGGGGTGCAGGCGCACCCGCTGCTGGGTGGTGACGGTGCCCGCCGTGTCCGCGTAGAACTTGTTCTCGTGCACGGTGAGCAGCGAGGCGTCGACGTGCGCGACCCCGTCGGCCGCGAGCAGCCGCGCGCTCCACTCCGCGAGCAGCCCGCTCTTCTCCTCGTCCGGTACGGAGAAGGGGTCGATCTCGTACGAGGAGATCCAGGTCTTGTCCGCGTGCACCGGCTCGTCGGCGAGCTCCACGCGCTCGTCCGACCCGGCGGCGGCGATGACCTGGGCGGACAGCTGCGCCATCGCCACGGCCTGGGAGGCGACCCGCGCGGCCGCGTCCATCGTCAGGTCGACGCCCGACGCGAACCCCCACGCCCCGCCGTGCACCACCCGCACCGCGTACCCCACGTCGGTGGTGTCCGAGGACCCGGCGGGCTGGGCGTCCCGCAGCCGCCACGAGGCGCTGCGCACCCGCTCGAAGCGGAAGTCCGCGTGCGTGGCACCGAGCGCCCGCGCGCGGGCGAGTGCGGCGTCGGCCAGAGCCCTAAGCGGCAGCGCCGTGAAGGCTGCGTCGAGGGTATGAGGCACGGTGTCTCCTGTCGGCTGATGCGGAAGCGAACCGTAGGGCCCGAATCATGTCGCGCGCGGGGGTGCCGGGGCCACTCCATGGGGGAACCCTTGCCGTCGGTTTCTGTAGGGACCCGACAGGGAGTCCTCTGAGCCACTGTCGGAGGCGGATTCTCCGGAAGAGGTGCGGGACCGATAGGTTTCCGATGTACCAGACCGCTACCGAAAGGGTGATCCGTTGAGCCGCTCGGTTCTCGTCACCGGAGGAAACCGGGGCATCGGCCTCGCCATCGCCCGCGCGTTCGCCGACGCGGGAGACCAGGTCGCGATCACCTACCGTTCGGGAGAGCCACCCCGGGTCCTCGCCGAGGCGGGTGTTCTGTCGGTGAAGTGCGACATCACCGACACCGAACAGGTGGAGCAGGCATACAAGGAGATCGAGGAGAAGCACGGACCGGTGGAGGTGCTCGTCGCCAACGCGGGCATCACCAAGGACCAGCTCCTCATGCGGATGTCCGAGGAGGACTTCACCTCCGTCCTCGACACCAACCTCACCGGCACCTTCCGTGTCGTGAAGCGCGCCAACCGCGGCATGCTGCGCGCCAAGAAGGGCCGCGTCGTGCTGATCTCCTCCGTCGTCGGCCTGCTGGGCTCGGCGGGGCAGGCGAACTACGCCGCGTCGAAGGCCGGCCTCGTCGGCTTCGCGCGCTCCCTCGCCCGTGAGCTCGGCTCGCGCAACATCACCTTCAACGTCGTCGCGCCGGGTTTCGTCGACACCGACATGACCAAGGCACTCTCGGACGAGCAGCGCGCGAACATCGTGTCCAACGTGCCGCTCGGCCGCTACGCGCAGCCGGAGGAGATCGCCGCCGCGGTGAAGTTCCTCTCCTCCGACGACGCCTCGTACATCACTGGAGCCGTCATCCCTGTTGACGGCGGATTGGGCATGGGTCACTGATCACCATGAGCGGAATTCTCGACGGCAAGCGCATCCTGGTCACCGGCGTGCTGACGGAGGCATCCATCGCCTTCCACGCCGCGAAGGTGGCTCAGGAGCAGGGCGCCGAGGTCATCCTGACCGCGTTCCCGCGGCCGACGCTCACCGAGCGCATCGCCAAGAAGCTCCCCAAGCCCGCCAAGGTCATCGAGCTCGACGTGACCAACCAGGAGCACCTGGACGGTCTCGCGGGCGTCGTGAAGGAGGAGCTCGGCGGCCTCGACGGCATCGTGCACTCCATCGGCTTCGCGCCGCAGGGCGCCTTCAACTTCCTCGAGGCGAGCTTCGAGGACGTCTCGACGGCGATGCACGTCTCCGCGTACTCCCTGAAGTCGCTCACCATGGCCTGCCGCCCGCTGTTCGAGAACGGCGCCTCGGTCGTCGGCCTCACCTTCGACGCGCAGTACGCCTGGCCCAAGTACGACTGGATGGGCCCGGCCAAGGCCGCCCTGGAGGCCACGAGCCGCTACCTCGCCCGCGACCTGGGCAAGGAGGACATCCGCTGCAACCTGATCTCCGCGGGCCCGATCGGCTCCATGGCGGCCAAGTCCATCCCGGGCTTCGGTGAGCTCGCGGAGGTCTGGAACACCCGCTCCCCGCTGAACTGGGACATGGCCGACCCGGAGCCCGCGGGCCGCGGCATCGTCGCGCTGCTCTCGGACTTCTTCCCGAAGACCACCGGCGAGATCGTCCACGTCGACGGCGGCGTGCACATGATGGGCGCCTGACCTGCGCCTTCTCCCGCCCTCCGGGACGCTTTCGACGCCCCGTCGCCCGCATCGCGCGGGCGGCGGGGCGTCGCCCGTTCGGCCCCCTGGCCGGGCGCCGCCCCCCTGGTGCCGCGCACTCTGAAGTGTGCGCCTGTCACCTCGTGCGGTGCTCGCCGCTCTCGCCCTCCTGCTCGCCCTGCCGTACGACGCCGTGTCCCTGACCGGCGGTACGGCGGAGCAGGCACGCGCGCGCGTGGCCGACAGCCGCGCTCAGGAAGAGCGGCCGTTCGGCGCGGAGTGCCGCAACGCCGTCGAGGGCTCGCGCGTGGTCGCGTACTGCCACAACCCCTACCCGGACACCGACCGGGTCCGGCTGCACATCGAGTGCGACCGGTGGTGGGACATCGACACCGACGCCGCCCCCGTGGAGGCGGGGCCCGCGCAGACGGTGCGGCTCACCGGGCGGTGCTGGAAAGAGGTCAGGTCGGCCTGGGTCAGCCACGAACGGTGACTTCGGGCCGTCCGCGCACGACGACCGCCTCGTGCGGCGCTCCCCGCGACCGGCTCAGTGCTCGTCGGTGAACAGCTCCGGGCGGCACAGGAACGGGTAGCCCGCCGCTTCCGAAGCCGCCGCCTCCGCGTCCTGCTCGCGGATCGCCTCGACCAGGCGGGCGTGGTCCATGTGCGTCTCGGGCGTCAGGGTCTGCCCCACGTCCTCGCGCAGCCAGTCCCGCAGAACCTCGCCCAGATCCGCGTACAGGGCCGTCAGGACGTCGTTGTGGGACGCCGCCACGACCGCCATGTGGAAGGTCGCGTCCACCGTCACGAAGTTCTCCGCGTTGCCCGACGCCCACGCCTTCTCGCGCCGCTCCAGGAGCCCGTCCAGCTGCCTGAGGTCGCGCTCCGTGCGGCGCTCCGCGGCCAGCTTCGCCGCGCTCGACTCCAGCGTGCTGCGCAGCTCCGCGACGTGCCGGGGGTCGGCGTCGGCGAACCTGCGGTGCATCACGCCCGCCAGCTCGCTGGTCGCGACCACATAGGTGCCCGAGCCCTGCCGGATGTCCAGGAGGCCGTTGTGCGCGAGCGCGCGGACCGCCTCGCGGACCGTGTTGCGGGCCACCCCGAGGCGCTCCACCAGCTCCGGCTCGGTGGGGATGCGGCTGCCCACCGGCCACTCGCCCGAGGAGATCTGGTTGCGCAGCTCGGAGATGACCTGCTCGGACAGCGCCGAGCGGCGCGGGGAAGTCAGCGGCATGACGTTCCTTCGTGCGGGAGAGCCGGACAGGGGAGGGGACTCAGTGTGCGACAAGGGATTGGACAACCAATCATCCCATGATTCTATGATGGCTCCATGGTCAGTGAGGAAACCGAGACGACGACGATGACGCAGCGCCCGATACGCACCGAGACGCCCGCGCCCACCGGGGCGAAGGAGCCGCACGCACGCGCGTGGGCGACGCGTCTCGTGATCGTCGGCATCGTCCTCGCCGCCCTCAACCTCCGCCCCGCCATCACCAGCCTCGGCGCCCTCCTCGAAGAGGTGCGCGACGGACTCGGCATGAGCGGCACCCTCGCCGGGCTCCTCACCTCCGTACCGCCGCTCTGCTTCGCGGTGTTCGGGATCATGGCGCCCCGGCTCGCGCGCCGCTTCGGGCCCGGCGCCGTGGTCTGCGCGGGCATGGTGGCCATCGCCGCGGGCGTGGTGATCCGGCCCTTCGCCGGGGGCACCGTGGGCTTCCTCGCCGCCAGCGCCCTCGCCCTCATGGGCATCGCGGTCAGCAACGTCCTGATGCCGGTGATCGTCAAGCGCTGGTTCCCGGACCGCGTCGGCTCCATGACCGGCCTCTACTCGATGGCGCTCGCCCTCGGCACCTCCCTGGCCGCGGCCACGACGGTGCCCCTCACCGATGCCCTGGGCGGCAGTTGGCGCACCGGCCTCGCCGTCTGGGGCGTGCTCGCCGCCGTCGCCGTGCTGCCCTGGATCCCGCTCGTACGGGAGCGGGGCAACCCCTCCGCGCCGGCTCCGGCAGAGCACGTCAGCGCCGAGGTGCGCGGCGAGGACGACGCGCTCCGCGTCACCCGCAGCCGCACCGCCTGGGCGCTCGCCGTCTTCTTCGGGCTCCAGGCCACCGCCGCGTACATCACCATGGGCTGGATGCCGCAGATCTTCCGCGACGCGGGCGTCCCGGCCGGTGAGGCGGGTCTGCTGCTCGCCACCACGATGGCGATGGGCGTCCCGCTCGCCTTCGTCATCCCCAAGGTCGCCACCCGGCTGCCGAACCAGGGCCCGGTCGTGGTCGTCCTCGGCAGCTGCGGCCTCGCCGGATACGCGGGCCTCTACCTCGCCCCCGCGGGCGGTGCCTGGGCCTGGGCGCTGCTGCTCGGCGTCTCCAACTGCGCCTTCCCGCTGGCCCTCACGATGGTCGGGATGCGCGCCAAGAGCAGCGTCGGCGTCGCCAAGCTCTCCGCGTTCGCGCAGAGCACCGGCTACTTGATCTCGATCCCCGGGCCGCTCCTGGTGGGCGTGCTCAACCAGCACAGCGGCGGCTGGGGGCTGCCGATCTCGTTCATGGCGGCCCTGATGGTCCCGCAGATCGTCGTCGGCTGCCTCGCCGGGCGCAACCGCACCGTCGAGGAAGAGGCGGCGGCCGCCTCCAGGATCGTCGCCGCGAAGAGGCCCTGACTCCGGGGGCCGACCCCGGGGCCCGGCCCCCGGACAAAGGGTGCGAGACTCTCCGTATGCCCGTCCTCGACCCGAACCCCCAGAACGGCCAGAAGAAGCTCCTCATCGTGCTCGGCGCGATGCTGGCCATCACCGTCATCATCGGCATCGTGGCGTCCGTCGCGTCACCGTGACCCCGCCGCCGGACCGGGATGGTGGGGCTAGCACCCCCATCCCCTAGGGGGTCAGTGTCAGGGTCAAGTGGGTGGATCACCGGATGGGTTGAGGGACCCGGAGTCCGTACCTTCGAGATGTGGCCGCGCGTGGCGGTCGCGCACCAGTCGAAGACCACGGACACCACGGAGGCATCATGTCGGCCCGTACGCACACCTCGCGCGGCGCGGGATCCCCGGCCGATGCGGGCCCCGTCCAGATCCGGCTCCCCTGGTGGGCCGTCGCGCTCCCCGTCATCGCCTTCGTGGCCCTGCTCGCGCTGATCCTCAACCCGGCGGACGCGCACGCGGCGGGCAGCGAGCCCACCCTCGCCCACCTTGTCGACCGGATACAGGAGACGATCGTCAGGCTCGCCTCCTGACACCCCTGCGCACACGCCGTCACTCTTGCCGGGGGAGCACGTCAACTCCCTGCGCCCTGTGGCGCGTTTCATGCGAAGCTGGGACGCATGAGCGTCGCAGAACCCCGCAGGATTGTCCTTTTCCGGCATGCGAAGGCCGACTGGCCGCAGGTGTCCGACCATGAGCGTCCGCTCGCTGAGCGCGGCCGCAAGGACGCCCCCGTCGCCGGCCGCAAGCTGGCCGACAGCGGCATCCCCTTCGACCTGGCCCTGTGCTCGACGGCCGCCAGGACCCGCGAGACCTGGAAGCTCGCCGTCCAGGAGCTCCCGAGCCGCCCCAGGACGGTGTACGAGGAGCGGGTCTACGAGGCATCGCCCGGAGAGCTCATCGCCGTGCTCAACGAAACCCCGGACGACGTGCGGAACCTGATCCTGATCGGCCACAACCCCGGAGTGCAGGGCCTCGCCGACGTCCTCGCCGGCGACTCCGAGGGCGACGCCCAGGTGCGGATGAACCGCCGCGGCTTCCCGACCTCGGCCTTCGCCGTCCTGACGTACACCGGCTCGTGGAAGGGCCTGGAGCCCGGCACCGCGACCCTGGCCGACTACTGGGCGCCGTCGGAGTAGCGACGGCTCGCACACGTCGTACGGAGAGTACGGAAAGTACGGAAACGGGGCCCGGCACCGAAGTGCCGGGCCCCGCCGACGTATTGGTGAGCGATCCGCACCGACGTACGGGCGGGCGATCCGCGCCGACGAATGGGCGAGCGATCCGCCCGAGTCCGCCCGAGGGAGACCGCTCAGTCCGTGTGTGCCCCTCAGCCCGCGTGCGTCTCCGCCGCCTCGACCTCTTCACGGGTGACGCCGAGGAGGTACAGCACGGTGTCGAGGAAGGGGAAGTTGACCGCCGTGTGCGCCGCCTCGCGCACCACCGGCTTGGCGTTGAACGCCACACCGAGACCGGCCGCGTTGAGCATGTCGAGGTCGTTCGCGCCGTCGCCGATCGCCACCGTCTGCTCCTGCGGCACCCCCGCCTCCTTGGCGAAGCGGCGCAGCAGCCGGGCCTTGCCCGCCCGGTCCACGATCTCCCCGGTGACCTTGCCGGTCAGCCTGCCGTCGACGATCTCCAGGGTGTTGGCCTGGGCGAAGTCGAGGCCGAGCCGCTCCTTCAGATCGTCCGTGACCTGGGTGAACCCGCCCGAGACGACGCCCACTTGGTAGCCGAGCCGCTTCAGGGTGCGGATCAGGGTGCGGGCGCCCGGGGTGAGCCGCACCTCGCTGCGCACCTTCTCCACGACCGAGGCGTCGAGCCCCGCGAGGAGCGCCACGCGCGCGTGCAGCGACTGCTCGAAGTCGAGCTCGCCGCGCATCGCCGCCGCGGTCACCTCGGCGACCTTGTCCTCGCAGCCCGCGTGCGCCGCGAAGAGCTCGATCACCTCGTCCTGGATCAGGGTCGAGTCGACGTCCATCACGACCAGGCGCTGCGCCCGGCGGTGCAGCCCCGAGGCGACCACCGCGACATCGACGCCGAGCGCGGCGCCCTCCGTCGCGAGGGCGGTGCGCAGCGGCTCGGTCTCCGCGCCGGACACATCGAACTCGACGGCGGTCACGGGGTACTTGGCGAGCCGGAAGATCCGGTCGATGTTGCCGCCGGTCGCGGTGATGCGGGCGGCGATCCGGGCCGTCGACTCAGCGGTGAGCGGGTGCCCGAGCACGGTGACGTGCGAACGGCCGGAGCCGCGCGGGCGGTTGTCGCCGAGGCCCGAGATGATCTCGGCCTGCATCCGCACGGACTCCGCCCAGCTGTGCACGGTGGCCCGCAGATCGCCCTCCATGCCCGTGGGCGGCGCGGTGATGAGCGCGCACAGCACCATCCGGCCACGGGTGACGACCTGCTCGATGTCGACGACATCGACGGAGTAGGCGGCGAGGGTGTCGAAGAGCCCGGCGGTGAGACCGGGCTGGTCCTTGCCGAAGATCTTGACGAGGAGAGTCGGGACGTCGGCGGTCGCCGGGGCAGCGACGGGCTGAGGTGGCTTCGAAGCGCTCATGGTGCCCTTACGGTATCCCCCGCCCTGTGGCCCGGGAGCGCTGGTCCGTGTGGTGGACAGACGGGCGACAGGCGCCCGACGGGCGGGGGACAGCCGCACGCAACCGAACGGACAAGTTCGTCCGTTTCGAGCTCTCGCGTCCTCGAGGTCACTGCTCCCCGCGCGGCCGCCGACGGGGCGGCCCGCCCTTGGGCGGTGGCGGTGGTGGCGGGGGCGGCGGTGGCCACTCGCCGTCCCGCTGCGGGCGCGGCCGGTTCCGGGGCGGGGGCTTCGGGCGGGGCGGGGGAGCGATGGGGCCCACCATGGTCGGCGCCCCGGCGACGTCGTCGGGCGGCGCCCCGGAGCTCTCGTCACGGCGCGACGGCGGCCGTGCGCTCTCGTCACGCTGCGGCGGCTGTGCGCCCTGCGGCCGCAGGTACGGGTTCGTGTCCGGGTTCGGCGGCCGGTACGAAGGCTCACCCGGCTCGTACGGCCCCGCCTGCCGCCCGGCCCGCGCATCCCCCCGCAGCCCCGCCGACCCCCGTACGTCCGCAGGCTCCCGCGCACCCTCGGCCTCCGCCACCTCCGAGCCCCCCGCGACCGCCGCCGGCGCCACCCCGCCACCGGCCGCCCCCGTCGCCCACGCGAGCAGCGCCCCGGCCGCGCCCGCCCCGGCCCCCCACGCGGCGCCCAGGACCAGCGCCATCGCCGAGTGCCCGTGCAGTTCGAGCCCGGCCCCGACCGCGTCGAAGCCGAGCACCGACAGCGAGGCGTCCGCCGACACCCCGGTCAGCCACACGAGGAGCGGCAGGGCGAGCGCCGTCACCGCCCCGAGCCGCAGCGCGCAGCGCCCGGCGAAGCCGAGAGCGCCCCCCTCGCGCCCGGACGTCCCCGGCCCGCGTCCGGGAACCGGCGTCCGTACCGCCGTGAGCACCCCGGCGAAAAGGATCATCAGCGCCGCCGCGACCCCCAACAGCCATACCCTGCCGTCGAGTTCGGCGAGCCGCCCGAGGGTGAGCGGCTCGTCCGTCTTGCCCGCGAGCAGGTCGTCCACGGGGTCGGGCAGGACCTGGGTGAGCTGGCCGGAGGCCGTGCCGTCCCAGGGCACGAAGAGGCCGAGGGGCACCCCGAGCCACACCCCGTTCGGCGCCCCGAGCAGCGCGGCGCCCGCGATCCGCTTCGGGTGCGCGTCCCCGATCGCCGCGTACGCCGCGGCGGCGAGCCCCGCGAGGACCGCGACCAGCAGCACGGTGACGAGCGCGGACGCGGCGGGCCGCACCACCCGGTGCAGTCCGTCCAGGGCGTACGGGAGCGGGGTGCGGCGCGAGGCGAGCAGCGCGATCAGGATCACCCCGGCCGCGAAGACGGCGCCGGCGAGCAGGGTGGCGCCGGTGTCCACCGTGAAGCCGACCGCGGCCTTCGCCTTCACGAGGTCGCCGATCCGGTCGGGCAGAAGTCCGCCGATGTCTCCGATTCCGCCGGGCAGTTTGTCGCCTATGCCCCCTGGTAGTTCATCGAGTCCTTTGTCGATGCCTTTGTCGAGTCCGAGCTTCTCGCCGTCGATCGTGATGATGTCGTGACCGGCCCAGGCGAGCCCGCCGAGCAGCGCCACAAAGAGAGCGATCACGGCGCCCGCGCGTGCCACCAGTTCGCCCGGCGTGATCACAACTCCCGCCCCGCGCAAGGACCGTAAGAAGAAGAAGGCGAGCAGTACCGCCCCCGCGAGCCCCACCCCGAGCGGCATGACATCGATCGCGGTGTGCGCCTCGGCCCCCTTGAGGCCGAAAGCCGACACATCCCCGGACGGGGTGACCGATCCGCCCACGCCGAGCGCGATCGCCGCCGCCGTCATCGGGCCGAGGGACCCCGCCGCGTCGGCGCCGAGCAGATGCAGGCCGAGCGCGGCCGTTCCCGCCATGCCGACGAAGGCCCAGCTCACCGAGGCCACCGCGGAGAGCAGCACGTCACCCCAGCGCACGCTCTTCCGTCCGCCCCTGTACTCGCCGGTCTCCATCAAGACCCCCCGAACCACAGCGCGTTGTCCCATTCGTACGGAATGCGCCTGATGCGCATGATCCGTCCCCACCAATGGGCGCTTACTACTTTCCGGGCAGGTTTCTGCCCCGTCAACGGGGCAACCCTCAGGGCCCGTACGCACTCTTCACAAGGCCCGACTTTCGGTCAGAGCCCTCCGCCTGAAATAGTTCCTCCCGATGTTCGACATCCCTAGACTCCCCATCGATGGGGGCTAGCTCGGGGGACAACTCAGTGGGGCTGGAGTGCCGGAACTCGTACTGGAATTGAATGGCAGGACCTGGACGCTCGATCAGTCCAGGGCATACACCCTCGGGCGCGATCCCCAGGGAGACATCGCGCTCGACGACGCCAGGGTCTCGTGGCGGCACGCCACGATCAGCTGGGGCGGCCGCAGCTGGGTCATCGAGGATCACGGCTCGACCAACGGCACCTTCGTGCAGGGGCAGCGGATCCATCAGATGGAGATCGGGCCCGGTTCGGCCGTCCATCTCGGAAACGCCACCGACGGCCCGCGGATCAACGTCTCGGGCAGCGCGTCCGGTGCGGCGGGCGCGGCCGCCGCCGTCTCCGCTCCGCAGCAGCAGTCGGCCCAGGCCGCACCGCAGCAGGCGCCGCAGCAGAACGCCCCCGGCTGGGCGGCGCAGCAGGCCCCCCAGCAGCCGCAGCAGTACCAGCAGCAACAGCAGCAGGTGCCCCAGCAGCAGGGCTGGCAGCAGCAGCCGCAGCAGCCCCCCGCGCAGCAGGCGCACGTCCCGCCGCAGCAGGGCGGCCACGGCGCGGGCATGGGTTCCGGCGGAGTCGCGGGGGCGCCGCCGGTCTACGGCGACCGCAGCCCGACGACGTTCCACCAGCTGGCGCTCGGCCACAAGATGCGCATCGGCCGTGCGCTGGAGAACGAGCTGGTGGTCTCCGACCTCCAGGTCTCCCGGCACCACGCCGAGTTCACGGCGACGCCCGACGGCCGCTTCGAGATCCGCGACCTCGGCTCGCACAACGGCACGTACGTCAACGGTATGCCGATCGCGAAGTCCGGCACGGCCCTGATCGGCCCGAACGACATCGTCGGCGTCGGCCACTCGACCTTCCGCCTCGTCGGCGGCCAGCTCGAGGAGTTCGTCGACACCGGTGACGTCTCCTTCTCGGCCCGCCACCTCACGGTCACGGTCGACGGCGGCAAGCAGATCCTCAAGGACGTCTCCTTCGGCGTCCCGGAGAAGTCGCTCATCGCGGTCATCGGCCCCTCGGGCTCCGGCAAGTCGACGCTCCTGAAGGCGCTCACGGGCTACCGCCCCGCCGACCAGGGCGACGTCCTCTACGACAACCGGAACCTCTACAAGCAGTTCGCCGAGCTGCGCCAGCGCATCGGTCTGGTCCCGCAGGACGACATCCTGCACAAGGAGCTGACCGTCAAGAAGGCCCTCAAGTACGCGGCCAAGCTCCGCTTCCCCGGCGACACCGCCGAGGCCGAGCGCGAGGCCCGCATCGACGAGGTCCTGCGCGAGCTCAAGCTGGACATCCACAAGGAGAAGAAGGTCACCTCCCTCTCCGGTGGCCAGCGCAAGCGCGTCTCCGTGGCCCTGGAGCTGCTGACCAAGCCGTCCCTGATCTTCCTGGACGAGCCCACCTCCGGCCTCGACCCGGGCATGGACCGCGACGTCATGCAGCTGCTGCGCGGCCTCGCCGACGACGGCCGCACGGTCCTCGTCGTCACGCACTCGGTGGCCGAGCTGGCGATCTGCGACAAGCTCCTGGTGATGGCGCCGGGCGGTTCGGTCGCCTACTTCGGTCCGCCGGAGGAAGCGCTCAACTTCTTCGGCTACAGCACCTGGGCCGACGTCTTCTCGGCGTTCGAGAACTACCGCGACTACGACTGGGCGGGCCGCTGGAAGGGCTCGCAGCACTACCAGATGTACGCCGCGGACATCGACGCCGTCGCCCCGCAGTCGGCGCAGATGCCGCCGCCCCAGGCGGTCCGGCCGCCGAAGCCGCAGGGCTGGGGCTCCCAGCTGTGGACGCTGATCCGCCGCTACACCTCGGTGATCGCCTCCGACAAGGGCTTCATGGGCCTGATGGTGATCCTGCCCGCGGTCCTCGGCATCGTCAGCGTCGTGATCCCGGCCGACTTCGGCCTGGCCCCGCCGAAGCCACCGGTGAAGTTCAACGGCGACGCGGGCACGATCATGCTGATCCTCGCGGTCGGCATGTGCTTCTCCGGCGCGGCCAACTCCGTACGAGAGTTGATCAAGGAGCGGGTCATCTACGAGCGCGAACGGGCCACCGGCCTGTCCCGCTCGGCGTACCTGATGTCCAAGGTCATCGTCCTCGGCGTGATCACGGCCTTCCAGGGCGTCATCATCTGCGCCATCGGCTTCGCGCCCCGGGAGCTGCCCGAAGAGGGCCTGATCATGCCGCCGGCCGTCGAGATCTGCCTGGTGATCATCGCACTCGGCTTCACCTCGATGATGTTCGGCCTGGTCATCTCCTCGCTGGTGAAGACCGCCGAGAAGACCATGCCGCTCCTGGTGATGTTCGCGATCGTCCAGGTCGTCTTCACCGGCGTGCTCTTCCAGATCTACGGTTCGCCCGGCCTCGAGCAGTTCGCCTGGCTGATGCCGTCCCGCTGGGCCATCGCCGGCGCGGGCTCCACGCTCGACCTGGCGCACCTGATGCCGCCGTGGGACGTGAAGAAGCCCAACGACCTGGACCCGCTGTGGGAGCACTCGGTCGGCCAGTGGGGCCTCAACATCACGGTCCTGCTGCTGCTCGGCGTCGCCTGCGGCTTCGCGGTCGCCCGCCTGCTGCGGCGGCACGAGCCGGAGGTCATGCGCAAGTAACGGCACGCGCACAGGTAGCGGCGCGCGCACATGCGAGAAGGGCGGCACCCCGCACGGGGTGCCGCCCTTCGGCGTCGTTCGCTGAGCCTCGCTGAAGAGGTCCCCTTGTTCAGGGGCTCAGTAGGCGCCGTTCACGTTGTCCATCGAGCCGTACTTGTCGGCGGCGTAGTTGGCCGCGGCGGTGATGTTGGCGACCGGGTCGTAGATGTTGTTGGCGGTGCCCTCGACGTGGTACGCGTCGAACGTCGGCTGGATGACCTGGAGCAGGCCGATCGACGGGGTGCCGTTCTGGGCGTTCACGTCCCAGCCGTTCATGGCGTTCGGGTTGCCCGTGGACTCGCGCATGATGTTGCGGTGCAGGCCCTCGTAGCTGCCGGGGATGCCCTTGGCCTTCATGATGTCCAGGGACTGGCGGATCCAGCCGTCGAGGTTGTTGGCGTAGACCGGCTTGCGGGCGGCGGCGCGGCTGGCGGCCTCCTTGGCCTTGCGCTCGTCCTCGGCCTTCTTCTTGGCCGCGGCCTCCTCGTCCGCCTTCTTCTTGGCGGCGGCCTCTTCGTCGGCCTTCTTCTTCGCCTCGGCCTGCTTGTCGGCGTTGGCCAGCTGCTTCGTCACGTTGGCGTGGGTGGCCTGCTGCGCGTCGGCCGGGGCGGCGAAGGCCACCGGGGCGGCGTCCACGGACTGCGCGGCATCGCCCGTGGCGCTGCCCGCGCCCGGAACCAGGGAGAACGCGAGGGCCGCGGCACCGAGGGTGGCGACACCGGCGATCGAGAGCTTCTGGGCCTTGGTCAGGGTGTTGCGACTATGACCAGGAGTGGCGTGCTTGGACATGGCAGTGGACCTCTTCGAAATAGCGGAGGTCGCTCTCGTCCGGCGGGGGACAGGTTGCTTCTCCGGCACAAACGCCGCGGTGCGAAGACCGCGGCGCCGAGCGACGGGAGCAATTCTTAGCGGCCGCAAAATTCTGTGGCAAAGGTGTGACGTACGATCCGAGGTAGTGGATCACGGGGTGGCCGTCCTCACCCGCGCCCCGCCCCCGCCCCGCCTGTAAAGGACATTCTCATCAACTAGGCGCCTTCGTACGTGATGTGCGCCCTATGTGCGGGCTCACATCGAACACGTAACAGTCTCACCAGTAGTTGCCGAAGCAACGCTCTCCGTGAGCACCCTCATCCGGAAGTAGGAGGCCCCCGGCGCCAGGCTCCTCCCAAGGGCAGAGAACGGACAAAGCGTCCGTACTGCCTATATAGGGGTCTCCCTCATCGCTATATAGGGGAGAGGGACCCACGGCCTACGCCGCGAGCCCTAGGCGGCGGCCGTCCCAGGTCCGATCCGCCTCCTCGCGGCCCGCCGGTACGGTGAGGCCATGAGTCAAGGACCCCGGACCGGGCTGACCGCGGTGAGCTCCGCACTCCTCGCCATGAGCAGCCACCTGGAGGTGCGCGACGTGCTCAAGACGATCGTGGCCTCCGCGCGCGAGCTGCTCGACGCGGAGTACGCGGCACTCGGGGTCCCCGACGACCACGGCGGCTTCGCCCAGTTCGTCGTCGACGGCGTCAGCGAGGAGCAGTGGAAGGCCATCGGCCCGCTGCCCCGCCAGCACGGCATCCTCGCCGCGATGCTGCAGAGGGCCGAGCCCGAGCGCCTCGCCGACGTCCGTGAGGACCCCCGCTTCGAGGGCTGGCCCGCCGCCCACCCCGACATGTCCGACTTCCTCGGCCTCCCCATCCGGTACGGGGACGAGACGCTCGGCGCGCTCTTCCTCGCCAACAAGCGGTGCCCGAAGCCGGAAGGCGGCTGCGGCTTCACGGCGGCGGACGAGGAGCTGCTCGGCATCCTCGCCCAGCACGCCGCGATCGCCCTGACCAACGCCCGCCTGTACGAGCGCAGCCGCGAGCTCACCATCGCCGAGGAGCGCTCCCGCCTCGCCCACGAGCTGCACGACGCGGTCAGCCAGAAGCTCTTCTCGCTGCGCCTGACGGCCCAGGCCGCGGCCGCCCTGGTGGACCGCGACCCCACGCGCGCCAAGGGCGAGCTCCAGCAGGTGGCGGCCCTCGCGGCGGAGGCGGCGGACGAGCTGCGCGCCGCCGTGGTGGAGCTGCGCCCCGCGGCCCTGGACGAGGACGGCCTGGTCGCGACCCTGCGCACCCACATCCAGGTCCTCGACCGCGCCCACTCCGCCGCCGTCACCTTCGAGAGCCGCGGTGTGCGCGCCCTGCCCGCGGCCCAGGAGGAGGCCATGCTCCGGGTCGCCCAGGAGGCCCTGCACAATGCCCTGCGGCACTCCGGGGCGGGCGCGGTCTCCGTGGTCCTGGAGAAGCGCGGCCAGGCCGCCGTCCTCAGCGTCACGGACGACGGCAGCGGCTTCGACCCGCGGGCCATACGCCGCGCGGGACGGCACTTGGGCCTGGTCTCCATGCGGGACCGGGCCGGTGGGGTCGGCGGACGGCTGACCGTGGAATCGGCGCCCGGCAAGGGCACCACGATCGAGATGGAGGTGCCCGGTGGCTGAGTCCGAGTCGAGCCCCGCGGCAGGGATCCGGGTGCTGCTGGTCGACGACCACCAGGTGGTCCGCCGCGGTCTGCGCACGTTCCTGGAGATCCAGGACGACATCGAGGTCGTCGGCGAGGCGTCGGACGGCGCCGAAGGGGTCGAGCGCGCCGAGGAGTTGAAGCCCGACGTCGTCCTCATGGACGTCAAGATGCCCGGCATGGACGGCGTCGAGGCGCTCCGCAAGCTCCGCGAACTGTCCAACCCTGCACGCGTGTTGATCGTCACCAGCTTCACCGAGCAGCGCACGGTGGTCCCGGCCCTGCGCGCGGGCGCCGCCGGTTACGTCTACAAGGACGTCGACCCGGAGGCCCTCGCCGGCGCCATCCGCTCGGTGCACGCGGGCCACGTCCTGCTCCAGCCCGAGGTCGCGGGCGCCCTGCTCTCGCAGGAGGACGCCAACGGCGGCCAGGGCAGGGGCGGTTCGCTCACCGAGCGGGAGCGCGAGGTCCTCGGCCTGATCGCGGACGGCCGCTCGAACCGCGAGATCGCCCGTGCCCTCGTCCTCTCCGAGAAGACCGTCAAGACGCACGTCTCGAACATCCTGATGAAGCTCGACCTCGCGGACCGCACCCAGGCCGCCCTGTGGGCCGTACGCCATGGCGTGACCGGCTGAACAGGCGCCGAACCGGCAGAGCGGAGCGTCTAGTTCCGGACTGAGATTCATACCGTCGTGTGGATGTCCCCCGGATGGCGCATCCTGCGGCGGGCCCGGGCGTTCTCCAGTGCATGCTGCGGCGGCTGGCCGTGGCGATCGCAAGGAGGATCTAGGAATGAAGAACCTGAAGAAGGCTGCGGCCATCACCATGGTGGCCGGTGGACTGGTTGCCGCGGGCGCTGGTCTCGCCTCCGCCCACGACGGTGCGGACGCCAACGGCAAGGCCGTCAAGTCGCCGGGCGTCGGTTCGGGCAACCTGGTCCAGGCGCCGGTGCACGTCCCCGTGAACGCCGTGGGCAACACCGCCACCGTGATCGGCGGCCTCAACCCGACCTTCGCGAACGACGGCTTCAACGGCTGACGCACGCCTCTGGTCCAGCAGTGACCACCGGCCCCTCGGGATTCCCGAGGGGCCGGTCTGGTGTGTGCGCACGGCATCGGCAGGAACCCTCCCAACGCGCCGGGCGCCCTCAAGTTCCGCAGATCGTCGGCCTATTGATCCAAACGGGGGCATCGTCCAGCCGCCCCGTGTCATCCGGTCGGCCCAGGCGTTTCTCAGCGTGCGACTCCGCGGCTGGGGTCGCTACGAAATAGCTGGAGGAACACTTCCCATGAACATCGCCAAGAAGGCCGCCCTGGCCATCGCCGTCGCCGGTCTCGCCGCGGGCGCCTCCGCCGGTGCCGCGTTCGCCGACGCGGACGGCAACGCCAAGGCCGAGAACTCCCCGGGCGTCGGCGCGGGCAACGCCGCGACCGTCCCGGTCCACGTCCCGGTCAACGCCACGGGCAACAGCGGCAACGTGATCGGCGCCCTCAACCCGACCTTCGACAACACCTCGTCGAACGGCTGACGCGCCACCACAGGCACAAGGGCCCCACGGACCACCCGGTCCGTGGGGCCCTCTGCTGTGCGGAACAACACACCCTCAGCTCCGCTCCCGCTCCTCCACGTAAGCGTTGTAGGCGGCCACTTGGGCCCTCCTGGCCGTCCGTTCCACCGGGCGCAGGGCCTGGGCCCGGGCGGCCATCTCGGAGGCGCTCACGGCGCCGCCGTGGCCGTTCTCGTACGCCACCGAGACCAGCAGGCCGACCCGCTGCGCCAGCTCCAACACCCGTACCGCCCGCGGGGGATAGCCCGGCGCGAGCACCTCGCGGCCGCGCTCGGCCCGCGCCCGGTACGCGTCGACCGCCGCCTCCGCGACCGGCCCCGAACCCGCCACGTCAAGGCGCGAGAGGACCGCCGTGGCCTCCCGCAGCGCCTCCGCGAGCTCCCGCTCCGCCTCGCCCAGCGAGGGCACGTCGGCGGGCGGCGCCTCACGTACGGGCAGGCAGTGCCAGACGACTTCGACGTGTACGTCGCCCTCGGGCCCCGCCTCGTACACCTCCGGCACCAGGCCGTGCGGCGCCCCGAACGCGACGACCGCCTCCTCCGCATCGAGCGCCCGCGCGTTGAACTCCGGCGGGCCGCTGAGCCCGAGGGGATGGCCCGGTGCCGGCAGCGCGACCCGGAAGCCGGTCACCCCGAGCGAACGCAGCCGCCCGAGCGCGAGCGTGAGCCCCACGGGCGCCGACTCGCCGGGAAGCCCCTCGACCCGGTGCACCGCGTCCTCGCCGACGATCGCGAGCACCGCGTCATCCGGTGAAATAAGTCCGGCCAAAAGGGCATTTCCCCAAGAGGCCAACCGTCCTGAGCGTGGTTCCGAGAGCATGACCACAGCCTAAGGACCGGTCTGGCGACGGGAGTGCTCGGCCAGTGGCGTAGGTTTTATCCGGGGGCTGCGTCCACAGACGCACGCGACGACCGACACTGCATTGGGAGACAGCGCGCTCATGAGCGATGTACTGGAGCTTGAGGACGTATCCGTGGTCCGAGAGGGCCGGGCTCTGGTGGACCAGGTCTCCTGGTCGGTCAAGGAGGGGGAGCGCTGGGTCATCCTCGGACCGAACGGCGCGGGCAAGACCACCCTCCTCAACGTCGCCTCCAGCTACCTCCACCCCAGCTCGGGCACCGCCACGATCCTCGGCGAGACCCTCGGCAAGCCCGGCACGGACGTCTTCGAACTCCGCCCGCGCATCGGCGTCGCCGGCATCGCGATGGCCGAGAAGCTGCCCAAGCGCCAGACCGTCCTGCAGACCGTCCTCACCGCCGCCTACGGCATGACCGCGGGCTGGAACGAGGACTACGAGGAGGTGGACGAGCAGCGCGCCCGCGCCTTCCTCGACCGCCTCGGCATGACCGACTACCTGGACCGCAAGTTCGGCACCCTCTCCGAGGGCGAGCGCAAGCGCACGCTGATCGCCCGCGCCCTGATGACCGACCCCGAGCTGCTCCTGCTCGACGAGCCCGCCGCGGGCCTCGACCTCGGCGGCCGCGAGGACCTCGTGCGCCGTCTCGGACGCCTCGCCCGCGACCCCATCGCCCCCTCGATGGTCATGGTCACGCACCACGTCGAGGAGATCGCCCCGGGCTTCACCCACGTCCTCATGATCCGCCAGGGCAAGGTCATGGCCGCGGGCCCGCTGGAGCTGGAGCTCACCTCCCGCAACCTCTCCCTCTGCTTCGGCCTGCCGCTGGTCGTCGAACAGAAGGGTGAGCGCTGGAGCGCCACGGGCCTGCCCCTGAGCTGACGGGCGCGAGTGGTCCCGCCGGGCTGATCGGCGCCCTGTCCGTAAGGGGACCCGCGGTCCTACCATGACCTTGTGGAGAACATCGACGCATGGGTCTGGTGGCTGATCGGCGCGGCGGTGCTCGGCATCGCACTCGTCCTGACCGCGATGCCCGAGCTGGGCATGCTCGCCGTGGGCGCCGTCGCGGGCGCGGTGGCCGCGGGGTTCGGCGGTGGCCCGGTGATGCAGGCCCTCGTCTTCGTCGCGGTCTCGGCCGCGGGCATCGCCGTCGTACGGCCGATAGCCAACCGCCATCGCACGCAGCGCCCCCAACTCGCCACCGGAGTCGAGGCGTTGCTGGGCCGCACGGCCGTGGTCCTGGAGCGCGTCGACGCCTCCGGCGGCCGCATCAAGCTCGGCGGCGAGATCTGGTCGGCCCGCGCGCTCGACGCCGACAAGAGTTATGAGAAGGGCCAGAAAGTGGACGTCGTCGAGATCGACGGAGCGACAGCGGTCGTCCTCTGACTCTGAGAGACTCGACCCGCGAGATCTCCAAGATCTTCCAGAGACTCCGGAAGCGCCGCGAGCGCCGAGGCAAGAAGGGCACGGGGAACCACGATGGAACCAATCATCATCGTCCTGATCATTCTGGTGGTGCTGGTCTTCATCGCCCTGATCAAGACGATCCAAGTCATCCCGCAGGCCAGCGCGGCCATCGTCGAGCGGTTCGGCCGCTACACCAGAACGCTCAACGCGGGCCTCAACATCGTCGTCCCGTTCATCGACTCGATCCGCAACCGTATCGACCTCCGTGAACAGGTCGTGCCCTTCCCGCCGCAGCCGGTGATCACCCAGGACAACCTGGTCGTCAACATCGACACGGTCATCTACTACCAGGTGACCGACGCCCGCGCCGCCACGTACGAAGTCGCCTCCTACATCCAGGCCATCGAGCAGCTGACCGTCACCACGCTCCGCAACATCATCGGTGGCATGGACCTGGAGCGGACCCTGACCTCCCGTGAGGAGATCAACGCGGCCCTGCGCGGCGTCCTCGACGAGGCCACCGGCAAGTGGGGCATCCGCGTCAACCGCGTCGAGCTCAAGGCGATCGAACCGCCCACCTCCATCCAGGACTCGATGGAGAAGCAGATGCGCGCCGACCGTGACAAGCGCGCCGCGATCCTCCAGGCCGAAGGTGTCCGGCAGTCGGAGATCCTGCGCGCCGAAGGTGAGAAGCAGTCCGCGATCCTGCGCGCCGAAGGTGAGGCCAAGGCCGCCGCGCTGCGCGCCGAGGGCGAGGCCCAGGCGATCCGTACGGTCTTCGAGTCCATCCACGCCGGCGACCCGGACCAGAAGCTTCTCTCGTACCAGTACCTCCAGATGCTCCCGAAGATCGCCGAGGGCGACGCCAACAAGCTCTGGATCGTGCCCAGCGAGATCGGCGACGCCCTCAAGGGCCTCGGCGGCGCCATCGGCAACTTCAACCCCATGGGCGGCGGTTCGGGCGGCGGCTCCACCGCCACCGAGCGCCGCGAACAGCCGCCGCTGGACTGACCTGGCACACGCACGCAGGCGTACGTGAAGGGGCCCGCCTCCGAGAGGGAGGTGGGCCCCTTCACGTACACGGGGTCCGGTCAGGCGGCCGACTCGTGCAGCCACTTCGGCAGCGCGGCCAACTCCTCGCGCCCCAGCGCCAGCAGCATCGCATCCGCAGGCGTCGGCTCGAACGGCTGCCGGAGCAGCGGCATGCCGGCCTGCTCCGGAGTCCGGTTCGCTTTGCGGTGGTTGTCCGCCGAGCACGAAGCCACCGTGTTCAGCCAGCTGTCCGCGCCGCCCTGGGACCGCGGCACCACGTGGTCCACGGTCGTCGCACGTCTGCCGCAGTACGCGCAGCGGTGCTGGTCCCTGACCAGCACACCGCGCCTCGACCACGGAGCCTGTCTTCGGAACGGCACCCGGACGTACCGGCAGAGCCGGATCACCCGGGGCACCGGAATGTCAACGGCGGCCGCGCGCATACGGAGTCCGGGGTGGGCCTGCTCGACGACGGCCTTGTCCTGGAGCACCAGGACGACGGCGCGATGGAGCGTCACCGTCGAGAGCGGCTCAAAGCTCGCGTTCAGCACCAGTGTGTCCCGCATTTCCCTGCCCACCTCCCGTTTGCACCGGCCCACCCCTGGCGGGCTTGGATCAACTCTGGCCGGGCACGCCGAGATGGACAACGCAATAAAAATGCCCGCCCCTGATCACTTCCATGACCAGGGGCGGGCAAACGTTCAGTGAACGCTCAGCCTTGAACTCAGCTGTCGGGAAGGGCCGCGTACTCCGCGAGCACCTGCGCCCGAGCCAGCGTGTGGAACCGCAGGTTGAAGCCCACGACGGCCGGCGACGCGTCCGCGTCCGGGCCCAGCTTCTCCTGGTCCACGGCGTACACGGTGAACACATAGCGGTGCGCCGGATCCCCGGGCGGCGGCGCCGCGCCCCCGAAGTCCCGCGTCCCGTAGTCGTTGCGCACCTGCACCGCGCCCTCGGGCAGCCCCTCGAACTTGCCGCTGCCCGCACCCGTGGGCAGCTCCGTCACCGACACCGGGATGTCGAAGACGGACCAGTGCCAAAAGCCGCTCCCCGTAGGGGCGTCCGGGTCGAAGCACGACACGGCGAAGCTCTTCGTCCCCGCCGGGAAGCCCTCCCACCGCAGGTGCGGCGAGGTGTTCCCGGCCGCGTAGACCTGAGCGTCCTTGAGCACCGCGCCGGGCTCGAAGTCCTCGCTCACCACCGTGAAGGACGGCACCTGCGGATGAAAGTCATGGGGAAGCGGGGCCCTCTTGGCCTGCTCGGTCACGACGACACCTCCTGGATCTGCATCGGCGACAACTCTCCGGACCGACCCTAGAACCAGTTGCGCTTGCTGCCGACCTGGGACAGCCACTCGTTCAGGTAGGCCGACCAGTCGGTGCCCTGGAAGTCGTGCAGACCCACCTGGAACGACTTGTAGCTGTCGCTGCCCTCGCTGAAGAGCCCCGGCTTCTTGTCCATCTCCAGGATGACGTCCATCGCCCGGTCGTCCGCGACGAAGCTCAACTCGACCTGGTTCAGGCCGCGGTACTGCTGCGGCGGGTAGAACTCGATCTCCTGGTAGAAGGGCAGCTTCTGCCGCGTGCCCCGGATGTGCCCGCGCTCCATGTCGGCGCTCTTGAAGCGGAAGCCGAGCTGAATGAAGGCGTCCAGGATCGCCTGCTGCGCGGGCAGCGGGTGCACATTGATCGGGTCCAGGTCGCCCGAGTCCACGGCGCGGGCGATCTCCAGCTCCGTCGTCACACCGATGTTCATGCCGCGCAGCTGCTGCCCGTCGATGGTCGTGACGGGCGTCTCCCAGGGGATCTCGAGCCCGAACGGCACCGCGTGCACGTTGTTGGCCTTGAGCTCGAAGGCCCCGCCGAGCCGCACCTTGGTGAACTCGATGTCCTGCTTGGTCTCCTGGTCCTGCCCCTCGACCTCGACCCGCGCCTGCAGACCGACGGAGAGCCCCTCGATCTGCTGGTCGACGGAGCCGCCCTGGATCCGCACCTCGCCCTGGACGATGCCACCGGGCACGACATTGACCTCGGTCAGCACCGTCTCGACCGACGCCCCGCCGGCCCCCAGGCTCGCCAGCAGCTTCTTGAACCCCATGACTCTCCTCCCCAGGCCCCCGGCCTGTGGTCGACTCGATGCTCAATTCCTGACCCGTACAAACGCGATGGGCCCGTGCGCGGTTCCGCTTCTTCACCCTGGCAAGCCCAAGGCCCCTTGCCCACCGTCCGCTCGAACCATCCGCACTACCTGCACTACGCTCGTACGCCATGATCGCGGCCCCTGACCGTACGCCCCTGCCTCGGGACTTCTTCGACCGCCCCGTCCTGGAGGTCGCCCCCGACCTGCTGGGCCGGATCCTCGTGCGCAGCACACCGGACGGGCCGATCGAGCTCCGCCTCACAGAGGTCGAGGCGTACGCGGGGGAGACGGACCCGGGATCACACGCCTATCGCGGCCGCACCGCCCGCAACGGCGTGATGTTCGGCCCGCCCGGACACGTGTACGTCTACTTCACCTACGGCATGTGGCACTGCATGAACCTGGTGTGCGGACCCGAGGGCAAGGCACGGGCGGTGCTGCTGCGCGCGGGCGAGATCACCACCGGAGCCGAGCTCGCCCGCGAGCGACGACTCTCGGCCCGCAACGACAAGGAACTGGCCAAAGGCCCGGCCCGCCTCGCCACGGCCCTTGACGTGGACCGATCCCTCGACGGAGCCGACGTCTGCGCGGGCCGGGGAGCCCCGTTCTCGCTCCTCACCGGTACGGCCACCCGCACCGACCAGGTCAGAAGCGGACCGCGCACCGGTGTCGCGGGCGAGGGCGGCGTCCACCCCTGGCGCTTCTGGATCGCCAACGACCCTACGGTGAGCCCTTATCGGGCCCATACGCCCCGTCGCCGCCGAACTTGACGCGCCCCTGGCCGGTCCGTAATGTAGCCCGAGCCGCTTGAACCGGGTACGGCGTTCAGCCAGCAGCCGGAAGCGGCCAACCACTACCTACGACTTCCCCTCAGCGGGGCCGTATTTCGCATGCCCGCATGTCGGAATTCGAACTCGCGGGCCTCGATTATGAGTTGCTCGGGAAATCGGCTAACGTAGTGAATGTCGAAAGGCCGCGAGGCCAAAAGACAAATCCCGCCGACCGGGAATCGGACACGAAAGAGTCTGATAGAGTCGGAAACGCAAGAATAAAA